>JBDSXJ010000008.1:0-28360 GCA_039926185.1 Bryobacteraceae bacterium | reverse complement strand
CCGCAGAAGTGGCGAACGCCGCGGACGCAGTACTGTTGATCACCGAATGGCCGGAGTATCGCGAACTGGATTGGGACGCGATGGCTCCCACGATGAAAACGCCGGTATTGCTGGATTGCCGACATGTACTGGACCGGTCGCGTTTGGAGCGAGCGGGCTTCCGGTATCTGAGCCTTGCGTAGCCCAGGGTCACCCCGCAGCCTCGCCGTTTGCGTTGTAGTCATTATTAGGTCGCACCCACCGTGCCTAAGTGAATGACACGGGGGCGTGGATCTCTTTAATAAAATCACTCGACGCTCTGGAATTGGCCTTCACGCACACACACGTGACCGCGTTCGCCATCATCAGCGGCGACAGCGACTTCATTCCGCTGGTGAACAAGCTGAAGGAACACGGCAAGACCGTGTACGTGGTGGGCGGCAAGGCCTTCACTCGACCATCCTCCAGCAGAATTCCAACGAATTTATCAGCTTCGAATCGCTGCTACAGGACATGCCGGCCGCTTCGCCGACGCTCCCAGGCGATTAGCGCTCGTATCGCAAGGATCGCGAGTCTAACGGAGACCATCCGCACCGTCAGGACGGCGGGGATCGTCCAGATCGTGGCGACCGTCCGGATCAACAACAGCAGCACGGTGGTGAAGGCGGTGACGGCAGATCACTAAAGATGTTCAATATCGTGCCGCCGCCGCGACGGCCAATATCAAGCCGATGCCGGACGGCAAGTACGCCTTTCACCGGCTGGATGTATTCGGCCAAGGCGTAGCGACATTTGTGAAGTTGCTGCCGTTCCCGGCAGACGATGGAATCGACCGGCGCACGTTCATTCCACGCATCGTAACTATCGACAGCGACGATGTTCCGGTGGGCACCAGCAGGGTGCGAGTGAAGTTCGGATACGACGAACACTTTCGCTGTAACGACAACACCGATTACGCCTGCTATGCGGTTCAGTCCACGATTAGCAACGCAGCCCCGTTCCTGTGGACACCGGAACTATCCAGCCTGGATGGAGTGCCCTGCACCATGGGGTGTAGCGTGATGATCCCCACGATTGAAGGGCGCGTGCTGCGCTCCCAGGTAATCTACCTGAATAGTTTGGGAGGCATTACGGGAGCGGCTCCGGTTTCCTTTGAGGTTGGTACACTTCCGCCACCGGGTTCCCGCGTTTCTGCCGGGACAGTCAGCGGAGCTACAAAATTCTAGCTCCGCAAGCTCTCATAGAGGCTGAGAACTGCGTCCACATTCGCGGTATCGCTGGGGCGGCCAGCGATACCGGAGCGGAGCGCAGGCGCGGCCAGTACTTGTTCGATTTGATCCAGCAGCGGCTGCTGTTGCGGCGGCGCTGGGATCAGATGGCACCCCGGTGGGCGCATTTTATTATCGGTGGCGATAACCGGGGTGCCAATTTCCAAAGCTTCGCGTACGGACAGCGCGTCGCCATCGTAATGCGTGGTCCGCAACAGAATGCGGCAATCGCGGATGGCGCGCAAGGTTGATGCATGAGAGACATCGCCGGCCAGCAGCATATGCGCGGAATCCGGTTGCGCGGCGATCCGCTGCCGGAGTTCGCTTTCGAGGCTACCCGACCCGATCATCAACAAGCCCGCCTGGGGATGAGTGCGGCGCACGTGGCTCAAGGTCTCGATCTGCAACGGAAGGTCGTACTCCGGCTCCAGCAAGCCCACACTCAACAGCGCAGGATCGTGGGTGTCGAAAAACTGCTGTAGCGGCGCAGGTAGAGCGGACTCTTTTTCCAAAGCCCCCAGCACCGAGGCATGCGGCGAAATCAAATGCACACGTTCCCGCGCCACCCCGCAGCGTTGCACAAAAAAGTCCACGATCTGGGCATTCACGCCGATGATCGCATCCAGCCGCCGGAGTACGCGAGCGGCAAAACTACTGGGCGTGATCTTCTGCCCTTCCGGGGAGGAACAGAATCCGCCCGAGTGAAACGTCAGCACCGATTTGCGGCGCAGCAGCGTGCAATAGAGACACAACGCCAGCAAACGGGTATTGAGTTGGCCACCGATGTGAATATGCAGAATATCGGCTGGCTCGCTCAGCAACAGTCGGGCGGTAGCCACCGCACTCTCGGGATAAAAAACTTCATCGGCGTTGGCACGGCGATGGCGGGTGAGGTGCACCACTCCGGCACGGTGCCCACGCGCCCGCAAATGATCGCGAATCGCCACCAGATTCGTTTGCACTCCTCCGTGCGGGGGCGGAAACGGACCGAGTTGGATAACACGCATACTTACAAAAGATCCGCCAACGAAGCCGTGCGCGGTGCTTTCTCGCGAGCCGATTCCAGCATGCGTAGACAGATCAACGATGAGAGTGCTCCGTCTTCCACCGTAACCTTTGGCGCACGACCCTCGCGAATCGCTTCGGTGAAATCGGAGAGCTGGGCCAGATATCCTTTTTCCGCCCACCACGATGTCTTGGTGCTACGCGAGGTGGTGGCGAGCGTGAAGCTCTTGAAATCTTCGGTAAACGCGCCCGCTCCTTCCGCGAATACCTCCACGCGTTCCCCACCGGATGTTTTACTTCCCACCGTGCAATAGGTGAGATTCGCCACCGATCCATCGGCCATCTGGAAGCTAGCGGCCATGCTGTTCTGCCCCACCGGCTCTTTCACGTCGGTGGGCAGCGAGTACGCCATCAGGGAAACAACCTCGCTATCCAGCAACCAGCGGAACAAGTCCACAAAGTGGCAGGCTTCGCCCAGGATCGCGCCGCCGATGGCGGGATCGGCCATCCAGTAAGCTCCGGAAATGCCTGGAGAATTCACTCGCGCCATAATCACGGCGGGGCTGGTGCGGCGCGACAAGGCTTTCTTGACGTCCTGGTAATAGGGCGCATAGCGGCGGTTGAAACCCACCGTCAGATGTTTGCCCGTTTCCTTCACCGCCCGCAACAAGCTGCGGCATTCCTGCTCAGTGATCGCCATTGGTTTTTCGACGAACACATGTTTGCCGGCGCGCAAGGCGGCTTCGGCTTGCGCGGCATGCTCCTGATTACGGCTGGTGATCAACACCGCATCCACGGATGCATCGGCTAGAATCTGCTGTAGATCGCTGGCGCAATAAGAGGCTCCGAAACGCTTCGCGTAACTCTTGCCGCGGGCTCCGTTGGCCGAATGCACGGCCCGTAACGATACGCCTTTCACTTTCTGCAATGCGGGCAAGTGCGCCCACTTAGCCAAGTTCCCTGCCCCGATCAACGCAAAACCGATGTCACCGGATTTCTTGGCGACCCCTGTCACCGTCACCACGTATTTCGGAGCCGGCGGCTGCTCATCTGGTTTCACGGGAGTTTCCGGATAGTCCAGAACCACCGCCAAACTGGTGGAGCCTTCGCGCAGAATTTCGTTGTAGGCCTGGGCGCCCTGCTCCAACGGAAAGCGGTGCGTGATCAGCGGCTTCACGTCGACCTGACGTTGTCCCAGTAAGCGCAGGAACTCTTCCATGTTGCGATTCTCAGTCCAGCGTACATAACCGAACGGATAGTCGCGTCCTTGTTTTTCGTAGCTCGGGTCGTAGCTGCCCGGCCCATAAGCTCGCGCCATGAAGAGCTGAATTTCTTTGATGTACATCTCCGGCCACGGAAATTCCATCTGGATCGCGCCCACCACCACGATGCGGCCGCGATCCCGGCAGATCTGCAATGCCTGCCTCGCCGGTGCGCTGCTCTTGGCAGCCGCCGCGATGATCACGCAATCCACGCCACGCCCGTTGGTGAGCGCCGCCACCGATTCCTGTAGCCCAACGCCGCCCAGCAGGCCATGATTCGCGCCCAACGAGCGAGCCAGTTCCACGCGTTCGTTCCGCAGATCCACAGCCATCACCACGCCGCCTTGGGCGCGCACCAGCTGCGAAACCAGTTGCCCCACCAACCCCTGACCGATTACCGCCACCACATCGCCCAGCGAAATTTGCGCGATGCGGACCGAGTTCAACGCGATGCTGCCCAAAGTGGTGAATGCCGCTTCGTCGTAGCCGACGCCATCCGGAATCCGCGCCACCAACTGACGCCCGGTCTTGATCCGCTCCCCGTGTCCCGTGCCTTCCCCTCCATAAGCCACCCGATCGCCGATCGACAGATCCTGCACGGTATCGTGTTTGCCAACAATCACGCCGGCCCCGGAATAACCCAGCACCGCGTAATCCGTGTTCAGCTTCGCCCGCACTTCGTTGAACGTAGGAATAGGACCCATGCTCTTCAAAACATTCAAGACAGTTTTGATATGGCCCGGATTGTCGGAAACGTTCTTGAGCAAACTCTCCTGATGAATGTCGGCGGTCTCTGTGCCGCTGGAAATCAGGGAACTGACCGGCTGAATAATGACATGGTGGGCCGAGGACAAGGGGTCCGGCACCTCGTCGACAATGATCTCTTTGATTCCTCTGCGGATGACTTGTTTCATTTCTAAAATGGGCCCAACCCTATCGGTTAAGTATCTCTTGGCGGGAGGTCAAATCCACCCCCGAACGCGGTAATAAGCGACCTTTACAGTTTCATCGGCAAGTTCTCCGAATAACCCCCAGCGGTCCATTCGCGCCCCGTAGCGTTTTCGGATATCGGGGATGGGCCGGGGCAGCACGGCCACGCCTGCCTTGGCAAAAACCCGTTGGGACCGGTACATGTGATAATCGCTGGTCATCAGCACCAGCTTCCGATTGCGATACCGATCCGGCTCCGCGGCCACGATCCGGGCGATGTTCACTCCGGAATCATGGGTATTTTTGGAGGCGGTCTCCACCCGGATCACCTCCGCCGGCACGCCCTGCCCCAGTAGAAAACTGCGCATGGTTTCCGCCAACGGTGGATGTTCGTCCCCGGCTCCGGAAATCAAAATCTCGCCGACGTGCTCCCGTTGGTAGGCGCGCACCGCGTAGACAGCTCTCCAATACGAGTTCATGCCGATGATCCCGTCTTCCATGCCGGAACCGGTCAGCACGATGAGCACATCTGCGCTTGGATCGTCCCAGGAACCCGACAGCGCGGTGGCCCACCAAAACACCACCGGCGTAACCGTAATCAGCAGGAATAGGCATGCAAGGCTCACAAGAGCCCTGCGAATCCAAATCCCTACGCGGCTTGCTACAACCATTTACTGCTTCAACCAGCCGTCCAGCAATGCCGCCTTACGGTACGTTTCCAGCAGCCCTGCGCCCGGTTTTGCCATCCGTAACGACGCCCGCACCGCCATGCTGTCGGTCGACCGAATGCCCTCCCCCGCTAACCATGCAACCAACCCTCGCGTCAACTTCCGGTCTTCTTCAGCCAGCCAAAATTGGGCCGGCTCACCCACGCGCCGCCGCTTCACCGCTACGGTCGGCTCGGGGGTTGGGACTGGGGCCGGTGAGACCGTCCCTACTCCCGGCCATTCTGCTTTAGGGGGCGCGGGAGATGCTGCCGGCAGGGTGCTTTTGCGCTGCAACGCGGCCAGCGGATTGTCTGGACGGGAACTCATGTTCATAATGATACTGTGTTGTTAGTATCAACAGTCTACAAACTCAACGCAGGAAAGCACTGACAAGCCTAACTCTAGAACCTCTTCCCGGGCCCGCCTTCGACCTCGCTACAGTCCCGCCTGCTGCCTACGTTGAGTCTCCAAGACGAAGCCCTCAATATTCTCTACCAGCATAATATCCTGTGCCAGACATGCATCCCTTACCGCGACCCCGGAGAGGCCCGTCTGTAGCAGCGCAAAATGGGAACGTGCGCCTGGAGCTGCAGGTCGGCCGGGTGCTCGATCAGCAGGCTAATAAGGAAGGAGGCTTCCTTAAATACGAGGGTTTGCCCTCCTGTACGCAGGATTTATCGCTTTCGCGGCAGAATGACGACGGTGCGGGGCGGCCTGCGCCGCCCTCACCCTTCCGGCCCCTAAGTCGGCGCTCGAGTCGCATCCCAGCGCTGCTCTATCCTCCGCTCAGGTAACTGCAATCTTAAATCTATCCACTGGAATCGGCTGCAAAGTTACACTCTTCTATTGACACGGGCGGATGACGTTTTAGTCCCGAAGGTATTTCTGGGAGGGCAATGCCTGACAGTAACACTGGACCTTGCGATTGCAGGTCCGCGCGCCCGCCGTAATGATTTGAGATCCCTCGCTAACGTGGGATCTGAAACCGACCGAATAGGAGCGTGGAGGCAGGAAGCCTCCGTGAGCCTGGGAGGGGATCCAGTTGTTCATTAACTTGTGCCGCCACGCGGAAATGGCAAGAGATTTCCTAGAACACAATTTTCTGATCTCTTCCGGCGATCTATTTCAGGCTCCGGATCCGTCCGTCGATGTTGAAGAGGCGCTGAGGGGACAAGGTCAATATTACCTTCCTTCAATGCTGTCATTCACCTTGTCAAAAGCCTGCTGCAGCGCCTTCCTAAGGAAATATCGGGACCAGCCAATCACGGATCGCGACTATTATCTAAGCAAGCTGTACCAATTTTTCGTACTGGCAGTGCTGGATGAGGGTAGCGAGCAGGCATACTTTGATCAAGCGGCAGCCCGGCTCATAACGACTCTCGACTCCCTTTTCCCAGACGTGCCATCGCCCGATTGTACGAATTTCGATTGGCCTCGGATCTTTGCCGACTACAAGCAAAAGGATCTGGAGAACATCCTCGATGACTTACGCTCGTACTTACCATACGCGGAGAAACCAAGCTACATTGATGCCCATATTTCGATTCACGAGGCTGCACAGCCCGGCAGGGGAACTGATTCCAGGCCCGGGGAGGGTGGCCAGCAATATCAGTATCTCCAGGGGTTCATCCAGAGAAGGGCGGTAGATCAAGGATTTGAAGTAAGCATGGACAGACTGATCCTGGGCGGAATAGGCTTGGCCGATATAGTTCTGCACAAAGGCGGGCTGACAATTGCCTGCCAGATCTCGGGAATAATCTCCCCCGAGCAGGAAGGAGTCCGCATCCAGAAGTGTCTGGTGGCCGATTTCGCATACGTCCTCTGCGTTTCCTCAGAAGAGAAGGCCTTGGAAGGAATCAGGTCCGCTGTCTGGGGGGGGCTCACCGCCGGACAACGCAAGCAGTTGCGATTCCTAACCCCACAGCAGGTGTTTTCGTTCCTGGAAGGCTTAGAGATGAAACCCGTTTCCCTTCCGGCCCACGGCCCTGATGATCTGCTCACGGCGAAGGAGCTAGAGGATCTATTGCGGATCGATGTGAAGACCATCTATTCCTACGCTCAGCGCGGACTAATCCCTTACGTTCGGATTCAGTCCAACCTCCGCTTCGTGCGCTCGGAGGTATTGGCTTGGCTCGCGGAGCGCCAGTTCCGGCCCCTCACCCGGTAGTGGAAAACCACGGGATTGGGCTAGGGACAAGTCGAAAGACCAGACTTGGGAATCACGGCGCCCCTCGCGGCGCTGTTGCAACCTTTTCCTTCAGGTCGCTCGTACACACCGGGCCTACGCCGCGGATCGCGTAGGGGACGCTCCAGGCCAATTTGCCGGGCATCTAAGCAAAGCTCTGCCCGAGGTACAATCGGGCCGCCTCGGAACGCAGGTTGACGGGAATCAACATCGCTTTGGCGAGAGCGATGAGATAATATACTATATTACTTTCTCAAGCTCCCTAGGCGGGTGCAGTTTTTCCCTGTAGAATGAACGACTTAATTTGCGCGAAACTCGATGCGAAGATGACGTCAAAACCCTTTCTGCGAACTGCTTAAGCCGAGTTCAGATAAGTTGAACCTGAAACGCCACTTTTCGATCAGGGCGAGTTGCGGTTCGGCGCGCGCTGTCCCCGCTCCGACTGCGGGTTTTTCATGCGATAAGCGATTCGCGGCCCCGAGTTTCCATACCGTCCCCCTGCTTGTCTGCCTCTCCGGATCGCCTGCAGGACCCTAGCGCGCAACGATTCGTTCGAGCTTCCCAAGTTGACGAATAAGAGAGACTACCTCGAGAGTGTCCCCGACGATCGTTCGGGCGTCATTTGAGCGGCCCGAATCGGATGGCTAGTCCCGCAGAGTCAATTAGTTAGATCGTCACCCAGTCGCTCAAGCCGTTGTCTAGCCATCACCATTTGTAGATCGCCGCGAGACGCCGGGACCCGGTCCTAGGGGTGGTTTGGCGGCACCATTGGGGAACCACCGTCCATCGGGCAACAACGTGCGTCCGAGGGGAGCATAGTGAGAGCAGAATCGCTCCGGAGGCGAGCAACATGAGATCGGTGGATTCTGGTGTCCGGGCCAACAAGGTAACCCTGAGCCCATTCGCCCGCAGTCCAGATTGCAGCAGGAATTCCAACGGCCCACCACCAGTTAAAGCGTCGTTCGCGTATCCGGCCACGCAACCCCCTCCCACGGCCACAACGTTCAAACTCGACTTTCGGTTCCAAGCTAATAGGCTCCTTCTGCACCGCCCAAGCGATCTCGCGTCCTTACCGTACCGCGTATCGGTACAGATCTCAAAAGGAAGATGCTCCTATGGCGCGAGTTCCCTGCTCAGCCTGCGTGCGACGGCTTGGGCGGGCGCTGGTTGCGGCCGTCCTCCTGGCGCACAAATTCCCCCTCCCAGCGACGATGTCCATGTCAGAGGCCTCGCCTAGGGCGTCCCAGGCTAATACCCAAGCATCCCGCAACGGCTGGCCGGGGTACAAGCGGCCCGTTTTGGGAGCGGCAGATTGACGAAATCAGCACTCGTGGAGGGTGCAATGAGATAGTATGATATATTACTTTCTCGAGTGCCTCGGAGAGGCGCACTTTTCCTTAGAATGAGCAACTTAGTCTGTGATTAGGAGCTTGGCAAAAAGTCAAAAACCGCGCTTCTGCGAGCTGCGTTGACGGCATTTGTAAAGCAGACAGTAGAGGTGTAAAGGGCGGAGTAAAACTAGACCACTGTGGCGGAGAGGAAGTAGACCCCTGCGGGGGTGGGCGGGGCTTTGGTTTGATGGATTTAGGGGGTGGCTGGGACGTAGGACATTGCGGGGCGCGTTTAGGCAGGAGTGGAAGCCGCCCTCGTAAATCGGAGCCTGAGTAGAACCTAGCTAAGAACGGGGCTTGGAGGGCCGCTTCTGCTTGCTGTCTTTGAGCCGGTAACTCTCGCCGTTTCTCTCCAGGATGTGAGCGTGGTGGGTGAGCCGGTCTTTGCATATAAAATAGGAACTTAAGTACTCCACGAATAGCTAGCTCCCTTGAAACCCGCCGAATTTATCTACACGGTGTTACTTTGGCCAAAGCCCCTGAAGCGTCTGGCTAACGCACTGATTTGTAGGATAATCCCGGCCCAACTCGATCTGGATGGAGCAATCGTTGTACTCAACCCTCGAGATCCCGTCGTCAGCGGCGCCCTTTCCCTGGGCCTTTACGAGAAGTCGGAAACGTCTTTCTTTCGCTCCGTCTGTAAGCCGGGCATGACCTTTTTGGACATTGGAGCCAACCTCGGATACTACACGGCTCTGGCGCTGAGAGTCATCGGGTCCGGAAGTATAGTCGCTCTCGAGCCAGACCCGGAGAACTTTGGCTTCCTGCAGCGTACCGTCGCCGCCGACAAATCCGCGTTGGTTCATTGCGTCAACAAGGCTGCCGGTGCCGCAAATGGCAAGCAGACGCTCTTTACCTCCTCCTCCAACCGGGGCGACAATCGTCTCTACTCAAATGACCTCTGTGAAGGTCAGGTTGAGGTCGAAGCCTGTACCGTCGATTCCCTTTTGTCTAGCCTGAGTGTCGAATCCGTGGACCTGATCAAGATCGACGTGCAAGGGTTTGAGGGGCATGTCTTCTGGGGCATGCGCGATACCGTGCGTCGCTCAGCAAACCTCATCCTGCTCTCCGAATTCTGGCCTTATGGCCTAGAAAGCGCTGGCACCCCACCCCTCGACGTATTGTACGAATTGGAAGCGGCGGGCTTGCTCTTCGAGCTCACACCTCAAGGTACGTTGACGCCCATCGCTGACAAGGCCAAATTCATTGAGCGTTTTCCCAGTCGCCACTACACCAATATCGTCCGAATTCGGACCCCGGCGGTTCCCTGAACGGAAGCCCCATGCACCCATCTCAGCCTCTGGACCTCGCCGTCGTCGTTCCAACCTTCAAAGAACGGAAGAACGTCGAGCCGCTCCTCGATCTGCTTCGCCAAGCCCTCTTCGGCGTGGAATACGAGGTTATTTTCGTTGACGATGACTCCCCCGACGGAACCGCTGAAGCCATTCGCGCCATCGCGCGAACCAATACCCGAGTTCGTGTGCTGCAGCGAATTGGACGCCGCGGACTATCCTCCGCCTGCCTCGAAGGCATGCTCTCGACCCCGGCTCCCTACATCGCAGTCATGGATGCGGATCTTCAGCACGACGAACGAATCCTTCCGGTCATGCTGGAAAAGCTCAAGTCCGGAAACCTGGACCTCGTGATCGCGACTAGGAATTCCGGCGACGGGAGTATGGGTGGGTTCTCACTTGGCCGTATCAAGCTCAGTCACCTAGGTCGTCGCTTGAGTCACCTCGTTTCTAAAACCGATTTGAGCGATCCCATGAGTGGCTTTTTTGTTGTCAGCAGAACGTTCCTCAACGAAGTTGTGCACGCTTCCTCCGGCGTCGGGTTCAAAATATTGCTGGACTTGGTTTCTTCCGCTGAACGGCCAGTTCGGTTTACCGAGGTTCCCTACACATTTAGAAGGCGCATTCACGGCGACAGCAAACTGGACTTGCTCGTTGGTATCGAATATCTGCAGCTTCTGCTAGATAAGACGATCGGAGATTGGATACCTCCACGTTTTGTTCTGTTCGCGATGGTCGGCTCTTTCGGCTATCTGTTGTTCACGATCACCCTCGGACTACTCATTTCCGTCCTTCAGTACCCCTTTGTCAGCGCCCAGGTACTCGCAACTGCAGTCGCGATGACCGCTAATTTTTTCCTCAATAACCTCCTGACGTACCGCGACCGCCGTCTCCGTGGTACCCAGCTACTAACTGGGTTCTTGACGTTCGCGATTGCTTGCTCGGCAGGAGTCGTCGCCAACGTTCGCGTGGCGGATTTTCTCCGCCAGCAGAGTTTCGGCTGGTATCCTGCGGGCTTGATCGGGTTGATTGTCGGCTCCGTTTGGAACTACGGGGTCACCTCGATAATCACGTGGCGAAGAGTTCGAACTCGGTCACGTAGCCACTAATGACGGTCCGACTCCCGCAAATTCACTTTTGCCATCCGAGCGAAAGTGCCCAGTCCTTTCGCCATCGGGGTACAACCCACCAACGCGGTCCAGAACCACGGCAACTGCCAATCCGACGCACTCACGAATTCTGATACTGCCATTATCTGGTATGGCGCTTGGTCAAAAACAGTCAACGATTGATTGTGCGGACGGCAATGAGAAGGCGTTGTCGTTTATGAAGAAGGTCGGCGGCATCCTGGAGCGGGACAAGCTCACCCGCAATGCCGTGGGCAGGCAAAAGGCCGCCCTGATCCCGAAGTAGAGCTCCTTCCCGCTTCAGGCTCTGCGAATTCCTCGCACTACACCGTAAGCGCAGATCACCAAATTGTTCGATGTGCGGAGCACGGGTCAACATCTCGGTTCTATATTGCTCGGATGCTCGCCCTTGCCACTATGCCGCACAGTGACCCGGGCGACATTGAATAACCGGGACGGAGGATTGTTGACAGGTTGCTGCTTCCGAATTAAACCCGCGCGGCGATGTAGATCCCTCGGATTCCTTAGCAGACGTCAGTGCCAAGGACTCGGATTCGAGCACTTCCGCTGACTTCCAGCCTGATCGCTGCACCATACCGACTGCCGGAGACCCACGGTTCGCAGAAGCGTTCTATTTGTTGCATCCCGGATGTAGCCGAGCTGCGTTTGGGGTTCCGTTTCCTGCACCACATGGTATACTTCCGATCGTGGAACATACTAATGCTGAGAACATTCGGGAAGGCACATTCTCAGGCTGGCGTACTGTCGGTTTTACTGTCCATTTTCGAGTCCGAACAGGGAGAATGGATAGACAGTACAGACTGTATGGGCAAAATTGTATGCAAATAAGTGGCTTAAAATCAGCTAAGTAGCTGATTCGCAAATGAGCGGGAGTAATTCAGTGGTAGAATGCCAGCTTCCCAAGCTGGACGTCGCCGGTTCGACCCCGGTCTCCCGCTCCAAACTTTCCTTGGGTCAGCGCGGAAGCACGGCGATGGGGTCATTCGCCTGAAGCTGTGATCAGCGGGGCGCCCTCTTCCAAGTCTCCTGTTAGCATTTCTGTAAATCGGCCATCGGAAATGCCGGTCTTGATTGGATGGGAATGGGGACGATTGTCTTCACCCAGTACATAGACAGCGCTTCCCGGTTTTGCTTGATCGCCAGCGGGGCGGTATCGGAATGCTCCATTCGGGATCTTGATCACGCCTTCGCGTTTCGCCGTTTGGATGACGGTGTTCGCGGTCATACCCGGAAGCAATGGCACGTCGGGATTCAGCACATCCAGCACGACATCGTAGCTGATCACATTCTGAATGTTGGTTGCTTCGTGCCGAACCTGATTTACGATTGCTTGGAATGTGCGGCCAGGAAAAGCATCCACTTTGAACGACGCCAATTCGCCGGCTTTCACTTGGCCGACGTCGGCCTCGTCCAGGTTTACATCCACACGCATCTTGTCCAGGTTCTTCACCAATTCGAAAAGGATCGGGGCCACCGCACTGGAGGCAACCGTTTCGCCAGCGTTGATATTGCGATTCAATACAATGCCATCGATGGGAGCAGTGATCTCCGTATGAGAAAGATTGACCTGCGCCAGTTGAACCGCGATCTCCGCGCGTTGGGCGTCGGCGATGGCTGCATTCAGGGAGGCTGACGCTTGGTCCGCCTCAGCTTCCTTTTCGAGTATCGAGAGAGCGGCAGTATCGACCTGCCCTTTCGCGACATCCAGGTCGTCTTTGGCCAGGGAGAAATTTGTCGTGGCGGTTTGTAGATCGTCTTGCGAGGTTATGTCGGCGTCGGCGGACCTCTGCGCCCGGCCGAGTTCCACTTTCGCAAACATCTCAGCAGTTTCTGCGACGTTCGCCAATTTTTGTTGACCCGCCAGCATTTCCCGCGCCACGTCGATGTTGGTTTTGGCCTCAGCGAGGGCGGCACGCGCGGCCGTTGACGCCGCTTGGGCCCCTTCGTATGACGCCTTAGCTTCGGTGAGCTGTACTTCGTAGGGGCCGGGATCGATCAACGCCAGGATCTGCCCTCTATGCACGGGCGTGTTGAAGTCGGCATAGACGGCCTTGATCAAGCCCGACACCTGGGCTCCCACTTCAATTGTTTCGCGCGCGCTGCACGAGCCGGTTGCGGTGACTTTCGCCTGCAGATCGCCGCGCTCGACTCGTTGTGTCTCAAAGTGCTCCACGGGATGGCGGGTGACGTAGCGCCATCCTGCATAGCTCACAACCGTGCACAAGGCGAAAGTAACCATTTTTCCAATCATGATCGTACTCCTCGCACTCGTAAGGACGAGGTTAGGGACACCGATGGTTGCATCGCTTTGGGAGGGTATAGTCGCACGCTACCGGACGGGAGAAATCCGCGACTAAACCAGCATCAACTCGCGGGCTCGTGCGACGGCCTGGGTGCGGGACGCGGCGTCTAGTTTGCGCAGGACGCGTTGCACGTGGGTTTTCACGGTTGCTTCGCTCACGAAAAGACGTTCAGCGATATCGCGGTTACCCAGGCCTTCGGCCATCACACGAAGGACTTCGAGTTCACGCTCGGAGAGCGCTTCACCGCCGGACGCTTCGACCGCGTTGATCGGCGCACTTAGGAGGTCCAGTACCCTTTCGCAGAACGTTTTGCGAATGTTTCGCTCGTGGGCGTGGCGCAGGAGAGGAATCACGATAGGATTCATTCGGGTCAGCTGCCCGGCTATGTTCATCGATGCCTTGTCCAATGCCGGGGTAAACGCTTCCATTGCTTCCGCCGCTTGGCCTCGCACCAGCAGCACGTACGCGAGGCACACCCTCGCGCTGGAGACGGCGTGCGTCACTCGGAATATGTCTTCTGTTCGAACTGCCTCGCGGAACGCCTGTTCTGCTTGTGCGTAGGATCGTTCCGCCATCCGCATGACGCCCTTAATCAGATGCCGATACGGGAGCGCGGCGGGGGCCTCCAACGAATTCGACTGCATCGCAGCCTCATAGGTCTCCCGTAGGCCTTCGATGTTCCCTCCGTGCCAGCGCCCCCATGCTTGCAGGTAGAGATAGTGCAATCGCCAGTTACGAACGATCTGGCCATACTTGTTTTCCTGCAGCCCCTCGGTAGCCCACCGGTCCAAGTTTGCCCAGTCGCCTTGCGCAATGGAGGTGAGACAAAAATTCGTACACAGGGCCGAGGTCAGCAGCAGGATTTGGCCGCAGTCATGCGCAATCTGCAAGGCCTGCGATGCGCTCTGCTCAGACCCTGGATCCCCCCTGTTCGCCAACACCGCTGAATGCAGCATGTGGTAACACCCGTGGGCCAAGTCTGGAGGACCGGACAACCGCGCGCGGAGGCTGACACAGATCTGCTCGACGCGATCAATATATTCCGGTGTGTGGGTGCTGAAGAGCGTCAGCATGAGAGCCAAAGGATTTGTGCTTCCGACGCCACTTTCTACGAAGTCCATCACGCGATCAATATGCTCTGTCGCTTCGTCCCAACTCTGACGGTAGATTGCATCCCACGCACTCACCGTGTGGATCTGCACTATGCTCGAGCCGGGAAGGTCGTAGGTCAGGGCCTCTCGGAGCTTCTCGCGGGACTCGTCAAAGCGATTGTTCATGAGGGCGCTGTTCGCCAGCGCCGCCAGCGCTTCGCCTTGACCGACAACATCTTTGTTGCGCCTAAACCCTTCGAGTGCCTGTTCGAGGAACGGTTCTGCTTCCGTAAATTCGCGCTGCGTCCAGATGGCATGGGCCAAGAGATAGAGAACGCGCGGATGACGAAGACGGATCTCGTCGGGTAACTCGCCGATCCAGCGGCGTAGGGTGACAACGAAGCCTCGGGCGGCGTAGTCAGCTCCAATGGTTTCGATGTCTGCGGCGGCGGCGTCCCAACTTTCGGCGGCCAGGAAGTGCCGCAGGCGATCGTGCGGGGAACGCTCCGCGCGCGCGGCCCTTTCGTGCAACCCGGACCAATCATCCGGGCGTTCGCGACGCAGACGCTCGCGCAGAAAATCGGCGAAGAGATCGTGATAGCGAAAGCTGGTCTCCGATTCGTCGGCAGCAACGACGTACAGATTTCGGCTGTACAGGTCTTCCAGGATGCGCACGGAATCGCGACGGCCCGTGAGCGTATTGCATACGTCGGGACGCAAGGAAGCCAGGATGGAGGTCTCTAGAAGAAAGTTGCGCAGATCTGGCGTTTGCCGATCTAATACTTCCTCGGCGAGAAAGTCGAAAATACGACGGCTGCCCTGCATGCCGCTCTGAAGGATGGAGGTGCGATTCGCGGGAAGCTGCGATAGTGACGTAGCGAGCAAGCGTAATCCTGCGGCCCAACCCTCGGTGCGAGATTGCAACGCGGTGACCTCTTCCTGGGTCAATTTCAGGCCCAGGCACTGATTCACCAGCGCGGAGGTTTCGTCTTCGGTGAAGCTCAGATCCTGCAAACGGATCTCGCCCAGTTCCCCGCGAGCCCGTCGGCGCGCAAGGGACATAGGCGGGTCGTGGCGACTCGCGAGAACAATTCGCAGGTTCGGCGGGAGGTTGTCGATCAGGAAGTCCAGCACATCGTGCACAGACTTTTCGGAAATCACATGCAGATCGTCCAGCACGAGCGCAAATTGTCCAGTGCTTTGTGCGATCTGATTGATGATGGCGATGGCGCGGAAGCGAGCATCCCCAGGAGTCGCCGATTGCTCTTCGACAATGATGCCCGCGGCTTCCAGGGACGCTATCAGCGCGGCGACGAGTCGAGACGGATCGTTGTCGTCTGAATCGAGCAGCAACCAAGCCCACTTGGTCTGCGGGAACGAGTGGGGGAGTTCAGCGAGCAGCGTGGTTTTACCCGCGCCTGCCGGGGCAGAGACTAGCGTGAGACGCGATTGCTCCAGAGATAACTTCAGTGCCTGGACCAAACGCGCGCGCAGCAAAGCGTCGTGACGGCGCGCGGGGGCCGTCAACTTTGTAGACGCTAACCAGACTGCCGTGGACTTCGTTGCCATCTCCGGGAGTACAATTTTCTCATACGTCGCGGTTGCCATCACTGCTCCTTCGGGATGGAGATGCCGTGCTTGTCCAGAATCGAAGTGAGCCTGGTCCAATCCATGTTCGTTCGGCCGCGAGACGCCGCATTCACATCCTGAAAGAACAGGTCCATCCCGCCTGGCTGGCATAACATGAGGAACCGGCCGACGCCTGGTGCTCGATTGCTGAACGCAAAGGGCGTCTGCCGCGAGATGAAGACCGAGGTCCCCTTGGGAGCGGCCTGCGATTTGTCCCCGATTTGAAAATGGAAATTACCTTCCAGGATGTAGAAAAACCCATCTTCGTAGCCGTGCGTATGCATCGGGGGTCCCTCCGGTCCGTTGATCTCCACTTGGCAGATGGTATAGCTACCGCCCGATTCTTTGCTGGAGACCAACACGTGGACTGTCGCGTCCACAATTTTCAATGCGTCCCTCATCGAAGTTCCTTTAGCGGGTCAGGGGAGGTCCCAGAATCTGCATTCCGTAAGAATTCATGAGCTCCTCAAATTGATCCATGGGAGTGGAGGCGGATTGCACGAAGAAGTTTTCCAGGGGTCCGGGAGTCATCATCACCAGGGCTTCGACAACCGTGTCGCCGAAATTCTGGAAGGTGTGCGGCACGTTGCGGGGTGCCAAAACGGATGCTCCCGGCCCGGCTACAATCCGTCGGCCGTCCAGTTGGAACGTGAGTTCGCCGGCGAGAATGTAGAACCACTCGTCTTCGCGAGTGTGTACGTGGAGAGGAGGTCCGCTCATGGGCGGGGCTTTCAGCTCAAAAACGCTGAAGACGCCAGCGGTGTCCTGACTCCCGATCTTAAGGAGCAATTCTTGTCCCATCAGCATGATGGGAACGATACGGCTTTCGCCAGCGGCAGTGACTACGGGTTCAGTAACAAGTGTTGTCATGATGTGTTCTCTTTCTTTAGGTTGAGTTTGGGGCAGAGGCGGGCCTCGCGGCGTCCTTCAAAGGGATGATTCCGCCTCTGTCGAGGGATGATTCGACTACTTCACGGCTACGGTGACGCCGGTTCGGGAGGTGGCCGAGCCGACTTTCACCAGGACTTCCGCGTTCCCGACCGGGATGCCCCGGGGAACGAACGCGTTGATTTGCAGCACGCCGGCGACGAGGCCCGGTGCGGAACCTGCGTAAGCCACCTCCGCATTTACGCCGCCGATGGTTACGGTGACCGGCGCGGTCGGATGGGCGAGGACTTCGTTGGCAAGCTGGCCATCGCCGCCGCCGGGATTGGTCTGGCCTTCGCCCGTGGCGTAGATCAGGATGACCGCGCCGCGTTCGGCAGGATTGCCTGCGCCGTTCACGCCGTAATCCTGATTCAGGATCGAGCCTTGGCCAGTGCCGCTCGCGTTGGCGGTGAAGATTCCTGGTGCGGTCGGCGTTACTGCCATCGTGACGGGAGCGGAACGGACGCCCTGATATTCCACTTCGACACGCACGGTGGCTTTACCCGAGATCGAGTACGGAGCGATCGTGCTCAACTGGCCTGCCGAGGTGTAGACCATGGGTCCGGGCACGTCGTCGAAGAGGACTCGCGTATCTTTGAGGGTGCTCGCCATCCGATTCTGCGCGTTGAGTTCGGAGAGGGACAGGCCAGGGGCGCCCAGATTCTGCCCGTAGATCACCAGCAGTTCGCCGGGAGAAATCGCGCCGGTCTGCGCGGTGGCCGCGTGGACGATTCCGTTGGCGGAGATCGCGGGCGGCGGTCCAATGACCTTGAGGATCACGCGGATGGAGATGGGGCTGTTCACGGCGTCGGGAGCGGAGACGCGCAGGTCTCCCGCGTAGGTGCCGGGTTCGAGGTTCTGCGGTTGTACCGCGATGGTCGCTGTGCCGTTGGTGATGCCGTTGCCGGGGGTCGCGGTGAAGAATGTCCCGGTGACCTGCGTGGTGAAGAGGATCGGAGCGCAGGCCGAGAGTTGCACGCTTTGCGCTACGGGCACGGTCTTGCCGATTTCATAGCGGAACTCCAGAGCGGTTTGTGATGAGATCAGGAATGGATCGCAGATATGGCTCACGAAGCCTTCCTGCGCGGAGCCGAATGCGGTGTTGATCGCATTCTTCAGCGGGAAGTTCGTGGACAGCGTGTAGCCAGCCAAGTGGATTCCGCCGTTCCCGTCCAAAGCCATGCCCAGCACCTCTTCATTCAGGGAGCCGCCGACGTGGGTGCTGAAGTCGAGGTCAGCGAGGCTCGGGTTCAGGCGTGCGACGAAACCGTCCGCTGTGCCGCCACCGAATGGCTGGATCGGACGCACCGTGGGGAAATTCGCTCCGTCGGTGATGCCGGCAAGGGCGACTCCGCGAGTTGGATCCACGCCGATCCCGTTGATGGACTCCGAGATTCCGCTGCGCGTCGTGGCGCTGCCCAGGTAGGTGGCGTAGAGCAGATCACGACCGTCCGCGCTGAACTTGGCGAGGAAGGCGTCGTTATCGCCACGCAACGCCGGTTGGATCGCGTTGGAAGTGGTGACGAGATTGTCCGACGTGGCCGAGCCGCCGATCAGGACGTTGCCGAAAGTGTCGAGCGCGATCGCTTTCCCGTACTCGTCGCCGCGTCCGCCGTAGTAGGTGAACCAATCGAGCGACGTTCCCTCGGCGTTGATCTTCAGCGCGAACGCGTCATTCGGAGAGCGTACCAGCGATTGATAGGCACCCGCAGTCGCCATGCCGGCGGCGGCTGCGAAGCCGGTCACGTAGGTGGCGCCCTGCGCGTCGACTGTGAGCGCGTTCGCTTCTTCGAGGCCGGTCTTTCCGAGCAGAGTGCTGAACTTCAAGCGGTAATTGGGAGCGGAGTACACGGCCACGAACGCATCTGTGTTGCCGCCGAAGGTCGGCTGAATCGCATTCGAAGTGGGGAAGGTGGTGGAGGTGACGCGGCCAGTGACGTGGATGGCTCCCGCGCTGTCGACGGCGATCGATCGGGCTTCGTCATTGCGCTCGCCACCGATGTAGGTCGAGAAGAGGATCGCATTGCCCTGCGGGTTAAGCTTCGCGACATAGCCGATATTCAGGCCGGGATGCGTCGCCTGTACTGGATTCACCATCGGGAAGTTCTTCGCTCCCGTTACGCCGGATACGTAGGCGTTGCCCGCGGCGTCCACCGCGATGCCCTGGCCTCGCGTGTTCGAGTTCCCACCGAGCAGGGTGGAATAGAGAATCTGGGTTCCGGCCGCATTATATTTGGTGACGAACGCGTAGGGGATTGCGCCTTGGATCTGCGTGATCGCCGTGCCGACGGCTGGGAAATTGGCGGAGGTCGTTTCGCCGGTCACGTACGTGTTGCCCTGCGGGTCGACCGCGATGGCAGAGACGGAATCCGTGCGATCACCACCCAGAAACGTTGCGTAGAGCACCACAGGATCAATCACCAAGGGGAGCGCTTCGTTGTGCGGTCCGACACGGAAGCCGACGCGATTGTCACCCAGCAGATTGTAGGACGCCCGCACCAGCCGTCGCCTGCCGCCAATTTCCTGATAGGCGACAGGCGCTTGATTCACCAGTTTGCGCGCGCCGAACTGAAGTTCCAGCGCGCCGGACATCGTGACGCGCATCGTCTGCACGCCACCGAACCGCATTTGAATGTCCGCGGTGCGTGCTCCCGGAGCCACGACGAAATCGTATTCCAGCTGGCTCGCCGCGCTGTGATACACAAGGTCGATGCCCTGGTAGACGTTCGCATAACGCACGCCGTTAAAGTGCGGCACGTTCGTCTTCCACTTGACGGGCTCGTTGCCGACAAGATAGTTGGTCGTCTGCTGAGCGCGACCCACGCCCTGGATCGACGACGCCGGCTGGCTGCCGTCGAGCGACATACGCACGATCTGCCGCGTGTTCGCATCGCGCTCCAACGCCAGGACCGCCTCGCGATCCGTCAGGAATAGCGAATACCCCTGCCCCCGAGCCAAGTACTTCACCGGCGCGGGGGCTTGCCCCTGATTCTCCTCAAACGTGTACGGCAATTGCGGCCGGTCCATGGCGAATGCGCTCAGGCCGGCGGTTAGTAGTAATAGTCCAGTCAGTCTCATTGATCTCTCTCTCGTTCTTCTGCGACGAAGCGAGTTTAGGGGATCGAGTAGGCCGGACTCATCCACCAAAGGGATGAATTGCGTGGAGAGGGGAGGATGATTCGGAAAAGCGGGAGGGATGATCGGCGAGCAAAACAAAAGCGGCGAGCATTGCTGCTCGCCGCCCTGTATCCCCACCAAAGGAAAGTCTAGTAACGATAGTGATCCGGCTTGTACGGACCATTCACCGGGACGCCCAAGTAATCCGCCTGCTTTTGCGAGAGCACGGTCAGCTTCACGCCGATCTTCTCCAGGTGCAAGCGGGCGACTTCTTCATCCAGCGCCTTCGACATCACGTAGACGCCGACCTTGTAGGTGTCCTTGTTTTTCCACAGGTCGAGTTGCGCCAGCGTTTGGTTGCTGAAGCTGTTCGACATCACGAAGCTCGGGTGGCCAGTGGCGCAACCGAGGTTCACCAAGCGGCCTTCGGCCAGCATGAAGATCGCGTGGCCGTCGGGGAAGGTGTACATGTCCACCTGCGGCTTGATGTTGGTCTTCTTCACATCCTTCGAGTTGTTCAAAGGATCGATCTGGATTTCGTTATCGAAGTGGCCGATGTTGCAGACGATGGCCTGGTCTTTCATCTTCGACATGTGGTCCAGCGTGATAATGTCCAGGTTGCCCGTGGTGGTCACGTAGATGTCGGCGCGACCCAGCGTGTCTTCCACGGTGGTCACTTCGTAACCTTCCATCGAAGCCTGCAGTGCGTTGATCGGATCGATTTCCGTGATGATGACGCGTGCGCCCAAGCCACGCAGCGATTGCGCGGAGCCCTTGCCTACGTCGCCATAACCGCAGACCACGGCGACCTTGCCGGCAACCATTACGTCGGTGGCGCGCTTGATGCCGTCCACCAGCGATTCGCGGCAGCCGTACAGGTTGTCGAACTTCGACTTCGTGACGCTATCGTTCACGTTGATGGCGGGCACCAGCAGCTTGCCTTCCTTCATCATCGTGTACAGGCGATGCACGCCCGTGGTGGTCTCTTCGGAAACACCCTTCCATTCGCTGACCACTCCGGTCCAGCGCTTCGGTGTTTCCTTATTGATCGACTTGAGCAGGTTCTTGATTACCTGCTCTTCATGGTTGCCGGAGGCGGTGTTGACCCAGCCGTCGCCCTTTTCCAGATCGAAGCCCTTGTGGATTAGCAGCGTTACGTCGCCGCCGTCGTCGACGACCAGTTGCGGACCTTTGCCGCCGGGGAAGCTCAGGGCCTGATCGGTGCACCACCAATATTCTTCCAGCGTCTCGCCCTTCCAGGCGAACACCGGGATGCCCGCTGCAGCGATGGCCGCCGCCGCGTGGTCCTGCGTGGAGAAGATGTTGCAGCTGGCCCAGCGCACGTCGGCGCCGAGTTCGACCAGGGTCTCAATGAGCACCGCAGTCTGAATGGTCATGTGCAGGCTGCCCGTGGTGCGAACGCCCTTCAGCGGTTTGTCTTTGGCGTACTTGCGGCGGATCGACATCAGGCCGGGCATTTCGCTCTCGGCGATGCTGATCTCCTTGCGGCCCCATTCGGCCAGCTTCATGTCTGCGACTTTGTAGGCCAGATCGGCGACGGTAGTGCTCATAGTGGGTTTACCTCGGGGAAACGTTTGAAGATTTCTATCGTAAAATCTAGATACAACGATATAATAACCTAGACCTGAGATGGCGTCAATCTTAAAATCGCTGAAGCTACTGGCTGAGCCAAGCCGCTCCCGTATCGTGCTTCTTCTTGAAAAGGAAGAACTTTCGGTCGCTGAGCTACAAGAAATTCTGGGTATGGGACAGAGTACAATCTCTACCTACTTATCCCAATTGAAGCAGGCCGCTTTAGTGGAGGATCGCCGGACGGGCAAGAATATCCTCTATAGTCTCAAGCCGGGCGCCCCCAAAGAACTGATGGCAGTGCTGCGGCATGCCGACATTCCGGAGTCGGGCGAGGACGCGGACGCGCTCAAGTTGGTGCTGGCGCGTCGCCAGGACAAGATGAGGTCGTACTTTGACGAACTCGCGGGGAAATTTGGCCGCCAGTATGTCCCGGGGCGCAGTTGGCAGGGGCTCGCGGAAACGCTGCTGATGCTGTTGCCGCCGCTGGTAATCGCGGATCTAGGTGCCGGAGAAGGGTCGGTTTCGCAGCTCCTGGCCCGTCGGGCGAAACACGTCATTGCGGTGGATAACTCTGAAAAAATGGTCGAGTACGGCTCGAATCTGGCGCGCGACCACGGGGTCGCGAATCTGGAATACCGGCTTGGGGACCTGGAAAAACTCCCGATCGGGGATGGCGAGGTCGACGTGGCGTTCTTCAGCCAGAGCCTCCATCATGCGCAACATCCGGCTATGGCGTTGGCCGAGGCGCATCGGATACTGAAACCGGGCGGTCGGGTCCTGGTGCTGGACCTTTTAAAGCACCATTTTGAAGAGGCCCGAGCCATGTACGCGGACCTGCATCTCGGGTTTACGAAGGTGGAACTTCAGCGGCTGCTGCAAGATACGGGTTTCTCTGGGATCGCTTTGGAAGTGGTCCACAAAGAAAACGAAAGTCCGCACTTTGAAACGCTTCTGGCGGTTGGCGACCGGTGATGTCGCTACATCGGGCGCGACTCTCCGACCTGGCTCGATCCGGACTCGCCGCTTAGCGGGAGGCCCGTCACCTCGCAAGAGGTACGGCCTACCTGAAAAGTCTCGAAACGGGAGTGGGGCAGCCACTCTGGCTGCTGCGGCCTTAAGGCCGCACTAGGGTGGAGAATACTGCGGAACATGCGGACTGGTAGTCCGCAGCGGCCAGAGTGGCCGCCCTACTTTGAAGATCCAGATCGCACTTTTCCGGGAACCTTTTTCTGGCAGTCGAGTATATATTGGCATGACTCGAAGACTCCTCTTCGCCGCAACCCTCCTGGTACCTGCGGCCTTCGCGCAGACCCCGCTTTCGTGCTCCAACGTCCGTTATTGCGAGATGCGGGAGCAGACCGTCTCGGCGACGGGTCGCTTCTCCGTGGAGGACCTGCACAACGGCAGCGTCACGGTTCGCGGCTCGAACCGCAACGATGTCCTGGTCCGCATGCGCGTGGAGAGTGACGCCCATTCGGATGCCGAGGCGAAAGATCTCTTCAAGCGTATCCACACGCACCCCTCGCCGGGGCGATTCACGGCGGACGGGCCAAGCTCCACGTGGTTCTTTGAGACCAGCTGGAGCGTGAGCGTCGAAGTCCTGGTCCCGAACAAGACCGACATCGTCCTGGCCACGCATAACGGCGCCATTCGCGCGAACGATATCCAGGGCCGCGTTCAGGCCGATTCACACAACGGCGCGATACGCTTGGACAACATCACTGGCGATGTGCGCTTTGAGTCGCACAACGGAGCCGTCAATCTGATGCGCATCGGCGGTGGCGTCGACGGCAGCAGTCACAACGGGGGAGTGGAAGTGGAACTGACGGGCAACGGTTCTTCGGCACGCCGGGTTCAAATTGAGAGCCACAACGGCGGGGTCAATCTGGCAGTTCCAACCTCCTATAACGCCCACGTCGTTACCGACTCGCACAATGGTCGCCTCAACTCAGACTTTCCCATCACTGTTCGTGGCCGCATCGCTCGTGACGGAAACGATGCGAATCGCGAATTCGACCTTGGCTCGGGTGGCTCCAACAGTATCCGCATCGCGACGCGCAACGGCGGCATCCGTCTGCGCCGCATATAAGCACTCCCATTTTTCCAGTATTTAGCCCCGCGGTAGACTTGGGAATCGGATTCCTATGAATATCTTCCGCATCGCCTCTTTGCTCGTACTCGCGTCCCCGTTTGCTGGAGCAGTTATCGTTACACTTGGGACGAGTTCCCAGACGGTAAGATTCACAGGAGATGGCAACGGCGGTGGAGTCATCACTCTCGGTTCCTGCTCCTTTGACGGGACAGATACCAAATGCGTGGTCTCCGGACCGTACACTGGACTCGGAACGGGCGGCACGTACGAATATCTTCTCAGCTATCCGGGCAATGGGCCTTCGATCCAACTCGGGCAGGCTTCTTCGGCCGGAAGCAATTATCTCAACTTCCTGAATCTCACTGTCCCGGGTTCCTACATCACCTTCTCGCTCACACCCACGAACGGAGCGAAGCGGACCTTTTTCCAATTCTATAGTCAACTATCATTTACGACCACAACGTGCGCCGGTGTCGGCACCTGCTCGGTAGCCGCGGTGGGCGCTGCGTCGGGAGCTACAATCGCGGGTCCCGTCAGCGGTCTGTTCGATGTGACGCCGAAGGTGAACAGTGTGATCTCTGCGGGAGCGTATGGCGGCCTCAGCACTATAGCGCCGGGCACTTGGATTGAGATTTACGGCGCGAACCTGAGGACCATCGACGATGTCTTCAATCAGGGCCGGATTTGGGCTGGCTCTGACTTCACCAATAACGGCGTGCAGGCACCTACGTCTTTGGGGGAAACCACGGTTACGATAGGCGGCTTGTCCGCATTCGTGGATTACGTCAGCCCCACTCAGGTAAACGTGCAGGTGCCTTCGGGAGTGCCTGCAGGAAGCCAGACGCTTGTGGTCAGTACGTTAGGAGGAGCGAGCCTTGCCGCTGGGGTGACGGTGGCCGCGACGTCGCCCGCGATCCTGGCTCCGCCTGTATTCCGACTCGCCGCTGGCCAGTATGCGGCAGCGCTTTTTCCGGATGCCACTACGTTCGTGCTGCCGCCGGGCAGCCTCACTGGCATCGCCCAGCGCCGCGCGAAGGTGGGCGATACGATCACCTTTTACGGCATCGGATTTGGCCCGGTAACGCCCAACATCAACGCGGGGCTGGTTGTGCAGCAATCCAACAACCTGTCGGGTGTCCAAATCGCCTTTAACGGAGTGCCCGCCACGATTCAATTCGCGGGACTCGTTCAGGGGTTGGTGGGACTCTACCAATTCAACGTCGTGGTCCCGAACGTCGGCGTCAGCGATTCGGTGCCGGTTACGTTCAGGCTGAATGGCCAAGCCGCATCGCAAACGCTCATACTGCCCGTCGGCAACTAGCCACCCTTGAACCCCTGGCGGTTCCGTGACAGACTGTGTGGGTCTGCGATCCAGATTCAAGGAGATCCACATGAAGAAGCTATTCCTCGCCGCTCTACTATCTGCCGCCGCATTTGGCGCAGCTACCGATTCGCTCAAAGCCGGTAAGGCTGATCTCAAATCCGCTGGACCGCTCGCCTTTGGTCCTGACGGTGTCTTGTTCGTAGGTGACACGACGGGTGCGCAAGTGGTCGCGCTGGATACTGCGGATCGCACGCCGAACAACGCTGTCGTGAAAATCGAAGTCGCGGGCGTAAACCAGAAGATTGCGGCGATGCTCGGCACCGCGGCGGATCAGATCCTTGTCAACGATCTTGTGGTCAACCCCATTTCCAAGAGCATCTATATCTCAGTCGCGCGCGGGCGGGGACCTGGGGCGTTGCCGGTCATCGTGAAAGTGGACGCCAGCGGAAAGCTGAGCGAACTCTCGCTCGACAACATCAGAAATGCGTCGGTCGCGATCGCCAACGCGCCGGCTGCGAACAACAGCAATCGCCAGTCGGCCATCACCGACCTCAGCTTCGTTAACGGCAACGTCATCGTGGCGGGCATTTCGAACGAGGAGTTCTCTTCCAACCTGCGCTCTATTCCGTTCCCGTTCCAGGCGGCCGAACGCGGGGCGAGCATCGAGTTCTATCACGGCTCGCACGCCCAGTTCGAAACGAATTCGCCAGTGCGTACGTTCCTGCCGTTCACCATCAACAATCAGGACTATATCCTGGCCGCGTACACCTGCACGCCGCTGGTGAAGATTCCGGTGAGTTCGCTGAAGGCCGGGGCGAAGGTGATGGGCACGACGATCGCTGAACTGGGCGCGGGCAATCGCCCCATCGACATGATCAGCTATAAGAAGGACGGGCATGACTTTATCCTGATGGCGAACTCGTCCCGCGGCGTGATGAAGCTGCAGGCCGATAAGCTCGAAGGTTATGCAGCGATCACCAAGCCGGTCGCGGATAAGTCCGGAATCCCTTATCAAACGATGAAGGATTGGACTGGTGTTCAACAGCTGGAGAAGGTCGACAACTTGACCGCCGTCATCCTCAGTTCAAACGCGGGCGCGATGGATCTGCGCACGATGCTGTTGCCGTAACGTGAAACTGCTACTCGTTGCCGCGCTGCTGGGTCTGACCTGCAGCGCGGCAGATGTCTCGATCCAAGCCGACCTCGCCACCGGCGCTGTGCACGTTGCCAACGTGAGTAACGAACCTTTGCTGAAGGTTTACGCTGGCACCGATCCCGGCCTCCCGGCCATGTCCGGAGCGTATTCCTGGAAAGAGGGGACGCTCACGTTCACCCCTCGCTATCCGCTTGTCGCCGGAGTTCAATACAAGGCTGTCTACAACACGTCGTCGATCCTCTTTGCGTTGCCGCAAAAGCCCGCAGGTCCCGCGACGCGGCTGGAGAAGATGTATCCTTCCAGCGCGATTCTCCCGGCAAACCAGCTGAAGTTGTATCTCGAATTCTCGCAACCCATGGCGCGCGGTGGTATTTGGAGCCACATCCACCTCCTTCGGGACGATGGCAAGGCCGTCGAGCTTCCTTTCCTCGAAATCGATCAGGAGTTGTGGAGCCCGGATCAACGGCGTCTCACGGTACTTTTCGACCCCGGCAGAATCAAACGCGGTGTTACTCCTCAAGTGGAAATGGGCGAAGTGTTGGAACCCGGGCGCAGCTATACTCTGCTGGTCGACCGCGAACTCCGCGATGCAAATAACCAACCGTTGGCGGAGGCTTTCCGTCATCAATTCCGTGTAGCGCCATCCTTACGCGAAGGCATCGATTTGAAAAAGTGGATCGTCACCGCGCCGAAGGCCGGTTCGACGGCACCCTTGGAAATCGGTTTCGACCGGCCGCTCGACTGGGCGTTGCTGCAGCACACGCTCCAGGTCAAAGGTGTCGCTGGAGTTACCGCGATTGATCGCGACGAAATGCGCTGGCGATTCACTCCTGCACAACCCTGGAAATCCGGTGGCCACGAACTGGTCGTCGACATGGCGTTGGAAGACCTCGCAGGCAATCGAATCGGGCGGCCCTTCGACGTCGATTTGTTTGAACGCGTGACCGAACGCATCACCGCGCAGACAACCACGCTCCGATTCGACGTGCGTTAGTGTATCTGGACGGAACCCAACCCGTATCCGGTGCGTCCCAGCTATCATTAAGAGATCCAATTCTTAAGGGGATATCCATCTTGAAGCGAACGTTGTTTATCAGTGGGCTACTCTTGTGTTCCACGTTGGCCATGTGGGCCCAGAACGCGCCTGCCCCCGCACCTGCCGCTGGCACGCCCGAGGAAGCTGAGCCGGAGCGTTTACAGGAACGCGCTTATGTGCGCCGGGTCTCGCTCGGCATTTCGTTGAACATCGTACCCCTGAATCTCTTTGCCAAACAGACGGGGGTGGAGAAGATCAATTCAACGCCGCCGGTCGAAAACAACTCGTCCGTGGATCCGCAGAGCAACCGCTTCGGATACGGAATCACGGTGCAATTCGCAGTGGGCCAGAAGTGGGCCGTGGCCGTGGCTCCCACCATTCGCAACGTCGCGTTTCATGGGTTTATCCAGAGCTACTCAGGCGTGGATAACTCCAGCACGTTTCTGGACGAACGCGCGAAGACCGAAATCAACGAAGACACGACCGCGCGGTTTCTCGATATACCGGTGTTGTTGCGCCACTATTCCAAGCCCAGGACCGAAAGCGGGCGGCGCTGGTTTCTGGAAGCCGGTCCGGTGATGCGCAGGACCTCACGCGTGCGCACGGAATTGGATATCGTGCCGCCCAAAGGAGACCGTTTCAAGAAGAGCGAGCCGCTGCCGTTCAATAAGAACACCGTCGGATTCACTGCGGGAATTGGCGGCCAGTTTATCGACGATTTTGGTATCCGCGCGATTCCCGAAGTGCGCTACACCTACTGGGTGGGCCACCCGTTCGATTCGATTCACGGGAAATCTCGCGTAAACCAAGTGGAAGTCGTTCTGACCTTCGCGTTCTAAAGGTGGCGCGCGCAAAGTGAGGGCCGACAGGCTGAAGCCTGTCCCACCAAGCAGCCACAGGTTGTTGAGAACAGGTAGGACAGGCT
>JBDSXJ010000007.1:0-112441 GCA_039926185.1 Bryobacteraceae bacterium | reverse complement strand
AAGAAGGTGTGGAGCGTGGTCAGGTTCTGGCGAAGCCGGGTTCGATCAAGCCGCACAAGAAGTTCAAGGGCGAAGTCTACGTGCTGAGCAAGGAAGAAGGCGGTCGTCACACGCCGTTCTTCAAGGGATATCGTCCGCAGTTCTACTTCCGCACGACGGACGTCACGGGCGTGGCGCAGTTGCCGGAAGGCATGGAGATGGTGATGCCGGGTGACAGCGTACAGCTGGAAGTCGAACTCATCACGCCCATCGCGATGGACAAGGGGCTACGCTTCGCAATTCGCGAAGGCGGTCGCACGGTCGGTTCCGGCACGGTTTCGGAAATTATTGCGTAAGCATGTGGCGCGGCCTTCGGGTCGCGCCCACTGTGCATAAAGATTAGAGGTTTAAGATGGCACGCGAACAGATTACTCTTCAATGCGGCGAGTGTAAGCGCAAGAACTACACCACCATGAAGAACAAGAAAACCACGACGGAACGCTTGGAATTCTCCAAATTCTGCCCCTTCTGCCGTAAGCACTTCCCCCACAAGGAGATCAAGTAGGGGCAAATCGGTCGCCGCCAGTGGTAAGATACACTGGTATTGGCCGTTTAGCACTTTAGGGGTGTAGGTTTAACGGTAGACCAGCGGTCTCCAAAACCGCGAGTGGGGGTTCGAATCCCTCCGCCCCTGCCATCCTTTTTGATTTTATTTTGTTTAGAACGACCGAGGCATCATGAGCGAAGCAGTAGCAACTACGAGCAAGCCCGCCGGCTTCCCGGCACAAGTCCGCGAGTACGTCGACGGACTGCGCGACGAAATGCGCCTGGTCACCTGGCCCTCCTGGGAGCAAGTTCGCGCGACAACCCTGGTTGTCATCGTGGCTGTGTTCGTGTTTTCCGCGTACTTCGCAGTTGTGGACCAGATTGTCGGTTTTGCCATCGGGAAGCTGTTCACCAGCTTCGGCAAGTAAGGTACCCCAAACATGTCCGAAGAGATTCTCTCCACCGAAGGTGAACAGCTCGACGCGCCCATGGACGAAATGGACGCGCCTGTAGCTGAAATGGCTGTGCCTGTTGGCCCCGCCATGAACTGGTTCATCATTCATACCTACTCGGGTTTTGAGAACAAGGTTGCCGAGTCCCTCAAGACGCGCGCCGAAGCCTTCGGGTTCGATCACGAAATCGGACAGATTCTCATTCCGACGGAAGAAGTCGTCGAGCTGCGCAACGGTAAGAAAGTTACCAGCAAGCGTATGTTGTATCCCGGCTACGTTCTGGTTCAAATGGCCATGAACGATGAGTTGTGGCACGCAGTGAAGGCTACCCCCCGCGTCACCGGTTTCGTGGGCGGCGGCAACTCTCCAGTGCCTCTCACTGCCGACGAAGTCAATTCCGTTCTCTATCGCCAGCAGAGTTCTGCTGAGCGCCCGCGGCCCAAGCTCAACTTCGAGCGCAACGAAAACGTTCGCATCATCGATGGACCGTTCAACAACTTCACTGGCAAGGTGGAGGAGATCAACCCCGAGCGCAACACTCTGCGCGTGATGGTCACCATCTTCGGGCGCTCCACTCCCGTCGAACTCGATTTCCTACAAGTAGAAAAGGCACAGTAATTCCATGGCAAAGAAGATCACAGCAAACGTAAAGCTCCAGATTCCGGCCGGCAAAGCAACCCCCGCGCCTCCCGTCGGCACCGCCCTCGGTCCGCAGGGCGTCAACATCATGGAGTTCTGCAAGGCCTTCAACGCCAAGACCTCCGCGAAGGATCAGGAAGGCCTGATCATCCCGGTCGTCATCACCATCTTCTCGGATCGCAGCTTCACCTTCATCACCAAGACCCCGCCGGTGCCGGTGCTGATCAAGCGCGCCGTCGGCGTCGCCAAGGGTTCTCCCGAACCGAACAAGAACCGCGTCGGCAAGATCACGCTGAAGCAGGTCGAAGAAATCGCCAAGATCAAAATGCCCGACCTCAACAGCTTCGATCTCGACGCTGTCATGGCCCAGGTCAAAGGCACCGCCCGCAGCATGGGCGTCGACGTCGAAATCAAGATGTGATGCAGGCGGTCTCAACCGCCACTCAAAATCAAGCAAGCGGATCGCCCACCCGGGTGGTCCGCTTTTTGCATTCTGGCGGCAATTCCCCGATTGCATTACCGTGGTAATATGAGTCATGCCGGTGGCCCATTCCAAACTCACAGCCCAGGGACAAATCTCCGTCCCCGCCGCCATCCGGCGAAAGCTGGGCGTAACTCCTGGCTCCGTCCTTGAGTGGAACGAAGAGGACGGCAAGATCGTAGTCCGCCGCGCTGGCCGCTACACTTCCGAGGATATTCGCCAAGCCTTATTTCCCGAGGGCCCCCCAGAGCCGAAAACCCTCGACGAACTGAAGGAAGGCATCCGGCAGTACATTCGCGAAAAGCACGGTCCTCGCTGACCTGTGCGGGCCATCGACACAAATCTCCTGGTACGACTCGTCATTGGAGATGACGTTGATCAGACCGAACTTACCGAGAAATTTATCCGCGACGGCGCGTGGGTTTCCTTGTTGGTCCTCGCCGAGGCCATTTGGGTACTCGGCACCAGATACGATCGAAACGCTCAGCATCTTGAAATTGTGATCGAAATGCTCCTCCAACATGACGAGTTGATTCTTCAGGATGCCGATGTCGTCCAAGGCGCTCTCCATCAATTTCGCTCCAACCCCACGCTGGGGTTCTCCGATTGCCTGATTCTCGAATCGGCCCGCAAGGCCGGCCACCTTCCGCTCGGAACCTTTGATCGCAAATTGGGCAAGCTGGACGGAGCGGAAACGGTGCGCTAGCGGTGCTCTGTTCGGCCATAAGAGATTGTGCCGGATAGCATATTCAGTCGTTTGCATGCATTTGTGATATACTCCGAGTCGGATAAATGTATCGTTAGGTACCTGAACCGCAAAGTTTTGAGTACAACGATAAGGAGCTTTGGGAATGCTGAGATGTCTAAGTAGATGGTCTCCTGTTGTGCTGGCCATGGCGCTAGCTGTGTCCATCAGTGCACAGGAAGGTCACCCTCTGAAGGGGTCGTGGATTGGCGTGTGGGAAGGCAACACCGTCGCCGGAAACGACGTGCTGATGATCCTCAACTGGGACGGCAAAGCCGTTTCCGGGATGATCAACCCTGGCACGGACAATATCAAGATTGACAAAGCGTCGCTGGATCCGGCCGGGTGGAAAGTCCACATCGAAGCCGACTCCAAGGACAAGGCCGGCGCGGCGATTCACTACGTCATTGACGGAGCGATCAACCAGCTGGAAATGGCAAATCGTTCGATCGTCGGAACCTGGTCGAGCCAACGCGGCAAGGGCAAGTTCGAGATCCATAGGCAATAACTATGACTGCGAATCGATCGTATCGTAGTCAAGGTAGGGGCCTGGTCACGGCTGCGCTCGGGCTGGGGGTGCTGCTGTGCGGCACCGTCGCATGGGCGCATCACGCGATTGCAGGCAAGTTCGACGTGGCCAAGCCCATCGAACTGACCGGCGTTGTGACGTCGGTCGACTGGCGCAATCCGCACGCCCACCTGTTCATGAACGTCAAGACTCCGGGCCAAGGCAAAGCCAAAGGCACGCAGATCCTAAACTGGGCAGTGGAACTGGAAAGCCCGAGCCTCCTGGAAATGGACGGCTGGAATCGCGACACGGTTCGCGTGGGCAATACGATCACCGTCAAGGGCGGTCGTGCTCGCGATAACTCCCGGCAGATCTGGGGCGATCAAGTTCGCCTGGTTGCCACCGGAGCGATGCTGTTCACCCCGAAGGTCGAAGTCTCCAAAGCCATGGGCCCGGCGCGAGCAACACCGCGTTGGCCGGATGGAAAGCCCGCCTTGGGCGGCATTCCGGGAATGGAAGACGGCATCTGGACCAATCCCAGCAAGAGCGTGCTGGTGGAAAACGGTGTCGATGTGAAAATGGACGCATATGGCCAGTTGGCGAATCTTGCCGATGTCGCCAAAGTTGCTCCGATGCAGCCGTGGGCGTTGGGTGTCTATCGCAGCCGTCAGGAACGGATGTTGAAAGACGACCCGATGTTCGTCAACTGCAAGCCGCCGGGAGGTCCGCGCCAGTATCAATCGCGTTTGGGCGTCCAGTTTATTGAGGACAAAGTCCGCAATCGCGTCTTCGTGTTGATGGGCAGCGGCAACCACAATTACCACATCTTCTACTTGGGCGGCAGAGAAAAGGGCTTGGTCACCGGCGACGATGACAACCCGTTGTACTTCGGCCGTTCCGCCGCTAAGTGGGAGGGCGATACGCTGGTGGTGGACTCCAGAGGCTTCAACGAAGACTTCTGGTTCACCGAAGGCGGTCTTCCGCACACCTCCGACCTGCATTTGACGGAGCGGTTTACCCGCACCAATCTAGATACGCTGCGCTATGAGGTTACCGTCGACGACCCGGGCGCATATACCAGGACTTGGTCGGCAAGTTGGACGATGCAGTGGAAAGGCGGCGCAACACTGCCGTCTCACTTCTGCCAGAATAACAGACAATAGAGAGGAGCTTATTTTATGAAAAAAGTACTCGCATTTGGATTGCTCGTTGCTGGGATGCTGGCAGGAGTCAGCACGGCGTTCGCCCACCACTCGTTTTCGGCGGAGTTCGACCGGAACAAGCCGGTGAAACTGGAAGGCGTCGTGACGAAGGTCGAATGGACCAATCCGCACGTTTGGATCTACGTGAACGTGAAGGACGAAGCCGGCAAAGTCACAAACTGGGGCGCCGAACTCGGACCGCCGCACGGTTTGCAGGGTGGCGGCTGGCGCCGTGAGACCTTGAAAATCGGTGATGCAATCACCATCAATGGCAGCATGGCGAAAAACGGTACCAACCGCATCAACGCCAGCACCGTGACCTTGGCCACCGGTGGCCGCCCGGGCCAGACGCTCGATGCCGCCTCGTCCGGCAAAGAAGGAAAATAACACACGATGCGCCGATTCATGATCGCGCTCGCAGCTGCTGCGGCGTTGAGCTTTGCCGTCCTCGGGACGGCAGATGCTCAGCAGCCCCAGCAGGGCGGCGCTAAGGGTAAAGGTGGTGGCGGTGGTGGTAATGCAAAGGGCAAGGCGGCTGCTCCGCCGGCTGCTCCCACCCCTCGCGACGCACAAGGTAAAGTGATTCTGGATGGCGAAGTCAGCGGCAAAAACGGTGTCTGGACGCCGCAGATCGGGATTACCGAACCTGCAGCCAAACTAGAAAACGTTGCGTTCCAGCCGTGGGCCAAGGCCCTGTACGATGAGCGCCAGAAGCACGAACTCGAACCGCACGCCCGGTGCAAACCGTCCGGCGCGGCTCGCCAGTTCATGACGCCTTACGGTGTGGAGTTCACGGTTCTGCCGGAACTGCAGCGGATCTTCATCTTCGATACCGGTGGTCCGCACACCTATCGCACAATCTACATGGACGGACGTTCGCATCCGGACAACATCACGGCCAGCAACTATGGGCACTCCATTGGCTGGTGGGATGGCGACACTTTGGTGGTCGACACGGTTGGTTATAACGAGGATTTCTGGTTAGACCGCCGCGGTTTGCCGCACACGGAACAATTACACACAATCGAACGCTTTCTGCGTACGGACAAGAACACGATCGATTATAAGATCACGATCGACGATCCGGGCGCGTACACCAAGCCGTTCGACGGTGGCTTCAATCTGCGTTACAACGAGAATCAGGAACTGTTCGAATACGTTTGCCAGCAGGCGAACTACGCTCACGAGTTGATGGTGGGCGGCGAATCGCGAAAGATCTCTCGCAGCAGCCAGATCGTTCCGTAAACAAAACAATAACCGTAAAACGCCGTTTTCCCGCTACCAGCGTGGAAAACGGCGTTTTGCTTTGTAGGGCAGGCACTCTGCCTGCGGCGGCCTCCCAGGCCGCCTGTGCTGCGATAAGAAAAAGGCGGGCAATGTGCCCGAGCCAAGTCGGCTGCCCCACCGAGTGCTCTAGCTATTTGTGAGCGTCGAAAGCAGCAACTGGTGGACACGCTTCTCATACTGCTGCGTGCTCCAGCCTCGATCTAATACCAGATCCTCCCAGGTTCGCAGAGACGTGATGGTCCACAGGAGATCCGCCGCCGCAGGAACGTCCAGCCCGGCACGCAGCGAGCCTTCCTTCTTCAGCCGCATCACGATCTCCCGGCAGCCTTCCAGGCGGTGGGTCAGCCGATCCTGCCAGGAGCGCTCCGCAGCCTCATCCGTGCGCCGGACCGCGTCCATTGCGCGAGCGACGGCCCACACTCCAGGGTTCATGCGGACTTGGATTGAAACCACCATGCGCAGCGCCTCCAGCCCGGTCGAAGCCTCGCGCATCTTGCGGACCTCTTCTCCAATGCCGCGTTTCTCATCCACATAGCGAGCCAGACTCACGAGCAATGCCGCGCGATCAGCGAAGTGCAGATAGACCGCTTGGCGCGATAGCTTCGCGGCCTTTGCAATCTCCGCCATCGTGACGTCGGCTCCGCCCTTCGCGGAAATGAGCGCGCTGGCAGCCTCCAAAATCTGTGAGGCCGTATCTAAACCTTCTCTTGACACAATGTAAAGTATCCCTTATGCTGTTCTTGACAGTATGTAAAGCATAACAGGAGAAAAACTATGATTCAAGTATTAGAAACCCCCGCGACAACTCGCATCGGAGCCTTGATCGATTCTCTGGAGACCAGTTGGAACCGGCATGATATGAGGGCCTACGCGGCTCTATTTGCCGAGGACGCCGACTTCGTCAACGTAGTCGGCATGCACTGGCGCGGTCGAGCAGAGATTCTGGCGACTCACGTCCGCCTGCATGAAACAATCTTCCGCGACAGCGCGATTCGCCCGCTGGATTACAGCGTTCGCCTGGTGGGTCCCGATGTCGCGCATTGCATCGTTTCCTGGGAGATGACCGGTGCGCATGGCTTGGAGAACTGGCAGGTACCCCAGGTGCGGACTGGAAAGATGAGTCTGGTCCTGACTCCGGCCGAGAACAGCCCATCTGGCTGGATGATCGCCGCGCTGCACAACACCGAAGCAGTGAACATTTCGATGGCGGATGTGAAGTAGCGATTCGTGGGGCGGTGCGTGCTACGCTCATGGAAGATGAAGCTGGCCATTCTGATTGCGTTCGCCTGCACTCATCTTTGTGCGCAGGACGCGCCGCCCCCCACCGAAGAAGAGATCCCGGCCTTCGGAATTTCGGTCTACCTTTCTGGACTCACGGGCCAGGTTTACGCGCTCAAAGAGAACAGTAAAAAGCTGCCGGACTTCAAGAAGATGAAGCCTATCGCGACGATCTATACGTACTCGCTCGCGATTCCGCCTCGCGATTTTACAGAGGGCTTCCCCGGACTCCCTGATCGCCTGGAGTGGTTCGCGATCGACTACACGGCCCGTTTGTGGATTGAAACACCTGGGAACTATAAGTTCACGCTGACCTCCGACGATGGCTCCTGGCTCTATATCGACGGTAAGAAAATGATCGACAATGGAGGCCTGCACGTACCGGAAACAGTCTCCGGAACGGTCATGTTAAAGCCCGGCATCCATGACATGCGAGTCTCTTACTTTCAGGGACCGAGGTTTCACGTGGCACTGATGCTTGAGGTCGCCGGACCGGATGGGCAGCAGAAAATTTTCAATACGCAGGAATTTAAACCTCCTGCGCAGTAGCTACCAGATGTAGTCTTTGGCATCCGCCCGGCGATCATAATTATCGAGCACGTGGACTACGCGCAGCCGCTTCATCTTGGTCGGTGATAACTGCCCGATGGGAACGTAAAGGATCTTGCGGTTGAGGTGCGACGCAATCGAACGGAAAATGGATCGCGGCGGCTTCGCGGCCACATAGACGACGAAGCGCTCCACCGAATAGTCCAGCGCGGCCATCAACAGCCGCTCCGACTTACTCTCCGCGAAATCGTAGTCCGTATCTGACCACACATCGAACAGCCTGCGAGGCGGCAGCGTCATTAAGAGTCCGCCGTATTCAGCGCGGCCGATCCCGGGGCCCACGATGTGGTCGAAGGGGAAGGTTGAGTAAAACGCCATGTCGGATTCGTTCTGATGCTCGCCAAGCCACGTCGTCAGATACTGGCACTTGTCGTCGCGATCCTCGTCGAAGATGATGACCACCGACCCCACTTCACCGGCGAGCCGGTCCGCCTGACGAACGTAAATCTTCTTCTGATGCCAGTTGCGAATCGTTTCGCGGATGTCGATGCCATCGAGGATCGACGTGGTAAACGGCTCAATGCGGACACGTTCCTCGGAGAGCAGCGCTTTGGCCTTTTTCTTCAGAAAACGGCCATAATCCTCAATGATCAGGTCCTCCGGCGGGTAGGAGCAAATCGCATCGCCGCTGGTTTGCTTCGCCCATTCACCCGGGACGGCTTCTTTCTTACGTGGCTTGATGCCCGTCGGTTTGATGCGTTGCTTGGGGCGGGGAAGGCGGCGACGGATCCGCAGCCGCTTCGTGTTCAGCCAGATTTCGCCTGCGGTCAACTTCACGGTCTCGAGCGTCGAATGGTCCATCTGGGCAAGATAGCGATTCGCCATCTGCCATACTTCCCAACCGTAGTTATCGTCCACGATGGACCGCGCGGCCAACGCCAAATCGTACGCGCTCGCCACCAAATCTCCGGTGACGTGCGCGAGGTTGCGCGTGTAGCGAGCCATCGAGCGCCGGTGCCAATGCGCCAGCACCTCGCCCGTCGACTCCCTGTACTTACCTTCTGCTTCACGCAGCAATTCCATTTGCACGCGCGGCTTGTCCAGCTTCTCTTCACCAGCCAGATCCAGGCGGAAGAATTCGTAGCGCTCCTGCAAGTACGGATATTCGATAGTGATCTCCGCCAAGCTTTCGGGATGCGGATTGACCAGCTTTACATCGAGCGGCAGCGCTGACACGCGGCGACGCTCGGGAGCCTCTTGTGGGATCTCCATGGCGTCCAGCAAGGGGTCCAGCAAGTTGAGCGAAACGACCGTGATGATCGTGGCCTCGGGGTGCGCGCCTTGCAGTTTCCACGCCATGGCGGCGGCATGATCCGCGATCTCTTCCGTGCGTTCCTGCGGATAGACTCGGTAGGCTTCGACGTACTTGTCGATACCCAGACGCTGCACCGCATACGTATCGGGGCATGCGTCATGGATGTGGGGACGTTCCTGTGTGTCGGGTTCCAGGAAAACGACTTCTGCTCCGATCTCTTCCGCGGTACGCAGGGCTTCGGTGAACGGATCGGTAGGTTCGATGGGAACGTAGATCGCGCGATCTTCTTCGTCGTCGGACTGCGCCATGTAGAGGATGACGGACATCTCCGGCAGGCGCTGCAAGGCTCGGCGATACATAGGTGCGAGAAATTCCGGCAACTCCACGGCGACGATCTTGGGCTTTTCTTCCAGCAATAAGCGGCGCAACGCGACTGCGAATTCCAAGCGGCCGGGAACCACGGGGAAGTAGCGATAGCGCCCGCGCGTTAGCCCACCTGCCTGTGCTTCAGTCTCGAGAGGCATAGCGCAGGGCCTCTTCGCCTAGCGTTTGGATAATGGCCGTTCGTATCAGATCCGGGCCCTGGCGTGCTCCGTCAAACGCCAGCTTCATCGCAAAGCGAGCAATGTTGATGCCGTCGCGAGCGGAATAGCGCTCTTCGGCCGCGTGCGCGTGCTGCAGGAAATCGGTGACGTAGTTCAGAATATGATCGTCGCCGAAGGGGAGATTTTCTTTCAAGATGGCGAATTCCTCGAAGCGTTCCGGGAAGTCGATCAGGATCTGCGGCTGCAGGCGCGAATGAATGTATTCCGGCAGGTCGAAGGTGCTGGCGTCATCGTTCATCGTCGCGACAATGCGGAATAACGGATGTGCCTTGATCTTAATGCCGGCGACGATCGATTCCACATAGCGCCGGTTATCGAGCAGCGGAGCCAAGCTTGCCCAGCTCTTCTCGCTCATACGATTGCCTTCGTCGAGGATGAGCACACCACCGCGTAGCATCGCGGTCACGAGCGGCGAGGCGACATAACGAAGCTGCGACATGCCTTCAATTACAGGCGTGATCAACAGGTCCTCAGGCCGCGTATCGACGGTTGCTTGCAGGATGTAAACTTCGCGTCCGAGGCGCTTTGCCGCAGCGTATGCGAGCGTCGTTTTGCCGACGCCGGGCTTGCCTAGCAAGCGCGGGTTCATGGGTAAATCCAGCGGGTCCACTACCAGCCACGCGGCGAGCAACTGTCGCATCACTTCTTCCTGGCCGACCCAAGTGACCGGCAGTTCGTCAGGGTGCGCTAAGTGTAGGGAAACGCCGTCGATTTCAACAATCATGCAGTTTTCACTCTAACAGACCCGGCTGCATTTGCACCCTAAGTTTGATAGCTTAGAGGCCATGAAAATCGTACTCTGGTCCGTGCTGACCCTTTGCCCTCTCGCTCCTGTTTATGGCCAGTCCCCGAATGTCATCTTCCGCGGAAAAGTCATGATGGCCGATGGTTCCGCTCCGGGAAAATCGGTAGGCACGCAACGTACCTGTTCGGACGGCAATGGCACCGGTCCTGGCCCGTTGACGGACAAAGAAGGCGTGTTTACGTGGCGCATGGAAGTCGATTACATGCGTTCGCGCCGTTGCTACATCGAGGGAGCGCTGAACGGGTATCAGTCGACGCAGGTTGAGATCTCCAACGTGAATCCTGCGGTTGGGGTAAATGTCGATCTGCCCCCGATCAAGCTCACATTGAAGGGCAGCGATCCGCATCAGCTGGGCGGCGACGATAAGGATGTGCCGGCGAAGGGGCGGTCGGAATGGACCACGGCGATGAAGGCGATCAACACCAATGACATTCCGGGCGCGATCGCGGCATTGAAAGCCGCGACGGCAGCGAATCCAAAGTTCGCATTGGCTTGGCACAATCTGGGGATTCTTCAGGAGTTTCAACGCAACGATGCAGAGGCGCTCGATGCGTATGCGAAGGCGATCGAAGCCAATCCAAAAATACTGCTGCCGTATGTGGCCATCGGTCGGATGAAGGTGAAGTCGATGGACTGGGCGGGCGTGCTGACGACCTCAGCTGCTGTGATCCCGTTGGACAAGGACCGCATCTTCCCGGAGATGTATGTGCATCAGGCGGTGGCCCACTACAATCTGAAGGATTTGGCGGCAGCCGAAGCGGCGGCAACGGAGGCGTTGAATCCCAAAGCGAAGCACACGGCTCCGCGGGCGGAGTATGTTCTGGGGCGTATCCTGGAAGCCAAGGGCGACGTGGCGGGGGCCAAGCAGCACATGCTGCGCTATTTGGAGATGGTTCCGTCGACTTTGGACGCCCTGGTGATCAAGGCGCACATCGAGGCAATGGGGAAGCCGGGAGCGCCTGAGCCGGACCTGGAATTGGGGAATCCATAGTCACAAACACTGAGCAAAAAGGGACACTGGACGCACTATAATAAAGGGTAGAAGTGTGTCCATGCCGAGTTTGCCGGCCGCTTCTTTTCCCGAGGGAGCGAATGCAGACTTTTGACATGATAGTGCTGGGCTCAGGCCCGGCAGGACAGAGAGCTTCCATTCAGGCGGCCAAGAGCGGCAAGCGGGTGGCCGTGGTGGAGCATCGCGACGTCGTGGGCGGCGCGTGCATCAACACCGGGACGATTCCGTCCAAGACCATGCGCGAAGCCGTGATGCATTTCTCCGGCTACAACTACCAAAACATCTACGGCGTGAACTATCGCGTCAAAGAGAAGATCACCATGGCGGATCTGAGCTTCCGTGTGCAGCATGTGATCAAGACGGAAGTTGATGTTTCGCATGCCCAGCTCACGCGCAATGGCGTGGAAACGCTGTGGGGCATGGGGAGTTTCGTCGATCCGAATACGATCCGGGTGACGAATCCGCGTACCTCGGCTGATTTTCGGGCGGAGATGATTGTGATCGCCACGGGAACCAAGCCGGCGTGTTCGCCGAAAGTCCCGTTCAACAATCGCAATATTTTGAACACGGACCAGATTCTGGACATGAAGGACGTGCCGAAGACGCTCATTGTGGTGGGCGGCGGCGTGATTGGCGTGGAGTACACCTGCATGTTCGCGGCGCTGGGTGTTCGGGTGATCCTGATCGAAAAGCGGCCGCGCTTGCTGGAGTTTGCCGATGGTGAGATCGTGGAAGCCCTCTGTTATCACCTGCGCGATCGGCGCGTGACGCTGCGCTTGAACGAAGAAGTAGCGTCGGTCGAGGAGCAGAATGGCCAAGTGGTGGCGATTCTGGATAGCAACAAAAAGATTGTTGGCGATGCGTTGCTGTATGCTGTGGGTCGACAGGGGAACGTTGATGATCTCAATCTGGCTGCGGCCGGATTGGAATCCGATGCGCGGGGCCGCATTTCTGTGGACGCGGATTACCGCACGGCGGTGCCGCACATCTTTGCGGCAGGGGATGTGATCGGGTTTCCAAGTCTGGCGTCGGTGTCGCGCGAACAGGGCCGCATCGCGGCGGCGCGGGCGTACAATCTGCCGGTGCAGACGAATCCTGCCGCGTATCCGTATGGCATTTACACGATCCCCGAGATCTCGTTCATCGGCAAGACGGAAGAGGTCTTGACGGAGGAGGATGTGCCGTATGAAGTGGGCGTGGCCTACTATCGCGAGATCGCGCGTGGCCAGATTCGCGGGGACACCACGGGCCGCCTGAAGCTGATTTTCCATCGCGAGACTCGTGAGATTTTGGGCATCCACATTATCGGTGAGGGCGCGAGCGAGCTGCTGCATATCGGGCAGGCGGTGATGGTTTTGAAGGGGACGATCGACTATTTTGTCGACACGGTCTTCAACTATCCGACGCTCGCGGAGTGCTACAAGGCCGCAGCGTTCAACGGCTTAAACCGGCTCGGAAAGATTTAGCCGCGGATGGGTCGCTATTTCGGTGCGCCTTTGGAGAACCACAGGGCCATGTCGAGCGGCGTGAGCTCTTTTGATCGCAGCAGCGCGCAGGCGAGGGTTGATGCTTCGGCGGTGCTGATGCCGGGATCAAGCGGCGGCAATTCACGGCCAGCGTCTTCGCCGGCCTTGGCGTAGAGGCGCGTGGCCATTAAAGTAGGAACGGTGTGCCGCAGGCGGATCGGCGCTACTAGAAATTAATTCTTAGTCCTAGTTGCACGATTCGTCCGCCGGTGGAGCCGATGATCCGGCCGGCGTTGTAGTTCGGGGCTGCCGCCGTGCCGATGCGCGTATCGGGCGCATTCCAGTTGGCGTGATTGGTGGCGTTCAGCAACGTGGCGGTGAATTCCAGCGTGAGGTCCCCGCCGACCTTCATGCGTTTATTGAGCGTAGCATCGTGGTTCAAGGAACCCGGACCCACTAACGTGGGATGCACGCGATGTCCATTGCCGGCGGTAAAGTTCTCGGGGTTGGCGAAGGCAGCGGGGTTGAACCACAGGCTCGGGCTCGGGTGCTCCAAGTGCGGATCGACACCTGCGACTTCGTTCACGTAGAGACGGTTCGGCCCGATGACGCCGCCTGTGTTGTTAAAGGCGGGCTGCAAGCGGAGAGGTTGTCCGGAGGAAAGGCCCGATGTGCCACTGAATGCCCACCCGCCCAGCAGGTGACGGCCGACAAAGCCAGCACTCATAAACGGTTTGCCGGGACCAAACGGCAATTCATATAAGAACGTCACATTCAGGTTGTGCGGATTCGCAAACGGCGAGCGCGACCATCCTGCCTTGCGGTCGTATACGTTTTGCAGCGGTGTGGAATAGTCGTCCCAGCGCTCAAAGCTGCTGTAGATCACTGTAAGCGCGAGCCCTCCCGACGTGCGCTTCTCCAACTGTACGCTCATGTTGCGGTTGCGGTTCCTGCCCATTCGGAAAGACTGCCCTACGTCAAAATCCTGAAATTGCGGAAACGGCCGCAGCGCATTCGAGAAGGAAAGCGTGTTGAGTTGGTCGCGATATTTGAGATTTTCGAGAGGAATCGCATTGGGGTTGGCCGCCTGCTGAGTCACGAACTGGTTCTTGGCAAACTGCATGCTGAAAGCGCCGGTCAGGATAAGATTCTTGGCCAGTTGGCGCTGAATGCGTACCTGGTAGGTATTCGAAGAGGGACGAGTTTTGGAGACGTCCACCAACTGCGCGTTGGTTCCGTTCGCCGCTTCCGGTCGCAGATCAGGGAAGCGGCTGGGTCGCAGGCCATCGGCAAGGATCAACGCGGGAGTCAACTGTGTGTTTGGTGAAAGATAGAGTTGCGTCCCATTGAAGGCTTGGGTCGCGAAGTGGGCACTGATGGTTTGCGGCTGGCCGTAATCGCGGTTGAAGCTAAGTCTTAGAACCGTGTTATTGTCCCCAAGAACGCTCCAGGCAAGGGACATATTCGGCTCAAAGTTGACCCAACTGGGAAGGAACGCATGGCCTATTCCATTTCTATTTGCCACCACCAAGGCCCCTGGCCGACCGTTTTCAGGATTGATTTCGCTAAACGATATTGTCGACTGGCGATCATACTTCTCCGTCCGCTGCGTGTAGTGAGACACAGCCAGGCCGTAGCTCAAGGTCAACGACCGGCTCAGTTGCCAGGTGTCGCTCACGCTGGTGGCGTGGGTATGCCAGCGGAAGTAGTTGGGGGAGATCACGATGTTCTGCTGCGCTTGCGACGAGGCGCCCAACAAGAAGCTCGCAAAGGCATGGCCAGTGTTGATGATTCCGGGCAGACTGGTGTAGCCGGCGGTAAAATCGAAACGCCCCTCCGGCGATTGCGGGCGGTAGGTGTTGATCTGGTAGGCATTGATGAAGCCATCCAGCGAAATACGATGAGCCTTCCAGCGCGCCGAGTAAGTATCTCCCACATTAAACCGGTTCACGGCATCGTGGGAGACGGGATTGTTCTGGCCAAGGTTCTGGTAGGTGCCGTTCAATCCCCCACCGAATTGGTAACGCGGAAAAGGTTTGCCATTGGCATCGAGTTGCGCCACGTTCCGATTCGGCTGGGAACTGATATCGATACGGAAATTGTTGACGCTGGAAGGCGATGCCGTGAACACATGGTCCAGCCGGATCCCGCGGCTTAGAACCTTCACGTTTGGGTTCTGCGAGTTGGCAAGCGTTGGAAAGTTCGCCGCGTTGCCGTTCAAACCATCTGATTTCGTGAGGCGCAAGGTGATCCGATGCTTCTTCAGGAAGCTGTGGTCCACGGAGACAATGAAACCATTGGCTCGATTCACTTCCGGTGTCACCGCGAAGTAGTTATTTTGAAAGAATGGCCCCGCGTTCGTATTGGGCTGTGGCAGATAGGTTAGAACCTGCTGCGCCACCGGATCCAGTCGCGTGAGCGGAATCACGTTGCCCACAAATTGCTGCCGGTTGTACTGAAGATTGTCAGTGCTGATCGCGAGCGCAGAATTGTAGAGCGGATTCACCGCCGTGGTCAAGGGATCGAAGATGGGTAGCGGCGCGCCGTTGTTGTCCACCACATGCCCCCATTGGCCAGTTCGTTCCAACGTGGTGGGGATCGTGTTCAAGCTGAACTGCCCGATCGATTCCTTGACGCCTTCATAGGTGAAGGTAAAGAAAGTTTTCCCCGCTCCGTTGTAAACCTTCGGCAGCACTACCGGACCCGTGACACTCAATCCATATTGGTTCCGCCGCAACTGGCGTTGCGCGCCTCCGCGTTGCACAATCTGATGCGGATTCGCGTCGAAGGCGTTGTTGCGGAGGTTTTCGTAGACTCGTCCATGCCATTCGGCTTTCTTAGCAGGACGGTTCACGGTCCCCTTCGAAGCGCTGGCACCCGGGTTCGCGCCGCCCGCCATGTTTGCGGTTTGCGCGCGGAATTCCTCCAGGGCAATCGAAAGCGCCGAAGAGCGCGCAGGTGTTAATTCGACCACATCCCCCTGGGCGTAGGAGATGCATGCGGCACAAAAAAAAGTCGCTAAGAGTTTGATAACGCGCTCCGAAGCCCGAGTATAAGGCTACCCACCAGGACGTCCACGTTGACGATTGTATACTGTTTCAGCAGTGTTTCGATGTTTGCCATGCGGAACTCAGGTTGCTGGAGGAGAGGTCGGCCAGGGGAACTATTGGGAGTCGGGGAGCGGGTATCATGAACGGGAGTGACCTTTCATATCCTCACTATCTTTCCGGAGTTCTTCAAAGGGCCACTGGATTTCGGAGTCGTCGAACGCGCGCGTAAGGCGGGGCTGCTCGACATTCAGATTCACGATCTCCGCAAGTGGACCCATGATCGACATCGCACGGTGGACGATCGGGTTTTTGGGGGTGGGGAAGGGATGTTGCTGAAGTGCGAACCGCTCTTTGAAGCGGTGGAGTCGATCCTGCCGGGGCGGCAGCAGGGAGATCCGAAACGCAGAGTCGCGCTGCTTTCCGCGCAGGGGCGCAAGTTCGACCAGGTGGGCGCGCGAGCGTATGCCGAGCTGGACGAACTCCTTCTCATCTGTGGCCGTTATGAAGGCGTCGATGAGCGGGTGGCGGAGCATCTTGCTGATGACGAAATCTCCATTGGAGATTTCGTGTTGAGTGGCGGCGAGCTTCCGGCGGCAATCGTGATCGACTCGGTCGCTCGTTTGCAGGAAGGCGTGCTGGGGAATCGGGAGTCTTCGATCAACGAATCCTTCAGCGAGCCTGGACTGCTCGATTGTCCGCAATACACCCGACCGGAGGAATTCCGTGGGTGGAAAGTACCAGAGACGCTCATGGGCGGCAATCATGCGCACATTCGGGAGTGGCGTAAGCAAGCGGCGCGGCAAAAGACTGCAAAGCTACGTCCGGATCTGCTAAACTCTTGAGAGGTTTACTAGAAGGAATTTTTACCAGTCATGATGCACGCTTCGCTTACCAAGGTCCTGAACACGCACAAACGGGCCAACGTCCACCCTTCGTTCCGCGAGGGTGACACCATTAAAGTTCACGTCAAGATCAAGGAAGGCGAAAAAGAGCGCCTCCAGGTCTTTGAAGGCGTTGTCATCGCCAAGAACAATACCGGCCTGAGCGAGACCATCACTGTCCGCAAAATCAGCTTTAGCCACGGCGTGGAGCGCATTTTCCCGCTGCAGGCGCCGGTTGTTGACCATATTGACGTGGTTCGCACCGGTCGCGTTCGCCGCGCTAAGCTGTATTATCTGCGTGGTTTGAAGGGCAAAGCCGCCCGCCTCAAGGAACGCGTATAAGCTCGGCCGCCTAGGCCAAGCATTCGGACAATGCCGACCAGCCGCCACGAAAAAGCGTTGCGGCAACAAGGTTACGGTGCCATTGCAGGAGTCGACGAAGCGGGCCGAGGTGCACTTTTTGGTCCTGTTTTCGCCGCCGCCGTCATTTTGGACCCATCGCGTCCCATCCGTGGACTGGACGACAGCAAACAGCTTTCTCCTGAACGACGCGAAGTCCTGGCGCTGCGCATTCGGGAACGTGCGCGCGCTTGGGCTGTCGGTGCTGCCGACGCCTTCGAAATCGACCACTGCAACATCCTCGAAGCTAGCCGCAGGGCCATGCAGAGAGCGATTGCTCAGCTTACACCCAGCGCCGACAGCTTGCTCATCGATTTTGTGAAACTCCCTCTCGACCTGCCCCAGCGCAATTTGGTCCACGGGGACTCGGTGAGTTTCTCGATCGCTGCGGCGTCGATCCTGGCGAAAACGGCTCGCGACCGGGCGATCATGGCCTGGGATGCGGTTTTTCCGGGCTTTGGCTTGGCTTCCAACAAAGGATACTCGGCGCCCTGCCACCTGGATGCGCTGCGGCGCTTGGGACCCACTCCACTGCATCGCTACAGCTTTGGGCCGGTGCGCTTGGCCGACCCTCGATCCAGCTGGTCGGGTTACCCCGTCCTGCACGATCCGCAAGGGGAGCTGTTCGCGTGACGCCCGAAATGCATGCGGCTGCGCCCGAGCCTCGGCGGAGCAAAATTCTTCGCTACTGCTTCGCCCTTTTCACCTTCGAGGTCGGGCTGTTTCTTGTTATCTTCCCCTGGACCGACACTTGGCTGTTCAATTATTTCCAGGATTATAACGCCCTGTTCCGCGACATCTGGGAAGATCCCTACTTCCGAGGCGGGATCAGTGGCCTCGGATTTGTAAATCTCTACCTCGCGACTAGCGAATTTTTGCGCACTCTTAGGGCCTAGTCACCCACCCCTCCACCTTCCATTCGCCTTTTAGAATTCGTTACTTAGAACTTTCGTTTTTCTCCTTGCAATCTCTAAGGTTCACCTCCATACTTAGTACGTAAGTCCTCCCTAATTTTTTAAGGGGAAGACTTTAGCACTTAGGTTTGCCCGAGTGCCACGTTTTAGTGACGAGTTGGAGGTTCGATAGCATCATGAAGAAGAGCCATAAGTTGGCCGCCGTGATTGCACTGGTTTTTGGCGCAGCGGCATACGCCGTTGGTCCTGTGTCCCACGGCCCGTGGCCGTTCCCGGACGATGGCGCCGGTGGCAATATCACTGCTCACGGCCCGTGGCCGTTCCCGGATGACAGCGCTGGTGGTAACATCATTGCGCACGGCCCGTGGCCGTTTCCGGACGATAGCGCTGGCGGCAATATCATCGCGCACGGCCCGTGGCCGTTTCCCGATGACAGCGCCGGTGGCAACATCGTAGCGTAATTCTTTAGAAAAACACATAAAGTTTTAAGGCCACTTGCCGTTCTACTAAGTAGGTAGAAAGGTCAAGTGGCTTTTGTGTCTGAACTTATATCCAATGCGGTTGGCATCGTGGGGATGGGCCTTCAGGTCCTTGCCCTTATCCTGTTGATCCGTGGACCGTTCTCTCGTTACTTCCCTCTCTTCCTTTTCCTGTTCACCTCGAGCGTTACCACGATTGGCGAAGGCTGGGTCTTACGTACCCGGGGCGGCGCAGATCCTATGTATTACAACGTGTACTGGGGTGGAGAAATCCTGCTGGACGGCTTGCTGTTCTTCTTAGTGATTTCGCTCACCGTACGCGCCCTCGAAGGTAGTCCCCTCAAACCAAAGATTGTTCGCTTTCTAACGATCGTCCTGGCGGTGGTCGTCATCCTGCCGTTTATTCTGTTTGACAGCGAGGTCTTCGGACGACGTTGGAACCAGAGCGTAGCGCAGTTATTAAACTTTGGAGCGGCGGTGATGAACCTCGGTTTGTGGAGCGCGCTGGTCATGACCAGGCTGCGGGATCGTCAACTATTGACGGTCAGCGCGGGTCTGGGCGTGGCGGTCGCAGGCGCGGCCCTTACTTTAGGTGTACGCCAGTTCACCCATCAGGGCGACCTGCTGCGTGAAATTTCAGACTCCGTTCACCGGATCTCGCAAATCGCCAGCCCGGCGATCTGGTGCTGGGCCTTTCGCCCAGCAAAACCGCGTTTGAGTCCGCCGGTTGTGCCGACTACCGCAGTGGTTTAGGCCGCTCTCAATTCTCTGTCGGCATCGGCTCCAAACGGTCGACGACGATCGTTTCCTTCGGAACCTTGCGCGCTTCCAACTTCAAACCAGCTGCTTCAAACATAGCTTCAAAGGCTTCGCGCGTGCGATCGGTGTAGGTGATGCCCGGCTCAGTCGGGAGTTGATCCCGAACCCACGTATACATTCCATCCAATCCCGTTTGGTCGACCATCTGAGGAAACCCGCCGAAAGAATTCATCACAGCCGACAATGAGCCCACGGTGCCGACCTGGGTCATCCGCGTGATGCCATCAAGTTTCCTCGTCGAACCGTCGACCGCTCGGGTTCCGTCGGGGAGGCGCTGAAGCTTCATGCCGCTCTTTCCGACCGTCACAATGGTTGCCGGGTATTCGCGCGTTTCGCGGTGGTAGGCGAGCTTGAACCGTTCCGCAAGCATCGTCTGAAGCATTTCAGGAATCTGATCTTTTGTTGCGCCCTCCGGTAGCTTTGCCTGCACGTCGAAGGACTGGAAGCCGCCGAGACCGCGCAGGTCCACTTGAGCCGCCTCGACCCCAAACGCGCGGGCTATGAAAAAGGTCGACCCGTAGCCGAGGATCTCGACCCGTGGGCCTTCGACGTTGAAGCCAATGCGGGACGTGCCGTTTTGGACGGTTTCCGGCGTCGGACGGGGGACCGGCTTGATGGATACGGCCTCAAAGGCCGGTCTCGATTGCGCCGATACCGTGGCGCACACGCAGAGGACAACGCTAGTGATCAGCCGAAGCGACGATTCATTTAGCACCTGCCATTCATAGACGGTGGTGGTGCGAAATACGTGTAGTTATTGCGCTGCGGGTTTGCGCAGGCTAAGGCCTAGCTCACGCAGGCTTTTATCGGGAACTTCGCTAGGCGCTTCGCACATGACGTCCGTCGCCTTCGCCGTTTTGGGGAAGGGAATCACGTCACGGATTGAGGTCTCACCGCACAGGATCATCACCAGGCGATCCAGACCCAAGGCGATGCCACCGTGGGGCGGTGCGCCGTATTCCAGACCTTCCAGCAGATGATTGAACTTCTTGCGAGCTTCTTCGATGCTGAGGCCGAGCGCGGAGAACACCTTGGACTGCAAGTCCTGGCGATGAATACGGATCGAGCCAGAGCCTAGCTCCGTGCCGTTGAGTACGAGATCGTAAGACTTGGCGTGGCAGTGCGCGGGGTCGGCGTCGAGCTTATCGATATCCTCGTCCAGCACCGATGTAAACGGGTGATGAGCCGCGTTCCAGCGGTTTTCTTCTTCGTCCCATTCAAACATCGGGAAGTCGCGGACCCACAGGAATTTGAATTCCTTGTTGTCGAACAACTTGTGTTTATCGGCGTAGCGCTGCGCGGCTTGCAGGCGCAATTGCCCGCAGGCGGAGAGCATGGTGTGGTCGGGGCGCTTGCCCTTCGGTTCGCCGGCCCAACCAGCCAAGAGGATGAGGTCGTCATCCTGGGCGGCGATGCGGGCGCGCATTTGCGCCATCTGTGTCGGGAAGTCGCGGTCCAGGCGCTTCATGTCGTCGAATACGCGCAGGCCCTTTTCCTGACCGTAGGCTTTGAGGTCGTCGCGTTCCTTGCGGGAAACGGCCCCGACGTTCGGGATCCGGATGGCGACAAGCGGCAAGCTTTCGGCTGTCAGGCCTTCGCCGGCGAACAGGTCTTCGACGGTGTAAAACGGCGGCAGGCGCAGGTCCGGCTTGTCGATGCCGTAGGAGCGCATGGCTTGCTCGTAACTCAGGTGCGGGAAGGGTGCGGAGACGTCGTATCCGGCGACCTTGCACGCGGCGACGACGAGCGGTTCGATGACCTCGAAAATCTGTTCCTGTTGCGGGAACGACATTTCCAAATCGATTTGGGTGAATTCGGGCTGGCGGTCGGCGCGTAGATCTTCGTCGCGGAAGCAGCGGGCGATCTGGAAATACTTGTCGAAGCCGGAAACCATCAGCAACTGCTTGTAGATCTGCGGCGATTGCGGCAACGCGTAGAACTGGCCTGGGAACACACGGCTGGGCACGAGGTAATCGCGCGCGCCTTCCGGGGTCGAGCGACCGAGGAAGGGAGTTTCGATTTCGAGGAAGCCCTGATCGACGAGCACCTTGCGGATCTCAAAGGTGATCTTGGAGCGCATAATAATGTTGCGCTGCATCTGCGGGCGGCGCAGGTCGACGTAGCGATACTTCAGGCGAGCGTCTTCCTTCACGTCGACGTTCTCGTCCATGGGGAAGGGAGGCGTCTTCGAGGTGTTCAGAATGTGCAGCTTCTCGCAGACGATTTCGACTTCGCCCGTGGGGATGGCGGGGTTGATGGTGTCCTGCGAGCGCAGGTCTACGAGGCCTTCGACAGCGATCACGTACTCGGGGCCGAGCATGTCGGCTTTGGCGTGAACCGCAGGGTCGCCATCGGCACGGAATACGATTTGCGTCACGCCGTCACGGTCGCGCAGGTGGAGGAAGAGCACTCCGCCGAGATCGCGGCGTCGATGGACCCAGCCCATCACGATGGCGCGTTTACCGGCGTCGGAGGCGCGGAGTTGTCCGCAGGAATGAGTGCGGCGAAGTTCGCCGAGGAAATCTAGAGGTACTTGTTCCATGATTTAGAAGCCGGTTTCTTTGGATGCTCGGCGGGCCGGGCGGGGAAACAGGGTAGAAACCATTATGGCAGAGCGGCATGGATTGGACTAGGGCTCCACCCCGTGCTAGCTTCATTCGCAGGAGGTGCCTCTGAAAAGGTTCGCAATGACCGGCCCGCTAGAGCGCTTCCCCGCAGTGCTGGCGATTTGGCTTCTCTGCGCGCCCTTCTGTTCCTCACAAGTGCCGGAGACGCCTGGCGGGTTCGATGTGGCGTCGATCAAACGGAACACCAGCGGCGACGAAGGTGAGCGTATCGGCCCAATTGTGATGGGCCGGTTCAACGCCAGCAACATGGCCGTCGAACACCTGATTCGCTTGGCGTACAAGGTGCACGATTTTGAGATCGTTGGAACCCCTTCCTGGTCGATGACCGAGACGTTCGATATTGATGCGAAGGCGGAGGGTATGGATACCGCCACCTATGAAGAAATGCGCCCCCTGCTGCAAGCGCTGCTGGCGGACCGGTTTCGATTGTCGCTGCATCGCGAATCCAAAAACCTTCCCATCTACGAATTGGGCGTGGTGACGGGCGGTTTGAAACTTCTGCCGATCCGGTCGGGAAGTTGCACGGCCTTCGACCCGGACAATCCGCTGAAAGCAGCGCCGGGCGAGTTGCCTCGCGTGTGCGGCGCTACGCGGATGGGCCGGACCTTCATCGAGGCCTTCGGGCTGTCTCTGCGGGACCTCGCGGCAGATCTTTCGGACATCGTGGGTCGACCGGTAGTGGACAAGACCGGTTCCACAGGCGCATTCGACATTCAATTGGAATTCGCGCCTTACGATGCTGCGCCCGATGTCTCTCTTCCGTCGATATTCACGGCGCTGCAGCAGCAATTGGGATTGGTCCTGAAATCGGCCAGGGGGCCGGTCGAAGTCCTCGTCATTGACCGCCTGGAGAGGCCCTCGGATAACTAGCCACGGCCCCCTGGGCGGGGCGTGGAAGCATGTTCCTCTGCCGGGTCCTGTGATAACCTCGTTCGCATGAAAAAGATCCTGGTTCCCGCAGTTGCTGTGGTCCTGGCGGGGTTCCCTTTCGTGCTCCCTCCGAGCGGGCACGCGCAGCAGGCAGGAGCAAGCGGCGCGAAGGCGCAGACGGCCACGCTGCCGACACCGCCGCTCGGGGACGGGCCTTGGACCTTCGACACAGCCGAACAGCACAAGCTGCGTGTTTCGGTGGTCGCGAAGGGGCTTTCGCATCCTTGGAACCTGACCTTCTTGCCTGGCGGCAACATGCTGGTCACGGAGCGTGCGGGGCGCATCCGCATGATCAAGGATGGCAAGCTCGATCCCGCGCCGATTAGCGGCGTGCCTGGGGTGCATGCGGTTCGCCTGAGCGGGCTGATGGACATTGCTCTGCATCCGAAATTCGCCGAGAACCACTGGCTGTATTTCACCTACACAAAAGACATGCCCGGCGAACAGGTGTCGACGGCGTTAGTGCGCGGACGGTTGGAAGGCAACGCGCTGCTCGACGTGAAAGAGCTTCTGGTGACCGACACGTGGGCGGGCGACGGCGGCTCGGGTTCGCGGTTGGCGTTCGGGCGCGATGGGATGTTGTTCATGTCCACCGGGGCATCGAATGGCAACGCCGCGCAGGAGGGCGGGAGTTTGCGCGGCAAGATCCTGCGGCTCACGGATGAAGGCAAGGCGGCTCCGGGGAATCCGTTTGCTGGGCGCGCGGGGTTCAGGCCGGAGGTCTACTCGATGGGTCATCGCAATTCGCTAGCGCTGATGGTGCATCCGGTGACGGGCGAAGTCTGGGCTGACGAGAACGGTCCCAACGGAGGCGACGAGATCAATCTGATCAAGCCTGGGAAAAACTATGGATGGCCGGTTGTGAGCTATGGACGCGACTACGGCGGCCCGCGCATTTCCGACAATCCGTATCGCGAGGGATGGGAACTGCCGGTGGTGTTCTGGGTCCCGGCGATCGCTGTCTCGGGGATGGAAGTCTATACGGGCGACCGCTTCCCGGCATGGAAGAACAATATGTTCGTCGGGTCCATGCGGGTGGGCGAGATTTTGGGCACAGGGCACTTGCAGCGGATCGTCTTCAACGAGCGGAACGAAGAGCTGCGGCGCGAGATGCTGCTGACGGAGTTGCACCAGCGGATTCGCGAGGTTCGGCAGGGTCCGGACGGGTTGATTTACCTGCTGACCGACGAGGACAACGCGGTGCTGCTGCGGCTGGAGCCGGTGAATTAGAAAAGGTCAGTCGGCTGCGTGCAGTATCATGTTAGCGATCCGCCATTAATCGACTTTCAGGAGCAAAACAGATGAAGCCCCAACTATCGATGATCCCGCTTGCCGCCGCTTTGTTGGTCGCGCTGGGCCTGATGGTTCCACCGATGGAGACGCAAGCGCAGACGATTATCGTGCAGCCGAACAACGCGAAGGCCAAGGGCAAGGGCGGCGGTGGTTTTCCTGGCGGGCGCGGGCAACAGCAGCCGGCGGGGCCGCCGGCGGGCGTGGAGCCGTTGGAGACCGACCTGTTCAATACGAAAAACTTTTACCTCGACAAAGACCTGTGGCTCGACAAGCGGTATTACCGCTGCAACATTCCGTTTGCGGTGGGTGACGGGCGGCAGGGGTTGATCGGCGCGAATCCGCCGGCGATGGCGTCGTGGGGGGACTGCAATCGGGATGTCGACCGCGCGACCATCCTGAGTCCGTACAGCTACAAGACTGCGCGGGAGCATTACAACGGTTTGCTCGACGCGGCGAAGGCCAAGGGAGGGCCGACGAAATACACGAAAGCCACTGTTCCGGACTGGGATGGCTACTATTCGCCTTCGAACGTTCAGGGGCGGGCCTGGATGCAGGGGAACAGTCAGATGGCCACGATGGTTTCCCTGTTGACGCCGGAGTATCAGAAGCGGATGGTGCAGCAGCTGTATCACGAAGGGGTGACGAACTCAGCGCAATGGAACGCGTCGTTCTGCTACCCGGAAGGGCTCATACGCTGGTGGGTGGAGGTGTCGCGGGGTGGCAACCTGCAGATGGTGGTGACGCCGTGGATGGTGCAGACCGTCTCGGGCATCGCGGATAATTTTCTGCGCCAGGTGATGGTGGATAAGCAGTCGCACGTGCTGAGCAATCCGCAGTTTTATGGTGAGACGATCGGCTTCTGGGACGGCGATACGCTGGTCACCTGGACGGCGAATGTTCAGGGGTGGAATCTACACTCGTTGTTCGAGTACAGCAACAAGATGGAAGTCGTCGAGACGTGGAAGCCGCGGCTACAGGATGGGCAGTTCGCGGGCTTGGATCATGAGGCGATCTTCTACGATCCGGACGCCTTCGTTGCACCCCTGCGGGCGACGACTCAGTTTCAAAGGACGGCGACGGCACAAACAGAAGGTGCCCGTTACATGCCGATCGCGTGCCTGAGCAATATCCAGAACACGGACGGACGGCCCGGCCAGTTGGCGGCTTCCGATCCGCGATTTGTGGATTACTACAATCGGCCGTGGGCCAAGGTCTGGGAGAAATACTTCGAGGTCGGTTGGCAGAAGCCTGAAGATGGTCTTTCGAAGGAAATTACGGATATCTTCAAGTAGAATCCGGTTGCACAAAGCAGAGGCGGCCCGGGAGGCCGCCGCAGGCAGGGTGCCTGCCCTACTAGAGTCCGCGGATACGCGCGGCGAGTTCGGAGCGGGAGACTTTTACTTGCTCCTGCTTGGCCATGTCTTTGAGGGAGTACGATCCGCTGGTGACTTCGTCATCACCAATGATCAGTGCGAAGCGGGCTCCGGTTTTGCTGGCGACTTCGAGGGCTCGCTTGAGCTTCTTGTCGGTGGAGCGTTCGACGGAGATGCCTTGGGCGCGGAGTTCGGCGCAGAGTTCACCAGCGTGCATGTCGGCGGCGTCGCCCATGGTGGCGACGAAAACGTCCACCGACGCGCTATCCGTTTGCGGGACGCTCATCACCAGGCGGTCTTCTCCGATGGAGAAGCCGATGCCGGGGGCGGCCACGCGGGAGCCTAGCGATTCCGCGAGTCCATCATAGCGGCCGCCGCCGAGGACGGAGTTTTGCGCGCCGAGGGCACCGTGCGTGATCTCGAAGGTGGTGCGCATGTAGTAGTCGAGGCCGCGGACGAGGCGCGGTCGGACTTCGTAGGCGATGTTGCGATTGTCGAGGTGCGCGCGCACGCTGCCGAAGTGGTCGGAGCATTCGGGGCACAGGTGATCGAGGATCGAGGGTAACGCGTTGATCGCGTCCTGATCTTCCGGGACTTTGCAGTCGAGCACGCGCAGAGGATTGGTGGTCGCGCGGCGCTGGCAATCGGTGCACAGGGTCGGAGCTACTGTTTCTAATTTCTCTCGCAAAGCCGCCAAGAACGCCGGGCGGCAGTTCGAGCAGCCGACGGAGTTGATGATGAGGTGGAAGCCTTCGAGTCCCGCGAGGCGCAGGAGGTCGACGACCATCTCAATGACTTCGGCGTCAACGATGGGCGATTCCGAGCCGATGGCCTCGGCTCCGATTTGATAGAACTGGCGATAGCGGCCCTTCTGCGGGCGCTCGCGACGGAACATCGGGCCGATGTAGTAATACTTCTTGACGCCGGGGATCTGGTCGAGGCGATGTTCGATGAACGCTCGCATGACGGAGGCGGTGTTTTCGGGGCGCAGGGTCAGCGAACTGCCGTCCTTGTCTTCCCACGTGTACATCTCTTTGCCGACGATGTCGGTATCTTCGCCAACGCCTCGGGCGAAGAGGGCGGTTTCCTCGAAGATCGGGGTGCGGATTTCCTGGTAATTGAAGGTGCGGAAAACTTCGCGCGCGACGGCCTCGACGCGGTTCCACGCGGCGCTATCGGGCGGCAGAATGTCGCGGGTGCCTTTAACGGCTTTAACTGGCGTCACGCGCGTGCTCCTTGTAGAGGGCGGCGCGATCGGCGTACGCGGCGGCACCCTTGGAGAAGCGCTCTTTTTCTTCCGGACTGACGGGGCGCTTGGGCTTGGCGGGCGTGCCCATGACGAGCATGTCGGGTTCAACGATCATGCCTTCGGGGACGAGGGCTCCGGCGGCGACAACGGCTCCCTTGCCGATTCTCGCGCCGTTGAGAACACGCGAGCCGATGCCGATCAACGCGTCGTCTTCGACGATGCAGCCGTGCAGGACGGCGGCGTGGCCTACTGTGACGCGCTTGCCGAGGGTGAGGGGGAAGCCCTTGTCGGTGTGCAGCACGGAGCCTTCCTGCACGCTGGTTTCATCGCCGATGGTGATGGGTTCGATGTCGCCGCGCAAGGTGGCCGTGGGCCAGATGGTGGAACGTTCGCCGACGGTGACATCGCCGATGAGGTGGGCGCCGGGGTCGACGTAGGCGGATGCGGCGATTTTGGGGGTGATGCCTCGCAAGCTTCGAATCATGGGGAAGTCCCATGCTAACAAACGTGTCTAGTGGATGGCATCCCGAACGGCGCGATATTTGACCCGCGCGCTTACGCACGCGACTGGGGTTTGCCGCGCCTGACTAGCTCCACGCAATCCGGCTGGACGCCAATCGTGCCGTGGCGCTGTCCGAGGTTTAGTTGCACCCAACCGCCCCAATCGACTTCTTCGACGCTGTAGGTCTTGCCGAGCGCGAATTGGAAGGCTTGGAGAGTTTCGGGGAATGGATAGGTTGCGTTGATGTGAGGCGGGATGGCTTTTACGCGAACGGTGTCGCCGATCTGGAAATGATGCTCCACTTCGGTTCATTGTAGTGCCGCTCTTAGCGTGCTGTGTCGAGACTTTCTCGACACCTCGCGAGGCGGCGACAGGAGTGTCGCCGCGGCACGCTGAGAGCGTGCGCCACATCAGGCAAGGGCGAGATTTGCTTTGGCGCGCAGGTCCAGGCCGGCGAACTCTGCGCGCGACAGTTTCGGAAACGCGGCGGCGCCGATCATTGCGGCGTTGTCGGTGGAGAGGCCGAAGGTGGGGAAGAAGACGGGGTAGGGGAGGAGCGCTCGCTCGGCTGCGCGGCGGAGGCCGGAGTTGCAGGCTACGCCTCCGGAGACGATCAAGGTGCGGGCCGAGATCTCTTCGCCGCTGCGTTTCGCGCGACGGAGAAGTTCCTCGATCACTGTGTATTGGAAGGACGCGAGAACGTCGAGCGTGGTTTGTGGGGTGACCTTCAACCACTCTTCGACGGTCGGTTTGGGATTTTCACCCAGGAGTGCGCGTCTTGCCGCAAGTTCTTCACTCAGGTCGCGCGCCTCGAACCAACGCAATACAGCTGTCTTCAGGCCGCTGAAACTGAAGTCGAGCGTGTTGCCCTTCATGTTGACCATCGAGAACTTCACTGCTCGGGGATTGCCGTGCGGGGCGAGCAGGTCGATTACGGGACCGCCTGGATAGCCGAATCCGAGTAGCTTGCCGACTTTGTCGAAGGCTTCGCCTGCCGCATCGTCGCGCGTTTTGCCGAGCAGGCGATAGCGGAAGCCTTCGGAGACTTCGTAGAGATGCGTGTGTCCGCCGCTGACTACGAGAGCGAGGGCGGGGAACTCGACGGGGTTCTGGCTCGCGACGGCGTGGATGTGTCCTTCAATGTGGTTTACGGCGATGAGGGGCAGGTTATGGACGGCGGCGATCGACTTCGCGTAGGTGATGCCGACTAGCAGTGAGCCGATGAGTCCTGGACCTTCCGTGACGGCTATTGCGTCTAGTTCTTGATAGGTGGTGTTCGCTTGTTCGAGCGCCATGCGCACGGTGGGGACGATGGCTCGGAGGTGTTCGCGCGAGGCGAGTTCGGGGACCACGCCGCCGTAGCGCGCGTGCATGGCGATCTGAGAGGCGACGACGCTCGAGAGAATGCGTGAGCCGTCTTCTACTACTGCGGCCGCAGTTTCGTCACACGAGGACTCGATGGCTAAGATGCGCACGTTCCATTTCAGTTTACAGTGGACAGTACGTGCTGCTTTCGGATTTTGATTTTCATTTACCACCGGAGTTGATTGCGCAAGCTCCGTTGCAAGATCGCGCCGGGGCGCGCATGTTGGTTGTGGATCGCGCTGCAGGAACGTATCGCGATCATCAGTTTCGTGACCTGCCGCAGTTCATCGCTGCCGGTGATTGTCTGGTGTTGAATGACACGCGCGTGTTTCCTTCGCGACTGCTGGGGCATCGTCCAGGTACGACGGGAAATATCGAGATTTTCTTAACAAAAACGCTGACTCCGGATTGTTCCACGTGGAACGCGCTTGTAAAACCGGGGCGAAAAATGGGCGTAGGCGAGCGTGTGGTGATCTCTGATGAGTTGCACGCTGAAGTGCTTGCGCGTGGGGAGTTCGGAGAACGCACCGTAAAGCTTGAAGCGAAGGGCGATTTGTTTGAAGTGCTGGAACGCGTGGGGCACGTGCCGCTGCCGCCTTACATTCGCCGCGCGGATACGAACGAAGATCGTGAACGCTATCAGACGGTGTTCGCCCGGGAGCGTGGTTCGGTTGCTGCGCCGACCGCAGGGCTGCACTTCACTCCGCAGGTTCTCGAGCAATGCCGCAAGGCGGGAGCGGATGTCGCGCACGTCACGCTGCATGTGGGCTTAGGAACTTTTCAGCCATTGCGCACGGACGTCATCGAAGAGGTGAAACTGCATCACGAAGCTGTCAGCGTGCCGGAAGCAACGACTCGAGCGATGGACGCCGCGAGGCGAGTAGTCGCGGTGGGGACCACTAGCGTTCGTGCAATCGAAAGTCCCGTTGGTGTCTCTGAAACGGATCTCTTCATCTCGCCCGGCTTCCCCTTCCACAGAGTCGGAGCGATGGTGACGAACTTTCATCTGCCTAAATCGAGTCTGCTGGTGCTGGTATGCGCCTTTGCGGGCACGGAGCTGGCGCTGGCGGCGTATCGGCACGCGGTGGAGGAAAAGTACCGGTTCTTTTCCTACGGCGATTGTATGCTCATAATATAGACTTACGGTGAAACAGCTTCTCGCCCAAGCCCGCAAACGCGTCATCAGCCACCTGGTGCTGGATAAGGGCGCGCTCGCGCTGGCGATTGGGATGGGCGGCGTTGTGATTCTACTGCTCGCCGGAACGCAGATCCTGAACTGGTATTGGCCTGTGTTGCTCGCCGTGGTCAGCCTGGGCGTGGGCGTGTATCAGCTGCGTAAGTTCATTCCTTCGCGTTACGACCTTGCGCAACGGATTGATCGTAAGATGGCGCTGGCAGATTCGCTTTCCACTGCGGTCTACTTTTCTGAAAATCCCAAGCCGGGCCTCGAGTCTGTGTGTGCGGTTCAGTTCCAAGCGGCGGATGCTCTGGCTGCTGGCGTGAAGTTGGACCACGCGTTGCCGCTGACGCGGTCCCGGTGGGTGGTGCCAGCGGCGATATTATTTGTCGCTGCGACGGGGTTGTTCTTCACGCGATACCTGATGACAGGGTCGCTCGATCTGCGCACGTCGCTCATCGACATGGTGGTCGATAACTTCTTTACATCGCCCGCGGAAGAAGCCGCGGCGAAGGCTGCGCGTGCGGATCTCCGGCCGCGGCCATTCGATCCTTCGAATCCGAACGCTCCCGCCGAAGATCAGATCCCGCTCGATACGCCGCCTGAGGATCAGAAGGGCAACGATTTGAAATCCGACGCTCCGTCGGAGGCCAAGGGCGATCAAGGCACCAAGTCCGGTGATCCGCAGGCGGAGAATCAGGATAAGGAAGAAGGCGAAAGCTCGAAGGATGGCGCTCCGCAGAATAAGCAGAGCGACAACCAGAAGAGCGGCGGGGACGAGAAGGGCCAGAACGATTCGCAGCCGCAAGACCAGCGCAGCATGCTGGACAAGATGAAGGATGCCGTCAACAACTTGATGAACAAGTTGACTTCCGAGCCGCAGAAGGGCCAGCAAAAGGGCGGCGAGAAGCAGCAGGGCAAGAGCAAGGAAAAGGGCGATAAGAGTCAGGAAAAGGGCGAGAAGGCCGATGGCGAGCCCGATTCGGATGCGAACCAGCAGGGCGACCAAGGCGATCCGAAGGACGCGAAGCAGAGCAATGCTCCGGGCCAGAAGCCTTCCGAAGACGCGAAGAGCGGCGCAGGGCAGGACGACGGCAAGAAGGACATCGAGAACGTGAAGGCGCTCGAGGCCATGGGCAAGCTCAGCGAGTTGCTGGGCGAGCGCTCTACGGCCATCAGCGGGGACTTGCTGGTTGAAGTGGGTAACACCAAGCAGCAGTTGAAGACGGCGATGACGCAGCAGAAGCAGGGCCACACCGATGCGGGCGGAGAGATTCATCGCGATCAGGTGCCGCTGGCGTATCAGACGTTTGTGGATCGATACTTCCAGGAAGTCCGCAAGACTCCCGCGAAGGCGAAGGGCAAAGCGACGGATAAGCAGTGATGCGCGCGGCGGCAGCGAAGGAACGCGCTCTTGAGCAGGAGTTCCTCGATACCTCAGCCGAGCGCAGTCAGTTCCTTAGAGACGGTCAGCCTCGCAAGGCGAACAAGGCTTACGATCGGCTCCATCAATTGAAAGTGCAGATGCGCCGGTTGCCGGATCGCGGGGAAGTTGCATTCAAGCGCATGTGTTGTGTTGAGGATGTTGAGCTTCGCTTGCTGGCGGCGGCGAATCTTCTCGCGCTGGATGAGGCGTATGCGATAGGGGTCTTGAAAGAAATTGCCGCGCTGCCGGTGGGCTTGACTTCCCTGGGTGCAAAAACGACTTTGCAGGAGTGGCGCAGCGGCGCGTTGACTGACTAAACGCCCGTGGTGCCGGAGCGCTTCGACTTCGCTTTACCGGTCTCTTTCGCAACGCCCTTCTTTGCAGGCTTGCGCTTCATCAGGCGAGCTACTGCGCGTACAAGGTGGGGCACTTCGTTGGAGCTCTTCTGAATCACGGCGGCGGCGCCCGTGGTCTGTTCGTTCAAACCGAGTGCATCGACGAAGCCTGAGAGCAGCACTACGGGCATGTCCGCGGACTCTGCGTGGATCTTCTTGATCAGGCCAAGCCCGTTCATGCCTGGCATCTTGTGGTCGGTCACAACGACGTCAAACTTGTGCCCGGCGAATTGCTCCAGCGCTTCCGTCATGCCCGTTGCGACCCACACCTTGTGCCCTTGTTCTTCGAGAACGGTTTTGCGCGCGGCGAGGCCGGCGGCGTTGCCATCGACCAAGAGAATACGTCCGTGAAGCAAAGTGGAAGACGAAGAGCGCGTCGGCATGAGATGTGAAAGTAGCAGGAACCTTCTCACTCTGTCAACGGATTTGTAACGGATACAAAAACAGAAAGATTGAGTTCTTGACAAGCGTGATTCGAGCAGACGTTGCGTGAAATGTTACGAACGTGTGCGCTACTCTACTTGGCGCGGAGCCGTGTAGCCCGATTTGGTCACGATCGTGTACTTCACGTTCTTGCCCTTGGGGTCGGTGACACGCAGCGGCTTGTTGGTTGCAGGATCGACCAACTCCACTTTCAACTTGCGGAACTTGCCATCGCGAGCGGAGTTGGTGGGCACGTAGGTCAGTACATACTGCGTGCGCATGGCTTGTGAGATGGTTTGGAAAATTTCGCGAAACTGGCCGTAAAAGCGCGGGAAAAACGCCATGCCGCCGCTCTCTGTGGAGAACGTCTTCAATTGGTTGTCCGCCATTAAGAAGTCCGAACGAGAGCTGTCGCTCATCGCGCCCATCGAATAATAGTAATCGCGATAGGCTTGCATCAGTCCGACCGAGTAGATAGGTACGCCAGCGTTCTGAATCTTCTTGCGAGCTTCGCCATAGTTCTGGTGGCTGATGGTGTCGATGCCCGAAGAGATCAAGAGGATCGCTTTACGGCCTTCAATCTCTGACATGCGTTCAGCGGTTTCCGTGATCGCATCATAAAGAACCGTTTCGCGATACGCGGGAATCTTCAAGCGCGACATGGCGTCGGCCGCGTCACGACGATCCAGCGAGAAGTCAGAAAGAATTTCGGGACGCAAGTCGTAAGCCACAACCGCAACGTAGTCGTCTTTACGCAGTGATCCCATAAACTCATTCGCGGCGGTCAGCGTTTGATACCACGGCTCACTGTAGAACTGCTGGAACAGATTGGAGAATTCGATCACCAGGCAGACAGTCATGGGAGCTTCGCCCAGATTCATGCTGCTGATCTTCTGCGGCACGTTGTCTTCCAGAATGCGGAAGTTGCCTTGCGGAATGTTCGGGATGAAGTGGCCGTCGTTGTCCATCACCGCTACATCTAGTGTGATGGTGGTCGCATCGACGCGGAACGTAGGCTCAGTGCCGGTGGGCGACGCGTCCTTGTTCCCTTTGAAGACCGAGGGCAGCGGAGGAAGTTCTTTTTCCTTGGTTGTGGACGTCGTACCCGGCTTGCTCTTCGGTCTCGCTACGGTATCGCCGTTGGTCGTCACAGGACCCTGCTGAGCCACCAGGATCAGGGCCAAGCACAAACTGCCGGCCGTTAGAAGCGTAAATAAGCGAAGGGCCTTCATGTCCGCACTATATCAGATACCGCTCAGTTGACCCAGGGGTCGCGTTTACTGTCCTGCTTCTTCATATACACCTGGAAGCGGCGTTTATTCCGGGCGAGTTTCCAGGCCTTGTACTGTTGCTGGATGCTGTACATCGGGCTGAAGCCTCGGACCGATGGAGATTTGAGGAAGATCCAGGCGAAGAGGAGCCCCCCGAGGTGCGCGACATCGCTCACTCCGCTGTTTCCACCACCCGCGACCATCAGGAAAGAGATAGCGCCGTAGATCATCACCAGGTACTTCATCTTGATGGGGAAAAGGAAGTTGAAGTAGATGACGCGATCCGGCCACAGGACTGCGGAGGCGAGCAGGGTGCCGTAGATCGCACCCGAGGCTCCGATCGTGATGCTGGAAGGGTTGCCCCAAGGCAAAAGGTAGTTCAGCAGAATGACGCAAATACCTGCTCCGATGCCGCAGAAAAAGTAGAACTGCAGGAAGCGTCGCGTACCCCAGGTTTCTTCCAGTTCTTTGCCAAACATCCACAGGGTCAGCATGTTGAACACCAGGTGGAGGATCCCGCCGTGCAGAAACAAGTAGGTGACCAGTTGCCATACAGCGAACATGCTGAGCAGGGATGCTGGCCGCAGCGCGAAGTAGGGCAGCAGGTATTGATCCGCGCCGAAGAATTGTAGAAGGTAGATCGCGGTGTTGGCGATCAACAGCATCTTGATGCCGTAGGGTAGGCCGCCGCCGGAGGCGTAGGGACGTGCGTAATCGCGTGTTCCGATTGCCATTGCAACCTCAGAATAGCATCAGGACTCGAAGGGTTCGATGTGGATCAGGACTTCGGTGATGCGCGGGTAGGCGGCGAGGATTGCATCCTTGGTGGCGTGAGCGATGCCGTGGCCTTCGCGGACGGAAAGGTTGGCGTCGACCAGAACGTGCAGGTCGACGAAGAACTCGAAGCCCATTTTGCGGACGAAACATTTCTCCAGGCCGCGGACGCCGTCGACGGTGCGGGCGACCTCGCGGACCTGCTGCTCGATGGTCGGGGGCGGTGCGGCATCGCTGAGTTCGTGGAGCGCTGGGCGGATCTGGTGGTAGGCGTTAAAGAGAATGATGCCGGCGGCGGCCAGGGCGGCCCAGTCGTCGAGCGCTTCATAGCCGGGACCGAGCCACAGCGCGGTGCTGATCCCGATGAACGCGAGGCCGCTGGTAATGGCGTCGCTGCGGTGGTGCCAGGCGTCGGATTTCAGCGCGAGGCTTTCAATGTCCGAGCCCACGCGGTCGACGTAGCGGAACAGCGTCTCCTTAATAAGGACCACGGCGGCCAGAATGACCAGCGTGAAGGGGTGCGGCAATTGGTGCGGGGTGAAGATTTCGCGGATGCTCTGCACCGCGATGGACACCCCGGCTCCGACAAGTGCCAATCCGACGACGGCAGCGGCCAAAGGTTCCGCCTTGCCATGACCATAGGGGTGATTCTGATCGCGAGGCTTGACCGAATAGCGCAGACCGACGTACACGATGGCGGAGCTGAACACGTCGGCGAAGGATTCGAAGCCGTCGGCGATGAGGGCGAACGAATGTCCCACGATGCCGCCCACGATTTTCACCGCGGCCAGGATTCCGTTGAGCCACAGCCCGGTGACGACGGGTTTGTGCCCTTGTGCAGCAAGTTCGCGGGGGTGCTGGGGCTGATTCAAGTCACATTTAGTGTAGCGGAGGTGAGTGGAGTTATACTCGGTATTCACCCTGTAAACCACCATGATTATCGATTGTCACGGACACTACACGACCGCGCCGCCTCAGCTCGAGGCGTGGCGCGCGCAGCAATTGGACGGTAGGGCGGGCAAGGCTCCGCAGATCAGCGACGATGAGTTGCGCGAGAGTCTGGAAAAGGCTCAGCTGAAGCTGCAGCGCGAACGCGGCGCGGACCTCACGATCTTTTCGCCGCGCGCGTCCAAGATGGAGCATCACGTTGGTACGCCGGAGCAGAGTCTGGAATGGTCGCGGGTTTGCAACGACCTGATTCAGCGCATCGTGTCGCTGTATCCGAAGAATTTTGTCGGCGTGTGCCAGTTGCCGCAGTCGCCGGGTGTGTCGCCCGCGAATTCGATCGCGGAGTTGGAACGCTGCGTGAACGAACTCGGTTTCATCGGCTGTAACCTGAACCCCGATCCGTCGGGCGGGTATTGGGGAGCGCCGCCGCTCACCGACAAGCACTGGTATCCGATCTACGAAAAGATGGTTGAGCTGAATGTGCCGGCGATGATCCACGTGACGTCGTCGTGCAATCCGGCGTTCCATGCCACGGGGGCGCACTACATTAATGCCGACACCACGGCGTTCATGCAGTTGATTCAGGGCAACCTATTTAAAGACTTCCCGACGCTGAAGTTCATCATTCCGCACGGCGGCGGCGCGGTGCCGTTCCATTGGGGTCGCTACCGCGGCCTCGCGCAGGATATGAAGAAGCCGCTGCTCACGGAGCATCTGCTCAATAACGTGTTCTTCGACACCTGCGTCTATCACCAGCCGGGAATCGACCTCCTATTTAAGGTGATCCCGCTAAAGAATATCCTCTTTGGTTCGGAGATGGTGGGTGCAGTTCGCGGGATCGATCCTGAGACGGGCGATTACTATGACGACACGAAGCTGTACGTCGATCGGCTCAAGATCAGCGACGCGGATAAGAAAGCGGTCTACGAAGGCAACATCCGTCACGTGTATCCACTCATCGCGAAACACATTGGTGCGTAAGGTGGCGTACGCACTCTTGCGTGCCGTATCGACACTCGTGTCGATACCTGCTTCGGCGCGCGAGACGTCGAGAAGAGTCTCGACGCGGCACGCACGAGTGCGTGCGCCACGCACACGTATACGACAATGCGTAATTTAGTCCTGGCTTCTCAATCTCCTCGGCGGCGTGAGTTGCTCACGACGGCGGGGCTCGCCTTTACTGTGCGCGTGCGTCCTGTGGAAGAGGTTCGCGGGGCGGGGGAGGCTCCCGAGGCTTACGTTCGACGCCTCGCGGAGTCAAAGGCCGAGGCGTCGTGGGAAGGTGCCGACGAAATTGTACTGGGGGCAGATACGGTCGTCGTACTAGACCAGGATGTTTTAGAGAAGCCCAAAGATCTAGCCGATGCTCGGCGCATGCTGGAACTGCTTTCGGGGCGCGAGCATACTGTCATCACGGGAATTTGCCTGCGCCACTCTGGGGGGCGCGAAATCGATCATGTCTCTACGGCTGTGCGGTTTCTGACGCTCAGTGCAGCAGAAATCGATGCCTACGTCGCGTCCGGCGAACCGATGGACAAGGCGGGAGCGTACGCCATTCAAGGACTAGCCTCGAAGTTTGTGGAACGTATCGACGGTGATTTTTTCAACGTCGTGGGGCTGCCGGTTTCGCGCGTGTACCGTTACCTTCAGGGATTGTAAGGGCACAAATCCGGGCGTAAGTTCGGGACGTGCTCCGGGTTGCCATACCCGCTCTTTTGCTCGTCGCCCTCGCGTTGCCGGGGGCGGACACCGTAAGTCTGCGCGAGCTTGCTGTTCCCGACAAAGCCAAGGATCGCTACGAAGACGCGCAGCGCCGGATCGCCAGACGCGACATCGAAGGCGCGCGTCGCAAGCTGATGGACGCATTGTCGTTGGCTCCAGAGTATTCAGCCGCGTGGAATGCACTGGGAACCATTTCCACCGAACCAGAACCCAATTTCCGCCGAGCGCTGCAGTCGGACCCAGACAACCTGGACGCGGTGCTCAATCTCGGCGGTTGGTTGCTAAAAACCGGGCGCGCGGAGGATGCGCTCGGTTACAACCAACGCGCTGCCTTTGAACTCACCGGCGATGCGACCGCGCAGGCTCAACTCGGAATGAATCTATACAGGCTGGGAAAATTGAACGAGGCAGAGCGCGCGCTGCTAGCCGCAAAGCGGATCGATTCGGCGGAGAAGAGCTTGCCGCAATTGTTTCTTGCGGAGATCTACGCCCGGCGTGGAGAGAAGCAGCGCGCGGCTGCGGAGATCGAGGAACTGCTGGCGCGTCGCCCCGCCGAACCGCTGGCCACCACGCTTCGTCTGACTGCTGCCAAGCTAAAGTAATTTGGTTGGGCGTGCGGATCGACGCTTGGCCGCGAACATTCCCAGCAATCCGACCATGGCCAGCGCGATGGAGCCGGGCTCGGGAACTGTCGTCAAATTCCAACCAATAGCGTCCAAGGCGCGCAGGTCGAGGGCGCTGATCTGCGCCAGTTCCCCGTTCGCGATCGTAGGGTCCAGGATGCCGAGTCCCAGTCCGTCCTTCCAATGGCTCGCCTGACGTCCGTCGCCAAAGTTGACGCCGGTCGAGAATGTTCCCAGAGCACTGGTGCCGCCATCGAGAGAAAAATACTTGGAGCGAGTATCGGCTGTCCAGTCGATGACTCCGCTAGCCGTTGACGATGCGGAATAGCGATACAGGTCCAGCACAGAGACGTAGGCGAACAGGTTGTCGGCGAACGGTCCGCCGCTCGGGGGTGCGTTGCCGTCCAGAATGTCCACGCCGCTCACGAAGCCCAGCAGGTGCCCGATCTCGTGCGCGACGATGCCCATAAAGTCATACGAGCCAGCAGTGATGCCATCGGAAGGATCGAAGTCCCAGGTGAAGCCGCTGGTGTTGTTGTAGTTGATACTGCCGTCTATGGCCGCGCTGGGCGCGAGCAAGCCGAGAGCCCGCGCGTTGGCATTCGACACGTGAATGGTGGAGTTATTCGCATCGCCGTCGTTATCTACGTAAGGAGTGGCGCTGCCCGAGCCGTTTGGACTGTTGCTGGTGCGGTTCAGCAACATGCCGACGCTACTTCCACTAGAGAGATGCGCGACCGCGTTGGTGTCGTCTGCCGAGGTGACGTCGGTGATCAGCGCATTTCGAAGTTGGGTGTACGTGTAGTTGGTGAAGTTATTGGTAGTGGCCGCCAGAATTCCGCTGCCGAGCGAACTGACGCCGCGCTGGATGTTCACCGTGATGTCATCCATCAGGATTCCAGACCATAGGTTCGCTGCCGCGGTAAACGCCGCGTCGGCCTGGATATTTCCGGTGGTGCCCGTAATATTGAAGATCGTGGCCGCGCGAGCGGAAGTCCCGCCGAAGAGAACCAACGCCAACGTCCCAAAACGCAAAAGTGTGTCGAATGTCACCAAGGAAGCCTTTCCGTGGACATCGTCACAATAGGATCAATAGTTTAGCGGTTCCAGGAAAGGCAGCAAAATTCTTACGCCGGTTCGTCCATCAATTGGTACTCTGAGGAGATTGCCTGAAAGGAGTCCACTATGGACCGCGTTGACGAACTGAAATTGAAGTACCAATCCGTCTTGAATTTAATCAAGCAGAGGCCGGTGAGCCTGTCTCATGTCCATTTGGAAGGGAACAAGCTCATCATTCAGGGAGCCGCGGCTTCTGAGGCTGTGAAGAATGAGATTTGGAACCAGATCAAGCTCACGGACGCACAATTTTCGGACCTGGTCTGTGACCTGTCGATCGACCCCAAGCTGGCTCCGGCACCGACCGCCAAGCCCGTCCGCACCTACACGGTGAAGAAGGGCGATTCGCTGTGGAAGATTGCTCAGGAACACTATAAGAACGGGGCGCTGTACCCGCAAATCATCGCCGCGAATCCCGGGCAGTTGAAGGATGAGAAGTCGGTGATCCATCCGGGTGACGTACTGAACGTTCCGGAATAGCTCGCGGCCTGCTGCGAAGTAAAGAATCCCTGTGCTATCCTAGTCGGGTCGCTGCCTGCATTGTTTGTAGCAAGCGGTGCGGTGACCCAATCAAAAGGAACGTATGCCAAAGCTGAAGACACACAAAGGCGCGTCTAAACGGTTCAAGAAGACTGGTACCGGCAAAATCAAGCGTAATCACGCGTTTGCCCGCCACATCTTGACCTCGAAGTCGCGTGCCCGCAAGCGCCGTTTGGGACAGGGCGTCATGACTGACGACACCAATACCAAAGAAATCGCGCGCATGCTGCCGTATTAGATGGACCCGGGCCGGGAGCCTAGCTCCCGTGAGCCCATTCGTGCTGTTCAGGCTACACGTGCCTGACAGCCGTAAAATAAGGAGATAAAACGTGCCTAGAGTCAAACGTGGTACCAAGCGCCGTGATAGTCGGCGCAAGACATTAACCCTGGCAAAGGGTTTCTTCCTCACCAAGAGCAAGCTGTATCGCGCTGCGCAGGAAGCGGTCGAGAAGTCTTTGCTGTACGGCTACACCGGCCGTAAGCTCAAGAAGCGCGAATACCGCTCGTTGTGGATCGTCCGTATCGGCGCGTCGTGCCGCGCGGCGGAGATCTCCTACAGCAAGTTCATGAACGGTCTCAAGAAGGCCGGCATTGAGCTCAATCGCAAAGTGCTCGCCGACATGGCGCTGAACGATCCGAGTGCATTCAGCTCGTTGATCGCGCAGTCCAAAGCCGCGCTGGGCTAAACGCAACCCCACAATCTATGCAATCCGAAGTCGAAGTTGACGCACTTGTAGAACTAGAAGAGCGCATTCGGCGGACGGTCGAGCTGGTCGCATCACTGCGATTGGAGCGCGATGCCGCGCTCGAAGAACTCGCCGCCGCGCGCAAGTCCGCTGATGAAGGCGGTACGAAACTCAAAGCCGAAATGGACACACTGCAAGCCGAGCGCAAGCAGGTCCGCACGCGCATTGAGAAGCTGCTGGGTCAGATGGACCAGCTAGGCTCCTAACACTCGAATCGGCGCTACAATACACGCAGGACTTAATGGAACGGAAGAGCGTCCGCGTAACGATCTACAACCAGCCATACACCCTAGCTGTATCTGGCGATCCGGGTGAGATTGAATCGCTGGCGCAGTCGGTGGACGCCCTGATGACCAGCATCGCGCAGCGCGCGGGCAATGTGGACGGTATGAAAGTCGCCGTGCTGGCCTGCCTGCAACTGGCGGATCGCGCTCGCGGCATGGAGCAGGAACTCTCCACGCTCAAATCTCAGGTCGACACCAAGTCGAAGACCTTCTCCGGGTTGCTCGATGAGGTGCTTAAGTAGTGTGCTCACCTCACCTCTTCTAAAAGGCTTCGCTCACGGCTTCGGCACCCGCCATTCCGGCCTTACGCAGGCGGCGATGGCGAGTGTCCAGCAAATCCACTCCGACATTACGCTCATTGCGGATGCAATCGGTTGTATCGGGGAAGGGGATGCTCTGCTGTCGAACGAATTGGGGATTACCGTCTCCATCCGCACCGCCGACTGCTTGCCAATCTTGCTCGCCGATCCGGTCAGTGGAGCTGTCGCTGCTGTACACGCGGGCTGGCGCGGCACCGCAGCCGGCATCGTAGGGATCACGGTGAGGCGAATGGTTGCGGAGCTGCATGCGCGACCCGAAAATATCCTGGCTGCGATTGGCCCGGGAATCGGGAAGTGCTGCTATGAGGTTGGGTTGGACGTGGCTCGGAAGTTAGGCGAGTCGCAAGCGGGGAAGGTCGACCTCGCGGAAAATAATCGCCGCCAACTGCTGGCTGCGGGTGTTGGACAGATCGATGTCGTGTCGCCGTGCACGTTCTGCGAGGCCGCGACATTTTACTCGTATCGCAGAGAAGGCGAAAAAGCGGGACGGATGATTTCGTATATCGAAACACAAAGGGCGCGGTAAGCAGAACTTCCTGCCACCGCGCCCTTTGTCATTTTGGTTAAGGCGGTTAGGCCGCGTTCACAAGCAGGTCGTCGAACTGCTCTTCGCCGTTCGCCTGATTACGATCCGCCAGCTCCTGGCACTGGATGCAGTAAGCCGTCCACGGTACCGCAGCCAGACGCTTCGGAGAAATTTCTTCCTCGCAATGCATGCAGGTGCCGAAGCTGCCGTCGCCGATGCGGCGCAGCGCGCCACGCACATTACGCAGCAGGTTGGACTCACGGTCTAGATTGCGAATCGCGAGTTCACGCTCAGCGGCGTGCTGCACTTCGTCGAGAGCATCCGGGCTCTTCTCAATCGCGATGCCTTCACGGTTGCTGACGAAGTGGATTAACTCACTCTGCTTTGCTTCCAATGTATTTTTAAATTTGCTCAATTCTGTTTTTGTCATGTCTGCCGTCTCCTGTCTCTCTCTATCTATTTTTTTTACTGTCTTGTTGTCTCTGCCAGCTACGGGATTAGACGCAGCTGATTGCGAAAAGGTTCAAGCTTTTGCGAATTACTTCGCTCTGCTTTTTGGCTTACGATTTACTCGATTTGCCTTCACTCAACCAAGGAGTGCTTAACCCTACCGAACGCGGGGGCCGGAACGGGATCTTATCGCGAACGGTGGGTTCGGTACATGCGCCAATCGGCAACCTTGCCTCTGCGCGGACCGGGCCAAGCCCACTCACTCAGATATCAAAGAACAATACCACACGAACGGGGTGATTGCAAGCAATCCGAATGCCACTTCTTAAAATCTCTTTCCAGTGGAGTTTCATCTACGCGGTGAGCTTAACTTATCGGTACCCCCCGCCAAAAACATTACGTGCACGCCAGAATCTTCTTTCCGCTCCCGGTAACTTCTGCCAGGACAACGTGCCCGCTGCCGTATACTGTTTGCATCGAACCCGATAATTCTCATACGAAAAATACTGACGTGGTGGATTCTAGCACGCGCCGTCAAGGGTTCCCATCCCATCAGCAAGGGGTTTGGCTTTGCCTAGGCGCGTGTGGTCTGTTTATCACACTGGGCGCGCTGCTGATTCCGCTGGCAGGCCTACAGTCCGACGAAGCGCTGTTTGGGTCCCCACTTTACCCTAGTGTTAACAACTACTTGTGGATGCGTCCCTGGCGTCTGAATATTCCGGTCATGGAGATGAGCTACCTGGGATCGCTCAAATCCTTCCTCTATCTCCCCATCTTGCAGATCCTGGGGGCCAACTTGTGGACAATCCGACTCCCGATGGTGCTGCTCGGATCGACCACAATATTTGTTTTCTATAAGTTGACCACCAACCTGGGCCGGAATGTGGCGTGTTTAGGGGCCTTTCTTCTGGCCACCGACCCGCTGTTCCTGATGACAAATACGTTTGACTGGGGTCCGGTCGCCCTGGAACACTTTTTCCTTGTGACTGGCTGCTGGGCCATATACCGATTTGGGACAGTCGGGGAAAAAAGTGGATCAATTTGGCACAGCCGTGACCGCTTTTTGGCGCTGGGATGCTTCTGCTTCGGCCTCGCGCTGTGGAACAAGGCGATTTTTCTGTGGGCACTGGCGGGGCTATCGGTGGGTACGGTACTCGCCTTTTGGCCGTGGCTGCGCCGCGAATTCACCCTGCGGAACCTCAAGATCGCCGCAGCTGCGTTCCTCCTGGGAGCCTCTCCGTTCGTCTACTACAATCTCCGCCACCCCCTGGCCACGTTTCAGGAGAACGCCCATTTGGAACCGGAAGCTGTCCCCGGCAAATGGGTGCAACTGGAAGCCGGACTCCAGGGGAATTCGCTCTTTGGCTACATCGCTTCGGAAGAATGGATGGAACCGCCGAAGCCCACCCCGGCGCTCACGGCTTCGATTCGCCAGGCGTTCGGGCCTCGGCGGGACACCGGCTTTTACTATGTTTTAGGCGGGTTATTGCTGCTGGTGCCGCTATGGTGGCGGTCCCGCGCCGCTTGGTTTTCGCTGCTGTTCATGGCCGTTGCGTGGACCTGGATGGCGCTGACGCACGACGCCGGGGCCTCCGCCCATCACGTTGTGCTGCTGTGGCCCTTTCCGATTCTCTTCGCCTGCGCCGCGCTGCGCCGCCTGCCAGGATTGGTTGTCGGGTTGGCCGGGGTGGCGCTGGTCGGCTCTAACTTGTTAGTCGTGAACCAGTATTTCTACCAACTGCAACGTAACGGAGGATTCAATACCTTCACCGACGCGATTCTGCCACTGTCCTCGGCTGTAGACGCATCGAGCACGCTGTACATTACCGACTGGGGCCTGTTCGATTCGCTGAACCTGCTGCATCGCGGACGCCTGCAACTTCGGTTGGCCAGCGGCCCCCTCACCCCCGATTCCCCGAGCCCGGAGGAGGTGGCCGATGTTCAGCGTATGTTGCAGGATCCAAAAGCTTTATACCTGGGACATGTGAAGGCGCTGGAGGTCTATCCCAATGTCGGCGCCCACCTGGACGCGCAGGCGAAGGCCGCCGGGCTGCGCCGCGAGGTGGTGCGGACGATTTCCGATAGCAACGATCGGCCTATATTCGAGATTTCGCGTGTAGTTCCAGTCGAGTGAGACATCCTGTCCCAACGCCGTGTCGGAGGTCCACAGTCGGCTTGGTGAACAACGCGTAACTCCTTATATTGCAGCGTGGGAATTCGGCCCCCTGCGTGCTTTTCCACAGTTGGATCGACCTATGCGCGCACGCCTCATTCTTGCCACCCTGCTGCTGCAGGCAACGTGTGCCTGGGCGACGACCCTGGAACAGCTGAGTGTCGACCAGATGATCCAGCAATCCACCGCCATCGTTCGGGCCAAGGTCACCGGATCTTTCGCCGCCAACCGCAACGGGACCATCTACACCTACTACCGCCTGCAAGTCACCGAGAATTTGAAATCGACCACCCCTTCGACGACCGAAGTCGCAGTTCCGGGCGGAATGCTGGGACGGGTGATGCAGAGCGTCGCGGGTGCGCCGACCCTCAAGACCGGCGGCGACTACGTGTTGTTCCTGTGGACCAGCCGTTCAGGCCTGACGCAGATCATCGGACTTTCGCAGGGAGCATTTGACGTAAAGGCGAACGCGGGCAGCACGACGTTGCTGCGGTCGCCGATCGATGCGCAAATGCTGGACGCCGCTGGGCGTGTGGTTTCTGACAACGGAGTAGTCGTCGATCTGAGCGCGTTGCGTTCGCGCTTGAACCAACTGGTCGATATGGGAGGGCGCCCATAATGCGCCGGCTTCTCTCGCTCACTACCTGCCTGATCGCGTTGTCTTCGGTCGCTTCGGCCTACTATCACTGGACGTACTTTGCGCAACGCAGTGGGCCATTCCAGGCCATGCGCAAGCGTTTCGACTTGGCCTTGTTGCCCGATGCGACGGTTTCTTTCTTCATTTCGAAGCAAGGTCCGGCGAAGATGGTGGCGGGCGACAATTTCCCGGCCCTGGTCAGCCAGATCCGCCGCGCGGCGGAAGTATGGAACGTATCGGGTTCCGAACTGAAGGTTAAGTTTGGCGGCTTGCAGGAAAAAGCCTTCACAGACGTTCTGAATGAGCAGGTAACCCCTGCCATCGACGTCGTGTTCGACGACGATCTGCCGCCGGGAGTTCTGGCGTACAGCGATCCGATGACCAACACGGATCTCGCCTACCTGGGCGCGGCTAACGGTCCCGGCTTCGCTCCGATTCTGCGCTCGCGTTTGCAACTCGCCTCGGACCTGGCGGTTCGCTCGCAAGCCAGCTACTCGGATGCGTTCTTCCTCACCATCGTGCATGAGTTCGGCCACACGCTGGGCCTGCAGCATTCCATGACCGGCGGTGCGATGGCGACTTCGATCACGCGCGGCACCAGCCGGGCGATTCCGCTGTCGGCGGACGATGTCGCGGGAATCTCCTCGCTGTATCCTTCGGCCCAATTCAAAGCCTCCAGGGGCAGCATCGAAGGGCACGTGAATGTATCGCGCAACCCGGCGAACCTCGCCAGCGTCGTAGCGCTCTCCATCGACGGAACTGCGGTGGGCGCGATGACGCTTCCCGACGGCACCTACAAGATAGAAGGCCTGCCCACCGGCGACTATATGGTGTACGCGCATCCTCTGCCGCCTGCGCAATTGGGCGAAGCCAATCCGGCTGGGATCATCCCTCCATCGGATTTGCAGCATGCGGCGTTTCCCGCAACCTCGGAATTCCAGACGCGCTTCTATCCGAATACGAAGGACTGGAAAGAAGCAGCGCGGATTCATGTGGACGCGGGCAAGACTTCTAGCTTGGTCGACTTTGAACTGGACCCGCTCGCCGGAAACGGAATTTACAACCTGAGCGTCTTCGGTTTCCTAGGTGCGAATCGCAACATTGGCGTGCACGCTCCGCCGTTGGTTCCGGGATTCCAGGACTGGCTGGTGTTCACTGCTCGCGGAGCGCTCCTTCCGAATAGCAACACGATTGCTCCTGGATTGCAGCTGAGTGTAATCAGCGATGTCGCGGTGCTCGGCCAGTCGACCCTTCGCAACTATACAGCCGACCAATACCTGATGATCGGTGCCGCCACCGGCGGCGTTGGCCGCGCAACCCCAGTCGCTATGACTCTGATGGTCGGCGACAAACTCTATGTTCTTCCCAACGCGTTCAGCGTGGTCCCGGCGAAGCATCCTTTGATCTCTGGTGTGTCTGGATCGCAAAATGAGCAAGGCGCGTGGGTCGCGACCATCGCCGGCGAGAATTTGAATGCGGCGACGCGCGTCACCTTCGACGGCGCCGATGCGCTGAGCGTGAAAGCCAACACGGACGGTACGCTGACAGCCATCGCCCCACCAGCCGCTGGTCCGCAGCAAGCAGCGGTAGAAGTCGCTACGCCGGACGGACAGACCAACTGGCAGTTGCAGGGCAGCTCTGCCCCGGCACTATTCACCTACGATGCGCCTGCCGATCCTTCGGTGTCGGTAACGCCGGGCTCGGTGCTGGCGGGGACCAGCGCGATGCTGGAAATCAACGGCGTGTTTACAAATTTTCTATCTGGCAAGACAGCCGTCGGTTTCGGTACCAGCGATATTACGGTCCGGCAGATGTGGGTGACGGGTCCTGATCGTGTGTTGGTCAACGTGACCGTCAGTCCCAACGCGAAACTTGGCATTGTCCCCGTGACGGTATCGACCGGCATCCAATTAGTCACGCTGGGTGCACAGTTGCAAGTGTTGCCGCCTGACGCGAAGCAGACGACTTTGCTGCTGCCAATCGTGAACGATGCTACCGGATTGCCGGGAGCGCCCTCGGGTGCCACGATTTCTTTCCGCGCCACCGGCGTGCCGGCCGACGTTCTTGGGTGGTCGATGATCATCAATGGCAACCGCACCTCGGTGACACGCACCGACGATGGACGCTTGCTGGCCCCCATCGCGCTGGGCATCGAAGCCGGACCCAGGCCGATACAATTGGTTCCCGCCAGTGGCCCCGCCGTTCCGCCTGTCTGGTTTCAAGTGGATAGTCAGCCGCCCAGCATCAGCTCCGTTACCGGCACCCAGGGTTTGGCAGCCAGCGCGCAGCAGAAGCTGTACCCTGGCGATCGGGTGGTTCTCACGGTTTCTAATTTGCTGGTGACTAATGCCGGCGATGGAAGCACGCCCTCCACCAAGGACGACATTGGAGTGCTCGTCGCAGGCATCGCGCAGCGCGTGGAGCTTCTTACCGCGCTACCAGCCGAGGGTCTCTATCGCGTGGAGTTTGTGATCCCGGCCGATGCGCCTGCCGGGGACGCGCAACCGGTTGTGGTGCGCGTGGGCACTCGCGTCTCCAGTGCCATCACTATCGCCATCGCCGCGCAGGCGGACGTTATCCAATAGCCAGACGACGGACGAACGCGACATCCCCTTCCAGGAAGTCGTAATCCGGCAACTCGGCCAGCGGCACCCAAAGGATCTGTTCGAAGTCCAGATTCTGCGGCTCGCCGCTGAATTCCGTGACCCGGAAGAATAGCAGCAAAGTGGCTCGTTCACTCGCCGGATAGTAAAACTCGTAGGACTCGACCTGCGGCCCGATCACGGCCTCAATTGCGAGCTCTTCCCTTAATTCGCGCATCAAAGCCATCTCCGTCGTTTCCCCCGCCTCCACCTTGCCGCCCGGGAACTCCCACTTCAAGGCGTGCTTGGCCGCGGTGCGCTTTCGCTGGCCAATCAGAATCTGCCCCTGGCGCTCAATTACGGCGGCGACGACTTGCAATGGTGAGGTCATGGTACGTTCTTCATCATACGAAGCCGCGCCGCGCGGTGTCGCGATTTGCGCGGCGCGCTTATTTTCTTATATATTACGATTCTCATGCTCTCTACACGCTCGCTCTCTTTGCGCAAATTCTGGACCGTTGCTTGTTTCGCCGCCGTGTCCATCCCCTTGTGGTCGCAGTCCTACACGCTGACCACGATCGCGGGCGCCGACCATCTGGGCGATGGCAAGCAAGCCACCACCGTGCCTTTGCGTGAGCCGTTCGGGGTGGCGCAGGATGCCGCTGGCAACATCTATATTGCCGATCAATCGGACCACCGTATCCGCCGCGTCGACGCGAATGGCGTGATCACCACCATTGCGGGCACGGGCCGACCTGACTATACCGGCGACGGCGGTCCCGCCACGGCAGCGACTTTTTTCAGTCCCAGAAATCTGCGGTTGGACGGCAAAGGTAACCTGTTCGTGTGCGACTACAACAATGGGGTAATTCGCAAGATTGACCTGACAACGGGCATCATCACGACCGTGGCGGGCAATGGGACATTTACTTACAACGGAGAAAATATCCCCGCGACGCAAAGCGGCATGTCGCCCTTTGATCTGGCGATCGATAGCGACGGCAACCTTTATATCGCGGATGGTTTCAACCACCGCGTGCGCCGGGTGAACGCGAGTGACGGCAAGATCCAAACCGTCGCCGGCATTGGCGTGGCAGGTTACTCCGGCAACAATAGCGCAGCGATCACCGCCGCTTTCAACTTTCCGCTGGGCGTGGCGGTGGACGCGCAGAAGAACCTCTATATCGCCGATTACCTCAACAATCGGATTCGCAAGGTCGTGGCGGCCACCGGTATCGTGACGTCTATCGCCGGCATCGGCATCGCGAACATCACCGGAAACGGCGGTCTCGCCACGTCCGCAACATTGCTCTATCCGCACGGCGTACTGTTGGAACCGAATGGAGACATTCTGATTGGCGGCGACTACGACGTGCGCCGTATCACGGTCTCCACCGGCATCATTCGCAACGTGGCGCAGTATCTGGCCGACTATGGATTCGCCGGCGATGGCGGCCTCTCTGACAAGGCCTTGTTCAGCAGCATCGGCGGCATCTCCGTGGCCGCGAATGGAGACATCCTGATTGCCGACACTACCAACTATCGGGTTCGCCGCGTCCGCAGCGGCATTGTAAACACGGTGGCCGGTGTCGGTTTGGTGAACGATGTCCCGGCCGCAAGCGCTTTTCTGAGTGCACCCGCTGGCTTGGCCTTGAACGGAACCGGCGGGCTGCTGCTCGCCGATCGCCTCTTCAACCAGATCCGCAGCGTTGCCGCTGGTCGTGTAAACAAGGTGTTCGGCGACGGCTATGCTACCGCCGCACTCACGCGTGTCTCCAAGCCGGAAGGGATCGCGCGCGACCGCTCCGGGTTCATTTACATTGCGGACACCCAGAACAGCCGCATCCTGCGTATGGATCCCACGGGAGCCACCAACGTCTTCGCCGGTGGCCGCGGCTATGGCTACAACGGCAACTTCGGCCAAGCTACGGGCATTAATCTGGCGGCACCGCTCGCCGTCACGGTCGACGCGGCTGGAGCCGTTTACATCGCCGACACCGACAACTGCCGCGTGCGAAAAGTCGTCGATGGCGTCCTGTCTACAATTGCGGGCAGCGCTTCCTGTGTCTATTCCGGCGACGATGGCCCTGCGACTTCCGCAGGCATCATCCCCTGGGATATCGCCCTGGACAACACCGGAGGCCTGCTGATTGCCGACGGTTCCCATCACCGCGTTCGCCGCGTTGACCTCACCACTGGAATCATCACTACCATCGCAGGCATCGGGACTGCTGGCCACACGGGCGATGGCGGTCCCGCGACGCAAGCGCAAGTCAACGATGTGCGCGGCATCACCGTCGACAGTGCTGGCCGCGTCTACTTTGCCGAATACGGAGTCAGCATGGTCCGTATGATTCAGAACGGTACCATCCGCACTGTCGCCGGCACGGGACCCTATGTCTCCAGCGCCGATTCCGGTCCAGCTACGGCTGTTGCCTTCGATCCTGTGCGGTTGATTGCCGACACCGATGGCAGCATCTACATCTCCGACGAATACAACGACAAAATCCGTAAATTGGCGCTGGCAGTTCCCGCGAACCTCACGGTGGTGCAGGGAGCCGGAGCCACCGGAGCCCCCGCCAGCAAGGTCACCGTGCAGGTGCGGCTCACCGAAGCGAGCGGGATTTCGGTCGCGGCAACCACCGTGCGCTTCGCCGTAGCCTCCGGCACAGCGCAACTCTCTTCGGCATCCGCCGCGACCACCTCCGCTGGTATCGCACAAGTGGAAGTCAGCTTAGGTTCGACGCTGGGTCCGGTGACGATCACCGCGTCCAGCGATGGCGTTCCCTCGGTCAATATCAACCTCACGATCACTGCGCCTTCCGCGCCGGTCCCGCAACTGGACGACGCTGCGATCGTCGGCGCCGGACTCAGCGTTCCTTCCGTGCGCGCTCTCTCCACCGGCGGCATCATGTCTGCCTTCGGCCGCAACTTCGGTGTGGGCGCAACCTTCCGCAAAGTAGGCGAATCGGACCTGGTCAATGGCAAGGTCCCGACGGTGTTCGCGGGGATCTGCGTAGATATCTCCGGCTCGCGTGCGCCCGTCTTCGGTGCGTCCGATACGCAAGTCAACTTCCAGGTCCCCGCTGGCCTCTCCGGAAGCGCCGCGGTCAAAATCATCACCAAATGCGGAGCCGCCGGTGAAACTGCGACCAACGTCATCACGGTCCCCGTGCAGTCCGCTGCGCCGGAGTTCTTCTACTTCACGCAGTCTTTAAACGGCAAGAATCCCGTAGCCGCGACCGACACCATCACCGGCGCACTGCGCGCCTCGCCCACTCTGTTCCCCGGCAGCGGCATCGCGGCCCCCAAGCCCGGCAGCTATGTGACGATCTACGCAACTGGCTTCGGCGACACGGACCCGTCCTTCACTCCCGGCGATTTCCCGCCCGCGATCGGACGCGCGAAAGGCAACATTCGAGTGTTACTCAACGGCACTGCGTTGCCTGCCGAGAATGTCCTCTATGCAGGCGTCACGCCGAATAGCCCCGGCCTCTATCAACTCAACCTCCTGATCCCTGCCGGCACCACTGCGGGCGACCTGAGCCTGGTGATTGAAATTGCTGGAATTCAAAGCCCGGCGGGCGCGTATCTAACGGTCGGCGCACCATAAGGCGCAACCCGCACGCTTACGCACGACTACTTGATCCCCAACGTCGCGTGATACTTCACCGGGCACTTCGCCGGCTTCCGATCGCGCCCGCAGAACACATGCTTCGTCTCGCCCGTCGCCAGCACGCGGCCGTCATGCTCCGCGACCATTTCATACTCGAACCGAATCATCCGAGCATTCGATTCGCCGATCTTCGTGCGGATGATCACTTCATCGTCGTACAAGGCCGGCGCGCGATAGCGGCAATTCACCTCCGCCACCACCAATAGGATGCCGTCCTCGCGCTCCATATCGCGATAACGCAAGCCCGCCGCGCGCCAATACTCGACGCGTCCGACTTCCATCCATACCAGGTAGTTCGCGTGATACACCACGCCCATCTGGTCGGTCTCGGCGTAGCGAACGCGCACGCGGGCTTCCACGGTACTCATAAGCGCCGATTATACGAAACCAGGGTGCTCCACCACACGTCTGATACCATGCAAACGTGCGGATCCGCGTCCTATTCTTTGGTGTATTGCGCGACATTGTCGGCTCGCGTGAAGATTCTGTCGACATCCCCGAAGGGGGCTTGGTCGAGACTGTATACGAACATTATGCTGCCCGATTTCCTCGCCTGCGCGACGTCTCATCGAGCATCGTGCTGGCGCTAAACCAGCAGTTTTCCGAGCCGAAAGCGCCGCTTTCCGACGGCGATGAGGTGGCATTCCTGCCGCCCGTCAGTGGAGGCTCCGGCAACTTCCTGCATCAGATTGCCGACCCCGAAGGTCACTTCTTCGCCATCACGCGCGATCCCATTGATGGCCCTGCGCTGGTGAAACAGCTCCAACAAGATCACGATGGAGCGGTCGTCACGTTCGACGGCGTCACGCGGAACAACACCAAGGGCAGGGCAACGCGCTACCTCGAATATGAATGCTACGAAGGCATGGCGATTAAGATGATGGCGCAGATCGGGCGAGAGATTGCGAACGCCGGATCGATTAGCCGCATCGGTATCATCCACCGCCTGGGCCGACTCGAGATTGGCGAAGCGAGTGTTGTCGTCGTCGCCACCTCTCCGCATCGCAGGGCCGCGTTCGATGCTGCGCTGGAAGGCATCAATCGCTTGAAACGCCTGGTTCCGATCTGGAAAAAAGAATATTTTGCGGATGGCGAAGTATGGGTGGAGGGCGAATGGGACGACTCCGTCACAAAAGCGCGCTCCTAGTTTTTGCATTGGCAGCATCCCTCGCGGCGCAGGAGCCAATTTTCCGATCGTCCACCAAACTCGTCCGCCTGATCGTCTCCGTCAAGGACGCGAAGGGTCAAGCGGTCGGGACGCTGGAGAAGTTCGATTTCCAGGTCACCGATAGCGGCGTCAAGCAGAACATCAGTGTCTTTGAACACCACACGGAAGTCCCGCTTTCGGTATCGCTGCTGCTCGATGTCAGCGGCTCTACCGGCAAGGATCTCGGCTACGAAGTCGAGTCGCTCAAGAAGTTCATCCGAGCCTTGCTGAAAGAAGGCAACCCGCAAGATTCGATCTCGCTGTACTCTTTCGATAGCGACGTCACGCAGTTGCGCAGTTTTACACGCAATGAGGCTCGTCTCCGCGCGGCCCTCGATGGCATCCGTCCGTCCGGAGGTACCTCGCTCTTCGATGCCGCCTATCTCGCCTCCCGCCAGATTGAAGGCCGCGATGGACGCCACGTCATCGTGATCGTGACCGATGGCGGCGACACGACCAGTAAAGAAACGTTTCAGACGTCACTGCGAACGGTCCAACTCTCGGAAGCCGTCGTCTATCCGATCCTGGTAACACCGATTACCACCGACCCTGGGCGCAACCTGGGCGGCGAGCGTGTGCTCGCGCAATTCGCCGAATACACCGGAGGCCGCGTCTTTGAGCCTTCGGCGTCCAACCAACTCGACCGCATCTTCACCGAAATCCTGCGCGACCTGCGCACGCAATATCTGCTCGGTTACTATCCGGCGAATCTTCCCGCCGAACTCCCGAAATTCCATCCCGTCCGCGTCCTACTCAATCGGCCGGAATTGAAAGTCTCCACCCGCAGCGGCTACTATGAAGACGCAAAGTAATGGCCGGGAAAATCAGTCAGCAAAAAGCGCCGGAGACGACGCTCGCTGAGATTCGCTACCTCAAGGAACTCATCGAGAATCGCACGCCCGTGCGCGCGCGTCTCACCGACAATACCGAAGTCGAGGGGATCGTCGAATTCTACGACACCGGCTTCATCCGCCTCACGCGCGAAAAAGCGCCCAACCTGTTCCTCTACAAGCACGACATCAAGTACCTCTACGAAGTGAGCTAACCTTTGCCGTCCTATCTGGAAACCGCCGTAGACATCGCCCGTGAGGCCTCTGTCCTGTTGAATGAATTCGCGCGGCAACGCGTGGGCTTCGAACTCAAGGGCGAGCATGACCTGGTCACCGTCGCCGATCGCGCCAGCGAGAAGATGATCGTCGCTCGCCTGCAAGCCGCCTATCCCACGCACCACATCATGGCCGAAGAGGGCGGGGAAACGGTGGGTAGTTCCGAATACCGTTGGTACGTCGATCCCCTGGATGGCACCACAAATTTCGCGCATGGTTTCCCGGTCTACAACGTGACGCTCGCGCTGGAACACAAGGGCGAGTTGATCGCCGGAGTGGTCGCCGATCCTACACGCAATGAATTCTTCACCGCGGAACGCGGTTCGGGCGCCTTCTTAAATGGCGAGCGTATCTCCGTCTCGAAAGCCGCGAAGCTCAACGTCGCGCTTGCCGGAACTGGTTTCCCCTCGCGCAAGCGCCACGCGAACGTGAACGTTCACTACTTCCACCAGATCTCGATGCTGACCCATGGAGTCCGCCGAGCGGGAGCCGCCGCCATCGATCTCGCCTATGTTGCCGCCGGACGCCTCGATATGTTCTGGGAATTCAGCCTCAACCCCTGGGACGTTGCCGCGGGCATCCTGCTGATCAGGGAAGCTGGCGGAACCGTCACCAAAATGCGCGGCGAACCCGTAGTCCTGCAAGCCGACAACATCCTCGCGAGCAACACCCTGCTGCATGAGGAAACCATGGCCCTCTTCGCCGAAGTGGCTGCCGGCAAATACCGCGAAGCATTGCCGCAACTCCCGCATTAACCCGTGCTGTGCCGGACGCGGCTGTTCCTAAGCGCGAGGGTAAGAATGAAATTCGCCCCGCGACACGTCGGAATGCGTCGCAGCCGCGAGATTTCCACGCGTATACTCAGGGCATGACTTGGGTAATCTGGTCCCTTTTATCCGCCTTCTTCGCTGCTGCAACAGCAATCCTCGCAAAGATCGGTGTTTCCGGTGTTGACTCGAATCTCGCGACGGCGATCCGCACCTCCGTCGTACTCGTCTTTGCGTGGATGCTCGTGGCACTCACCAACGGCGTCTCCTCGATGTCGACGATCTCGAGTCGAACGTGGCTCTTCCTCTCCCTTTCCGGAATCGCCACCGGCCTTTCATGGCTGTGCTATTTCCGGGCGCTTCAACTGGGACCAGCTTCCAAGGTCGCCCCTATCGATAAACTGAGCGTCGTGCTCGTGATCATCGCCGCCGCAATCTTCCTCCGCGAGCCCGTCTCCCTGACGACCGCCATCGGCGGAGCCTTGGTCCTCGCCGGCGTCCTTACCCTCGCGTTTGCGTAACGCGAGCATTCTTCCTCTCACCTGATACCCTTGTACTTGCTCACCGATCTGGTCCAAATCAAACGCGAAGGCGAAAAGAAGCACGCCGAGAACATGAACTTCCGCCGTTGGCTGAAGTCGCACACGTTCGTCGAACGCCAATTCCACAAAGCCGCGCAGGAAGTTCACGATGCCATCGACTGCCAGGCCTGCGCGCAATGCTGCAAGGTCACCGAGGTCGAACTCACTGAGCGCGACATTGAGCACTTGATGAAGCTGCTCGGCGCATCCCGCAAACGCTTCTTCGCCGACTACGTGATGGAAAACGATGAAGGCAAGCCCATCCTGAAACGCACCGACGAAGCCGGCTGTGTTTTTCTCAGCGGCAACGACTGCACCGTCTACGAAGGCCGCCCCGCAGACTGCGAACGCTTCCCACACCTGCTGCGCGGTGCTGGATCGCTGGAATCGAAAATGTGGAAAATGCCCGACCGGGCCACCTTTTGCCCCATTGTTTACAACTGGCTGGAGAAGGTCAAAGGCCTGACCAAGTTCGGAAAGTGACGAAAACTAGGTCTTACTGCTATCCTAAGGAATGGTGAAAACTTCCAGCTTCCCCGCTTTCCGTTTCTCCCGCGCTGTTTCAGGTGGGCTCATCAGCATCCTGAACCAGAATTCCTACCTCATGGGAACCTACAATCAGGCGACTGGCCAAGCCAGCTGGCACCGCATGGTGACGGCGACCGAGAAGGCTTCCGTCGAGAAAAGTCTCGCGGCGTCCTATCCGCTTCGCAAGGCTTCCTAAACTTCCTGTCCGCATTACGATGAGGCGATGCCTGGAACCGTTACCTTAAAGGACGGCTACTACGCTGCCCAATCTCATGGCGAAGCCCCTTGGCTGATTCGTGACCACGAGCATAGGGTCGTTGGCCACTACACAGTCGCGGCTGGAATCAGCTGGGGCGGTGCCATGCGCGAAGCCGACAAGCAGTGGCTCGCCCACCTCATCCAGCAAACACTCGCCCAGCAAAAATAGCCCGAGCACGGTATGGCAACTTCGTTCCAGTACCGTTAGACTGAAAGTGTACCTTCCCCGCTGAACCTAAACGGCCTCGTTGTCCGCAACATCAAAGGAGACGATCTCATGCCAAGAACTAGGACGGCTGCCAGTCCCACTGTTGAAACCAAGCCCCCATCCAAGACTAGGGGAAGTGCTGCTGTACCCACCGAACGGAAACGCACTCCGGTCCGCAGGAAACCCGCAACCCCCGCCGCCGCTGTGATGGAATTCGATGTCGCAGAACACTACGACGAAATCGCCGCATCGGCCTACTTGAACTTCCTCGCACGCGATGGCTCGCCTGGGTCATCGGAAGACGATTGGATCCTGGCCGAAACCACCGTGCGCTCGAAGTACGGAGCGTAGCGCGATCTAAGCAATGGTCCGAACCTAGGCGCGGGCCGCGCCCTAGCCTACTGCTGTCCCACCGAGCCTTAGCCACATCTCCGCAGTAGTCCCGCTCATCTTGCTGAGCAGCGCCGCGATATCCGGCGTAATCCTCTGTCTACCGGCGATGATGTCCCCGATCTGGTCGAGGCTTAGCCCCGTGTGTTCCGCCGCGACATATGCAGAAATCTCTTCTTCCATGATGAGGAACTTCAGGAAGTCCCCGGCTTGGTTGCGCACTATCCGCGCGCCCGCTTCTTCGCCGGCCGAGCCTCTTCCTTCACCGCCTCAGAAGTGCTCGCCGAAGCCGCTGGCTTCTTCGCTGCGGCGAGGCTAGCCTTCAGCGCTTCCATAATGTCGATCACCTTGGCCTGCTGCGGCTCCGGCGTCGCGATGATTTCCTCGCCCGCCTTCTTCGCCTCTATCATCCGAAGCAGGTTGTCCCGATACTCGTCGGTATACTTTTCCGGCTCGAAATCCGCCGCCAGCGCCTCAAGCAGGCTGGTCGCCAGAGTCAGTTCCTTTTCCTTCACCAGCGACGTGTCCGTGCGGAACTCATCTACTTTGCGAATCTCGTGGCTGAAGTACATGGTGTGCATCATCACGCCGCTGTTCCCCGGACGCAGGATCACGATGTGCTCCCGGTTGTGCATCGCGACTTTCGCCACACCGACGCGCCCCGTCTTTTTGAGCGCCTCGAATAGCAACGCATAAGGCTTCTCGCCCGCCTCATCCGGAGCCAGATAGTAGGACGTCTCCAGGTAGACGGGATCCACCTGGTCCGACTTCACGAACTCCAAAATCTCCATCACCTTCGCCGACGCCGGAGCAACCTTCTTGATCTCCTCGTCTTCGATGACGACGTAGCGATCCTTTTCGTATTCGAAACCCTTTACGATTTCCGAACGCGGAATCGGCTTGTCCTCGGCCTGGCAGAACAGCACCTGCTTGATGCGCGACCCGTCGTGTTTGTGCAGTTGATTAAAACTGATGCTCTCACTGCGCGCGGCGGAGTACAATTTGACAGGGAACGAGACCAGCCCGAACGTGATATGCCCTTTCCAAACTGTGGATGCCATAGCGTGAAAGCTCCTCTTGCGACGGATTCGTTTAACCACTATACCGCAAACATTCTAAGCGGCTTGTGTTGTGGAGATGCCGCTTGAGTCTGGACCGTTACCGCGAGAAGCGCAAGTTCGACAAGACGCCCGAACCTGCGCCAGGAAGTGCGATCGGGTCTCATCAGTATTGCGTCCAGCGCCACCACGCGCGACACCTGCACTACGACTTACGGCTCGAAGTTGGCGGCACGATGAAATCCTGGGCCGTCCCCAAGGGTCCCACCCTCGACCCTGTGGAAAAGCGCCTTGCCATGATGGTCGAAGATCATCCCATCGAATACGGCGGCTTCGAAGGCGTCATCCCAGCAGGCAACTACGGAGCCGGCAGCGTCATGTTGTGGGATCGCGGTTCCTATGAGCTTCTTGGCGATGCCTCAGCAGATGAGCAACTTGCACGCGGTGACTTCAAGTTTCGCCTGCATGGAGAAAAGGTGCAAGGCGAGTTCGCCATCGTTCGAACGAAGCGCGGCAAAGGCAACGAGTGGCTCCTCATTAAAAAGAAGGACGCCTCGGCCGTCCCCGGTTGGAATCCCGAGGACCACGCGCGTAGTGTGTTGAGCGGTCGCACTCAGGAAGAGATCGCCCAAGGTCTCGCCCCGCATGACCAGCCGAAATCCAAGCTGAAGTTCCCCAAGGGAGCCGTCAAAGCTCCCATGCCGAAGAGCATCACCCCGATGCTCGCGGAGATCGGGCGGGGCACTCCACTCTCCGGCGACGATTGGCTCTACGAAGTGAAATGGGATGGCGTCCGTTCCCTCTGCTACATCGAAGATGGCCGTGTGCGCCTCGTCTCGCGCAACGGCAATGTCATGGATAATCAATATCCTGAGCTATCTGTGCTCCCGCATCACATCAAGCTCAAAGACGCCATCCTCGACGCCGAAATCGCGGCCCTCGACGAACGTGGAGCGCCCAGTTTCGAGCGCCTCCAATCCCGCATCAACGTCGCCGAAGCCAGCGCCATCGCGTTACTCCGACGCCACAACCCCGTCGTCTTGTATGTATTCGATTTGTTATACGCTGACGGCCACGACCTCCGAGGCGTCGCGCTGGAAGATCGCAAGGCTCTGCTCAAAGAAGTCCTCACTCCCTCCGACACCATTCGCTACTCCGAACATTTTGAAGGCGGCGGAGCCGAGTTGTTAGCGGCCGTCAAACAACAAGGCATTGAGGGCGTCATCGGCAAACGTCGGGGCAGTTTCTACCAATCCCGCCGAGGCACCGACTGGATCAAATACAAGGTCACCGACACAGACTCATTCATCATCTGCGGTTTTACCAAAGGCGAGCGCGATCATTTCGGTGCTCTCATCCTCGGCGCGTATGACGGTAAGAAACTCAAATGGTCCGGCAACGTTGGCACCGGTTTTGACAACAAGTTGATTAAGGCCATCCACTCCAGGCTCGTGCCGCTCGCTGTGGATAAGTGCCCCCTCGAACCCGAGAAAGCCCTGCCCAAGAAGGACGTCACTTGGGTCCGCCCCGAGCTGATGTGTGAGGTCCGCTACTCCAACATCACCGACGACGGCAAACTCCGAGCCCCCGTCTTCGTCGGCCTCCGCACCGACATCGACCCGTCCCCCCAGCGCGACCCACTGCTCGCCCCCGAGCTAAAGGAAGCGATCCTCAAGATCGACGGCCACAACCTCAAGTTCACCAACCTGCCCAAGGTCTACTATCCGCAGGAAGGCTACACCAAGCGCGATCTCTTGAATTACTACGATGCCGTCGCGCCGTTGATCCTTCCTCATCTGAAAGATCGCCCGCTATCCTTGAAGCGCTACCCGAATGGCATCGCCGCCGATTTCTTCTTTCAAAAGGAGGTCGCCGAGAGTTTCCCGAAGTGGCTCCACACCGACATCGCCGACGGCATCCGCTACGTCATCGGCGACGACCGCGCGACGTTGCTCTTCCTGGTCAACCTAGGCTGCATCGACCACAACCCCTGGATGAGCCGCATCGGCTCGCTCGAAAACCCCGACTACCTGTTGATCGATCTTGACCCGCAAGACTGCCCGTATTCAAAAATCGTAGAAGCCGCGCTCGTAGTGAGAGCCAAGCTCGATAAGGCCGAACTAGAAAGCTTCCCCAAGACGACGGGCGGCGACGGCATGCATCTCTTTGTCCCCCTCGCCCCCGAGTACACCTACGAACAAGTCCGCAGCTTCGCCGAACTCCTGTCCGTGATGGTTGCGAGCGAACGTCCGGACCTGTTCACGACGCCGAGAGCCGTCGCCAAGCGGGAGAAGGGAAAGGTGTACTTCGACTGGCAGCAGATCGCTGAGGGCAAGACGATCTCTGCTCCTTACGTCGCCAGAGCTTACCCCGGGGCTCCGGTCGGGACGCCGCTGAAGTGGGAAGAGGTGACCCCGCGCCTAAGCCCGTCCCAATTTACAATCGCGAATGTGGTGCCGAGGTTCGACCGCTTGGGCGACATCTTCGACCGAACGCTCGATTGTCCGCAGCACCTTGAGAAAGCCCTCTCAAACCTCACCTAGTGTGCCTATCCCCGCACTGAACCGCGGCCGTTAGGGAGCGGCAAATATGAAGTTGTCGCGGCCAAATCGTCTCGGTGACAGACCCCCGAGAACACAGCCCCTACTGCTTTGACTGGTACAGCTGAATCAGACGAATAACAGCGGGCGCTTCCTTGTCTGCTAAATGTCGCCCAATCCCACTCCGTATATCTGTGGGAGGGATTTTGAAATGAATTCGGTATCCGGTTACGTAGATACGATAGGCATTAAACGAGACGTCTGATATCTGGCCGAGCTGGTAACGCCTGAGTTTTTGGAAACCCGGTTTATAGCGAAGCGTGGACTGATCGAATTCAATAGTCTCGCCTCCTAGGAACCACCACCAGGGGTAAATCATCAAGGCAAAAAGAAACCCAAATATCGCAAATAAACCCATGGCGACGTATTGCTTGATATTCCAGCCGTAGGTGTTGAAGTTGTCAACGCAACCCAAAACGATCCCCGCCCAATTTGCCGCAACCACCGCCAAGAACAAGAGGCCAGCAAGCGTGTGGAGCGGCGGCGAACCTATGTGTATCCTCAAGCCCCGCGTCGACTGGGTGACGCCGTACCTCCGCGAGGCGAGCCACGCAAGTATCTCGTCTTCGGAATATGCTGAGAAATCAATCAGTTCAAATTGTCGTTCATAAAAAGGCCAGCATCGCGATAGAATGACGGCACTTCCAACCAAACCGGCCGCTCCCTTTGAACCTGCCGCGAGGTCCTTCGCGAGCAAGATCTGCGTCAGCCCCCCAACGATGCCCAGCAATCCGAAGGCGGCGCCGAACTTCACAAGTTTGGATTGTGATCGCTTTGTCAATCTTCTCTCTTCCATCCAGCAGGTCGAATACGACCGTCTATCTCTAAACTATATGGGATAACCGAGTCTCTGCCGACGCCTGCATGGGAAATTCAATCATCGTTGTCCCCTGCTACATCGAAGCCAAGCGCCTGCATGTCGACGTACGAACAAGTTCGGAACTTCGCCGAGTTGCTGTCGGTAATGGTCGCGAGCTTCACTGCTCCTTACGTTGCGGGGCTTACCCGACGCTCCGGTCGCGACGCCGCTGAGTTGGGAGCAAGGCACCCCACGTGTAAGCCCGTCGCAATTTACGATCGCCAACGTGGTGCCGAGATTCGATCGCCTAGGCGACATCTTCGTCCAGAACGCTCAAATGTCCGCAACACGCTCGAAAGCGCGCGTTAGGACGGCAGCAGCGCCCGGAGATCCGCACAAAGCTCTTCAATCGACGGATCGTCGCCCGAATACAGATCCAGAATGTCGCGCGCGGTCTGCTTGTCACCGCTGACCCACCTGTCAGCTTCGAATCGCTCCAAGAGCAACTCCAGCCCCTGACGATCGTGCCGTTTCGCAAGCCCCCAAATGGCCTCGCGCTTTGCGCCCTGATCCGAATCCGCCAATCTCTTCCGAAAAGCCTCCCGAATCTCCGGCGAATCGTGCTCGTCGCCCCCGCCCAGCGCGAAGGTGGCCCAGTTGCGAACCTTGCCCTCGGAGTCTTCCATCAACTCCAGCAGCACCTCCACCGCCCCAGGCTGGACCGCTCCCACATTGCCGACCGCGACCGAGTATCGAACCTCCGGGTCGGGATGATTCTTTAACCCCATCAGCGCCGTCTTCGACCTTGCTCCGGGAGAATTCGCCAACGCCCACGCCGCAGCCTGCACCACGAAGGGATCCGCATCCCGTGTCGCCTCGATCGCGAGTTCTACTGACGCATCAAAAAATGGCCGTACCTCATCACGCACGCCGAACTCCGTCAGTATCTGCAGTCCACGCTCGCGCATGCGCATCTTCGGCGACGCGCAAAAATGCTTCACTCGCTCGAAAATGTCCGCTGTGTGCCTTCTGCGCAATACCCGAATCGCCGCCCACGCCGACTCCGCTTCATAGTCGTCATCGGCCTCACTATCACCCCCGAGCGCCAATTCAAAAAGCTCGTCGTTTGTCTTCGATTCGTACGGATGCGCGCCGGCCATTCCTTCACTATATGGGATAATCGAGTGTTTACCGCCGCCTACATGGGAAAATCAATCATCGTTGTCCCCTGCTACAACGAAGCCAAACGCCTCCGTGTCGACGTCTTCCGCGACTACCTCCGCACCCACCCCGATACGACGTTCCTCTTCGTAGACGACGGCAGCAAAGACGCAACGCTTGAAGTTCTCAACAAACTGCAAGCCACGGTCCCAGACCAGATTGAGGTTCATCCGCTACCCAAAAACTGCGGCAAGGCCGAAGCCGTTCGCCAAGGCATGCTCCACGCCGTCAAGACCCGCCAGTCCAACTACGTAGGTTATTGGGACGCCGACCTCGCCACTCCGCTCGAAGCCATCGACGACCTGCAAGGCGTCCTCAAGGACCAGCCCGCGATCAAGATCATCATGGGCTCGCGAGTCCGTCTCCTCGGGCGCGAAATCCAACGCAAGGCGATCCGCCACTACCTGGGACGCGTCTTCGCAACCTTCGCGTCGATGACCCTCCGCCTCGCTGTCTACGACACGCAGTGCGGAGCCAAGATCCTTCGCGTCACCCCGCAACTCGAAAAGATCCTAACCGACCCGTTCAGTTCGCGCTGGATCTTCGACGTCGAATTAATCGCCCGCTTCTCCAAGACCTACCCGGTCCCCCCCGTCGGCGATCCCGAATGGATCTACGAATTCCCGCTCTATCGCTGGGAAGACGTCGAAGGCAGCAAACTCAAGTCCACGGATTTTCTAAAAGCCGCCATGGAACTCCTGGCGATCCGCAGCCGCTACAAACTCTGATGTGGCGCACGCTCTCAGCGTGCCGCGTCGAGACTCATCTCGACGCCTTCTCTAACCCGCCCAACACTTCCACCCAAGCACCGCCGCCCCCACCAAAAATCCAACCCCCGCCTGATACTCCTGGTTCTTCATGTACACCGCCGCTTGGAACCTCCTCCGCCCCCCCGCCGCATGAAAGTTCGGCACAAACGGAGGCACTCTCTCCGCGTACGAAGCATACTCCGGAAACAGTGACCGCAAGTGCTGCTCTTCAAGCTGCACCACGGGCAAGTAAATCAGCAGGAACACAAACGCGAACAACAATCCCAACTCCCACCGTCTCGAAGCTACCGCGAATCCCGCCGCCACCGTGAGCGTCCCCACATACAAAGGATTCCGCAAATACGCATACGGACCGCTCTCCGCCAGATTGCGATTCTTCTCCAAATGCCCCGCCGCCCATGCCCGCAGCGCCAACCCAAGCAACGAAATCAAAAGTCCATACACCAGCGACCCCCACGTCGGAGCCGACAACCACAGGAATGCCGCGACCAGCACAAACCCAAACGGCACGCGCAGCTTCGCGACCATGTCCGCGTATTTCTTAGGAAAGTGCATTCAGCACCTCAATGACTTCGCCCGGCTGGATCGCCCGCATGCTGGGGTCTTCGCCCTCTCGTCTCTTGTAGGACGTCACCGCGTCCGCACTTCGCAACACCCGAATCGTCCCCCCATAAGGACCATGCGACGCAGGATCCGTCGGCCCGTAAATCGCGACCCCTTGCTTTGACAACGCCGCCGCTAAATGCAACGGTCCACTATCCACGCCCACCACCGCATGCGCGCGCCGTGTGGCATCGATCAATCCGGCAATCCCCGACACATGCACGTGCGCCCCAGGCACTCGCGCCAATGTTTCCGCAGCTGCGGGCGATCCGTTCAACACCAGCGGCATCTTCAAGCCCGCCGCCAGCTCTTCATAATATTCCAGCGGCCATTGCTTCGAAGCCCATCCCGCCAACGGGCAGGCCAACACGAACGGACCATCTGGTAACTCGCCCTCTGCTTGCCCCTGCGGCAAGGGAAACGTCGTGACGATATTTGTAGCCCCCGCCGCCGCCGCGATCTCCAAATAGCGATCCACCCGATGCTTCGCCGTCGTCTTCACCGCCGTCGAGTACACCAGCGCCGCCAACTGCTCGCGAGCCTGCGACCGGTCAAGCCCCACAATCTTCTCCGCCCGCGACGCCGCCGCCACCAACGACGATTGAATCAACCCCTGCAAATCCACCGCCAGCTGAAACCGCTCGCTGCGCAACTTCTTCCACGCCGCTGCCAACCCCACACCCGTGCGCTGATACGGAATCACTTCGTCAACGTAAGGATTGCCTTCGAGCAGCGGAGCCCACTGCGGCTTGATGATCCAACTCAGATGGCTGCGCGGAAAACTATGCTTCAGACTGGCCACGGCAGGCAGCGCATGAATGACATCTCCCAGCGAGCCAAGCCGGATGACCAGGATTCGAAACGGCGCTTTGTCGGGCATGACTAGCGAGCTTGCTGCCGAGCCTGCACGTGCTCAATCAACTGCTCCAGCCGAGCCGCATCTTCCGTTTCCAACTGCGTTTGCGGCATCAGGCCTTCAGGATACGCGCCACCAATGACAGTTACCAAGTCCACGCATCGCAGCCCCGCAATCAGAAACGCACGCGCCTCCGCAGCCAGGATCGCGTTCGCGGGAGTAGCGATCAGCACCAGCAACGGCTGTCCGCTCTTCTTGAGACTCTTCAGACGATCCGCATGCGCAACCGTCATCGGGTCGAAATACCCGCTGACGATCACAGCATCCGCGACCTTGCGCGCGTCGTCGTTCGAGATGACTTTCGTTCTTGTATCCACGTGGAACCTCTATTTCAACAGGTCGAGAGCCACCAGCGCCACTCGATCCGACGAAACCCGCGTCATGCACCGATGGTCGATCGGACACTCGCGCTTTAAACACGGCGAGCACTCGACATTCTCGCGAACCACTTTCGCCAGCGGTCCCGTCGGTCCTGTGGTCACGTGATTCGTCGCCCCGAAGATTGCGACCGTTGGCAACCCCAGCGCCGAAGCAATATGCATCGGCCCCGAATCGTTCGTCAGATACGCCGTGCACGCCGCCGCGAGCTCGATGTATTCCCCCAGCGAAGTTTCCCCCGCGAAGTTGTGCACCGGCACCGTGACCCCGCGCGCGACTTGTTCACAAACATCCCGCTCCGCACCCGATCCGAAGATCGCCACCTGCCCGCCGATCTCATTTGCGACCCGCGAAGCCGCCGCTGCAAAGTGTTCCGGAATCCACCGTTTCGCTGATCCATAAGCCGCGCCTGGACTCACGCCAACAATCCGCGCACCCATCCCGAGCTTCGCAAATCGCTCCAACCCCGCCGCCCGAGCCGCCGCCGCGCCCTCCAACCGAATCGCATCGCACTCCGGCACTCGATCCAAAATCCCCGCCCGATGCAGCAACTCCAGATAGTAAAACCGCTCATGCTGCCCCGGCCTCGGGACCTCCACCGCCTTCGTCAGCAAAAACGACCGACCATCGCGAGCATACCCAATCCGCTCCGGAATCCGGGCCGCATACGCCACCGCCGCCGCCTCAAACGCATTCTGCAGCAGAATCGCCATGTCAAAGCGACGCGCAGCGAGCCCTCTCCCCGCAGCCCACTTCTCCGCAAGATTCTTCGGCGTGTAAGGAATCACCTCATCACAAAACGGCTCCCGCCCATAGAGATCCTGAACCCAAGGCTTAGCCAATATCGCAATATGCGCCTCCGGATAGCGCCCCCGCAACGCCCGCAGGGCAGGGAGGCTCATCACCGCGTCCCCCACCCAATTTGTAGCTCTCACAAGAATCTTCATCTCAAATCGCTTCCATCAGCGTAGCGCACGGACTCGTCCGTGCCGCGTCGAGACTCATCTCGACGCCTGCAAGTCTGTGCTCATCTCCCGCCCCCGGCGAGAAGTGAGCAATGTCACTAGCGATGCACACCGCTATACTAGCCTTAATAGCTTCAAATTCCTGGGGAATTACATGCCGACCGACCCTTCCAAAAAATATCAACCCTTCGCGCCGATCCCACTGCCGGACCGTCAGTGGCCCTCGCGCACCATTCAGAAGCCCCCCGTATGGTGCAGCGTTGATCTGCGTGACGGCAATCAGGCACTCATTGAACCCATGGATGCGGCCCGAAAAACCCGCATGTTCCTCAAGCTCTTGGAACTCGGCTTCAAAGAAATTGAAATCGGCTTCCCCTCCGCTTCGCAAACGGAGTTCGACTTCTGCCGCAATCTGATCGAACGCGATCTCATCCCGCCCGACGTCACTGTCCAGGTGCTGGTGCAAGCGCGCGACACCCTGATTGAGCGCACGTTCGAAGCCCTCAAAGGAATCCGTCGCGCGATCGTTCATCTCTATAACTCCACCTCCACACTGCAGCGCCGCGTAGTCTTCAATCTTGACCGCGCAGGCGTGAAAGACATCGCCGTCAACGGCGCGCGCAGCGTCATGCAGCACGCCGCTCAGTATCCGGAAACCGATTGGGTCTTCGAATATTCTCCCGAAAGCTTCACTGGAACCGAACTCGACTACGCGGTAGAAGTCTGTGAGGCCGTCATGGACGCTTTGGGCGCAACACCCCAACGCAAGGTGATCCTCAACCTGCCCGCGACCGTGGAGATGTCCACGCCCAACATCTACGCCGACCAGATCGAATGGTTCAGCCGCAATACCACCAAGCGCGATTCCATGATCATCAGCCTGCACCCGCACAACGATCGTGGGACCGCCGTGGCCGCCACCGAACTCGCATTGCTCGCCGGCGCTGATCGAGTCGAAGGCACGCTGTTCGGAAATGGCGAGCGCACCGGCAACGTCGACATCGTGACGCTAGCGCTCAATATGTACTCCCAGGGTCTCGACCCCGGCCTCGATTTCTCCCGCATCAACGACGTAATGGAATGCGCCGAGTTCTGCACCCAACTCCCGATCCACCCGCGCCATCCTTACGCTGGCGACCTCGTCTTCACGGCCTTCTCCGGTTCGCACCAAGACGCGATCAAGAAGGGCTTCGCCGCGCAAAAACCGGGCGACCTCTGGGCCGTTCCTTATTTACCCATCGACCCTATGGATCTCGGCCGCAGCTACGAGCCGATCATTCGCGTTAACAGCCAGTCGGGCAAAGGCGGCGTGTCGTTCCTTCTCGAACGCGACTACGGAATCAAGCTGCCTCGCAAGATGCAGATCGAGTTCAGCCGCGTCATTCAGCAGATCACCGACACCACCGGCCAGGAAATTACCTCCGCCGAAATTTGGCGCGCCTTCAAAGCGGAGTATCTCGACCAAGTGTCGCCGCTCGCGATACTGGAACACTCCGAACGTTCCTCAGGCGATAAAGGTGAAGTGCGCGCAACGATCCGTCAGGACTTATCCGAACACGCCATCTTCGGCGAAGGCAACGGACCTATCGACGCCTTTGTGCAAGCCCTGAACTTGCACTTCGATCTGGGAATCCGGGTTTTGGACTACGACGAACACGCCGTAGGAAGCGGTGCCGACGCGACCGCCGTCTGCTTTGTGGAACTGCGGGCGGGCGATAGCAACGCCGTAATGGGCGTCGGCATGCACCGCAATATTCTGACGGCATCCTTGAATGCAATCACCAGTGCCCTGAATCGCGCGATCCGCGACAAGTTAGTCACACTAAAAACTGCCGTGCAACATGGTGTCTGATCCGAACCTCGCGCTCCTGCTCATCGCGCTCGGAACCCTCGGCGTGTACGCGGAGTGTTGTCTGCCTGGTAAAGTAGTCCCCGGCGTCGTCGGTGGAGTCTTGCTCACGATCGGGCTGGCCTCGCTAGTCAATACTCCGGTGCCGATCCACTGGCCCCTCGCGATCGCGACCATCCTCCCGCTCGTGCTCGCCACGGCGTTCCTTCTCCCGATCGCAATTCGCGCCCGGCGCAACAAGCGACTGGTTATGCTCGCCGCAGCCATTCTTCTCACCACCTCTCGCGTCTCCGCTCACCACGCCTTCGCCGCCGAGTATGACGAGGAGAAAATCGTCTCCGTCTCTGGCACCGTCAGCAGGTTCAAGTGGACCAATCCCCACGCCTGGCTCTACGTCAACGTAAAAGACGCGAGCGGCAAAGTCACCAACTTGGGCTTCGAAATGGGCAGTCCAAACGGTCTGGTCAGCCGAGGCTGGAAGAAGCTCGAACTCAAGCCGGGTGACGCGATTTCCGTGGTCGCCTTCGGCTCGAAAAGCAAGGTGCACGTCGCCAACGCGAAAACCATCACCATGCCCGACGGCCGAAAACTATTCGGCGGTTTCGGCGAACCCCCCGGCAATCCTTTTAAGAAGTAGCCCGCCGATCCTGAACATGCATGCTGTGCTGCCACAAAGCGCACAATGCCGTATTGTAGAGCGCCAAGGCTGTCGTGATCTGCCCCAGGTGATTGTCGTGGGTCGAAATGTACGCGGCCTTTTCCACCACGTCCGGGTGCAGGTTCCCCTCTGTCGAGCAGTCGATCACCACGGCTCCAGGCTTGATGTTCCGAATCAGGTCCTCTTCGCACAGCGCCGGAAACGCAGTCACCACAATATCGGCCGTTTTCAGAAAGTGCTGCTTGTCTTCCATGCGCGTCTGCGCGTGCACGATCACCGCCGTCACGCCCATGCGAATCAGCATGCTATGCAGCGGTAGCCCGATACGTGGAGAACTGTTAAAGATCACCGCCGTCGGACCTTTTTCCTGGCGGTCGAGCGGGAACATCGCCTTGATCGCCTCATGCCGATTTAGCAGCGTAAGGATGGCTCGCGCCGTGCACGGAACAACGCCTTCGTAGTGTTCCCCTTCGTCCACGGTCTTGATGTTGAGCGCCATCCGCCCCGTGTTCTCCACCGTCAGCCCTTCGATGTCCTTCGCTGGCCGCACGCGTCGCAGAAAGTAGTCCTCAGCCTTTCCAAACGGAGTGGGAAAGAATACGAAGGTCCCGATGATCTTGGCGTTCACCTGTGCGCCCATCAACAGCAGTTCCAAAGCATCCGCGCTACTCGCTTCCTCCACGCGAAAGTCCAGCCCGTGCTGCCGGAACTTCTTCCCCATGTAATTCGCATAGCGACGGCACCCCGGATCGACAGGAGTTCCGGGAAGGTGCGGAATAAACGCGGCCACACGGAGCTTGTCCCTCTCGAGCCCGGTCGCTTCCACCAGACTCAGTTGGCGATCGGCCAGTGCGAAAGTTTCATCGGCCACCTCAACGCAATTCAGCAACTTTTCAGGGGGGATACTGTTCGTCCAACTCATGTCAGGAACGAATGGGGAAGTTTGCATAGGCTAACTTCCAATTATCGAACACCCCGAACACTAACGGCCGCCTTCGCGTCGCATTCCGAATCGGCGAGCACGTCGAAACGGTCCGACCTACGGCGCTACGGCTTCCGCCACTCCATCACCAGAAACCAAGGAGCCCGCCGATACGCAGCCGCCCTCGATGGCGATGTTTCCGCGATCGCCGCAGGCTCATCGAAATAGGTCATCTGCAACCCCGTATCCAAGAGTGCCCGCATGTAGGCACTCAGCGGACGATGATGATTCACAATACGAATGCCCCTGTATTCGATCCACATCTCGCGTTCGTCCAAATAGTGATCCACCGGATAGTGCAGCTTTTTCGCGGAACTGTCCTTCACCCAACCGATGTCGCAACCCGCCGTGTTGAAGCTGTTCAGATTGGCGATCAGCAGCGTTCCCCCCGGCCGCAGCACCCGAGCCATCTCGCGAATCGCCCCACGAAAATCCGGAATGTCGATCAGCGTCAGGTAGCTTACGACGAGGTCGAACGCATTGTCGTCGAGTGGCAAGAGTTCCGCCCGCGCATCCAGATACCTTCCCCCCGGATCACGCGCCAGCGCCGCAGCCCGCAACGCCGCCGTCGGCTCCACCCCGGTGACGTCCATGCCGTGCGCCCTCAGCATCCGGCAAAATCGCCCCTCGCCACACCCCACATCGAGCGCCCGCTTTGCGCCGGTCGCCAGCGCCCTCGGCAGCATCACCGGATCGAGCACGTACTTCCGCCCAAAATCCCCGTGCTCCCCCATGTCCGCAATCCACGCGCCCGCCGATTCTTCCCACCCGTTGGCCATGATCCAGAGTAGCCGTCACGGTGATATTATTGTGCCGTATGAGATGCCTGTTGACTCTCACGCTCGCCTGCGCTTGCATCGCCGCGGGCCGCGATCGCATCGGAGCCGTCGAATACTTCGGCACTCAGGGCCTCGACATGGCGAAGATCCGCAGCGAGACGCCGGTGCATGTGGGCGATCCATTTTCGGAAACACTCCAAGCGACGGTGCGCGGCGCACTGGCTACCACCGATGTAGCGGGGGTATGCTGCGATGAAAACGGAGACGGACTGATCTTCATCGGGCTCAGTGGCACCTCCACCAAACCGTTCACCTTCAATCCCAACCCGAATGGTCAATTCCATGCGCCCCCCGAGATCACGAAACTGAGTGCGCGATTAGACAAGGCCATGGTTGCCGCTGTTCAGAAGGGCGGCACAGCTGCCCAGGAGGATGATTCGAAGGGTTACGCGTTGATCAATGATCCGGCAGCGAGGTCCATCCAATTGGAAATCCGCGAGTGGGTGCTGCAGCACGAGGCCCAGGTCAAGCTCGTTCTGGAACAATCGTCCTTCGCCAGTGACCGAAGGATTGCGAGCGAGGCGCTAGGATACGCCAGGCAATCTCCAGAGCAGATCGCCGCTTTGGTCCATGCCAGTCGAGATGCCGATGGTGGGGTACGAAACAACGCCACCCGCGCGCTCGGCGTCCTCGTTCGCTCAAACGCATCGTTAGCCGCAGCGATCGAACCCGAAACGTTCATTGAGATGCTCGGTTCCGGCATCTGGACCGACCGCAACAAAGCCGCCGGACTTTTGGTGGAGATGACTTCGCAACGGCCCGCCGCATTGCTCGCGACACTCCGTACGAAGAGTCTCCCCCAGCTAATCGAAATGGCCGCATGGCGCAAACTCGGCCACGCCTACTACGCTCGAATCATCCTCGGTCGCATCGTGGGCATCCCCGAGCCCGAACTCCAAAAGCTCGCAGCGGAGCAGCCCGAAGCTATCCTCGAGGCCGCAAGTAAGCTCGCGAACTAAGAGCTACTTAGCTTTCGTCTGCCCGCCCACCGTCGGCGCGCACCCATCACACGGAGCATACGGCGTCAGCAAAAAATTATTCGGATCTGACACAACCGCGCCCTTCATATTCGGCGGCATCGCCTGCGCGATCCCATCCGTCGACATCACCTTCATCCCCGCCGCCTTCGCCGCCGCCACCACCGCGTCGGTATCCTGCACCCGCATCTGCAACCGAGCCGCACCGCGATCCTGAATCTTCATCACCAGCGGCTTGCGATCCACACCCTTGAATTCCACAAACTCAATCCACAGTTGCGAGCCCGGCCCCTGAACGCGGCTACGTCGAACCTCAGCCTTCGCGAGTCCAGTCAAGCTCCGCATCGCGACATCCCCCGCGAACTTCGTCTCGCCTTCTACGTTGAAGCCCAGAACGTCATGATAGAACTTCGTCGTCTCGTCCATATCCTCAACGCTGATCGACAACCGCAAGTCGAGAATATCCGCCGTCCCCGCTGGCGGCGTCATAGGTTGCCGAAGCTCGATGTAACGCCCGTCGACATCCTTAACCAGCACCGACCGCGACCCATCTCCCATCGTGACCGGCTTCCCGCCCGGCGTCGCGACTACAGCCTTGCCCTGTACCGCCCGAGCCAGCACCGCAGCCACATCGTTAACAATGAACACTAGCGTCGCATTCCCCGGATCTTGCATCCGCAACGTCACCGTCTGATGCGGCACCTGTTGAATCTCCATTAGCTCCAGCGTGACGCGCGACCCCGCCACCCGAGCGGACTGATGCCGTTCCTTCGCTCCCGGAATATCGAAGAACGCGAACAACCCCGGGTTCGCCGGATTGTAAACCCGCTCTCCCGACGCAGGCAGCGCCGGAACTTCCATGCCGAAAGCGTCATGATAGAACGCCAGCGAGCGATCCATGTTCTCGACGAACGAGGTGAACGATCCCGTGCCCAACACAACCGCATTGCTCGCTGGAACCTGTCCCATCGCGAAGGCAGCGGCAACCAGCCCAACCGCAGAAATCGATTTCAGCATTCTCGTCTCCATTTCGTCTCGCTAGCATATCCTAACGAATCCTTAGTCGTGCCGCAGCACGGTCGCCGGGTCTACTCGGATAGCGCGCTGCGCTGGTAACTGGCAGCCCAGCAGTGCGACCGTGATCAGTAGTAGCGGCGCTGCCGCGAATGTGACGGCGTCATACGGCGAAACGCCCACCAGTTGAGATTCCAATACGCGATTCAGACCCAGCGATGCACCCAACCCGAGCACCAGTCCAACTCCCACCGGCCTCATGCCTTCGCGAAATACCAATCGGCGCACATCACGAGCCTCAGCGCCTAACACCATGCGCAAGCCGATCTCTTTCGTGCGTTGGCGTACCGAATTTGCCACCACCGCATACAATCCGATGGCGGCAAGTAGCAACGAAATCCCCGCAAAGATCGGCGCGACCGCTGCGTGCTTTCCCAGTTCCGCATGCTCCAAGTCCATGCGATCCCGGTCGAACGCCAAACTTGCCTGCAACGTCGAATAGTCCGCTAGCGATACCGACGGGTCGCTTCGTTCAATCACCTTGCGCACCTGAGCTGCGACTTGCACGGCCGACCCATGCGTGCGAACCAAGACCGCCGCCGCTGAAGGTGATTGCGGAAGAATCGGCGCATAAACGATAGGTACGAACCGATCTCGCAACGGCCTGTCCTGCATGATGTTGGACGCTACGCCCACCACCGTGCGCCACGCGGTCGCCTCTCCGCGTCGGAACCCCACACGCCGGCCGATTGGATCCAAGCCCGGCCAATATTGGTTCGCGAAACTTTGATTGACCATCGCAACCGACCGATCATCCGCATCCGTGAACTCGCGTCCCGCAAGGATCGATGCTCCCACCGTGTGCAGGTAACCAGAGCCAGCGGAGACCAACGTAGCGCGCGGCTTCTGCGCGGTACTCGGCTGGTCGCCGCCGTCCAATTCAAAGGGCAGGGAACCCGGATTGCCCAGCGGAACAGCATTTGCCAGTGACTCCGATTCAACCCCTGGAATAGCAAGGAGCTCGGCGCGAAGCCTCGACCAGAACGCACTGCGAGCATCCGCCGTCAATCCTTCGCGCGGCAAAGAAACTTGCCCGACCAACACCTTGTCTGCCCCACTGACCCCTGTGTCCGCGCCGACAATATTCCACAAGCTTCGCGCTAATACGCCCGCCCCGACCAGCAAAATAACGGCGAGCGCCATCTGCCCTGCCACCAGCACTCCAGCGATCCGCCTAGCCTCTCGACTGATCGTCGCTCCCCGAGCGTCGCCCTTCAACACCCCATTTACATCGAGCCGCACAGATCGCACCGCTGGAATCAATCCGTACAACAGCGCCGCCCCTATCGTGATGAGCATCAAATACTCCAATCGCCCAGAGTCGACCGCGTAGTCGAGCACGACATACCGTGTCGCTGTAGCCGCAGCCCAACGTTGAACCGCCCATCCCGCGATGAACCAGGCCAGCACACTCCCAACGCTAGCCAGCAGTGCACTCTCCATGAAGATCTGCCGTATCATCCGACCCTGACTCGCACCCAGTGCAAGCCGAGTCGAAAACTCCCGCGACCTTCCCACCGTGCGAGCTAGCGTGAGATTGGCAAGATTTGCGCAGGCGATGATCAGCACTACCCACGCGGCTACCCACAGCGAACCATAGATTGCTTTCGCTTCTGGTCCAATGAAGAACTCAGCGTAGGCGTCGACGCGCGCGCGTACGCCTTTGTTTGTTGCCGGGAAGTCAGCCTCCAACTGCCGATTGATCGTGTCGATCTCCGCACCAGCGCCCGCCGCGGTGGCGCCATCGGCTAACCGCCCGACAACCAGGTAGCCAGCCGGCTTGCGCTCCATCATCACGGTCGTGGGCTGCAGCGGCATCCACAACACACCGCGATCCGGGAAGTCGAAACCCTCCGGCGTTACCCCGATCACGGTGGCCGGTAACTGATTCACCCGTAGAACCCGTCCGATGATGTCGGATCTCCGACCAAATCTCTCCTGCCAAGTGCGGTAATTCAGGATCACGACTTGCGCTGCCCCCGGCACTTCGTCGCTCGGCAGGAAATCCCTCCCCAGCAGCGGCCTCACGCCCAGCAAACCAAACGTGTTCGCACTGACTGTGGTCGCGTCGGTATCGCGGCTCCCCGCATCCCCTTCGCTCAGCGAAACCTGTTTCCCGCCGACGTAGGCCAGCCCCACAAATGATTTGGCCCGCTCCCGCCAGGCAAGGAAATCCGCGTAGAACAGACAACACCCGTTGAGCGTCCGCCGTTCTTGAATGAACACCAACCGCGAACTGTCTTTCGCCAGCGGAAGCCCGCGAAACAACATCGTGTCCATCACGGCAAACGCCGTTACATTGAGCCCCAATGCAAGCGCAAGCATCACGATGGCGGTGATGGAGAACATGCGATCTCGCACCAGGCTTCTAACAGAGAAGCGGAAATCGTGGGCGAGTCCATCGAGCCAGGCGATTCCTCGCGAGTCCCGATGCTCATCCTTGGAGGCCTCGATCGAGCCAAACTTGACCTTAGCCAGCCGTTGGGCTTCCTCCCCCGAATAGCCACGCCGGATGAAGTCTTCCGTCGCCAATGCAAGATGCGTGCGAGCCTCTTCATCGAACTCACGGTCCAGCTCGCTCTTTGAAAAGTAAGCCCGCAACTTGTTCCACAGCGTCACGGTTTTCCACTCCTGGGAACCGACAGCACCTTGCCCATCACGGCAGCTAACCGTTCCCAATGCGAGCGGTCTTCCTTCATCTGCCGCTTGCCCGCCTTCGTGATCGCATAAAACTTCGCCTTGCGATTGCTGTCGGAAACGCCCCACTCGGCGCTGATCCATCCACGTTGTTGCAAACGGACCAGTGCCGCGTAAATCGTCCCCTGATTCAGCAGAATCTCGTTCTCGCTCAACTGCTCAATGCGCCGCGCGATCCCATATCCGTGCAGCGGGCCCATCACGTCCAGTGTCTGCAGCACCATTAAGTCCAACGTACCTTGCAGTAGATCTAGTTTCGGTTCCTGTTGCATCGCCACATAAGTATCGCACGACATGTGGTACGTCTACAGGAGAGCCACTACGATAAGATAGACATTGGCGCCCCGGATCGCTCAAAAAGCACAAGCGCTTGAATCGCAAGGAGAACAATAATGAAATTGGCGAAAGCTCTATCGCTTCTAGCCCTGGCATCGGTGGCCGCCGTGGCCCAGGTGAACGCGGGACAAACCAAGCCCGAGGCCACGCTGCCCTTCAACATGACCACCACGGACACCTTCGGTCTACCGTGGCGCATCGCCACTCTGCCCGACGGACGCATGCTGATCACCGAAAAGATCGGTCCCGTCTGGCTCGTCTCCGCGCAAGGCAAGAAAATCGCAGTCATGGGCGGCACGCCCGCCGTGTGGTGGCAGGGCCAGAGCGGCATGCTCGGCGTCTACCTCTCACCCGCTTTCGCGACCGACCAAACCATCTATCTCACCTACTCCGAGCCGGGTGACTACGGCGGTGGTCTCGCCCTGGCTTCCGGGAAACTGACCCTCTCTGCCACCTCGGCGAGACTGCAAGGTTTGAAGGTAATCTGGCATCAGATGCCCAAGGGCAAAGGCGGCCAGGAAGGCGGAGCAGTAGCCTTCGCTCCCGATGGCAAGAGCCTTTTCCTCACGGTCGGCGATCGCCAACGCTTCACTCCCGCGCAGGACCCCAACCAGCCCGTCGGCAAGATTCTTCACCTCATGCTCGACGGCAAGCCCGCCCCTGATAACCCGGGTGCCGGCAAAGTCGGCGCGGGCACGATCGCACTCATCGATCCGCCTTCCGACACCGAAACCGCCAAGACCGCGAAGGTCGTCAGCAACTACACCTTCCCCGCAGAGAACCTGACCCCGGCCGAAACCTGGACCATGGGTCATCGCACTCCCTATGGCCTGTCCTTCTCGCCCACCGGCGAATTGTGGGAAGTCGAACACGGCCCCAACGGCGGCGACGAATTGAACCTCATCGAAAAGGGCAAGAACTACGGCTGGCCGTTGGTTGAGTACGCCCCGAATTACAACCAGGTGCCGATCCCCAACCCCGACACGCGCCCCGACCTCGCCAAGCCCGCAATCTACTGGGTCCCGGTAGTTGCTCCTGGCAACCTGATGTTCTATAAGGGCACCCAAGGCTTCCCCGCGTGGAACGGCAATGGCTTCGTCACCGGCATGGGAACGCAGTCGATCAACCGCATTATCTTTGACGGCAAGGGTGGAGCCAAGATGGCCGAACGCTGGAAGGTCGACAAGCGCGTTCGCGACATGGCGGAAGCTCCGGATGGTTCGCTCTGGATCATCGAAGACGCCAACCCAGGCGCCCTCATCCACGTGACCCCCAAATAGTCTTCCCGCATCACACACGAAAGGGCCGGAGCGATCCGGCCCTTTTTCTTTTGCGGCAACACCGCTTGATAGATCCCGACCATCCCGGCGCCAACCCCGAATACCTTACGGCGTAACGATCAAAAGATTCTTGACGCGCTTAACGCCTTCTGTCTCTTTCGCGATCCGCTCAGCCTCGTCTTTCGCGAGTGCTGTCTCGACATTCCCTCGGAGCGTCACCACATTCTTGTCAACATCGACGTTGATGTGTCGGCCAGGGGTATCCTTGTCCGTCAAAAGTTTTGTCGTAATTTTCGTGTGGATCCACGCATCGTCCAGGGAATCGCCAACGCTGTTCCCCGCCGTTTTCGCGCGTTCCCGAGCTTCCCGAGCTAAATCTTCCGTATACTCCGCCCGCGGAATTTCCAATGGCTTCACATCAATTTTATCGGTCAGCAACAAGCTCGGTTCGAAAGCCTTGGCCATGTCGACCGCGCGAACGCGCGCCGCTTCCGTGGTCACCGAACCCGATACGGTCAGCTTGTGATCGCTCACATCGGCGTCCACTTTCAGATCGGCCCGCGCTAAGTCCGCGTCCGCGGCATATCGCGATTTGATCCCGTCTTCCACCTGCGTGTCGGTCATGCCCACATCGACCGGCTTGGTGGTCTCCGAACAACCTGTAAAAACAGCAAATCCGCCCAACGTAGCTAGCATTAAAAGTCGCATACTCTCTCCTCCTGTTGGGGAGAGTTCGTTAGTTCGCTTTCAGTTTCGGAATATCTGCCGGGCAAGCCTTACTGCCCGTAAACGCGTAATTCTTTCCCATCTGCCAGGATCACTTTCTCCAACCGAATGATCTTCTGCCCATCGGAGAACTGATACCCGACCCCGGTCACCACATCACCAGCCTTGAGCGACGTCTTCGTCCACCCGTTCGCTTCCATCCTGGTGATCGCAGGTCCGCCAATGACCCACTTCTCCGTCTTGCCACCATCGGAGCGCACATCCACGCTAATCATCGGATGAGGATTCTTCCACTCGAACGACACCACCGTGCCCTTTACCGTAACCAGCTTTGTGGTGTTCACTGGCCACGAATGATGCGCAGACAACCGAATCGGTCCCGCGGCGAGTGCCAGTGTAAAAAGTGCGGCGCAGAAGGTTTTCATTGGGCCGAGCCCTCCTGCCCCTCATTCTAGACGAAGACTTTAGATGAATTGCGAACGCGGCATCGCAAAGTCGCAAACGGCGGTCGCATCATCCTCGGCAATGTCGAAGACCACATGGAGCCTAGAGACATTCAGCGGTTCCGTGGCGCAGCTACCAAGATTAGCGAGCTTAATCTCACCCCCACGACCTGCAACCTCCCGGGCCACCGCCACTAACGGCTCAATTGCTGAGTCGCATAGGGAATGCACGCCTCGCAAGTTGACCACAATCTGCTGCCGCCCCGCGACACTCAGGTCCCGGATCACTTCACGAGGGTACCAACGGAACTCACGTGCAGATCCCCACAAGCATCGATGATCGAAACGTCCTCAAACTCACGGCTGGTAAGTTGCATCGCAGCCCCAGAATGCCTGGAATCGGCCGCAAAGGAACTAGCCTGCGCAAAGGAGCAACTCGCACTTAGTGAGGCTAGTGCTAAGTGGGGCCGCCACTCTGGCCGCTGCCAGTCCGCAAACTCGTTCGAGTGAATTTGGCGCGCGAGGGTGTTTACCAGTCCCCGGTTGCGATAAGCTAGGCACCCTAGGAGCCATCGCCTTGAACAACGATCTCGCCCGCCGAACCCTACTCCGCCAAACATGTGCCCTCTTAGGCGCGTCGGCGATGTCGCCCATGGCATCCTTAGCGCAACCGTCTGCCCAGCCATCGATGAGCCGCCAGTTCGCGCGCTGGGTCGCCGCGCTGAAATACGAAGACCTCCCCGCGGCCGTAGTCGACCGAGCCAAAGGCGTAACGCTCCAAGCCATCTCCTCCGTGCTCCTCGGCGCGCAGATGCCCGCCGGCAAAGAAGCCATCACCGTTATCACGCAAGAAGAAGGCGGTGTCCGCAACGGCGCGACCATCATGGTGAACGGCGCGAAAGTCACCAAAGCCGGAGCCGCCTACGTCAACGCGGAGATGGCCGTGGCAGGCGGCAAATGGGACACCTTCCGCATGCTCACCCATCCCGGCACCTGCATCATCCCCGCCGCGTTAGCCGCAGCGGAATCCAACGGAGCATCGGGCAAAGAGTTCCTCACCGCCATCGTCGCCGGCTACGAAGTCATGGAACGCATGGCCGCCGACTTCATTCCCACCGTCATGGCCACAGGCTTCCACGCCGGCCCCGTCTTCGGCATTTTCGGAGCCGCCGTCGCCGCCGCGAAAGTCCTCCGCCTCACAGAAGATCAACTGGTCGACACCCTCGGCATCTGCGTCAATCTCGCCGGAGGTAACTGGGAAAGCTTCGCGATGCGCGAAGGCGGCAGCGCCCGCAACGCAATGTTTGCCGTGTCCCTCGCGCAGCAAGGCCACAAGGGAGGCGAAACCGCCCTCGACGGCCGAGTCGGCTTCTACACTTCCTTTGCCGGCAACAACCAAGGCCGCCTCACCTTCAGCTTCACCGGCGACCAGCAGACTTCGCTCGCCAAGATCACCGCGAATCTGGGCAAGGAATGGATGTTCTTAGAAACCCTCTACCGCATCTATTCCATCTCCGGCTACAACATCGCCCACATCGACGTCCTCGCAAAACTTTGCGAGGAGCACAACATCAAATACGAAGACGTGGACCGCATTGAAGCCGTAGTGAACTGGCTCGAAACCCAATACCCCAGCCCCGTCTCCCCCAGCCTCCGCGAAGACATCGGCGAGCCGACTAAAGGCAGCACTCGCTACTACGCCGCCTACGGAGTCGTGAAACGAGGCTTCCCCATGCTCCCCTTCACCGACGATCCACCCGAGGTCTTCGACCTGATGAAGCGCATCACCATCATCCCCGCCCGCGAAATGCCCCTCTTCGCCCCCCGCATCACCGTCTTTATGAAGGACGGTAGAAGCTACAGGGCGCAAGCCACCGGCCGCGAATTCATCTGGGACTTCACAGAAGAAGCCCGCCGCATAAGAGCTATCATCCCCGGCCTCCCCATCCCCGCCGCCCAATACGAAGACATTATCACCACCTGCCGCGACCTAGATAGACAACCCCGCGCCGACAAATTGGTGCAACTGACCCTCTGAGATCGGTGTCAGACACCACAACTCCCGATCTCAAGGAAACCTTGCGCGCTGCCACGATCAAACATCGGTGATCAGAATTGAACAGCCAACCCCAAGCGTCTGCCCTAGTATGTAACCTGCGAGGGATATTCCCGAAAGGATTGAGTCGGTATGACCAAACCGCTTCGTTTATGGCGCTGGGTAGTTTCTTGGACTGCTCCCGTCCACCGGCTGGAGGAACTATTCTTCCGAAGTTGCCTGACCTACCGCCGCCGCGTTTCGCTCCGACGAATCCGCGGAAACCCCTAAACCCGCTCTCAGCTTTCTTGCAGTAGTGTTCATGCGAATCCCCTAAACTGCGCAAAAACTCCCGAGTGGGCGCGTGCTTTCACCCACTTTTGTCTCTATTTGCTACACTCCACCCATGAGCAGTGCCAATCCAACAGAGCGCAAGTTCGAAGGCCACCCTCAGTCTGTGCCGGGCGATTTCTACGTCGTGAAGGACGAATGCATAACGTGCGGTGCGCCGCACCAGGGAGTGACCCTAAGATCCGAAGAAGGATCGATCGCGCATTCTGTGACAGGTAGCGTCACACTGCCGATTGGTATCTCTAAAAACGAAACGCCCCCAGTCCGAAGACCAGAGGCGTTCCTTTGCGATCTTAGCGACCTTTGCGAGAGATGCCTTTTACAGCAGTTCCGTCCCACTAAAGAAAAACGGAATCTCCACCACCGCCGTCTCCACCGCATCCGACCCATGCACGCAATTCCGCTCAATGCCCGTCGCGAACATCTTGCGGATCGTGCCCTCAGCCGCATTGGCCGGGTTCGTCGCGCCCATCGTGTCGCGCCACTTCTTGATCGCGCCTTCGGCTTCCAGCACCATCACGACCACCGGACCCTCCGTCATGAAGGTCACCAGCGACCCGAAAAACGGACGTTCCTTGTGCACGCCGTAGAAAGTCTCTGCTTCCAACTGGCTCAGGCGTTTCATCTTCATGCCGGCAATGCGAAAGCCAGCCTTCTGCACCACGGCGAAGGCTACTGAGACTGGAGACAGTGCAAGAGCTAACCTAAGAGTACGCAAACCATGCTTGGTGAGATCATAAGTCGACTAAAACCGGAGGACGAAGAACTTGTCCGCAAACGCGAGGAGTTGGCGGCGATCTGTGCCACGCTCGTGGAGCGAGAGTTGGAGCTCGTGGATTTTCGGAGCGAGCTCGCCGCATTTGAGGGCCGCTATTTGCGAGAGGTCGGGACTCTTTACGCGGAGTTAGACGAATGGAACGCGCGGGTCGCGGAGTTGGAGGCGGGCCTTCACCCTTCCCTCGAAGCGAGAGTGCGCGCGGAGACGGCTCGCGAACAAGCACGGCAAACACACGAAGACGCTAACAGCGAGGCGTCGACGACGGTGGGTTTTGCGCCCTCGCCCGAACTCAAGGGGCTATTTCGTGAGGTCGCCAGACGAATCCATCCCGACTTTTCCAAGGATGCAGACGATCTGAGCCGTCGCACACGATTGATGGCTGAAGCCAACCGTGCCTATCAGGCGGGCGATGCCGACGCCCTCCGTCGCATCTTAGAAGAATACGAAGACGGAGCCGACTCCATAACCGGTGAGGGCATCGGCGCTGAACTCGTCCGTATTATTCGGCAGATCAGCCAAGCCAGAGAGCGAGTTGCCCAGATTGAGCGCGAGCTAGCCGCCCTTCGTCAGAGCGAAATCGCGCTCCTGAAGAAACAGGCCGAAGACGCTCAGGCAGTGGGTCGCGATCTGCTGGTTGAACTTTCAGACGTAGTCCGAAAAAAGATTGAGCAAACCCAGCAGCATGCCGAGGCGCTCGCCCAGTAAGGAGGCATTGGAATGGCCGAAGAAGTTGAGCTCCTAGTCAGACCTCCCGGCAGTAACGCTTTGGTGAGCTTCTCAGAGGCACGGTCTGGGCTCATCGCACGAGGTAGGCAGGATGCGGCCATGCTCGCGGTGCCCGACAATGGAGATCCTTTGTTGGTGATGCGTCGCATCGGGGACCAAGGACAGGCGGAGGCTCAGTTCAAGCTTGGGTTGGCATATTCCAATGGCGACGGCGTGCCAAAGGACGACGTAGAGGCAGTCCGTTGGTTTCGTGAAGCGGCTGTGCAGGGACACCCAGAGGCACAGTTGCATCTCGGCTATGCCCATTACGACGGTAAGGGCACGCCGCATGATGAGGCCGAAGCCATGTCCTGGTATCTGAAAGCAGCCAAGCAAGGGCTAGCGGAGGCGCGGGTCGTTCTTGGAGAGCGGTTCTATCTTGATTCCGAAGGAGCAGAATGGGATATACGTGCCCATTTCTGGCTTCAACTGGCCTCCGAGCAGGGATACGCTCCGGCTCAATATCGGCTCGCTGAACTCTATGAAAATCGGTGCGGCAAAGATGAAAACCATCAATGTGAATACTGCGTTAAGGCAGCACACTGGTACCGTAAAGGGGCTGAGCAGGGAGATTCACTGTGCCTAAGTGGCCTCGGCTGGTGTTACGAGCAAGGATTAGGGGTGCCGAAGGATGATCGGGAAGCGTCCCATTGGTACGGCAAGGCCCAAGAGCACCGAAATCATTAGGTGATGGCGCACAGCGATGAGCCGGGTCTTCCGGGCAAGAGGCGGTTGCCGTGGTTGAAGCGAGAAAAGACTGTGAGGGTGAAGCAAATGGGAAAAAGCGAATTACGTGATATTAGTTCTATGTCCTATCAACAGTGTCTCGACCGGATGAATCATCTTAAACACCTCAAGCTCATCGTTCTACATAAAGGCGAAAACGCCGATTGGTGCACGCTTGAAATTATGGAGATAGAGACGCGGATGACGTATCTACGGACTCCCAAGTAGCATCCTTCCATTAGCGCTGTAAAAGCGCATACCTACAAACAAAACGCCCCCAGTCCGAAGACCAGAGGCGTTCCTTTGCGATCTTAGCGACCTTTGCGAGAGATGCCTTTTACAGCAGTTCCGTCCCACTAAAGAAAAACGGAATCTCCACCGCCGCCGTCTCCACCGCATCCGACCCATGCACGCAATTCCGCTCAATCCCCGTCGCGAACATCTTGCGAATCGTCCCCTCAGCCGCGTTGGCCGGGTTCGTCGCGCCCATCGTGTCGCGCCACTTCTTGATCGCGCCTTCGGCTTCCAGTACCATCACGACCACCGGACCCTCAGTCATGAAGGTGACCAGCGACCCGAAGAACGGACGTTCCTTGTGTACGCCGTAGAAAGTCTCTGCTTCCAACTGGCTCAGGCGTTTCATCTTCATGCCGGCAATGCGAAAGCCAGCCTTCTGCACCACGGCGAGAATGTCGCCCGCTTGGTTTGCCGCAACGGCGTCAGGTTTAATAATTGCGAATGTACGTTCCATGTTTTCTTTCTTCAGTCCTAGAGCTTAGCTTTAATCCGCGAGCCGATCTCGGCCGGCGTCGGGCAAACATCGATGCCCGCATCCTTCATCGCGGCGATCTTGTCTTCTGCTTTACCGCTGCCGCCGGAAATGATCGCACCCGCGTGACCCATGCGGCGACCCGGAGGCGCCGTCTGTCCCGCGATGAAACCAACCACTGGCTTCTTCACGTGGGCCTTGATGTACTCGGCCGCAGTCTCTTCCGCGTTGCCGCCAATTTCACCGATCATCACGATCGCGTGCGTGTCCGGATCTTCGTTGAACAGCTTGATCGCATCCGTGAACGACGTGCCGATAATCGGATCGCCGCCAATGCCGATGCACGTCGATTGCCCGATCCCCAGCCCAGTGAGCTGCCCCACCGCCTCGTAAGTCAAGGTGCCGGACCGCGATACCACTCCCACATGACCCTGCAAATGAATGTGACCCGGCATGATGCCGATCTTGCACTTGCCCGGCGAAATCACACCCGGGCAGTTCGGACCCACCAGGCGCGTCTTCGGATGATCCTTCAGATACTGCCACACGCGGATCATGTCGTTCTGCGGAATGCCTTCGGTGATGCAGATCACCAGCTCGATCCCCGCATCAGCCGCTTCCATAATCGCGTCCGCGGCGAACGGCGGAGGTACAAAGATCACGCTCGCATTCGCGCCCGTATCCTTCACACCATCGGCCACCGTGTCGAACACCGGCTTCTCCAGGTGCTTCTGCCCGCCCTTGCCCGGCGTGATCCCGCCGACCACATTGGTGCCGTACGCGATCGCCTGCTGCGCGTGGAACGTGCCTTCCTTGCCGGTGAATCCCTGAACAATCAGGCGAGTCTTTTCGTTTACAAGTACGCTCATCTTACTTCACCAACGCGACGACTTTTTCAGCCGCGTCCTTCATTCCATTCGCAATCGTAAAGTTGAGGCCCGATTCGACCAGGATCTGCTTGCCGAGCTCAAAGTTCGTGCCCTCCATCCGAACCACGATGGGGATCTTCACATCCAACTCACGAGCCGCCGCAACCACACCCGTCGCCAACGTATCGCAGCGCAGAATGCCGCCGAATACATTGATCAGGATCGCCTTCACGGCTTTGTCCGAAAGCAGAATGCGGAACGCATTGCGAATCTGCTCCGCGTTCGCGCCGCCGCCCACGTCCAGGAAGTTCGCCGGGCTGCCGCCGCAATACTTCACAATGTCCATGGTCGCCATCGCGAGCCCTGCACCGTTCACCATGCACGCAACCGAGCCATCCAGCTTGATGTAATTCAGCCCGAACTTCGAAGCTTCCACCTCGAGCGGATCTTCTTCGTTCAAGTCGCGCAGCTCAGCCAGATCCTTGTGGCGGAACATCGCGTTGTCGTCGATGTTCATCTTCGCGTCCAGCGCGAACACGCCGCCATCCTTCGTCAGGATGAACGGATTGATCTCAGCGAGCGTCGCATCCAGCTCTTCATTCGCCTTCGCCAACGCCATCATGCACTTCGCCGCGGCGTTGATCGATCCCGCAGGAACACCGATGCCGAAAGCCAGCTTGCGAGCCTGAAACGGACTCAGTCCGAGACCCGGCTCAATCGCTTCCTTCAAAATCAGCTCCGGCGTATTGTGGGCGACTTCTTCGATATCCATGCCGCCCTCGGACGACGCCATAAAGACGTTCTTGCCCGAAGCACGATCCAGCACGATGCCCAGGTAAAGTTCCTTCTCAATGGGAAGCGTCTCTTCGATGAGCAGCCGCTGCACCAGCCGACCTTCCGGCCCGGTCTGATGGGTGACCAGCGTCATGCCCAGAATGTCAGTCGAGAACTGAGTGACTTCCTTCGCATCCTTCGCGACCTTAACGCCTCCTCCTTTCCCGCGTCCGCCGGCGTGGATCTGCGCTTTGACAACAACGCTTCCACCTAGCTTCGCGGCGGCCTTTTCAGCATCTGCAACGGACGTGACCATCTCTCCGCGCGGCACGGGTACACCGTGGCGAGCCAAGAGAGCTTTGGCTTGGTATTCGTGGATCTTCATTGGGTTTGAGGTGTTAAGCTGGGAATTCTCTAGGATAACATGTCCCTTTTGCCCTACCTGCACCGGGTCTCTGCGCGCGAAAACCTGCCGGTGGACGATGCTCGCTCTGCGATGAACGTATTGCTCACCGGCGAGGCCAGTCCGGTTGAAATCGCTGCCTTTTTGGTCGCCTTGAAGATGAAAGGCGAAACATCCGACGAGCTTGCGGGCTTCGTGATGGGCATGCGTGAGCACATGATTCGCGTCGATGCAGGCGATGACGTCGTCGACAACTGCGGCACCGGTGGCGACGCTTCGGGAACGTTCAACATCTCGACCACCGCATCTTTCGTAATGGCCGGCGCCGGGGCGCACGTCGCGAAACACGGCAATCGCTCGATCTCCAGCGCCACGGGAGCTGCTGATGTCCTGGAAGCCCTTGGCGTGCCCGTCACCTCAACTCCCGATGACGCCGCGCGCCTGATTCGCGAGGTCGGCATCGGCTTCCTCTTCGCGCCCGCGTTTCATCCCTCGATCAAACACGTGCAGCCCGTTCGCCGCGAGCTAAAAATCCGAACCGTGTTTAACCTCCTCGGCCCGATGGCGAATCCCGCCGGCGCGCGGTCGCAGGTGCTCGGTGCTCCGTCCGTCGACTCCGCGGAGCTCATGGCCGAAGCCATTCTGACCCTGGGCTGCAAGCGCGTCTTTGTCGTCCACGGCCACGGTGGCCTCGATGAAATTTCGACAACAGGCCCGACGGATGTTTTTGAAGTGACCGCCAACAAAATCACCAAGCACGTGTGGGAGCCCTCCGATTTCGGTCTTCCGATGGCGGAGAAGAGCGCACTGCAGGGCGGCGATGCCACGTTCAATGCGAGCATCGTCCGCGCGATCCTCGCGGGAGAAGTCGGCCCGCGTCGCGGTATCGTGGTCGCGAACGCAGCCGCGGGTCTGCTCGCCGCGGGCTTGGCCAAGGATCTGCTCGATGGCGTCAGCCTGGCCGCGAAGTCCATCGATTCCGGTGCCGCGCGTTTCAAGCTGGAGGCCATCGCGCGGTGACAAAGCGGCTGGCATTGGTGCATTCGAGGCTGGCCGAAGCCCAGCCCCTAATCACTCTGCTGGAACGCGCCGGTTACGAAGTTCACTACGGCAGCGATCTCAAGCCACTGCGCGCATCACAACTGAAAGCCCTCAGCCCGACTGCTGCCATTGTCGACCTCTCCCGTGTGCCGTCCTACGGTCGATATTGGGCGGCGGAGTTGCGAGCCACGTCGATGAAGCATCTGCCCCTCGTGTTCGTTGACGGCGAGCCCGAGAAGGTCGCCATCGTGAAGGCCGCCTTGCCCGATGCTACCTACACCACGCGCGATAAACTCACCGCTGTCCTGAAAAAGCTCAAGCCCGTAGCCGATCCCGTCCAGCCCTCGCGCATGATGGCAAGCACTAGTAGCAACGCCACGAAGATGGGCATCAAGCCACACACGCGCGTCGCCGTATTCGATGCGCCGCCCGGTTACGCGAAGATCATCGGCACGTTGCCCGAAGGCGTGTCCATCGAGGAGGAACCGGACGAGCCTGCACAAGTCACCCTGTGGTTCGTGCGCGAAGCCGAAGCCTATCTCACCAGCCTACGCACCGTGCGCCAGCTCGCCGCGAAAACTAAGTTATGGGTGCTGTATCCGAAACAGAAAAAAGGGATCACGCAGAGGATTACGCAAGACGACGTGCGGGAATCCGCGATCGCCGTGGGATTGGTTGACTACAAAATCTGTTCTGTAGATGAGACCTGGACAGGGATGGCGTTCGCCGTTAAGACTGAAAAACGCCCTTCCACTTCCGCAATACCAACTCCGCCAAACTGAAAATCACCGCGAGCCCCAAAAACGCGGGCCACAACGTAAGCGTGGTGGGAATCGTTTTTCCGGTGCCCGTGAACACCGCCGAAGGCTTCGGCTGGAACTGTCCGCCCGTGTATTCGGCGACCTGCTTCAACAGGGCTTCGTTATTGCCGTATTCACTCAACTCGGCCTCAGGCCGATAGAGCCCCGCCTCGGGAAAAGCCTTCGATTCCTGAGCAGGCAATACGCGGAACATGCCCTCGCGCGGGCCAATCTTCAACCGCCCCTGATACGTGCCCGCCGCAGTTTTCTTGACCGGCATCGGCTGTTGGAACCCGCCGGGGCCGAATGCGTAGATCGCGGGGATCGCCGCGGGTTCTTTCACTCCACGACCCAGACGATAGTTCGCGACCAGTTCCCCGTTCGCGCTGTCATATTCCAGCGTCGCCTCACCGTCGGGAGTATGCGGCAGCAGATCGCGGGCGATGTTCGTCCAGAATTTGTCGAAGCCCTTCCACTTGATCCAGTCCGTCGCCCAGCGCGATTTGGCGTCGGAGGCGAACACAGCGGAACGTCCCAATCCGTATTGCCACCGCGAGAGCAGCGGATCTTCACGGTCGATTTTCAAGATCGTTTCCGCCGACGGCTTGGCGATGAAGCGCACGTAGCCCTTCAACAACGGGGCGGATTCGATGCCGACGTCATTCAGGATTTCTACCTTCTTCGTGACTTCCGGCGCGAGCGGAGTTTCATTCGTCGTGGAGCCGGTGTGTTCCAGTACGTCTTTCACCAGAATCTGCTCCAGTTGATTGAGGTCGATCACGAAGTAGGGCTTGCCAGCAGCGGTATTCGCAACCTTCTCCAGGTACGCCTTGTTGACGTCCTGCCCAATGCCGACGGTCGAAATCGTGATCTTTTCGTTCTTTGCCGCGGTCGCTGTCACAAAGCTATTGCCTTCTTCTGAAATACCGTCCGTCAGCAATACAATGTGTCGCGATGCGGCTTGGGCGTTGCGCATCTTGCTGAACGCCTCGGCAAGCGCCGGTGCGATCTGCGTGCCGCCATCCGGACGAATGCCGGAGATGATGCGACTGATGAAGGCTTTGTCCTCCGCCTTCCGGATCGGCACAGCCCATTCAAAAGTGTTATCGAAGGCCAGCACGCCGACCTGATCGATGGGACGCAAGTTCTGGACGGCTCCAATCGCGGCAAGGCGAGCGAGTTCCATCTTGCGGCCTTCCATCGAAGAACTTTTGTCCACGATGAGAATGACTGCGGTCCCTTCGGGCGAGCGGGGTGGAGCGAGCTTTGCGGGCATCGTGCGTTCCAGGGCGTCTTCGATTTTGGCTTTGGTTTCGTCGTAGACGTTGCGCTCGCCACCAATGATCAACAGGCCGCCGCCTTGGCGCACATACTCTTCCACGTCGCTCTTGGAGGCATCGGTCATCGATTCGAGATCCCAATTGTTGAAAACCACCAACTGGTAATTGCTGAGCTGAATGTCGACCATGTTGTTGGCGGTCTTCACATCCATTTGCGCGCCGGTGAGTACGCTCAGGATATGCGTGTCATCTTCTGGGATATCGCCGGAGAAGTACAGCACCTTCGGTTTACGCAGCGTGACGGTCTGATTGAAGCGAATCTCGGCGGAGCCTGCGGGCCGAATCGCGACGGAGAGTTCGAGGGCGCCGGGAGTGTTCAGGCTGGTGTGCAGGCGAATGGGATTCTGTCCAGCCACCAGCTGCACCTGTGTCTTACCGAGCACCTGGCCTTCCGCCGAGAGTTCGACTTCCGCCGGTCCCGGCGTAGGCGCTGTGACGACCGCATCGATGGGGAATTGTTCGCCGGTGAATGCGAGGGCGGGGATGTTGGTGGAGTCGAGGTGGATCGCCGGTTTCGCGCGACCTGCGAGCGCGAAGGTATCGATGGGGATGCCGAGTTCGCGGGCTTGCCACGCGGCTCGGGCGACGCTGCCTTGATTTTCTTTGCCGTCTGAGATGAGTGCGACGCGCGGGATCTTGCCTGCGGGTAGGGTGGCGATCGCTTCGCGGACCGCTGCTTCGAGGTCGGTCGCTCGGCCCGCTTCGCCCGAAGTCGATGCGAGTTTCAGAGCGCCTTTGTCTTCGGTCGCGGTCAATGGCCGAGTGGTGCGCGCGAAGGGGATCACGCTCATCCAATTGCTGCCGCGCGCGCTGGCAAGTCCTTTGGAAATCTCGTCGGCTTTTTCCAAATCGGCCGAGGAGGCGCTGGCCGAAGTGTCGACCAGGACCGCGACCGCGAGCTTTGATTCGGGAAGCGTCATGCGCGGCTCAGCGAGGGCGACGATCACAGCTACGAAAGCAAGAGCTTTCAGAACCAGGCCGACGCGGCGGCGAGTGCGAGGGAGTTCGTACGCGGCCCAAGCCAGGGGAATCCACGCGAGAAAGAGAACCCAGGAGCGGTCGAAATTCATGCGGCTCTGCTCCAAGGGGCTTTGATCGATGTCAGGCTGATGGCTCGATTGCGACCGAAGAGAATCCAATCGAGCAGCAGGCCGAGTGCTCCGGCGATCGCTAACCATGGCCATATTTCTGTAGACGTTGAAGCGGAGAAAGTTTTCGGAGGAATGCCGTTCGCGATACCTGTGGGCTTGGTCCAGGTGCCGTCGGCCAATGCGGGCAAAGTGAGCGAGTAGACCAATTCGCGGTCGCCAGTTTGTACGCGGATGGTGCCGGGCGCTCCGGAGAAGAAGCGCAGTGTGTCACCTTCGATGGAGTAGGGTAGTTCACGATTCGATTCGTCGAGCACGTGAACATCGGCGGGGTTGACGTTGGCTTCGACCGGAACGCTGGTGGTGCCGACCGAGCCTGCTTGTAGTTCGAAGCGGCGGTAGGCGCCCGGGATCATCCACTTTAAGACGTTGGCAATCAGCAAAGGTGTCGCCAATTCGTATTTCATCGAGCCTTGCGCGGGGTTGAAGCCGATGGCTACGTTCTTGATGGCGCCGTCGCGGGCAACGATGACGGGGCCTGCGGTCGTGGACGCGATGATGGAATCGGCCGGGGTCGGCGAGAAAACTTCCGTAGTCGCGAGCGTTACGTCGCGCGTGTAGAGACCCGCGCCGATCGGCGTGTCCTGATTCCAGCGGTCGAGCGCGGCGTTCGTTTGCGTCGATTTCACCGGGATCAGAGAGCCGGAGGTGGGCGGCGCGATCCACAGAGTATCGAATTTCGGCGGGCTGGGCGGAGCGAAGCGATCGAGCACGATGAGGTCGGCTTTTGCATTGGCATCGTAGGCGGAGGTCGGCTTGAATTCGGTTTGTAGGACGGGATTGGATGCGAATAGCGGCTGCAGCAGTGCGTCGTCGGAATAGACTATGACCTTGGCCAACTCCTGCGAAGGGACTTCGACGATTGCCCGGTCATCGCCGGGAATCGCGTCATTGATGTTGATGCGGGCTTCGAGCCAGCCCGCGGCCTTTTCCTTATAGAGGAAGGCGGTTTGTTCTTCGGCCCCTGGACTCAGCACCAAGCGCCGCGAGCCAGCTGGAGATTGCGCGTATTGCAAAGCGAGATCGACGGTGTGAGGACGAACGCCGTAGTTGCGGACCGCGACGAAGATTTCCCAACTGTCCGGCGCGGTGGGCGAGCGGCGCAGGGCCACTTTGCGGAGACCGACGTTCTCTGTAGGGGTCTTCACGTCGATCACGCGGAACTTGCTCGGGTAGCGGGCGATGGCGGTGTCGGTGGCGTTGACGCGTCCGGGACCGATGTAGACGACTTCGCCGGGGCGGTCGGTTTGCAATGCCTGCGCGCGTTCGGCGAAATCGAGGGCCAGGCCGAGGTTCAATGCAGAGGCGCTAGATTGGGTTTCCCGCAATGCGGTCTCGACGACGGAGCGATCAAGTTCAAAGGCTGTTGCGGGTGTAGCGAGCGCATCGGCGCGGACCAGCATCACGCGATCTCGGCGGGGCAGGGCGTTGATGTAAGCCTGTGCGCTGGTCTTGGCCTGATCGAGCACAGTGCCTTGCGCGGTGACGGCTCCCATCCACGCGGAGGTGTCGATGAGCACGACGTGATCGGCCCCGGGACCGTCGAAGACGCCGAATTGCGGGCCGGCGATGGCCAGCAATAAAAGGAGAAGGCTGAGGAGTTGGAGGAGAAGGCTCCAGGGCTGCTGAATGCGGCGGCGATGTTTGAGATCCGTGCGGGAGCCTGCGGGGGTCCAAAAGCGGAGTGTGGCTACAATTTGTTTTTTCTTGGAGCGGTCGAGTAAATAGAGCGCGACGACGCCGGCCGAGACTACGCCCATCAATCCAAGAAGTTCGCCGAGCCCGAGATTCAGGAAGTTCACTTAACTGACGGCTCCTGTATCTACTAGTGGACCAAAAATCGCCTGTTCAACGGGAACCGAGGACGGAATGCCGAGGTAACGGCCTCCGCTGCGCTGTGCTACGTGGCGGACTTTTTCAGCGTAGGCATCGAAGGCGGCAGTGTATTGCGTGCGGGCATCTTTGTCGAAAGCGAGTTCGACTTTCTCGCCCGTCTCGGCGTCTTCCAGTTCGAGTTCGCCATCCCACGGGGGAGTTCGATCCTGGTCCGACCACACTTGAATTAACACCAGTTCGTGGCCGTAATCGTTAAGGAACTGGATGGGCTTTTCGAATTCGCCATCGTCGAGGAAATCAGAGATCACGATGGTCATGCCGCGCTGCGGGTACTTTGCAATGAACTGGCGCGAGCAATCCATGAAGTTTGTTGCGCCGGTGGGCGTGAGCGCCGTGAGGTAATTGAGGACGGGTTGAAAGCGATGACGGCCTCCGGTGGCGGAGAACGCATCGTGCAATTTATTGCTGAAGGGCTGGATGGTCATCGCGTCCAAGCGGACCAGACCGACGTAGCAGAGCGCTCCCGCGAGTTGGCGCGCGTAGTCGAATTTGCCGGTGTTCATGGATGAGCTGACGTCGACCAGGATACGCACGGGGACGCGAGGCTCAAGCTGGAACATCTTCAGAACGAGCTTGTCGAGGCGCAAAAAAGCGCGCCAGTTAACGGCGCGCAAATCGTCCCCATGATAGAACTGGCGATGGTCGAGGAATTCCTGACCGGGTCCGCCGAAGCGGGAGGTGTGATGTCCGCCGACGAGGCCGGGTAGCGACTTGCGCCAATGGATGGCGAGTCGTTCGAGTCGTTCGAGTAATACGGTGCTTATAAGAGGTTCAGGCACGGGCGGCGACCGAGGTGACGCTGGGGATCAATCTGCTCAGAATCGTTTCGGTGGTTTGGCCGTCGGCGTGGGCGTCAAAGTTCAGAATGACGCGGTGGCGCAGAACTGCGGGCGCCACCGCGTCGATGTCTTCGATCGAGAGATGCATGCGTCCGGCGAAGAGGGCGTGGACGCGTCCGCATTCGACCAGGGCTTGCGCTCCTCGGGGAGAGCTGCCGAAGCGAATGTACTTCTTGGTGAGTTCGTGGGCTTCGGGGGCGCTCGGCTGGGTCGCCATGACGAGGGCGATGGCGTGGTCCTGGACGTGAGGGGCGCAGAGGACTTGATGACAGATGTCCTTGAGTCCCATGATTTCGCCGTGATCGAGGACGGGTTCGACTTCCGCTTGATCCTTTTGAATGGTGCGATCGACGATGGCGGTGAGGTCGGCGCGCGTGGGATACGGCACCAGTATCTTCATTAAAAAGCGATCGAGCTGGGCTTCGGGCAGCGGGTAGGTGCCTTCCATTTCGATGGGGTTCTGGGTCGCCATGACGAGGAAGGGCTTGTCGAGAACGTGGGTGTGATTGCCGCTGGTGACGGTGTGTTCCTGCATCGCTTCGAGCAAAGCGGACTGCGTTTTCGGGGTAGCGCGATTGATTTCGTCGGCGAGGACGAGGTTAGAGAAGATGGGGCCGGGGACGAACTTGAGGCTTTTGGCACCGGACTCGGTGGTGTCCATCATGGCGCTGCCGACGATGTCGCCGGGCATGAGGTCGGGAGTGAATTGGATGCGGGAATACTTGAGGTGCAGAACTCGCGAGAGGGTTCGTAGGAGCGTGGTTTTGCCGAGGCCCGGGACGCCTTCGAGCAGCACGTGGCCGCCTGCGAGCAGACATATAAGGACACCATCGACGACCTCTTTTTGGCCGACAATGATCTTGCCGATTTCCTGGCGTACACGGTTGAGCTGAGATGTGGCTAGCTGGAGGGCTGTCTCTGGTTGCACTTCAACAGTTTAACGCAAAGGGGTGAAGCCACGGATTGGCTTTGGGAACACTACGGGTGCCGGAAATTGTCTCACGCAAAGTTCGCAAAGCTCGCAAAGTTTAAGACGGATCGCTTCGCCGCTTTGCGTGAGACTTGGTGTTTTCTTTCAGAGAGCTCTCTGTTTTGATGGATGGGTATCGAGGACCATCTCCCGGGCATCCTTTCGATGATGCCACCCGACTTGAATCTTCCAGTGCTCCTCCGCCGAGGAACTTTTACCGTGCGCGCGAGCTTTTCTAGAACCTCGCGGCTTTGGCCAGCAGGTACTGTGCAAGACCAACACCCTACTGCTTGATTGGAGGGTAGTGGATGGGTTTGGGCCGGTCGGGTGGAGGGAGGTGGGATGTTGTTGAGGGGACGGGAGATTGAACTCTTCAAAACGGCGTGACAGCCTGATCACTTCTTTTTCTTTGGGGCTGCTTTCTGAAAGGTCCAGCGGACGGTCGATCCCGTGGGTAAAAGACCCGTTACATTCAGACCAATTGATCCTCGTTATACGTTATGTATAACGAGATGCGCTTCGAATGGGATGCTGCAAAGAACCGATCGAATCAAAAGAAGCACTCTGGTACTGACTTTGAAATCGCGTCGCGGGTTTTCGCTGACGCGAACTTAGTGCTCCGCAAAGATCGGGTTGTGGATGGTGAGCAGCGGTGGCTGCGATTGGAGGGGTTCGGAGCGCGGTGCTGTTCCTGGTGCATGTTTACGTAGAGGAGAATCCAAATGGCGAAGAAACAATCCGTATCCTCTCGGCGCGCGAAGCCGATTCAGGTGAGTGCCGAGTCTATCTGGAGCAAACCTCTGACTAAGCGCCAGAAGGCGGTGGTCAATGGAGTTGCGAAGCGGCAGGCCCGGGGGGCCGCGTCGCAGATTGACTATTCTGACATTCCGGCGTTGTCTACGAAGCAACTGGCTCAGTTCAAGCGGACGCCTAAGAAACTGGTGGCGGTGCGGTTGGATGCTGAGGTCTTCGAGTGGCTTCAGGGGTTTGGGGCGGGGTATTCCACTCGTATCAATGATGTGTTGCGTGCGGTGATGGTGCAGCAGCGATAGGGGTTATTCGCGCCGCCTAGATCCGTGCCAGAAGTGCAGGATCTCTACGAGTTCTCGCGATTCATCTACACGGTAGTAGATCAGGATCGGCGTATGGACGAGTTGGCGCACTCCATCGCGGCCTGCAATTGGACTCCCGATGAATGGAAAAGTCTTCAGCAGGTTCAGGTGATTCAGCAAAGCAATGCCGAATCGTTCCGAGGTGTTTGGGAAGTTCGCCCAGGAGTAGGCGAGGATCTCTTCGAAGTCCGTCAGCGCGGCTTCTGAGATGCGAACTTGGAAATCCAATTTGGGATCATTTCCGAGGCTTGTTCAAGGGAGACGGTGCGGCCTGCATCGGCGTCCTTGATTCCACGATCGATGGCCGCCAGGGTTTCGGCGTCAACTTCGACGGGTTCGGTGACGGGAACCTGGAGTTTTAAGTCGACCATGACTCTACGATACTACGACTGCAGGGGGTCGACTATTCGGGAATTACTGAGCGGGAGGCGTCTATTTTCAGGCCGAGTGCGGTACCCATCGCCATCAAACCGATCATGGGGATGAAGGGGACTGTGTAGCCGTAGGCGGCGACGAGGTAGCCGTAGATTACTGACGACAGGAACGCGCCGGTGTAGGCGGAGGTGTTCATGGCTCCCGTGATGGCGCCGCCGAATTTGCCGCCGATGTCCAGGCAGATTCCCATGAGTGCGGGCTGGGCTAGGGTGATGCCGCCGTAGGCTAGCGAGAGGGCTACAAGCGACGAATACTTTTCGGGGAGCAGCATTCCGATGAGCAGGAACACTGTTGCTCCGCCGTAGCCGGCTAGGATCATGGTGCGGCGGCCTTGCGCTAGGCCGTTCTTGCGAACCAACCTGTCTCCGGTCAGGCCGCCGATGATGTTGGCGATGGCTCCGATGACGAACGGCAGGGCGGCGAAGAGGAGGCCGGTTTCGGTGAAGCCGCGGGCTTTGACTAGATACGTCCCGAGCCAGGATTGGAAGAAGCTCATCGAATAGCCGACGCAGCCGGCGGTGCCGATCAAGGCCCAGAGGTTGGTGCTGCGGAGTGCGACGTTCCAAGGGAGCGGCTGGTGCGGGGCGGGGACGGATTCGGACTCGGCGATTTCTTTCGCGGACATGCCGGGCATTTCCTGCGGGGAATCACGGAACCAGATGTACCAGGCGATGGACCACAGGACGCCGAGGAATCCGAACGCGTAGAAGGACGCTTGCCAGCCGTAGGCTTGTTGGATGGGGACCACTAAGAAGGGCGCTAACGCTCCACCGATTTGCAGCGCCATGAGGTTGATGCCCCAGGCGGTGGTGCGTTCGCGAAGGGGGAACCATCGGGCGATGGTGACGCCCATGTTGGGGGCTGCTCCGGCTTCGCCCATGCCGAAGGCGAAGCGGACGGCGACGAGTGGGATGAAGCCGGTGACCAATCCGGTGAGTGAGGTGAAGGCGGACCACCAGAGGACGATGCGGGTGAGGACGCGGCGCGGGCCGATGCGGTCGCCTAGGCTGCCGCTGGGGATTTCGAAGAGGGCGTAGGCGAGGGTGAAGACGCCGGTGACCCAGCCCCATTGCTCGGGTGTGAGGCTGAGGGCTTCCTGCATGCGGGGTCCGGCGACGGAGATGCAGACGCGGTCGAGGTAGGTGATGACGGAGAGGAATGTGAGGAAGACCAGGACGCGGTGGCGGACCTTCATGAGGTAAGTATTGTCTCACGCGAACAAACTGCGACAATCGGAGCGAAGGGAGACAGCATGATTGGAAACTGTTTGCGTGTCGCGTGCGTGGTTGGAGCGTTCCTGGGGTCGGCGTGGGCTTACCAGAAGGCTGAGCAACCGAAGGCTCCGCTGATCACTTCTATTCAGGGGCCCGACCTTTACAAAGCGTATTGCGCGGAGTGCCATGGGTCGAAGGGGAAGGGCGATGGGACGAAGGCGGGCACACTGAAGATTGCTCCACCGGACCTGACGCGCATTTCGTCGCGCCGTGGTGGAACGTTTCCGTTGAAGCTGGTGGAGGGGATCATCTCCGGCGAAGAACCGATGGCGCGGGGGCATGGGGCGATGCCGGCTTGGGGTGCCGTGTTCTCCAAGGTGGATCGGGATCAGGATTTGGGGCGGGTGAGGATCGACAACCTCGCGAGGTACTTGCGGGAGATGCAAGCGAAGTAGGGTCAAGCTCCGGGTGATGGTTTGTAGCGATGGGCGAGCGCGCCGGTTGCTTTTGAGATGTCGAGGTCGGCGATCAGGAGGCCTTGCTGGACCGTGGGATGTTGCGCGAGCAGCGTGCCGTCGGGGTTGATGAAGGCAGAGGTGGTGGGCGAGTCTTCGGTCGCGTAGTTGACGGTGGCGAAGAAGATGGTGTTTTCTGCGGCTCGGCAGTAGGCAGCCTTGTCGTGGAAGGTTTTGGGGCCTGGTTCAGGGATGGAGTAGTGGGGGTGGAAGACGCAGTGTGCTCCCTCGCGGGCGGCCGCGCGGACGGTCTCGGGATAGCGGAAGCCTTCGTGGCAGATGGCGATGCCGAATTTGAAGTCGTCGATTTCAAAGAGACGGCGTTCCGTGGCACCGGGCGAGTAAATGCCGTCTTCGCTGGGGTCGAGTTGGATTTTGTCCTGCCAGCCTAGAGTGTTGCCCTTGCGATCGATGACGAGTGCAGAGATGAGTAGCTTGGAATCGATCACTCGCTCTGTGCCGAGGATCACGGCAACGTTGGCTTTGGCGGCGGCCCGGCTAATGGCGCTCCAGGCGGCTTCGAGGAATACTTTGTCTGGAGCGGGCGGCTTCTTGCCCAGGCCCCGATAGCCGGGGATGAAGCACTCCGGGAAGCAGATGATTCCGACACGATTCTGAGATGCCTCGTCGATGGCTTGTTCGGCGAGCAGAACGGAGTGCTCGGGCGAGTCGGGGTAGGGGAAGTTGGCGAGTGCGATTCGATGGGGCATCGTGCCCTCAATTTAGCAGATGGATCTGCCGTAGATTGGAGGCCTACTATGCGAAACACTGGCGCGGCTTCTGCTTGCTCACAAGGGTTCGCCCGGCGTCAGCGTCCTTAATTTCTTGATCGATGGCGGCCGAGGTTGCGACTTCGACGGGTTCGGTGACAGGAACCTCGCCGAGAGAATGTTGTATGGGTGGGCCCGGAGCCCTTGGGCCAAAAGCAGTCTCCCAAAAAAGGAAACGCGCCGGGGACAAGCCCTGGCGCGCATTAAGTTTTGTAAAAGGAGAGGTAGAGAAAAACAACTGCAAAAATCGGTTACTGGGCGACGTTGATCGGTTCGCCTGTGGCGGCCGTGCGGAATTCGTATTGCTGAATTTCCATGGCGGCGCGGCCGTCTTCGAAGCGGACCACGCGACCGCGGGCTACCAGCTTCAAAGCGCACTTATTATTCAGTTGCGCGGGCCAATTGACGGCGACTTCGAGCCGACGGCCAGGCAGGACCATTTCTTCGGTTGTGAACAGAATGCCGGCGCTGGACATGTTGACGGTCTTGCCGTCACCCTGTTCGTCGCCGCTGCGTTTGTTCAGGACGCGGTAATGCACTTCGCGTTCAATGGGGAATCGGTCGGAGTGCCGACGATCCGCGCTTCCAGCTTGTTCAATGTTCAATGGCATCACCTTTGCTCTGAAGACATTCTGCCGTCACAAGCGCATCCCAACAATAGAGGAGAGGGGCCATAACTGGGGCGTACATGGGTCCTGTGGAAATGTCCGATGGTACTAGAGCATCGGTTCGGAAATCTATTTGGTTGGGTTCCTGATGGCTCGTAACTCTTGTAAGCGTAAGGAGATACGCTGTTCTACGCCCCTATCGGTGGGGGTATAGAAGGTCCGACCCTGGAGGTGCTCGGGGAGGCATTCCATAGTATTCAGGCCGCCTTCGTACTCATGCGCGTGCTGATAGCCTTCGCCGTAGCCCCACTGTTTCATGGCTTTGGTGGAGGCGTTGCGGAGCTGCATGGGGACGGGCTCGGCTACTTCGGTCTCGGCGACCTCCGTCACTTTATTAAACGCTTTGTAGGCGGCATCGGATTTCGGTGCGATGGCTAAATAAATGGCCACCTGCGCCAGGGCCTGATCGCCTTCGGGGGTGCCGAGGAAGTGGACGACTTGCTGGGCGGCCATGGCTTGCTCCATGGCTCGGGGGTCGGCCATGCCGATGTCTTCGATGGCCATACGGACCAGGCGGCGGGCGACGTACATGCGGTCTTCGCCGGCGGCGAGCATGCGGGCCAGCCAGTAAAGGGCGGCGTCGGTGTCGGAGGAGCGGATGCTTTTGTGGAGGGCCGAGATGAGATTGAAGTGCTCCTCGCCGGACTTGTCATAGAGCAGCATCTTGCGGCCGAGGACGGATTCGACGGATTCGCGATCGAGCTTGCCGTCTTTGGCGACACCGGCGGCGAGTTCGAGGATGTTGTAGGCGGAGCGGGCGTCGCCGTTGGAATGGACGGCGATCTGGGAGAGGATGTCGCGGTCGGCGCTGATGTTCACGACGGGGAGAGCGCGTTCCAGGAGGCCGATGATTTCGTCCTGGGTGAGGGCTTTGAGGGCGTAGACTTTGGCCCGGGAGAGCAGCGCGGAGACCACTTCAAAGGACGGGTTTTCGGTGGTGGCACCGATCAGGATGACGTCGCCGCGTTCGACGTAGGGGAGGAAGGCGTCCTGCTGGGCTTTGTTGAAGCGGTGGATTTCGTCGACGAATAAGACGGTGCGCTTGCCGGTTTTGCGGATGCGCTCAGCGTCGGCCATGACGGCTTTGATTTCCTTGATGCCGCTGAGCACGGCGCTGAAGGGTATGAACTCGCAGCGAGTCATGCGGGCGATGAGTTGGGCGATGCTGGTTTTGCCGACGCCGGGCGGACCCCAGAGGATGAGGGATTGGAGTTCGTCGCGTTCGATTTGGGCGCGCAGGGGTTTGCCGGGTCCGAGGATGTGGGTTTGTCCGGCGTAGTCTTCGAGGCGCTGGGGGCGCATGCGCTCGGCGAGGGGGCGCTTGGCGTCGTCGAGGGGGGAGAGAGGGGCGCTGTCGAAGAGACTCATGTTGGAGAGCCGTCGCGTTGGCGACGGGCTTCATACAACAGGATACCGGCAGCGACGGCGGCGTTCAGGGATTCGACTTTGACGGTGGGGATGCGCAGTCCTGTCGCTCGGGCGGCGAGGGCGGGGGAGACTCCTCGGCCTTCGGAGCCGATGATGATGGCGCAGGGTTTGGCTAGGCGGGCTTCGGAGAGAACGGTGGGGGCCTTGGCGTCGGCGGCGTGCAGGGGGAGGCGGCAGATCTCCAGGAGTTCTTCTGCTTCGAGACCGGCGACGAGGGGGATGCGGAAAATGGAGCCGGCGGAGGCGCGCATGCATTTTGGGTTGTGGGGATTGACGCAGCCTTTCAGGAAGACGGCTCCGGTGGCTCCGAAGGCTTCGGCGGCGCGGAGGATGGCTCCGGCGTTGCCGGGGTCCTGGATGCCGTCGAGGATGACGACGAGGGCTCGGCCGTGGAGGAGTTCGTCGAAGGTCCAGGTGCGGGGGCGGATGAGGGCGAGCACGCCTTGGGGAGTATCGGTGGTCGTCAGTCCGTTGAAGGTGGCGTCGGCGACGTGGACGATGCGCTTCGCGGCAGGGGTCAGGGGGACGCGCGAGGATTCTGCGACGATGATGGCTCCGATCTCGGCGGCGCTGCGGAGGGCCTCTTCGAGCAGGTGAGGGCCTTCGGCCAGAGCATAGCCGTCGGAGGTCAGTGTGCCTTGATTCGCGGCGCGGCGCACGTCTTTCAAGAGAGGATTTTTGTCGCTAAGAAGAGTTTCGTTCACAAGAGGATTACAATGTTTCTGAACGTTAAGCTTAACGCATGCAGCGCGCCGTCCCTATAACAGCGTTGTTTTTCTCGATTCTCGCGGCCTCTTGGGGGGTCACGAAAGTCGAGTCGGTGACGCGCGACATCACGGAGCAAGCTCGGCTGGATGAGGCCGCGGCTGCGGACGTGATCATCGTGCTGGGCGCGGCGGAGTATCGCGGACGGCCTTCGCCGGTGCTGGAGGCTCGGCTGAATCATGCACTGTATTTGTATCTGAAGGGGCTTGCTCCGCGGATTCTGACGACGGGGGGCGCGGGCGGCGATCCGACGTATACGGAAGGCGGCGTGGCGCACAATTATCTGAGTCGGCATGGGGTGCCGTCGGAGGCGATCTTGGTGGAGGACGAAGGCGAGAGCACGGTCCACAGCCTCGTGGCGGCGGCGGAGATCATGCGGCGGTTTCAAATGAAGTCGTGCATTGTGGTGAGCGATGGGTATCACATTTTTCGCGTGAAGAAGCTGTTGGAGAATCGCGGGATTAAGGTGTATGGGTCGCCTCGGCCGGAGGAGCGCAGGCCGGAGGAGCGCAGTTGGACGGGGTATTGGGTGTATGTGCGGCAGGCGATTGCGTATGGCTTGTGGCGGATCGGGATTCCGGTTTAGCCGGCAGGCGAAAGCGCCTGCCCTACCGTTTAGGGCGTTGAGGGCGTTGGTTGCTGCAGGGATCGGACGGCCATGTCGAGATGGGTGCGGGCATCCTGGGACGTGGGGTTGATCTTGAGCGCTTCTTCGAACGCGGCTTTGGCTTCCTGGAATCTGCCTTGATTGAAATAGGCGATACCGAGATAGTCGTGGGCGACGTCGTTGAGTGGGCCGAACTTGATCGCGGTCTGAAACTGTTCGATGGCTTTCGGGACGTCGTTATCGGCTTCCATGCTGATCCCGCCCAAGTACAGGTAGGGCCAATCGCCCTTCGGTGCGAGCGTGCGTGCCATTTCCAGATGTTCCCGCGCCTGGGCAAAACTTTTGCTGCGAGCCAGAACCGCACCCAGGGCGACGTGGACGCGATAGTATTCGTCGGGAAGGATGGAATAGCGGCCACTGTTGAATGAGTCGAGCGCCTGGTTGAGACGGCGGGCTGCATTTACATCGTCGCCGCGTTTCATGAGGATTTCGGCCATGCTGGTTTGCAACGTGCCGATCTCGGGATCGCGATCCAGGGTTGCTGCCCAGATATGCTCTGCATCGCGCCAATCGCGGTTGCGTGCGATCGAGCCTAGGATGAAGAGTCCTACCAGCGACCAGCCTACCCAGAGCACTTGCTTGGGCAGGAGGGTGGCCAGGATGGTGACCACGACGATGACTGCGGCGAGGCTTGGGATGTACAGGTAACGGTCAGCCATCACGGCTGTGCTGATTCCCTTCAAGTAGAAAACGGGAATCAACATGAGTGGGAAGGCGGCGCTCCAGAAGGCTGCCTGGGGGATACGCTGGCGATAGCGCCAGAGCAGTGCGGCCAAACCCAAGATCGAAGCCAGGGCCACGAGAGTGGGAACGGCGCGGTCCGAAAAATGGACGGGCAACTGATGGTAGGCGAGCAGCGGAAAGGGGATCAGTGCGTACCAGATGTAGCGACCAAATACCTGAATGCCGAGCGTGACCCAATCGAAGATAGAAAGCGTTGTCGGGGTATGGACGGTTACCAGGAGTCCGAGAGCGTTGAAGCGCAGGGCTGTGTAAATGGCCGTGACGACCGCGAAGGGAATCACGATGCGGAGTCGTTGCGCTAGCGGCAGGGGCTGCTCACCGGGCCGAAACGTAAGCGCGAAGGCAAGCAGCGGGAAGGTGATCGCCATTTCCTTGGAGAGTAAAGCGAGAAAACAGAGGATCGCGGAGACGATGAGCCACTTGGCGTCGGTGCCGGACTTGCTGCGGAGGAACGCGAAGAGAGCTCCGAAGTAAAAGACACCGCATGCGAGATCCGGAGTCGCGGCGAGCCAGGCGATCGCTTCGCTATGAATTGGATGGGCGGCGAAGATGGCCGTCGCAAGCAAGGCGAGTGCCCCGGTCAAGCCGAGTTCGATGCAAACCAGGTAGACGAGCAGGGTCGCGAGCACGTGAAGCGTAATCTGGATGACGTGGAATGGAACGGGGTCGAGGCCAGCCCACCAGTAGGCCAGAGAATACAAAATTGTTTGCGTCGGACGATAGAAGTTCGAACGGTTGACCTCGCCCGGAGCCGCAAATCCCCAGACCGGCTGGGTAAAGGCTTCCGGTATCTTCTCTAGCGAGTGGACATTGGGGTTCCTGATGATCTGGTAATCGTCATCCCAAAGGAAGGCACCAGAAAGCGTGTTGGCGTACGCGATGAGACAAATGGCGGCAAGTAAAGCAAGATGCCAGAGGGGAAAGCGCTTCATCCTATCGAAGCCACAATAGCACAGCGGATCGTGCGCAGCGGGTTAGTTTTTATACTTGCGCAGCACGGCCAAAACCTTGCCCTGCACGGCGACGTTCGCACCTGCGACGTAGATGGGCTGCATGGTGGAGTTGGCGGGCTGGAGGCGGACGCGATCGCCGGGTTCGCGATAGAAACGCTTTAGGGTGGATTCGGAGCCGTTGACTAAAGCGACGACGATGTCGCCATCGCGGGCGTTGTCGGCTTTCTCTATCAGTACGTAGTCGCCGTCGCAGATGTGATCTTCGACCATCGATTCGCCGCGCACTTGTAATGCGTATGTATTCGGATCGCCGGTGAAGTCGGCGAAGTTGACGGTGTCGTGGCCGGAGGCGGATTCCACAGGCAGGCCGGCGGCGATGCGTCCGAGCAGCGGGATCTCCATAGAGGGGGTGCCGCTGTGATGCTGGCGCTGCTCCGCGTAGTACTTCGGGGCGATCTCCAGAGAGCGGCTCTGGTTAAAGCCACGCTTGAGGTATTGCTTGGACTCCAAAGCAAGGATGTGTTTATGCACGGTCGCCAGAGAGGCGAGACTCATGCCGTCCGCGATCTCTTCGTAGCTGGGGCTGTAGCCCTGCTTTTCCAAAAAGTCGGCGAGGAAGTTCAGGAAGTCCTTCTGACGTTTGGTGAGTGCCATGGGGACTAGTATAGGCGAAGAAAGAGGGAATTTCAATGATGTGTATAATTGTTGATAAGTATACACATCACGATGCGAACCAACATTGTCATTGAAGATGCGTTGATGCGCGAGGCGCTGCGCGCTTCCGGCGTGAAGACCAAACGTGAAGCCGTGGAACTGGGGCTGCGCACGTTGGTGAGACTGAATCAGCAGGGCGAGATTCGCAAGCTGCGCGGCAAGGTGCAGTGGACTGGCAATCTGGACGCGATGAGGCGTGAGCCTTGATTCTGGTTGATTCGAGCGTGTGGATCGGCTATCTGCGGGGAATCGAAACGCGGCAGACGGACAAGCTGGATGTGCTTCTGGGGCGCGAGCCACTTGCGATTGGAGATCTGATCCTCGCGGAAGTGCTGCAGGGGATTGATGGGGATCGGGAGTTCCAGGATACGCTACGTGTGTTCACGGCGCTGACGTTCGTCGAATTGGGAGGCCTCGAGTTGGCTGTGCAGGCGGCTCGAAATTTTCGCGTCTTGCGACAGCGAGGGGTGACGGTTCGCAAGACGGTGGACACGATGATCGCTACTCGGTGTATCGAGAGCGGGTACGCGCTGTTGCACGACGATCGGGATTTTGAGCCATTCGTCAAGCACCTGGGATTGAGGGTCGCTTAGGTAGCAAAGGCCTCTCGCAAAGGCGCAAAGGACCGCAAAGAAAACAGTAGGCTTCTCTGTGATGCGTCGTGACTATCGGACCAGTTTTAATGCTCGCCGGAAGAGGGCGTCGAATTCGTTCGATTCGGTGGTGGAGCGGGCTTTGCCCAGCGCGGTCTCGGCGGCGGCTCGGGTGGCTCCGAAGTTGGAGAGGGCGGAGATGACGTCTTCTTCGGTTTCGCTGAAGGCGCTCTTGGCGACTAGCGTTGTTTTGCTGACGCCGGGCAGGAGGTCGAGTTTGTCGCGGAGTTCGAGCACCAGGCGCTCTGCGGTTTTCTTGCCGACGCCGGGGATGCGGGTTAGGGTTTCGAGAGAGCCACTCTTGATAGCGGCGGCGAGGTCGGGGGCGGTGAGGCCGCCGAGAGTTGTGATCGCAAGTTTGGGTCCGACGCCGCTGACGGTGATGAGTTTTTCGAAGAGGGCTTTGTCGGCGGGCGAAATAAATCCGTACAAGACCAAGGCGTCTTCGCGGACGTGGGTGTGGATGTGGAGGCGCACTTCTAAACCCGCGTCCGGGAGTGAGGAGAAGGCGGATACGGGGATCAGGACTTCGTAGCCCACGCCGCCGACGTCGACCACCAAAAGGTTGGGGTGCTTCTCTAGGAGAGTTCCGCGCAGGTGAGCGATCATTAAAGACTAGGATACGGAATGCGGCGAAGATTTTTTGTGGACGAGGTTCGGAACGGGCAAGCGCACATCGAAGGCGATGATGCTAAGCACCTCACCAAGGTATTGCGTGTGGAGGTCGGGCAGCGGTTTGAGATTTCCGACAATCGCAATGTTTACCTGGCTGAGGTCTCGATTGCCCACAAGGGTGAAGTTGAATTTCGGACGCTGGAGAAGCTGCCTGCGGAGCCAGAGCGCGTGCGGATCACGCTGTGCGCTGCGCTGATCAAATTTGACCATTTTGAGTGGATGATCGAAAAGGCGACGGAACTCGGCGTCTCCGAAATTGTCCCGGTGATCGCGACGCGGACGGAGCGGGGCCTCGATCGGGCGGCCGAAAAGCGCGTGGAACGCTGGCGGCGGATCGTGATGGAGGCGAGTCAGCAATCGCGGCGCTCGTTTCTTCCGGAGGTGGTCGATGCCGTTTCGTTCGCCGGGGGGCTGGCGCGCGTGGCAGGGCATCGCTACGTTCTGGATGAAGTTCCCGACGGCCTGGATCTTTTATCCGCTTTGCCCGCGCAACGGACCTCAGCGGATTCCGTCGCGTTGCTTGTCGGTCCTGAGGGCGGATGGACGGACGCGGAGCGTGCTGCCTTCATCGCGGCGCAGTGGAAACGGGTCACGATGGGACCCCTCATTCTGCGCGCGGAGACCGCTGCCATGGCGTCTTTATCTATCGTGAACGCGGCTTGGCTGGTACACTAAAACAGTTGATCCACCGCCTCGTATTTGAAAATCTGAAACATCGTCCGGTGCGAACTCTGCTCAGCATGGTGCTGATTGGGGCGCAGGTCGCGATGATCCTCACGCTGGTCGGCGTTAGCCGCGGCGTCCTTGGAAATATGCAACGGCGCGCGAAAGGAACGGGCGCGGATATTCTGATTCGTCCGGCCGATTCGAGCGTCACGAGCTTCGCCAGCAACATGCCCGAGAGCATCGTCGATTTTGTGCGCGGCATCGAGCACGTGCAGATCGCGACGGGCGCGATGGTGCATCCGATCAGCAACTTCGACACGATCACCGGGATTCATTGGGATGAATTCTCAAAGATGAGCGGCGGGCTCGCGCTGCTGAAGGGTAAGAAATTCGAGAAGCCCGACGACATGGTTGTCGATCAGGTTTTTGCGGCGGGACACAAACTGGCTCCGGGAACACCGTTTAATTTCGGACACCTGTGGAACATCACAGGGATCGTGGAGGAGGGGAAACTCTCCGCTACCTTCGTGGATATTGCTGCTCTGCAAGACATCTTTGCCGAGCCGGGGAAGATCTCCGTGGTGTACGTGAAGGTGGATGATCCAAAAAATATTCCGATCGTGATCAAGTCGCTACAGGCCCAACTAACTGACTACAAGATCTACAGCATGGAAGAGTTCCTCTCGCTGTTTACGACCGATCGGGTGCCGTACGTTGAGACGTTCACGAAGGTAGTGATCGTGATCGCGGCGGTCATTGGTTTTCTGGTGGTTTTCCTTTCGATGTATATGGCTGTTCTGGAGCGAACGCGCGAGATTGGCATCATGAAGGCGATGGGCGCTTCGCCGGGCTACATTCTGGGGATTCTGTTACGCGAGACCGTTGTTCTCTCGCTGGCGGGAACGATCGTGGGCATAGGGATGGCGTACGCGTCGCGCACGCTGATGGCGTCGGTGGCTCCGAACATGCCGCAGTTGATCGTGCCGGACTGGTATCCGTGGGTGACGCTGATCGCTTTGGGTGGTTCGCTGGTGGGCGCTGTATATCCCGGTTTGAAGGCTGCGCGGCAGGACGCGATTGAGGCGCTGGCGTATGACTGAGATCGAAGTTCGCGGTCTGAGCAAGACCTTCCGCGTGGGCGACGTAGACGTTCACGCGCTGCGCGGCGTGGATCTGAAGATCGAAGGCGGCGAGTTTGTCGCCATCGTTGGACCCAGCGGTTCAGGCAAATCGACGTTGTTCAATATTCTGGGTGGACTGGCTCCACCTAGCTCGGGTACGGTGTCTTTGAACGGGCAGGACCTCGCCAAGCTCAACGATGCCGGGCGTACTGAGCTGCGCAAGAAGTCGGTTGGCTTCATTTTTCAGAAGTACAATTTGTTGCCGACGTTGACTGCTCGGGACAATATTGAGATCGCTAGGGACATTGCGGGGAAGAGCGGCGCATGGGACCCGCAGTATCTTGAGTTGTTGCGGTTGCTGGGGATCGCGGACCGTTTGGATCACAAGCCTCGGGCGCTTTCGGGCGGTGAACAGCAGCGGGTGGCGATCGCCAGGGCGTTGGTGAATGGTCCGGCATTGTTGCTCGCCGACGAACCCACGGGCAATTTGGATACGGAAAACTCAAACGCGGTGCTGGGGATTTTGAAGGACCTGAACAAGCGTCTGGGGCAGACCATCCTGATGATCACGCACAATCCCGAGGCGGCCGCGTTCGCGGATCGTACCGTAACCATGCGCGACGGGCGCATCGTGCAGTAAACTTCTTTCGTGAAGCGAGCCATCCTAATCCTGTGCGCGGGCCTCCTGGGCTTCGCGGGTTTCGATCTGCTTGCCTTCCATACGCGGCTGTATCCCTACTGGGTCGCCACGGATTCTTCGACCGGCTACGTGGAGACGGTTCTGGATCACGAGAGTAAACGCGTGAAGGACGGACCCAATCAGATTCTGGGGATTGGCGATTCGCGTATGGCGCTGGTGTCCAAGACGGCGAATGCGCTGACGCCGGAGACGGGCTACCAATACGGAACGATTGCTGTGGCGGGGACCACGCCTCGGTGCTGGTATTACATGTTGCGCGCGGCGGATCCGAACGCGAATCAGTATCGGGCAATCGTGATTGGCATCGAGAGCTTCAACGACGATGAAATCCTGGAAGACTACGCGGAGCGCGAGTCGGATTTGAATTACGTGATCCATCGGTTGGAGTTGCGGGATCTTGCGGAGTTCAGTCAGTCGTATCACGACCCACAGCGGCAATGGCGCGCGGCGAGTGGCATCGCGTTTAAAGGGCTGGTTTACAAGCGTGACTTGCAGGATTTTTTGCAGCATCCGATTCAGCGTGTTCAGGCTGTGCGCTTGAGCTGGCGTGATTCGCACATTTGGTTTTACGATTACCGAGCGGACGACAAAACGCTTGCGGGTTTGAGTGTGGATTGGCCGAATCGCAAGATCACGGTTGCGCCCGGGACGCCTGCGGATCTGGAGGCTGCGCTGAAGACTCGGTTTGTGGAGCCGTTGCCTTCGGAGATGGGTCGGCATTCGGCGTATTTGAAATATTGGCTGGGGCGCATTCGCGATCACTATAGAGGGTCGAAGACGCGACTTGTGTTTGCGCGGCTGCCGCGTGCGGCGTGGATTCGTCCGGATATGCCGCCGAGCAATCCGAAGTCGTCGCTGCATTTGCTGGAGAAGGAACCGAACGTCACGCTGCTGCCCGAGGATCTGTTCAACGAACTCGAAACGCCGGAGCGGTTTCATGATCAGGTCCACATGAATCAGGGTGGGCTGGATCGATTTACGGAGATCCTTGCGAAGCAGATGCCGCAGGTTCTGGGGCCGGCGCACTAATGCTGTTTAACACGGCGCAGTTCTTCGCATTCTTTGCGGTGGTGCTGGTGCTTTTCTACGCATCGCCTAGGCCTGCGCGGAAGTATTTGCTGCTGGTGGCGAGTTACGTGTTCTACGCGAGTTGGAACATTGTGTTCCTGCCGCTGCTGGCGATTATCACCTTGGTCGATTATGGCTGCGCGTTGTGGATGGAGCGCTTCACGACGCCCAGCCGACGGAAGGTTTTCCTGATCCTCAGTATCGCGGTGAATCTGGGATTCCTGGGTTTCTTCAAGTACTTCAATTTCGTTGCGGGAATGATCGACAAGTCGTACATGATGGCGATTATTCTGCCGATTGGGATTAGCTTTCACACGTTTCAGAGCATCTCCTACATCGTCGACGTGTATCGCGGGGAGCAGAAGGCGATTCGTAACCTGGCTGATTACGCGCTCTTCATCGCCTTCTTTCCGCAGCTTGTCGCTGGTCCGATCGTGAGGGCAGGGGAGTTCTTCGCCGATTTCTACACGTGGCGCAAGCCGGATTCGGAAGAGGTGCTGCGCGGGGCCCTGTGGATGCTGATTGGGTTGTGCAAGAAGATGGTGTTCGCGGATCAGTTCGCGCAGATCGCGGATACGTACTTCGGTGGACTCGCGACGCATCCGGGGGCGACGGCTGCATGGTCGGGCGTGTTTTCGTTCGCGATGCAGATCTTCTTCGACTTCTCTGGCTACACGGATATGGCAATCGGCATGGCGCTGCTGCTGGGCTTTCATTTCCCGGTGAACTTCATGCGGCCGTATCTGGCGTTCAGCATTACGGACTTCTGGCATCGCTGGCATGTGTCGCTCTCGCGATGGCTGCGCGACTACCTCTACATTCCGCTGGGCGGCAATCGTGGCGGGGCGGTCCGGACGTATCGGAATCTGATGTTGACGATGTTGCTGGGCGGGTTGTGGCACGGGGCGAGTTTTAACTTCATCATCTGGGGCGGGTATCACGGAGCGCTGCTGGGGATCGAGCGCATCGCGGGGCGCAAGAAGTTTCTCGCGACGCCGGGGCCGCTGGTCTATCCGTTGCGAGCGTTGTTCACTTTCGTGCTGGTCTGTATCGGATGGGTGTTCTTCCGCGCGGTGACGTTGCAGGATAGCCTCTACGTGATCGAGCAGATGTTCACGGGTGAGTGGACAGCGGCGGGCGCGCTGGTGCCGGTGTGGTTGTTTTGCTTCATCGGCATCGCGTTGTTGATTGCGATCGCGGAAGAGCGGTGGGAGTGGATGGAGCGATTGCCGCAGGGTTCGGCGCTCGCGTACGTCGCGCTGGTCGTCGTGCTTCTTGTGTCAGTGGAATTAATTGGCGTCACGGATAAAGCGGTGCCGTTTATTTACTTCCAGTTTTAGCGTTGGAACTTCGTTCGCGCGCTCAGTGTCTATCTGAGTATGTTCGAGCAAACGCTTCTCACACATCCCGCCTCGGCTAGAAAAACCGGGGCTCTTGCTGCATCTTTGATGGCACAAAGTGCGATCCTCGGTGTCTTAGTAGTAGGGCCACTGCTCTACACGCAGGCGCTGCCGATGGTGCCGATCTTCGTGGCCACTTTCGCTCCGCCTTTCTCGCCGCCACCGGTTCCACCTGTGGTGCGAACGACTACGGAGTCTGTCGCAACATCGCGGGGACTCGCTCGTCGCGTTTTTGTTGGGCCGACGAGAATTCCTGAGGGTCCGATTCGTAATAGCTCGGTAGATCTCACAAACATTTCGGTGGTCGATGCCAGCATCGTGGAGCCGGGAGTTCCGGGCATTGGACCAATCTCTATTGTGTCGGCCCTTCCGGGGCTGGTTGCGGAGTTGGTGAAGCCGACGCCTGAGCCGAAACCTGCGCCGGTGGCTGAATTAAAGCCGGTGAGGGTGAGTAGCACGATCTTGGCGGCGAAGATCCTCAAACGCATCGTGCCTGCGTATCCGGTGCTGGCGAAGCAGTCGCATGTGTCGGGGACGGTTCGGCTGCTGGCTACGCTGTCCAAAGATGGGCGTATTGAGAATCTGCGGGTGATTGATGGGCCGCCGTTGCTGCGCAAGGCGGCGCTGGATGCGGTGAGTCAGTGGGTTTACAGCCCGACGATCCTCAATGGGGTTCCGGTCGAAGTCGAGGCTCCGATCGAGGTGAACTTTACGCTGAACTAGCGACAGGCGTCGAGATGAGTCTCGACGCGGCACGCACGAGTGCGTGCGTTACCGTTTGCGGCCGAGGGTGTGGCGCTGGGGCTTCACGACTACGGGCGTTCCTTCGAAGCCGAAGCGTTCGCGGAGGCGATTGATGAGGAAGCGCTCTGCGGAGAAGTGAAGCTGGTGCGTGCTGTCGGTGAAGGCGATGAATGTCGGAGGACGGATCGAGGCCTGGGTGATGTACTTGAGCTTCGGTTCGTACTCCCACTTCAGGGTGTCGACGAAGCGGTTGAGTTCGCCGGTGGTTACGCGCAGGCTCGCGGCTTCGTAGGCTTTACGAATGCGTCCGAAGAGATCCTTCACGCCTTCGCCGGTTTGTGCGGAGATGAAGACGGTGTTGACGTATTCGAGGAACTTGAGGCGCTCTTTCACCTGCTCCATGAATTTGCGTTTGGCGGGCGTGAGGACGGTGTCCCACTTGTTGACGCAGAGGATGACGGCTCGGCCTTCTTCGTGGGCGTAGCCGGCGATGGTGGCGTCGAGCGAGAGCACGCCTTCCGTGGCATCGATCACGATGACGGCGACGTGGGACATGCGCAGGTGGCGGCGTGCCATGACGACGCTCAGCTTTTCCGCCATCTCTTTGGTTTTGCCCTTGCGGCGGATGCCGGCGGTGTCTACCAGCACGTAGTCGATGTTGTTGTAGCGGATGGTTTCGTCGACGGCGTCGCGGGTGGTTCCGGCGACGGGAGAGACGATGGCCCGCTCCATGCCAGTAAGCGCGTTCAGCAAGGTTGATTTGCCGACGTTGGGACGGCCGATGATGGCGACTTTGATTTTGACGATGGGCTTGGCGGATTCTTCGACTTCGGGCTCCGCGGCGCGTTTGGGGAAATCACGTGTGACGTAGTCCAGCAGATCGGCGACGCCTAGATGATGCTCAGCGGAAATAGGAAAAAGATTCTCGAAGGCGAGCGAATGAAACTCATGCGCGAGTTCGCCGCGGCGTTCGCTGTCGATTTTGTTGACCGCGAGCATGACGGGTTTGCCGAGCTTTCGCAGCATTGCTGCCAGTTCACGATCCGCGCCGGTGATCTCTGTACGTCCGTCAATCACAAAGACAATGGCCGAGGCATTCTTCAGTGCGACGCGAGCCTGCTTCAGGATCTGCGCCGGGATCATCTCTTCGTCGTTGGTGATGATGCCGCCGGTGTCGACCAAGGTGAACGGACGGCCGTGATGGAACGCCTCGCCGTAAATACGATCGCGTGTGATGCCTGGTTCGTCGCCGACGATGGAGCGGCGGGCTTTCAAGATGGCGTTAAATAGCGTGGACTTACCGACGTTCGGTCTACCAACAATGACAACTGAGGGGAGTGATTGCACTGTTACTATCATCGCTTGAAATGGCCACTGAGCGCCGGAGGGCCGAAATAAAGGACAATAGAAGCTTGCATGTCCTTTAATCCCCTCGTTCGCAACATCGCCATCGTCGCACACGTCGATCATGGCAAGACCACGCTTGTAGATTCTATGTTCCGCCAAAGCGGAATCTTTCGTAGCAACGAAAATGTAGATGAGCGCGCCATGGATTCCAACGATTTGGAACGTGAGCGCGGCATTACGATTCTCGCGAAAGCCACGGGTGTGCGCTTCGGAGAAACCAAGATCAACATTGTCGACACCCCGGGCCACAGCGATTTCGGCGGCGAAGTCGAGCGCGCGCTCAAGCTGGTGGACGGCGTGGTGCTGCTCGTGGATGCGAGCGAAGGCCCGTTGCCGCAGACCCGCTACGTGCTGATGAAGGCACTGGAAGCCGGGTTGCCGCAAATCGTCGTCATCAATAAGATTGACCGCCCCGATGCGCGTATTCAGGAAGTGCTGAACGAAATCTATGACTTGTTCATCGATCTGGATGCCCGCGAAGACCAACTGAGCTTCCCCATCGTTTACACCAACGGCAAGCTGGGTATTGCGAAGAAGAACATCGAGGACGACGAGAAGGATCTCCGCGTTCTGTTTGAAGCGATCATTGAGCACGTTCCTGCGCCGAAGGGTGATCCGGACGGCGTGTTGCAGATGCAGGTCGGCAACCTGGATTACAGCGATTACCTGGGACGCCTGGCCATCGGCCGCGTGTTTAACGGCACGCTGCGTTTGAATGACGAAGTCGCCATCGCGAAGCTGAACGGAACGTTCCAGAAGGCTCGCATCACCAAACTGTATTCGTTCGAAGGGCTGAAGCGGGTAGACGAAACCATTGGTCGCCCGGGCGACATCCTTTCGATCGCTGGCCTGGAAGGCATTACCATCGGTGAAACGTTGACCAGCGTGGAAACGCCGATGCCGATGCCGCCGATTCAGATCGACGAGCCGACCATCGCAATGACCTTCACCATCAACAACTCGCCGTTCGCGGGCCGGGAAGGGCAGTACGTGACGTCGCGCAACTTGCGTGACCGTTTGGATAAGGAACTGCTGACCAACGTCTCTATCAAGGTGGAAGAGCTCGGCGGGCCGGATTCGTTCAAGGTGATGGGCCGCGGCGAATTGCAGCTCGCCATTCTGATCGAAATGATGCGCCGCGAAGGGTTTGAGCTCGCGGTGGGCAAGCCGGAAATTCTCACCAAGCAGGTCGACGGCAAGACGCAAGAGCCGCTCGAAATGCTGACGGTGGATTGCCCGGAAAACTTTGTGGGCGTGGTCATCGAAAAGATGGGCATGCGTAAGGGCAAGATGGAGAAGATGGTGAACCACGGCTCGGGCCGTGTTCGCGTCGAGTTCCTGGTGCCTTCGCGTGGTCTCATCGGTCTCCGCAATGAAATGCTGACGGACACCAAGGGCACGGCGATCATGAATTCGCTGTTCCACGGTTACATCGAGTGGCAGGGCGAGATCGAAATGCGGCCGACGGGCTCGCTGGTTTCCGACCGCCAGGGTCCCGCCACCGGTTATGCGATCTGGAACCTGCAGGAGCGCGGCGAGATCTTCATTGCGCCGGGCACCGAGGTGTACGAAGGCATGATCGTGGGCGAAAACTCGCGTGATAACGACCTCGACGTGAACATCGTCAAGGAAAAGAAGATGAGCAACATGCGCTCGTCCGGCGCCGACGAAGCGATCCGGCTGGTGCCGCCCAAGATCCCGACGCTCGAGCAGGCTATCGAATTCGTGCGCGATGACGAGATG
>JBDSXJ010000006.1:0-235619 GCA_039926185.1 Bryobacteraceae bacterium | reverse complement strand
TTCTCCTCCATCACAATCCGGTAGCCCGCGAAAAAAGCCTGTAAGGGCTGATACACGTCGTCCAGCAGCGTTCCCGCCGGGATCGGCTTAGCCAGGCTTCGGCGCATCGCGTAAATGCAGCCGGTAGCGCCCAGCACCGAATCCACCCGGCTCAAGTGCTTTCGAATCCACTTTTCATACTTCCAATACAACCCCACATTGGCTTCTTCTTCGGTGGTTCCATCCAGGATGATCAACTCGCCGGTAACCACGCCCACTTGAGGGTCGGCGAATCCATTGACCAGATGCTGCAGGGACTCCGGGGCCAGTGGTTGCCGCACATCGGTAAAAAAAAGGATCTCGTGCCGCGCCTGTTCCAGCGCCCGGTTCAGTGCCACGGCCTTCCCGCTCTTCTGCTCCAGGACAACCAGTTCCACCGGGAAACGGGATGCGATTTCCTTGGTCCGGTCTGTCGACCCGTCCACCACCACCAGCACTTGCATCTTGTCGCGTGGATACGCCAGCCCGAAAATGCTCTCCAGCTTTTGCCCGATCCACCGCTCCCCGTTATGCGCGGGCAGGATCACGGATACGGTCGGTTCCATCCGGCCTTTCGCCGCCGGACGCCCCCGCCATCGTGCCAGTACCGCCAACAACAGCGGATACCCCACGATCACGTACAGCAGCGCTGCTAGACAAATTCCAAAAACCAAGAGTTCTCTCAATCTATAATCGAAAGGAAGAGACCCCTCTCCCCATGAAAAGTCTGATCAAAGCTTTGTTGCCAGAGTCGTTTCGGACCAGCCTTTACCCGCTGCGAGAGCGCGTGCGAGTATTACTGGCCTCCGGTTCTGCCGTGGAGCGTCCCCTGTGCGGCAAAACCTACCGCGAGTTTCTCCCCCATGGCCGTCCCGAACGCCGCAACGCGTTGTGCTAAAACTGCGACGCCGTCGAGCGCCATCGGCTCATCATGCTCTTTCTTCAAAATCGCACGGAGGTGTTCTCCACCCCCATGAGCGTTCTGCATTTTGCTCCTGAAAAATCCTTGAAAAAGGTTCTCGCGAACCAGCCCCATCTGCGCTACATCACCACCGACTTGTGTGAACCCACGGATGTGAACATGGATATCACCCGGCTGGCCATTCCTAATGATACGTTCGATGCCATTCTCTGCAGCCATGTGCTGGAGCACATCCCCGACGATGCGGCCGCCATGCGGGAACTCCATCGTGTCCTGAAACCCAACGGCCTGGCGATCCTGCAAGTCCCCCTGGATATGCAACGGGAACACACCTACGAAGATTTCAGCATTACCGATCCGGCAGAGCGCCGGAAGCATTTTGGTCAGGAAGATCATGTCCGCATGTACGGCAGAGATTATAAGACGCGATTACAAGCAGCCGGTTTCCAGGTCAATGTGGATAGTTACGTCAAAACTTTGGGACCCGACAAAGCCAAGCGTTACGGCTTGATGGAAGAGGACCTATACCTTTGTACGAAGCTCGCTTAACGGTAGCCCGCGAGGCTATGCCTGCGGCTTGCGACCCCGCACCGATACCGGAAACCCTTCCGAATTGAGTTGGACCAACCCCATTTCCATGAACCAGCCCTCCACTTCCGCCACGGTGTGCTTCCACTGGTATTGCGGTGAGTACCAATCAAAGGTATCTAGCAACCGCACGTCCGCGCTCTCGTGACTGGACATGTGCACCAGGACCAGCGGAGAGAACAGAATTTTGATCGGCAACGGAGCCGCCCAGACCTTCGCCTGAATCCACCCCATCGGAACCGCGAGGTAACACAGGTAGTGCAGCACAGAGTGCGGAAGCCGCGTCGTGACCACGCGCAGCGCGTCCGTAATTGCGCCCTTCAACTTCGCATGCATCGCAGCAAATCCAGTCAAGCCCGGCGGACACCACACGTGATACAACCACACACTCATTCGTCCGCCCGGTTTCAGCAGCTTCACCACGCTGTGACACGCTTGCTCGGTGGACGGCGTGTGATGCAAAACGCCAATGCTGTAGACATGGTCGATGGTGCCCGGCCGCAGCGGCAGCTGCATGATGTTGCCTTGCACCACATGGATCAGCGGATTCGCCTTGTTCTCTTCATAGGCCCGGTTCACCGCCAGGCTCAAATCGAGCCCCACCACCTCGGCCCCTGGCTCATCGCTGAACACTTTCAGGTATCGCCCCATCCCACAACCAGCCTCGAAAAAGAGCTTCCCCCCCAGCGTCCCTGGGGTTTCCGCCGTGCGCCGGAACAGATGGTCCCGGTTTTCCTGATGGTCCGTCACCCGATAGCGCAGCCACTGAAAACCAAAGCTGCTCTTAGTGGACCGGTGGAGCGTCTGGAACTCTGCACTCGCCTGCTTGGGCGGCTTCCGGAAGTATTTCGCGTTCTCCTTCGGAAATTCCGGAAAGTCGTCGTACACGTCCGGCACAAACCGAGGGACGCCACCAATGACAGGGTACTCTTGGCCACATTCGGCACAATGTAGAATCGCCGTCTGGATCTCTTCCCGATAGCAGTCCCCACAGCCCCGTTCTACCGTCTCGCCAGGTTCGATCCGCTGCTTTTGCAGGGAACAGTATGAGGTACAGCGTGTCCCTTGTATCGGTGCCGGTGCCGTCTTTCCGGTAGCGATCACCGTCATCTCCAAAGGGTGCGCTGCGCATTCCGGACAGGCCAGCAGGTCGAGGAGTCGATGTTTCAAGATCTGTGTTTCCTAGTCAAACGTAGTTCTTCTCTCTATAATCAGCATAGCTGTTCGGTCCCCCGTCACAAAAGGGGATAATTGTTCTTGGATCGCCTCCCCAACAATGGCTTTTGATCAGTCCTCTTCCGGGCCGCGCCCTCCTACGCTGGCCAAGGCAACACATGGGTCGCCACAACTCCGCCGGTTTGCGTCCAATGCAGTGTGGAGCATTCTCAGCATCGTCGTCAGCCTGGTCGCCGGACTGTTGATGTCTCCCTATCTCATCCGCAAGCTGGGTGAGGATGGCTATGGTATCTGGCTGCTGGCCTTTTCCATCAACGGTTACTATACGGTGCTTGATTTTGGATTCCGGTCCGCCGTCATCAACTCCACCGCCAAAGCTTCGGTGTCCAAAGACCATCACACCATCAATGGCGTCCTCAGCACCGCCATTGCCTACACTGCGGCGATTTCTATCCTGCTGCTGGGGGTGATCGTTGTGTTTGTCGCTCCGCGCTCCGCCCAATTGCTCGGCGTCAGCGACCGCTACGCGGATTCTTTCCCGTTAGTGTTCAGCCTGGTGGGCAGTGGCGCAGTCCTCTCGTTTTCCACCAACATCGTCAGCGGCTGCCTGGAAGGACTGCAACAATATGGCTCCCTTCGACGCTTGCAAACCGCCGCGCTGGCGCTCCGCACCGTGGCCTACTTCTTGGCCCTGTGGATGGGTGGCAAGATCCTCGCGCTCGTGCTGTGTACCCTTGGCTACTGGGCTGCCTTATGGGTCGGCTACACCTTGATGTTGCGCCACTACTTCCCAGAATTGCGACTGCAATGGAGCTTAGTCAGCCGCTCCACCTTGCGCGACATGGCGGGGTATGGAGTCCACACCAGCGTCAATACCGTGGCCATGATCGGTCAACAGCAGACGCCGCCCATCTTTATCTCCCGCTCCTTGCCGGATGCGTTTATCGGCTACTTCTCTTTGCCGGACCGTATCGTGCAAGTCCCCATTGGTATGATCCGCACCATTGCGGAGATGCTGAACCCGCTGGCCGCTGAATACATTGTGCAAAACAAGCATGAGGCGCTAGGCCGCATCGGGCGGCTTGGAAACCGCTACGGCTTCATACTCTACGCGCCGATCGCCTTGTTGATGCTGACCTGGGGCCCCGGAATCATTCACATCTGGATCAGCCAAGACTATGCCGACAACGTTGGCCCCTTGTTGCCTTACTTCATCCTCTCGACATGGGTGGCGCTGGCCGGACAAGGAGCCTCGCAGAGTCTCTTGTTTGGCATCCGCGCCCATAAATGGTGCGCTTGGGGATTGATGGGAGAAGCTGCCATCGTAACCCTGGCATCCATCTTCTTTTTAAAGGGTGGCCTGGTGGTGTTGGCCCGCTGGATGTGCGGAGCTATGATCGCCAACCGCTGCCTTCTTTCGGCATGGGCTTTGTGCCGCAAGTTGGGATTGTCGTTCTTTTCCTTCCTCTGGTCCATCTATGGCGTGCCTACACTCCTGGCACTGCCCGTCTACTTCCTCTTGCGGCAATTTTCGTTAGCAACTCCCGATAAAACCTGGGGATTGGTATTTATCGCCGGCGTTCTGGCCTGCGCCTATCTGCTGCCTGCGTTCTTCCTGTGCCTGGACCGGGACCATCGCGAAACCGTGATCTTGCAACTCCGCCAGACCTTGAGGCTGGGGGCCTAGATCCCCAAACAGTTTCCTTCGCGGTAAAAGATCGAGGTCTCGCCCTTTTCGTTGATACTCGGACACGGTCCCACAAACTCAAGCCTACGGAAGCCTCGTTCCGCCAAAAACTGGTAGCCCGGTTTGTAATAGTCGCGGTCTGAGTTGTCCCAAATGACCACTCCATCGGGAGTCAGCTTCTCCACCGCCGCACGGGCACACCGGACCCGCAATCTTCCATCGATCACGGCCACCGAAAACGGCCCCCCCGCCACCTGCGCCATCCCCGGATAGGTGGTCTTGTCTTCCACGGAAGCGAAATGCACCGTAACGTTAGGCGGGACCATTTTCGTGACCCTCTCAAACCAGGCTCGATCATGTTCCACCGCATTCACCTGCTTCACCCGGCTGGCCCACCACAACGTGCTCATCCCGCTGCCGTACTCCAGCACCGTCATCTCCGGGCGCACCCGCCGCTTTAGGAATTCAATGGCTGGATAGGTGATAAACGGGATCGGGTTCCCCTCTCCGTCTACCGGCCGCTGTTCCTGAAAACTGCGGAACCAACCATCTTCCACCAACGATCCGTGTTTCCCGACGCTGTACCAGCCATAGAGATCCAGGCGTTTCAAAATTTCGGCTGCTGCTGTTTTCATCAGGCTCATGTCATCACATCTTCCCTATTTCCACTAACGGCGGCCCCTCGTGCGGAAAACGAATACGGCCACCCTCCAGTTCGACCACCGTGGTCCGCTCCGCAGTCTGGACCCGGGCCGGGGGCATCTTCTTCGAAGCAAGCCCCAGACGCAGCACTGCGACCATCGTTGTCGGCAACTCGCCTTCGTAGCGCGCCACCCACCGCCGTGCTTGTTGCCGCGACCCCAGCGCACAGGACCGCTCTGCCGGCTCCTGTCGCGCTTCTGGAACGGTTTCCAGGAACTCTCCGGAAACCTCCTGCGGCGTCAGCCAGCGTTGTTCCACGCGATGCCGTCCTTCAGGTCCACTCACCCGGTCCAGCACCACTAAAAGATCTGGCTTTTGGAACACCACACTCCGGCGATGCGAAAACCCCCTGTACTTGCAGGCGGCATCCAGAATATCGACAGACGCCGAACTATCCCAGTACAGCAGCTCTACTATCGGCGGATTGTTCCAGCGGAATGGACCCTGGGGGTCTGCCTGCTCTAGTGAGTCTATGTAGAGTGTGTTGTGTGACGCCGTGCCCCGGAATTGCTGCCGCGCCTCCGGGTCCGATATGTAGGTGAACGTCCCAGCGTCGATCAGCAATTCCTGCCCGTTTCGAAATGCCACCACCGACAGTGTATCCGCGTGGGAGTGCCCTGCCGAACCCGTTCCGAATCCGCCGGCATCCACAATCACCTGCGCTCCACCCGCCCGCAACACAGCCAGCCCAGCATCGGCAAACCAGCAGGAGCCCTCCGGTGGCACCGGAGCCGACGGAACCATCCACCAGGCCATCTCTTCCCGCACCGCGACCCCGAACCTGCGCCGGTCCCCGTAAGGATGGAACAGACGCCCCCCGTCATCGTCGCCGATCAGCGGCAGCAATCCTTGGCTGCTAATGAGAGAGTCCCGGAATTCCAGCATCTTGCCCAGCTTGCTCCGGTACCAGGCGGGTGTATCCGGATGCAGCAGCGCATGCAATTCAAAAAAGTCGACTGCGTACACATGATAGTAGCTGGACTGTTCAAAGTGGCTGCCATCGTCCCGCACTTGCCGTCGCATTTGTTCCTGCACAGTGGCGGCACCCAGCGTGCGCCACGTCCCTGCATGAGGCATCTGGGGCAGCAGCGTTCCCAAGGCATCCAGCACCACCGCCTCGCCCAGCAAGTGGGTGTTCGGCGAGAAATAGAACGACAAATTCTTTTCCAGGTGCAAGCCGTGGTGGTTCAGACTCCGTACCAGCCGCCGCCGAAAGTCCTCCGGGAGCTGTGCTCCCACCAGATGCAACACCAAGACCCAGGACAGTGCCCGAAACGCCACTTCCAACGCGCTGGCCCAATTGATACCGCGCTGGACTGGATTCTCTTGCATCCAGTGATCCAGCTGCTGCGGGATCTCCTCCAGAAAGTCCTGCCGTCCGGTGAGCAGGAACGCCTGTGCCAGCACCACCAAATGTTGGTGGCGGTTTAACTCCCAGATCAGCTTGTGGTCGCCGACCTGATGAAAATCTAAATAAGGAATCCGGCGGAAGTAAGCCAGCCCGGTCTCCTGCCCGTGCAGAAAATCCCGCCGCCAACGGATCGCATCCTCGAGCTGCACCGGCTCCAGACCCAGCAAGCGAAACCGATGCTGTAGCAGCTCCTCAGCGTGCTGTTCCACCTGCTGAACATGCGCAGGGTTCTCAATGCGGAGAGAGGCGGCTACCGCAGCCGGATCCGGCAGTTGTGGGAAGGGCCCGGCGAGTGCCGCCTCCCAGCTTGGAGGCGCAACCAGCAGCCCCAGGTTGGCCAGCTCTTGACGCAGCCGAAATAGGAGTTCTTTCTGCGAACGCATCAGAGATCGTATCCAGCCACCACTTGCGCGACCGTGACCTCCAGATTAAATTTCTGCTCGACGGCCTGCCGTCCTGCCGACCCCATCCGTTTCTGCTCTTCTGTGTTCCGCAGCAGCCGCAACAAATGCTGCGCCAGCTGTGCACTATTGGTGGGGGGGGCCACTAATAGGCCCGTCACTCCGTCTTCCACCACCTCCGGAATGCCTCCGGTCGCCGTTGCCACCACTGGCTTCTCAAATCCCATTGCTTCGGCGATCACCCACCCGAACGCTTCTTGCCATTGGGACGCTAGGCAAAAGATGTCCGTAGCCGCGTACACCCCGTCTTCCATCGGATTCTGCACTAGCCCCGTCCACGTGATCGATTTCTCGATCCCCAGTTCCCTCGCCCGACCGCGATACTCTGCTTCGCAGTTTCCGGAACCGACTAGGGCAAAGTGCGTTCCGGGCAGTTCCCGCAGCACCAGCTGGGCCGCCTCCAGTAACTGCGGGATCCCTTTTTCTGGAATGATCCAACTTACCTGCGTTACCAGCTGGCACGTGGCTGGGATTTTGTAGGTCTCACGGAATGTGCGCCTCTGCTCGGCCACACGCGCCAGACTGGGCAGCGAGATAGCGTTATAGATCACCTGAAACCGGTCCTCCGGCAATAAATCCCGAGCCACCAGAACCCGGCGCACAAACTTGCTGATGCAGAACACACGATCTAGCGGTGCGTTCACCACCCGCACCACCAACCGCTTCCACGCCACCGATCTTCGCGGCTGAAAGCCCGCGGGTTCCGACCCCTGCGCTGTGAAATAGATCTGCCGGACCCCGCACAGCTTCGCGACACACGGAAACAATCCTACAAAGTCGACGAACTGGAAGTGTAAAATTCGGGGCCCATGCCGGAGCAAAATTGAGAACAGTGCCGGCAAACAGCCTAAGGGACGATCCTCCAACCCCACAATTTCTTCCAGCGTAAGATTCGGAGCCGTTAAGTATTCCGCTACTGCGCCCGTCGGTTTGCGGCTGAATACCGCCACCAACCTTGCTCCGCGCTTCTCCAACTGGCGCGCGAGTTCGCGCGTGTATATCTCCACCCCACCGATCCGGAATGGGTCCACTCCGAAGACAGCAACAACGGTCACGGCCACCGTTACGGTCGCCCCTGTCCCGAAAGATGGAGTGCTAGCATACCTTATATCCTAGTTCGTTAGCGCCGATTTTCCCTAGCAGCAGGTCAGACTCATGGACAGCCTTCGTGACGAATAACTCACCGGAATATCATCTTGCCGAGCTAGCGTTGGCTCGTGCCTCCCGTAGCCCGGAACGGCTTGTTCCCGAAATCCCCCCAGGGGCGCAGCGTGTCTTGGATATCGGCTGCGGCGCGGGACAAACGCTACTGGCTTGCCGAGATCAAATCCCCACCGCGTTCGGTGCGGATCTCGATTTTGATGCCTTGCTTCTCGGACGCCGTCTTCAAGTGCCCGCTGCACTCATGCAGGCTAGCGGGGAACAGTTGCCACTGCGGTCCGCCAGTTTTGATTTTGTGTTCTCTCGAGTGGCTCTGCCATACATGAATATCTCCGCGGCCCTGATCGAGGTCGCCCGCGTGGTACGGCCCGGTGGCGGAGTGTGGTTCACCTTGCATCCCCTCTCGATGCTTTCCTGGAAGCAGGCGCTCAGCCATCCACGCCGCTTTGTATTTGAGCTATACCGGCTCTGGAACACGGCCGCTCTTCATTTCGGTCACGCTCAGATTCGCTATCCTCTACGCCGCTCCCGTACCGAGTCCTACCAAACCGTCTCCGGTATAGAGAAGGTGCTCACCAGGACAGGCTTTGAGAACATCGCAATTCGCAAATCGGGTACACACTTTGTGGTGCAAGCCCAGCGCGGGAAACACTAAGGCATCCGGTCTACCAATAATCGTGGGCGGTCCACGCCGCCATCACTGGGCCAGATGAGATTTTCATTTTGGACGCTGGTCGCGGGATCGATTCTCCACACTAACTAATACGCGCCTGACATACTCGGGCCCAGTCCGGCATATTCCAAGTTCTGCGGGGCGTTGTTAATGAATAGCTAAGGTTCCGTTTTTTAGAACCGCCAAAAGCATTGTCAGTGGGCTCGCCGTGCCCAGTTTGGGAGTCGTGTCTCCCAACCCCACTATAAATGCGGTCGCATATTCCCCTCGGGCCAGAGGTCGCGCATTCGAGGTGGCATCGAATAACAATTGCGTGGGCAAACAGTGCCATAGCCTTCGCCAGCAACGCGCTGGCGGGCGGTGTGGAGGGAGGATCAAACACCGTCGCCAGAGTCAACAAGCCCACAACGCCAAACCAGCGTATGCGAGATCACAATAGCCTGTGACATCCTGCCGTAGCTCTCGCGATCGCCTATCAACGCCACCACCGCATCCGCGAATCCACAAACTTCTCCGTCGTCAACGGCAACCAGTTTCCCGGTCTTTGCTTCCCCATCCGCCCGCACCAACTCTTCAGCGGTCCCGCTGCGGCTGGCCACCACCGGTAGCCCGCAGCTAAGCGCTTCCACGAATACATTGCCGAAGGCCTCGCCCACCGAAGTATGCACAAACAGATCCGCGCCCGCCATCCAACGCTGCAGTTCTTTTTGATGGCCGACCCATTTCAGTTGTGGCACAATCCCCAACGCCTCCGACATTTTTTCCAGAGAAGCGCGCAACGGTCCCGCTCCAGCCATCCATAGCTGAACGTTCTCGCCTCGCCGCACCAGTTCCGCCAACGCCTTCAGCGCGACCTCCGGGCGCTTCCATTCCAGCAATGTCGCGGCAAAAATCAGCACAGTGGTATCAGGCCCGGCTCCCATCCGCCGGCGTACGTCCGCACGGGCCACCGGACCGGGTACAAACGCCGCCGTGTCGACGCCGTTGTAAACCAGCGCTATCTTTTCCCCTGGAAGCCCCACCAGTTGCAAGCGGCAGCGGATAAATTCAGAAATGGCAATGTGCTGTTTCACCGGCCAGCACATCAGCCTGGTGCGCAAACGAAGAAGCGCTTGCCGCCAGCCCGTGGAACCGGCTTGGCCGCTATTGGCCTCCGTGAACAAAATCTTGCGGACGCCGGCCAGCCAACAAATCTAGTAAACGCCGGAAAAATAGTCGAAGAAACGAACGTGCCCGGCCTGAACATCGTATTCGCGCTGCAGGCGGCGAATATGCCGCCAGTATCCAAACGGGCTGGCGTGATAGGAGCAAGGCTCCACACGCGCCCCCACGGCTTCGAACCTGCGGCGCACTTCTTGATCCGCCAGCTCCGATGACACCAGCACCGGCGTGACGCCTTTTGCTTTCAGACGTTCCGCCAGCTTCCGGAAGTATTCTTCCCGCGTACTCCAGAACACCGGTTGCCAATCGAAGAGAAACAAAATACAGGCTGGTTTGCCCACGCTGCCGTTCAGCCTCGATGCCTCGCCGGCTTGATTCTGCCACTCAATGTCACCCGTGTAGCAGATCGGACTGGAGCCGTGGACGGAAGAGGAACAGAGGCGCTTCCGGTTGACGCGGGGCGGAACGGAACAGGAACTACAACCTTTGCCACTGCTAATTCCCGATTCGCGACGCCAATGGTGGCCGCACACAGCCCAATCAACAACCAGAAGATGAATCCGTAGGCCACGCTTGAAAACATCGACGTCACCGCGAAAGACACGAACGCCAGCATCAACAAAGTTACAGTGGCATTCAATGAAGCCAACGCCGGATCACGAGACGTCCGGCGGCGGATCCGGATTAAGCCAACCAGACTGGTCAACACCGCCCCTCCAAAGAACAGGATGCCTGGGACCCCGGTTTCGCTGGACACCTGCGTATAGGCATTGTGAGTTTCGATCCACATCGCGCGCTGCCCGTCAGAATGTTGCAGTTCAGCGGACGCGGTCTGAAACACCCCCGGGCCAACTCCAAACAATGGGTTCTCAGCGGTCAGCAGAAGACTGTGCCGCAGCATGGTCATACGGCCCTGCGTGGAGGCCATCGCCATTTCCTCGCTAGCCGTGCTGGCCCGATCCAGCACGAACGTAGCCAGGCGCGTACGGAGATTTTGGGAAACCGTCAGCAGCGCACCCACCAACAATGGGATCGAGACAATAAACAACAGTCTTTTGCTGTGGGATGAAATCAGAAATACGATGGCAATCAACACCACACCGGTCACCAACGCTCCGCGTGAACCCGTAGTCACGACGCTGTACAAAAAGGGCCCAACCATCAGGTAGCCTAACACTTTTAGGAATTTGCTCTTTAGCCGCGTCCCCAGCACGGGCATAAAGAATATGCCCACCAGCATGATTTGTGCAAGGTCATTGGAGTTCGCATACTGGCCGGTCGACATGGTGAGGCGGCCGTCAATCCGGATGTCCTGCAGCAAGGCAATTATCATGGCGACGACGATGCCGCTGCCAATGACAGCGATGAGGGTTTGCACCCGCTGCAACGTGTTCACCACGCTGGCGACCATGAAAAATACTAGAAAGCTACGGCTGATTTCGTCCGTCAACACGCCCAGGCTGCCACCTTTCCATTGGCTGAAGGGAACACATATCGTGATCCAAATCGTAAACAGCCCGATCAGTTTCCCCGGAGCGGTGCTGAACCCACTGAAGATGCCGTAAGCGGCAACGGAGAGTCCAGCCGCTACCGCAGCCAGAATCAGCGGCAGGTGCAGACTCGGCAACGTAAAATCCAGAATGCGGCTGGTGGCCATAAACAAAAATGCCGCCAGGAAGAAAAACGCCATGGATCCCGCGCCGGAAGACTGACTCGCGCTGGCCACAGCCGGGCGGGCCGGCATGGCCCCTATCGCAGGCAGAGACAAGTTCTGATTCATACGTTCTCCAGTTCCCGAAACCATAGCTCCATCATCAGCAAAGCCCACAACCAATGACTGTTGTTGCGTCTCCCGGCATCGTGCTCGTCCAACAATGTCCTCAAAAATACAGGGTTAACGATGCCCCGCTCCAAGCTGCGCGGGGCAAGCAGCACATCGCGCAACATGCCGCGTAATTGACCCCGGAACCACTGCGCCAGCGGCACGGCGAACCCTTTTTTGGGCAGCGTCAGCAACTCCGGCGGCAAGCGGTCCTGCAAGGCTTGACGCAGAATTTTCTTTCCCTGCCGCCCTTCCACTTTCCAGGCATGCGGAATACCGGCGGCGACTTCAGCTAAGCAATGATCCAGCAGCGGGGACCGGACTTCCAGAGAGTTCGCCATCGACATCCGGTCCACTTTTACCAACATATCACCCACTAACGTGGCGGTCGCCTCGAAATACAGCGCCTGCGTCAGCAGGTTGGACTCATTTTCAAGGAGACAGTGCCGCATCTTCTGCAACAGCCAAGCCTGCCCGGCCGGCAACATCCACTCCGGCTGCAGCAGCTGCTTGCGCAAGTGGTAGTGCGCGTAGTTGCGCTCCATATACCGCGCCAGACCGGAATCGAGACTGATCATGTGCAGGAAATTCTTCCCGTAGCCCCAGTAAGGCATGACAGCCGCCGCTCCGCGCAACCCCTTCCGCAGAATGCCGGGAATCCGGTCCCACCGCTCCAGTTCCCGCGCGGAACAGTGCACTTCATAGCCGCCAAACAGCTCATCGCCTCCATCACCGGTCAAAGCAACCTTAACGTGCTGGGCGGCGAATTCGGAAACAATAAACGTGGGGATAGCGGAGGAGTCGCCGAACGGTTCATCGAAGTGGCGTGTAAGACGCTCCACTAACCCGATGGCCTCGGGCTTCACCAGAATCTCGTGATGTTTGGTTTTGTATTTTTGCGCTACCAGACGCGCCGCGGGAAGTTCGTTGAATTCAGCTTCCTCAAACCCGATGGAAAAGGTGCGCACCGGCTCGCTGGACTGCAACGCCATGGAGGCCACCACGGAACTGGAATCGATTCCGCCGCTCAAGAACGCCCCCAGCGGGACGTCGGCGATCATGCGAATGCGCACCGCTTCATCAAAGGTGTCGCGCACCCGCTTGGCGGCCGCCTCGCGCGTATCTCCCACCGCCGGCTCGGCCACCGGCACAGGCATCCTCCAATACGTTCCCTGCTGGATCTTCCCCCCCGCTTCATAGCTGAGCCACGAACCTGGCGGCAGTTTTTTTACCTGCCGGAACGGAGACCACGGATCGGGAATATAGCCATAGAGGAAATAGAGCTGTAAAGCCTCCTGGTCTAAATCGAAGGGGAGCCAGGCTTGATGCAAACACTTCAGCTCGCTGCCAAAGTACAACCCCTGATCGAGCGCCGCATAGTAGAGCGGCTTTTTGCCGAAGCGGTCCCGCGCCAGAATCAACTTGCCCCGGCGTGCATCCCACAGCGCGATTGCAAACATTCCGCGCAACTCTCCAAAACACTCCACCCCCTTCTCTTCGTACAGGTGCAGAATGACTTCCGTGTCACTGCGGGTGCGGAACCGGTGGCCCTTGGCTTCCAGTTCTTCCCGCAAGTGCTGGTATTGATAGATTTCACCGTTGAAAACGATCCAGACCGATTCGTCCTCGTTGGCAATGGGCTGATGGCCGCTAGCCAGATCGATAATGGACAGCCGCCGCATCCCGATGCCGCAGGCGCCGTCCAGGTGATACCCGGCGTCGTCTGGACCCCGATGCCGGATTGCATCGCACATTCTGGTCAGCAGCTGCGCGGGGTCAGCAGGGGGGGAAGGCACCAGAAATCCAGCAATACCACACACAGTAAGTCCTCAACCTATTTTATATCAATCAGTTATGGAGTTTCTACACCGGCCCGCAAATGCCACGCTTGTTATCTCCATCGGCTATCTAGCGGAAAGAGTGCAACATAGACCTAGCGAAAACACTCATACATTACGAACTACAATTAAGAGTAAGGCCACTTTGGCCCTCGATGTTAGGAGCTGACACTAAATTATGCCGGAAGCGTTGAGTTGGGCACACAAGAGCCTCTACGAAAGTCTCCACTACCGGTTACGGACGATTGCCGGGGGGCGCTTCGCGTCCTTTTGCCGTCCTGTATCCATCATTCTGCTGGTAACCGAGAATTGCAACGCCAAGTGCCTGCACTGCGATATCTGGAAGAACAAGTTTAAAGAAGACACCACGATTGAAGAGTGGAAGGTCTTGTTGAGCGACTTGCGCAACTGGTTGGGTCCGGTGCACGTGTTGATTTCCGGCGGCGAAGCGCTCATGAAACCTTACACGGTAGAGCTGGTGGCCCATGCTCACAAAATCGGTTTGTATCTCGAAATCCTGACGCATGGCTATTGGAAGGATCAAACCAAAATCGAGCGTCTGGCAAGAGCCAATCCCCGGAAAGTGACCATGTCGCTGGACGGGATGGGCGAAATTCATACCCAGGTACGGGGCCGGCCGAATTTTTGGGAGATGAGCCAAACCAGCCTGCAAACACTCCTGCGGCTGCGCAAAGAAGAGAAGCTTGGCTACACAGTCCGACTGAAACACGTGCTGATGTCCTACAACGTTACCGACACGGTGAAGTTAGCCAAATTCGCGGAGCAGGACGGCGTCGAAATCTTCTTCCAGGCCATTGAGCAGAACTACAATACGCCGGACGATCCGCAATGGTACCTGCACAGTGAGAACTGGCCCAAGGACATTCCCCGCGTGCTCTCCAACATCCGGGAATTGCTCGCCATGAAAAAATCGGGCTCCTCCCACATTGCGAATTCCGTGGAACAGTTAGAGGCAATGCTGCCGTATTTTGAAAATCCGGACGCCTCGCGCGTGGCGATGCAAACGCATAGCGCGCATGAAAAACGTCGGTCCTGCAACGCCCTCACGACACTGCAGGTTCAGTCCAACGGAGACATTTCCGTCTGCACCGGAGTGCCGCCGGTGGGGAACTTCCGGGAGAAGCCTATCCGAGAGATTTGGGAGAGTCGCCCGCACTTCTGGGAATCCGGTTGCTGCCTGGAAACGCGCTGCTCGCCTGCTGAATTGAAGCAGATTATCCCGGCTGGATCGCTCACGGCCTCCGATAGCTGGAAGCAGTAGAGGGCTACTGCGCCCCCCGCGACAGCAGCATTACTTTCGCGGTATGAAAAATGACGTAGGCATCCAGGGATGGCGTCATGTTTTTGATGTAGTACAGATCGTATTCCAACTTGGTGACGGTATCTTCCACTGTGTCGCCGTACTTGTGGTTGATCTGTGCCCATCCTGTGATGCCCGGTTTCACGCTCATCCGCTGGCGGAAAAACGGGATTTTATTCTCCAGCATTTCCACGAACTCCGGACGCTCTGGCCGCGGCCCAACCAGCGACATATCCCCTCGGATTACGTTGATGAACTGCGGCAGTTCGTCTAAACGCAACTTGCGCAAAATACCGCCGATCGGGGTGATGCGCGGGTCGTTTTTGGTAGCCCACACGGCCCCGGTTTTCGCTTCCGCGTCGACGCGCATCGAACGGAATTTATAGAGGACGAAGAGGCGCTTGTTCTTGCCCACCCGTGTTTGCCGGAACAGCACGGGGCCAGTCGAAGTGACTTTGACCGCTACCCCCACAAGCAGCATGATGGGCAAGGTAATCAGGAATCCGAACGCGGCCAGCACAATCGAGTACACGGCTTGCAGTTGTTCAGCAAAGTGATTCGGCTCAAAGGAGAAAATCAGGTCTTCGGCCTGTAGATCTTTAATCGACACACGGCCGAAGATGGATTCGTAGATGGTGGAAACGCGCTCGATCCGGCGGCCGGTAAACTGCTGGTCAAGCAATTGCTCCACCGGAAAGTTGGCGGAGGAATTCGGCGTATCCGAGCGCATCGATACGATGAGGCGCTCCGGATCCTGTGCGGCAGTGACCTGCGGCAGTTCCTCCGGCTGGCCCAGGTAGACAAGGCCTAGACTCTCCGCCGTCTCGTCACGTTTCCTGTCGACATACCCAGCGGCCCGCAACCCGATTTCCGGCCGGTCATGCAGTTCCTTGACGATCTCCTGCACCATCGGCGAAGAACCCACAAACAGTATCTTGGCCCCGCCCTTGCGGCGCGCCACCAGCTTCGTAAATAGACGCCGCCACAGCGGAAGTAGAATCAGAGCCCCGATACTGCCGTACAACATGGTCCATTTGGAGGACACCAGCGGCGAGCGAACATAGCTGAGCAGGCTCTGAATCAGCAGCTCCACCCCCTGAATCAGACACAGTTGCTGAACCACTGCCGTAATAGACTGCTTGCGGAAGTGTTCGTAAAGATCGCTGAGATAGAGTCCGGCGATCAGCACCACAATCACCAGGCCGATTTGGAGAGCGCCATTGTCTGCCCACAGGAATTCGGCCAGCGGCAACTCTTCGGTCCAAAGCACCGGCAGCAGATAACAAAACACAAGAAGGAGGATGTCGCCCAGCAGCATCACTAGAACGCTGCCTGGCACCGAGACACGAAACAGTTTAATCATGTCGTGGCATCGGTCCTTTTCTATGCACAGTCATCAACACCAATAATCTCCTGTTCACCTATACTCGCGCCAGTTTCCGTAGCTTATGCACTAGAACGCGCACCGCGCGTGCCGGCACAAAGCGCGGTTTCCAGCCATCCACCAATGTGCGGCCAGCTGCGCCCGACAACGTGTGTATCCCACTGATCCCCAAGCGGTCGCTATCCACCACCCGCACAGTTTCTTCGGCAAATTCAGCGGGCGTCAGGCGCGTCACCAGATTTACCACCATCCGCCATCCGTAATGCTTGGATGAGTCCTGCGCGGGCCGGTACAGCTTCCCGCCTTCCACGAATGGAGTGCCTCCGGGCCGGCTGCTGCGCACGTCCACTTTCACCGGATTCCCGGGATGCGCCTGCCACGGACCTTCTAGGTGATCGGCATAGAACAGGTGCAGCTTGCTATCCGGACCGTGGTCCTTGTGGGTGGCAAACATCCACCAGCGTTCTTCATGCCGAATCAAAGTCGGGTCCAGCCAGCGGCCTTCCAGAATCGGCCGACGGTCCAGCCACTTCCGGCGCGGTGCGTCCCACCGCCACAGGAAGACCCCATCCAACTGATGCGTTTCCGGAATGCAGTAAAGCTCTCCCGCATGCTCCAGCAGGAAGGGATAGGACATGTGGCAGCCCGTGTCGATGGCGTCCTCGACCTGGCCCGTGAAATTTCCAGAAGCTGAAAATTCCTGCACGATGCGCCCCAGATTCGTGGCAAAGTCGAAATCCTCCGCCATCAGCAACCAGCCATCCGGTAAGCGCGCCAGAAAAGGGTCCGCTAGAAAGCGCTGTTTAGTTGGCGAAGGCAGCCAGTGAATCTCCGGCTGATAGCCCATGTCCAGGAACTCCGTCACGGGGGCTTCGACCACGCCGACCATCCAGGATTCCGCGAACCACACCCCGCGCCACTGGGCCATGGCGAAGCGGACAGCCAGCTTCATCTTCAGCAACAGTTGGGCGGCGGCCGTTGGAGGCATCGACTGCCGGGGCGGGAACCACACGGGATCAACCACCCCGGGAGTTCCGCAACGCGCCGCATGCACCACCATTTCGACCATCTCGGTGATCGCGTTTTCGAGTGTTTGTGCATAGGAGAGCCGGTCTACTGGAATCCATCGGCGGTCCAGGAAACAGGTCGGCTCCGTGTGCCTCTCCAGGCGCAACTCCAGATGAAACAATCCGTCGTAGACTTCCCAGAACGCCAAGGGGCCGGGGTCGGCACCGGCCAGCCTCCACACCCCTCCCGGGGGATGCGGCAGCGGGATAGGAGTCTCGTCCCACTGCAACAGGAACTCCGCCCCCGTGTCCACGCGGCTTGCGCCCGCCGCCTCCAGCGCCGCCTGCACGCGCTGCTGTAGTTGAGGAATGGGGCTCGTGCCGTGGACTGCATAGCGGGTGAACTTCATACAACCCCCGCGTGTTGGAGCTTCTGCTGGTAGAAATCCGCCATTGCTCCTAACGAAGCGGCACGGGAAAAACGGCCGCGCACAAAGGCCTGTCCACGAGCGGCCAGCGGCTGACGCACTTCAGTCTCCGTCAGCGATAGCAGGCGTTCCGCCAGTTGCTGCACATCGCCGGCGGCGAACAAGCGCCCGGTCTCGCCCTCCGCCACCAACTCCGGATTGCCACCCACTTCACTGGCCACCGCGGCGCAACCCACAGCCATGGCTTCCAGCAAAGAGTTAGATAAGGCTTCCGACAAGGACGGCAACACAAATACGTCCATGCGGCGCAACCACGGCAAGACATCGGTGACGCCACCCGCCATGTGGCATCGGTCAGATAATCCCAGCTCCCGGACCCGCGCCTTGATGGGTTCGTACAACGGACCGCTGCCCACCAGAAGCAATCCAACGCGTGCATCGCGGGCCGCCACTTGCGCAAAGGCCTCCACCAGATCGAGCACGCCTTTCTCTGGGCGCAGCATCGCAGTGGAGCCGATCACGATGGAACACTGCGGCAACACATCGGCACCCGCCCCGGGCGTGAACCGGTCCAGATCCACGCTGTTGTAGATCAGCGTGGTGCGCGAGAGGTGCAAGCGATCGCTCTTCGCGAGATGCGCCCGCAGATTGGCCGAGTTCACGACCACCCCGTCCACCAGGCGATCCGTGAAGCGCAACAGACGATGCTCAAAACCCGGTGTGAGTTCGCGAAACGCACGTTGGCTGGAAAGCAGCACCGGCACGCGGCTCAAAAATCCAAAGGGCATGCCGAACATGGTTCCCGGAACATCGAAGCTATGCACCAGTTGGATACGATGCCGCCGGATGTAAGTACGCAGCCGCTGGCCCGCCATCACGCACTGGCCAGAGGCGAACGAGGGGAATGAAAACTCCACCAGCGGCACGCCCGCCCGCTCCAACTCCGCGCGACGTCCTCCCTGGAGGCGAATACAGCCTACGTGCGGACGAAAGCGCGAGCGATCCAGATGCTGGGCCACTTCGGCCAACTGGCGTTCGCTGCCGCCGAAGCGCAGATCGTAGCTCAATAGCAAAATGGGGACGGGCGGATTCACTGAGCCGCAGCCACCGGATGAAGAAGTTTTTCAAACTGCTGCGTGACCTGCTCCCACGAATACCGCGCCCGCACCATATCCATGGCTTGTGTGCGCATGCGGGATCGGGCTGCGTCGTCGCTCACCAGTTCCAGGCATCGGCGGGCAAAGTCTGCGGCGGAATCGGCCAGCGCGATAGTTTCCCCATCCACCACGTCTAAGCCCTCGGCACCGATTGTGGTGGACACCAGCGGCGTCCCGGCCGCCATGGCCTCATATATTTTCAGCCGCGTACCTCCGCCGATGCGCAAGGGAACGATGGAGACGGCAGCGCCCCACAAATACGACCGCACGTCGGGAACGGTCCCGGTCACTTTCAAGAACGGATCGTCGACGGCCAGCCGCTCAATCTCCGGCGGTGGCAGGCGTCCGACAATCGTCACCGGAAGATCTTTGCGATGCGCACGGATCAACGGCAATACTTCCTTGGAAAACCACTGAATCCCGTCGATGTTTGGCAGCCAGTCCATGGAGCCGACAAATACCAATCCGCTCGGGGCCACGTCTTCCGGTGGCCGGAAGTACTCTGTGTCCACACCGGTAGGTACGGCGGCGGCTTCTACGCCAAACATCTCCCGCATGGTCGCCACGTCCTGTTCCGAGACCGCGATCACCTGCGCCGTCTTGTGAACAGCCCCGGCTTCGAAGGCCCGCATACGGCGTTCCTGGATGCGGAAAAACTGCCGACGCAAGCCCCTGGCCGTATCGGCGTGCCGTTTCCAGATCATGGTTTCCACGTTGTGCTGGAACAACACAGCCTTCTCTAACTCTGGACAATTCACGGCCGTGACCAGGAAGTCGCACACCACTGCGTCGTAGCGCTCCTCGTGCAGTAGGCGCTGCACGGTGGCGCGCAACTCGGGGGAGCGCCACCGGCCAATGGCCAGGGGCAGTGGCGAAAATAAACCCGCTGCCAACTCCAACGCAAATGCCAGGGAACGCTTCGACACAGGTTGAAACGGAATCGGAAAACTGCGCGCCGAATACTCCCCGGCACGGGCAGGACCTTCGGGTTCCCGCGGATCCGACAAGGCCGCGTAGTGTACTTCGTGATGGCGATGCAATTGGCGCAGCATCTCCAGCGTGCGAATCTGCCCACCGCGATTGGTGGGATGTAGGAAGCTGGAGTTTACCCACAGCAGTTTCATGCGGGGGTGGAAACTCCCATCAACGCGTCCTCGGGTGACCGGCGCTTGGCAATTTGCATCTCCCCCCATAAGTGCAGATTCAGCAGACGCCACAAGCGATCTGTGGCATCCAACTGCCCGGAGCGATGCCGTTCGATCACCGGGGCTACGGCCTTCACATTCACCACTGAAGCCAGGAACCCGTTACGGTCCAGCATCGCATCCAGGACCGGCTGCATGCGCGCGTCGCGGAGCCATAGTCGCAAGGGCGTCGGGAAGCCCATCTTCTTGCGATAGATTGCCGAGTGCGGAATCAACTGCTCCGCCACTTTCTTGATCAGGTATTTGCCCGTTGATCCGTGCAGCTTATACTGCTGCGGAACACGCGCAGCAAACTCTACCAGCGTATGGTCCAGGAACGGCACGCGGCTTTCAATCGAGGTCGCCATGCTCATCTGGTCCTGCTTCATCAACAACTCCGCCAAGTACGTTTTTTGATCGGCGTAAAGCAGTTGATCGAGCGGCGAACGTCCCGCCGCGGCGTCCCAATGATGGTGGTAACCCGCATAGGCGGCTTCCCCGCCCTGACCGAGCGCGGCACGTTCGGAGGCTGGAAACGCGGCGTAAAAATTGTCGAGATAGAGCGAGTCTAGATCTTCGCCCAAGCCGACAAACGTATGGCTCAACTTGCGCCGCACCGAAGCCGACAGCAGTGGAGATTCCGCCACCTGGTCGCGAACCAGATTGCGTATCCGGCCGGGCAGTAGCTTCCAGGCGCCCAGGTACTTCTGATTCATCAGGTAAAAACGATAGCGCCCATAGCCGGCAAACAACTCGTCGGAACCCTCGCCGGTAAGCACCACCTTCACTTGTTCGGAAGCCAGCTTGGAAACAAAGTACAACGACACACTCGAAGGCCACACGATGGGCTCGTCTTCGTGCCAGATGAGTTTTGGCAGCACGTTAAAGAACTGCTCCATGCCGATGACCACTTCGTGATGTTCGGTGCCGATGGCTTGCGAGACTTCGCGTGCGTAGCCCAGTTCACTAAACTCGGCTTCGGCATACCCGACGGCGAAGCTCTTTACGGGTCCCGAAACCATGCGCTTCATCAGCGCCGCAATCAAGCTGGAGTCGACCCCGCCGGACAGAAACATTCCCAGCGGCACATCGGCCATCAGCCGCATGCGCACAGTCTCTTCCAGACGCTGGCGACAATCCTCCAGCCAGTCTTGTTCACTGCGGACTTCTGCGTTTGCGGAAGGCTCCGGAACATCCCAATACTGGCGAACCTGTAACTCTCCCGCCCTCGGACCCTCCGTCTCAATCGTCAAGGTGTGTCCGGGCAACAATCGCCGGATGCCGCGATAGAGCGTTTTTTCTCCGCTCGAATACCCAAAGGCCAGGTGTTCGGGCAGCAGCGATTCTTCCAGCTCCGCCGAAACCAAGGGGTGTTTGAGCAACGCCTTGATCTCTGAGCCGAACACAAACACGCGCCCGTTCCAGAAGTAATAAAACGGCTTGATGCCCAGCCGGTCGCGGACGCAGAACAAGCTGCGCTTCTCCCGATCCCAAATGGCGTAGGCAAACATGCCCCGGAACTGGGTGGGACTGTCCGCGCCAAATTCCTCGTAGGCGTGCAGGATCGTTTCCGTATCGCTGTGGGTTTGGTAGACGTGCCCGCGAGGTTCCAGCTTCTCTTTCCGGATCGCGGCGTGATTGAAGATCTCACCGTTGAAGACAATCCACAAATTGCCGGATTCCGAGGTCATCGGCTGATGCCCCGCCGCCAGATCGACAATCGACAAGCGCCGGTGACCCAGCGCCGCGTACGCGTCCCGGTACACACCGGTGTCGTCCGGACCGCGATGCGCGATCTCGCACGTCATATCCGTGAGAACGGAGTCAGAATAAGAGTGAGGGGTCAGGGACAAGAATCCCGCTATGCCACACATCGTGCTTTTCTCCGTATCCTCACTATCGGGTTTTCTCTAAAAACAAATGCCAGTCTTCGGCCGCGAACCGGGCCAGATGCATCATTTTCTGATGCAGATCCACCGGTTCCTCAAAGCGGATCTCGAGTTTTCCAGGCTCCAAGCAGATCCCCTCCGGAATGGTTGTCTCCGGCAGATGGATCTTGCGGCCCAGAGCTTCGCGCCTTGCTTGTTCCAGCCAATGGCTCAAGTGGTTGTGGCGGCGTTGCTCAAACTTCACTTCTTCTCCTTGGGAGAGGGCTTGCAGTGCGGCTAGCATGTCCGCCCGACTCATCAATAGCGCTCCGCCCACGGTGCCGGCCCCTAATCTGCGCAAGATACGGGTCGCTTGCCGGGGCTGAACTTCAAACAATTGCTCCACAGCCGAGCGATCCAGTATCTCGACCGGGGCTTGACGGATGTGCGCGAGAATCGCGCCAATCCGCTGAAACCACTCTGCTTTGCGAGGCATAGGGGGGAACCTCTTCTAAGACTACCAGTATTGTCTCGATCTAGACATATTGGATTGAACGCCACTTGGTAGCTATGCAGATAAAATTGACTATCTTCATAGCAAAACGGCACCGACATTTCCAAAGTGTAGTAGTTGCTGGGACACTGCCACATCACCACCACGCAGATCCTCTCACGAACTGCCGTACTAGTATTATTGCTAAAGGGATACGGAGAATTAGCCGATTACAGAAAACGGGCTAAATGGTATGCTCTAGACTTGGAGTCTTGATCCGATGACGCTTAGAATTCTTGGAACTATCTTATTCCTGGCCAGTAGCCAGATGGCCATGCAGGGAGCCGCGATTTTTGTGGCGAACTCGAGTTTTGAGGAATTTGACCCCCTGGTGTTCGGTGCAAATACCGGGCTTCCGGATGGAACCGGTTTGACCGCCCGGCCTACTCTCTGCGGGACGTTGAACCCGGCAGGGTTCCCTTGCGTTGGATTCGGCTCGGCTTGGGTTCAAGACGACGTTGCTAGCGATAGCGCCGGTACGCAGAACCCAACCGACGCGATGTTCAACACGGCAATTCCCGATGGGGAGCACATTGCGTATTCGAATGGCGGCGTTGTCTACCAGACTCTGCTCACGTCCCTGGAAGCAGGCCTCACCTATACGTTAAATGCATTCGCCGGAGAACGCGCCGATGTGGGGGGGGATTTAATCGGAACGTTCTACGAAAATCAAGGCTACTTCATAGAATTAGCAGTAGCCGCTGCCAACGGAGATTTTGCCTCCCGCACCACCTTGGCTCGTACCTCGTACGGAATTTTCAATTACCAATCGATCAATGCCCCAGATTCCACCCGTCCGGGTTACGGCAACTGGATCCCGATTTCCTTGACCTACTCGGCTTTGAATGTCGACCCCACGCGTTCTTTGATGATCGTATTCGGGGGTTCGGCGGTACAGGCCAGTTTCGATATGTTTTCTCTCAGCGACGATTCGGCGGCGGTGCCGGAACCGTCCACTTTGGCCCTTGCGGGTCTGGCCCTATTCGGTCTGACCGCCTTACGTCGGCGGCGATCCTAGTATTCCTAATTCAAGGCTGGATACCCGGCGCCCGCCCTCGTCCAATTTGAGGGTCCGTTTGACGAAGGCGGGAGGCTATCTTCCAGGCTTGATGAGAGGTGACTGGGTTGGCATGGCCTCGACGTTCAGGCGGTAGAGAACCAGACGGGGTTTGGGACCGAACGGGAGCCCGACGTTGACGTTTATGTGCGGTACGTTTGCTCCACGAGCCCCACTTCCCGGCAGACGAGAATCACTTTCTTGCCGTTTCCGATCAGCACTTCAATCTGCCCGCAACTTCCCTATAACCCTCTCCGGCATGAAGGGCTTCTTCAGCATTTTCCCGTTCCTTTCTGCACTCCAGTCTCTCATTCCGGCTGGTATATAGATGCCCTGTCAAATTCCCCAGCACGGGATGGTGACGGTCGTTCACAATTCCGAATTTCTGCGCGAAGGAGCGGCCATGGCCGACTTCATGGATCCCTGTCTCCTTATCGTTGGAGGCCCGGAGAATGCCGCTCTCGTCGTTGCCAATCTTTACGCGACACTCCCAGTGCAGGCCATCTTGGTAGATATCCGTACCACGGAGACGATCAAATGCTGCTGCAATGCCTTTCACGCGTTAAAGTGGCATTCGCCGATGAAATCCAGACAGGGAAAGTCCTGTTGTCGCCAGTATCGAACGCTGGATCGACAAAGGGAGGGATCTGCGCATCTACGACCCTCATATACAGATCAGCCGGATCTACGGAACCAATAAGAACTTCATTTCTCAAAGCAATTCCACACATCGAGAAACTGTTGGCTGACAGCCTAGAGGACATGCTGGGCCGGTGCGACGGTATTGTTAGCGCGCAAGAGCCGGCCCTCACGTGGACCTAACGTGTTTTCATTTGCACATTCAAGTAGGGCTGCCACTGTCAAGGTTTCTTCAAAGACTAGGAAACGCCGCGCGGGCTCGGCTGGCTCGGCTTCGCTCCGACCAATGGTGATCATCACAAAGATCCGAGCACACCCGCAATCTTCACCTGATCGAGTTGTTCGTGTACATTTCTCGCGGGCGCTAGATACCGCATCGTCGTTTCCAGGGACCTGTGCCCCAACCAATGCTGTACGGTTCGCACATCAAATCCCGCCCGCAGCATGCGGGTTGCGTAAGTCGATCGAAAAGTCTTGAGGTTGAACCTCTCGGGCTCCACCTTGGCGCGCCGGGCAACCTCTTTGCATTTTTCGAGCATGTGGTGCTCCCTGTTGCCGGCGGAGGAGGGAAACACGAAGCGGCAGCGTTCTCTCCTCGGATGATCGCGGATCAGATCCATCAATTGTTTCGGAACCGGAACCTCACGCTCCTCCGAGCGCTTGGGCGAGAAACCGAGATCCGGCTTCGCTGTCGTCTTCAGCGTGTTCAAGTTGAAGTTCACATCGTCCCAGGTTAGGTGTACTACTTCCATCTCCCGAAATCCTGTTAGCAAGAAAGTGGTGAAAAGTGTCCGCTCGTAGGGCGTGCATGCTCCAAAGAACGCCCGCAGTTCATCGTCTGAGTATTCCTTCGGCAGACTCCGAAGTGCTTCGGGCAGCTCGACGGCGCGCGTGAGCCCCGGTCGCCCTTGCTTTTTCATAAACTGCGCGACGATCACCATGTTGTGAACAACGGTCGCGTTGCCCACGCGGTGCTTCTTCTTGAGGTGCACCATGAAGTTATTCAGATCGTCGGGCGTGACACTCTTCACCGTGGTCTTATGAACAAGGAATTTGAGGAACCTATCCAGCACGGCCTCATACTTTCGAAACGTATTCAACTTCTTGAGGTTCTCCACCACATCGAGGTACCGGCGCACGGCTACGTGCAGCGCGGTCTTCTCCAGCGCCTCGTCCTCCGCAGCGAAACCACGGAGTCCAAGTGCCCGGTGTTCGAGCACATGCTTGCGCCGACGGGCGGTCTCGAGAGCATCGGCAACGGTGGCGCCGCCAGCCTCACGCTTGCGTTTTCCCTGCTCGTGCCACTCTATGTAGTAGCGACCTTCCGGCAGACTCTTCCATTGCAACTTGCCATGGGAATCGCGCGGGATAGAGACCATCTTCCAGCGGCCTTCGAATTTGATCTGCTTGAGAATATTGACGCGTGACATTCTAGCTTCCCCTTATCGACAGTATAATCGTCAGTAAGCCATGCAAGTCAATGATTGTAAAGGGGCATTGCGAGAAGCTGGCATGGTGCCTCCGCTCAGGAAACCGCCTGGGTACGTAGTCCGACGATATTGGTGTAGTGCCGATCGGGAAACCGCTCAATGAATTTAGTTTTGTCCGCAATGGGCGTCAACGTGCCCTGGGGCGTAAGTTCGTGTAAGAGCAAACCAGCCGCTTCCAATTCACACAATACATCCAGGGGCGGCGTGCCCGCGCTTTCCAGGCCGAAGGGCCAGAATTCGGAAAGTAGGATGAGGTTCCTGGAACGGAGCAGCGTGTCACGCATGCCCCGGAATACATGCCCCTCAAAGCCTTGCACGTCGATCTTAATCAGGTCTACGGATTCAACATTCAGGCTGGACAGAAGAGAATCCACGGTACAGACTTCGACATCAACTTGCCCTTCACAGAGGTCATTGGAGTAGAGCCGATTGTCGCCGCGGTTCGCGGAAGACGTATAGAGGGTCAGTCTTCCGTTTGCGGCACCGGCAGCCTTGTTGACGCAGTGAACAAATGCAGATCGATTGGCGGCAACGGTCTGCTGCAGGAAGCCAAAGTTCTCGGGGTCTGGTTCCAGAGCGATGATTTTTCCGGACCCGATGACTCGCAGCGCCAAGGCCGTGTAGTATCCGATGTTGGCTCCAATGTCCAAAAAAGTCATGCCAGGTTTACAAACGGTGCGGAAGAAGGATGCTTCCGCCTTCTCGTAAAGGCCCAACGCGAGGGCACCGCTGACGACAGGATCCCGGGGGTTAAGGACGACGATCGCTCCATCCAGATCCAGCTGGCCTGGGATCAACTTACAGATCGCCGCGTTTGCGAGACTCTTGAGGGCTTTTGGCCGAAGTATGACGGTGTAGATAAATTCAGCGAGTTTCATGCGACCTCGCCAGTTGTGAAGTACTTAGCCAAGAGATCCTATTTTATATGCAAAGTGAGACTGGCCCTGGCGGAATTGACGGACGGCATCCATGGGGCGGTGCTGGTGGGACAATGGGGGCATGGACAGCCAGTTGACCATAGCCGGGCGGAGCTTTCGGTCTCGCCTTTTGATTGGCACGGGCAAGTATCGCAGCCACCAGGAAATGGCGCGTTGCCACGCGGCCTCTGGAGCGGAAGTCGTCACGGTCGCGGTGCGGCGCGTGAATTTGGATCGCTCGCAAGAATCGCTTCTCGATTACATCGACACCTCAAACTATTTTTTGCTGCCGAACACTGCGGCCTGTTTCACCGCCGACGAAGCGATTCGAACCGCACGGCTGGGACGCGAGGCGGGCATGTCGAATTGGGTCAAGCTCGAGGTCATCGGGGATGAACGTACATTGTTCCCGGACAACGCGGGCCTCGTTGAAGCCACACGCGTACTGGCCAAGGAAGGGTTCGTAGTTCTGCCCTACACGAATGACGACCTGGTGAACGCTCGCCGCCTGATCGACGCGGGAGCCGCAGCGGTTATGCCGCTTGGTGCTCCCATTGGAAGCGGTCTGGGCATTCAGAATTTGACGAACCTTCGCATCATGCGGGAGATGATTACCGAAGTGCCTCTGATCGTCGACGCGGGCGTGGGTACGGCGTCCGATGCGGCCATCGCACTGGAACTCGGTTATGATGGCGTCCTGATGAACACTGCCATCGCAGCCGCCGAGGATTCGGTCTCCATGGCAACCGCGATGAACCACGCGGTGCAGGCCGGCCGTTACGCATTTCTAGCCGGCCGCATGCCGAAGAAGCTCTACGCCTCGGCCAGCAGCCCGATGACGGGCGTGGTGCGCTAAGCGAGCCCGTTGCTTACCAGCGCAGGCGAGCCACTAATTGACCGTTGCGCTGGCCGGTAGCGGTGGTGGCGTCGATGCGGCCGTAGCCTGCGGTCGGAACGCCCAGTGCGTTATAGGCTGCAGTCTGCAGCGGATTGGCCGCGCTCGGATTCGGCATAATCGTACGGTTCAACACGTTGAACCACTCGCCGCGAATTTCGAAGTTCGCCAGTTCCTTGATGCGGAAGACGCGACCCACGCCAATTTGCTCGCTGGGCCGACGCTGGGAGCGGAAGTCGTTATAGAAGGCGGCTGAAGTGCCCCACTGGCCCGCCGCCGGGTCCGACCACGCCTTGGGATTCAACACCAGTTCCTTGTTCGGATCGATGCAATGGCAGTTGAGATCCTTGAGGTACAGCGGTTCTCCCGGCACGCGGTTCATGCGCGTGCTCTGGAGAATCTGCGTATTGAGGTTGTTTTGCGCACCGGGAGATGCGATGGGCGTACCGCTCGCGTACCGCAGGATCCCGCTGACAATCCAATTGCCCAGCACGTTGCGCACGATCTGGTTCGAACCCCAGCGCGGCGTTTCGTAGTTCAGTCCCAGAACAAAGATCAGCGGCTGCGAACTGTTGACGATCGACTTCTGGTTCGGGCGATTGAACACGTCGTTGATGCCCGTGCCCGTGGCCTGCTCGCGGGAATAAGTGAATGCAGCCGTGAAGTCCAGGCCGTGCGAGTAACGTTGGGTGGCCTTCATCTGTAGCGAGTCATACCAGCTGTTGCCGAGCGGAGCCCACATCGGGGTCAGCGCGCCGCTGAATTGCGGGAATGGCCGCAAGGACTGCGCCACAGTGGACGCCGACGGGAAGCCTGGATACGGCGACCGGAAGCCGCGAGCCGCAGCCGTGGCGGAACCTACCGTGGACGACAACAAGGTACGATCCGCAGCAAGATTGCGATTCAGCCCCACCGCGCCCAGCTGCGCTTCGCTGAAGTAGTTAATGCTACCCAAGCCCGTCGCGCCAATCAGCCAGGCACTGCGATTGCCCACATAGGCGGCTTCCACAGAGAAGTTGCGGGTTATCTCGCGTTGTAGGTTGATGCTGATCTGGTGGATGCGTGCCGGCCGGCCCCCGTTGGGGTCCAGATAGTAGTTCGGAGAATTCACCTGGCCGGGCGAGGGTCGCAACCCAGGGTTCAGGCTCACGCGGTACAGATCCGCAGGGTTGTAGACCAAGCCATCGCGCATGTTGATCGCCGGATCGCCGTAGCCCGGCGAATCGAACACCAACTGGTCGAAGCCGACGCCCAGAATGGCGGCGTTGGTGAAGTATTGGTAGGTGGGCAGGTTCCCATAGACCAGGCCCCAGCCGCCGCGCAGCACCGTCTTGGAATTCATCTGGTAAGCGAAGCCGATACGCGGCCCGACCGCGTACATGTAGGGGTTCACGAATTGGCAGTTGCAGCGCTTGTCGCCGTAGCCTTCATAGACCATGCCGCCCAGCTTACCGCCGGCCGAGGGATTGACGATGCTCGGCCCAAACATCGAATTGCGGTTGTGGATTTCATGACCCTGATCCTGATAATCCCAGCGCAGGCCCAGGTCCAGTGTCAGCTTGCGGGTGATCTTCCAGGTATCCTGCAGGAACAGACCCCAGCGGCCGTTGCGCCATTGCGGATCTTGCGGTGCGTTCACTGTGGCAGTGTTCGCCCGACCCAGAAGGAAGCTCGCGTACGGGAAGCCGATGTTGCCACCGCTGATCGTGCTGGTTTGCAGATATGGCTGCGCTGTTTGCGCAGCGGCAATGGCCAGGACGCCGCTGGCTCCGCGCGTATTGCGGTCGGTGTAGCTCTCCAGCCGGTATTCGGCGCCAGCTTTATACGTGTGGTTATTGGAAACGTAGGTGACGGTCAGCGGCACGGTCAGTTTACCCACCCAGTAGTAGTTCGCGTTGGTCGGCCCGATGCCGAACATGCCGCCGCCCACCGCCGTGGTCATCCCAGCGATGCGCGGAAAGCCTCCGCCCGTGGAACTGCCTTTGAAACCGAGCTTGCCTACCGCGTCGTATTCCAGGACATCGGTTGGCGATGCGTCGGGGTTCAGGAAGCGCAGGTATCCGACGCCGGTGTGCAGCAACAGCCGCGGACTCAGCGAGTGGTCATAATTCAGGCGCGAGGTGTAGGAGTAGGTGCGCTGATCGCGTACCGCCGTGATGGGGGAAGGCAAGCCGTCCAGCCCATTGTTGATGGTGTGGTTCCAGGCCTTCTGAAAGTAGAAACTCACCTTGGAGGCGGAAGTAAAGGCGTGATCCAATTTCAGCGCGGGCGTCGCCGACACCTTGTACCCGCTCAGGTTCTGGCTCCAGTTATTGATGCTCGCCGAATTGTCGGGCAGAGGAAGCAGAGCCTGTACCTTGAGCGCAACCGGATCCAGCCGGGCGAGAGGCACAATATTTCCGGTGAAGGCTGAGCGCACTACCTGGCCATTGATGGTTTGGGCCGTTTGCGGGTCGTACACGGTGTTTTCAAAGAACCCCTGGCCCAGCGGGTCTACCGTTGTGCCGAGCCGACGGCCGGTAAGCGCGCCGCTGAAGTCGCCCGTCCGGTACGCCAAGGTGGGCACCGTGTTGCGGGACCCGGGCGAGGTGGTGTCGTTGCGGAACTGTTCCCAATTGAGCAGTAGGAACGTCTTGTTGCGACCATTGTAGATTTTGGGAATCCACACGGGGCCGCTCAACTGAATCCCGAAATCGTGCTTGCGGCTCTGCGGCCGTTGATTCACGTAGGGCCGGGCGGCATCGAGCGCTTCGTTATTCACGTAGTCATAGAGGCTGCCGTGGAACTTGTTGGTGCCGGATCGCGTGGCGAAGGTGAACATGCCGCCCACCACCTGTCCAAACTCGGCTGAGAAGTTCGAGGTTTGCAACGAGAATTCCTCAATCATTTCCACCGACGGCTGCCCGGCTGTGGAGGAGTTGTCATTGTTGTTCGTAACGTCCTGGCCGTCGACGAACACGCGATACGTATTCGCTGGAGCACCGTTGACGCGCCCCGTTGTTCCCGTGCCGCTGACGCCCGGAGAGAGCACCATGAATGTGAGCGGTGCGCGAATGCCGCCGACTACGCCGCCGCCGCCGCCGAAGTTCAGCGGCAAGGAATTGATGCGGTCCCCGCTGACGTTCATACTCTGCTCGACGGTATCGGTCTTGAGAACCGGCGCCTCTGTTGTCACCGTCACGGATTCGGTGACCGCGCCGACTTGCAAGGTAATATCCAGACGATTCGTCTGCGCCACTTGCACTTGAATACCCTGGCCCACGTATTTGCGGAATCCTGGCGCTTCGACCACAAGTTCATACATGCCGGCCGGCAGAGCCGTAATCGTGAAGTTTCCGGTTCCGGTGGTGGAGGTGGGAAACACCGAGCTGGTGTCCAGATTCTTGGCGGTAACACTCGCGCCCGCAACCACGGCTCCGGCAGAATCCTGGACCGTGCCGGTAATCACACCGCGATCTGTTTGCGCCCACGCCACCGCGCTCAACCACGTGATGAGCAATGCCGACTGGATATACTTTTTCATGCGGACCTCCGAAGTTTATAAAGCGCCCCGACTTCGCCTGCGACAAGGGTGAACTGAGCTAGTCTATTTGTCGGAGGATCGGGTGTCAAGTTGAACCGGGAGCCGCTAAACTAGTTCTTGTGCCCGGGTGGCGAAATCGGCAGACGCAAGGGACTTAAAATCCCTTTTCCGGCAACGGGAGTGTGGGTTCAAGTCCCACCTCGGGCACCAAAAATTATCATGAAACGGCTGAGCATCGAAATCCCCGGCGTTCACCACACCAATCCGATTCCTTCGGCCTCGAAGATTGGGCCGTTTCTTGCCAGCGGGAGCATCTTTGGCAAAGATCCGGAAAACGGTGGGGCCTTCGCCGATGGACCCGAGGCACAGTGCGCTGTGATGTTCGCCAATATTCGTCGGCTGATGGAAGCGGCGGGGGGCACGACGGACAACGTGCTGAAGCTGGAGGTGTGGGTGAAGGAGCCTGCGTATCGGGCGATCGTGAATCAGCAGTGGCTGGTCATGTTCCCGGATGAACAGGCTCGTCCAGCTCGTCACACATTCATCAGTAGCGATATTGCTCCTGGCGCGTTGATGCAATGCTCGGTGCTTGCTGTGTTTTCGAACTAGCGGCTGCGGTACGCGAATCGCAGTAAGGGCGGCGCGATCAGCGTGGTTGCGATCGACATAAATACGATGGTGCCGTAAACACTCGACTCCATCACTCCGAATCCCAGGCCGATTTGCGCGACCACCATTCCGACCTCGCCGCGCGGAATCATGCCGACGCCAATGCGAATCGCATCGGTACGGCCGAGTGGTAGTGCGGCCAAGCCGCAACCTATGAATTTAGTGGCGACGGCGGCGAGCACGATGGTCACCGCAAAAACAAGATTCGCGCGATCACTGAAGAGGGACACATCGAAGTTCAGGCCAATTCCGACAAGGAAGAAGGGCACTAACAATTCGCTAACCCCGTCGGCGAGAGTGTGTACGCGGTGCTCCACGCTTTCGGAAAGGGCCATGCCTGCGAGGAAAGCTCCAATGATCGCAGCCACACCTGCGTAGGACGCGAGTAGGGATAACGCGAACAGCAGGCTCAGCGCGATGGTAAATTCCGCCTCCGCCGCGTTCATCTTGTCGCGGACCTTTGGCAGGAGCTTGCTCATCACGCGAGAGCCCGCAAATACAATCAGCAGCGTAAACCCACCCGCGAGTCCAGCGGTAACGGCGAGGTCCGTGTAGTTTACTTCGCCGCGCGCCATGCTGCTGACCGCGGCGAGCACCAGCAATCCCAGAACATCGTCGATGACCGCAGCGGCAACGATCATCTTGCTGGCTCGCTCTGACAGCCAACCTCCGGTCGCGAGGACTTGCGCGGTGATCCCCACGCTGGTCGCCACCAGCGCCGCGCCGATGAAGACGGACTCCAGGGTGGGCAATCCCCAGAGCGTCGAAAGTCCCCAACCGGCGATGAACGGCACCACCACGCCAGAGACAGCGACAAGGATTGCTTGTCCACCTAGCGCGACCAGCTCAGAGGATTTTACTTCGAGTCCTACTCGGAAGAGCAGGAACATAACACCGAGTTCGCCGAGCAGGGAAACCACTTCTCCGGGCGCGATCCATTTGAGGACGTGCGGACCTATGAGGACGCCGGCAAGAATTTCTCCTACGATGGCGGGCTGGCGCAAGCGCTCAAAAAGCTCGCCGAGCAGCTTCGCGGAGACGAAGATCACCAATAGTGCGAGCGGGACTTCCGCGCTGTTATGCGTAGGCATTGGAGGACTCCTCCAATTCTACTGAGGAATGCGACTAGCGACCGAAATAGGTGGCGTTCTTCTGTGCGAAGTCGCCCCACTTTTCCGGAAGGTCGTCGAGCGCGAAGATCGCGGAGACGGGGCAGACGGGCACGCAGGCACCGCAATCGATGCATTCCACGGGATCGATGTAGATCAATTGTTCGCCATCGAACTTGGGGTCGTCCTTCTTCGGGTGGATACAATCCACCGGGCAGGCGTCCACACAAGCCGTGTCTTTGGTTCCGATGCAGGGTTCAGCGATTACGTAAGCCATATATTGCGCAGAAGACCATTGGAACACACCGGGCCGCTTGGCCGCAATGCTGTGTACCTTAAGTGAGTGGTGGGAACGGGCAGATTCGAACTGCCGGCCTACCGCTTAGGAGGCGGCCGGGCCATTGTTTGCATCGCGCACAACGGACTTGCGCCTGTGCGCTCCGTGAGCGGCTCGTTCTTTGGTGGGAACGGGCAGATTTGAACTGCCGGCCTGCCGCTTAGGAGGCGACCGGGCCATTGTTTGCATCGCGCACAACGGACTTGCGCCTGTGCGCTCCGTGAGCGGCTCGTTCTTTGGTGGGAACGGGCAGATTCGAACTGCCGGCCTGCCGCTTAGGAGGCGGCCGCTCTATCCAACTGAGCTACGTCCCCACTTTCCCGATTCTACCAGCGTTTCAAACCCTTGGCTCCGATGTCGCTGCGCCAGTGCGCGCCGTCGAAGTCAATTTTTTCGACCGTGGCGTAGGCGTTCTGCATGGCCTTCGCCAGATCGGGACCGGAGGCAGTAACGCCTAATACGCGGCCTCCGGAGGTTTCGAGACCGCGCTGACCGAGCTTCGTGCCCGCTTGGAAAACATCGGCACCGCAGCCTTCGATACCGTGGATGACATCGCCAGCGCGGACAGTTCCGGGATAGCCGTGGGCGGCCATCACGACGCAGACGGATGGGTCGCGCGCCCAGTCGAGCTTTACACCCTCCAGTCCGCCGGGGGTTGCCGCAGCGAGCAGAACCTCGCCCCAATTGGAGCGCATGCGATGCATCAGCGGCTGCGTCTCCGGATCGCCGAGGCGCACGTTGAACTCCAGGACCTTCGGGCCCGCAGCGGTCATCATCAAGCCCGCGTAGAGAAAACCCGTGAAGCCTGTGGCCTCGACTGCGGGAAAGATGACGGTGTCCATCGCGTTCGCAGTTTGCGCCGCGGTGAAGATCCGCCCATCGCAATACGCGCCCATGCCGCCCGTGTTGGGGCCAGTATCGCCATCGCCGACGCGCTTGTGGTCCTGCGAAGCTTCCAGTGCGACTACGTTCTTGCCGTCACTCAGAACAATGAAGCTGACTTCTTCGCCTTCCAGAAATTCTTCGATCACCAGGCGCGGGCCGAGGGAGCGAACAGCTGCTTCGGCCTCCGCACGATCCTGGGCGATGATCACCCCTTTTCCCGCAGCGAGCCCGTCGGCCTTCACGACGATGGGATAGTCGAATTCGTTGAGCGCGCGCAATGCGGTGGCTTCGTCTTCGGTGCGTAGAAAGCGAGCCGTGGGAATGCCGACGCGCTGCATAAATTCTTTCGAGTGAATCTTGCTGGCTTCGAGCTTCGCGCACTCGGCAGTGGCACCCACGATCTTGCGGCCTGCGGCGCGGAACTGATCGACGACTCCGTCCGCGAGCGGAACCTCGGGACCGACGACCGTCAGGTCCACATCCGCGCCCGCCGCTACGGAGAGATAGTCCGTTGACGCGATGACTGTTCCAACTTGCGCGATCCCGGGATTGCCCGGCGCTCCCCAAATTTGATGCCCTTCGCGCGCGAGCTTCCACGCGATTGCGTGCTCACGCCCGCCGCTACCGATGACAAGTATTTTCATTGAGTGAAACTGCCAGTGTACAATCTCTGATAATGGCTACGCCCACAACCCGCATTGCAGAGAACGGCACCACGGTCATCGAAGTCGCTGGCCGGCTCAACGTTGGAAACAATTTGACCACGGTGGAAACAGCGATTTTCGAAGAAATCCGCGCGGGGAAAAAAGCGGTGGTGATCGACGTGTCGAAGCTCGACTACATCGATAGCGCCAGCCTTGGCATGCTGATCGGTTGCTCGAAGGCGGCGACGGAAGTGGGAGCGGAGATTCGCATCGCCGCTCCTCAACGGATGGTTGCCAGGACGATGTCGCTGATCCAGATGGACAAAGTCATCCCGATCGACGCCGACGTTCCCAAATAGGGATCTATTTCATCGCTTCGGCGACTTTGACTCCGGCCGCGGCGACCTGCGCGTCTTGCGGACTGGTGCCACCGCTCGCGCCTACCGCTCCGATGATGACGCCGTCGACGGTGATCGGAATGCCGCCTTCAATCGGAATCGCGCCGGTCAGCTTCAGCACCGCGTTGCGACCGCCTGCGACTGCATCTTCGAGAGCTTTCGTCGGGCGTTTAAAATTCAAAGCGGTCATCGCCTTGTCCTGCGCGACCTGAATGCTGCCGAGCTGCGTGCCGTCCATGCGTTCCAGCATGATCACGTTGCCGCCGTCATCGACGACACAAATCACCATGGTGAATTTGCTCTTAACGGCTTCCGCTTCCGCGGCCGCGACGATTTTCTTCGCCGCTTCCAAGGTAAGCGTCTTCTTGGTGGCAAGCTGTGCGTGCGCGAACGCGCCAAACATCAGGCCAGCGAGCAGTAGTTTCTTCATGGAAATATGTTACCTCGACCGCAGCCACCGGCTGACTTCGATGTCGGCTCGACGGATCTCGTCTTCCCGATCGAAGCGAGGGTTGAGCTTGCGGAGATTCTTGATCGCGAGCCCAGCGGCCTTGGTTCCGAGGCCGCTGTGACCCTCTTCGCGCATCACGTCGCGCAGGATGAGGTAGGCGCGCCAGCGTTCTTCCTGGCGGTCGCGCAGTTCGCGTTCTTTGGCAATTTGTATTTCGCGTTCTTCCTTGGTGAAACGGGGTTCCGTGTCGCCGATGAGCGCATACGTCTGGTAGCGGTACCACAACGAGTCATTGAAGAACACTCCATCGGGATTTGCACTTAGGAACTCGGCAAGCTGATACTTGCCCTCGCTCGTCGTCTGCGCGGAAAGCCGAGCCAGTTCCCGCATTCTTGGAGCGCGGCGTTTTTGCCCGATGGCTTCGTAGATCTCCGCAGCTTCGTCATACCGGTTCGCACGGGCGAGCCGCACAGCCAGCGCGTATTTCACCAGCCGAATGTCGCGTGCGTTGGGATACTTTTCGACGAACTGCTTCAGTGCATCGTCAGGAGCCTCGGCGTCGAGTAACAGATTCAGGTCGAATCCCGAGGGTGCCCAGTAGATGCTCAGGTCGTCAACCCCTGCGCCAGCCGACCCGAAGCTTCCGCCATGCCAGGTCCACAACGCGAAGCGTATTTGCTCTACAGGCAGACCCAGCTTTTGATACACGCCGCACAATCCGTAGGCAGCTGCGGCTTTGCGAGGATCGTCGTTGTCCTTCAACGTCTGAAACATCGTGAGTAGCGGGGCTTCCGCGCCCTCATAGTCGCGCGTCACGAAATGCGCAGACCCGAACATCCACAAGAAATCGGGGTCCGATCGCACGCTGGACGCAGTGGGGACCATTTCCGCGATTTTGATCGCTTGACTTGGGTCGCCCATACGCATCGCGGTTCGCATGGTGAGCAACGTCAGAGGGGTGCCGCGCAAGAGCGAACGATGTTTGAGCAAAAGTTCATTCACTCGCTTGTACCTGGTAGCCGCGTCCGGCAATGGATCTCGGCGAGGGTTCGTCACCACCTCAATCGCAAACGCAGCATGCTCCGGGGTATCGAAGTATTCTTCCAGATGCGTAAACAAATGCGTCCCGCCGTCGTACTCGTAGGTGAGCTTCAGGGAAGTGAGCAGAGTCTCGCGGCTGAGGTTCGAGCCATTGCGATTTAACTCGTCGATGTAGATCTTGCCGGCTTCGGTGAACTTCCCTTCGGTGAATAATATGTGAGCCAGCCAGCCCCGCGCCTCGCTGAGCCACTCGGGCGTCTTGGCAGTCTTGAGAAATTGCTCGATCTTGCCCTTCGCCGTTGGACGTTCCAACCACATGTCGTGTTTTGCGTCAACCAGCTCGACCTCTTCTCGATCGCGCGCGTTCAACGATACGTCGGCGCGCGCTGCGACAATCGCCGCTTCCAGGGAACCATCTCCCTGATAGGCGGCTCGCAAACGTCCCAGCAGTGTTGCATCGACTTCACCCTTGCCTGCAAAGGCCACATCGGAGCGCTTAATATTCCTGCGCTCAAAGTTGCTCCCCGATTTCGCAAAAGGGAGCCAGAAGGAGACGCTCAAATACTCGCGCAGGCTTTGATCGAACGGGCACGCCCACACAACTCCGCAGAGAAGCGCGATCAGAAGAGACCGTTTCATCGGACCTCCAGCGTAAAGACGGCGGGCTTGGACGTCACCACGCGCCCCAAATGAAGCTTCGGCTTCGCGCCGAAGGGCGGGATCCTCACGACCATTTCCTTGGGACTCGTCACGCGAATGGGCAGAAGTTCTGAGGGAACCGCGTACTCAATATCAATCGAAGTATGAATTCGATATTCGACCTCCGCTGGCGTGAACCGGCTGGCGCGAACCAGGTAGAGATCCGCGCAGCTCACCGCCACGCAATCGCCGGCCTCGGTTTCCAGCGCTGCCGCTTGGAGAGGAAGGCCAAGCACCTCTTCCGGAGGCATCACCAGAGTCTCCTCCGCGTTCGGCCAACGGAAGAACACAACGCCTGCCGCGTAGCCTCCCATTTTCTTGGCGCTCTCCACGGCTGCGCGCACGCTCTCTGGTGTTGGGACTATGAACTGGGTTCGCTCACCACCTTGAATCGGATCGTAGTTGAGCACCAGTTCCCCGGACTCATTGTGCTCGGAGGTCAAACGATAGTTGCGGTCGTTCGCGACATCCAATGGCATGATTGCGCGATACAGCTTGCGCGAAAACGGTAGACGCCCACGACCGAATGTGGAGATGCCGATGCGATAGCGCTTCTCAAATCGATTGAATCGTGGCGCCCACTTTTCGGCATCGACCTTCGCGGCAATCACCGGGTCGTCGTACGCATTGCCGACATCGTAGAACTGCGGGACAAATTCGTCGACTTGTTCTATGACCTTCGCAATATCCGTGCCGTCACGGAACCAATCGAGCAGAGCTGTGATGGAGAGTTCCTTGCCGGGAGGAAGTTGTTTTCGCACTTCCGCGAGGAACTTGGCGTAATCCACTAGAGATCTTGTGGGGCAATCGATATCGAGCTGGAGGCCACGGACAGACCGACCCTTCAGCGCGTCCATCCAACCTGGAATGTTTGCTGTGACGAGCCTGTCGCCGAGGGGATCATAAATCGTTGTTTGCCCTGCCGGGGAAACAATGCGATTTGGGCATACGTTGGATTCGCGAAACGTCAACCAATACTCGCGAGCCTTGGGGACTTTGTCAGAAAATGGCGCCTGAACGTAAAGCACGTCCACGATTGCACTTGAAGGAGCTGCGGCCTCGGCGTTCCAGACCCAAAATCCGGTGGCCCACGGCTCTGTGGGACGCGGTTTCGCCGCTTTGCCGCAGCCGCAGAGCACAAGTGCGAGCGCGAAACAACTTGACAGCAGTCGCCGCCGATTCATACGCTAAGATTGTACGACTGCACTCCAAGCCGGCGTAGCTCAGGTGGTTAGAGCGACGGTCTCATAATCCGTAGGTCAGAGGTTCGACTCCTCTCGCCGGCACCAACCTCAACGTAGTTCTCAGTTACCGCTCTTCCCCAGCCAGCAAGTAATATAGGCGATCCATTTCGGATTGCGAGTAATATTCGATTTCGATTTTGCCGCGCTCGCCGGTTCCTTGAACGATGCGCACGCGAGTGCCGAGTGCTCGTTCGAGGGAATCAATCGCTGCTTTGACGTTCGGGTCGACCGGAACTTCCTTCTTCGGCTTAGGAGCTTCCTTGTCCCCCAGAAGAATCTGAGCCTGGTGCTCCACTTGGCGTACGGAGAGTCCCTTGTCGGCTGCGCTCTTGGCTAGGCCGAGGAGCTGCTCGCTGTCGTGGAGACTCAGCAGGGCGCGCGCGTGGCCCATAGAGAGCCTGCCTACGGCGACCATCTCCTGGACTTCTTTGGGGAGGCGGAGGAGTCGGATGAGATTCGCGATCGTGGCCCGATCTTTGCCTGTTCTTCGCCCTATCTCTTCCTGAGAGTGTCCGAGCTTCGAAAGTTTGTCGAACGCCTGGGCAGCTTCGATCGGATTCAGGTCTTCGCGCTGGATGTTCTCGATCAGTGCGACTTCAAGTAGTTCCGCGTCCGCAATCTCTTGGATGACGACCGGGACTTCGACTAACCCCGCAAGTTGGGCCGCGCGCCAGCGACGTTCGCCGGCGACGATCTGGTAGCTGTCCTTGTGTTTGCGGACGATGATCGGCTGGATCACGCCGTGTGAGGTAATGGACGCTGCCAGCTCGGTCAAGCGCGCTTCATCGAAATCCGTGCGAGGCTGCTCCGAGTTAGGGTGAATGGAAACGATCGGCAGCACGTTCTTGGGTGCCGCGACGGGGGCAGGGGCGACAGCTGCGGGCGTTGGGGATGCGAGCGGTGGGGTCACGGGACGCGACGGCAGTAGAGCCGACAGCCCTTTACCCAACCTGCGTTGCTTGTCCTCGGCGTTGTTCATTTGCCAGGATCTCCTTCGCCAATTTGATATAGCTCTCGGCTCCGCGGGAGCGGGGATCATACATAAGAATGGGTTTACCGTAGCTGGGAGCCTCGGCTAGGCGGATGCTGCGAGGGATGACGGTGGTCAGCACGTCGTCGGTGAAGAAGTCCCGCAGATCCTCGGCGACCTGGCGGGTCAGGTTGGTCCGCTCGTCGTACATGGTGAGCAGGATGCCTTCGACTTCCAGATTGTGGGCGAAGGCTTCGCGGATCTTGTCGATAGTGTCCATCAACTGCGAGATGCCTTCTAGGGCGAAGAACTCGCATTGGATCGGGATCAGCGCGGAATCGGCCGCCACCAGCGCGTTGAGCGTCAGAAGGTCGAGCGCGGGTGGGCAATCAATCAGGATGTAGTGGTATTTATCGCGGACCGGTTCGAGCGCTTTCTTCAGGCGGAACTCGCGGTCGTCCATGTCGACCAGGTCCAGATTGGCGGCCACCAGGTTCTTGTCGGACGGCAGGATGTCTAGTCCGTCGCAATCGGTTTGCTTGAGGCAGTCCTGCAGGAGGGCATCGCCTCGCAGCACCTCATAGAGGGTCTTTAACTCGCCGGTTTTCTCGACACCCAGGCCACTTGTGGAGTTGCCCTGCGGGTCGGAATCGATGAGAAGGACCTTTAAGTCGTTGGCCGCTAACGAGGCGGCGAGGTTAATGGCGGTGGTCGTCTTACCGACGCCGCCCTTTTGATTCGTGATTGCTATGACTCTGCCCACGGTCTTTGAAGTGTTCCACGTGGAACACTTTCAAGCAAGGGGAATCAAAGGCGAAATTGTTCCACGTGGAACACTTGCGAGGTTCCGACCCTCGCCCCAGGGGAGCGGAAAGCCGCCCAGTTTCGCCGAATCCTCCGGGCCTACGAGCACCGCAAAGTGTTGCGAAATAGGCAGTTCCAGCACTTCTGAGGGGGTCACAGCGCGGCTTACGACCCAGTCAAACGGGCCGGAAAGATCCTGCGCGCGGCCTGCTACGACCTTGACGTTCGGAAGATCCCGAGTGGCTTCACGAAGGAATACCGCTTTGCGTTGGTGGGACTCGACCAGTGTGATCTGGGAATCGGGGCGCAGAATGGCGATGGGGATCCCGGGGAAGCCCGCGCCCGTGCCGATATCGGCGATATTGAGCGCTCCGGGGGGTAGCACCGCTCCCAGGTACAAAGACTCGCAATAGTGCAGCAATTCAGCCTGTTCCGGCGATTCAATGCGCGTGAGGTTCAGCTTGGCGTTCCAGCGGACCAGAAGATCGTAGTGCGCCTGGAGCTGCGAGATCTGCTTGGCCGAAAGCGGCGCGTAGCGCTGAAACTCGGCGAACTTCATTGGAGCTTGGGGGAAAGACGCAGATGGACGTCGAGGATGGCAATTGCGGCTGGAGTGACTCCGGGAATGCGACCAGCCTGCCCGAGCGTTTCCGGGCGGACGCGAGTCAGCTTTTCCTGCATCTCGCGCGATAGGCCAGGGATTCCCACGTAGAGGAACTCCATGGGGATGCGGCGACCCTCGGAATCCTTTAATCGCTGCACTTGTCGATCCTGCTGAGCGAGATAGCCAGCATATTTGTACTCGGTCTCGACGGTTTCCACCACGCCACGCATGAATTCGGCTTGCGGCAAGGTTTCCACCGCAGCGAGCTTCGATTCCGGCCTCCGCAGCCACTCCGCGAGGCGGTTTGAGTCAATGTGCTTGCGCAGAAGGTCCTTTTCGGCCTGTTTACGCTGGAAAACGTCCCAGCGATGATCGTCGACCAAGCCGATCTTGCGGCCGATCGGAGTCAAGCGCTCATCTGCATTGTCGATGCGCAGGTGCAAGCGGAATTCCGCGCGCGAGGTGAACATACGGTACGGCTCGTCTGCGCCGCGGGTGATCAGGTCGCCGATCAGGATGCCGGTGTAGCCTTGGTTGCGCTCCAGGATGACGGGGTCGGAGCCGCCGATCTTCGCCGCAGCGTTTAAGCCGGCGATCAGGCCCTGGCAAGCGGCTTCCTCATATCCGGAGGTCCCGTTGATCTGCCCGGCGAGGAACAGGCCCGGGATGCTCTTCACTTCCAGGGTATGGCTAAGCTCGCGAGGGTCGATGGCGTCGTACTCGATGGCGTAGCCGGGCCGGATCATCTCGGCATCTTCCAGGCCTTCGATCGAGGCAATCATTTTGGTCTGGACGTCGATCGGCATGGACGTCGACATGCCATTCACGTAGACCTCGTAGGTGTCCAGGCCTTCGGGCTCCAGAAATAGCTGATGCCGTTCCTTGTCCGGGAACTTGACGATCTTGTCCTCGATGGACGGGCAGTAGCGCGGGCCAATACCTTCAATCTGCCCGCTATAGAGCGGCGACCGGGCGACACTATCCCGCAGCAATTGATGGGTCGCGGGCGACGTAAAGGCGATATAGCAGGGCACCTGCTTCTGCTCTATCTTATTGGTAATAAAGGAGAACGGCGTCGGATTCGTGTCGCCATGCTGGGGTTCGAAGCGGGACCAGTCGATGGTCCGGCCATCCAAGCGCGGCGGCGTGCCGGTTTTCAGGCGCTTCCAGGGTAAGTCGAATGTCCTCAACTGGTTACCGAGTAGGTCGGAGGGTGCTTCGCCGTTCCGGCCGCAATGGATGGTCTGCTCGCCGATGTGCGCGAGCCCGTTGAGGAAGGTTCCAGAGGTAATGATCACCGCTTCGGCGGCCAAGCTTCGACCGTCGCGGAGTTCGACACCGGTGATGCGCCGATTATCCAACTTCAGCGCGGCCACCTCGGCTTGCACTATACGAAGGTTCGGCTCGGCCTCCAGGATGTCCCGCATTTTGAGGCGGTAGAGTTTCTTGTCGCACTGCGCGCGCGGCGACCACACTGCGGGACCACGCGACGTGTTCAGTAAGCGGAACTGAATGCCGACGGCATCGGTGACCTGGCCCATGATGCCGCCCAGTGCATCGATCTCGCGGACGAGGTGTCCCTTCGCAATGCCGCCGATCGCAGGGTTGCAGGACATCTGCGCGATGAGGTCGATGTTCATTGTCACCATCGCCGTGCGCAGCCCTAAGCGAGCGCACGCGCGCGCGGCTTCGCAGCCGGCGTGGCCTGCTCCGACGACAATCACTTGGTAGGGTTTAGACACTACTTATTGATTGTATCGAGCGGCGGCAACAAATCGCGAATGTGCGGTTGCAGCTAAAATGGCGTGAACCGCACAGCTCTCATGACGCCTCGGACCATTCGTACCAAACTCCGAGCGAAAAACATACGCTACAAGTACTTCTCAAACGTTGCGTACGCCGAGCGATTCATGGCTGGCGAGGTTTACCATCAGACCCTGGCGTATTTTCGTGACTACGAAGTTTTTGTTTTCTGTACGAGCTACGCACGCAGCGATGAGCTCATAGCAGAATTCAAAGCGGTTGCCTATGTCGAAATACTCCGGATGGCGTCCTTTGAGAATCGCTGGAAACGCAGCCTTCCTAAAGGTGCGACATCTTTCGCGAGACGTGTGGATTATTATCCGCCGGATGACGGACCCGGTGTGACATGGGCTCTGCCAGAGCGCATCGCGACGAGCAAGTGCTCTAGAGCGCTTGGCCATCCCGCATAGGAGTTACCTCTGTCTTGAAACTCGTAAACGGCTAGAGATCGGTGTCAGACACCATAACTCCCGATCTCGTTTACTGCTGCGGTTTCGGTTTCGCCGGCGCGGGAGCCGGACCGCCTCCGCCGAAGTGATCCGCCATTGTGGCTCCGCTGGTGCCGGCATTCGGACGCGGCGTTTCAGGCAGCATTTGTGCGTTCCATTCCTCGAACGCCTGCACCAGACGCGTATAGTCTTCCGGCTGGCGGTTTTTCAGATTCGCGCGTTCCAGTTGGTCCTTGGCGACGTTGAAGAGAAATGTGTTGTCGCGGATCTTCAAGAACTTCAGGTCGCCGGAGCGGACCGCTCGCTGTGCTTTGTTGTTGTATCGCCAGAACAGGGTGCGCGTGACGTTCGGAGCCTGCTCCGTCAGGATGGGCAAAAGATTCATGCCGTCGCTGGGATACATAGGATCGGGCTGTGTGCCTGCAGCCGCGAGCAGCGTCGGCATCCAATCCATACTGATGCCCACTTGCTCCGTCGTGACACCGGCGGGGATGCGGCCAGGCCAGCGAATGATCGCGGGGATGCGGAGGCCGCCCTCCAGCAGGTCCTCCTTCATGCCGGTAAAGGGCCATCTGTCCGCGAAGCGCTCGCCACCGTTGTCGCTGGTAAAGATCACGATCGTATTTTGCGCGATGCCGGTCTGCTCCAGAGTCTGCAGCACGCGCGCGATCTGTGCATCCATCGCTGTGACCATCTCGGCGTAGGTCGCCATGGTGCCGCCGTCGTAGTCCGCGACCGAGTTCAGACCGCCGAGCCTGCGCGATTCCTCCTGGTCGTTCGGCCCTTCCCACGGCCAGTGCGGCGCGTTGAAGTGCAGGCTGAGCAGGAACGGTTTACGCTCGGTGGCATAGTCGCGGACAATCTGCACCGCGCGGTTCCCGATCAATTCGGTAAGGTAGCCCTGCTCCTGAATCCTGGCATCGCCATCCCACAAGCCGTCGGTGACGCCATCGGCTGCGGGGTTCAGTTTGTGCGAGAAATAATCTAGACCGCCGTCTTTGAAGCCCCAGAAGTGGTCATAGCCACTCTTGAGCGGGCTGTAGTTTGGAAGATTGCCGAGGTGCCACTTTCCCAGCAGCGTGGTGCCATAGCCGGCCGCGCGCAGGATCGACGGCAGAGTGGGGTGGTCCGCCGGGAGGCCCGGTGCGTTGGGTCCAACAGTGAGAGGCTCCGCGAGACCAACCGGAAGCCGATACTGATAGCGGCCCGTGATGAGCGCCGTGCGCGTCGCGGAGCACACCGCGGAATTCGCATACGCCTGCAGGAATCGCGTGCCACCCGTCGCGATGCTGTCGATCGCGGGTGTCTTGTACTCACGCCGGCCATAGCACGACACGTCGGCATACCCAAGATCGTCGGCCATGATGTAGACGATGTTCGGCTTCGTGGTCTGCGCTTCCGCAGACTGTGCGAGCGCTGCGACCAAGGGTGCGGCAGCGCTGGCGATGGCAGTGCGACGAGTGATCTTTTGAGTCATCTTTTCTCTATTCCCGATAGATAGTATCACTCCAGGCGGTGGGCGGCCAGTTCGGGTATGCTGTAACTCATGAGAACACTCATCACAACCGCTCTAGCTTTGACGCTGGCTGCCGGCGTCGCATTTACCCAGGACAAAGGGAAAGGCGGCGGTGCGCCGAAGGCTGCCCCGGTTCCCGGCATGGCGCTGACCTCGCCGGATTTCCAGGATGGTGGCATTATCCCCGACAAGTTCACGCAGGCCGTTCCGAACGCGCCGTCGCCGGTGCTGAATTGGACGCAGGTTCCCGCGGGCACCCAATCGTTCGCGCTGATCCTGCACGATCCGGATCCGGCGCTCAATAAGGGACCTGAGGACGTTCTGCACTGGATGATCTTCAATATTCCGGGCACTGCGACGGGACTTCCCGGCAATGTCGCGGCCGGCAACCTGCCCGACGGTTCGATCAACGCGAAGAATCGTGGCGGCAACAACGCCTACATGGGACCTGGCAATCCGGCGATCAATCCGTACCACCACTACACGTTCGAACTGTTTGCGTTGGATGCGAAGCTGCCGCTCGACGCCAATGCGGATCGTCCGGCGGTGCTGAAGGCGATGGAAGGCCACGTCCTGGGTAAGGCTGTGCTGGTGGGTCGCTTCAAGCGCCCGCAGTAATCGTCGTTCACCGACAAAAGAAGGGGACTCACCGATTGGTGGGTCCCCTTTTCCATTTTCTGGAACATCCTCGTTCCAGGAGCGTACAACACGATATGACACGAACGATTCTGGGAACAGTGATGCTGGCGGCCACGATGTTTGCTCAGGCACCACTCACCTTTGAGGTCGCGACCATCAAGCCTGCGCCGGCCATCGTCGCGGGTCAAAACCAGCGAGTTACCGCGGGGGTCCATATTGACCGCAACCAATTTCAAGCGAATTCTTTGACCCTGCGAGACTACATGGGAATCGCCTATCAGCTTCGCATCTACCAGATCGAGGGGCCCGACTGGGTTTCTAGCGAGCGCTACGACATCATGGCCAAGATGCCGCCGATCGAGGGCCGAACGATGCAGAATGAAGATTTGCAGAGCATGATGAAGGCACTGATCGAGGAGCGTTTTGCCCTGAAAACTCACAGAATACAACGTGACTTTCCCATCTACGCTCTGGTGCAGCTGAAGGATGGGATTAAGGCAAAGCCCAACGCGCAGGACGCGGTTGACGCGGAAGGGGTGACGGTGGGCGGCTCGGGAAATGCGCAGGGGACAGTCATTAGCTTAGGTCGCGGATCGACCATGACGATGGGTGGGAATCGCCTGGCGGTTACGAAGTCGTCGACCCTGGCACTGGCCGAAATGCTCGCACGTTTTACGGATCGACCCGTGCTCGATCAGACCGGACTCACAGATACCTATGATTTCGAGATGACCATGACTCAGGAAGATTTCCAGGCGATGCAAATCCGCGCGGCGATCGCAGCGGGCGTCGCGTTGCCACCGCAAGCTCTGAAGCTGCTGGAAGTCGGCTCGGGCGATTCCCTGCATGAGGCCCTGGCGAAACTCGGACTCAAGCTAGAGGCGAAAAAGGCACCGATGGAAGTGTTAATCGTCGATTCGGCGAATAAAACACCAACTGAGAATTAGTGTTGGGGCGGCGTCCGTCGTTAGGTCCGGTGCAAGAACACCATACGCGCCATCATTGGGCATGAAACCCTACAGCACAACCAATGCATAGTGCAATCCGGGGCGATGGGCAATCGAACCTTTTAAAGACCGCGCGGCGAGCGCCGCCCAAATCTGCTCAGGTGGTTCCATAGCACCTCCCTCGAGAACTTCTGCCCGGCATCTATCGCCGGGACGATGCTTTCTTGTTATCGCGCCCTCAGTGTGCTCCCGAACAAGGGTGTTGTCAAGCACCATGTTGTCGCAGTAGCGCACGCACTCGTGCGTGCTGCGTCGAGACTTTCTCGACGCCTACTAACTCTTGATCTCCAGCCAGAGGCATCGAGACGAGTCTCGATGCGGCACGCAGAGTGCGTGCGTTACTCCACGTAAACGCGCTTCACGCGCGGGTTGATGCCGCACAGGACACTATAGGAAATTGTCCCGGCCATGCGAGCCATTTGCTGGGCGTTGATGGAAATGCCGTTTTGCTCGCCTAGGAGCATCACAGCGTCACCGACCTTCAACTCCGGTGTATCGGTAGCATCAATTGTCGTGAGATCCATCGACACCGCCCCGACGATGGGCACGAATCTTCCGTTGACGATCACCTGGCCCCGGTTGCCGAGGCGATGGGGGATGCCGTCGGCGTAACCTGCTGCCAGAATCGCCGTGCGCATGGGGCGCTCCGCTGTGTGGATGCCGCCGTAGCCGATCCGCGCTCCGGCGGGGACTTCGTTTATCGAGAGCACAGTCGCTTTCCAACTGAGCGCGGGCTTCACCTGCAGCATCGCTCGCGGGGCTCCCTTGGCGGCGGAGATGTAGCCGTAGATAGCGTGGCCGGGTCGCACGAGATTGCCCCACGCGTTACGACGTTCATAAGCGATGGAGTTCGTGCTCGACGCGTGAACGTAGCGCGGGGCGTGACCGGCGGCTCGCAGAGCTGCGATGATCTGCTCGAAATGTTCGATCTGCTCTTCGGTCTGGCGACTGTCGAAGTTGGCGGAGGACGCGAAGTGCGTCATCACCCCTTCGAGCGGCGACTGGTTCGCTGATACTGCCGCCACGATCGCTTGTGCATCGGCGCGAGTACCGAGGCGTCCCATGCCGGAGTCGATCTTCAAGTGGTAGGGAACTTCAACTTGCTTCACATCCTCGAGTGAATGCACCACCGGTGTGAGTCCGAATTCTTCAAGCGCGGGGCGGCTTTCGGTGAGGAAGTCAGCCATGACCAGCACGCGCCCGTGGATGCCGGCTCGACGCAGGAAGACTCCTTCTTCCACGTTCGAAACGGCGAGCCAGCGCGCCCCTTCATCTTCCAGCACGCGGGCGACTTCGAAAGCTCCGTGTCCGTAGGCATCCGCTTTGACGACGGGCATCACGTCGATGCCAGTCTCGACGTGATCGCGGACGGCGCGGTAGTTACCGCGGATGCGGCCGAGGGATACTTCTAGCCAACTTCTCATTTCGTGAGTTCTGTTAACAGCTTCTCATATGCATCGGTGACGGCGTCCCAGCTGTACCGCTCCCGAACCCGCTGCATGGCTTTCGCGCGCCATTCGTCGCGTTCGGAATCCGGCATCTCCAGAACGCTTTGCAGGACCTGCGGGAGATTCTCGTGCGTGAAGGGGAGGCCAGCGCCACCGGCGACCTCGCAGTTCTCAATTGTATCCAGGTACAGCGTCAGCGCGCCGCGTCCCATGGCTTCGATCAGCGCGGGGTGCGTGCCGCCGACTTCCGTGGCGTGGATGTAAGCGAAACAGTGCGAGCCGAGTTCGTGATAGCCGGGCCCGTAGATGGCTCCGGGGATCACGATGCGCGGGTCCTGCGTGTTGCGCACTTGCGCGATGTATTCCGCGGCGTAGGGCGCGTCGCCAATGAGCGCAAGCTTCACGTCGCCAGAGATCTTCTCGAATGCTTCCCGAACCAGCAAGCCATTATTCTCCGGCTCCATGCGGCTGACGTACAGGAAGTAGCCTCGTGGTTTCAGTCCCAGCGTCGGGAGCACGGCGGCGGTAGCGACTGGGCCCAGCTCCGCGCCATAGGCGATCATCGTCGATTTCCGGTTGTAGCGCTCGCGGTAGTAGTCTTCGATCGCTTTGGCATCCGTCACGATGACGTTCGGCATCCAGGTCGCGAGCCATTCGGAAAGTCGGTACCACGCCTTGGCCAGCGCGTTCCATTTCTTGCGATTCCGCTCCAGGCCGTCGACGTTCAGAGCGACAGGCATGCCGATGACTCGAGGCATCCAGGTGAAAACGGCATTCGCGGCATTGCAATAGAGCACCGCATCGTAACGCTGGAACAGCACGTGAAAGGTGGAGATGCAGGTGTGGGCGATGGTATCGAGGTACTTGTTGGAGATCGTCGGCAGGTAGACCAAGCGAACACCGCGATAAGTCGGATCGGTGTGGCGGGCTCGGCAATAGACGGTGAGCGTGTGACCGCGGGCGGCGAGCCGGGTGGAAAGTTCTTCGGCGAAGGTTTCGAAACCACCGTAGCGGGCAGGGATGCCGCGGGTGCCAACGATGGCGAATTTCACGGGACTATTATCACCCCTAGCCGCGGGCGGAGCGAGCACGAGCCGAAGCGCGGGCGGACGGCTTGGGAGCGGGATGGCTCACCGGCTGGTAGCTGAACCAGTCTGAGATGTAGCTTTCGGTCACGCGGCGGCGCTTCATGATCTCGCGACGTTTTTCGAACACGCGGCGCCAGTTGCTGGCAAGGTACCAAAAGGCTTTGAGCGAGGACTGTTCGCGGACCAGGCACGCGCCGACGACGATAATGTCGCGCATGGTGATGGAGAAGAAATTCCGGCGATATTGGTCCCAGGTGATGTTCTTCATGCGCATCAAGAAGCGGTTCTTGACGGAGTGCATGTTGATTGCGGGTGGCAAGGCGCGGCGGTTGCCGGGGAGCACGGCTCGGACGTGGTAACCGCGGGCTTGGGGGGTATAGAGGCAGCGCCAGCCCATCAACTGGGCTCGCCAGGCGACGTCGGCGTCTTCGCGGTACACAAAGAAGTCGGAATCGAAGAATTCACCCATGATGGCGATGTCTTCGATCATCGCGCGGCGGTAGAGAGCGGCGGCGGCGGTAGCTCCGAACACGTATTCGGTGTTGAGGTAGTGGCCGTTGTCCACTTCCTGGCTGCCACGGTCCAGGTGGCGCAGCATCGGAGTGAAGAAGATGCCGGTCGAATCCACCAATTGCTTCTCCGGAAGGTCGAAGGAGGCCCGGATGCTGAGGAGTTTTCCACAAACCGTGCCAATCTTGGAGTCCACCCGGGCGGCGTCGACCAACGCCTGAATAAAGTTTGATTGCAGCAGGACGTCGGGGTTCAGGGTCAGAATCCATTCCCCGGTTCCCAGCTCGATGGCCTGGTTCTGGGCGGCCGCGAACCCCAAGTTATTGTCGTTGTAATAGATACGGCAACGATCGGAAAATTGCTCCAGGATGTCAACCGTACCGTCGGTAGAAGCGTTGTCTACAACAACGACCTCCATATTCGCGTACTTCTGCTCCAGCACCGACTCCAGGCATCGCTTGATGAAGCGGCCGCTGTTATAGGTGACGAGCGTGACTGAAACAGAGTCCTTGACGGGCATGTTTAGGGCTAGTAGATGCGTCCTGCCATTGCGTCCATTCTTAGATTTTTACTGGTCCTGACGGCGGACGCGTGACAAGGCGCCTTCCCACAAACTTCAGGGTCCTCAAACCACTGCTGACTGGGCGAAAGCTACGCTCTTGGATCATCCCCACAGCCATTCCGATGAACGACCGCGGCAACGCTCCAAAAGCCCCGGCCAAGGCTAAAATCCAGTACTCCCCGGGCCGGAAATGTTTCCCCGCATACCTTAGAAGGCTATCATACCAATACAGTTGTCTGCTGGACCCATCGATTTTTTTGATGGAGTGCCCCCCGGAATGGACCGCCGTCGTTTCCGGCACGTATTGAATTGTAAAGCCCGCTGTCGCCGCACGCCGACAGAAATCCACATCCTCAAACCATATCGGCCAGAAACTCTCGTCCAAACCCTCCAACCTCTCCCAGACATCCCGGCGAACCATTAAAAACGCTCCGGCGGGTTGGTCTGCAGGACCCTCAACGCTTAGATCCCTATCGAGGCACCGGTATTTCACATTCCAGGGATTTTTTTCCCACAAGCGATTCAGGCCGAGGAGTTCGAGTGAAAGGACCGTGGGGGTCGGAAAGCGGCGAATTGTAAAGCCCTGCTGGCTCCGACCCTGCTCATCCGTCAGGCGGCCACCGGCGACGCCGTGTTGGAGCGCAGCAGCGGCAAGAGGTTCCAGACTGGTAGTGATCCGGACATCGGGGTTCATGATCAGGACCAGCTCGGTGTCGGTCGCGCGGAAACCCTGGTTCACGGCCGCCGCAAAACCCCGATTCTCGTCATTGGCAATCACCTGGACACCCAGCGATCGGGCGCGATCGACGGTCCTATCAGCCGACGCGTTGTCCACGACCACAACTTGGTCAAGCGCTTTCAGGCAAGCCTCCACACAGGGCGTAATGACGTCCTCCGAGTTGTACGTCACCACTACCGCAGCGGTGCGAGCCACGCGTACAACCTCCAGTAGGTTTCACGACAGTGCTCAAGGATAGCTGCTTCGCTGGTGCGAAGAAATCCAGCCAAGGCTTGAGTGTCGCGAGTCTCATTTTCTATGGAATCCCCCATTTTGAGCCCAGCGAGCTTGCCCTTTAGCCAAGCCCACCCGCAGCCGTGACGGAGTGCTACCAATCCCCAAAGCAATTGCCCGGCCAGGATCGGCCAGCGCGGCTGACCCCGAAAATGCTTGGCATACAGCAAAATCTGGTTACGGGAAAGTAAACGGACTGTGTCAGGATTCCACCGGCCCCATGTCGAACTTCCCTGATGGTAGGCGACAGCCGCAGGTTCGTAGACGCCGGTCAGTCCGGCCTTGGCGCAGCGGAGCCCGAAATCGACGTCCTCCAGGTAAGACTCGAACCGTTCGTCGAGAGGACCCAGGTCGGTGAAGGCTTTCCGGCGGATCAGGCAGGCGGTCATAGAGGCCATCGGGATGGGGCGCTGAACGTTCCAAAAGGGACCGTCCGGGGCACCGGAGCCGATTCGGACGGGGCAAGCTGCCCGGGAGACTTCGTCCCAGGCTCCATCGAGGATGGAATGGTCGCGGGCGGAGAGGATTTTGCCGGTGGCGAAGACTACTTCTGCCGTTGCTTTGCTTTGCGGAGATTGTTCAGATTCTCCACGATCCGCTTCGCGTTCGCGTCCATGTTTGCCTGGAGCTCTGGATCCCGCAGTGGCCTTATAGAGATCCGCTGAGAGTCCTGGACGTTTTTCTTCAAGGATTCGGCAGAGCTCATCTCGCTTACTAGCGTAGTCGTCTTTGGCAGTGACTTCAATGCTGGACGACTCAGCTAGCAAACCGCTATTGTGGATGTCCCGCGCACCAGCACTCACGCCGCACAACCGCCCCAGCCAAGCGGGATCAAGTGTCACGTCGTTATTCAAGATCGCCACCCAGTCGGCATCCGTAGCGGCCACGCCTCGATTCACCGCGGCGGCGAAGCCATAGTTACGATCCAGGCGGATCACTAGGGCTCCGGCCTTCTCGGCCAGATCTGCGGACCCGTCGGTGGAACCGTTATCGACGACGATCACCTCGTCAAACTTACGACTCTGTTCTTTCAGGTTCTCCAGCAGGGTCCGCAGCAGTGAGGCTCGGTTCCAGTGCGGGATGACTGCGGCCACCTTCATGAGAAACGCTTTTGCACCAGGAACCACAGATTCGCAAAACCGTCGCGCCAGGGGTTCAACTTGATCTCGCCCAAGCGGGAGCTGTACTGAATCGAGATCTCTTCAAAGCGGGCGTGCTTCAGGGCTTCGATCTTGATCTCTTCTGAGAAAGCCATGCCATCGGAAACCAATTTCATATCCTTCAGAATGGACCGCTTGAAGACCCACATTCCCGACTGGGAATCGCGCACCCAGCGGAGGTAGAGCACGGACATCGCGAGGGAAAGTATGAGGTTCCCGAACTTGTGTTTGAAGCTCATTGCGGCGCGATCGCGAACGGGGAAGCGCGAGGTATTGAGAAAATCCACTTCGAGGTGCAAAAACGCTTCCAGCAGATAGGAAATCGCGTCGGGCGGATAACTATGATCGCCATCGAGCGTGACAATGATGTCGCCGGTAGCTTGCGAAAAGCCGGTCTTGTAGGCGCGGCCGTAACCACGAACATCTTCGCGCACCACTTTGGCCCCGAAACTCTTGGCGACGTCAGAGGTGCGATCGGTGGAACCGTTGTCGACGACGATTACTTCATCCACAAACTCGGGCATGCGGGTGAGCACGCGTTCGATGCCTTGTTCTTCGTTTAAGCAGGGAATAATGACGGTGATCTTCTGAGACTTATACATTCGGACCGTTTCACCATAATATGATGAAGGCATGAGACACTTCTTGCTCTTTTTGGTTTCGAGCGCGATTGCCCTGGCGCAGACGCCGCTCAGCGGGGCGAAAAATGTTTTCCTGATGCCCATGCCTGGCGGTCTGGAGCAGTACATCGCACTGCAACTGACGCAGGGCGCGGTGCTGCAAGTGGTTACCGATTCCAGCAAGGCGGACGTCGTTTTGACGGATCGCGTGGGCGAGGATTTCCCACAATCACTGGCTGAGCTGGACCACAAAACTACCGATCAGGCACAAAGTGGAAAAGCAGGGGAAGTGGTCTTCGCGAAACCCAACATGCGTCCGCTATCGCGCGCGAGGGGCACTGTGTTCCTGGTGGATCGAAGAACCGGCGATGTTCTCTGGAGCGCATTGGAAAAGCCCAAGGGAACCTCTGTTGGGGATCTGAACACCGCCGCGAAGCATATCGTGGAGGAATTGGCGAAGGCTCGGAAGCCGAAGAACTAAGAGCGCATTCGCGCGACTTCGGATTGGTAGCACCGCACCAGCTTCGCGGTCATCACTCGCATGTCGCGCTTGCTGGTGACGTCCGCCCTGGCGCGCAGTGACAGGGCTTCGGCTTCCGCAGGGTTCTGCAACAACCGAACGACATGGGCCGCGAATGCCGTGGGTTCGTCAGCCAAGGCACACACTTCACCATCTCTGTCGGCGAGGCCTTCAGCTCCCACGCGAGTAGATACCACAGGAATTCCGGCAGCGAAAGCTTCGAGCAACTTTACACGGATACCAGAGCCCGCGAGAATCGGGCAGACGAAAACTGAATAGCGGGCCAGGGGTTCGCGAACGTCTTCCACAAAACCCACCATCTCGATCGCTTCCGCATCCCGCAGGGAATGACGCGGCGGTGGATCAGAACCGACGATCACCAGTTTCGCGCGAGGTTCAGCGGCTCGGATTCTGGGGAATACTTCTTTGAGAAACCACTGCAGCGCTTCGACGTTCGGAAGGTGGCGGAAGCTGCCTAGGAACAACATGGTGAATGGCTCGCGACCGGACGGCTTGAACGCATACTCGGCCGTATCGATGCCGGCGCGGTAGCCTTCGTCGATCTTACCTTTGAGCTGCGGCAGGAACGACTCCAGATATTCCGCGTTGTCGCGCGTACAGACTTGAACGCGATCCATGCGCGGCAGCAGTTTGAGTTCGTACCGAAGGGACCGCAGGTATTCCCACCGGGCTTCTGTGCGCTCCACCAATCCATTCATGTAGGGCAGGCGGCGCGCGATCGACTGGAAGTAGACGTCGTGCTCAAAAAGCATCGACGGACTGCGACGGAACTCGCCTGCGTATTGCCCAAGCACCGTGTATTCGAGTTGCAGGACGTCGATGTTCTTGGTGTAAATCGTCCGATGGATGAGCCACGCGAGGTCACGATTACGGAACTCGCGCGGCGCGTGGGGTTCAGTGGAGCCGAGAGCCTTCGCGCGTCCAACGAGACGGGCAATATAGTTGGTTGACGCGCAAATGGGATCAAGTTCCGCGTGCGGGGCGCGCTCGCGCTCGTGATCCAGCAAAACGATCAAGTGCAGGTCGGTGAGCTTCGCCAGTTCGCGCACTGTTTGATACATGAAGACGCCACCGCCATGGATCGGGGGGCAGATCGGGTATGGGGAAACGAAGAGGACGTTGAGCTTGTCGGGACGCGCGGGGAGATTTGAGAACGAATCTCGGAAATGACCGCCGAGGGGGCGACGGAAAGCCTCGCGGTCTGTGATCGCGGCCAGGGATTGCGCTCGGCGGCGTGCGGAGATCGCGGCACCGAGCGAGCCAGCAGCGCGGACCAGACCCGCATAGTTCGGACGATCGATATTGCCTCCACCCGCCAGCCAGTAAATCTTAGCGCCAGCAAGGGTGAAGATAAAATGCTCGGCGAGCATACGCCAGTTGTGGATGTTCTTCCACGCGAAAAGGACAAAATTCTTGCGTAGGACACCGTCGATAAAATCCTGCGAGAACTTCTTGCCGATGGTGCCGCGGTGCTCATGGTAGACCACGCTCGCGGGCTGATAGAGCGTCTTCCAGCCGCGCTTCCACGACACGTAGCCGAGGTCGCCGTCTTCCAGATAGAAAGGATGGTAAATCGGATCGAAGCCGCCGATCTCCAGAAACTTGCGCCGGTCGTAAGCGGAAGAGCCACCGCCCGCGTAGAAACATGGGAACAGGCCTGAGATCTCGGGCTCAATGCGATGGCCAACGCGGAGACTGCCTTGTTTCCACCAGCCCTCGGTAAGTCCCGTTTCTTCGCGCTTCTTTGCCGGATCGGAAAGGAAGATCTGGCAGGAGACGGCGAAGGTCTCGGCATCCTGGAAACCGTCGAGAAGCGGCTGGAGGAAGCCGCGTTCCACTCGCATGTCGCTGTTGAGCAGAACGACGATGTCATTCTTGGCCTCACGGAAGCCGGCGTTCGAGCCTCCGCCGAAGCCTAGATTTTCTTTGAGCGCCAAGACACGCACTTGAGGGAAATGCTCGCGCACGAAAGCCGCGCTGCCATCCTCCGAGCCGTTGTCCACGACGATAATTTCGTTACTGGGATTGCCCGACATCGCATCGACGACCGATGGCAGATACTTCTCCAGAAGGTCCCTGCCATTCCAGTTCGGAATCACGACGCTCGCGGCGCGCGTGCTAGGCAGAGTGTTTGGCGCCAGGCGCGGACCCGGCCTGAAGAGGTCTGCCAGTAGCAGCACGATCGCGGAACCCAGGAAAACCACCGACGCAAAGATTGCTAGCGGCAGGCCTTTCAGCAGCCGCCACGCTTCCGAAAGCAGCCGCCTCATGAATCGAGCTTCGGCCCCAATCCGGCACCACGACCGAGTTTCATCCAACGAGATTGGCGAATCGCTTCGATGCGAGCGCGTTCCGCTTCGAGTTCAGAGTTGAGGCCTTGCGCCCATCGCGTGCGCTCAACAACCGTCTGCTCCGCTTGGTCGAGCAGCTTCACGGTATTCGCCAGCTCTTCCGATTTCTGCGTCAGTGCGCGACCCGTCTCTTGCGCCCACCCGATGTTCTTGTGATTCTCGGCGTGCAGGTTTTCGATAATTGCTGTGGCTTCGGCTTGCTGGGTCGCGTTCTGATCCTGCAACTCGACAACGCGGCTCTGCGCGGATTGCAGTAGACCCTCCAGTTCCTTCGCCCAGCGAGTCTTCTCGTCCGCTTCGCGCTGAATCGACGCGTGCTCTTGCATGATCAGGTTGCGCGACGCCGTGGTTTGGTCGAGCCACTGGCGGACTTGAAACAATTCTTCTTCCAGCTTGGCGATGTGACGCTCGCGCTCCCGTAGCAGGTTCACCGCGGCAGGAACGTACACGAATGGCGCAATCGGCTCCAGTGGCTCTTCAGAACAAATCGCAATGAAGAAGTTCGCCGTCGTTGGATCGTCGGACGCACGTTCGATTTGCGATGCACCACTCTCGCTCGCGTCGTAGAAGACGAACGCCTCGGTGCGATCCTGCAAGACGAGCTTTACGTGCGGAAAGAATTCGCGCATCGCCGCTGCGAATTCCGCGTGTTCGAATTCGTGTTCGTGGAAGGGGTTCGGGCCAGCAGCCCCACGGGCTTCGGCGTAGTAGAGCTTGTTCGGGGTGGAGACGATGAAGAGTCCTCCCGGATGCAGCACGCGTTTCACCTGCGCGAGCAAGGGGCGCCAGTCGGAAAGATGTTCGATGAGTTCAAAAGAGACAACGGCATCGAACGTAGCCGGCTCAAAAGGCAGCTCCGTCGCGGGGACTTCAACGTAACGCGCTGTGCGATAGTGCGCCTTGGCGTAGTCAATCGCCTCGCGCGAGATGTCAACGCCGACCGCCTCGAAAGCATACTTCGCCAGCTCCGCCGTTCCGTAGCCGGTGCCGCAGCCAAGATCCAAGACACGCTTACCATCAACGAAACGCGTCGCGAAGGCATAACGCGCGATGTGTTCGGCCCACAGGTCATCTTCCACCTGGCCGGGGATAACGCGCTCGCCGGTAAACTCGCTCACTCGGCCGCGACCCCTTCACCGAGCTTTGCATTCACTGCGACGCGACACGGCAGATGCAGTTGGCCGTAGATCGGGTCTTCCGATTTGTCCATGTGCAGCACCACCGCGTTGTCGATCCAGTCGCAGGTGGAGTAATGCTCCAGCGTTCCGTTGGCGACCGCGGGCGAGAACGAAAAGGTGGATGCGTAGAGCTGCGGCAGGTCGAGATAAAAATCGACGGTGCAGATGTCGCCGATCATCATTGGCGGCACGTCGGCGCGCTCGCGCGAACTGTTGGTGCCCGCGAAATCGACACCGAGATGATTGCGGAACATGAAGCCGACAATGGGGCTGTCGAGATTCGCTTTCGCCTTCACGCTGATGCGGACGACGACGGTGCCTCCGGGTGAAAGCGTGGATACGCGCGGTCCATCGGGCGTGACCACAGTGATGCCGAGGATCTCCGCTTTGCCATCGCCGAAGCGGTGATCGATGTTCGGAATGCCGACGATGATTTCCTCCGGCTGCATGCGCTCGCGGTCGGCGATCAGGTGCGAGATGTCGTGCGCCTGATAGGCGCGATCCTTGGCGGACATCGCGGCGAGGTATTGATTCACCACGTGGTCGGTCTTGCCGATCGCCTTGATGGAACCCTTCTCCAGCCACATCGCGCGATCCCCGAGCGCCTTCACATCTCCCGTCGCATGCGAGACGAACATGATGGTGATGCCGCGCTGTTTCAACTCGTGAACTTTGCGCATGCAGCGCTGACGGAAGTAGATATCGCCGACGGCAAGTGCTTCGTCGACCAGGAGAATCTCCGGGTCCACGTGAATCGCAACGGCGAAGGCCAGGCGGACGGACATGCCGCTCGAGTAGGTCTTCACCGGTTGATTGATGAAGTCCCCGATCTCGGCGAAGGCTTCGATCTCGGGATAACGCTTGTCCATCTCTTTTTCGGAGAAGCCGAGGATCGCGCCATTGAGGTACACGTTGTCGCGTCCAGAAAATTCGGGATTGAAGCCGGAGCCGAGTTCCAGCAGCGCAGCGATGCGTCCGTGAGTTTCGATGGAGCCGCTGGAGGGCGCGAGGATACCGGCGCACATCTGCAGCAGCGTGCTTTTGCCGCACCCGTTCTCGCCGAGGACGCAGAAGGTTTCCCCGCGCTCCACTTCAAAGCTGACATCGCGCAGAGCCCAGAAGTCGGTGTGGAACTTACGGGAATTGAAGGTCGCCAGCTCCTTCAACCGATCGCGCGGGGCGGCGTAGATGGAGTAGGATTTCGAGACTCGCGAAAATGCGACGGCAGGCACTAGTGAAATTGTAGCGTTTTCAAACTATTCGACGGCCGTCGGAATCGAACAAATGTGGGAACTCACTTCGAAGCTTGTCTTGTATCTCCCGGGACCCGTAGTTCGGGCCTTTCGACGGCTCAATCGGCGAGAAGACACCCAGTTCCTCTTTCGGCGTGACCCAAGCCACAATAGCCGCTTCGTCCATGTCACGATCTTCGCAATAGGTAAGCTCGGCGCCATGCTCCAACTTCTCGTGAATCACACCGAGAGTGCGCAGACCCCGAAAGCGTTTTCTTACTAGTCTGTCATCCGGATTCTGCCAAGTCCCTTCGCCCTCCGCACCAAGCTTGACCGCTTCCTCATAAGCCTGCTCCGGGGAATCAGCCCTAATCAGTATTAGGTTCGTGTGAACGATGTTTTCTGGATGGCCGTCGACCGTGATCTGCATCACGATGTCAGCAAGATACCACTCGGCGTCTTTGGGAATGTAAGCCACAAACCAGACCTACACGTCCAAATTACGTACGTCGAGAGCGTTGTCCTCGATGAATTTCCGGCGAGCTTCTACGTTCTCGCCCATCAGCGTGGTGAAGATTTCGTCACTCGCGACCAAGTCTTCGACGGACACACGTAGCAGCGTGCGGCGCTCGGCGTCCATGGTGGTTTCCCAGAGCTGCTCGGCGTTCATCTCTCCCAGACCTTTATAGCGCTGGATATTGATTTCGCGCGTGCCTTGGCTCTTCACGTGGTCGAGGAGTTCACGCCAGCTGTTGAGCGTCTCGCGTTCATTGTCGCGGATCACTGTGAATGGGGGTTGATTCAGCTTCGCCGTCTGCTTCGACAGCAGGCGGAGGCGGCGATATTCGGGTTGCATCGCGAGTTCGATGTTGATGGCTCGCTCGGCCTGCGTGGGGTCGCGGAAGGTGACCATCCAGGCGTTGTGTTCTTCTTCGCGCTTGATCTGCGCGTCGACCTTCAAGTCCTTCAGCGCTTCCAGAACCTTCTTGAGATTCGCTTCGTCCTGGAAATCGGCTTTGGAATCGATGGCGAAATCGACCCGGGCCAGGACTTCCACCACGCGGGGTTCGCGTAGACGACGTTCCAGCTTACGCCAGATAACTTGTAGCTCATCAAACTGCATCAGTTGGTTGCGCAGCTCGGTGCCTTCCACGATTTCCTTGGCGGAGTTTTCCACCTTCAGGCTCTCGGTGGCGCGGCGGAGGATTTCGCGGGTGAATTCCTTCTCGTCCTTGATGTATTTCTCGCTCTTGCCCTTCTTGATGCGGAACAGCGGCGGCTGCGCGATGAACACGTGGCCTCGCTTGATCAGTTCCTGCATGTGGCGGAAGAAGAACGTCAGCAGCAGGGTACGGATGTGGCTGCCGTCGACGTCGGCGTCCGTCATGATGATGATCTTGCCGTAGCGGAGCTTGGTGACGTCGAAGTCGGCCACACCGATGCCGGTACCGACCGCGGTGATCAGGCAACGAATTTCTTCGTGGCCCAGCATCTTGTCGTAGCGAGCTTTCTCCACGTTGAGGATCTTACCGCGAAGAGGCAGGATGGCCTGGTAGCGACGATCGCGTCCGCCCTTGGCGGTACCGCCTGCCGACTCGCCCTCGACCAGGAAGAGTTCGCAACGTGTGGGATCTTTTTCCTGACAGTCGGCGAGCTTGCCGGGGAGGCCGCCGGAATCGAGCGCTCCCTTACGGCGTGTGAGATCGCGAGCCTTGCGGGCCGCCTCACGGGCGCGCGAGGCGTCGATCGCCTTGCCAACGATCTTTTTCATCACGGCGGAATTCTTGTCGAAGAACTCGCCGAGCTTTTCGTTGACCAGTTGGACGACGTAGCCCTGGATATCGCTGTTGAGCTTGCCCTTGGTCTGGCCTTCGAACTGGGGCTGCGGCAGTTTGACACTGACAACAGCGGTGAGACCTTCGCGCACGTCGTCGCCCGACAGGTTCTCTTTGACGTCCTTGAAAAGTCCTGCGCCTTGTCCGGCAGCGTTGATGGTGCGGGTGAGGGCGCTACGGAAGCCACTCAGATGCGATCCGCCGTCGACGGTATTGATGTTGTTCGCGAAGCTGAAAACGGACTCGCCGTAGGTATCGTTGTATTGCAGCGCCACTTCCATGGTGAGCGTACCTTGCGGCATCTCGCGCTCGCCTTCGATGCAGATCGGTTTGTCGTGCAGAACGCTCTTGCCGCGGTTGAGGTGCTTAATGAATTCCGCGATGCCGCCGCTGAAATGGAACTCAGCCACCTTCGGCGGATCTTCGCGCTCGTCCGCTAGCGTGATCTTTAGTCCCTTGTTCAGGAACGCAAGTTCGCGCAGGCGCGTGGCCAGCGTGTCGAAGTTAAACTTCGTGGCGTCCATGATGGTCGAGTCGGGTTTGAAGGTGATCTTCGTACCCGTCTTCTTGCCGACCTTGCCAGCCTTTTCCAGCGGAGCCTTGGGGATGCCCTTGGAGTAATCCTGCTCCCAGGTAAAGCCGTCGCGCCACACTTCGAGGTGGAAGGCTTCGGAGAGCGCGTTGACGCAGCTCACACCGACGCCGTGAAGGCCGCCGGAGACCTTGTAGGTATTGGAATCGAACTTACCGCCCGCGTGCAGCTTGGTGAGCACGACCTGCGCGGCAGAAACGCCTTCGTCCTCGTGCATGTCGACGGGAATACCGCGGCCGTCGTCTTGCACCGTGACCGAGTCATCCTCACGGATGGTGACGTTGACTTCGTGCGCGTAGCCAGCCAGCGCTTCGTCGACGGAATTGTCGACCACTTCGTAGACAAGGTGATGCAAACCCTGCTCGCCGGTGGAACCGATATACATTGCCGGGCGCAGGCGTACGGCTTCAAGGCCTTCGAGAACTTTGATGCTACTGGAGTCGTAAACCTGGGGATCTTTGCTGGCCATTCATTTCCTTCTACTTCAGCCTACTTCAGCGACGTTTGTCTGCTTCCTTACAGTCGCGGCTCTTTGCTGTACTGTCAGATGCGCATCGGCATGATGACGTAACGGTATTGATCTGCGCCTTCACCGCCCGCTCGCAGTTCGCCGGCGCTGTGGGCGTCCTTGAACAGGAAGCGCACTTCGTCGGTTCCGACGGCGCGGAAGAAGTCGAGGAGGTATTGGGCGTTGAAGCCGATTTCGACGGCGGGGCCATCGTAAGTCAGGGGGATACTTTCTTCGGAGTCACCGGTGTCGGAGACGGAAGAATGAATTTTCATTTCGCCAGGTCCGACATGCACGCGGATAGCGCGGGACCGTTCGTCGGAGAATTGGGCGACCCGTTCGATGGAGCCGCGGAATTCATCGCGGTTGATCGTAACAGTGTGCGGCTGTTCTTTCGGCAGCACGCGTTCGTAGTCCGGGAAATTGCCGGTAAGTTTGCGGCTCAATAATAGGCGTTCGCCCAGTTCGAAGAAAAGATGGTTCTCATCGCCGGAGAAACGCACCACAGCGGCCGGATCCGCGTCGCTGGCGAGCTTTGTGAGTTCCGCCATGGCCTTGCGGGGCAGCAGCGCTCGGTAGGCTCCTGTGACGCCCGGAAGCTCTTCTGTGCTCTCTACCATGGCCAAGCGATGACCGTCCGTCGCGACCATCACAATGCCACCCTTTTTCAGGACCATCAAGGCGCCGTTCAGGGTAAAGCGGGATTCTTCCGTTGAGATGGAGAAGATCGTCTTGCTGATCATCTGCGCCAGAACGCCGATCGGCATCTCTGCGAGCACAGGAGGCATGACCGGCAGTTCCGGGAAACTTTCGCGCGACATGCCCGCTATGCGAGTACGTGAACGGCCCGAAACAATGCTCGCCCAGTGATTGTCGAGCGTCTTGATTTGGACGTCCGCTTCCGGCAACAAACGAACATAGTCGAGCAACCGGCGTGCGGGAATCGTACCCGCTCCCGACTTCTTCACACGAGCAGGGCAGGATACGCGAATCCCTAATTCGAGATCTGTCGCCGTCAGGATGATCTTGTCCCTATCCGCCTCGACCAAAATGTTCGAGAGGATCGGGATGGTGGTCTTCTTTTCGACGACACCTTGAGAGAGGTTCAGTTCTCGAACTAAGTCGGCCCTACTGACGGTGAATTCCATGGACAGTTTTGCTCCTGAAGAAGTTCTTTTGTATTGAAGTAAGTATATGAGTACAGTAAGAACTTCAATTCATAGGGACTGTTGAAACGTTGATTTCCTTCTAAATTATAGCTAGAACGGGCAGTTAAGTCTACGAAACTTGTGCATACCAGGGTTGAACAAACTACCATAACTCCTGGCCCTCGGGACTCTCCCACAAGTTTGAACAGGAGTTCTCAAGGGCCATCTGTGGATAACAAACTCAACCCTAATGGATTCTATCGATTAAGCTGTGGAGCAAGCTGTTGAGATCTTGGTCGTCGGCTTTTAGCTTCTCGATTTTTTGCACCGAATGCAGCACGGTGGTGTGATGTTTTCCAGCGAACATTCTTCCGATTTCGGGCAAAGAGGCGTGCGTCAGGTCCTTGATCAGGTACATGGCGATCTGGCGCGGATAAGCAATCTGGCGTGAGTTGGACTTTTGCTTGATCTGGGCAGGGGTAAGACCAAAGTGGTCGGCGACGATGCGCAGTACGGAGTCCATCGTGATGCGGCGCTCTGTTGTACCTGTGAGGTACTTCAGGTTCTGCTGGGCCATCGTGAGTGTGATCGGGGAGTGGCTCATCGACGAATAGGCGATCAGCTTCACCAAGGCTCCCTCTAGCTCACGCACGTTGGACTTGGTCTTCGTGGCGATGAAGATGCGAACATCTTCCGGAAGATGAACCTGATTGTGCTCGGCGATCTTGTCGAGAATCGCCATTTTGGTTTCGAGATCCGGCGGCTGAACGTCGACCATGAGGCCCCACTCAAAGCGGGAGCGGAGACGTTCGACTAAACCAGGCATACTTTTCGGCGGCGAATCGCTGGAAATAATGATCTGCTTCTGGCTCTCGTAGAGTTCGTTGAAGGTATGGAAAAACTCTTCCTGTGTACCTTCGCGACCGGCCAGAATCTGAATATCGTCGATCAGCAGTACGTCGGCCGAGCGATAGTGGCGGCGGAACGATTCCTTGCGGTTCGCTTTGATGCAACTCACCATTTCGTTCATGAAGCGCTCGCTGGAGGTATACACCACGCGGATCGTCGGGTAGCGCTCCAGCAGCGCGGTACCGATGGCGTGCATCAGGTGGGTTTTGCCCATGCCGACGCCGCCATAAATAAAGAGCGGGTTATAGGTTCTCGACGGACTGTTTGCAACAGCTTGGGCCGCGGCGTGGGCGAACTGGTTACAGGAACCGACCACAAAGTTCTCAAACCGGAACTTAGGATTCAACTGGCCCGTGATGGACGCAAACGCTGGCTCAGCTACATAGCGCGTGGAGGCGGGAGATGTCGGCAACTGCGATGGTTCGCGGCGCGCTTCTGCCCGGGGGACATAGACGATTCGTTCCACTGGCAGTTCCAGGCGCGCGATCAAGCCGTCGATCTGGCCGGAGTATTCCTGTTCCAGAAAGTCCTTATTGACCTGGTCGGCAACTTGGATCGCTAGAGAACCGTCCTCATAGGAAAGTTGCGAGGTGCCCCCTACCCAGTTCTCAAACTCTTGGGGAGCTAATTGGTGCTTGAGCAGAGTCTTGATTTGTTCCCAAGCACTCGCTGCGATGGATGGCGCGGTACCCGCGCCGGTTTCTGACTGCACTTCTGTTATTCTCCCTCGTCACGAACTGCACCCAGGAATCAGCCGCTAAGCGAGCAATCGAGGTTTTCCCACACGATTTCCACACGCTGTGGAAATACTGTTCCTGGGAGCCTGACTGTCTGGGGGACTCAGCCGTCTGATGCCCGGAGGATGCCCTCCGGTACTTCACTGGGTTTTTAGAATAGCACAGAAAATCCTAAGGCAAGGGGAAAGTTATGATTTTTTAAAGTGTTTATTAACAACCATTTACGGAGCATAATCCGTAAGGTGGAAGAAACAAAAACATTTTTCCCACAGGACGTTTCCTAGTACCAACGCAGCCGTTTGTCTGGCGATCGCGGCGGTGGCAAAGTCATTCGTGGGACACTAGATACGTCATCCCAATCCGGGGCGAGTGAAAGAAAACGCGGGTTGACGCGTCCAAGAATAGGACCTCCCTGCGGAACTTTCACCGCAGGGATTTCGTCCTTGTCTTCATACAGATCAAGACCAAACACAGTTTGGGGTCCTGATGCAGAGACCGTTCAGAGGAGTTTACAGTGAAAACGACGTGGAAAGTAGTCATTGGTGTCAGCGTACTAGCGGCGGTGGCTGCTGGTGTGGTGTGGACAGTTAAATCTCGCCAGAACGGCCAGGTCTCCGTGCAAACCACAACGGCGGTTCGGGGCACACTCGTTTCATTGGTGACAGCCTCGGGCGAAATCAAACCCAAGACATACACGAACCTGGCGGCGAACGCCCAGGGCCGCATCGTCGAACTGATGGTCTCCGAGGGCCAATACGTTAAGAAGGGCCAGGTGGTGGCCAAAGTCGAAAGCGTGCAGGCAGCCGCTGACCTCGATGCCCAAAAAGCCAACGTTGCTTCGGCGGAGGCGGATGCCGCCTCCTCAGAAATCGGCCTGCGGATTTCTGACGACAACATGGCCATCCAAACGGCCACCATTGCGCGGACCAAGGCCCAGATGGAGCTTTCGCGAGTAAACTTTAACCGCGTGGCCGAATTGTGGGAGGCCCAAGTCATTTCGCGCCAGGAATACGATCAAAAGAAGGCCGAACTCGAACAGCAGCAGGCAGCCCTTCGCGAAGCGGAGTTGCGCTTGACCCAGATGGTCTCGCAACGAACGCAGACGTCTGCGCAAATCACAGCCGCCCAGAGGCGAGTATCCCAGGCGCAGGCCCAGATGCATCGGGTGGCCGACGTACTGGCGAAATTCGACGTGATCGCGCCGCTGGATGGCATCGTCACCAACTTGCCGGTCCGCATCGGTGAAACGGTTGTCCCGGGCGTCCAAAACTCAGCTGCTTCGGCGGTGATGACCATTGCCGACATGAGCTTGATCACGGCCGAGGTCAAGGTGGATGAGACCGATATCGTCACTCTCAAGCTGGGCCAGGCGACCGAGGTCAGCATTGACGCGGTCCCCGACCAGAAGTTCCCCGGGCACGTCATCGAGATCGGCAACACGGCGATCCTACGCTCCACCGGCGCGGTAGCGGCGAACAATACGTCCTCTAACGAAGCCAAGGACTTCAAAGTCGTGATCGCGTTGGATAACCCCCCGCCCTCCGTACGTCCGGGTTTGTCCTGCACGGCCAAGATCACGGTAGCGACGCGCTCAGACGTCGTGAAGATTCCGATTCAGGCACTGACGGTTCGTCAACGGGGCGACCTGGAAGAAGCTGCCAAGGAAGCCGCCAAGCAGGGTGCCAAACCTGTCGAGAAAGACGGCAGCAAGCCGATCGACATCGCAGCCCAGGAAATCAGTCGTGAGGAAGTGACCGGGGTCTTCGTGATCAAAGACGGCATCGCTGAGTTCATGCCCGTGGAAACCGGGATTACCGGTTCGACCGACATCGAGATCACCAAAGGCTTGGACGGAGGCGCGCAGATTATGGTGGGTCCCTACCAGACCATCCGCAATCTGAGGCCTGGAGCCAAGGTGATCATCGATAATAGTACTGGCGTGAATTTGGAACAAAAGGGCTAACGGGGCGTCATGTCCACAACGGCGTCTCAACCGACTCTGGATAAGAGTCTCAACAAGGCTCAACTTGGCGCGAAATTGCGCAAGGATGGGGTGATCATCCGCACGTGGGATCTGATGAAGACCTACGTGATGGGCGACCAGACCATTCACGCGGTCAACGGCATCGATATCGAGATCAAGAAGGGCGAGTACGTCGCCATCATGGGTCCGTCAGGGTCGGGAAAATCGACACTGATGAATATGATCGGTTGCCTGGATTCGCCATCGGCTGGCCTGTATTACCTGAACGGCAATCTGGTCAGCGATATGGATGACGACGAACTGGCGCGCATCCGGAACAAAGAAATCGGCTTCGTATTCCAGACCTTCAACCTGCTGGCTCGGGCGACGTCGCTACACAATGTCGAGTTGCCGCTGATCTACGCGGGGCTTTCCGCAAAGCAGCGTACGGAGAAGGCCAAGGCGGCATTACGAGCGGTGGATCTGGAGCAGCGCATGCTGCACAAGCCCAGTGAACTTTCGGGCGGCCAGCGGCAACGCGTCGCGATCGCTCGCGCGCTGGTCAACGATCCGTCGATCCTTCTAGCTGACGAACCGACAGGCGCACTCGATACCGCGACGGGCATCGAAATCATGGCGCTGTTCCAACGGCTCCACGATCAAGGCAACACGATCGTACTGGTAACGCACGAACATGACATTGCAAGGCACGCGCATCGGATTATCCACGTGCGCGACGGCAAAGTGGAACGCGACGAGCCGGTCGAAAAATCGTAGCTCGATCGTCATCACATTCCTGTAGACTGGACCGTATGCAATTTCTTGTCCACCTACAATTTCCCGTCGAACCCTTTAACTCGTATGTCCGCGATGGCAGCATCGGCGGCAAAATCGAGAAGATCATGGCCAGCATCAAGCCCGAGGCGGCCTATTTCACGGAGCATCACGGCACCCGCGGGGCTCTTCTCGTGGTGAACGTGAAGAACGCATCGGACATTCCGGCGATTGCGGAACCGTGGTTCCTGCAATTTGAAGCGGATGTGGAATTCCGCATCGCGATGACGCCGCAGGATCTGGGCAAAGCAGGTTTGCCGAAGCTCGGAAAGACCTGGGGCGATCTTTAGTCGTTGACGTCGATATTCTCGACGAAGCAACTGTCGAAGGCGTGATCGAGAAGATCCGGTGTGAGCTTCTTGGGCAGGTTTTCGAAGTTGATAATGTCGATGGCGTGGTTAATTAAGTCTCGCGGGTGGCAGCGCCGATAGCGTTTGCCACCTTGCACGTAGTGTTTCTGGATGAAGTTCTCCGCGAGGCCAGGGGCGCAATCCAATTGCTTGGATTTCGCGAACCGCTCAAAGATCTGGATATATTCCGCCGGATTCGGGCTGCGCAAAAACATCTTGTATTGAATACGGCGCAGGAACGCTTCGTCGCCCAGATTGTCCGGGCGTAAGTTCGTAGAGAAGATGAGGAAGGCCTCAAACGGCACGGTCATCTTGCCGCCCGATTGGAAGCTCAAATAGTCGATGTTGCGCTCCATCGGCACAATCCAACGATTGAGAATTTCCTGCGGAGTCGCCTTCTGGCGCCCAAAGTCATCGATGAGGTAAATGCCGTTGTTGGCCTTCACCTGGAAGGGCGCGTCGTAGACCTTGGAGACAGAGTTGTAGCTCAAGTCGAGCATCTCCATCGTCAATTCGCCACCGGTAACGATGAACGGACGCTTGCAGCGGAACCAGCGCCGATCAAAGCCGCTGTGCTGCGTGAGTGAAAGCAATTCCGGTCCGTCGTCCTCAATCTTTTGGTGGTAGATCGGATCGTAGACCTGGATGATGTTGCCTTGGCACTCAATCGCGTACGGCAGATAGATGGGCGTGGAGTCCACATTGAACAGCGCTTCGGCCAAGGCCGTCTTGCCGTTGCCCGGCTGACCATAAATCAGGAAGCTCTTGTTGGAGTTCACCGCCGGGCCGATTTTCGCCAGGATGTCCTGCTCGACAACCAGGTGGCTAAACGCCTGCTTCAAGGTCGCCGGATTCAGCCAGTTGTTCTTTAGCTTCTGGTGGCGGACGATGTCCACATATTGGTACAGCGGCACGGGAACGGGTCCCGCGTACTGGTTGTTTTCGAGATGCTCGCGGGTGGTCGCTCGCCCGGCTTCGGCCAGGAAGAAAACAGCCGAGCTGTTTCCCATGCCAAGCGATTTACGGACGCCTACGGTGTGGCTGCGCTTCAGGCTTTCGAGCAGTGGATCGATCAGACTGAATTCCAGTCCCAGTTCCCGCGCCAAGTCGCGGCCCAGCAATTCGCCCTGGAAATAGAGAAACTTCAGCACCAACTGTTCAATGACAGCGGCGGAAATACCGGTCTGCTCCAGCGAATCGGGTACCGGCGGTGCTACACCAGTGTCTTTCGGGGGCAAAATTGTTCCAGCCGCCGGTGAAGGGGCGGACAACTGCGAACTAAGAGCGTTGAGAGAGTCAGCGAGCGCGCTCATCTTATTGGGTGATTCCTCCGGCTACACCCGTATATCGGGCTAAGTTCAGGAGTCCAATAGGGTATTAGTTCGTGAGAAGTTCTTCGACGCCAGCCTGATAAACGTTCTTCCCGACGAGTCCTGTGTGGGAAACGGCAATCCGGCCTTGGCGATCCAGCAGGAATGTGGTGGGTAGGGCTTCGATCTCTTTATAAGGCGAGGGCATTTTGCCATCGTCGAGCGCGACCCGGTAATTCATGGATAGAGCCTTCATATAAGGACGCACGGCGGGCCAGCCATCTTCATCGGAGGAAACGCCTAGCACCGCGAAACCGCGATCCTTATAAGTCTGTTCGAACTCCTTGAACCACGGAATTTCGACCTCGCACGGTCCGCACCAGGTGGCCCAGAAGTTCAGCAGCACCACTTTGTCCTTATAGTCGGAGAGTTTGACTTCCTTGCCGTTGGAATCGGTCAGCTTAAAGTCGACGGCGGCCACGCGTTTTTCGGCAGGGACCAGCTCCAGCTTGCCGCTGGTCGGGGCAAAGGTGTAGGTGATGGCCAGCGCTCCCACGATGAGCGCGCCCCAAGCGAACGTTGTGCGCAGTGACACTACCTAGATCTTAGCGTTTCGTGCGCAGAGCGTCGATGCTCCACGGTCCCGGTCCGGCGGCGCAGAGCCACAGGAAGGTGAAGCAGTAGAGGACCGTAATTTCCCCGCCGTTCAGCAGCGGGAATGCGAAGCTTTGCGGCGCGTGGACCGTGAAGTACGCCACGGCCATTTGTCCGCACAGGATAAACGCCGTTGGGCGCGTAAACAGGCCAAGGATGATCAGCGCTCCCCCGAACGTTTCCAGGACGCCGGCGGCACCCATCTGCGACATCAACTCGGCCTTGTTTCCGCCCATCCCGCCGAACCAACCGAAGAACTTCTGGTAGCCGTGCAGGGAGAAGGTGTAGCCAACAATGATCCGAAGAAGGGAACGCAACTGGGGCTCCCAGGCAGCAAGGAAAGTCATGGGGTCACAGTAACACAGGGCCGCGTCGCGCACATTTCCAAGAGAATACTGACCTGCTGGGAGCACTCTATTGCGTACTCCTATGGCTTGGATATTGCTGGCCCTATTTCTTGCGCAAACGCCGCTGGATTCGGCGTACGAAGCGCTGCGCGCCAAAGACTATGATCGCGCGGTGGCCAACTTCCAGCGGGCGGTCGAAGCCGAACCCACGCGTCCCGACATCCGTAAGGACCTCGCGTACACGCTGCTGAAGGTGGGCGAGACCATCGCCGCTCGCGACCAGTTCGCCGAAGCGCTAAAGCTCGACCCAGGCGACGAACATCTCGCTTTGGAATACGCGTTTCTCTGTTACGAGACCAAAGAGCCTGTGCAAGCGCGGCGGATTTTTGCGCGCCTGAGCAAGCTAGGCAATCAAACCGCCGCAGAGGCCTTTGAAAATGTCGATCGCCCGCTGCGCGAGGGAATCGCGCGCTGGCAACAGGCGGTGCGTCAGGAGCCGGAAAACTTCAGCGCACATGAAGAACTCGCGCGGCTCGCCGAGCAACGCGATGAGTGGGGCCTCGCGGCGGACCATTACGAGCTTGCGCGGCAGCTACGCCCGGCGCGTCGCGATCTACTGCTCGACCTTGGCCGCGTATGGCGCGAACAGCAGCGCATCGAAGAAGCCACCGCCGCTCTCATCGCCGCGTCACGTGGAGCCGAACCGCGTGTGGCCGATGCTGCACGCGCGTTGCTGCCGGATCGCTATCCCTACGTTTACGAATTCGAGCAAGCCTTGGCCCTCGATCCCAGTAACGATGAGCTGCGCCGGGAACTCGCGTACCTGCATCTGGAAATGGGCAATCGCCCTGCCGCCGCACAACAGTTTGAGGTTCTACCGGAGCGCGCACCCGCGCCACCCGCACAGCCGCAGCCCACCTTGCTGGAGCGCCCCAATCCGCCTCAGGAAGCCAAATTCATGGCGGAGCGTAGCCTGGAAAAAGGCTATATGAAGGATGCGGTGCGCTATTTGCGCTCGGCCTATGAATCGAATCCGAACGACTTCGGAGTGATTCTCCAACTCGGTCAGACCTACAACTCGCTGAAGAACGATCGCGAGGCGGTGCGCTGGTTTGATCTTGCCCGCAAGAGTCCGGACGTGATCACGGCTAAAGAAGCGACCCAAGCGTATGCCAACTTGGTCCCGAGCTTGCGCCGATTGCGAACCACCGTGTGGGCGTTCCCCATGATCTCCACGCGCTGGCGCGACACGTTCGCGTACGCCCAGGCGAAGGTAGAACTGCGGCTGCCTGGAGTTCATCCCTATTTGAGCTTGCGCTTCATCGGCGACGTTCGCGGGCCGATTCGGTCATTGGTCGGCCTGGGTCCGCAGTATCTTTCGGAGCGCAGCGTGATCCTCGCCGCTGGACTTGCACTGCCGACGTGGAAAGGCGCGACGGTGTGGTTTGAAGGCGGACGTGCTGTTCCGTATCAGGGCGGTGCCGGACAAACGGATTTGCGCGGCGGCCTGTCCTTTGCGAAATCCGTCCATCGTCGCAGGCTGTTTGCCGAAACCACCAATGACGCACTCTATGTAAGCCGCTTCAACAAAGACACGCTGGTGTATTCGCGGAACCGCGCAGGCTGGACGCTCTCTGATTCGCTACAGGCCTATTGGAACGTCAATGGTACGGGCGACGTGAAGCGCGAATATTGGGCCAACACCGCGGAAACTGGACCCGGCGTGCGTTGGCGGCACGATGCCGTGCAATTCTCCGTGAACTTCCTGCGCGGCGCCTACCTGGTGAATCAGGGCAACCCCTATCGTCCGAACTACAACGACATTCGAATCGGAATCTGGTATGCGTTTAGCCACTAGCCTTCTGCTCATCTCCCAGGCCGCATGGGGCGTGTCATTCACCTACGAAATCGCGGGTAGGGATGCCGGCGCATGGCCGGAGGCGCTCTCCTCCTTGGGCTTGTCCGCGAGCGAAAAAGCAGACGTGATCGTGGTGCCCAGCGGAACCTCAGGCGACTTCGCGGCTCGCGTCGAACAGGGGGTGATCCTCATCCTCGAGGGCGACTCGCCAGTTGCAACCGCGTTTGGATTCAAGGCGACGGGCAAGCAGACGACCATTCGCTCCATCGTCGACGCTCGCGCGCCGAAACTTGGCATCGTGTGGGAACAAGCCGCGACCGTCGCGCGATTCGAAATGCCCTTAGCGGCCACCGTGTTCGCGCGCGAAAAATGGGAAAACGCGCCGGTGCTCGCGGGCTTTCGCCAAGGCGCAGGCGCGGTCTTGTGGGTCGCCACGCCGCTCGGCCCGCATGGTTACAGCCGCTATCCATATCTGCCGCAAGCTTTGGCCGATCTAGGTCTCGCACTGCCGTTCCACTCCGCGCGCTTGTGGGCGTTTTTCGATTCTTCGTATCGCTCCCGCGTGGATCTCGACTACCTCGCTCCGAAGTGGCGAGCCGCTGGCATCGCCGCGTTGCACGTCGCTGCGTGGCACTACTGGGAAACCGATCCGGAGCGTGACGCCTACCTCAAGCGTCTTGTCGAAGCCTGCCACCGCAATGCGATCCAAGTCTACGCATGGGTCGAACTGCCGCATGTGAGTGAGCGCTTCTGGAACAACCACCCCGAGTGGCGGGAGAAAACCGCGATCGGGCAGGATGCGCAGCTGGATTGGCGCAAGCTCATGAACCTGACGAATCGCGATGCGTTCGCCGCTGTCTCCAAAGGCTTGCATGATTTGGTCCAGCGCTTCGACTGGGACGGCGTGAATCTCGCCGAGCTGTATTTTGAATCGCTCGAAGGCTCCGACAACCCTGCTCGTTTTACGCCGATGAACAGCGACGTGCGAGCGGATTTTGAGGCCAAGGCGGGCTTCGATCCCGTGGAAGTCTTCTCGCCCGGCTCCCCGCGCTATTGGAAAACCAAGCCGGTGTCGCTGGGATACTTCCTCAACTATCGCGCGGACCTCGCACATCAGCAGCAGGCCGATTGGATTGCGCAGATCGAGCACATCCGCAAGGCAAAGCCGTGGCTGGATCTGACGCTGACCCACGTCGATGATCGCCTGGACACGACCATGCGCGACAAGATCGGTGCCGACACCGCGCAGACGCTGCCGCTGCTGGCATCGCACGACTTTACGTTTCTGGTCGAAGATCCGGCGACCACCTGGAACCTGGGTCCGCAACGTTACCCGCAACTCGCCGCGCGCTATGCCGAGGCGACGAAGAAGCATGAGAAGCTCGCGATCGACATCAACATCGTGGAGCGTTACCAGGACGTCTACCCTACGAAGCAGCAAACCGGACTTGAACTATTCCAACTGGTTCACGCTGCGTCGGGTGCGTTCTCCCGCGTGGCGCTCTATTTTGAAAATTCGATTGCGCAGGTAGATTGGAGCTTGCTGGCTGCCGCCGCGTCAACAGTGGATCGCGCGGAAACCAGCGATGGCAAACTGACCATCGAATCCAAACGAGGCGTGGGAGTTTCGTGGACCGGCCCTGCGACCGTCGACGGCCGCCCGTGGCCTGTTCGCAGCCCCGACAAGCTGTGGCTCCCCGGTGGCTCGCACACAGTACAAGCCTCAGTGGCCGAGCCCGCAGTGCTGCTCACCGATCTGAATGCCGATCTTCGCTCCGCCACCGCAATTCCCGATGGCATGGAGTTCGTTTACCAAAGCTCCGCGCGCGCCTTTGCCCTCCTGAATCGCGAACCTGCGCGTGTGGAGATCGACGGCGAGCCGAGCACCGGTGTTGTTGAAGGCAAGCTATTGAAGCTGCCCCGAGGTCAGCACATCGTGACGGTTACGCTCGCCCCAAGTACACGAAGCGCGCGATGAACAGCGCGGCCAACACGTAGACCAACCAGTCACTCTTCCTAACATCGCCCCGCACCAGTTTCAGCAGCGCATAGGCAACAAACCCGAAGGACAGGCCCGTCGCGATGCTGAAGGTGAGTGGGATGGTCAGCATGGTTAAGAATGCAGGAATCGAGACCGCTGCGTTGGACCAGGGAATCTCTCCGATGTGCGACATCATTAGCGAGCCCACCACGATCAGTGCCGGTGCCGTCGCAGCCTGTGGCACCGCGCCCACCAACGGCGCAACGAATAGCGCGACGATGAACAGCAGTCCCGTGACGATCGCGGTGACGCCGCTGCGCCCGCCCGCGACCACTCCGGCGGCGCTTTCGATATAGCTCACCACGGTCGAGGTCCCCGCGAACGATCCAAAGATAGTCGCGGAGGCGTTGGCAACCAGAATACGCTTCATGCGTGGGATCCCGTGCGCCGAATCCACCAGCCCAGCCTTCTTCGTCACGCCCACCAGCGTGCCCACATTGTCGAACACGTCGACGAACAGGAACACGAAGACAACTTCCAGCAGTCCCAAACGTGACGCCGCCGCGATGTCGAGCTTACCCATGGTCGCCGACAAATCCCCAAAGCTGTAGGTCTGAGGAGACCACGAAATCAAACCCATCGCCGTTCCCGCAACCGTCGTCGCGACGATACCCACGATCATGGCAGACCGCACACCGCGCACCTGCAGGATGGCCGTCACCGCCAATCCAAGCACGGCGAGCAACGCATTCGGATCGGTCAGCTTGCCCAGCTGCACCAACGTCGCCGGGCTCGCGACGATGATGCCTGCGTTGCGCAAGCCAATCATCGCAATGAACAGCCCGATCCCAGCGGCGACGGCCGCGTAGAGCTCAGGCGGAATCGCTTGCACAAGCAAACGCGAAGCGCCTGTAATGGTCAGCAGCAAAAACACGAGTCCGGAGATAAATACGGCACCCAGCGCGGTCTGCCAGGGAACTCCCATCCCGACGACGACCGTATACGTGAAGTACGCATTCAGCCCCATCCCCGGTGCCAAGGCGATCGGATAGCGAGCCAGCCCTCCCATCAAAATGCAGCCCACCGCGGCACTGGCGCACGTCGCAGCCAACACCGCCTGGAACGGCATCCCCGCATCGCGCAAGATAGACGGATTCACGAAGATGATGTAGGCCATCGTGAAGAACGTTGTGAACCCGGCCAGCACCTCGGTTCGCCAAGTGGTCCCGAGACGCGCGAATTCAAAATACTGCTCGAGCCGCTCACGCATGGGGCTAGTGTAACTTGCGAGCCCGCTCAAAGACTGCGCGCAGCATCTCTCTGGTCAACTTTCCTGTGGACGTATTCTGTTGGCTCGGGTGATAGCAACCCATCAACACGGGACCGCCCGCGTAGGGCTGATATTCCACGGCGTGTCCGAACTTGAACGCACTCATCCGCTGTATGAGAGCACGGTCGCGCAGGATCCCGAGGTAGGTTTGAAACGCAATCGACCCGAGCGCAACCACGACGCGCAGGTCGTGCAACAGGTCCACCTCACGTTCCAGATACGTCCTGCACCGCGCCAGTTCCTCACGCTCGGGCTTATTATCGGGAGGCGCACAACGTCCGGCCGCCCCGATGTACGCACCGGTCAGCGTCAAGCCGTCATCGCGCGAAGTCGATTCCGCCTGAGACGCAAAACCAGTCTCATGCAGCGCGCGATATAAAAACTCGCCGGACTTATCCCCGGTAAACATGCGGCCTGTGCGATTCGCCCCGTGCGCACCGGGAGCCAGACCCACGATCAGCAACTTCGCGTGTGGATCGCCGAAGCCGGGCACAGGCTTGGCCCAGTAGTCCCAATCAAGATACGCGCGGCGCTTCACCGCTCCGATTTCCCGGCAATAGTCGCGCAGCCGAGGGCACCGTTCGCAAGCGGCGATTTCCTTCGCTAGAACCCTAAATTGCCGCTCCACCTGCATGCGGCATAATGGTAGCCGCTAATGGCCGACGGAAACAAGTTTTCAGAGATGGCGAAATCGCCCATGCTCATCGCAATGCTGGTGGCCGGCGTCGCGCTGGTGATCGGAGTCCCGTACCTCGCGCTGCAAACCTTCCCGGGCTTCACCAACCCCATCACCGGCGAACCCCCGGCACCGAAAGGTGACCCTAACGCGGGCATCGATTTTCAGGAGCTCGCCACCCTGCCGGACGAACTCCAGCAAAGCGCCAGCGTCATTCTCTCGCAAGAAGAACCGGTAAAGCCCGAATCGCTGCTCGAACTCGCGGAACCGACCGGTTTCGGTTTGATTTATCCGGTGAGCGAAGCTGTGGACACGCTGCAGCCCACGTTCAGTTGGAACCTCTTCGCGCCGGGCCCCTTCAAACTCGAGGTGAGGGACCGCGCCGGGGCAGTCCTTGTCTCCGTGCCGAACCTTCCGAACGTCACCTACGTGATGTCCAAGAAACTTGAACCCGGCGCAACCTACAGTTGGAAGGTGACCGCCTCCAACAACGAATATCAGGATGCGGCATTCATCGTGATGACCGCCGAAGACACCATTGAATGGCTTCGCGTCCGCAGCGAAATGAAAGCATCCCACCTTGGGCTCGGACTCATGGCGGAACACTACGGCCTGCTCAGCACCGCAGAGAGGGAATACACGGAACTGACGCGCCAGTTTCCGAATGCCGAAGCACCGGCGCGCCTGCTGGCTAACGTGATTGCGCTTCGGGATTAAAGTATTTTGTCAGCAAAGCTCGCGCCCCTGGAAGATCCACGGCGGCCAACTTCAGATGGAACTCGGCTTCTTTGGCGCGTCCCATCTGCAGCAGGATCTGGCCAATCACGAAACGGGCCTTGGCACGGCCCGGGTCCAGTTGCAGGGCCTTGCGCGCTTCTATGAGCGCTTCCTCGTTTCGCTGGCGCACTCCCAAAGCAAGCGCCAGGTTGGAATGAGTGCCAGCCTGACCAGGCAACAACTGCAAGGAAGTCTGCAACTCGCGGATAGCACTATCATAATCCCCGGCCCTGAGGTGCTCGTTTCCCAGCATCGCCAAGGCGTACGGCTCGGCAATCTGGTCACCCATGGCGACGCGCAACTGTTCCAGTCCCCTCTCCCTTTCACCGCGCGCTAGCAACTCACGTGCCTTTTGCAGCAGCCGAAGGCCTTTGCCTTCCAGTGGCCGTTCCAATTCCCGCACGGAAATGGTTCCCACGCCCACCGGTCCTCGGATTTCACCCGGTCCCGTGGAAAACGTAGCCATGTCTGCATTAGAAGCATCCTTGTGGACAAACTGCGACTGCGCGCCGAGCGATCCGGCGAAAACGATAGCTGTAATTACACTTCTGGCATATGTAGACACACGTCCTCCTCGATGGTCATGCTGCTGGATTGGCGCTGCCACGAGGAAGGCCGCAGCCTATGGTTAGTAGAGCTGCTGGAAGCTACAGGGGAATGAGAACTGGATTGCACCCTGTCTTACGCCTTCAGATTACGACCGAATGGCCCCCTCGTCCAATCGATTCTGCTTATGGACCTGTTTTGAGGAGAACACCCTAGTCCCGCCGGATGGCAAAGGAAATAAATTCCCTTTGCCGGGGAACTGTTCGCTACCGTTTACGTCTAACCAGAGACCCAACCGCCACTCGGGAGCAAATTTATCAAACTTCTGGCAACAACCTCTCTCATGCTCAGTTGCCTGTGCCTGGCGCAGCCAGCCACGCCACCCAAGCCCGCGACAACCCCCGGACTCGCCATCGCGATCGAAGAGTTTCGAGTTCAGACGGCCAATCTCTCAGGGTCAAGCGGAGTGAAATCCGCAGGGAACCGGCCCGCTGCCAAACCTTCCTGGCACGGGCGCATTTACGAGAATCTTCGTAACAACGCCTTCGATGCCAATCCGCATCAGATTGTCCAACGCGGTGGCGCACCGCGACAGCTTCGCCGCAATCAGTACGGCTTCAGCGTCACCGGACCGGTCGTTTTGCCCAAGGTCTACAACGGGGCTGGCAAAACCTTCTTCACCATGACCTACGAAGGCGTGAAGGAATCGGTGGGGCAGTTCAGCCTCAATACGATTCCCACCTCGCTAGAACGCACCGGTCAGTACGGACACGTGGTTGACCCGAATGGGGCTCCGCTGCTGATTTACGATCCACTATCTACTGCAGCTAACCCGGCCTATAACTCCAGCCAAGATATCAGCACCACAAACTTGCAGTATCTTCGGCAACAGTTCCCGGGGAACGTGATCCCGCTGACGCGTCTCGATCCGGTGGCGCAGTCCGTTGTCTCGTTTATCCCCCAGCCCAATACGAACGCGGGTCCGTTCTTCCAGAACAACTACTACGCTGTGACGCAGCAGCTCAATAAGGCGAATGGATTCATCGTGTCCGTGGACCATAGCTTTCGAAAAAAGCATCGTCTCACGCTGCGCCTCAGTAAGTCTGACGGCTTAAACGGCAACGCGGCCAACTTTCCGACGCTGGCCAATTCCAACAATCCCAACGTGAGCGTGCTCAGTCGCGGAGCGCGCATAGAACACGTCTTCACCGCATCGCCCACCAGCGTGAACACGTTCCGCTTTAATGTGGACACGCAGCCGAACAAGAACGTGGCGCAGCTCGACGCGCGAGGCAAGCCGTTCCCGCGGTATCAGTTCAATGGCGTTTATCAAAACCTCGGCCAGAACAACCCAATCGCTCGCGACGCTCGCAACACGTTTAATCTGACGAACATCTTCTCCAGCCGCTGGAAGGCACATCGATTCATCGCGGAATTTTACGGGAATCTTAATCAGGTGAATACCTTCCGATCGCTCTCACCGGAAGGGCGCTTCGACTTCACCGCTGGATACACCAGCCTTCCCGGCATTATCAACACCGGCCATCCCTTCGCGAGCTTCTTGCTGGGAGCTGCGTCCACCGCCCAGCAAACGATCGTGATCTCGCCCAACTACTATCGCTGGCACACCGAAAATGTCCACCTCGCCGATACATGGCAACTGACCCCTTCCCTGACGCTGAACTTCGGTGTGTGGATCTCCCACTACGCCCAGCGAACCGAAAAATACAATCGGCAATCTAATATTTCTTTCGACGAAATCAATCCCGAGAACGGACGTCCAGGAGCCTTGGTCGCCGCGAACGCCCAGGGCTATGGTCGCTCTTTCCTGTCGGATTGGATCAGCACAGAGCCAAACATCGGCCTCGCTTGGAGCGTCCTCGGGGACAACAACACCGTGCTCCGTCTAAACTTCTCGCGCTTCTACAATTCGCCGTTTACCAGCAACGGCCACTTCGGCACGCAGGCCTTCAACGGCACAGAGACCTATCTGTCTCCGAACACGCAACTCACGCCGGCGTTACTTCTGGCTGACGGTCTGCGCCCCAGCCGTTTCCCGGATTTGCGCCCCGAAGCCGCGAATGGGACCACCGCGCAGCTTTGGGATACCTCTGGACGCCAACCCGTCGGCGTTTCCTACAACATCAATCTGCAACGTCAGCTCGCGAAAAACCTCATTGTGAGTGGCTTCTATAACCGCAACTATGGCCGTGATCAGTACGTCGGATCAAACCTCGCGAACCCCAACGCCATTTCGCTCGAAAACCTGAAGTATCGGGACAAACTCAACACCCTCTCCTTCGCGAACTCCCTGCGGCCGTTCCCTCAATACCAGGATTTCGATGTCGGGGGAATGTATGCGGTTGGCAAGTACCGGAACACGAACGCGGGCTTCCAAATTGAGAAGCGCACCTCGGGCGGCTTGGCTCTTACTGGCTCCTACAACTACTTCGCGCGCATGGATGACGGTTCCTCGCCCGTCCAGAACCTTTACGACCGTAAATCCGGTTGGGCCCGATCCGCGTTCGCCAATCCGCACAGCGTGACCGTCACCTTCCTCTATGAGTTTCCGTTCGGACCCGGGAAGCCGCTGCTGAGTGCGGGTTTCATCGGCAAGAACGTCCTGGGTGGCTGGGCGTTCAGCGGCACCTCGAACTACTACAGCGGATCGCCGCTACGACTGCAGCCGGCCTTCAACAATACGGGAGGAGTCATCCCGTTCGGGGCACTCTACGTGGACAATGTGCCTGGCGTCGACCCGCGGGTGGACCATCCCACCCCCAGCCGCTGGTTTAACCCCGATGCTTTCGTGAACCCGGCCGACTTCACTCCCGGCAGTGCCCCACGAGTTCACCCGTTCCTCTTGGGTCCTGGCGGCTACAACCACGACATGACTCTAAACAAGCGCATGCCCATCGGGGGAGAGCGGACCATGGAATTCACCGCGACCTTGCTTAATGCGACCAACCATGCCAATTGGAACCAACCGGATATGCGCATTGGCACACTAGCAACGCCAAATTTTAACGCGGGCAGAATCATTGGCTCGAACGGGGGTAGAATCGTCCAATTAGGAGTGCGGGTGAACTTTTAGCCTCCCGTAACTTGGGCCAAGGACGATAGTATATAAGTTGTAGTTTTAGTTTCCCTGTCGAACTATCTATTGCCGACGATCACCGTCCAAGTGTATAAGTCTTAGTCCGACCGTCGGAGTCCCCTTATCAAATTCTCATTCCTAGCTTTTTTTTCGCTTGCTTACGCGGCAGAGGGCCAGCAAGGTTCGATCATTGAGTTGACCCCCGTAACGTCGCAGGCAATGGCCGCCGCGCTTGAGGAATTTCGCACGCAGACGCGGAGTCTCGCAAGCGCAAGCACGGGCAGTGCCGCGTCCAAGGGGTCTGCAAAAGGGTCCGCGCCGAAAGCAGAATGGCATGGGCGATTGTACGAGAACCTGCGCAACGATGTCTTCGACGCCAACCCGCACCAGATTCGACAGCGTGGGGGAGACAAGCGCAAGCTGCGCCGAAATCAATACGGAGCCAGCGTGACCGGACCTGTGGTTCTGCCGAAGATCTACAACGGAGCCGGGAAAACGTTCTTCACTTTTACCTATGAAGGGGTGCGTGAATCGATCGGGCAATTCAGCCTGAACACCATCCCCACCACGCTGGAGCGCACGGGCCAGTGGGCGCATGTGGTGGATTCCAACGGCCAACCGTTGCCGCTCTACGACCCGCTTTCTACCTCAACAAATCCTCTCTACGATGCGGGTCAAGTCATCAGCACCACAAACCTGCAATACATGCGTCAAGTGTTTCCTGGCAATGTGATTCCGGTGACGCGACTCGACACGGTGGCACAGGCGGCGTTGCAGCAACTGCCGCAGCCCAACACGAATGCGGGTCCTTTTTTTCAGAACAACTACTTTGCCGTGACCCCGGAGGTGAATACCGCCAATGGCTTCATCATGTCGGTGGATCACAGTTTCCGCAACAAGCACCGCGTCACCGTCCGGATCAACAAATCCGATGGCTCGAATGGAAATGCGCCGAACTTTCCGACTTTGGCAAATTCCAACAACCCTTCGGTCAACAACCTCAGCCGCGGGATGCGCGTGGACCACGTATACACGGCCTCGCCCACCAGCGTGAACACCCTGCGTGTTTCGGCGGATTCGCAGCCCAACAAAAACATCGCGCAGTTGGATGCAATCGGCAAACCGTTTCCCCGCTATCAGTTTTTCACCGGCGGTGGCAACGGCAGCAACTACACCAGCATGGGGCAGAATAACCCCGTTTCGCGCGACGCCTCCAGCACCTTCATTGTCCATGACACCTATTCGCAGCGCTGGAAGGCGCATCGCTTTACGCTGGAAGTCGAAGATCAACACCGGCGTATGAATAGCTTCCGCCCGCAGTCGCCGGAAGGCCGATTCGATTTCAACGCCGGCTATACCGGCCTGCCGGGCATCGTCAATACTGGGCATTCGTTCGCCAGTTTTCTGCTGGGAGCTGCCTCGCAAGCCCAGCAGAGCATCGTGATCTCGCCCAACTACTATCGCTGGAATTTCTACCGGACCAATTTGAGTGATACCTGGCAGGTGACCAAGTCCCTCACCCTGACCCTGAGCGCCCATCTGGTCAGCTTTGGGCAGCGCACCGAAAAGTATGACCGGCAATCGACAATTTCCTTCACTGAAATCAATCCGGCAAATGGGCGTCCGGGCGTTTTGGTGGCTGCAGGCCGTGGCGGTTATGGCAGAGCGTTCCCGCCCCGCTGGACCAAAGTAGAACCCAGCGCCACTCTTGCCTGGAGCGTGCTGGGCGATAACAACACCGTGCTACGGCTCAGCTACAACCGCTTCTATAGTCAGCCGCAGGTTTTTAACGGCCACTTCGGAACCCAAGGGTTCAATGGACAGCAGTTCTATCTTTCTTCCAATGTTCAGCTGCAGCCGGCGTTGCTTCTTGCCCAGGGTTTGCAGCCCAATCCGTTCCCGGACCTTCGTCCGGAGGTTGCCAACGGCACCACCCCGCAAGTGATGGATCTTTCCGGTGCGCAGCCAACTAGCCAGACGTTTCAGATTCGGCTGCAGCGTCAGCTTGCGAAGAATTTGATCTTTTCGACGACGTACAGCCGGAACTATGGCAAGAACCAGTTTGCGAATAGCAACCTTGCCAACCCGAATGCGATTCCGATAGAAAATCTGAAATATCGCGATCAGTTGAACACGCTGTCCTTTGCCAACTCCCTGCGGCCCTACCCGCAGTTCCTGGATTTTGATGTAGCCCAATCATTTGCCCTCGGCCGGTTTCTCAACCGCAATTTCAATGCCCAGATTGAGAAGCGCACCCAGGGAGGGTTGGCACTGACCGTCGGCTACACCAACTATCGCCGCTTGGACAATTACTCATCGCCCGTGCAGAACCTGTACGATCGCAACGGCGAAAAAGCCCTGTCCGCCTTTTCCCAGCCGCACCAGTTCGATATCACGTTCCTATACGAATTACCCTTCGGCCCCGGCAAACCGCTGCTCGCAACCGGATTCGTGGGACGCCACATCCTGGGAGGCTGGGCGTTCAGCGGCACCAGCTCGATTTCTTCGGGACAACCGTTGCGTCTACAACCAATGTTCAACAATACGGGTGGCGTAATCCAGCAGAATCACCTCTACGTGAATGAGGTTCCTGGTGTGGACCCGCATCTCGAAAATCAATCCCCGACCCTTTGGTTCAATCCGTCGGCATTTGTAAATCCGGAAAACTTCACGCTTGGCAACGGTCCACGCATCCATCCCACCTTGCTATCCCCCGGAGGCTACAACCACGACATGACTTTCAACAAGCGCATGGCGGCTGGAGCGGATCGCACCTTGGAGTTCACGGCTACGCTGCTGAACGCCACCAATCACGCCAACTGGAATAACCCGGACACCCGCATCGGGACCGTCGCAACGCCCAACTTCAACGCGGGGCGCATCATCGGCTCGTCCGGAGGCCGTATCGTACAATTAGGACTGAGGTTGAATTTTTAGCATGCGCTGTTCTAAAGCCCTCCTCTCGCTCTTGCTCCCCTTCTCTTGCTTCGCCGCGGACGCGCTTCGGGTGCCTGTCTGGTCGGCAGGTGGTGCGCTGCCCGCCGAGTCGCTATCGGCGACCATCGATGGCGAGCCCACCGAAGTTCTCAGCATCCAGGCTCCCGCGGATGACCTGATGCTTCTTGTGGTTCTGGACTTGACCGACGATCTGGCACTGGTCGAACAAGCCCGTACCGCACTCATCCAGCGCTTTGACAATCTGGCCGCGAACCACTTGGTCGGGGTGTTGTCCGCCCAGAACGGCCTGCGCGTCCTGGCCGAACCGACTTCGGATCGTGCCAAGATTGCTGCGGCGATTCGTTCGCAACAAGTGGGCGGTCGTGCAGGTTTGCTGGAAACCGTCGAAGAAGCCGCGCGCATCGGGACCTCGATCATTGGGAAATCCGGCGTACGGCTGGCGATTCTCTTCGTAACCGATAGCGACGTCAATAACTATAGGGAAGCCTTCGACAACCCCACGGTGAACCGCAGCGATAACGGGGATGTTAGCCGCCGTATGGACTCGCTGGTGCGCGAACGGATGTCGCGGCTCTCAAACTCACTCGGCAAAGCCCAAGCGCCGGTTTTCGTTACCCACCTCAGCTATCGCAGCGACCAACTGAACGTCGCCTACCAGACCGGCCTGATTTCGTTGACCGCAGCCACTGGCGGCAATGCGATGATCGCCCGTTCAAACGCAGAGATCCCCGCCTACGTGAACAGCACTCTGGATCACATCCTGGAACATTACAGCGTGAAGTTGGCTGTGCATAAGCCGGAGTCCAAAAAAGCGGACGTGGCGTTGCTCAGCGGCGGGGGCGCGCTCGACTATCGCTCCAGTTACGTGCTCGAAAACTAGTAGGCGGAAAAAGGGGCCTTGGTGCGCTCACAGCCGACAGGCTGAAGCCTGTCCTACCTGTTCTCAACAACCTGTGGCTGCTTGGTGGGACAGGCTTCAGCCTGTCGGCCCTTTTTCCTCAACCTCCTTGCGGCGCAGACCACTAGTAGAAGAGATATTTCCGCCACTGATCGTCGCTTTTCCCGAGCATCCGCATCAAGTGTCGACTGGTGTGCAGGCTAAACGGCTTCGGCACGCGAGCCAACGTGAACCCGGCTTCCTCCGGCGTGCGGCTCCCCTTGCGATTGTTGCAAGGATGGCAACAAGCGACAAGATTCTCCCACGACGATTCCCCGCGTCGCGAGCGCGGCAACACATGGTCCAGCGTCAGCTCTCCTGAATTCAGGGTCTTGAGGCAATACTGGCAAGTGTACCGATCCCGCATCAGGATGTTCTTGCGCGACAACGCTCGCGTCTGGTGCGGCATGCGCCGATACTCCAGCAGCCGGATCACGCTGGGCACGGGAATATCCCGGCGCGCTGACCGCAGGTGTCCGGCGGAGTGTTCTTCCGTGGACGCGACACCCTTCAGCACCAGCACCAGCGCGCGACGCGCGGCGCAGACATTGATGGGTTCGTAACTGGCATTCAATACGAGGACAGGACGGTGGAGCCGTTCGCGTTCGGGACGCGGCAGGCGTTCTTTTTGCAAGGCAATCATGCGTGAGCTCCCACTGTGTTCAAGTCAATCGCAGTGCGCCGGTCTGTTCGAGCCAGCGTGAGCAGAGTCACGCGAGCCGCACCGGCCCGTTTCAACGCGCGCGCACACGCACTAGCCGTGGCGCCGGTTGTCATTACGTCGTCGACCAGCAGAACGTGTTTTCCGTCCAACCGGCCGCGAATCTCAAAAGCTCCTTCAACATTCGCCCGGCGCTTGGCGTTGGTTAGGCCGGCCTGGGCGGTCGTATTTTTCTTGCGTCGCGCGACGTTGCCCACCGGAGCACCCCAGCGCCTCGCGATTTCCTTAGCCAGCAATTCGGATTGATTGAACCCGCGCTCCCACCGCTTTCGCCAGTGCAGCGGCATCGGGACGACAACATCGAACGCCACTTCCCGAGGCAGCGCCAACGCCAGCATCGCGCCGAACCTTGCCGATAGCGGTTGCATACTGCCGTATTTGAAGAGATGGACCAAACTCCGCAGCGTGCCCTCGTAAGCACCGTAGGTGTACACCGCATCGAAGCCCTTGACGCCGAGCCGGCACAATCCGCACTGCCCCGCTTCATCCAGCGGAGCCCGATTTACAAACGGGGTCTTACAGGAAACACAATAAAACTCCGCCTCAAACGGCTTCGGGTCAGAGAGGCACCGCGCGCACACCGGCACCCGCGAAAATTCGCGCAGAGCTTCGCCGCACACGTGGCAATCGTCAGGGAATATTAGGTTCAAAAGGCCGCAACTGGCCTTTGACATGGCGTGAGTGAACACCGCGCCATCTGTCCACCGGAAACGGCTCCCTTGAGGGAGCAGGTTACTCGAGAAGACCCACCTCCAGGAAATACGCCTTCAGTGTAGCAGAGGAGGCTTTGGACGGTGTCCGTGAGACCATCAACCCATGGCAGACCTGTTGAGCGCGATTCGCGCGCACTACGTCAGGCAACTTGCGGAGGCGGTCCGTGATATCCCCGACGCGGAGTCAGCCTACCGTAACGAAGATGGCACGCTGGCGTTGCAAGGTGTGCTCCAACTGCCAGGCCGAGCCGACTTCTTGCTGAATGGCGAACCCCAATCTGTCGACTCAGATTCGCGCCTCACGTTTGATCCGATGGAAGTGCAGCACCAGGCCTGCACCATCGTCTTCGAGCCGTTCACGTGGGATTGGGCCACCGTAATTGCCCAAGGCATAGAAGTCGCCGAGATGTCGACCATCCTGAGCGAGTGGTTCTACCGTTGGTTCGAACGCGCGGACGGTGAGGCACTACTCGGAGTGGTCCATTTCGCATCCGATCCAGTGGCCAGGGAAGGCGCGGTCGAGACGACTTTGGACTTAGGCTCGGCTCCAGTGGACGCGCTACTAGAACTTTTGAAGACGCTTGCGGCTCGTGGGGCAACGAACATTCGCGTCCTGTAATCACATCGATAGATAAAACAAGCTCAGCCGAGGTAATTTCGCGGTCTCCAGCAAGCGCCGATCCAGGAACTGCCGCTCCAGCATCGCGAGCTGCTCCGTGCTCATCTTCCCGCGATACGGCTTCAGCTGCTTCTCCAACACCTGTCGCGCCTCAACCAACTGCTCATCACTGGCCGACGCTCGAATGCGCGCGATCATCTTCTCCTCGATCGAAGTGAGCCACTGCTCCATCTCTTCAAGGTTGCTGCGCGTAGCTTCACAATCCAGGGCAATGATCGAATCTGCGAGGTCCGCATGCCCCGCCTCGCGCAACGCCGTCGCGTTGCGTTGCAGATAAGCCGAGATATCAGCCTCAGGAAACGGCGGCGCAGCCTCGCGTTTCGCAGGCTTGCCATCCGCCATAGCCTGCGCTTCCGCCGTGATTGCCTGCGTGCAATACGCCAGTGAGTTTACCTGATGAATCCGCGAACGCGCCGGCCGCGCTCGCCACTTCTCAAACGCGACATCGATCCCGCGCAAGACAGCCTCCAGAGGAATCCCTGAGTTCTTCCACCCCTCAATCAGCGCCCAGTCCATCGGCGAGAGCAGAAACAACCCAGAGCCTCGCGCACGCTGGAAATGCTCCTCGATTTCAGTGAAGTAGTTAAAGTAGTTCTCGGTCACGCCGTAGTCTCCGGAATTCCGCACAGCTGCAAGAACCGGTAGATGCCGTCGTAGTAGGAGGGCGACCTCGTCGGATCTTCCGCGTCGCCCTTGGGCACAAAAATCACAATTCCTTGTCTAGCGCGCGTGAGCAGGACTCGATATGCATTCAGGAGGTAACGCAACCGCTCTTCCTTTCGGACAACTTGCCAGCGATCTCCGCTGAACTTATACCCAGCCCACTTACCATTCTCGGATCGCAGATCGGCATCCCAGCACACGATCGCCCAATCCAATTCCAACCCTTGGACATCGAACTCAGTCGCGACGTCCTCAAGGCGCCACGATGAACGAACATCCATCCTGCCGTTCAAAAACCAGTGTTCGGGAGAGGCCTTCAACTTAACGACAACTCCCTCCGGGCGTAGGCGCAATCCCCCAGACGAAGCCAGGAGTCCATAGCGTTCAGTACCGCGAGCTTTGCTCTTGATCCAGTGCTGCGCCACTGCCAGGTCACGCGTTTGCGTAATCGGATACTTGGGAATCTCAGTGAGTAACTGTGCAGCTTCGGGGGAATTGGCGGCAATCAGTGAACTGATGAACGACGATAGCTTCTCTGCCCGGAAGGAACGCAAAGGAACCGCGAGATGTAGCCCAGGTTTGCTTTGCGCTTTGAGCTTGGCCAAGGATGCTTGCAGTGTTCCCTGCCAATCATACTCATTACCTCGGAGTTGGTCAGAATAAAACACATCCCAATGCGGGAAGTGTGTTCCAAGGGCTTCCAACCACTCTCCTATGCCGGCCTCCCCTGTATTAATCTCCTGACCACCGCCGACCAAGCAGACTACACAGCACCAATCGTGCCGATCCATCACAGACAGCAGGAAGTGCGGTTCAGACATCAAGAAGTTGGAAACGCCCCGCTTGCGCTTCATGAAGCTTTGGAGTTGATCGAGGCGCCAGGCGCGCTGCGCTTCATCAAAGACTACGACATGCTCGTGGGGTGCTTCGGAATTTTGAAAGGTATCATCGCGAAAATGGCGGATATTCTGGATGAAGACATGCGTCTCCTTCCGTGCAGCTTCTAAGGACAGTTTCACACCGCGTTCCTTAGCCTTTGCCACGCTGTCTCTTGCCAGAGCTTCACGCAACACGCTTACTAGCGGGTCATTGCCGGATAAAAATACGGCTCGCGAGCCCGCTTGTTTACTCTGACGCTCCGTCGCGATGTTTAGTCCCGCCAGCGTCTTGCCCGCGCCCGGTACGCCAGTTATGAAACAGATTGTCTTCCGCCGACTCCCCTCGGCTTCGCGAATGATCTCGCTGACCTGAGCACAGGTAGTGGAGAGATTCTCCGCTGCATCGTGACGAGCTATGTCCTCTACGGAATGAGTCTCATACAGGACAGTGGCGGCTTCTACGATTGTAGGAGTCGGTCGGTAGTTTGCTGTAAGCCAAGTCTCCGGATGCAAGCCGGGGGATTCGACCAAATCCAATCCAAGACGAAGCGCTTCAGGAAACGAATTCAGATTTGCCAAATTTGTCTTATAGACCCCGTCCGCGCTCCTTTCGAAGGAAAAAGGCCTTGCGCTTCCGCCCGTCGCGATCAAGATCGGCACGATCGGGAGGTTCTCACTGGCGCTATGAAAGTTTTTGAGGTCCAGCGCGTAATCCGTGACTTGATCGATAGCGGCGCGATCATAGGTTTTCTGCCCGACTTTGTACTCCAACACGAAAACAATCCCGCGCAGCAGTAAGATCACGTCTGCGCGCCGGCCGATGCGCGGAATCTGAAACTCAAAAGCGACATGCCCGTCGCTGTAATCTTTTAAAGTCTCATGAAGATGTTCGATCTGACCATGCCACGCGTCCCTCTGAGTACCCTGGAGTTCGTGCGGGAAATTGAGGACGATCTTCCCGACAATGGAACTGGTGCTCTCTGCCAGAAACTCTCCAACGGGAGCGCTATAGAACGCACGACTCACTGCTTCTGTCCGCGCTCCCAGATGAGGCGCAGCCCGTCCAGCGTCAGGTCTTCGTCGTAAATTTTCACGAATCGCGATGCCTTCGTGATCGCCTCGCCTTGGCCGCCGGTTGCGACCACCTGAGTATCCGGGCCCAGTTCCGCAATCATGCGCTCCGTCAACCCGTCGATCATGCCGATGAACCCGTAATAGAGGCCCGACGTGATGCTGCCAACTGTGTTCGAGCCGATCAGTTTTTCCGGTTCGCGAAAGTCGACCATCGGCAGGCGCGCCGTCTTCGCGAACAGGCCGGAGATGGACATACCGATACCCGGGCAAATCACGCCGCCGAGGAAATCACCACTCGGACCAACGATGTCGAAGTTGATCGTCGTGCCCAAGTCGACCACAATGCAAGGCGATCCGTACTTGGTGCGCGCAGCCAGAGAGTTCACCAAGCGGTCCGCTCCGACGTCGCGAGGATTGTCGTAGCGCACGCCCATCCCCAAATCGGTCGACGAATTCACAAACATGGGCCGACGATCGAAGTAGCGCACGGACATCGCTTCCAGCGGCTGGTCCACTGCCGGAACCACGCTCGAAATAATGACACCATGCACGCGCGCAAGATCCAATCCCGCCAGCGTGAACAGGTTGCGCAGCAGAATGCCCCACTCGTCCGCGGTCTGCTCGCGAATGGTGCGCAGCCGCCAGCGGCCCGCGACCTTCTGGCCATCGAAAGCGCCGATGGTGATGTTGGTATTGCCGACGTCGAGAGCGAGAAGCATCAAATAGGCCGGACTCCGCCGGTAAGAATCATGGTCTCTGTTCCATCGTCCCCACGCAATCGGAGAAACCCGGCGGCGTCGAGCCCGCAGGTCACGCCTTCGCGCTCGCCCGCCCGCACGCGTTTGCCGACAACGTAGCTCGATGCTTGTTCAAACAGCCGCAGGATCTCCACCGCAGGCAGCGCCACGAAATGATCCACCGCAGCCACCAACTTCGTCAGAAGCTCTTCGCGTGAAATCGTGATCCCTTCCAGCACGAGCGACGTCGCTGGCGTATCGAGACCATCCGGAAAGCTGCGTTGCAGGACGTTGATGCCGATCCCCGCAATTACCGAATCGCCCTCGGTCTGGGCCAGAATGCCCGCGCATTTCTTGCCGGCGATCAGCGCGTCATTCGGCCAGCGCAAGTCGACCTGCGGTCCAATAACCTCACGCACCGCCAGCCCCAACGCCAGAGTGACAAACGGAGCAGGTCGGATAGCCAGCACGATGGAGACGTACAAACCTTCGCCCGCAGGAGAATGCCAGGTGTGCCCGTGACGACCCATCCCCGCGGTCTGCTGGTCGGCCACAACAATGCGCCCGGGAAGTGCATCGCGCCGAGCTTCCAGCATCGTGGAATCCAGCGTCGGAAACCAATCGACGCGCCGACCGGGGATCATGCTTCCTCGAGAGCCGCGCGCAACTTCGCCACTTGAGCCTCGTACTCCGCCTGCTTGGCGCGCATGCCGTCGGTGACTTTCGCCGGAGCCTTGGCGAGAAAGCCTTCATTGGAAAGTTGGCGTTGCGAATTCGCGATCACCTTCTCGAGTTCCGCGATTTCCTTCTCCAGCTTGGAGCGATCCACCTTCAAAGCGAGCTTTAGACTGAACGGTTCTTCGTCACGCAATTCCAGAGTGACTCTCGCGACGCGAGCAATCGCCTCGGCATTCGCCTGCGCGACACCCAGCTTGCGCCCGGACGCCGACAACACGCCCGCCACAGTCTGCTTCGGATCCACATTCGCATCCGCCCGCGCCTTACGAACAGACGTCACGATCTCCTGCAACTGCGCCATGTCGGTTTCGGCGTCCACATCGACAATCGTGCTGCCCTCAGGGTACTTCGCCAGCGCGATGGTCTTGCCGCCCATCTCCAGCCGCTGCCACAGTTCTTCGGTGATAAACGGCATCAGGGGATGCAGCAAACGGAGCGCCTGCTCATAGACCTTGTAGGAGAAGCTCCAATCCGCGTCGAGCTTCTTCAGTTCGAGATACCAATCGCAGAAATCGTCCCACCAGAAGTGATAGAGCACGTCCGCGACTAAGTCATAACGATGCTCGCCGAAGTGCCGATTCGCCGCTTCTGCTGCTGCATTCAACCGGCTTGCGATCCAGCGATCCGCAAGCGACACCGGCTCCGCCGCGCCTTCGCGAGGCTTGCTGAACAACAATCGCGAGGCATTCCAAATCTTATTCGCGAACGCCTTCTCCGCGTCGATCCGATCCTCGCTCAACGCGATATCGCCACCAGGAGCCGCACTGATCAGCAGGCCGAAGCGCACCGCATCGGTGCCATACTTGTCGATCATCACCATCGGGTCAATCACGTTGCCCTTGGTCTTCGACATCTTCTGGCGATCGGCGTCGCGCACCAAACCGTGAATATGGATCTGGCGGAACGGCACGTCGCCCATGATCTCCATGCCGAACATCACCATGCGCGCGGCCCAGAAGAAGATGATGTCGAACCCGGTGACCAGTAGCGACGTGGGATAGAACGCCTTCAGATCCGCAGTCTCATCCGGCCACCCGAGCGTCGAAAACGGCCACAGGCCGCTCGAAAACCACGTGTCGAGAACGTCGCGATCCTGCTTCAATTCCGCCGAGCCGCACTTGCTGCACTCCGTCGGATCTTCGCGAGCCACTGTAACTTCGCCGCACTTGCCGCAATGCCACGCGGGGATGCGATGCCCCCACCACAGCTGCCGCGAGATGCACCAGTCGCGGATATTCTCCATCCAGTTGAAGTACGTCTTGCCCCAATTCTCCGGAACAAACGTGATGCGCCCGTCGCGAACCGCAGCAATTGCAGGCTCGGCGAGTGGCTTCATCTTCATCCACCACTGCTTGGACACCAGCGGCTCCACCACAGTTCGGCAGCGATGGCACTTACCGATCGAAAGCTTGTGGTCCTCGATCTTTTCGAGCAGCCCCAGCGCTTCCAACTCCGCCACAACAGCCTTGCGCGCTTCAAACCGATCCATGCCCGCGAACTTACCAGCCGCCGCCGTCATGGTGCCGTCTTCGCCGATCACCTGGATGCTCGCGAGATTGTGACGCTTCCCGGCCTCAAAGTCATTCGGATCATGCGCCGGCGTAATCTTCACCGCACCTGTCCCGAAGCCGAGCTCGGCCATATTGTCGAGGATCACCGGAATCTCGCGATCCGTCAGCGGCAGCTTCACCATCTTGCCGCCCAGCATCGCGGCGCGCGGATCTTCCGGATTGATCGCGACCGCAGTATCGCCCAGCATCGTTTCCGGACGCGTCGTTGCCACAACCAACCCCGGCGCGTAGCGGATGTGCCACATGCTGCCGTTCACGTCGCCATGCTCAACCTCAAGATCGCTGAGCACCGTCTGGCAGCGCGGGCACCAGTTCACCATGTAGTCGCCGCGATAGATCAGGCCCTTTTCGTACAGCCGCACGAACACTTCGCGCACCGCGCGCGAGAGACCCGGGTCCATCGTGAAGCGTTCGCGTGACCAGTCGCAGCTCACGCCGGCGCGCTTCATCTGCTCAACGATGCGCCCGCCGTGCTGTTCCTTCCACTGCCACACCATCGCGAGAAACTCTTCGCGAGAGAAATCGCGCTTCGACTTGCCTTGTTCCGCCTGCAGCTTGCGGTCAACCATCAGCTCCGTCGCGATACCCGCGTGATCGGTGCCGGGAACCCACAATGTGCGTTCGCCGCGCATTCGATGCCAGCGAATCAGCGAGTCAATAATGGCGTGCTCGAACATGTGGCCCATGTGCAGCGAGCCAGTAACGTTCGGCGGCGGAATGGCCAGCGAAAAATAGGGGGTTCCTGGCTCCGCTTCAACGCGGAACATCTGTTCGTCGACCCAACGGGCCGCCCAATGCGGTTCAAACCGCTGGGGTTCATAGACTTTCTCGATTTCCATGGGAATCTACAATTCTAGCAAGCGAGGCCTAGCGCGGCTCTTCGTTCAGCAGTTCCTCAAGCAAATCGTCCACTTTGAGAAACCTTGCCCACTTGCTCAGGTAACTAAGATCCAGTGTTTTGCCGCTAGTACGCAGCACGCCGCGTAGGTCGTTCCATTGCCGCTCTGACGTCTCGCCACCGGAACGGTACCACTCCAACTTGCGGAGAATCGTGTCCTCCGCGCTGGCCACCGCGCACTCAATGGGATTGGAGCCAAAGGAACGACTCTCCGCGTAACGGCGACGTGCGAACGACACGCGACTGTATTCATCATCCTTCAGCGGAAAAATATCGATCTTGAACGTCGATTCGAAGTGGATTAGATTAAACGCGCGCCCGCGTCGTAGCGCATCTAGAATCGACGGAGCATCCACATAAAACTCGGAGCGGAGTGCTTCCGCAAACTCATCCACTCGGTCCGACCTCATATCGGCAACCAGATCCAGGTCCATTGTGGGGCGGCTCTGGCCGAAGATCGAACTAGCAACCGAACCGCCGACAAGGTAAGGAATTTCCAGCCGGTCTAGAACCTCAAGCACCCGCTCGACTGCGCTAGACGCATCGCTTTTCATTTTGCGGGTCCCACCCGTAAGCACGCATCACAAGTTCGCGAGGAAGATGCCGGGCAGCAACCCTCCACGTAACTTCTTCGTCGGATGCTTCAGGATGAAGCTGCCGGACACCCATTTCGTAAGCTTGCAGGACGAACTGCGACGCGCCTAGGACGTTCGCCAACTTTTTCCCGAGCGGCATCTGCCGCTGCATCTCCAGCCACACCTGCATGGTACGCGGATCGGTATCCGTGTACTCTTCAGGGTGTCTTTTTGGCCTACTCATCGAGCCTTCATGATAGCGCGGGTACAATAGCCCTTATGAACTATTACGGAGCCAAAGACATTGCTGCCAGTTTCCGCACTGTCCGTAACAACACCCTGAAGATCGCCGAAGAAATTCCAGAAGACAAGTACACCTTTCGCGCCGCCGAGGGCATTCGGACCATTGGCCAGACGCTGATCCACATCTCCAACCTGACCAAGTTCCCCTTCGCCGTTCACCGCGATAACGTCTTGACCACGCTGGAAGGCTTCAATTTCATGGCACTCATGGGACCGATGGCTGCTAGCGAGCAGGAGCCGCTGACCAAGGCTCAGATCATCGCCCGGCTCACGGCCTCTGCCGACGAATTCGAAAATTGGATCAAGGGACTCTCCGATGACTTCCTCGGACAGGTCGTAACCATGCCAACGGGCGGCAATCCGCCGTCACGCACTCGCTTCGATATGTTGATCGCCGTGAAAGAGCACGAAATGCACCATCGCGGGCAGCTCATGCTGATCGAACGCATGATTGGGATTACCCCGCACTTGACCCGCGATCAGCAGGCTCGCATGGCCGCGATGATGGCGGCGCAGCAGAAAGCCTAGGCTTTTCCTACAAAAGCAGCAGCAGTCGATTCCACGACCGCGATCAGTTCCACGGCGTTTACAGGCTTGGTGATAAATTCATCCATGCCGGCGTTGAGGCACCGCTCGCGGTCGCCTTTCATGGTGTGGGCCGTCAGCGCGATGATCGGTGTGTGCATTCCCAGCCCGGCTTCGCGTTCCCGAATCAGAGCCGTCGCTTGCAGGCCATCCATGTCCGGCATTTGCACGTCCATCAACACCACGTCGAAGTGCGACTCCTCCAGAATCGTGAGCGCTTCTCGACCTGTCGCGGTCACCACCACCTTGTGTCCGCGTTTTTCCAGTAGCCGCGTTGCCAACCGTTGATTGATCACGTTATCTTCGGCAACCAGAACCCGTAGGATCGAGGCTGGGTTCTCCTGCGGCATCGTCGGTGCCGTGGAAGATACCGCGCGAGCCATATTCGCCAGGTCCTCGGTGGTGTTCGACGTCGTCAGCGCGAAACGCGCTGTGAACTGAAACACACTGCCCTGCCCCAGTAGGCTCTCCACCCAGATCCGTCCACCCATCAGTTCCACAAGGCGTGAGCAAATGGTGAGTCCAAGCCCCGTACCGCCATACCTGCGCGTCGTGGAGCCGTCCGCCTGCCGGAACGATTCAAAAATAACTTTGCACTTGTCCTCTGGAATGCCGATGCCTGTATCGCGGACTTCAAAGTGCAAAGTCACACCACTGGTGCTCTCCGCCTCGCATCGCACATAGACCGAAATGGCGCCTGTTTCGGTGAACTTGACCGCATTGCCCACCAGGTTCAGCAACACCTGACGCAGCCGGTCCGGATCCCCGATGAGTGTCGGCGGAACATCCTCCGCCACCACGCAGTGGTACTCCAATTGCTTCGAACGCAGAGGCACGGTAAAGATTTTGGCGGTTTCTTCCAGGCACTCGCGAAGCGTAAATTTAATCGGATTCAGGTCCAGTCGGCCCGCTTCAATCTTTGAAAAATCCAGGATGTCATTGATGATGGTCAACAGCGAATCCGCGGAATAGCGAGCGGCTTCCAAATACTCGCGTTGCTCCGGATCCAGCTGTGTGCCAAGCACCACATCCGTCATGCCAAGCACTCCATTCATCGGTGTACGAATTTCATGGCTCATGTTGGCCAGGAATTCACTCTTCAGTTTGCTGGCCTGCTGGGCTTCCACCAGCAAACGTTCGATTTCCACCTTCTGTTCGTGAACGACTACGGTTTCATGCTCGGCGCGCGCCTTTTCGATAGATAATTCGTGCGTTCGGGTGGTGACCGCTCGCTCCAGGCGATGGCGTTCCGCTTCCAACCGGTAGGTACGGCGTTGCCACATGAAGCGGCCCATGGCCAGCGCGAGCACCACGGCGCCCAAACGGAACCACCAGGATAGAAACCACGGGGTCGCAATGTGGAAGTCGAGTCTTGCCGGCTCCAAACTGTAGCGTCCCTGCGCCGTCTTGGCCATAACTTCCAGCGTATGGTCGCCGCTCGGCAGCAGGTAAGTGAAGTCGGTATCCGTTGTCTCCTGCGTCACGCCCCCGATGCTGTAGTGATAGGTCACCGCCGATTCATGAGCGAACGTTAGCGCCGCAAAGTGTACCGACAACGTGCGCTGATTATAGGGAATTTCGGTCGTGGCGTCTCCATTCCATTCCTCGCCACCGAATCGAACGGAAGTGAACACGACGGTCGGCGGCACTTCCGGCAACGGGATCACACGCGGCTGGTATCGCGACAATCCGCGGCTGGTGCCGATCCAAACGCCGTCATCGTTGGCTAAGAAAGCCTGAGTGTTGCAGTCGTCCCAAATCAGCCCGTCGCCTCGTCCCAGATGCCGCCACCGCGTTTGGTCAAAGATGTCCGCGCCGCGGTCCGTCCCCGCCCACAATCGCCCCTGCTTGTCGTAACCCAGGAAAACTGTCTTGTCTGAGCGCAAACCGGACCCGCCACTGGCGGTCCAATGTTCCGAGCGGACTTTGTCGCCGGTGAACGTCAGATGCGTTAGCCCGAACGCATCCTGGTACCCGACCCAAACAGAGCGCCCGTCCGGCGTGGGAGCCACCTGCGCGATCCCGTTGGTCCGCAGACCATCGGCTTCTGTGAAGCGTCTCGATTTGTCCCCCGAAAAGCGCACCAATCCGTAGTCGCCGCAGACCCAAACCTGGCCGGACGAGTCTTCCACTGCGCAAACGAACCGTTCGTCGGCATCCGTACCCGCAGGATGCAACTGCTCGAACCGAAGTTCACCACCCTTGCCCGTTACGGACCGGAACAGCCCTTGCTTGGTGGAAACCCACACGCGTTGTGTGCGATCCACCAGGACGTGCAAGGCCTCAATCCTGGTTTTCGGTAGCAGTTCAAACGTGCGCGTCTGCCCGGTGACTGGATTTAGCCGGACCACGCCCCCGGCGTCCGCCGCGATCCACAACGAGCCATCCGCCGCCGGAGCTACACCCCGCACGAACTCCACATCCTTCAAGGGCTGTACCTTCCACTCCAGCTTGCCCTTGCGCGTGTCCGCGTAGTTCAAACCGAATCGGGTTCCTACCCACAACTTCCCGTCGCGATCCTTGGCCATGGACCAGACGTTGGAACGGCTCAAGCCCTCTTTCTGCGTCCAACTCTGCCACTCGCCGTATCCCAGCCAGCGCGCCAATCCGGAGCCCATCAAACCCAGCCAGACGGACCCTTCCTGATCCTTCATCACCGTTGCGATATCGTTGCCGCCCAAACCGTCATTGACGGTAATCATCTCCCAGCCGGTCTTTGTTTGCAGCGCCAGACCTTCATCGGTGGGAACGAGCAGTCTCTCTTCCGGATCAAGGGCCAGCGTCGGGACGGCGTTGGTGGTCGCAGCCAACTTGGGAAGCTTCTCGAAAGACTCTGCGCCCAGACCCCGGTGGTAGAGCTCGCTGTCCCCGCGGACCCACAGATCGCCATCGACGCTTCCCAGAATTGCGTACCAAGCCGCCGCGGGTAGTCCCAGCTGCTTGCCTACGTCATGCGCGCCGTCCTGATCAAGCGCGCACAGACTGAGTCCGCAGCCGTACCAGACCTTGCCTGAGGCATCCAGAAATACGCTCACCACCCGCTGGTTCTGCTGCGTTTCGGGCGGCGTCACCAGCTCGAATCCGGATTTGGGTGTCCCCCGCACCAGACCACGCTCTGTCGCCAGGTACATGAAGCCCTTCGCGTCCGTGGCGATTCCCTGCCGGCCACCGATGCCTTCGGCTTGGCCGCCCTGCTTCAGCGGCATCGGGACAACTTCAAAGCGTTCCCGAACCCTGCGCGCCAAGCCCGCTCGTGTTCCGACCCACAGCGTCCCGTCTGCCGAAATATGCAGCGATTCGATGCGCGTCCCCGGCAATCCGTCGCTTTTTGAAAACGTGGTGAAGCGCGTCCCGTCATAGCGGTACAGCCCGTTCTGCGTGCCCGCCCAGAGGAAGCCCGCCCGGTCCTGCACTACGATCTGCACCACCAGATTACGAAGGCCTTCATCTTCGCCGTAGAACTTGAAATTGTAGTGCTGTCCCCACGCCGCTGCGCTCAGGGCCACAAGGGCCAACAAGGTGCGAAAGACGGAGGTGAAAAGGCGCGACATTCTGGTTCTAAGTAAGTACCCAGAAATTCGTCAGTTCCTTTTGATTTCAATAGAGTAAGCCGCAGTTGCCGTGTTAGCCTCGTAGCTAGAAGCATGTCCCAACCCCGTATCGCCGTACTTGGAGCAGGATCTTTCGGCAAAAACCATATCCGGATCGTCCACGAGGCCCCGGACGTGCAGCTCTCCGGCATCTTCGAGTCGGATCCCGCCCGCGCAGCCGCTGCTGCCGCCGAACGCGGATGCCCGATCTTCGCGACCCTCGAAGAAGTAGCCGCGGCCTCCGACGCTGCGGTGATCGCCACACCGACCATCACCCACGCCGAATTCGGCTGCCGGCTGATGGAACTCGGCTGCGATGTTCTCGTCGAAAAACCCATCGCCCACGACGAAGCCTCCGGGCAAGCCCTGGTGGATACCGCGAGACGCACCGGTCGCATCCTGCAAGTCGGACACCTGGAACGCTTTAACCCCGCCGTCGCCGCGCTGACGAAGGTTGTGACCACGCCGATGTTCTTCGAAGTCCACCGTCTCAGCGAGTTCAGCCCCCGCAGCCTGGATGTCGACGTTGTACTCGACCTGATGATCCACGATCTGGACATCATCCTCTCTCTAACCGGAACCATGCCCGAGGAAATCCGCGCCGCAGGAATCCACATCCTGTCCGAACGCGTCGACATCGCCAACGTCCGCCTGCAATTTCCCGGAGGCTGCGTCGCCAACCTCACCGCGAGCCGCGTCTCGACCGAACGCGTCCGCAAGTTGCGCCTCTTCCAGCCGCGCGAATACATCTCGCTCGACTACAGCCGACAGGATGGTGCGCGCTTCTCGGTCGGGGAGAATCGCAACATCAGCTTCGCGCCCTTGGCTGCAACCAAATCAGAGCCCCTTCGTCTGGAGTTAGAGGACTTCTTTGAATGTATCCGCACTCGTCGCGAACCTCGCGTAACCGGAACACAGGCTTTAGCCGCCTTAACGGTTGCGAGAGCCATTCTTGATAAGATTGAGGAGCATTCGAAGCTAGTCGCCCAACATGTCGCGGGCACCCCATAACGACGACCACGAATTCGACAGCCTCCTCAGCTGGCGAGACCCCGTCACACCCGCTCGTTTGAGCCGTGCGGCGATCGCATCGATCGTCTTTCACCTCATCGCCTTGGCCGTGTATTTCGTGCTGCCGAAATCCGACTACAAATTCCGCGACAGCGTCCGCGTGCAGTTCGATGCGCGCGAAGCGGTGAAGATCTATGCACCCCGAATCCAAGAGCTAACGCAGAAAGATCCGAACAAAGGCAAAGTCACCAATGAGCTGGACGTGCGCAGCGCCTTTGAGGCCAAGCCCGCGCCACGCAGTTTCCAGGTGCCAGCTCCCCCCGGTCCCGCGAACCGCCCACCGTCGCCCACGCCCGCCATCTCCGCTCCCAATGTCGAGGTCAAACTCGACGCCCCGGAGATCGCAGGCCTCACCGGAGTCCCGAACCTACCCCGGCCTCCTGATGCTCCAAAGATCTCGCTCGAGAACGTCGCCCCCGCGCCCATCGGAAATCCGAGTCCCAATCCGACCCTGAAAGCGCCAACGGCAGCGCCTGGGGAGATGGCCAAATTAAGCACGCCCGGCGGCGGAGGCGGGGGAATCTTTTCCGATGGCGATAATGGCGATCCCACATCCCTCAACAACATGCAGTTGCTGAGTGACCCGATGAACGTCGATTTTAAGCCTTACATGCGTCAGGTGCTGAATCTCGTTCGGCGGCAATGGTTCGCCGTGATCCCGCAGCTGGCGCGCACCGGGCGGCAGGGAATCGTAGTACTTCAGTTTTCCATCGACCGTCGCGGACAGGTGCCAAAACTGGTCATCGCGAACACCTCCGGAACCCCCGCGTTCGATCAAGCCGCCGTCGCCAGCGTCAGCGCCTCCAATCCGTTTCCCACGCTCCCCAACGAATACCGCGGCAACGAGATTCGCCTGCAACTGGCGTTCTCTTATAACGTTCCGCGCGCCCGCTGACCTGCCCATGAAGAACCCCCAATTCCTCGCCGCCATGGGTTTGTACGCCTTGCTGGCGTTCGCCGCCTGGCGGACCTTAGATCAGGAATTCCTTTGGGTGACCTGGATCATCCTTGGGGTTTTCGCCGTAAAGACCCTCCTGGTAGTCCTCAAGCGCCGCCTGAACTAAGGGAATGGCATATCCTACATCCGCAATATATTAGTTCCCACCTAGGGTGATTCGTCGAGATACTCACCCCGCCCCCACCCCTTAATCTTCTATCTGAGCCTAAAGTTTTCAGGTTTTTCCGATCCCATTCGGGGACGGATGTTTCAGGTTGGAAATTGGCAATGCAGAACCAGTCCCAAAACGGTACTACGGAGAGCGGCCCACGCGAAATCGGTGAAAGTCCGTCTGCCGCTTTAGAACGATGGTCCTCCCGTATTCGACTGATTCAAAGGCAATTACTTACCCCTACGCATCCCACCCTTCCCCTGTTCGTAAGGTTCCCCTGGAGCGTCCCGGCAATTGGTCTGGGGCGTGCATTCTTATGAGGCGTTGAAACAAGAGTCCGGAAAAAACCGGACCACACAGCACCCCATTCCAACTTGAGAGTTTGTCCAGGAGAGTTAGTCGAGATGAGAACCAAAGCAGCAGTTGCCAGCCACGGAAGCAGCCGAATCAGCCACGCACCCGCGATGGTGGTCCGAGCGTTGCCGACGCGCCAGCGCACGTCTAAGTCGGCGAAAGCCCCCGTGGAATCCGAGCCTGCGGCCCCGAAGCCCGTCCAGATCGCCACGGAGATTCACTCCACACCAGCGAAGGCCGTCAAAGCCAAGGCCCCGAAAGTAGAGCGCTCCGAAGCCCTCCGCGAACGCCGCGATCGAGTGGTGCTGGAACATCTCCCGTTGGTAAAGGCGATCGCAGTCCGCGTTCACGAAAATCTGCCGGTACACGTCGAAGTCGATGACCTGGTTCACGCCGGTGTGCTCGGCTTGTTCGACGCCGCCACCAAGTTCAACCCCGAAAAGCAGGTTGCCTTCTCTGCTTATGCCAAACACCGCATCAAGGGAGCCATTCTCGATAGCCTCCGCCAGCTCGATTGGGCCTCGCGCGACATGCGCCGCCGCCACAAGCAAGTGGAAGCCGCCACACGCGAGCTAGCCGCCGTCCTGCAGCGCAATCCTACGGAAGCCGAAGTCGCCCAGAAGCTCGGCATGGACGTGGAACGCATGCGCACCATGATGCTGGACCTGCGCAACGTCGGCCTCATCTCCGCCTCCACCCGCGGCACCGAAAGCGAAGATCTTCCCGCCCCCGATTTTCCGACCAAGCCGGATTCTCACCCCGATTCCATCTGCGCCAAGGAACAACTCCGCAGCGTGCTCGGCGTCGCGATGAAAACCCTGCCGGAGCGCTACCAGAAAGTCGTCATGCTCTACTACACCAACGAAATGACGATGAAAGAGATCGGCAACATCCTCGGAATCAACGAATCCCGCGTCTCGCAGATCCACAAATCGGCCCTGGAAAAGATGAACGTCGCCCTGGAAGGCGCGGGCATCACCTCCGCCCACGCGTTCTAGCCATAAACCTCGCAGGCAGTAACCAAATTCCTGCGCAGTATTAATTAAATCGTCACAGCGGCGTGAGAGCCTGCGGTACATGAATAGGCTCAAACTCAGTATGTTGCTCCTTGCAGCGACCTATCCGCTCAGCGCCGCGAAGCCCACGCCCTCGCTCATTCCTGTCGGAACCTACGACACTGGACTCGGTGCCAACGGTGCTGAAATCGTGAGCGTCCGTGAAAAGGATGAACTCGCCGCCATCACCAACATTGCGGGTAGCGTCGATTTGCTGGACCTATCGAACCCTGCCGCGATCACTTTGATCAAGCGTGTGATGGTGAACCCCGCGTACGGAACGCCGAATTCCGTGGCCATTCACCCCAGTCAGGATTACATGCTTGTCGCATCGGGATCCTCCAGCATCAACGGTGCATCGAAAGGCCGCGTGACCGCCTACAGCATTCCCGGCGGGGAGGAACTGACTTCCGCGCAGGTAGGCGTTCTGCCAGATTCCGTGGCGATTTCAGACAACGGTAAGTACGCAGTCGTCGCCAACGAGGCGGAGGGCGTCGAGAGTTCCCCGCGCAACAATGGCGGCGAAGGGTCGCTCACGCTCATCCGGCTGGAAGAGTTCAACCCCAAGACTCCCAGCGCCTTGCTGGTGTTTCAAATCCCCCTGCCTTCGGCCGCTGGCATTGTTGGCTTCTCGACCGGCCGCACCGATGATCTGGGTCGCTTCGCGATTGACAATACGCCCCTGACCCTGGAACCCGAATCGGTAGCCTTCTCCAAAAAGAGCGACCTTGCCTACATCACGCTGGAGGAAAACAACGGCGTGGCAGTTCTCGATCTGAAGACACTGGCCGTCAGCTACTTCGGTCTTGGTACGACGACGCACGATGGCGATATCACGGTCGGTGGCGGATACGTCCCCGTCGCGAACGCGATCAACGCCTTCCGCGAACCCGACGGCATCGCGATCTTCAAAGGCAAAGCGAACACCGAGTATTTCGTTACGGCCGACGAAGGCGACACCCGCGATGCTTCCCGCAACGGCGGTCCTCGCGGCGGGCGCACCGTCAGCGTTTTCAACGCGAAGACGGGAGCGCTTATGGGCGACACCGGTAGTCAACTGGACCAGGCAGCCGCGGACGCTGGCGTCTATCCGGATGACCGCAGCAATCGCGGCGGAACGGAGCCGGAAGTCCTCGACGTCACCGACTATAAGGGCCGAACCTTGGTCGCCGTCGGCCTGGAACGCGCCGCTTCCGTAGCCCTGATCGATGTCACCGATCCCTCCACGCCGACCGTGATCGATCTGGCCCCGGTTGGCCTCAACCCCGAAGGCATCAAGTTCTACAAGACGAAGGGCAAGTTGTATGTCCTCGCTGCGAATGAGGCCAGCGGTACGCTGTCGGCGCTCCTGGTCGACTAAGTAAAAGTACGCCGGACGAGGCCACTTGCTAAAATTGACTCGCAGGTGGCCTCAACCACAAAACCCCTCACCGCTCGCCAGTTCTTTGGAAAAAAGGGACTGCTTTCGGAATGGCATCCCAATTACGAATTCCGTGAGGGACAACTCCGCATGGCGGAGGCTGTCGAAAGCGCCCTCGCGGATAAACGCCATCTGATCGTCGAGGCGGGCACCGGCACCGGCAAAACGCTCGCCTACTTAGTCCCCGCCATCCTCTCCGGTAAACGCGTCATCATCTCCACGGGCACCAAGAACCTTCAGGAGCAGCTTTACTTCAAGGACATTCCCTTCCTCGAACAGCACCTCGGCAAGCTCCGAGCCTGCTACATGAAAGGCCGCAACAACTACGCGTGCCGCCAGAAAATCTACGACGCTGAAAAAGAACCCATCCTAACCGGCCTCGAAGAAGTGGCCGACTTCCAAATCATCCGCGACTGGGAGAAAACCACCGAAACCGGTGATCGCGCCGAGATCAAGAAGCTCCCCGAAAATAGCGGCGCATGGGCCAAGATCGACGCCCGGGCCGAAGCCTGCACCGGCCAAAAGTGCCCGCAGTTCGACCGCTGCTTCATCACCCAGATGCACATGAAGGCGAATGAGAGCGATCTCATCATCGTTAATCACCATCTGTTCTTCGCCGATCTCAATGTCAAAGGCGATGAACGCGGTGCTATTTTGCCCGACTACACCGCCGTCATCTTCGACGAAGCCCACGAAGTGGAAGACACCGCCGGCCAATATTTCGGCGTCAGCATTTCCAGCGCGCAGATTGAGGACATGATCCGCGACGCTGCGGCCCTCTCCCATCGCAAGAACTTCGGCTCACAGGAATTGGACCGCATCCTGACGACGCTCAGCGAAAAGTCTGCCCTATTCTTCGCGCTTTTCGGAGCCAACGAAGGCCGCAGCGGCTTCAAGTCGCACGACGCGTTCCTGGAGCAGAACGAAGAAGACTACCGCAATGTCCTTTACGCGTTGGAATTGGTCGCGCTGCAGCTGGAGTTAATCAAGCAAGCCCCCGACGAAGTTCTCCCCATCATGGCCCGGGCGCGCGACATGATGAAGCGCCTCGCCTTCTGGATGGAAGGCGACGGCAAGGGTGTCGACAAGCGCTACGTCTATTGGATCGAGCGCCGTGGCCGCCGCACCTTCCTGCAAGCCACACCCATCGACGTGTCCGGCATGCTCGACGATCGCCTGTTCGACACCGTCGACACCGTCGTCATGACCTCCGCAACGCTCGCCGTCGCGGGCAGCTTTGAGTTCGTCCAGCAACGCCTCGGCATGCGCAACTCGCGTTCTGAAATCGTCGAGAGCCACTTCGACCACCAGCATCAAGCCCTGCTGTACGTCCCGCAGCATCTCCCGGACCCGCGCAACCAAGCCTTCACCGCCGCCGCTGCGCTCGAAATCGTCGAACTCCTCGAACTCAGCCACGGCCGAGCCTTCGTGCTCTTCACCAGCTACTCGCAAATGCGCCTGGTCTACGATCGCGTGTCGCTGGAGATCCCGTATCCAACCTTCCTGCAAGGCACCGCTCCCAGGAGCGCGCTGCTGGAAGAATTCCGCAAAACCCCGAACGCGGTCCTGTTCGCTACCTCTTCGTTTTGGCAGGGTGTCGACGTACCGGGCGACCAGCTCAGCTGCGTCATCATCGACAAGCTCCCCTTCGCCGTCCCCAGCGACCCGGTGGTGGAAGCCCGCATCTCCGCAATCAAAGAAGACGGCGGCGACGCGTTCCGCACCTATCAAATCCCGCAAGCCGCCATCGCCCTGAAGCAAGGCTTTGGACGCCTGATTCGCAGCAAAACCGACCGCGGTGTGCTCTCGATCCTGGATAATAGAATTACCAAGACCAGCTACGGCCAGATCTTTTTCGACAGCCTGCCGCACTATGGCTTCACTATGCAGCGCGGCGACGTGGAAAAGTTCTTCGCTAGAATCGATAGGAAATAAATGTACGAAGTCACAGTAGAACAATCGTTTGCCGCCGCGCACGCCCTGCGCCACTACAAGGGAGCCTGCGAAAATCTCCACGGCCACAATTTCAAAGTCCACGTCACCATCCAAGGCGAAAAGCTTGACCAGGCCGGCATGCTGGTCGACTTCCTGGACGTCAAAGCCTTGATGTGGAAGGTGATGGAACGCATCGACCACCAGAATCTCAACGACATCGCCCCCTTCGATGAGGCCAAGAACCCTTCCGCCGAAAACATCGCCGAGTACATCTATATCCACATGTCGGAAGGCCTGAAGGACGTTCCCGTGCCGGTTCGCATCCATGAAGTAAAGGTTTGGGAAACCGACATCCAAAGCGCGACCTATCGGCCATAAGGCCCTCGCGCGGTATAATTCCGGAAGGCCCCATTTCATGGAAGAACTAATTAAGAAGCTCGAGGCCGAGATCGCCGCGCTGGACACAGAGTTCCGCGTGGAGCTTCCTCGTGAAATTTTGCGAGCACGCGAATACGGGGATCTTAGCGAAAACGCCGAATACCACGCGGCCAAGGATCGTCAGGCCTGGGTGAACGCGCGTCTTTCTCAGCTCAAGGGCCGGCTGCGCGAAATCTCCATGATCGACATGTCCACCATCCCCAAAGATCGGGTGGGACTGGGTTCTCAGGTCGTCGTCCTGGATACCTCCAAGGACGAACGCATTACTTATAAGCTGGTCACCAGCGAAGACGTGGATGTCTCCAAGGGCCTGATCTCGACGGCATCCCCTATCGGCCGCGGCCTTCTGGGCAAGCGCGTGGGCGACGAAATCAAAATCACCATCCCCGGTGGCGTTCGCGAAATGGAAATAGTAGAATTGCTGACGATCCACCAGTTGGCCGGCAACTAGCGAGGTACGCAGTTAGTGACGTTCACTCACGGCATCGGCGTTGTATGCGGCAAGATCATTCGTTTGATCGTGCGCGGGCTGGCCCTATCTCGCATTCACCCCAACGTTCTCACCTTCCTCGGACTGGTCATCAGCAGCTGGGCGGGCTTCCTCATGGCGCGCGGACAATTTCAAGCAGCCGGCTGGGTGATCATCGGCGGCGGACTGTTTGACATGGTCGACGGCCGCGTGGCGCGCGAAACCAATCGCGTGACCCGCTTCGGCGGATTTTTCGATTCCGTGCTGGACCGCTATTCCGATCTCGCCGTTTTCGCCGGCCTCATTCTCTGGTACGGCGGAATCAATCGCCCCGGCTACGTGCTGCTAACCGTGCTCGCCATGATGGCGTGCGTCATGATCAGTTACGCTCGCGCCCGCGCCGAAAACACCATCCCGACTTGCAAAGTTGGATTTCTGGAACGCCCAGAACGTGTAGTGCTCGTCATCATCGGCGCACTGTTTGATCGCATGGCACCTGTGTTGTGGGTCACCGCCGTGCTCGGGACCATCACCGTCGCGCACCGCATGATCTTCACCTTCCAGGAAGCCAAGCGCCTCGAAGAAGCCCAGCTTCGCCCCACAGCTAGAGCGGCCTCGCCCACCCTTCGTACATAAACGTCATCGGTCGCGGACCGGGCATATGCCCCGTGTCCATCTGCACGATTTCAAACCCCGCCGCGCGAATCAACGCAGGAATATCGCGATCCAGGTGACAGCCTCCTGCGATGCCTTTCCACATTGGCGTGAGCCGATGCTGCCACTTCTGTACGCCCGCATCCGGAGCCAACCCGTGCTCGACGAAGAGCAACTTACCTCCCGGGCGCAGCACCCTTCGCATCTCTACCAAAGCCGCTTCGATGCCGGAGATCGAACAGAGAGTCCAGGTGGTAACGACGGTGTCAACGCTAGCCCGATCCAGCGGGATCGCTTCCGCCGAGCCCGGGACCACCTGAACTCCAGCGCGAGCGGCCATCGCCTGAAGTTTCGTATGCGGCTCCAACCCAAGGATCTCCGTCGCCTGCTTCGGATAGAAAGGTAAGTTCGGCCCCGACCCCACACCGATCTCGAGCACGCGCCCCTCAGCCCCCGCGAGCACCCGCCTCCGATACGGCTCCAGCCGCTGCTGACGCATCGCCACATCAATCACCCGCGGCAAAATGTGTCGATCGTAAAACCCCATGAAGATACGATGTAGCGCACGCACTCCTGCGTGCCGCGTCGGGACTCATCTCGACGCCTGCCAGCCCTAAACCCGACTATCCGCCCGAGCCGCTCTTGCCTTCACCGCCACGGCCCCCCGCGCAAAACTACTCAACGGAGCCACCCGATACCGAATCAGCGTAGCCAACGCCTCGACGCCATCCTGCCAGCGAATCTTCTTGCCTTCCAAAATCCCGCGCGGGTTATAACTCACCGGCACTTCGTGAATCCGATACCCCAGCCGCCGAACCTTCGCCGTGACCTCCGGACAAAACTCGAAGCGCATACACTTCAGCTCCATCGCGTCCAGCACTTCACGCCGAAACGCTTTATACGCAGTCGCCTCGTCCGTAATCTTACAGCCAAACAAAACATTCACCGTCAGCGTGAGGATCTTATTCGCTGTCCAGTTCGCAAACTTCATGCCCTTCACGCCTGCCATGAAGCGCGATCCGTAGACAACATCCGCCTCGCCCTTGACCAGCGGCTCCAGGATCTTTACGTAGTCGTTCGGATCGTACTCCAGGTCGCCATCCTGCACCAGCAGAATGTCGCCCGTGGCCTTCGCCATTCCAATCCGCAGCGCGGCGCCCTTGCCAAAATTTACTACCGAGTGATGCACCAGCACAGTCTGCGAATTCTTGTATTGGTACAGCGTCTCCGATGTCCCGTCCGTCGAGCCGTCATCCACAATGACGATTTCTTTCTCGCAGCCCGCCGGCAACGGAGCATCCAACACCCGCTGCAACACCAGCGGCAGCGTGAGGAACTCGTTGTAAACCGGCAGTAAGATCGAAATCTTCATTGCTTCTGCAGGACGGCGAAAATCGACTGTCCGAAGGGAGGCTCCATGGCACCCTCAAGCTTCGAGAGCACCGGCACAATTGCCGAATCGAAAAACTTAATTTGATCCTCGGATTGCTCCGTCTTCTTCAGAATCTTGGCGTTTACCCACCACCCCAGGCACCCCACCATGTTCATATACTTCATGCTGGCCTGGAATCCTAGCGACGCAGCCAGCTCCGCGAACGGCTTCTTGGAGTAGCGCCGGTAATGCCCCAGGTTATGGTCGATAGGCCCGTACAGGCCCTCGTAGGCAGGCACGATCAGCAACGCGCGCCCGCCCGAAGGCAACACCGAATGCATGTGCTTCAAGGCGGTCACGTCATCTTCAACGTGTTCCAGCACATTCAAACACACCACCGTATCCGGACGATGCTGCTTCAATTCCAGAAACGCCGGATCCGTAACATCCATGGCGGTTCCCAGCAAGTTGGTCTTGCCGGGAAATGCCTCCTGCCACTTGGCCGCACAAGCGGGCTCGATGTCGATGCCAACCACGAATTCTCGATCCAACAGATAGCGCGTGAAGTTGCCGACCCCGCAACCAATCTCAATCACGCGCTTCCCAACATACGGAGCCACCAGCCGAGCCTGCCAGTCAAAGTAATTCCCGGCGAACTTCATCCGCTCCTGATCACGGACCGTGTACTCCGCGGAGGGTTTGGGAAACGAATGCCGCTGCGCCGTCTGCATTAGCGCCGGTTCCACCGCAGATCGAAGCGATCGCGACCGCTGCCCGACATCGTCAGCTCCAGCACGCGATTCCGGTTGTCGATGCGAATATCGATGTTGCCGCGCATCCCGCTGCCCGATACATCGGCCACCAAACGATCGCGGTCCATGGAAATCAACTGGCCACTCAGCTGGATGCGATCCCGCTGATTCGTGTTGATCTGGATGTTGACGCTTCCGTTGCGATCAATGTTGACCGTGCAATCCGACAGCTGCGCATCGGAGCCACGGAACGAACGGTAGTAGCCATCGCCGCGGCCGTTGAAATCTAGCTGCCGATTCCAGCCCGGAACTCCATTCTGACCCGGGAAATTACCGCCACGCCCGTTGTTGCCCGGGCCATCGAAAATACCCCCCGTGTTGCCGTTATTGTTTCCGTTCCCGAAGCCACCACCATTGCCGTTGCCATTGCCATTGCCGTTGCCATTACCAAAGCCGCCGCCATTCCCGAAACCGCCTCCGACGTTGCCGCTGTTTCCCGTCGTTCCGCGCCATTCCAGGTCGAACTTGTAGCCTTGTTTGCCGCCATCTGGATCTTCGATTCGCACCATTGTGACGCCGCGATTCTGACCCGGTTCCTGCACCAAGCTCTGCTTTCCGCGCCCTTCCTGCGGGCTAAACCGGAATTCCGCCGGATTCGAAGGCATCTGCATATTGCACTGCAAACGCCGCCATTGCGGGGCAGCGCCGCTCAGCGCGCGCATGCGCCCGTCGAGGCCGGAAACTTCAACTTCAACCACGCCATCCACCACAATGTCGATGGTGCATTTTCCCCGGTCTCCCGCCGCGCCGCTGATGGTCCCTCGGAATGTCTGGTACTGTTGTGCAAAACCGGTGGCGCAAACGCCCAAAAATAACGCTGAAAGTGCAATTTTCACGGGATTCCCTCTTTTTCTGCAATGCGCTCTTTGGCGCATTACCAAGTCTCCATTATAGGACTGCTATTCTAAGAGACGATTCATGCTTCGAGTTCGTTTCGCCCCATCTCCCACGGGGTACCTCCACATCGGCAGCGCCAGGACCTTCATTTTCAACTGGCTCTACGCCCGCCACAACGGCGGGACCATGATTTTGCGCATTGACGACACCGATGTCGAGCGCAATACGCAGACCTCCCTCGACTCGATCTTTGAAGGGCTCAAGTGGCTCGACTTGAGCTGGGATGAGTTCTATCGCCAATCCGAGCGCGGCGATCTGCATCGCAAACTTGCGAACGAAATCCTCGCAAAAGGCTTCGCGTATCGCGATTTCACGCCCGCCGTCACCACCGAAACCGAACACAGCGGCGGCTGGCTCTTCAACCCCGGTATGCGCGAACTTTCGCAGGAAGAAAGTGATCGCCGAGCCGCAGCAGGCGAGCCATTCGTAGTCCGTTACCGCGTGCCGCGCGAATCCCGCGAATCCGTTTCCTTCCACGACGAAGTCTACGGCCCGCAGACGAAGGCCACCGCCGATATCGAAGATTTCGCTCTCCTGCGCAGCTCCGGCGTGCCGACCTACCATATGGCCTCCTGTGCCGATGATGCGGATATCAAAATCACGCACATTATTCGCGGCCAGGACCATCTCACCAACACCTTCAAGCACCAACTGATCTTTGAAGCGCTCGGTGTCGAGGCCCCGAAGTTCGCCCATCTTCCCCTATTGATCGCCCCCGACGGCGCGAAGCTTTCCAAGCGCAAACACGGGCCTGTGGTCAGCGTGACCACCTATCGCGATGCCGGCTTCCTTCCGCAAGCGTTCATCAACTTCGTGTGCCTGCTCGGCTGGTCGCCGAAAGACGACCGCGAAAAGCTCACGCGCGAAGAGCTGACAAATATCTTCACCCTTGAAGGCGTCAACCGCAGCAACGCGACGATCAATTTCACCGAAGCCGATCCCTTCGATCCCAAAGCCGTGTGGCTCAACGCGGAAATGATCCGCACCATGCCGCTCGATGAGCTGACCGCGAACCTGCTGCCCTTCGTTCCCGGTGTTGAACCCGTGCGCATGCGCCAGATCGCCCCGCTGATCCAGGAACGCATCAAGCTCTTGAAGGAAGTCACGACGGTCGCTGACTTCTTTTTTAACGACGCCCTCGCTCCCTACGCCGCCGCCGAACTGGTCCCGCAAAAAGGCGACCTCGCCATGGCCGCCACCGTCCTCGAAAGCGCCGAAACCATCCTGGCCACCGCAATCTTCAACCACGATGGTCTGGACCAAGCCCTGCGCGCCGGAGCCGAAGCTCTGAAGATCAAAGCGGGGCAGATGTTCCAGCCAATCCGCGTGGCTGTTTGCGGACGCAAAAATGCGCCTCCGCTTTTTGAAACACTGGAAGTGCTGGGTCGCGATGTCTGCCTGAAGCGGATCGCCGCCGCCCGCAAACTTCTAAAGGAAACTGCATGAGCGACGCTGCGCCCTCTAATTTTATTCGCGACATCATTCTCCATGACCTGGAGACCGGCAAACACGGCGGTCGCGTGCAAACCCGCTTTCCTCCCGAACCCAACGGCTACCTCCACATCGGCCACGCCAAGTCCATCAACATCAACTTCGGACTCGCCGAGGAATTCAACGGCCAGTGCAACCTGCGCTTCGACGACACCAACCCGTCGAAAGAAGAAGTCGAATACGTCGACTCCATCATCGAAGACGTCCGCTGGCTGGGCGGCAACTTCGGCGACCGCATGTTTTACGCGTCGGACTACTTTGAGCAGATCTACCAGTGGGCGGAACAGCTGATCCAAAAAGGCGTCGCCTACGTGTGCGACTTGACCGGCGATCAAGTGCGCGAAACCCGCGGAACGCTGACCGAACCGGGGACCGACAGCCCCTATCGCAACCGCTCCGTCGCAGAAAATCTCGATCTGTTCCGCCGCATGCGCGCCGGCGAATTTCCCGACGGCGCACGAACGCTCCGCGCCAAGATCGACATGGCCTCGGCCAACTTCAACTTCCGCGACCCCGTGATGTACCGCATTCTCAAAGCGCATCATCACCGCACGGGCGACCAGTGGTGCATCTATCCGATGTACGATTTCGCGCACGGCCAGTCGGATTCCATCGAGCGCATTACGCATTCCATCTGTACGCTGGAATTTGAAGACCACCGGCCGCTCTACGATTGGTACGTCCAGCAGCTCGGCATCTACGCGCCGCAGCAAATCGAGTTTGATCGCCTCAGCATCACCTACACGTTGCTCAGCAAGCGCAAGCTGCTGACCCTGGTGCAGGACAAACACGTCTCCGGCTGGAACGATCCGCGTATGCCCACCATCTCCGGCATGCGCCGCCGAGGCTATTCGCCGGAAGCGATTCGAACTTTCTGCAAGCGTATCGGAGTTTCCAAAACCAACGGCACCACCGAGCTTCAGTTGCTCGAATATTATGTTCGTGAGGACCTGAATGCGCGCGCGCTACGCGTGATGGCTGTACTCGATCCTCTGCGGGTCGTGATCGACAACTATCCCGAAGGCGAAGTCGAATACATGGACGCGGTCAACAATCCGGAAGATGAGTCCGCCGGCTCCCGCACGGTGCCGTTCTCAAAGGTGCTCTACATTGAGCAGGACGACTTCCGCGAAGTGCCTCCGCCCAAGTATTTCCGCCTGTCTCCGGGCCGCGAAGTGCGCTTGCGCTACGGCTACTTCGTAACCTGCACCAGCGTCGTCAAGGACGCCTCGGGAAAGGTCGTGGAAGTCCACTGCACTTACGACCCGGCATCGCGCGGCGGCAATTCGCCCGACGGCCGCAAGGTGAAATCAACCATCCATTGGGTCTCCGCCGAACACGCCGTGGATGCCGAAGTTCGCATCTACGAAACCCTATTCTCCAAAGAGAATCCGAACGATGTACCTGAGGGGCAGGATTTCACGGTGAACCTGAATCCGAATTCGCTCGAAGTGCAACGCGCCAAGGTGGAACCAAGCCTGCGCGGCGCAGCGTCCGGAACCCGATATCAATTCGAGCGGCTCGGCTACTTTACGGTGGATACAGACAGCAAACCAGAAGCGCCGGTGTTCAATCGCACCGTGGCGCTGCGCGACACCTGGGCAAAGATCGAGGCAAAAGCTTAACATGGCAATTCTTGGACTCGGGGGACTTTTAGGAGACGCCGCATGTGCTTTGCTGCACAACGGCGAACTCAAGGCCGCCATCGAAGAGAACAAACTGATGCGTGGCGCGCATGCGGGCGAGGTTCCGCAAGCGGCCGTCGCCGAATGTTTGCGCATCGCGGGCATGACGCGCGAGCAGGTGCAGTGCGTTGCTGTAGTCCGACCGTTTTCGAAAGCCGCCGAATCCCATTTCCACCTCGCCCTGCGTGACCAATTCCCGCGCGCGGAAATCATCGTCGTCGAACACCATCAGGCCCACGCCGCCTCGGCGTTCTACACCTCGCCTTTTGAAGAAGCCACGGTCCTGACCCTCGACCACGCTGGCGATTTCCGCTGCGGTGCCCGCTGGCATGCGCAGGGAACCCAGCTGCAACTCGACAAGGAATGGTATTACCCCGATTCGCTCGGACGTCTTTACGGTGCCGTAACCGAGCTGCTCGGCTTGCGCGCCGGTGCCGAAGAACACAAGGTCCAATGGTTATCGACCTCCGGTGATGCCCGCTTCGTCGATAAATTCCGCGAGCTTGTAACGGACAACGCCCGCCTCGATGCCTCCTACTTCACCGGTCACGGTCGCGTGCGCGGCGGCCTGAATCAAAAGTTTCTCGACCTGCTCGGCCTCACCCTGCCCATCGCCAACACAGAAGCCGCATCGGTCGCTTACGCCCTGCAGAAGACCGTCGAAGCCACCGTGCTCGGCCTAGCGGGCGAAGGGGAAAACCTGTGCCTCGCGGGCGGACTGTTCATGAACGTCCTGCTGGTCGAATCGCTGGAACGATCCGGCAAATGGAAAAACGTTTACGTGCAACCCGCCGCCGGGAATGCAGGGACAGCCATCGGCGCCGTCTATCACGTGTGGCATCAACTCCGCCGCCATCAGCGCCGCATGGCCCCCGGGACCCTCTTCCTGGGACCCAGCTCCAACGCCGAAGAAATCAAGCAGGTCTTCGAGAACTGCAAGCTCCGCTTCCAACACATCCGTTCGCAGGATCAGGTGCTGGCCACTGCGGTCGGAATGCTGAATGACCACAAGATCGTCGCCTGGATGCACGGACGCATGGAGTTCGGTCCCCGCGCGCTCGGCAACCGCAGCATTCTTGCCTCGCCGCTCGATCCCTACTCCACCGAAAATCTGAACGTCTACATCAAACACCGCGAGCCGTTCCGCAAGTTCGCCGCCTCAGTACCCGCCGAAGTTGCCGACCAGTATTTCGAAACCGGCACCAACGCGCGCAACCTCGCGACGATGGGCCGGGTTCGCCCCGAACACAAAAAGACCTTCGCCGCCGCGATCCTGGGCGAGAACATGATCCGAGCGCACGTCGTCCACCAGGCCGACAACCCCTTGTATCACCGCCTGCTGCTCGAAGCCGGCAAGGCCACGGGCCTGCCCGTGCTCTACAACACCAGCTTCAATCTCTTCGGCGACCCGCTGGTCTCCACACCTCGCGATGCCGTCCGCAGCTTCTACTCCTCCGGCATTGACGCGATGTTCGTGGGCAATTTCCTGTTGGAAAAATAGCCTTAGTACCCCACATCTGCCCTAAAGCATATGGGGTGGCAGGACGAATACCCACATCGGAGGGTACCTGTCCTATGTCGTGTATGGGTAAGTGTTTTTCCTTGTGGATTCTTTCGTGCGGTCTTTTAGCCGCCGAATCGAGGTTTGGATTACCGGTCGCCAGCCTGGAAACTCCAAGATCGTTCCGCTTCCTGGAACTAACCGATAACAAATTCGCCGTTTCTGAAAAATCCGACGTGGTTGTCGCGACCACTGTGTACGGTGGACCGTGGCGCTATTTCGTCGACGTTGCCGTGAACAATCACAGCAATCAAACCATCCAACTCGCCGACGATTTTGTGCGTTTTCACAAGAACGGCACCGCGGTCGCCGCGACGGACACTCGTCTGATCGTCGCTGAGCTACAGAAAGGCCTGGAACAAACCAAGACCGTCGCCGCACGCGCAGTGAGTCCGGCGTCCTTCGGCACTGCGGCGCTTCGAGAACGTGCGCTTGCCGAGCAGGAACGCAAAGACAGGGAGTCCCTGGTGCTGCACGGGAAAACGTTCGCGCACGAAAATCAGTCTCTGACTCTGGCTCCCGGCAAGATGACGATGTACACCTTCGTCTTCAATGCTCCGGATCGCGAAAAGATGGACTTCGAACTGTGTGTCTGGGCCGGAGACGCCGAGTTCAAGTATGAATATAAGAAGTAGCCTGTCCGCTAGCGGCAGGCGTCGAGATGAGTCTCGACGAGGAGGTGCGCTCACAGCCGACAGGCTGAAGCCTGTCCCACCTGTTCTCAACAACCTGTGGCTGCTTGGTGGGACAGGCTTCAGCCTGTCGGCCCTTTTTCCGCAACAGGAATGCGTGCGCTACTTCTTAAAGAACCAGAGCCAGAAATACTGTACGCCCGCACCATGCGTGTAGCGCATCTCGAACCCGCAGCGCTCCGCCATCTCGCGAGCCTGCTGTTCGCTGAACGACACTCCATGCCAGGTGTCATCCGGCGTGCTGTCCGTCGCAATGTACCCCTGCACCTGGAACTTGAACAGCGCGCCGGGTTTCAACAGCCGATGGACTTCACGAACGTAGTTCTCAATAATCTCGCGGCTGGGAATGTGCTGGAAAACAATCGCGGAATACGCGAAGTCGTACGGTCCAGACGGCAAGACCGTGAGGTCAGCACCGCTACCCTGATAGATATGGACGCCGGGTCGGTCACCGAGCGCGGCCTTAGCCTGGCGAACCATCTCGCCGCTGACATCCACTGCGTGCACCTCGCCGAAGATCTTTGACAAGGCCTGCGTGAGGCGTCCAGCGCCACATCCGATCTCGATGATCCGCATCTGCTTCGGGTCCATACCCTGGCAGATGTTGGTGGTGTCGGTGAGAATGTCCTGGGAAATCGCGAGTTCGCCGGACGCGAAAAACTCGTCGTCCGACCAATCCTTGCGGCTGGTATCGACGTAATAGCGTGCGTTCTCTTTGGCGCGGACGTCCCAGTCCTTGCGCATCTTCTCTAATTGCTGTTCGCGCTTCACTATTTCAACTTTGAGAATTCCGTGGCGTTCATCCAGACGCGTTCGACTTTGGTCGCCAGACGCCCGTCTTTTTCGGTCTCCGCCACCACCTTCTTCCATTCTTCGTCCGCTTGGAACGCAGCCCAGTTCTTGTCCGCTTCCGCGCGGCTGGGATGCTTCAGGATATAGATCAGCGTGTTCTTCGCCGTCGGCCCGTCCGTGGGAACCCAATACCCGACGCTCTCCATGTGAAGGCGATTGAAGATCGGGATCGTGCGGTCCTTGAAGCGCGCGATCAACGCGTCCAGCTTGCCCTCAGGCGCGGTGTACGTCCGCAATTCGTAAACCGGACCTTGCGCAAACGCAAAACCGGCGACCAGAACGGTTAGAGCGAGGAGTTTTTTAACCATGAGGACCAGTGTACACAGGAATGAGTTTGGTGGACGACGTGGGACTCGAACCCACGACCCCCGCGATGCGAACGCGGTGCTCTCCCAACTGAGCTAGCCGCCCATTTCAGGTGTACTCGACCAGAATAACACGGACCGCCCGAACTCCCGCGTCCTGTAGTCAAATTGTCACTTGCCCCTGTCGACAATTTCCCCGACACTTAAAGTTCATGGCCACAGCGAAACCGCCGATCTCTTCCGCGCCGATGCGCGAGCCAGCTGACCGCTGGACGACCACCGAGGCATCCGAACTCTACGACGTAGCCAGCTGGGGCAAAGGCTACTTCGCCGTTGGCAAGAACGGCAACCTGTGGGTGCATCCCGGCAAGGACCCCGCGCGCGGCCTCGATCTGAAGGAACTGGTCGAGAACCTCGAAAAGCGCGGCATCGCGCTGCCCATCCTGATCCGCTTTGGCGAAATTCTGAAGCACCGCCTCGGCGAAATGCACGGAGCGTTCCAGAACGCCATCGCAGAGCACAACTATAAGGGCACCTATAGCTGCGTCTTCCCCATCAAGGTCAACCAGCAGCGGCAGGTAGTCGAAGAAGTCTTCGAATATGGCAAGCCCTACAAGTTCGGTCTCGAAGCCGGCTCGAAGCCCGAGCTGCTGGCCGTTCTCGCCATCGCTGACAACGACACTCCCATCATCTGCAACGGTTTCAAAGACGACGAATATATCCAGATGGTAATGATGGCCAAAAAAATCGGCCGCAACATCATCCCTGTGGTCGAAAAGTACACCGAACTCGATCTCATCCTGAAGCACGCGCAGCAACTCGGAGTGCGTCCCGTGATCGGTGTCCGCGTAAAGCTCGCCAGCCGCGGCTCCGGCCGTTGGAAGAGTTCCGGCGGTTATCGCTCCAAGTTTGGCCTCACTCTGGTCGAAGCCCTGCGAGCGTTGGAACAACTCAAAGCCGTTGGCATGGGCGATTGCTTCCAGTTACTGCACTTCCATCTGGGCAGCCAGATCACCAACATTCGCCAGATCAAAGCCGCCGTCACCGAAGCCGCGCGCGTGTTCGTCGAACTCCATCGCCTTGGCGCAGGCCTGCAGTTCATGGACGTCGGCGGCGGTCTCGGCATTGACTACGACGGCTCGCAGACCGACTTCGAATCCAGCGTCAATTACACGCTACAGGAATACGCCAACGACGTCGTCTATCACATCCAAAGCATCTGCGATGAAGCCGAAGTCCCGCACCCGACCATCATTTCCGAAAGCGGCCGGGCCATCAGCGCGTATCACAGCGTGCTCGTATTCAACGTCGTCGGAGTTTCCGGTTTTGGTGAAGGCGAAGGCATCCCCGAAATGCCCGAGGATGTCGAGCAGCCCCTCATCGACATGCAGGAAACGCTCAAGGGCCTCTCCAACAAGAACCTGCTTGAGAGCTATCACGACGCGCAGCAGTCGCTCGATTCTGCGCTGAACCTCTTCAGCCTCGGCTACCTCCCGCTGCAACAACGCAGTTGGTGCGAAAGCATGTATTGGCTCATCGCACGCCGCATCCAAAAAATGGCCAAGGAGCTCGACTATTTCCCGGAAGAACTCGAAGCCCTCGAAAGCCTGCTCTCCGACACCTACTTCTGCAATTTCTCGTTGTTCCAAAGCATGCCCGATAGCTGGGCAGTGAAGCAGCTCTTCCCGATCATGCCGATCCATCGCCTGGATGAGCAGCCGACGCGCCATGGCGTGCTCGGCGACATCTCGTGCGATTCCGACGGCAAGGTCGACCAGTTTATCGATCGCCGCGACGTGCGCAAAACGCTGCCCCTGCATAGCTTCAACGGTGAATCCTACGTATTGGGAACGTTCCTCGTCGGCGCCTATCAGGAAATCCTCGGCGACATGCACAACCTCTTTGGCGACACCAACGCCGTCCACGTGCTGCTCGATGAAAACAACAATGTCGTGCTCGACGCCGTGATCCAGGGCGACACCGTCCGCGAAGTGCTCGACTACGTACAGTTCAAAGCAGTGACGCTCATTGAGCAATTCCGCAAAGCCGTCGAAGCCGCTGTGCGCGAAGGCCGCATCAGCTACGAAGAGTCCGGCACGCTCGTGAAATTCTACGAAGACGGCCTACACGGCTACACGTACCTCGAGCAGTAACCGATCACCGCTCCCGCGAGCACCAGCCAAGCCGAGTTCACGCGAAAGCGCAGCAGTACCGCTGCGCTCGCAATCGCCAGCAGTATCGTTGGCCAGTCGATCAGCGCGCCCCGCCCCAGCTCGTAAGCCACCACCCCCATCAGCGCGAGCGACGCAGCATTCACTCCATTCAGCGCCGCTCCCGCAATAGGCGAACTTCGAATCCGAGGCACCAGCGGCCCGCTGATCGCGACGAAGAAAAACGCCGGAGCAAAAATCCCGACTGTCGCCACCACAGCCCCAGCCGATCCACCCAGCAAATATCCGATGAACGTCGCCGTCGTGAACACCGGCCCCGGCGTGAACTGCCCCACCGCGATCGCGTCCAGCAACTGAGCCTCGGTCAACCAATGCCAACGTTCGACCAAATCCGCTCGCAGGAACGCCAGCAACACATAGCCGCTCCCATACAACACCGATCCCACTTTGGAGAAAAACCAAAACAGCGCCCACAGTCCAAACGGTGCCACCGCCGGCGCGACGCCCCGAGCCATCCCCGCCGCCAATGCCGCGAGCACCAAAATCACCAACTCATTCACGCCGAACAGCGCGAGCCCGACACTCGCCACGCAAATCGCTGCGCTCGTAGAATCCTTGATCGCCGACCGCCCCAAATCCCGTAGTGCCATCACGACAATCACAATGATCACCGGCTTGATCCCATACAGCAGCCCCGCGGCCTGCGGCAGCGAGCCATACTGCACGTAGGCCCACGCACACGCCGTAACAATCAGCGCCGCCGGCAAGATAAAGCAAGCCCCCGCGACCAGCAGTCCCGGCCACCCCGCCCGCCGATGCCCGATGTGAATCGCCAGCTCCGTCGAGTTCGGCCCCGGAATCAAATTCGCCGCGCTGACCAGATCCAGAAACTCATCCCGCGACAACCACTGCCGCCGCACGACGACTTCCTCATGCATCATTGCAATGTGCGCCGCCGGTCCCCCGAACGCTGTTGTTCCGAGCTTTGTAAACAACTTCGCCAACTCGAACACAGGAGTCATGGAATCGAGAGTATACAACGGAAGGTTACACTAGAAAGAAGTGAGCGCTTATGCCGCGTTTCAATCGCGGAATTACCGATACCTTATGGCCGGAGCATCGATTTCGATGCTCGGACAACAGATGCTTGGCATCGTCGTCGCCTGGGATCTTTACCGCATCACCAAGTCCGCCATCGCGCTGGGAAATGTCGGCTTAGCGCAGATTATCCCGGTTTTTCTCTTCACCTTTGTAACCGGCCACGTCGCGGACCGCTATGACCGACGGCGCACTGTCGTCATCACGCAACTCGCGGCTGCGCTCGTCGGAATCGGACTAGCCAGCGCGGGGGAATTTCGCAGCATTTGGCTCATCTACGGCTGCCTCTTTCTCATCGCCACCGCGCGTGCGTTTCAGTGGCCCGTCACCTCCTCCATGCTCCCGCAGACCGTGCCGATGCAGCATCTCACCAACGCCATTTCCTGGAACGGCTCGGCGCGAGAATTTGCGACCATGGCTGGTCCTGCGCTCGGCGGCATCATCATCGCGACGTGGGGCAGCGAGCCTGTGTATTACGGCCAAGCCATCTGTTCGTTAATCTCCGCGTGGAGTTTTTCGCACGTCGAAGTACCTGCGCACCCGCCGGATAGTCTGCCTGCCCCCGGTTTGCAAGGCACACTCGAAGGACTTCGCTTCGTATGGCGGGACAAGGCCGTGCTCGCGGCGATGAGCCTTGATTTGTTCGCGGTGCTCTTCGGTGGCGCCCGCGCGTTGCTGCCGATCTATGCGCAGGATATTCTGCACGCGGGACCCAGCGGACTTGGTTGGCTCGAAGCAGCACCCGCCGTGGGCGCAGGACTCATGTCGATCGGGCTTGCCTACTTCGGCACCATCGCGTCCGCAGGCCGATCCATGCTGTGGTCGGTCGTCGGCTTCGGTGTCGCGACCATCGTGTTCGCAATCTCGACGAATCTCTGGCTATCGCTGGCGGTGCTCTTCCTCGTCGGAGCCTTCGATGCCATCAGCGTTGTCTTGCGAATCAGCATGGTCCAGTTGCGCACCCCTGCCAATCTTCGCGGTCGCGTGTCCGCGGTCAACGCGCTCTTTATCAACAGCTCGAACCAGTGGGGAGCCGTCGAATCCGGTGTCGCCGCGACGCTGATGGGAGTGGTGCCCTCCGTTGTCTTCGGCGGCGTGATGACGATCGTTGTTGTCGCGATCATCGCGTGGAATTGCCGCGCCCTGCGGGAGTGGAGAAACTAGTGCTCCGCGAAAACGTCTCGTTGAAGGAACTCACCCGCTTCGCCCTCGGCGGTCCCGCGCGGCACTTGGCCGACGTTTCCACGCCGGAAGAACTCGCCGCAGCCCTCGCGAGCGGTCCCCATACCTTGATCGGGGGCGGCAGCAACCTGGTCGCTTCCGACGAAGGCTTCCCCGGTACCGTAATTCGCTACACTGCCTCCGAACTCGAAATCGAAGGCCAGCAAGTCCGCGTAGGAGCTGGAGTCGTCCTTCAAACCCTGGTCGACGCGACCGTCTTTGCCGAACTCGAAGGCCTCCACACCATGACCGGCATCCCCGGCTGGGTTGGCGGAGCGGTTTACGGCAACGCAGGAGCCTACGGCCATTCGATTCATGAGTTTATAGAATCCGTCCGCTACTTCGACGGCTCGCAAGTCCAAGAAATCGGCAACCCAGCCTGCGAATTCCGCTATCGCGAAAGCATCTTCAAACGTCGCAAAGACTGGGTCATCCTGGAAGCCACCCTGCGACTCCCGCAAGCCGCCGACCCCGCCAAAATCCGCTCCGACGCCGACCGTATCTTGAAGATTCGCAACGAAAAATACCCGCCGACCCTGAAATGCGCAGGGAGCATCTTCAAAAACCTCATCCTAGCCGACCTCACCGAATCCGTCCGCGAACGCGTCCCGCCCGAGGTGGTTCGCGAAGGTAAAGTGGCCTCGGCCTATTTTCTGGAACAAGTCGGAGCCAAAGGCATGTTTTCCGGCGACATTCGGGTCGCTGATTACCACGCCAACCTCATCTACAACACTGGCCACGGCACCGCTGCTCAGGTCCGCCACCTCATCGAAAGCCTTAAGTCCCTCGTACAGGAACACTACGGGTTGGTTCTGGAAGAAGAAGTCCAATATATTTAACCGCAACATCGACGGCCTTGCTGGGTTAGTCTATAGGCAGTAGTTTTCCACAAGCGGGGAATGTAAAATGATGAATCGTTTTTCCGTCGCGGCGGCGGCAGGGTTGCTTGTCGCCTCAACCGGGTTTTTGACCCTTCGTGCGCAAGATGACGACGACGTGGTCGTCGACCAAGCGGAGATGTCGGTCGCCGATCCCTCCTGTTCCTTCTTCGGTGCAGACCGCGATCAATTCACCCTCCGCGATTCGCGCGCCGCTTCGCACCTTACCGAAGAGATCGTCGCCAAGCTGGGCACCAATGCCAAGGTTATGGTGCAATCGAACGAAGCCATGGCGGGCTTGCCGTCGGCTCCTGGTGGCAGCCGGACCGATGCGATTCAATATCCGGCCGCCGGCAGCATCGACAAATACATCTTCCAAAAGTTAAACGAACAAAACGTCGCCCCCGCCCCGCCGACTAACGATTACGAATTCGTCCGCCGCATCACCCTGGACCTGACTGGCCGTATCCCCACCCCCGCTGCGGTGAATGCGTTCGTTGGAAATGGATCGAGCGATAAGCGCACCCAGCTGGTCGACCAGTTGCTGACCACCAACGAATGGCTGGACAAGTGGACGGTCTGGTTCGCCGACCTGCTGGAAAATAATCGCCAGAACGATCTCGGCGTGAATCGCTTCCCGCAAGGCGTCAGCGCCTTCAACAGCTTCATCCGTACCTCGCTCCAGCAAAACAAGCCGTACAACCAGATGGCCAAGGAGTTGATCTCTGCAACCGGCTTTAACAGTTACCAGCAGGGTGAACTGAATCTTCTTCCCGGCAGCGTGATGGGCGGCGGCCCCATTCAGGACGTTTTCGATCTACAGGTCGCGACCGTTTCCGAAAAGTTCCTCGGTCTGGGGCATGTAAACTGCATCCTATGCCACAACGGCCGCGGGCACCTGGATTCCATAAGCCTGTGGGGCTATTACAAGACGCGCTCGGAAGCATGGGGCATGGCGTCCTTCATGTCGCACACCGCCACCATGCGGATTCCCGTAGATCCGGCGAATACGAACGTTTATTACTGGGCGATGCAGAACAACATCACCGCCGGAACCACGGTTGGTGGCGTTCGCAACAACACCAACTACACGCTGGACTATTCGCTCAACACGCAAACCGGCAACCGGCCGCAGCGTGGGGCCGCTGGAACCGCTACTCGTGTTCGTCCTTCTTACATCATGAATGGCGCGCAGCCGCCCGTGGGCTCCGACTACCGGGCGTTCCTCGCTGACCAGGTCACCTCCGACTTCCAATTCGCGCGCGCCACGGTGAACTACATGTGGGAGTACTTCTTCGGTATCGGTATCGTGACACCGTCGAACCAGTTCGATCCCATGCGGCTCGATCCCAGTAATCCGCCGAAGGATTGTCCGGACAAGGCTCCGTGTACCCTGCAGCCGTCGCATCCCGAACTGCTGAATGCGCTGGCGCAGGATTTCATCAACAGCAATTACGATCTCAAGAAGTTGCAGCGGCAAATCGTCAACTCGCGAGCCTACCAACTCTCCGCGCGCTACGACGGAACCTGGAACGACGCCAATGAACGGCTCTTCGCCCGCAAGCTGGTCCGTCGTCTGTGGAGCGAAGAAATTCACGACGCCATCGAACAAAGCTCCGGCATTCCGGTGACCTACACCAACGCTGCCTGGAACCCGGTCACTGTGAACTGGGCCATGCAGCTACCCGAACCGTTCAACACCGGTGCGACCACCTTCCTCGATCCCTTCCTGCGCGGCAATCGCGACACGCAGCCGCGCCGCAGCGATCCGGCCATCGCCCAGGCCCTCGCCTTGATGAACGATCCCTACGTGATGAACAAGGTGAACTCCACCGCCGCCACCGCGACGCTCGTGCAAGCCCTCAAACTCGCCGACGACCAGGCCGTGAACACGCTGTACCTGAACGTGCTCTCTCGCTACCCAACATCCACCGAACTAGCCACTGCCGTGGCCAATCTGAAAAGCGCGGCCAACGCAACCGCGCGCACGCAAGAGGGCCGCAACCTCTTGTGGAGCCTCTATAACAAAGTCGACTTTATCTACAACTACTAAGGAAGGAGAACCCATGAACTTCATCACCAACAAAAAACAACCGCGGGACTCCTCAGTAGAGTTCGGCCACAAGTATCCGCACCGCTTCCGCTCCTTCCTTGACCGCCCGGATGTTTCCCGCCGAGCGTTCTTCCAACTCGCAGGCGCGGGCCTCACCGGCTCCTATCTCCTGCCGCACGCGAAAGCCGCCGGACCCGCAGTGGTAAACAGCGGCATGACGACGCAGAACAGCGCGAAGAACGTCATCTTCATCCACCTGCTGGGCGCGATGAGCCACGTCGATACTCTGGACCTAAAGTTCGTCAGCGGCGTCCAACCGGACTCCTTCAATCCCACCACCGTCAACGGCACTGCGTGGCCCATGGGTCTGATGCCGAAAATCGGTTCGCACCTGGGCGACGTCGCACTGCTGCGTTCCCTCACTTCCCACGCGTTGGTGCATTCGCTGGCGCAGACCTGGACGCAAGTCGGCCGCAGCCCCGTGGCCGCCTTGGGCGACATCGCTCCGAATGCAGGCAGTATCGTGGCTCTGGAGAAGGAAAAGGAACGCAAACCCGGCCAAGTCTTCCCGGCGTTCGTTGCATTGAACGCGGGTTCAGCCGCTACCCAAGGTTACCTGCCTGCCGCCTACGCGCCCTTCCAAGTCACGCCGCGAGCAGGCGTTGCCAGCGTCGCGAACACCACCAACACCAGCGGGCAAACCACGTTCGGCGCTATGTATAGCCGCTTGGGCCAATACGATGGCGCGATGCGCTCACAGGCCCCCTACGGCTCGGACTTGAAGGACATGGACGCGCTCTACGGCCAAGCGCGCTTGCTGATGTATAACCCTGTGGTCGACGCCGCGTTCACTGTGTCTGCCGCCGACAGCCTGCGTTACGGCAACGGCACTGCCGCTACGAATTTCGGCAACGCCCTCGTTGTCGCCAAGCAGGTGCTCGCAGCCGAGCAGGGCACGCGCTTCGTCCAGATCGACTTCGGCAGCTGGGACCACCACCAGAACATTTACACAGCGAATGTTTTACCGGCCATGGCACTCCAGTTGGACAACGCTCTCGGAGCCTTGCTCGATGACCTCAAATCCTCTGGCCGCTTCAATGACACGCTGATCGTTATGATGGGCGAGTTCGGCCGCACACCCGCGTTAAGCGCGGCGGCTGGACGCGATCACTACGCCATCCAATCCGCCTTTTTCGCGGGTGGCGGCGTAACTGGCGGGAAAGTTATCGGCGCGACCAACGCCACCGGCAGTGCCATCGCGCAATTCGGCTGGGCAGGCTCCGGAGTGGGCGGCCCCAGAACCGCGTGGGCAGAAGACATCGAGGCCACCATCTATTCGGCCCTCGGCATCGACTGGACCACCATCCGCTACGACGACCCCTTCGGCCGCGGCTACGAATACGTCCCGTTCGCCAAAGACGGCCAGTACGGCCCCATCAAAGAACTCTTCACGTAGCGCGCGCACTCCTGCGTGCCGCGTCGAGACTTTCTCGACGCCTGCTACATGTGATCTATAGCCGCAGGCATCGAGACGAGTCTCGATGCAGCACGCACGAGTGCGCGCGCTACCCAGCCCTCATCGAATCTGAACCGTCAGGGCCGGACTCACCGCATCCCCCACCGCAACCGTTAACTCCAACGACCCCGGCACAAAGAACCCCGACGGCACCCGCACGTTAACCTGCCACAACCCGGGATACCCTTCGACGCCCCCGCTGTAAAGCACCTCGCTATCGTAGCCCCCGATGCGCACCACGACCGGCCAATCCTCCACCCCTTGCCCAGTCCCGTAAACCACCAGCGCCGACCCTCTTTCCGCCGCGTGACCCGCATCATTCACCGAGCCATCCTCATTCACCGCGACAAACAATCCCGGGGCCGCTCCGACCACAGCGACATCGACCCGCGTCGATCCAATCTCGACCTGCACCGTGCCCGTTTTGACCTGCGCGGGAATCACCACGACCTCGCCGGACACCCTGGCCGCGACAATCCCATCGAAGCGAACTTCCTCAAAAGCTACTCCCTCAATACGAGCCAACATCCCCGGCGCAAGCGGCCCCGTCAAGCTCGCCGCATTGACAATCGAAATCAACGTCGCTACATCCGGCGAAATTACCGGCGGCGTCAATTGCCACACGCGACCCTGCTCCAACGAAGCCGCATACAACACGCCGTTCTTATCCGCAATGATCGTGGTCAATGGCGGCAGCGCCACATCGGTCTGCAAGTTCGCAAGGAAAATGTCAGCCGGTCGAGGCATGGAACTTGCCGCAGAAATCATCCCCGACGGACTCACCTTGCGTATGCGGCCATTCCCCTGATCCGCAATATACAGAAACCCGGCCTCGTCAAAACTAACCGCCGCCGGTTGATTCAGAGCCGCCACCGCCGCCGGTCCACCATCTCCACTATTCCCCGCCAATCCCGACCCGGCGAACGTCGTGATCACACCTCGTAGGTCCACGCGCCGAATGCGATGATTGTCCCGATCCGCAATGTAAAGATTCCCCCCGCCGTCCAACGCAAGCCCGCTCGGATGATGCAAGCGAGCCTCTACCGCCAGACCATGATCGCCTCGCGCCAGATCGCCCGGCCCCGCCATCACCGTATTGCCCGTCGCCACAATGCGTCGGATCATCCTTCCATCCGTCGAGAACAACACCCCGCTCGGTCCCAAGGCCACATCGCGAGCCGCGATCCCCAACGGAGCCGCCGTCCCCGTCACCGGCACCCGAAAAATCCCGCCGCCGTTGCCATCCGCGATGTGCAGCGTCCCGGCAGCATCAAACGCCAGCCCCGTCGGGCTCTGCACCGTCGCCACGGTCCGCACCGCGCCGCCTTCCAACTTGCGAACGAAGTGCGTCCCCGTCTCGCCGATGTACAGCGTCCCGTTGCGATCCACGGCCAAGCCCGCCGGAAACTTCAACAGCGCCACCACCGACGCGATCCCCGAAGCGCCAATCCGATAGACTGAGCCGCTCTCAAAATCCGAAACGTAGAGAGTGCCGATCGTGTCGACAGCAACATTGCGCGGCGCGCGAAACGGGACATCGCCCGCGACGGTTGAAATCGTGCCATCGCGCCCCACCCTGCGAATGCGCCGGTTCCCCAGGTCCGCGATGAACAGGTTCCCCACCGCGTCCACCGCCAACCCATAAGGCGCCGACAACCGAGCCTCCGTGGCTAAGCCGCCATCCCCGGCGAAGCCCGCCACGCCCGTTCCCACCACCGTTCGTATGACGCCCGACGGAGTAATCTGCCGCACCCGATTCGCCTGCGCATCGGAGACATAGAGATTGCCATCGCGATCGGCGGCGACTCCCTCTGCTTGGAACAGCAGCGCGTCCCTAGCTGGACCGCCGTCACCGATCCAATCACTTCCCGCAAGCAAGCGGACCGTATACGTCGCGCCATACCCCGGCAACGCAAGCAGGACGACAGCAACAGCCAATCGAGAGGTATTCCACAAGAGCATAAAGCGAGGGCACTACAACCTACTCAGTGCGAAAACTCTCAGGAAACTCTCTGCCGAAACTCTGATTCAGATTGTTCTGGGTCGAAGAGAGACTCATGCGTAAACCGGTCCTGCTCGGAGTACTGTCGCTCCTCGTCTCCTTTGCCCAACCAACCATCCGTTTCAAGGTCCCTCAGGAGCCAGCCAAAAGCGTCGGCCGCCAGAGCCGTGTGCAAGCGCCCGTCGAATTCGGAAGCGGCCACTTGCTGGTCCAGTTCGAGGAGTCCCCCACGCCCGCACAGCTCGATCAGTTGCGTGCGCGTGGAGCTACCGTCCTCATCGACGTGCCGGACAACGCCATTCTGATTTCGGCGTCGCAGAGTCTCGACCTGACCGGCCTCGGTGTGAGTTACGCGGGTCCCCTTGAGCCACAAGTCAAGATCAGCCCATTGATCGACGGGGACACCAATGACTTTGTGGTCGAGTTTCATCCCGACGTGAATATGAACGATGCTCGTGGGATCTTGCTCGGCTCGGGCTTTGAGCTGCACGAAAATCCCGACATCGGGGCGAAGCGCCTGCTGGTCCGCCGCCGCCTTCGCGCGCGCGCAGCCGATCCTTTGGCGTTGCTCGCCCGCCGCGATGAAGTCGCCTACATCTTTCCGGCTTCCACTGAATTGATGCGCGGCCTGCCCGTGATTCCCTGTTCCAGCGCGGTCACCGAGAACGGCATGCTGGCGCAATACATCGCGACGGTCGGCAATGGTTGGGATGGGGCGGGGCTAGGCTCGGCCGCGCTGACCTACGTGTGGGGCAATCCAACAGCGAAGTTGCCCGCGAGCCAGGCGCAATCCGAGATCCTTCGCGCCATGGCCGAATGGTCGCGCATCGCCGCGATCAGCTGGACGCCGGGAACCAATGCGACTGGCCTCAAAACTGTCCATGTCCTATTCGGCACTCGCAGCCACGGCGACGCGTACCCGTTCGATGGGCCGGGCAACGTCCTGGCCCATACGTTTTATCCCGCCGCTCCGAATCCCGAACCGATCGCCGGCGACATGCATTTGGATGACGACGAAGGTTGGCGCGTAGGAGCCAATGTTGATCTGTACAGCGTGGCGCTGCACGAACTCGGCCACGCGCTAGGCCTCGGCCACTCCGATGATCCGACCGCTGTGATGTACCCCTACTACCGCATGGCCACGTCGTTACAAGCCGATGATCGCAACGCGATCCTAACGCTTTATGCCGCGGCGTCTTCGACTCCGCCAGTCACTCCCGCGCCTGCACCGACACCCACACCGACTCCAACTCCCACTCCCACGCCATCGGACCGCACAGCCCCGACGTTAACGATCGTGAATCCCTCCACCACCACGATCTCCACCACCGCTGCGACGCGTCTGATCTCCGGCACAGCCTCCGACGCAGGTGGTCTAGCCAACGTGACCTGGACAAACAGTTTGGGTTCGACGGGCACGGCAACCGGGACGACGGCCTGGAGCGCGACCATCCCGTTGCAAAAAGGCATCAACAGAATCACCGTCAGAGCGACGGATAAGGCGGGGAACTACTCCTGGCGGACGCTTACAATCATTCGGAACTAGCGACTCAAATGCCGGCGCATATTCTCGAGCGATTCCTGCATCTCCGCCGACTCGCGCCACGGCGTCGCGTCCGCTGTCTGCAACGGTGCGGCAATCTCCGCGAATAACGGCACCAGCTCCGGATCGCGCCACCCTCGCCGAGCTTCTTCCTGCATGATCGAAATCGCCTGATCGTGCGAGAACGCCGGTTTATACGGCCGCGAAGTGGTCAACGCGTCGTAAATGTCCGCGACCTGCATAATGCGCGCCAGTAGTGGGATCTCTTCACCCCGCAACCCGTCCGGATATCCAGTTCCGTCCCAACGCTCATGATGGCTGCGGATAATCGGCAGCACGGGAGCTAGCGACTTCATCGCCCGGCAAATCTCTTCGCCGCGCACCGTATGCTGGCGCATCACTTCCCATTCCTGATCGGTGAGCAAGCCGCGCTTAAACAGAATGTTGTCCGGGATGCTGATCTTGCCGATGTCATGCAGATACCCGCCGCGGAACAGCGTAAGCTGATCCGCCTTCGACAGCCCCAGCGCCCGAGCCAAACCCATGCCGTACGCCGCGAGACGTTCACAATGCTGTCCAGTGTACTTGTCGCGATGCTCCACGGCCTGCGCGAGTGCGAACAGAATCGTCTCCGCTTCTTCCAGAGAATCGATCAGCGCCTTATTGCGCAGCATCGTGCGAACGCGCACGCGCACCAAGGACGGCTTTAAAGGCCGAATCAGAAATTCATCCGCGCCCGATTGGAGTCCCGCAACTTCGTTCTCGACGCCTTGAACGCCAGTCGTCATTAGGATGGGAATCAGCTGCGTGCGGCGATCCGCCTTCAGCATGCCGCAGAATTCGATGCCGCTCATTTCCGGCATAACCAGATCGGTCATCACTAAGTCGATCTTCTCGCTCTCCAGCATCGCGAACGCTTCCGAAGGTCGCGCCGCTTCCAGAATTCGATAGTTGGTTGCCTTGAGGATGCCCTTGAGCAGGCGCCGATTCAACTCCAGCCCGTCGACGATCAAAATCGTCGGTGCGTCCAAGGCATCTTCCAGCGCACTCTCCCAAGTGGAGGCTGCACTGATGCGCGACAACCCGCCGGTCCAACGGGCCAGACTCGTTTCCGTCCTCGTGTCGTGCCGAAGCAGTACAGGGCGTCGAATGCTGTCGGTCTTGATTTCCATTACGACTTCTAAGTCCCTATCGACCGCCCATGGTCAGAAGATTAGGGTGAGCTTTAGGGGTACCTTGGGATTTAGTACTAAGGCCCTGCCGACGCGACTCTCGCTACACTAGTAGATTCCATGGACCAAACCGTATTTCCCGCCCACGCAATCGACGGCATCGTCACTTTGCCCGGCGACAAATCCATCTCCCACCGCTACGGCATGATCGCCGCCCTGGCCCAAGGCAAATCCTCCATTGCCAATTACGCGACCGGAGCCGACTGCCAATCGACCCTTGCGTGCATGCAGGCGCTGGGCGCGAAAATTGAGAAGCAAGCCGACGGCGTCACTGTGATTGAAGGCGGCGCTTTAAGCGAGCCTGTAGGAGATTTGGACGCTGGCAACTCCGGCACCATCACCCGCATGCTCACGGGCATCCTCGCGGGCCAGTCCTTCACCTCGCGCATTATCGGCGACGAATCGGTTTCCGGCCGCCCCGTCGACCGCGTCACCAAGCCGCTCGCGCAGATGGGAGCGCACATCGAACTTCGCGATGGCCGCTATCCGCCCTTGGTCATCCACGGTCGCCCGCTGCACGGCATCGAATACACCTCGCCCGTCGCCAGCGCGCAAGTGAAAAGCTGCGTCCTTCTCGCCGGCCTTTTCGCATCCGGCGAAACCATCGTCCACGAACCCGTCCGCACGCGCGACCACACCGAAATCGCGCTCTCCGAATTCGGCGCAGACATCGAAGTCATCGGCAAAACCATCCGCCTGCAAGGCCTCACGAAAGACGGCCCGCAGCTAACCGGCCGCGAACTCGTCGTCCCCGGCGATCTCTCTTCCGCCTGCTTTTTCCTGGTCGCGTCCCTGCTGATGAAGCATGCCGACCTCGTGATCCACGGCGTGGGCCTCAACCCGACGCGCTCCGCGCTGCTCGATTTCCTGGTCTCCATCGGTGCGCAGATTCGCATCGTGAACGTGCTACAAATCGGCGGCGAACTTATCGGCGACCTGCGCGTGAAAACCTCTAAGGTCACCGGCGGCGTCATCGAAGGCGCTCTCTCCGCCGCGCTGATCGACGAACTCCCCGCACTCGCCGTCCTTGGTGCCGCGAGCGAAAACGGTCTGGTGGTGCGCGACGCAGCCGAACTCCGCGTGAAAGAAACCGATCGCATTGCGACGGTCGCAGCCGGCCTGAAGCGCATGGGCATCAAAATCGAGACCGCGCCCGACGGCTTCACGATCCCCGGCAAGCAAAGCTTTCACGCCGCGGAAATCGAATCTGCAGGCGATCACCGCATCGCCATGGCCTTCTCCGTCGCAGCCCTGGCCGCCGACGGGCCGTGCCTGATCAAGGATGCCGGAGCCGCCTCCGTCTCTTACCCTGCATTCTTCGATACACTAGCCCAGATCGCCAAAAGATGAAACCGAACGATCCACTTTTGATGGCCGGTCTGGTGCATGACCTGAACAACGTTTTCCAAACGCTGGTCGGGGTGGCGATGCAGCTGGAAGAAAATCCGGAATCCGCCAAGCTAGCCGCGACCGTCCTGCGATCCGTCGAACGCGGTCAGCGCATCGCGGCCGGAATGCAGAACGGCCACGCCGCCTGGACCCCGTTCGAAGCCGTGCTCGCACAAGCCGAGTCCTTCGTCACCGACTTCCAATCCGCCTCGCGCGGCCCCGCCGTAGCGATCATCCGCGACGTGCAACCCGGCGTCGAACTCGACGGCCACTGGGCCTGGGAGCGCGTGTTGATCAATCTGTTTCTGAATTCCATCCGCGCGATGCCCAACGGCGGAACCATCCGCGTCACCGGCCGAATCATCGATAGCCGAGCCGAAATCGTCGTCGCCGATGAAGGCACGGGCATCGCTGAGAATGTGCTTACCCGCCTATTCGAACCTCACGTCTCTGCGCATGGATCAAGCGGCCTGGGCCTGAACATCGTGCAGAACATCGTGAAGTCCAACGGCGGCACCATCCACGCCGCGAACGGCGCAACGGGTGGAGCCGAATTCACCATTCTGCTGCCGCAAGCCCGCCAGTCGCATAAAGCCGCCGGAGCACGTTAGCGCTACTCCGCCAGCATTCCGAACCGTCCCGCCGGACCCACGGCCCAACAGGTGGTCCCCTTCACGCTCACCCCGTTGAAAGCCCCCTCATCAAAGCCCTTCCACGTCGCCCCGTTGTCGCTGGACAAATCCGAGCCTGTCATTCCGACAGCGAGCCATTTCGCCCCGACGTTCACCACAGCCGACCGATATCCCAACGGCTTGCCCTGCGGAACGGTCCACTTCACGCCATCCGCGGAGAGCGCGATATTCACGGCCGTGTCGCTGGCCTTCGTATAGTCTCCGCCCACCGCGACTGCGCGCTTCCCATTGAACGCCAGCGAATAAAGCCCCGCCGTCTCCGCCGCCGGCTTCACAACCCTAACTGCTGTCCACGTCTTACCCGAGTCCACGGAATGCAATACCCGCCCGCCGCCGAGACCTCCAGTGACGAACCACGCCTCACGCGTCCCTTGCACGACCAGCGCCGACCCGCCACCCGCGAATGCGGCTTCATCTTTCTCCGCCTTGGGACCTTCCTGCGGCGTCCAGCTTGTCCCATCACTGGTTGTGAGAATCGTGAATTTCCCATCCACGGGATCGCCCATCAGGATCCCGTGCGTCGCATCCCACATGCCGAACGCGTCCCAGAACCCTTCCGCTCCGTTTGCCTGCAGCATCGTCCAATTCGCGCCGCCATCCGTCGTCTTGTAGATGCGTGATGAACGCCCCTCGCCCGAACTCATGGCGAATGCCGTGCTATCGCTAATGCCTTCAATATCGCGAAAATCGAGATCCGCCACGCCCTTCGGGCTGACATTCTGCACGCTCACCGCGCCGTCCACCGTGCGAATGATCGTTCCCTTGGACCCGCTGATCCAAATCACTTTGTCGTTCACGACGCTCACGCCCCGCAGCGTCGCCGTGGTGCCGCTATTCTTCAAATGCCAGCTTTGGCCTACCGCGATGGTGCAGGTTAATAGAAAAATTCGCCACATGGACTTATTGTAGGCAAAACTAGAATCAATGAACCCTCCCGTCGCCAAAGTAGTTCCCACCTCCGCCACCCTCTTCCACGACACCCGCACGGACCCCTACGCCTGGCTACGCGATCGCAACGACCCCGACACCATCCCCTACCTCGAAGCCGAAAACGCCTACACAAAATCCGTGATGGACCCGACCGCGGCTCTCCAAAAGACTCTGTACGACGAAATGCTGTCCCGCATTCAGCAAACCGACCTCAGCGTCCCCATCCGCCGCGACGACTATTTCTATTACACGCGCACCGAAGAAGGAAAGCAGTACGCCATCTACTGCCGCAAGCAAGGTTCCCTCGATGCTGCCGAAGAAATCCTGCTCGACGGCAATATCCTTTCCGAAGGCCACGAATACTTCCGCATCGGCAACTTCCTGGTCAGTCCCGACGGCCAATTGCTCGCCTATTCCACCGACGTCCTGGGCGATGAGACGTATACGATCCGCGTCAAGAATCTGGCAACCGGTGAACTTCTCCCCGACGAAATTCCCAACACCTACTATTCCCTCGAATGGGCCGCCGACAACGAAACCTTTTTCTACTGCACGCTGGACGAAGCGAAGCGCCCGTACAAAATCTTCCGGCACCACCTCGGTACCGCCACCGACACCCTGGTCCATCACGAGGAAGACGAACGCTTCACCGTTGAAATCTCCAGAACCTCCAGCCGCGAGTTCCTGCTGATCGACATCGATAGCTCTCTCACCTCGGAAGTCCGTTACCTGCGCTCCGCCGATCCCACGGGGGACTTCACGCCGATCCTTCCGCGCACCCAGGACGTCGAATATGACGTCACCCACCACGGCGACTACTTCTACATCCGCACCAACGACAAAGCCAAAACGTTCCGCGTGATGCGCACTCCCACTGCCAGCCCTTCGATTGAATCCCGCGAAGAGTTCCTCCCCACGCGCCCCGGCATCACTGTCGAAAGTATGCGTGCCTTCCGCGACTACCTCGTCATCGAAGAACGCGATCAAGGCTTAACGCAAATCCACATTCATCACTTCCCCACCGCCGACCGCCATCGCGTCGCCTTCGACGAAGCCGTGTACTTCACCGACGTGGGTGGCAATGCCGAGTTCAACACCGACATCGTCCGCTTCACCTACACCTCCCTCGTCACACCCGAGAGCGTCTTCGATTACAAGCTGTCGTCGCGCACTCGCGAGCTGAAGAAGCAGCACCCCGTCCTGGGCTATGACCCCACGCTATACGCCTCCGAACGCCTGCAAGCCACCGCCACCGATGGCACCCAGGTGCCCATCTCCCTGGTCTACAAAAAAGGCTTCGAACGCAACGGCCGCGCCCCCATGCTGCTCGACGGCTACGGAGCCTACGGCCTCAGCCACGACCCCACCTTCCGCTCCGACCGACTCAGCCTCATCGATCGCGGCTTCGTCTACGCCATCGCCCACATCCGCGGCGGAGCCGACCTCGGCAAGCCGTGGCACGAAGACGGTCGCATGCTGACCAAGAAGAACACCTTCACCGACTTCATCGCGTGCGCGGAGCACCTGATCGCGCAGCACTACACCTCGTCCGACGTTCTCGCGATCACCGGAGGCAGCGCCGGAGGCCTGCTGATGGGCGCCGTTCTCAACATGCGGCCCGATCTTTTTGCAGCAGTTGTGACCCGCGTCCCCTTCGTCGATGCGCTCAACACGGAACTCGACGCGACGCTTCCGCTCACCATCGGCGAATGGGAGGAGTGGGGCAATCCCGCGGAAGAAAAGTATTACCACTACATCAAGTCCTACGCTCCCTACGAAAACGTGTACGCCCAAGCCTACCCCGCGATGCTGGTGACCGCCGGTCTCAACGATCCCCGCGTGTCCTATTGGGAACCCGCAAAATGGGTCGCCCGCCTGCGCGCGCTCAAGACCGATTCCCGCACTCTGCTTCTCAAAACCGAAATGGGACACGGCCACTTCGGAGCCTCCGGCCGCTATGAGCACCTGAAAGAAACCGCCTTCAACTATGCGTTTCTTCTGCGGATTCTAGCGATTGCCGCATAATAAAGGTAGGAGCCTTTTCCGTCGATAGCCCCTTATGCGAATTTCTGCCGTTCTCGCTGTAGTTCTTTTTCCCGCTTTCCTATCTGCCCAGGCCGATTGGCGCTTCGCGCATCCCGATGCAACGCTGGTCGGAACGCTGCGCCCCGCCGCCGTTTTGAACTCGCCGCTGTTCGCGGCCGCGCTCACAGGCACGAAAGGTACCGATCCTTCCACCGCGATGATGGCCTCCATGGCCACCAGCGTCCTCAGTGGCATCACGGGAATCCAATTCTCGATGCTCGACAACGGCACGCCGGAACCCGACATGATCGCCATGATTAGCGGACGCTTCGACGACAGCATGCTGGCGATGCTGCCCGCCAGCGAGACCAAGTTTCGCCGCATGGATGAGAATACGATGCTGATCGGCAAAGGAGCCGCACTGGAGAAAGCTGCCGCACGTATGTTGCAGGCGACCCCCGTGTTGCGCCCCGGCGTGCTCGCGGGAACGGAATCTCTCGCTGTCTACGATCTCTGGATTTCCGGCAAGGTACCCGACCTCGCCAAAACGCTCCCGGCATCCGCGATCGTGGCGGCTGGTGGATTATCGCTCGATTTCCGTAGCGTGGCGCTTGGCCTCAGCATGCATGACAACGTAGAAATGGAACTCGCCATGGAAGGCGCGACGCCCGCAGCGGCGCAATCGCTGCTGAAGTCCGCGCATGAGGCGGAAGCCATGCAGCCCGCGCAATTCAAAGGCATGCTGCAAAGCTTCGTCGACGGCAACACCGCGCACTTCCGCCTGAACATCCCGCGGGAGGTTGTGCTGGAAGCAATGCGCACCCCTCCTGCGCTCTCCGCGGCAGCTCCCAAGCCGATGCCTGCTCCGCAGTCGCGTGGCACGATCCGCATCGAAGGTCTCGAAGGCGGCACGGTAACGATTCCGATCCCGGCACAGTAGTCCGCCGGTCCGCTCCCTAACGGTCGCGGCTCCATGACAGAGCCGCCATGCGTAAGCATGCGGACAGGCGCTTACGCACCCATGATCTCTCGCAGCCCGACAATCGAATCCATCACAAAATCCGGCTTAACCGACCCGTCTAAATCCCCCGAGCGATACTTCCCGGTCCGCACCAGCGCCGCGCGCAACCCCGCCTGCTGCGCCCCGCCGACGTCCACCCGAATATCATCGCCAATCATCAACACGTCTTCTTTCACCACACCCAGCCGCCGCACCGCCGCATCAAAGAACGCCGCCGCCGGCTTGCCCATCACCACCGCCTGCTTACCCGTTGCGCACTCCAGCGCCGCCACATAGGGAGCAGTATCGAGCCGCAACCCATCCCCTCCCTGCCAAAACCGCGTCAATCCGAGCGCGATCAACTGCGCCTCCGGCGTCGACTGCAACAATCGAAACGCACGATTCAGCACCTGGAAACTCCACCCCTCACCCAGATCCCCGACCACGACCCACTTCGCGCCCGATTCCCGGTCCACAGGCAGCAACTCCATCCCCGCAAATTCCCCGTGCGACTTCTCCGGCACAAACAACGCCACGGGACCCGTCTGGCCCATGAATTCCCGAGCCGCCACACACGGCGTCAGGATATCGTTCTCCGTGGCGGGAATCCCAAACTTGGCGAGCTTCTCCACCAGCACGCTCCGTCCCCGCGACGTGGTGTTCGTCACGAACATGTGCGGAATCCCACGCTCCCGCACCCACGCCAGCGTCTCCGTAGCCCCCGGAATCAGCGTCTCGGAGTTGTAAACAACTCCGTCCATGTCAAATAGTAAGGCCTTCATAGTTGGTATTCTTAGAACGCATGCACCCGCAACAGCCCGCGAAGATTCAATTGTCCAACACTGACGACTATCGTGAAGCCTACGCCAACAGCGTCCAGGTTCGCGTGAGCCTGTGGGACTTCTTTCTGTCCTTCGGAACCATCAACCAGACCACGCCCGACGCGGTGGATATCAAGAATTACCAGGGCATCTTCCTAAGCCCGCAACAAGCCAAGGCATTGGCCAACGTGCTGAACCAGAACCTCTCGCAATACGAATCCACGTTCGGCGAAATTCGCCTCGAGCCCAAGCAGGGCGGCGCGGCGATTCAGTAGTTCCCGATGCGCCATCGCATCCTCCTGATCCTTGGCTTCGCTGCGATCCTGGTGGCCCTGCACGCCCCTTACGTGCGCCTGCCGTTCCATTGGGATGAGCTGGGCCAGTTCGTGCCGGCCGCGCTGGACCTGTATCGCGACGGCGCGTGGATCACCCACTCCACCGATCCGAACATCCATCCTCCAGGCCTCGCGGTGATCCTCGCCGCCGTATGGAGCGTGACCGGCTATTCCATCCTCAGCGCACGCCTCACCATGCTGCTGATCGCGGCGCTCGGCGCATATCTCGCGTTCCTGCTCGCCATCCGCCTGGGTCGCGGATCTGCCGGAGCACCGGGCTTCACCGCCGTCGCCTTTCTGATCGCCGCACCGATGTTCTACACGCAGTCCATGATGGTGCTGCTGGACCTGCCGGCGATGACCTTCACCGTGCTCGCCTTGCTGCTCTTCCTCGACCAGCGCTACATCGCCTGCGCGCTCGCCACCGTCGCACTGGTGCTGATCAAGGAAACCGCCATCACCACGCCCATGGTCTTCGGAGCCTGGCTGCTGTTCCGCGATCGCCGTTTCAAAGAAGCGTTCTATTTCTTCGCCCCCGCCATCGCGCTGGTGCTCTGGCTCGTCTACCTGCGGCAAGCCACCGGCTCCTGGTTCGGCAACGCTGAATTTGCGCAATACAATGTGACGGATTCCTTCACGCCTGCACACATTCTCTATGCGATTCTGCGTCGCATCTATACGCTCTTCCTCGCCGATGGCCACTGGATCGGCACCATCGCCCTCTACTTCGGGCACCGAACCCTACGCACCCGCGAATGGTCGATAGCGTTCGCCGTCGCTGCCGCACAACTCGCCGCCGTGACATTCCTCGGAGGAGCCGTCCTGGATCGTTACCTGCTCCCCGTGCTGCCGATCCTCTACGCTGCGTTCGCCATCGCAGCGTCCACTTACACGGCTCAGCGCCGCCTAGTCTCCAACATCGCTCTACTCGCGCTGCTGGTCATCGGATGGTTTGTGAACCCGCCCTTCCCCTTTCCGTTGGAGAACAATCTGGCGGTCGTGGATTTCGTGGAACTCCAGCACGACGCCGCGCAGTATCTCGAGTCCAATTTCACCGGCCGACGCGTCGTCAGCGTGTGGCCCTTTACCGCCGCCATCCGTAATCCGGACTTCGGCTACGTCCAGGCCCGCATCCGCACACTGCGAACCCCCGGTCTCCGCCTAGCTGACTTCCAGCCCCTGCCCCTGCAATCCGACGACGTCCTGGTGACCTATTCCCGAGGCCAAGTGCCCCCCGAATACATCCTCCAAAACACCACGCTCAGAAGCCTTTTCGCCCCCTTCATTGAGATGCAACCCGAGGCGACCTCCGAAGAATTACGCGCGCTCGGCTACCAATCCCGGGCCCGCTGGGAGCGCAAGGGCCAGTGGATCCAAATCTACAGCCAGGAACCCTCCCTAGCCCATTGAGCCATTGACTCTCAAGGCCTTTATCTGTAACATCTAAATCGGTTTGTCAGGGGTATTTGGGGCGAGGGCATATTTTGAGAATGCGCAATTGGTTCACAGGTTCCGTGGTTGTCGCGAGCGCGACGGCGGCGATTCTCACCGCTGTGTTTGTCCCCGTCCAGACGCAGGCGCAAACCAAGGCGCCAGCCTACAAAGCTCCCCGGACTAAGGACGGCAAGCCGAACCTGAACGGGATCTGGATGTCCAACGGCCTCCCGAATTGGGACCTGGAGCCGCATGGCCCCGCGCCCTCGGTGGATCCCAAGCTCGGCTCCATTTACGCGATTCCTCCCAGCGTCGGTTACGTCGTCGGCGGCAAGATTCCCTACAAACCCGAAGCTTTGGAGCAGAAAAAGAAGAATTTCGCCGCGCGCGCCAAGGAAGACCCGGAAGCCAAGTGCTACATGGGCGGCGTCCCGCGCGCCAACTATATGTCTTATCCGTTCCAGATCCTGCAAGGCTCGCCGGACATCATGATGAGCTACCAGTACGCGGGTGCTGTGCGAATCCTCCACCTGGGAACGCCCGCGAAGGCCCCCGCGGATTCGTGGATGGGGACCTCTAACGCCAAGTGGGAAGGCGAAACGCTGGTGGTCGACGTGACCGCCCTGGGCGACCAGAGCTGGCTGGACCGATCCGGCAACTTCCATAGCGATCAGCTTCATGTTGTCGAACGCTGGACGATGCGCAGCGCGGACGTGCTGATTTACGAAGCGCGCATCGAAGATCCCGAAGTCTACACGCAACCCTGGACGATTCGTGTTCCGCTCTACCGTCAGGTGGAGGACAATGCTCGGTTGCTGGAATTCAAATGCGTCGTGTTCGCCGAAGAATTGCTCTACGGCCACCTGCGGAAACCGGTGGGCACTCCGGAGCCGGCTCCGGCCAATAACGGCAAGGGCAAAGGCAAGGGCAAGCAGTAACGATAAGCAGTAAAGTTTGGACCCAAAAAATCGGGAGGCTGTTATGTGCAAGACCAAGTGGATTCTATCGATGGCGGTTCTCGCGCTCGCGGTTCCGGCCGTTGCGCAGACCAAAGCTTACAAGGCTCCGCGCACCCCGGACGGTGTGCCGGACCTGCAAGGCGTATACAGCAATTCCAGCGCGGTGCCGTTGGAACGCCCGGCCAACCTGGGCGCGAAAGAATTCTATACCGACGCCGAGGTGAAGGCGAACAAAGAAGCCGCTGCCGCACGGGCTGCCGCTGCCGCTGGTAAGGCACCCGTCAACGAAGTGGGCACGGTCGCCGACATTCACTATGACACCGCGCAGTTCGGGCTGAAGGGCAACGTTACCGACGCCATGGTCAGCAAGCGCACGTCGATCATCACCGGCGAAACCGGACGGGTTCCTGCCATGCTCGAGATCGCCACCAAGCGCCAGGCGGATGCCCGCGCCGCGGTCGCCGGTCACCAATTCGACGGTCCTGAGAATCGCGGCATCGCGGAGCGCTGCATTTACTGGGGCAACGAAGGTCCGCCGATGCTGCCGGTCGGCTACAACGCCACGCTACAGATTGTTCAGGGTCAGGGCTACGTGGGCATTGTGCAGGAAATGATTCACGACACGCGCATCATCCCCACGGATGGCCGCCCGCACGCTTCCGACAACATCCGCCAGTTCTTTGGCGAATCGGTGGGCCGCTGGGAAGGCGACACGCTGGTTGTCGACACCACCAACTTCAACGACATGCCGGCGGTGGGCCGTGGAGCCAGCCGCGAGTTGCACGTGATCGAAAAGTTCACCCGCACCGGTCCGCAGACGGTGCTCTACCAGTTCACGGTGTCTGATCCCAAGACGTGGGAAAAGTCATGGTCGGGCGAGTATCCGATTGGTAAAATCGATGGTGCGGTGTACGAATACGCCTGCCAGGAAGCCAACTACGGAATGGCCAACATCTTGAGTGGCGCTCGCGCCGACGAAAAGAAAGCCGCCGCAGCGAAAAAATAGGAGCTTGTTATGCGTAAGACTCTAGCGATTGCCGCAGTATGCGTAGGGATGTTGATGGCCTCGCGGCCCGCGGCAGCGCATCACGCCTTCGCCGCCGAGTTCGACGCCAGCAAGCCGTTGCTGCTCAAGGGCACCGTGGTGAAGTGGGAACTGGTCAATCCGCATTCCTGGATCCACCTGGATGTGAAAAACGCGGACGGCACCACCACGCGCTGGATGGTGGAAGGCGGCAGTCCGAATTCCCTCTTTCGCTTGGGCTTCACCAAAGAATCGCTGCCCAAAGGCTCGGAGATCGTGGTCGACGGCTACCAGGCCAAGGACGGCGCGAACCGTGCGGTGGGCAAGGATTTGACGTTCGCCAAAGACGGCAAGCGCCTGTTCATGGGTGGCTCGGCACCGGGCGCCGACGGCGGTAATCAGTAAAAGTAGTTTCCCATGTCCTCAAAAATTGCGGTCTTCGCGGTCGCCGGTCTTGCGTTGGTGCTTTCTGCGCAAACGCCGCGGGCCTCGCGGCGGCTGAGCGTTTCTAGCCCCGAAGGCTGGAAGGCACCGCGCACTCCCGACGGCGTTCCGGATCTGCAGGGAACTTGGACTAACGTCACCATCACCCCTTTGCAGCGTCCGGCGAACCTCGCGAGCAAGGTGTTTTTCACAGACGCGGAGGCGCAGGTTTACGAGAAGGAAACGGTAGCTCGCAACGACGCCGACGTGCGCGTGGCGGCGGATCAGGATGTCGGCAAAGCCTACAACGACTTCTGGTGGGATCGCGGCAATCAGGTTGTCCCGACTCTGCGCACGTCCCTGATCATCGATCCAGAAGATGGGCGCGTGCCCGTGCTGTCGGATTACGGCAAGCAAATCCAAGCCGATCGGGCGGCGCAGCGGCGATTGCGCGGCACTGCCGATGGTCCCGAGAGCCGTTCGCTCGCCGAGCGCTGCATCGTGTGGCCCACCGGCGGTCCGCCGCTGATGCCGAGCTTCTACAACAACAACTATCAAATCGTGCAGGGACCGGGTTACGTTGGCATCTACAGCGAAATGATCCACGATGTCCGGATTGTACCCACCGATGGTCGCGCGCATCTTCCTTCAACCATGCGGCAATGGAACGGTGATCCGGTAGGGCATTGGGACGGCGACACTCTGGTGGTCGAGAGCACGAATTTCAGAGACGATTCGCCGTTCAACGGGTCCAGTAAGGACATGAAGTTGATCGAAACATTCAGGCGCGTCAACAAAGACGTCTTGATGTATGAGTTTACGGTCCAGGATCCGGCGTTTGTGCGTCCCTGGACCGCGCAGATTCCGATGAGCCCCAGCGAAGGGGCGTTGTATGAATACGCGTGCAATGAAGGCAACTACGCGATGGAAGGCATCCTGGCGGGTGCGCGGCGGGAAGAGAAGCAGTAGGAGGATTCGAGCATGCGAAGAATGGTAGTAGCGTTGTTCCTGGTCGCGCCGATGTATGCGCACCACGCTTTCTCGGCTGAGTTCGATTCCAAGAAGCCGCTCAAGATGACCGGGGTGGTCACGAAAGTTGAATTTATCAACCCACACTCCTGGATTCACATCGACGTCAAGGATGAGACGGGCAAAGTCACGAGTTGGATGATCGAGGGTGGGAGTCCGAATACACTGTTCCGTCGCGGGATCAACAAGGACTCGCTGCCCAAGGGCACGGTCGTGATCGTGGACGGCTATCAGGCTAAGGACGGGTCGAATCGCGCGAATGGACGGGATGTCACGCTCGCGGACGGGAAGAAACTGTTTCTGGGTGGCTCCGGCACGACGGAGCAGCCGCAGTAAGTTACTGGCCGACTAACTTCGTCATCTGCGTGAAGATGAGGATCACTGCGGGTCCCAGCGTTACGAGGATCACGGACGGAAAGATCAGAAAGAACACCGGGAAGATCAGTTTCACGCCGACCTTGCGAGCCTTTTCTTGAGCCTGTTGGCGGAAGCGAGTGCGCAGGTAGTGGCTGTGCGACCGCAATGCTGGGCCGAGGCTGGAGCCAAAGCGGTCTGTGTCCATGATCAGCGCCGCGAATTTGCGGATCTCGGAATCCTGCGTGCGTGCGGCAAAATTTCGGAGTGCATCTTCGCGCGAGGCTTCCGCGCGGAGTTCCAGATGAAGTTGGGTAAATTCGGCAGCCAAATCCGGATAGCCGATGCGCAGGCCCCGGCTGGTTTCCAGAATTCCGGCGTCGACGCTTTGTCCTGCTTCTACGGCCAAGACCAATAGGTCCAGCGCGGAGGGCAAACCTCGGCGCATGCGATCACCACGGGCGCGGGCGACGTATTCGAGCACGCGGTCGGGAATGAGAAAGCCAAAGCCTAATCCGCAAAGTGCAGCGAGTGAAGCGGCGTTCCCGTCGTTAAACGTGAAGCTAGCCCAAGCGCCCGCTACACCGAGTGTGAACGCAGTAGAACATTTAATGCCCAAAAACATCGATACAGCGGACGGCCAACGATAGCCGGCAATCAACAAAAGCTTACGTGCCGACTCGCGCTGCGAATTGCCTTCTGGAATCAGTCGGCCAATCATGCTGAAGACGTCGAGCATGGCGCCTTGCGCGCCTGCCAGGTCCGGCTGATTGAGGACGCTGCGGGTCGGGATAGCGTCAGAGTCCTCCTCGCCTGCGGCCCTGGAGGGGCGCAAGACGAAGACATAGCCAGCGGCACTGACGCTCAACAGCGTAAACAGGAAGAAGGAAATGAGCAGCGCTGTGGTCGTCATAGTTTAATGTCCACCAGTTTGCGGATGATGAAGTGCGCGGCCACCAGACAGCCTACGGCCATCGCGATCATGGTTTTGCCCCAGGGATCGTTGTACAGGACCATCATGTAGCCCGGACTCACGATCATCATCATGGTTGCGATACCGATGGGCAGAAAGGTCAGCACAGCTCCGGTTAGCTTGCCGTGTGCGGCCAGCGCCCGGACTTCGCCTTGCAGAGCGAGTCCTTCACGCATGGTCATGGCGAGATCGGCCAGGACTTCGTTGAGTTTGCCGCCGGTGCGCGAATGCAATGTCACGGCCGAGCCAAAGAGATTGACTTCCAGTAACGGCATGCGTTCGCCCAGCGTTTCCAACGCGCGCTGCCAGCCCATGCCTAAGTTTGCTTCCACCGACACGCGACGCATTTCCGTCGCCATCGGTTCCTGCGTGTCTTTGGCGACCAGTTCAAACGCAGCCGAGATCGGATAGCCTGCACGCAGTGCACGCGCGAGCGAGTCCAGCACGTCGGGGAACATCTCACGGAACTTGCGGAAGCGTTTGTCGCGTAGGCGGAGGATGTACCCGTAGGGAGCAAACGCCGCTCCCATGCCGACCAGCAAAGCCGCCCAAGCGGGGAAAAACGTGCTGACCAACAGGCCCGTTACCGTGACGCACAGCAGCATCGCGAGGGTGACTCGCCCGACGGACCATGTCAAATCGGCTTGGCTCAGACGCTGCTGGAGCAGGTCCATGAAATCGAAACGGGCAAGCAGGTTTTGCCAGAAATTCAGCGTGCTAAGGCGCTCGGTGCGAAACAAAGGAGAGTCTTCATCGAGACCTTCCAACACTCCCTCACCGCGCTTGGCTTCATCGGCTTCGGCCGCGCGTTTTACAAACGCCATCCACGCGATCCCGACCGCGATGGCCAGCACCAGGAAGATAACGATGAAGAAACCGAAAACCGAAAGGATCAGCATGGCTTACTCTGAGAATAATTAGCGGCCCGAGGTCTGCATCACTGCGGGAAGCGTCAGGGCGGACCGGGCGCGTGTCGCGGCATCCAAGGGATTGCGCAGCGTCAAGCGAATCCGCGCGCCAGAATCGGCGAGCGCGAGAATATCCGCTTCCGCAGGCTTGGCGAGCAGTGTCACGACAGGCAGATTGAAGCCCTGCGAGGTGAGTTCCGCTTTGCTGTTGACGGCGAGAACTTGCAAATCTTCGATGGCGGTGCGGAGTTGAGCGCTACCTTCACTGGTTTTCGGAATCACCACCTGCACGTCGACTTTGTGGCCAGCGTGCAGCAGACCGACGACGCCGCTGGAATCCGACACGTGAACAGAGATCGCGCGCATTCCGGCCGGGATTCCCGCGCTCTGCCCGCCACCGTCTTCTGACGCCAATCGCGTCACCAACACAGGTTCAGCTTCGCTGAGAGACCCGAATAATGTCTTGCCGTTTACCTGCTCGGGGCGCTCATAGGAACCTTTCGGGAGCTCTTCCGCGGGCCAGGATATGCTCTTGACGTCGCCCTCTGCAATGATGGTTCCGGCTTCCAGGGATTTCGCCGCGACTACCAGTGTCTTGCCGCTATCGTTGCTCTTCAGCTTGGTGACGAACAATCCATAGAACATGCCGGTCGCGACCAGCGCCACCATGAATGCAATCGCCAGCAGTGTGACCAAATTCTTCTTTTTCATCGCGTCTCCAACCCGTATGGAACTTTTCCTGCCTCTTCCATCGGCATCGACTGGCGACTACTGTAGAGTGGACGTAAGTAGGATGCCCTAGTTTTGAGCCCCTCAAATACACTGTCGCGTCTCTCCGTGGACGGCTCCAGGGTCGTTGATTCCAAGGGAGAACCCGTATTGCTGCGGGGTGTGAACCGCTCGGGGTTGGAGTACAGCCAATGCTCTATCCCATCAGCAGAGTTAGAGTTCATCACACAGAACTGGGGCGGTAACGTTGTTCGGGTCCCTTTTAACCAGGATTGGGTTCTGAACGCCGAGGGCTATCTCGGCTTGCTGGATGAGGCGATCGCGGTGGCGGCTCGGAATGGGGCGTACACGCTGCTCGATTTGCAATGGCTCGATGCGGAACGGGCGTTTGGGCCGGAGCGCCAGTTTGTCGCGCCGCTGCCGAATCCAGATACGGCAAAGATGTGGGCGACGCTCGCGCGGCGGTATCAGGATAATCCGGCGGTGCTGTTCGACCTCTTTAATGAGCCGCACGATCGGGCTCGGGATGATCCGTATCCGCTGTATCGGCCGGATGGCTCGCAGTATCACGAGGAGCATCGGCGGGTGTCGATGACGGAATGGCAGCCGTGGGCGGAGATGTTGGTGGATACGATTCGGGCGGAGGCTCCGGAAGCGCTGATCTTTGTTTCAGGGACGAACTGGGCGTACGATCTGCGCGGGTACCCGCTGAATCGGGAGGGGCTGGTCTACTCGACGCACGTGTATCGGAATAAGGGCGAGGATTGGTTCGGGGCGTTCGGGTATCTTGCGAGTCACGTGCCGGTGTTTGCGGGCGAGTTCGGGGGCAGTGAGTGCGATCTGGAGTGGGGGCGGCAGTTGCTCGACTATTTTGATGAGCTCGGGATTGGTTGGACGGCCTGGAGTTTTGCGGATCGTCCGCATCTGGTGGATCGGGCGACGATGCAGCCGACGCCGTTCGGGGAGCTGGTTTTTAGAAGCCTGCAAAGATGTCGATGATGACGTTTGTAGCGCGATTCACGAGAAGCGCCCGGCCATCCAGGAATAGATAGTCGCAGGACGGGGGTGGCGGTGGGAGTCGGCGCACTAGCTCGACCGGGAACGGTGTGATCTTTTTCTGAAGTCCTGGAGGGAGCGTTCCGTTGCGTTGTAACTGCTTCTGTAAGCCGGGCGGCAGGCCCTTTTGAAGGCCAGGGGGGAGTCCGTTTTGCGGCTGCACACGGACCCAATCGGAAATGACGTTGCGGTCAACTTCGGTGAAAACGACGATTCCTATAGAAGACTGTGAGGCCTTGCCTTTCCCTTTTCCCTTGCTCTTTCCCTGGGCATTCGCATTGAGGGCGAGAAGGGACAGACTCAAGAGGATGACAAAGGTGCGCATACAGGGAGGATGCGGTAGCAGGCTAGGTTGTTACGACACACTACGACCGGGCCTTGACCCCACAGCCCATCGAAACCAGGAATGCTCCCGACGTATCCTCGTTGTCGCTGGCCACAGCGACTCCACTGTACTCTACAGCCCCCGCAAAAACGGATTCCGCTCCCGCTCCCTACCAATCGTCGTGTTCGGCCCGTGCCCGCAAATCACGACCGCGCTATCCGGCAGCGGCAGCAGCTTCTCGTGAATCGACTGCAATATCTGCCGACCATTCCCGCCCGGCAAATCCGTCCGCCCAATCGAATCGCGGAAAAGCGTATCGCCCGCCACCAGCTTGTTCTCCGAAGGAATCCACACCGACGTGCTGCCCTGCGTGTGCCCCGGCGTGTGGCGAATCTGAAACTCCGCGTCACCCAACTTCAGCGTGTCCGCGTCGCGCAAGTCTTCCACCTCGGTCTTGTCCGGCACTTCCATCCCGAGCCATCCCGCCTGCACATCAATCTGTTCATACAGCGGAGCATCATTCGCATTCATGTGCACCGGCGCGCCGGTGGCCTTTTTCAGCTTCGCCGCACCGCCAATATGATCGAGATGCGCATGCGTGATCACGATCTCTTTGACCTTCAACGAATGCTTCTTCAGGATCGCGAGAATATCCTCAATCTGATCCCCCGGATCAATCACGATCGCTTCATGCGTTGTCTCATCGCCGAATATCGAGCAGTTACACTGCAGCGGCCCCACGGGAATAATTTCGTGAATCACTCTCCGATTGTAAGGCCCCTCGTTCCAAGCCAAACACCGCGAGTACCGCGCCCTCCGGCACTTCCCCGTGGATTTTCCACAAATACCGCGACGTCCTCAACGCAGCCCGCAACTGCTCCATCGTGAAGAACTCCGTGTGCAGTTCCAAAATCACGAAGCTCACCAAGTGATCCCAAGTATCGATCTGCGGAAACAGAAACCGCTCTGCCCCCTCGATATCACACTTCAACAGCACATCCCCCGAGCCTCGCGGAATGATCTCCGCCAAGGGCAACACTTCGATGCCCGACGCCGCGCTCTCGCCCATCCGCAATCCCCACGCACCATACCCCGCGTCCATTACCTTCGCGAATCCGCGCTCCGCCCCCGCGAACGCCTGCATCGATTCGCACGGCACGCTCAAGTTGTCATCCAAATTCCGGCGCAGCGCCTGCAGATTCTCAAAGTCCGGCTCCACCGCGACAACCTGATCAAACCCAATCCGGCGGCTCAGAAACAACGTGCTCAGCCCCACGTTGGCGCCCAAATCCACCAGCACCGCCGCCTTCCTTACGAACGGCGCATAAATCTCATCGATGAACACCTCCTCGAACACCTTGCCATCCGTCGTACCCTGACGCAGGAACACAGTCGACCCATCCCGCAGCCGATACGACCGCTCCGAGGTCTGCATCCCCGCCCGCTCCAGCACTTCGTCCAGCAAATACCAGAACACATCCGCGCGCGCCAAATCCGATTTCACGATCCGCCGCAGTTTATGGAAAAATCGCATACGATCTTTAGTGCGCGCGCGACCGCAGAAATCTCTAACAGACCTTCGAAGGTGTACTATCCTCGCAGTAGGTGGCACCAACGACTCACCATTCACATTCGCTGTCTACCCTCATGCGCGCGGTAGCCATTCTCGCTCTAGCCAGCAACTCGTTCGCACAATCCGATACTCGACAGCCAGCGTTTGATGTAGCCTCCATCAGGCCAGTGGAAGAGAAAACGGATTCCTCCATCGAACGATCAGGCGGAAGAATCACCCTGAAAAATACGTCTCTCCGAGATACCCTTGCCTTCGCCTTTGGAATCGCAACGGGCCGCGATCACGAACTATCGGGCCCCAACTGGCTGAATGACGAGCACTTCGACATCATCGCGACGACTTCGCCTGAGACCTCGCGAGAGGATGTCCGAGCAATGTTGAAGACCGTTCTGGCCGAGCGCTTCGGACTTCAAACGCACTACGAAACTAGAAATGAGCCCGCATACGCCCTGATCCTCGCTCCCCAAGGCCCTAGAATGAAGCCTTCCGCTCCAGAGATGGACGGTGCCTTTGTCTTCGGCCCCGGTCATCTTTCCGCCAGGGCAGTCTCAATGACCGGTTTGGCCAACCGCCTCTCTGGCCCGATCTTCAATTTGGATCGCCCCGTCGAGGATCAGACAAACACCAACGGCGCGTTCGATTTCACTCTGGATTGGTCACCGATTGGCGCGGAGCAGGGAGCCAACCCGACACTGTTTACCGCGTTAAACGAACAGCTTGGCCTTCAACTGAAAGCGCAGAGAATGGCGGTCAAGATCCTGGTGGTGGACTCCATCAACAGGCAGCCGACTCCCAATTAAAGTGAACTAGGCCCGCCCACCGTATACTCGGGGCAGGGACCTCAGGCACAATCCGCTGAGCGGTTTTCGGCACTGGGACCACTAAAAGGGCGATGCTTCAAACTCCAACTCCCGGCTACACCGCGCTCCGCGAACAAGCGGCCCGCATTGACGATTCGGCGCGCGGTAGAATCCGCATGACCGGAGAGGATCGCGCACGCCTACTGCACGCGATGACCACCAACGACATCCAGGACCTGAAGCCGGGCCAGGGCTGCTACGTCCTTTTCCTGAACGCCCAAGGCCGTATCCAGGCGGATGCGAATGTGCTGTGCTTCGAGGACAGCCTGCTCCTCGATACCGAGCCGGAGCAACGCTCCAAAATCTACGAACATCTCGACCGCTACATCATCGCCGACGATGTCACGCTCGAAGACATAACTTCCACAATGGCCGCCGTCACCCTGGACGGACCCAAAGCTGCGACCGTCATAGAAATGTTGGGCGCGCCTATCCCCGCGGAACTCTTCGCCCACGCCGCATGGGGCGCAGCTACCGTGCAGCGAATCTCGGCGACCGCCTTCCGTCTGTTCGGTGAAATCCCCGACCTCGGTGTCCTGGAAGCATCCCCCGAAGAAGCCCGCACCGTGCGTATCGAACAAGGCCGCCCACGCTACGGCGAGGAAATTACCGAGCGCTATCTCGTCCAGGAAGCCGGCGTCATGCAAGCCGTCAGCTTCACCAAAGGCTGCTATTTGGGCCAGGAAATCGTCGAACGCGTTCGCAGCCGTGGCCAGGTCCACAAGCAACTTCGAGCTGTTGAAATCGACACCGATCAGCCGCCAGAGCCGGGCTCGAAACTCACTGTCGATGGCGCAGAGGCTGGCGAAATCGTAAGCTCCGCATTTTCACCCGCCCTAGGGAAAACAGTAGCCATGGCCTACATGCGAACGCCGGCCGCCGATCCTGGAACAGCCCTCCTATCGGGCGCGTCTACCGGACGGGTGCGGGTTCCGGCGCAAACGTAAACTCAAAGGTTTCGCCCGCCGCCTGCAAGACCAAAGTGCCTGCGCCTAACGGTTTGTTTCCCGTCGGGAAAAATACGGCCCCATCCGTCGATTGCCCCGGCTCCAACTTCCCTGACCCCAGCACGATCGCCGCCGCGGCCGCTGCTGCCCGCATTTTGCCGCCGCCGATCGCCATCGCGTCCTTCCGCCGAGCCTCGTAGCCGTGCCGCAACTCCAAATTCGAATTGCCGAACAGCGCGTTCTCGTAAACCCCGATTAGCCGACCCACATCCCCCCGGCCCGCACGATCCAGCACATCGTTGACCACCGCATTGGCCGAAATCGCCTGCACTGTCTTTCCTACTGTGGGACGAAACTGGAATTTCTCCGGCAGTACCTGCTGCAGCTCAACCGACCCATTCGAAACTGCCACCTGTAGGATCGCGTACCCCAAAATCCGTGTCGGCAAAGGAGCTACCATCACGGTCACCCCGGCCCGTGTCAGTGCGTGGTATTTCAGCCCCCCGGATTCGAACGTCAGAGTCTGCCCCGAGGCAGTGTAGACGAACGCCGCTGCGCACATCCCAGCCACCGCGCGGCGCGTAAGTCCTCTCATACAGTCATGATAAGCTGGTTTGAGTTAGCTCATAGAGTCGGGCGTGCTGGCGCCCCGGAAAACGCCGGCAACCACACACCATAATATGTCTACCGTAAAGTTAAAATCCGGCCGGAATGCTACCGTGCCTTTGACTGCGAACGAACATCTGCTCAAGTGGGTCGAGAAGATGGCCGAGCTCACCACCCCCGACGATATTCACTGGGTGGACGGCTCACAGGAAGAATATGAAGCCCTCTGCGACCTGATGGTTGCTGGCGGTACCTTCATCAAATTGAACGAGGAATTGTGGCCCGGTTGCTACTACTCCCGTTCCGATGCGAGCGATGTCGCCCGCGTCGAAGATCGCACCTATATTTGCTCGCTGTCCAAGGACAACGCGGGTCCGACCAACAATTGGATGAATCCGTTTGAGATGCGTAAGAAGTTGAAAGACCTCTTCCGCGGTTCCATGAAAGGCCGCACGATGTACGTGTTGCCGTTCAGCATGGGTCCCATCGGTTCCCCGATGTCGCAAATCGGCGTGCAGCTCACCGATTCTCCCTACGTCGTCGTGAACATGAAGATCATGGCGCGCATCGGCAGCGCGGTGATCAAGGAAATCGAGAAGGACGCCAAGCGCGTCGTCCCCTGTATGCACAGCGTGGGCATGCCCCTCGCCGCCGGTCAAAAAGATGTCCTGTGGCCGTGCAACGAAGAAAAGTACATCGTCCACTTCCCCGAAACCCGCGAGATTTGGTCGTATGGATCGGGCTACGGCGGCAACGCACTGCTCGGCAAGAAGTGTTTCGCTCTTCGCATCGCGTCGAACATCGCGCGTGACGAAGGCTGGATGGCGGAACACATGCTCATCCTGGGCGTGGAAGATCCCAAGGGCGAAAAGACCTACGTCGCCGCGGCCTTCCCCAGCGCGTGTGGCAAAACCAACTTCTCCATGCTGGTTCCCCCCGCGGGCTTCGATGGTTGGAAGGTTTGGACCGTCGGCGACGACATCGCCTGGATCAAGCCCGACGAAACCGGCCAACTGCGCGCCATCAATCCGGAAGCAGGCTTCTTCGGCGTCGCGCCGGGAACCTCCGTTCACACCAATCCGAACGCCATGGCGTCCCTCGCCAAGAACACCATCTTCACCAACGTCGCGCTCACTCCTGAGGGCGGTGTGTGGTGGGAAGGCATGACGGATGAACCGCCAGCCGAGTGCTTGGATTGGAAGGGCAACAAATGGACCCCGGCCATCGCCAAGGAAACCGGCGCCAAGGCCGCGCATCCGAATTCGCGCTTCACCGCCCCTGCCTCGCAGTGCCCCACGATTGACCCGGCCTGGGAAGATCCCACGGGCGTACCGATCAGCGCCATGCTGTTCGGTGGCCGTCGTGCAACCACCATGCCTCTGGTCTATCAGGCCTTCAACTGGACCGCTGGCGTCTACGCCGGCGCCACGATGGGCTCCGAAATGACCGCAGCCGCCGCCGGCACCATCGGCCAGGTTCGCAGCGATCCGATGGCGATGTTGCCGTTCTGCGGCTACCACATGGGCGATTATTTCCGTCACTGGATCAAGATGCAGCGCCTGGTTACCTCCACCCCGCGTATCTTCCACGTGAATTGGTTCCGCAAAGACGAAAACGGGAAATTTATGTGGCCCGGCTTCGGCGAGAACATGCGCGTCCTCAAGTGGGTTGTCGACCGCGCCCGCGGCCGCGCCCTCGGCCAGGAAACCCCCATCGGCTGGATGCCTCGCTATGAGGACATCGAGTGGAACGGCCTCTCCTATCCCAAGGAGAAGTTCGACAAGCTGCAACACTTCGACCGCGCCGAGTGGAAGAAGGAAGTGATGAACCACGAAGACCTGTTCATCAAGCTCCACGATCACCTCCCGCCCGAAATGATCTACGAGCGCGAATTGTTGATCTGCCGCCTGTAAAACCAAAGGGGCGAGCCTTCGGGCCTCGCCCCTTTTCCTTTTAACGCGTGATGTGGCGCACGCCCCCTACCGAATCGTACTCGCCAACCGCTTACTCACAATCGCCTCAAACCCATTCGACATCGTCAACATCCACCGCCTGCTCGACAACGGCGAGATCTTCCGAATATGATCCGCGTTGATCAAAGTCCCCCGATGAATCCTCCGAAACCGACTCAACGCCCCTTCTTTCTCTAACTCCTTCAACGTAGTCTCCGCCAGATACTTTGACCCCGTCGTAAGGATGTGGACAATCTCCCCCTCCGCCTGAAACGCGATAATCTCGCTCGGATCCAGCAGAAATATATCCGCCCCCCGCCGCCCCGAAATCTTATTGAGCACCGGCTTGGCAGAAGGCTTCACCAGCTTCCGAGCCTTCTCCATCGCCTGCTCCAGCCTCTCCCGCCGTACCGGCTTCAACAAATAATCGACCGCCCCCACCTCAAACGCATCCAGCGCGTGCTGCTGAAACGCCGTCACAAAAATCACCAGCGGAGCCTTGGTACGCAAGCTTCGCACCACACTCAACCCGTCAATCTCCGGCATTTGCTGATCGAGCAACAACACATCGGGATCCAGATCCAAAACCCGCTGCACCGCCTCCGACCCATTGGAAGCCTCGCCCACGATTTCCACCGCTGGCATTCCCTCCAAATGCTCCCGCAACACCTGCCGAGCCAGCGGCTCATCGTCCGCGATCAATACTCTCACCGCACCGCCTCCACCGGAGCAGGAATCTCAATCGACACCTCGCTCCCCTCGCCAATCTTCAGCCGCGCCGCGCCCCCATACGAAAGCTCCAAACGCCTCCGCACATTCTCAAGCCCCACACCGTTCTGACTCCCCGCCGCGAATCCGTGCCCCGTATCGTTCACCGTAATCCGCAACTGTCCGTCGAGCAGCTTCGCATCCAGCGTCACCGCCCCACCCGCCACCAGCGGTGCGATCCCATGTTTCACAGCATTCTCAATCAACGGCTGAATCGACAAAACCGGAATCGTCACCCCCAATGCCGCAGGATCTACATGGATCTCCGTCCGCAACTTATCCCCCAACCGCAGTTGCTCGATATCGAGATACGCCTTCACGATATGCAGCTCTTCCGACAACGGCACCATCGACTTCCCCGTCTCGAGAAAATATCGAAAAATATCCGCGAGATTCAGCACCGTATCCCGAGCGCCCTTGGCTTCCCGAGGAATGATTCCGTACAAGGCATTCAACGCGTTAAACAGAAAGTGCGGATGAATCTGCGATTGCAGTGCGCGCAACTCCGCCTGCGACACCAACCGCCGAGTCTCTGACTCGCGATACACATCGAGCTGCTCCGCAATCACGCTGGCCGCATGCTGCAACACTTGTAGATCTTCACTCAGGTACCGCCGCCCACCCGTGCGCCGCCCGAAGTTTACGAACCGCCCGGCACTCACCGCGACCGAAGCCTGCCCGCCACCTATCGATGCAACCGTCGCATCGGACCCCGCATACCGACCCAACATTTCCGCCGCAGTGGCAACATAAGAGTTTTCATTCCTGACCGGCACCCGCAACGCGTTCAGCAACGTCGCCTCATCCGGACGTCGGAACACAACTCGCGTCAATAGCCTCTGCACCTGTCCGCGCGCCACCGCGAACACAACCAGCAACAAACAAGCACCCATTAACAGCAAGGCCAATTGAACCGGCGTGTAAGTGCCTGAAAACCACCCCGCGCGCCAAGCGAGCGCTCCCAACCCAACGAACCCCGCGGCCAGCAATACATTCGCTAGAAACCGCAAAAACGCATCCAGCAGAATGAAACGATAGTCCTGCAATAACACCAACAGCGCGAGGGGAATCGCTGCATGATGCAGCGCAAGTTCCTGCGACCAGATCTGCTCCGCGTGTCCGTTGCCCAGATGCACAAACGACATCGCGAGCAGAAACAGCGACATCGTTCCGATCAATCGAGGCGTGCTCCCCCGAACCCGAAAAGCCGCGACCACGGTGAGCGCTCCAAACCCAATCGTGATGGCCCCCAACGCCGCACGATGCAAATCGGTATCCGGCTGAAAGACTTCGACGATATGCGGCACAATCGACAACCCGGCGAGCCCATACCCGAGGCGCACCAACACGCCCCCACCCAAACACAAATCGAAGAGCACCGCCGGCAACAAGCTCAAGACAGAAAACCCAAGCGCGACCACCCACGGCGAAGGCTCATCCGACCCCAGCACAACCAACGACGCCAGATTCCAGGCCAGCGCCAACCCCGCCGCCAGAATCGACTTCCCCGCCGCCCGATCCTGCAACAACAGCACCAGAAAGATGCCGAACAGCAACACTCCAGCCAAGTGCCCCAACGCATTGACCAGCAGCGACGCATTCACGCATTCATGATAACGAACGTGAAAGGATTCCCCGTCGCGCGGCATTTCCGAGTATGCCGACTCTCCTAATGCTCCTCAGCCAATGGCTTGGCGCGCCCTTGGTGATCCTGCCCGACGCGCCCCCGCGCCTGGACGGCGAAGCCTTCATCGATAGCGGCACGATCTACGTCTCCGCCGCCCAACTCCGCGACTTCCGCGACCCCGCCGCCGTCGCAAGATTCCTAAGCCACGCCGCCGCCCACAACAAGCTCAATCACGGAGCCGTTTACCAATACCGCATGGGCACCCTGGAACGAGCCTCCCAGTTAACCTTTCACTTCCCCCTGGAAAAGATGGAAGCCAACGTCCGCGCCCAACTGGAACAGGAAGCCGCCCCCGTAGCCGCCGAGTTTCTGGCCAAATCCGCCTGCGCCCCCGGCCCCTGCCGCATGTTCCGCGACCTGCTGCGTGCTATCAAAGAGCCGCGACCGTAAGGAAGCGGACAAACGCAGAGAACTTCCTCCAGCCCTTCCCACTACGCAATGTGCCCAGCTACCTGATCACACTCACCACCTACGGCCACCACATCCCAGGCCAACCTGGCACGGTCAACCGCCACCACAATCACTTCGGCTCCAGGCTCCCCCATCCCAATCCGCGCCTCCGCCAATCGATCGACCGCCGCCTACTGCAAGCGCCCTTCGAACTCGATCCAGCGGACCGCCAGATCGTCCTCGAAGCGATTACGGCAGTTTGCGAGCACAAGAAATGGCACCTATCCGCCGTCCACATTCGCACAAATCACGTCCAGATTGTTACCGATGGGGCGGCCTCCCCTGAGTTTATGATGAACGCCTTCAAAAGTTATGCCAGCCGAGCCCTAAACGCAAAGTACCCAGCCCATTCCTCACGACTCCGCTGGGCCCGCCACGGGAGCACGCGGCACCTGTTTACTAGGGAAGCTTTAGAAAACGCCATCAAATATACCCTCGATGCCCAAGGGGAAAGAATGGCGATATACGAGCACCTGACCGCTCCCTAACGGTCACGGCTCCATAAACCGCGACCGTGAGCGAGCGGTCAGACGAACCTACCCCTTCTTAACCGCGTGCCCGCCAAACGCATTCCGCATGGCCGACAACATCCTCGCCCCAAACGAATTCTCCTGCCGCGACCGGAACCGCATCATCAGCGCCGCGTAAATCGTGGGAGCCGGAACCGCCGTCTGAATCGACTCCTCCAGCGTCCACCGACCCTCACCCGAATCCTCCACGTACGCCGCCAGCCCCTCGAGCTTCGGATTCTGCTGCAGCGCCCCCGCGGTCAGCTCCAGCAGCCAGCTTCGCACCACGCTCCCCTGCTGCCACAAATGCGCGATCTTCCCCAGGTCCAGATCGTATCGCGACGCTTCCATAATCTCGAAGCCTTCCGCATACGACTGCATCATTGCGTACTCAATCCCGTTGTGGACCATCTTCACAAAGTGCCCCGACCCCACCGGCCCGCAATGCAAATACCCGTCCGGCGGAGCCAGCGTCTTGATAATCGGCTCCACATGCTCGAAATCCGACTTCTCGCCACCCAGCATCAGACAATACCCGAGCTTCAGCCCCCATACTCCACCGCTGGTCCCTGCGTCCATGTAGTGGACTCCGGAAGGCTTCAGCGCCTCCGCCCGAGCAATATCATCGGTATAGCGCGAATTCCCGCCGTCGATGATCAAATCCCCCGGCGCCATCAGGGTCGCCAGCGTGTCCACGGTATCCTGCGTCGGTTTTCCCGCTGGAACCATCACCCAAACCACTCGGGGAGCAGGCAACTGCTCGACTAGATTTTTCAGGTCTGTCGCAGTTAAAATGCCCATTTTCTTTGCTTTAGCAGGATCGATCGCACCCCGGTCATAGCCCACGACCTGGTGGCCACCCTGCGTAAGGCGGGTGGCCATGTTGCCGCCCATTTTGCCTAATCCAATCATTCCTATACGCATAGCAGTAGTGTATCGAAAGGTCTTGGCATCGTCTCTAAAATTATTCTTGACAGATATGGACTAAGATTATATATTGTTACTACAAGTAGTTATTTGGAGGATAAACAATCATGGCGCTTATCAGATACCAGACAGTTGACCCCTTCCAGGGATTTCAGGACACAATGAATCGTTTTCTTAGCGAGCCGTCGGCCAACCGGCCGTGGGTCCCGGCGGTGGATATCCGCGAGACCGAAAATGAGCTGATCGTCAAAGCGGACATCCCGGACATGAAGTTCGAGGACATCGACGTCCGCCTGGAGAACGGCACGCTAACCCTACGCGGGGAGCGTAAGTTCGACGAACAGAAGAAGGAAGGCGGCTGGCACCGTGTGGAACGCTCCTACGGCTCCTTCGAGCGGGTTTTCAGCCTGCCGGACACCGTGAACCCGGAAGGCGTCCAGGCGGACTACAAGAACGGCGCGCTGACCGTCACCCTACCCAAGAAAGAGATCGCCAAACCGCGACAAATCAAAGTGCAAGTCGGCTCCAGCAACTAACCGGTTCGCGAGCACATCTAACAGAGGCGGGCCAATGCGGTCCGCCTCTTTTTGCGTATAGGATGGGAGTAACAATGAACGGAATCAAGACAGCGATGTTGTTAGGCCTACTCAGCGCCCTGCTGATCGTGGGCGGCGGTGCGATGGCCGGACGCGGCGGCATGATGATGGGTCTGCTGCTGGCCGTCGGCATGAACTTCTTCAGCTACTTCTTCTCCGAGAAGATGGCGCTCTCCATGTATCGGGCGCAGCCGCTCACCGCCGAGTCCGCTCCCCAAGTCTATGCGCGCGTGGCCCCGATGGTCCAGAATCTGACCGAGAAGATGGGCCTCCCCATGCCGCGCCTGTGGATCATTCCGGACCCCTCGCCCAACGCCTTCGCGACCGGCCGCAACCCGCAGCATTCCTCCGTCGCCATGACCCAGGGCCTGCTTGCCCTGATGAACGATCGCGAACTCGAAGGCGTGATCGCCCACGAACTGGGCCACGTGAAGCACCGCGACATCTTAATCAGCTCCGTAGCCGCGACCATCGCTGCCGCGCTCAGCCAGATCGCCTATATGGGTATGTTCTTCGGCGGAAGCCGCAATGACGATGAGGACCGCAATCCCTATACGGGCCTGCTGATGATCATCGTCGCTCCCATCGCCGCCGGTTTAATCCAGATGGCGATCTCCCGTCAACGCGAATACGCCGCCGACGCCGCAGCCGCACGTTACACCGGCTCGCCCGACGGCCTGATCAGCGGCCTCCGCAAACTGGAACGCGGCGCCGAGCAAATCCCCATGGACGCGTCCCCAGCGACCGCCCATATGTTTATCTTCCCTCCCATGCTCGGCGGAATGTCGCGCCTTTTCTCGACCCATCCGTCCATGGAAGACCGTATTAAAAACCTGGAATCCGTGCGATAACAGAAATATGGCAACACTCGTTCAGCCTCCCGTGACCAGTGAGCCCACTCTTCCGCGCAAAAAGTGGACGCGGGAAGAGGTGAACCACATGCTCAGACTTGGCATGCTTGAAGGCCAACGAATCGAGCTCATCGACGGAGAACTGATCGACAAGATGGGACAAGGCCCTCGCCATTCCAATGCCATTCGCCGGTTAATGGCGTTGCTCATACGCGTTTTCGGCATCGAACGCGTTTCCGTCCAGGCACCCATTGAAGCCGGACCCAGAGACCAGAAATGGTCGCAACCCGAGCCGGACTTGGCAGTGTTGAATTACCCTTGGCAGTTCGCTCCTCGCCACCCCGGCGGCAACGAACTGAGCCTTGCGATTGAAGTCGCGGATACAAGCCTGCGTCAGGACTCCTTCCGCAAACGCGACATGTACGCCCACGCGGGAGTCCCCGAATATTGGGTGCTCGACATCGACTCGCGCCGCCTCTTCGTGTTCCGCCAACTAAACAACGACGCCTACACGGAAGCCCTCACCCTCGCCGAAACCGACGCAGTCCCGCATCTGAACGTTCCCGTCGCGGAGCTACTCGGCTGAATACCGTAAAAGTGAATCGCAAGGCCGCTGGCCGAGTCGCCAGTGGCCACCCGTGGCTCTTTTCGAGCGACGTCATCGACGCCAAATCGGCCACGCCCGGAGAAGTCGTGCAGGTCACCGACGACCGCGGTAAGTTCCTCGGCGTTGCGCAATATAGTTCGACTTCGCAAATCTCCCTCCGTCTACTCACCACCAAGCGCGAGCCGATTGACCGAGCTTTTTATCTTCGCCGCCTGAAGCAAGCCCTCGCCCATCGCGATCGAGTGGTCCGAGACTCCAACGCCTGCCGCATCGTCTCCTCCGAAGGCGACTTGCTGCCCGGCCTCATCGTCGATCGCTACGGCTCGCACCTCGTTCTGCAATCGCTCACGCAGGGCATGGACCGCGCGCAAGACGAAATCGTCTCCTGCCTCATCGAGTTACTGGAACCCGCCGGAATCCTCGCCCGCAATGATGCCAATGTCCGCAAGCTTGAGAATCTACCTCAAGAAGTCAAAGTCATCCACGGCGAGATCCCCGAAAAAGTCAGTGTAGAGATGAACGGGCTCAGCCTCACCGCCGACCTGCAGCGTGGCCAAAAGACCGGGACCTATCTCGACCAGCGCGAAAATTACGTTGCGGCGGCGCGTTATGCACGCGGCCGTGTGCTCGATTGCTTCAGTTCCACCGGCGGCTTCGCGCTGCACGTCGCGAAACACGCGGACTCGGTAGACGCCGTCGAATCCTCTGCGCTCGCCATCGAAACCGCCCGCGCCAATGCGCTGGCAAACGGCATCGACAACATCGAATTCCGCCAGGCCGACGTCTTCGACTACCTCTCCGGTCGCGACGCCCGCTACTCGATGATCATCCTGGACCCGCCTGCGTTCGCGAAATCCCGCAAGCAAATCGACGACGCAGCGCGTGGCTACAAAGACATCAACGTCCGTGCGCTGCGCATGCTGGAACCCGGCGGCGTTCTCGTAACCTGCTCCTGCAGCCACCACATGAGCGAGGCGATGCTTTTCGAAATCCTCGCCGAAGCGGCCCTCGACACGGGCAAGACCCTCCGCGTTCTGGAACGCCGCACCCAGGCCGCCGACCATCCCATCCTTCTCACCGTGCCCGAGACACTTTACCTTAAGTGCCTGATTTTTGAAGTGCTTTCCTAGCTCGGCGCTCGCTTGCGGAAGCTCAGTCCAGTGCGTTAGAGTAGCCCAGTGGTAGTCCGACGCCCGCTGCCAGGGTTGTCGATTACTGGAGACTTTGTAACACCCACTGGAGGATTCCCGGGGATGAAACTGACTTCACCGTCTTCGATCATGAGCCGTGCCACGCGCATGGGCTCCTTATTCGCGCTGAGCCTTCTAGGATCAGCTACCGCGTTTGCCCAAGGCGAAGCGGACCTTAGATTACCCGACCTCAGCACGGTCACCGTATTGGGCCTGCAAGGCCCGGACGTATTGAAGATAGGATTGGCGGTCAGCGTTCTAGGCCTGGTGTTCGGCCTGATGATGTACCGGCACCTGCGCGACTTGCCAGTCCACGCGAGCATGCTCGAAGTCTCCGAACTGATCTACGAAACCTGCAAGACCTACATGATTACGCAGGGCCGCTTTCTGATCATGCTGGAACTGTTCATCGGAGCCATCATCGTTCTCTACTTCGGAATTCTGCAGGGTCTGGGGGCTCTGGAAGTCGCCATCATCTTAGGGTTTAGCATCATCGGTATCGCAGGCAGTTACTCCGTCGCCTGGTTCGGCATTCGCGTCAATACCTTCGCCAACTCCCGTACCGCGTTCGCCAGCCTGCGTGGCAAGCCCTTCCCCTGCTACGCGATTCCGCTGCAAGCCGGCATGAGCATCGGAATGATGCTGATCAGCGTTGAGCTGCTAATCATGCTGTGCATCCTTCTGTTTGTCCCCAGCGAGTACGCGGGACGTTGCTTCATTGGGTTCGCCATCGGCGAATCGTTGGGAGCTGCGGCCTTGCGCGTCGCGGGCGGCATCTTCACCAAGATCGCCGACATTGGCGCCGACTTGATGAAGATTGTCTTCAAGATTAAAGAAGACGACGCCCGTAACCCCGGCGTGATCGCGGATTGCACCGGCGACAACGCGGGCGACTCGGTTGGACCCTCGGCCGACGGTTTCGAGACTTACGGTGTCACCGGCGTCGCGCTGATCTCCTTCATTCTGTTGGCCGTCAATAACGACATCACGAAGGTCGAACTGCTGGTTTGGATCTTCGCCATGCGCGTCATGATGATCATCGCCAGCGCTGCGTCCTACTTCGTCAACGAAGCGATCGCCAAGGCGAAGTATCAGCACGTGGACAAGATGAACTATGAAGCGCCGCTGACTTCCTTGGTGTGGCTGACATCCATCGTTTCCATCGCTGCCACCTACGGGTTGTCGGCGCTCATGATTCCGAACATTGGCGGCGATCCGACCATGTGGTGGAAACTCTCCAGCATCATCACCTGCGGCACGCTCGCCGGCGCGGTGATTCCGGAACTGGTCAAGATCTTCACCTCGGTGGATTCCGCACACGTTAGAGAGGTGGTCACCAGCTCGCGCGAAGGTGGCGCATCGCTGAACATCCTCTCTGGTTTGGTCGCTGGCAACTTCAGCGCCTTCTGGCTGGGTATGACTATGATGGGCCTGATGGCCATCGCCTACTGGGTGAGCCTCATGGGCATGGAAACCATGATGCTCGCGCCTGCGGTCTTCGCTTTTGGCCTGGTTGCGTTCGGCTTCCTCGGCATGGGCCCGGTAACCATCGCGGTCGACTCCTACGGCCCGGTCACGGACAACGCACAGTCCGTGTATGAGCTGAGCTTGATCGAGGACGTTCCGAACATCAAGGCCATCATCAAGAAGGATTACGGCTTCGATCTGAATTTCGAGAAAGCCAAGCATCACCTCGAAGAAAATGACGGCGCGGGCAATACTTTCAAAGCCACTGCCAAGCCCGTGCTGATCGGCACTGCGGTTGTCGGCGCGACTACGATGATCTTCTCGATCATCGTGGCGCTAACCGAAGGTTTGCGGCCCGAATTACTCAGCAACCTCTCGATTCTGTATCCGCCGTTCCTGCTCGGATTGATCTCCGGCGGCGCGGTGGTTTACTGGTTCACTGGCGCATCGATTCAGGCAGTGACGACGGGCGCGTATCGAGCCGTCGAATTCATCAAGGCCAACATCAAGCTGGAAGGCGCGACCAAGGCCTCCGTCGCAGACTCGAAGAAGGTTGTCGAAATCTGCACCCAGTATGCGCAAAAGGGCATGTTCAACATCTTCCTGACCGTGTTCTTCGCAACACTGGGCTTTGCCTTTGTCGAGCCGTACTTCTTCATCGGCTACCTGGTGTCCATCGCCCTGTTCGGCTTGTATCAGGCTATCTTCATGGCCAACGCCGGCGGCGCGTGGGACAACGCCAAGAAGATCGTCGAAGTGGAACTCAAAGCCAAAGGTACTCCGCTGCATGACGCTTGCGTCGTCGGCGATACCGTGGGTGATCCGTTCAAGGATACGTCGTCGGTCGCTCTCAATCCGATCATCAAGTTCACCACGCTGTTCGGCCTGCTGGCCGTGGAGTTGGCGGTTTCGATGACCAAGACGCAGGGCGCGGACCTGACCCACATTCTGGCGGCCGTGTTCCTGTTGATCTCCTTCTTCTTCGTCTATCGCTCATTCTACGGAATGCGCATCGTCGCGGAGAAGTAGTCAACCACCGTAAGTGTTGTATAAAGGGGCATGCGTTCTACGCGTGCCCTTTTGGGTTAGATGCAATGTTTTGTCAGGCAGATTTCAAAGCTAGGGTCGGATGGCAACGCGGCGAAAAGGCGACTGTCATCCGTAAGGAGCGTCACTCGATCTTGGCGCCCACGAGCTTCAGTGAATGCAAGGCACACAACAGCCGCATCTGTAATGCCATTTTGCTTCGCCAACTCGCCAAATCCCGAAGCCTGGATACTCTTGAATAGCAGGCATCTTTCCTCTGTTTCATGCAGGACCTCGTAAAATCGCGAAACAAAGGCTTGGCTCTTCCCATAAAGCCAAGAGTGTGGCCTTAAGTGCAAAGCCTCTGTTACAACGTGGCTCGTAGTAAGGCGCTGATCGGCTTTCGATACGAAATCGCTAAATCGTTCCTGCTCTAGCGCTGTCCATTCAAGCCCTGGAGAAATTTCCGCCAAAATGCTTGAGCGATTACCGATCATCACTTCTAATTCTTGGAGCAAACGGATACACGCCCACGTCAGAAGCGGACCAGTATCAAGCACGACGATGCGCCGCATCCTCTAAGCCATTGTGATCGGCACGTCCAACTCCATCGAGATCTGCTCTCGGAGCTCGACCAGCATATCGGCCAACTCGTCAGCAATGATACGGAAGGCCAGAGAAGCATCTTCCGCACGCGCACGCAATGCGGCGAAAGGTTGTGAATCCCGAAGTGCGAGAAACTCTTTGCGGCGCAGATTCCAGGGGACAGACAGATTGTAGTAGCTGGGCAGATCTTCCATCGCATTTACGATGTACTCGGCCACATACGCGACGAACTGCTTTTCGTAGCCGAATGAGTAAGCCCCGAGTCCTTTTGCCTCGGTTGATTCCAACACCGCCCGCTGCGTCAGACTGGCTAAGTCCTCTGAAGTTGAAAGCTTTTCCCAATACGTGCGAACGCGAACTTCAAGCTCCTGTAGGCCTTGATCGTGTTGATCAAACTTCGCCTTCAACTCAGGAAGATGTTTCAACACCTGGTCCAGATTCTCCCCGGCTTCGGGCGGTAAATGCTCTCGAATGGTAAGCAATGCTGCAAAACGACCTGGCACCCGCCAGGTAAAATCGTTCTTCGCCAGCCGCCGACTCTCTTCACGCAGCACACGAATCAATGGATTGAGAACGGTATCAAACCATGCTCGGGCAACTCTTTCTTTCGGGAATGTGGTCGGCATGAGCTTCCTCGCCTAATTATGACAAACAGGTTGCCCCGCAGGAAAGTTGGCATCTTGCTGTTGTACCGTAAAGCATGCGTTGTACGCGTGCCCTTTCTGTTTTTGGTGCCATCTTAACTATGTCCTGCTCCACGCCGCCCGATCCACAATTGGTTGAACTCGAGAAGAAGCAAGCCCGCTTTGCGCCCGTCGAATTGAAGCTGGATACCAGCACGCTCGACGCTGGCGATCAGCAGGCATTGGCGAAGCTGGTGGAGGCCGCGAAGGTTATCGACGAGCTGTATCGCAATGAGCAGGTTTGGGCCGGGAACAAGGAATTGCGGGCGAAGCTTGCCAAAGATACGACGCCGCTGGGACAGGCTCGGCTGCGCGCGTTCGATCTGAATCAAGGGCCGTGGTCGGATCTGGACGAGCACGCGTCGTTTATTCCTGAGGCTCCGAAGCGAAAGCCGATGGGTGCGAACTTCTATCCCGAGGATATGAAGAAGGAAGATTTCGAAGCGTGGGTGGCGAAGTTGCTGCCCGATCAAAAGGAAGTGGCCACAGGATTCTTTACTGTGATTCGCGGCACGGGGCAGGACTTGACGGCGATCCCGTATAGCGTGGCGTATCAGGAGCCGCTGAATCGCGCGGCTCGGCTACTGAGGGAGGCTGCGGCGCTCACGAACAATACGTCGTTGAAGGAGTTTCTGAATCTGCGGGCGGAAGCGTTTCTCGACAACGACTATTACAAGAGCGACGTGGCGTGGATGAAAATCGACGCTCCGATTGAGCCTACGATCGGGCCGTACGAAACCTATGTGGATGAAGTCTTCGGCTACAAAGCTTCCTTCGAGGCGTATATTACGCTGCGTGACGATGCCGAGTCGGCGAAGTTGAAGATGTTCTCGGATCACTTGCAGGAGATCGAGAACAACTTGCCGATGGAGGACAAGCATAGGAATAAGAAGATCGGCGCGCTGGCTCCGATTCGGGTTGTGAATGAAGTTCTCGCGACGGGGGATGGAGCGCACGGCGTTCGAACGGCGGCGTTCAATTTGCCGAACGATGAGCGCGTGGTGCGTGAGTATGGATCGAAGCGCGTGATGCTGAAGAACGTTCAGGAAGCGAAGTTCGCGAAGATTCTGGAGCCGATTGCTGCTCGGGTCCTGCCGGCGGCGGATCGCGCGAACCTGAGTTTTAATGCGTTCTTTACGCATATTCTGGCGCACGAGATGACGCATGGGATCGGGCCGCAGAACAATGTGCGCGGGTCGCTCAAGGATTTGCATTCGGCGATTGAGGAAGCGAAGGCGGATGCGACAGGCCTGTTCATGATGCAGTTCCTGTTTGATAAGGGACTGCTGCCTGCGGAAGAGAAGGCGCTGTACACGACGTTTCTGGCGTCGAGCTTTCGGACGCTGCGCTTCGGCGTGCATGAGGCACACGGTCGCGGGATGGCGGTGCAGTTTAACTACCTGACGGACAAGGGAGCGTTTGTCGCGAACTCCGACGGCACGTTTAGCGTGGACTTCACAAAGGTTAAGAGCGCAGTTCGGGATCTAGTCCATGATCTGCTGACCATTGAGGCCACGGGCGATTATGCTGGCGCGAAGAAACTGCTCGACGAGCAGGGCGTATTGCGTCCCGCGATGCAGCAGGCGCTTAGTAAGCTGACGGATTTGCCGACGGATATCGAGCCAATTCGCAAGTAAAACCCCGCGCTTACCGCACGGGGTTGGTCTCCATTTTGAATGGGGGTTGTGTTGAAAGATAAGAGCGCGAGATTTTTACTAGCTCGACCGGCGACGGCGAAGTACCAGCGCCATCCCAAACAACCCGACGCCAAGAAGGGCCGCAGATTGAGGCTCAGGGACTGCGTTTGTGATGATGATCGAATCAAGCGTTACACCTACGTTGTAGGTGCTGCTGGGGGAAAAGTGAATCACGTCGACGGCCAGGACCGAGGTCCCGCTTGTAGGCTGAATGAAGCTCGCCGTGCTGAGGCCAGTTGCGCTGATCAAAAAATTCAGGGATCGGGTGGGATTTGCCGCATCGGAACCCGAAGTGCAACCGGTGCAGTCCACCGCATAGTTGAAGCCTGAGCCGAAGGGCGGTGCATCGAAGCTACCGGCCAAGTATGATCCGGCACTCAATGTATTCACCCACTGAAAGGTGTGCGCCGTCGTGTCGCCGCTGGTGAAGCCACCGATTTGCTGAATGGAACTGATGCCGGAAAGGAAGAACGTGACGGCATTGTGGTTCGCGTTGCCATCTCGAAGACTGAATCCGGAGAAGAGCTGAACATCAATGCTAACCTGGTTCGCCGCGCCGTCTGTCAAGGTAACAGTACCCGCAGGGACCACACAGGTCAGGCATGTCGGATCCGCTCGATCTAGACTGAAGGTGATAATATTCGCGGAAGCAACCGCGGACCAAAGGCACGCGCCGAGCAGCACCAATAGCGTTTTGGGGAACATCTGTGTAGACATGAAGAAAACTCCTAAAAGGACTGCTGAGTGCAGCCTCGAGGACTAGTGTGCGCGGCAATCCAGTATGGGACGGCAAACCTTCAGGGCAAAGAATCGTTGAGTAAGTACCCGTACTAGCTGGCGAAAACTTTGTAGTTGTTCTAGTACGAAACCAAAAAAGACTTTTATTTCAGCACGTTGAGTTTTGAGGGCTCCGCGCGAAGGCAGGCCATCGTGTCGGTGACGCCACCAGCGATTTCGCCGCAGGCGTTGCTGGTCGCCGTGCGGATGGCGTCTTCCTGGGTAGCTCCGCGGGCGATTTTGCAGTTGGTGACGCCGTTGAAAACCATGCACACTTCGACGCGATTGCTGGTGAAGCTCTGCATTGTGGAATAGGCGATGATGCCGAGGATGATTGCGACGACGATCACGCCAGCGAGGACGGGCTTTTTCATTGGCCCTCGATCACGAACGCGGAGCCCATGGCGCGGAACTTCTTGTAGCGGTCGTCGATGAGTTCTTTCGGCGACAGGCCTTGCAGGCCGGCAAGCGCTTCGCGGAGTACGACACGCAGGGCTTCAGCCGCCCCATCGGGATCTTCTTGCGCGCCTCCATCAGGTTCGGGGATGATGCCGTCGATCAGGCCGAGCTTCAGCAGGTCGGGCGCGGTCATTTTCAAGGACGCGGCTGCGGCGGGGGCTCGGGAGGAATCGCGGTAGATGATGGCCGCGCAACTCTCTGGGGAGATCACGCTATAGACCGAGTTCTCCATCATGTAGACGCGGTTGCCGACGCCGAGCGCCAGTGCTCCACCGCTGCCGCCTTCGCCGAGGATGACTGCGATGACGGGAACGCCGAGGCGGGACATTTCCATCAGGTTGCTGGCGATGGCTCGGCCTTGACCACGCTCTTCGGCTTCTTTACCGTGCCACGCGCCGGGGGTGTCGAGCAGGGCAATAATCGGTCGATTGAACTTCTGCGCCATTTCCATGATGCGCATCGCTTTACGATAGCCTTCGGGATGCGGATAGCCGAAGTTGCGGAACATGCGCTGCTTGGTGTCGCGGCCCTTTTGCTGCGCGACGATCATGACGGGCTGTTCGTCGAACCAACCCATGCCAGCGACGATGGCGGGATCGTCCCGGAAGGCTCGGTCGCCGTGGAGTTCCACGAAGTCGGTGAAGAGGCGCTGGATATAGTCGAGCGAATGCGGTCGCTTGGGGTGGCGCGCGAGCAGCACGCGTTCCCAGCTGGGATTGGTTTCCGTCGGGGGTGCGGGGGATGCCATGTTTTCAGGTGCCGATTTCTTGATCGGATCCTTGAGAGGTGCTGGGCTGGGGGAACTCATTCGCTGGCTAAAATTTCGAGTGCTTCCGGTCCGCAGATGCGCGCCAGTTCACTTTTGAATTCCTTGTCTGGGCGAACTTTCTCCGCTACATCCAGGATAACCGAGAAATCCTTGGACTTCTCAAGGCGGAGGCGGACTTCGGTCTTACCCGGCTTGCGGGCAAAGAGTTCGTGAAGGGCGGACGGGTCAGCCTTGCCGGTCATGGGCACGCGAATGGAGATGAGGGAGGGCGTTGCCATGCGGGCGTTTTCCAGCGCGACGATTTCCTGAATGGAGATTTTGGGCGGCGCGTTTTCTTCGGGGTAGACGAGGCCGCGGATCAAACAGGCCTTATCTTCGACGAGCAGCGCGTTGAGGCTCTCGAACTGTTTGGCGAACACCATCGCTTCGAGGCTGCCTTCGCGGTCTTCGATCTGGAGCGAGGCCCACAACTCGCCCTTTTTGTTGCGGCGGCGAGCGATGCTGGTGAGAATGCCGCACAGGGCGACCTCGGAGCGTGGCTCGACACCATCGAGGCCACTGGTAAGGTGTGAGGCGAGCGCGGTGGCTTTCTCGTCGTATTCGTCGAGGGGGTGCCCGGAGATGTAGAAGCCGAGCATCTCTTTTTCCTGCGTGAGCTTATCGCGCGAACCCCAATCGGGGACGTTGGGCAGGGGATGCTCGACGGGTTCCGCCGCGAAGAGATCGGCGAAGAGGCCAGATTGGCCGCTGGCTTTGTCTTTGGAGACGCGCAGCCCGTTTTCGATGGCGGCATCCAGAACGGCGAACTGTTGCGCTCGGGTGCCACCGAGGTTGTCCATGGCACCGGCTCGGATGAGGCTTTCGATCATGCGGCGATTCACGGCAGAGAGGTCAACGCGTTCGCAGAATTCGTAGACCGACTTGAACTGCCCACCTTCGGCGCGCGCCTTTACGATCGATTCCACGGCGGGGCCACCCACGTTCTTGATCGCGCCGAGGCCGAAGCGGATGCCGGATTCGCCGGGCTTTTCGGAGTGAACGGGAGTGAACGTGAAGTCCGACCAATTCACATCGGGGGCGAGCACCTGAATGCCCATCTCGCGGCATTCGCTGATGTACTTTACGACCTTCGCGGTGTTGCCGGTTTCCGACGTGAGCAGGGCGCTGATGAATTCGAGCGCGTAGTGCGCTTTCAGGTACGCGGTGACGACGGCGAGGTAGGCGTAGGCGGCGGAGTGCGACTTGTTGAAGCCGTAGCCCGCGAACTTCTCCATGAGGTCGAAGACTTTTTCGGCCTTCTTGCGGGGATGCTTGCGCTCGGCTGCGCCTTGCAGGAAGCGCTCGCGCTGCTTCTGCATCTCCTCGACCTTCTTCTTGCCCATGGCGCGGCGAAGGAGATCGGCGTCACCGAGCGAGTAGCCGGCGATCTTGTTGGAGATCTGCATGACCTGCTCCTGATAGACCATGACGCCGTAGGTCTCTTCGAGCAGTTCCTTCAGTTCGGGCAGATCGTAGATGACTTCTTTGCGGCCATGTTTGCGATCAATAAAGTCATCGATCATGCCCATGGGGCCTGGGCGATAGAGGGCGTTGAGCGCGATCAGGTCTTCGACGCGGTCCGGCCGATAGCGACGCAAAATGTCGCGCATCCCGGGCGATTCAAACTGGAAGACGCCGCTGGTGTAGCCCTTGCTGAAGATGTTGTCGTATGTCTCCTTGTCGTCCATCGGAATTTCTTCGACGGTCAACTTGATTCCGCGATGCTTATCGATCAGCTTGAGAGCGTCTTCGATGATGGTCAGGGTGGTGAGACCCAGGAAGTCCATTTTGAGCAGCCCGAGTTTTTCGAGGCCCACCATGTCGTACTGGGTGACAATTTCATCCCGGTTCGTCTTGTAGAGCGGAACCAATGTTTTCAGGGCGACGGGAGAGATTACGACGCCGGCAGCGTGGACGCTGGCGTTGCGGGCCATGCCTTCGAGCTTCTGGGCGACTTCGAGGATTTCCTTGACGCGCGGATCTTTGCGGGCGAGCTCGTCAATTTGTGGCTCGACTTCGCGGGCCTCTTTGAGCTTGATGTTGAGAGGCATCGTCGGGATCAGCTTGGTGATCTTTTCGACTTCGCCGTAGCCGATTTCGAGAACGCGACCGACGTCTTTGATCGCGGCTCGCGCGCCCATGGTGCCGAAAGTGATGATCTGCGCGACCTGCTCGCGACCGTACTTTTCGGTGACGTACTGAATGACTTCGCCACGACCGCGGGTGCAGAAGTCGATGTCGATATCAGGCATGCTGATACGTTCGGGATTGAGGAAGCGCTCAAAGAGCAAGCCGTAGGCGAGGGGATCTATGTCGGTGATCTCCATCGCGTAGCTGACGAGGCTGCCTGCGGCGGAACCGCGGCCAGGGCCTACGGGAATGCCCTTCATCTTGGCGTAGCGAATGAAATCCCAGGTGATCAGGAAGTAACCCGAGAACTGCATGTTCTGGATCGTTTTGATTTCGCGATCCAGGCGCTCGACGTATTCATTCAGGTCGTGCTTCAGCGCGCCTTGCTTTTGCAGGGCTTCCAGACGGACGCGGCGCTTCTCGAAGCCTTGGCGGGCGACGTATTCAAAGTACGTGTCGGTGGTGTGGGCCTCGGGAATCGGGAACTTGGGGAAGGGTTCCTTTACCGGCTCCAGCTTGAGTTGGCAGCGCTGCGCGATATCCCAGGTACGATCGAGCGCGTGCTCCACTTCGCCGAAGAGCGACATCATTTCTTCGCGCGACTTCAGATAGAAGGCGTTCTTATCGAACTTCATGCGATTCGTGTCCGACATCACTTTGCCGGTTTGAATGCAGAGCAGGATTTCGTGCGCTCGAGCGTCGTCGTGCTTGAGGTAGTGCGAATCGTTGGTGACGACCAGCGGAATCTCGGTGTCGGCGGAAAGGCGATTGACCAGCGGGAGGACTTTTTCGTCGAGGTCGAGGCCGTGATCTTGCAGCTCGAGAAAAAAATTCTTCTTCCCGAACATGTCGCTGTATTCGTAGGCGAGGCGCTTGGCTTCGTCGTAGCGATCGTTCAGCAGAGTTTCGTTGATGTCGCCGCGCAGGCAGGCGGACATTGCGATGAGGCCTTCGCAATGGCGGGAGAGCAGGTCTTTGTCGATGCGTGGCTTGTAATAGAAGCCGTCGAGGTAGCCGGAGGAAACGAGTTGGATGAGATTTCGATAGCCGGTTTCGTTTTCGCAGAGAAGGACGAGGTGATTGTAGCGATTCGAATCGCTCTTAACGGTCTGACCCTGCTGCGCGACGTAAACTTCGCAGCCGATGACGGGGTGCACGCCGTGCTTCTTGGCTTCGTTGTAGAACTCGACGGCACCAAAGAGATTGCCATGGTCGGTCATGGCGACCGAGGGCATCTTCTGCTCTTCGGCCATAGTCATGAGCTGAGAAATTTCGCACGCGCCGTCTAGCAGCGAGTAGTCGGTGTGGCAATGTAAGTGGACAAAAGGCGCGGCCATAGTAACAGCAGGGGGAGGCCTCTATTATAGCGGTCAGGTCGATCGAGCTAATAGTGCCTGATGGATCTTTTCCAGTAGTTCTAACTGCCGGGCTTGCAACTCAACAAGCTCCCCCCATTGGCGATCGCGGAGGTGGTCGAGCTTCTCATGCAGGCTCATGACTTCCATCTCGGCTTTCAGGTTAATTTCGTAGTCGTTATGGGCATCCAGGCGATCTCTTTCGCCCTGGCGGTTCTGGCTCATCATGATGACGGGCGCCTGCAGGGCGGCGAGGCAGGAGAGCATGAGGTTGAGCAGGATGAACGGGAAGGGATCGTACGGCTTGGCGCCCTGACTGTTCCAGATGATCCACGCGCCCATGGCGGCGACGAAGAGCATGATGAAGGTCCAGCTTCCGCCGAAGGACGCAACCTGGTCGGCCAGGCGTTCCCCGAAGGTGCGATCTTCGACGAAGACTGTGCTGGCATCGCGGGCGATGGGTTTGCGTTGGATCAGCGCGGCGAGCACGGCGCGTTCGCGTTCGCCCAAGCGCTGGATGTGATCGATGAGTGCGTGCGGTTCCATGAAATTAGGTCTCCTAGGGGGCCGGAGTCATACTAGCATTTGAGGTGCCAATGGAAGAGTTAGTACGGCACTACGGGTACTGGATGGTCGCAGCGGGGACCGTTGTGGAGGGCAACGCGACAGTCATCACGGCATCGTTTCTGGCGCATCGCGGGTATCTGAATCTGCTGTGGGTCTGCGCGCTGGCGTGTTTCGTGACGGTGGTGGAAAACGTCGGGCTGTACGAACTGGCTCGGCGGCGTGGCGGATCGCTGGCGGAAGGCACGAGCAAGACGGCTCTGCATATCCAAACGGTGCTGGGGTGGGTGCGCACGCGAGGGGCGCTGCTGCTGTTCGCGTCGCGGTTTATCTTTGGCATTCGATCGGCGGCAGCACTGGCGTGCGGAATCGCGAAGATGCCGCGTGGGCTATTCCTCTGGACCAACTTGGCGGGAGCGGTCGCATGGACCGCGGTGATGGCGATCGCGGGATATTCGGGTGGGCATCTGTTTTCGATTTTGGTTGCCGATGTTCGGCGTCATGAGTGGACTGTGGCGGCGGCGGTTGCGGCGACGGTGACGGTCACGGTTTTGTGGAAGTCGCATGGCTCGGATGTGGTGGACGTGTTCGGCGCGGCGTTTATCATCGAGGGATGGCCGACACCAAGATTGTTGCAGCGCAAGAAAAAGACGTCCCGGTAATCCTGGAGATGATTCGCGGGCTCGCGGAGTACGAGAAGCTGTCGCACGTTTGTACTGCGACGGAAGAGCAGTTGCGGAATACTTTGTTTGGGGCGCGGCCAGGGGCCGAAGTAGTGCTGGGCCTTCAGGATGGCGTTTGTGTTGGGTTTGCGCTGTTCTTTCCGAATTACTCTACGTTTTTGGCGAAGCCGGGGCTGTATCTGGAAGACTTGTTCGTGAAGCCGGAGGCTCGGGGACGTGGGGTGGGGTTGGCATTGCTGAAGCATTTGGCGGGGATTGCTCGGGAGCGCGGGTATGGTCGGGTGGAGTGGAGCGTTCTGGATTGGAATGAGCCGGCGATTGGGTTTTATAAGAAGCTCGGGGCGTTGCCGATGGATGAGTGGACGATTTTCCGGGTGACGGGGGATGGGATAGCGGCGTTGGCGGGTTGATGGCGGCAGGCGGAAGCGCCTGCCCCACCTTGCCTGCTCTTCAAATACTGGGCAATAAGTAGCATGTGGCGCACGCACTCGTGCGTGCCGTGTCGAGACTTTCTCGACACCTTCGGCAGGCCTCGACACGCTGAGAGCGTGCGCCACAAAGTCTGAATCAGGTGCGATCTGCGTGAGGCACTAACGCTAGCGGATCGAGACGGGTGAGGGGTTGGAGAAGTCGACTTGCAGGCCGAGTTCGCGGGGGTCGGAGGGGGCAGGGCCGATGGAGCGGTCGAGTTCGAATTCTACGCGGACGGTGCCAGGTTTAAGATTCGACAGGCGGGCGGAGAAGGTGTGTTCGCCGGGCGAACTGTAGGTCGCGGGGGGCAGGGGTTCTCCGGACGCTTGGGCGGATAGCGTGATGGAAGCGTGCTGCGCTAGGACGGGCTCGGGCAGGTAGAACGCGAATTGTAGGGTCGCGGATTCATGGGCGGCGACGTCGACCTCGACTGCGAATTTGCGGCCGGTCCAGCGCCAGCGTTCGCTTTCCAAGTGATGCCAGCCGTCGAGCAGGCGGAAGCCGACGGGTCGGCCGGAGAGGCGGCTTTTGGCGACGATGTAGGCTCGCGAATCGCCTTCGGGAGTGACGGGATCGGACTTCGAGACGTTGCCGCTGGCGGCGTAGTGCATGATGTCCCAGCCGGCTCGGCGGACGATGCGCTTCAGGCCTTCTTCGGTGAAGATCCAGAAGTTGGTGTAGTCGGCATTGAGTTCGTCTTCTTCGACGAGGTAGGCGACGGGGTTGCCGCCGTAATTCGTTTTGCGATCGGGCGCGAGCTGCGCGATGCGGGTGCTGAGGAAGATGTAGTCGGAGCGCTTGGCGAGTTCTTCGAGCACGAGATACGGGTTCTTCAGGTGATACAGGACGCCGAGCATCAACGCGAAGCCATAATGCGCGGACGGGAAATTCGGGTGCGTGTCGATGTCGGTCGCGTGGATGTGCAGGGGCGAGTTGAGCGCCTCTTTCAGCGCGCGGACGCCGTAGAGGGCGTTGTAATTCGTGGGGGCGTTGTCGACAGCTTCGACGCGCGCGCCTAGGGATTCGAGGAAGAATGAGATATCGCCATCGCCGCAGCCAACGTCGAGTGCGGGGGCGTGGCCGATCATCTTCAGCAGCGCATCGGTATCACCTTGCAGCAGATCGTCGAGGATATCGAACTGGCCGAGGCTGGTCCACGGATACCACTTGAGTGCGGGATGCAGCGGAGTGTTGCGCTTCGTCTCTTGTAACTGTTTGTGGAAGCGCTGCGATTGGTCCTTGAGTCTCACTAAGACTCCATCATAAGCTCATGGCGGGAAACAACGGGCGCAAGGCGGGGTAGAGTGCGCTGTAAGTTTTGTAGCGGTCGGCGTAGGTTTGCTGGTCGGGGCCGGGCTGCAGGGTTTCGACCGCGTGAACGGTCGCGGCGCAGGCTTCTTGGACGGTCGCGAATGCTCCGGTGCCGACCATCGCCAGTAGCGCAGCGCCTTGAGCGGAGCCTTCCTGCGAGGCGAGGCTGACGACTGGTTTTGCAAATACGTCGGCGAGGATTTGTCGCCAGAAGGGGCTGCGCGCGCCTCCGCCGGAGGCTTGGACCGACGCGACGGGTGCACCAAGTCCCTGGATAATTTCGAGCGCGTCCTTCTGACTGTAGGTAACGCCTTCGATCACGGAGCGAATCAAATCGGCGCGGGTATGTTTCGCAGTGAGGCCAATCCAGCCGCCTCGGGCTTGGGCGTCAAGATGCGGTGTGCGTTCGCCCATCAGATAAGGGAGCCAGAACAAGCCTTGGGAGCCTGCGGGGGCGGTCGCGGCCTCGCGGGTGATGGCGTCATAGTCGACACCGGGCATGAGTTGATTACGGAGCCATTGCAGGCTGAGGCCTGCGCCTTGCGTGACGCCCATGACGTGCCACTTGCCGGGGACAGCGTGGCAGAAGGTGTGGACGCGGCCTTTGGGATCGTAGGCGACTTGGTCCATGTGGGCGAAGACTACGCCAGAAGTCCCGAGTGTGCAGGAAACGTTGCCAGCTTGCACGATGCCGTTGCCGACGGCGCTCGCGGCTTGGTCGCCTGCACCGGCGACGACCGGGGTGCCTTCGGCGAGGCCAGTGAGGTCAGCTGTTTCGCGTGAGATGGTGGCGGTGACTTCGGCCGACTCGTAGCAACGCGCGAGCAGGTCGCGGTCGAGGCCCAGGGTATCCATCATGTTGAACGACCAGCGGCGATTCACCACGTCGAAGACGCCCATGCCGGACGCGTCGGCAACGTCGGTCGCGTATTCGCCGGTGAGGCGGTAGCGAAGGTAGTCTTTGGGCAGCAGAATCTTGCGCGCGCGTTCGAAATTTGCAGGCTCATGGTCGCGTACCCACAGGAGCTTCGGCAAAGTGAAGCCGGTGAGCACGGGATTGGCGATCCAGCGCAGGACATTGTCGAGGCCGGCTTTGGCGTGAATGAAATCGACCTGCGGCTGGCTGCGCTGGTCGCACCAAATCAGCGACGGGCGGATCACCGCGCCGTCGCGATCCAGCATGACCAGGCCGTGCATCTGTCCGGACAGCCCGACGCCGCGGACTTGCGAACCTTTGACGTTGGCCTTGATCAGGACCTGCCGGACGGCGGAAAACGAGGCTTGCGCCCAGTCTTCCGGGTCCTGTTCGGCCCAGGTAGGGTGCTCCATGCGCATTTCCTGGTGCGCCACCGTGACCGATGCAATCTCCGCGCCTGCTGCGTCCACCAAGAGCGCGCGTGAGCCGCCCGTGCCAATATCGATGCCAAGCCAGTACATATTCGAATACCTAGGATACAGCAGTGTGCAAAAATGAAAACGCTTGCAGAAAAATATCGCCCACGAGGTTGAAGCGGTTTTGGCGGCCACCTCAGTGGTGGATATGCACACGCATCTCTTCGCGCCGCGCTTCGGCTCGCTGGGGCTTTCCGGGATCGACAACCTGTTGACCTACCACTATCTGGAAGCCGAACTGTTTCGCGAGAATCCAATACAGCCGGAGCAGTATTGGTCGCTTACGCTGACCGAGCGGGCGGATTTGATCTGGAAGACGCTGTTTGTGGAGTCGGTTCCGGTGTCAGAAGGAACGCGCGGCGTGATTGCCGTGCTGAGCGCCCTAGGGCTGGACACGCGAGCACCGGACCTGAAGACGTATCGGGAGTATTTTCGCGATCAGGATCCGCAGGCGCACATCGCGAACGTGTTTCGGCTGGCTGGAGTGCGGCAGGTGGTGATGACCAACGATCCGCTGGACCCAGCGGAGGCACGATTCTGGGAGAGCGCCGCGGATTCCGACGTGCGCTTCGCCCCGGCGTTGCGGCTGGATCGCATCTTGAACGACGGCGCGATGACGGACCCGGCGGAGGTGCGCGCCTACCTCACAACCTACGTCGATAAGATGTCGCCGCTCTACATGGCGGTTTCCCTGCCGGACACCTTTCAATACCCGGAAGACAGCGTGCGGGCGCGCCTGTTGCGGGATGCTGTGCTGCCGGTTTGCCGCGAATTTGGCCTGCCGATGGCATTGATGATCGGGGTGCGGCGGCAGGTCAACCCGGCGCTGAAACTGGCCGGTGATGCGAGCGGGCGCGCGGACCTGAAGGCGCTGGAAGCGATCTGCCGCGATCACCCGAACAATCGATTCCTGGTGAGCGTTTTGAGTCGAGAGAATCAGCATGAACTGTGCGTTTTGACGCGCAAGTTTTCTAACCTGATGCTGTTCGGCTGCTGGTGGTTCCTCAATAATTCGTCGGTTGTCGAAGAAATTACGCGGGAACGCCTGGAGATGCTGGGCCTGGGGTTTATCGCCCAGAATTCGGATGCCCGGGTGCTGGAACAGTTAATCTATAAATGGCGTAACACGCGACGCACGATCGCACCGGTGCTGGCCAGCCAACTCGAAATGCTGGCGTCCGACGGCCGTCCTGTTACTCCTGCCGACATCGAACAAGCCGTAAACCGTCTATTTAAAACCAACTTTGAAAGCTGGATATCTTCTCAATGAAACCTGTCCCTGTAAGTGAACAACAAGCTCTGGTCAGCCGATTGATGTCGGCGTGCGGCGGAGCTTTTACGCCGGAAACAAGGCGCAAATATTTCATCACCGGGCCGCAGTGGGCCGCCGCCTACGAAGGCCATGCGCTGTTCCATGCACCCACGCGTCCGGGTACCGGATTCGAGGATGTGATCCGGCAATATGGCGAGATGGGCATCGGCTACTGGTGCACGCACGATACGGACGTGATTCCGACCGAAGGCATCGGCAAGCAACAACAGGCCGACATTGTGGGCCGCATCAAAGGCGCGCTGAAGCAGAGCGACGTGAAGTGCTCCATGGTCACCACGGAGACGTTCCATCACGCGGTGTGGGCGGCGGGTCCGGCGGCGGAGTCTCCGGAAGTGCGCGAGTACGCGAAGTACAGAGTTCGCAACACGGTGGACATCGGGCATGAATTGGGGGCCTCTTTCGCCGTTTACTGGCCGGGCTCGCTGGGCTATTTCGTGCAGGGTGCGGTGGAAGAAACGCAGACGCTGAAGTGGTATGCGGAAGCCTTGAATGCGGCCTGCGATCGCGACATCGAAGTGGCGAAGAAGCTTGGGCGTCCGACGATGAAGCATTGTTTGGAAGCCAAGCCCTTTGAGCCGCAGGCAGAGATTCTGCTGCCGACCTCGGATGCGATGATGGCGTTTATCGCGTCGGGTTTGCTGACGCATCCCGAGATGGTTGGCCTGAATCCGGAGTATCTGCATGAGCTGATGTGGGGCGCGGCCCCGCGTGCGGCGCTCGCGCGAGCCTTGGTGAACGGCAAGCTGTTCCACTTCGACATCAACGACGGATACCGCCTGAAGCACGACGTAGATATCGGGGTCGGCTTGGTGAACCCACTGGATTGGTTGAACGTGTTGGTGCTACTGCGCAGCCATGGCTACAACGGCCCGTTCAACTTGGATTTCAAGCCGCCACGCACCACCAGCCAGTTCGGCGTGTTCGAAGTGAGCTTCCCGACGGCGGTGGACCGGTTCATTACGTTGTGGGAGATGGCCGGTGAAGTTCTCACCGACCCGATCATCAAAGAGGCCACCGACGCACTGAAAGCGGGCGGGGTGTTCGCGGGCGATCCGCATGATGCGAACGCGATTGTGGAAGCCAACAAGGAACTGCTGACGCTGCACGAATTGATCGCGCACCGGCTGGTGCAGATCCTGCTGGGTCTGCACCGTGGCCGGGTGATTTCGTTACCGTAGTTCGGCCGGGAGGAATTCTTCCGGGCAATCCTGAAAGCAGATCGGCCTTGCGAATCGCGCAATGGCCGCGCTGCCGACGGAGGTGAAGCGAGCGTCGGTGGTGGACGGATAGGGACCACCGTGCTGCATGGCGTCGCAAACCTCGACACCGGTGGGGAATCCGTTGAAAACCAGGCGGCCAGCTTTGTTGGCCATCATGGTGAGCAGCTTGGGTTGCGCTCGCAGATCGCCGGCAGTTCCGTGGAAGGTGGCGGTGAGGCTGCCTTCCAGCGAACGGGCGACGGATTCCATTTCGACCTGGCTGGCACAGCGGACCAGAATGGTGCAGGGTCCGAATACCTCGTGTCGCAAATCGGGATTGGCGAGGAAGGTGGAGGCGTTGACTTCAAACAACACCGGCTGCGGAGCGGGAGAATCGCCGCGCGTGGTGCGCACGCCCTTGATGCTCTGGATGCGATCCACTGCATCGCAGTAGGCTTTGGCGATGCCAGTCGTGAGCATGGTGCCGCCCTTGGCCTGGGAGAATTTGAAGCGCAACTGCTCGGCAAAGCGATCCAGGGCCATGCCCACGTCCATGCCAACGACCACTCCGGGAGAGGTGCAAAACTGTCCGACTCCCATGTTCACCGACTGAACCAGGCCATCGACAATGGCGTCACCGCGTTCGGCGGAGGCACCAGAGAGAACAAATACCGGGTTGACGCTGCCCATTTCGGCGAAGAAGGGGATCGGCTCCAAACGTTTGGAAGCGGCGTCAAATAATGCTCGGCCAGCGGTGAGCGAACCGGTGAACGCGCCTGCTTTCACGCCGGGGTGGGTGACGAGCTTAATGCTGATATCCGGGCTGGATCCCTGGACCATACCAAATACGCCGTTGGGAAGTCCGAGGGCCGCGATGGCCTTACGAATCGCGCTCGCGACCAGTTCCGAAGTCTGGGGATGGCCCGGGTGTGCCTTGACGATCACCGGGCAACCGGCCGCCAGGGCCGACGCGGTATCGCCGCCAGCGACGGAGAAGGCGAGTGGAAAATTGCTGGCTGCCCAGATGGCGACGGGTCCGACCGGGATCAACGTCCGGCGCAGATCCGGCCGGCGCATGGGGGTGCGATCCGGCAAAGCTGGATCAATGCGTACGTCCTTCCATGTTCCATTCCGCACGACACCCGCAAACATCCGCAGCTGATTGACTGTGCGCATGCGCTCACCGGTCAATCGCTCGCGCGGAAGCGCGGTTTCGGCGCTGGCAAAATCGAGCAGCGCATCGCCCAGCGCGAGGATCTCCTCCGCGATTTTCTCCAGGAACAGCGCAATTCTCTCCGGGGGCAAGGCAGAGTAAGGCCAGAACGCGTCTTCGGCGGCTGCAACAAGGGACGTGATCATGCGAGTTGCTCCACCATGTTGCTCAACGTTCCAATCCCATCAATCGAAATATCCACGCGATCTCCTGGCAACAGCGTAAATGAATCCGGCGGAACAACGCCAGTACCCGTCATCAAAAATGCACCGTGAGGGAAGCTGGTCTCGCGGTATAAATACGAGACTAATTCCTGCGGTGTTCGTTTCAATTCCTTGAGCGACGTGCTTTCGTCGAACATCGTCACGTCCCCGCGAAAAATCTGCACACGGATCTTGGTTTCGGGGCCGGGTGTCTGTTGAGTGACCCAAATGGCGGGTCCCAGAGCGCAGGAGCCGTCGTATACCTTGGCTTGCGGCAAATAGAGCGGGTTCTCCCCTTCGATATCGCGGGAGCTCATGTCGTTGCCAGCCGTGTAGCCGAGGATTTTTCCACCCGGGGAGATCAGTAGTGTCAGTTCGGGTTCCGGCACATTCCACTTGGAGTCGCGGCGGATACGCACTGCCGCTCCGGGGCCGACGACGCGGTGGGCTGCCGCCTTGCCGAATAGTTCGGGACGTTCCGCACTGTAGACACGATCATAAAAACTTCCCCCGCCAGCATCTTGGGATTCTTCCATGCGGGCCGTCCGGCTGCGAAAGTAGGTCACGCCAGATGCCCAGACTTCCTGGCCTTCAATGGGGGCGAGGAATTGCGTGGGCGCAGCCACGGCCGTGCCGGATGCCGCAGTGGCTTCGAGGTACTCAAATAAATCTTCACGTGTGGTGATCCCGGCAGCTTGCGGGACCTCAACGTACTTGTCTGCTGAGATTTGCAACACCCAGCCCTTCACTGTCCGGTAAAGCAGCACTCGATTCTCCTAGAGATTGGTCTAACTATAGGATAGGCTGCTTGGGCAAGCCAAGTCGCGTTGGGTTGCGAAACAACGCGCAAATATTTTGCAACTGACTGATAATAAAAACACGGGCCCTTAGCACAACGGTTAGTGCAGCGGACTCATAATCCGTTGGTTGATGGTTCGAATCCATCAGGGCCCACTATACCCGTGCTGAAACCTAAAGCTCTTATTACTGGAATTACCGGACAAGACGGCTCCTATCTGGCCGAGTTGCTTCTGGACAAGGGGTACGAGGTCCACGGCATCGTGAGGCGGGTTGCGATTGAGGACCCGGATCATCGGCTCGCTCGGATCGGGCATCTGCGCGATCGGATCACGCTGCATGCGGCAGCGCTGGAGAGTTACGCGAGTATTTATTCGGTGATCGAAGAAGTTCGTCCCGACGAGTGCTATCACCTGGCGGCGCAGAGTTTCGTCGCCTATTCATTTGAGGACGAATTTTCCACGCTGAACACGAACATCAATGGGACGCACTTCGTGCTTTCGGCGCTGAAACGGATCGTGCCGAGGTGCCGGTTCTACTTTGCTGGGTCGAGCGAGATGTTTGGGAGTTCGGAGGAGCTTCCGCAGCATGAGCGGACGCGCTTCCGGCCCCGGTCGGCATACGGAATTAGTAAGGTGGCCGGGTACGAACTGACGCGCAACTATCGCGAGGCGTACGGGCTGCATGCGAGCAGTGGAATTCTGTTCAATCACGAATCGCCGCGGCGAGGGTTTGAGTTCGTTACGCGGAAGATAACCTCTGGCGTCGCCAAGATCGTCGCGGGGAAACAAAAAGAGTTGAAGCTGGGCAATCTGGCGGCGCTGCGGGATTGGGGGCATGCTCGCGAATACGTTCACGGCATGTGGCGCATGCTGCAGCAGGAGCAGCCGGACGATTACGTGGTGGCTACGGGCAAGGTGCACACTGTCGAGCAGTTCGCCGAGGCCGCGTTTGCTGTGGCGGGGCTGGATTGGCGCAAGTTTGTGGTCGTGGATCCTACCTTCTTTCGACCGGCTGAGGTTCACGCTTTGGTGGGAGATGCGCGCAAGGCATCCGAGGCGTTTGGATGGAAGGCGGAGATCTCGTTTGAGCAGTTGGTTCGCGAGATGGTGGAGTGCGATCTGAAGTTGCAGGGGGCGGCGGTTAGCGCGGATCAGTGACGGGATTGTTCGCCCAATTGGTGTAGGCGGCTTCAAGATCTTTCGCCGGGCCATCCTGGACGAGTTCGCCTTGGTGCAGCCAAAGGCCGTGATCGCAAAACGACGTGACCATTTCCACGTTGTGCGAAACGCAAAGAAGTGTCACGCCCTTGCGGCGGAGCTCGGCGACTTTGCTCGCGGACTTCTCTTGAAAGCGGCCGTCACCCACTCCCAGGACTTCGTCGACGATGAGCAGCGCGGGGTCGGAATGGACGGCGATGGAAAAACCGAGCCTCAGAATCATTCCGCTGGAATAGGTGCGGAGCGTTTCGTGGATGGATTTTTCGAGTTCGGCGAAGGCCACGATCTCTTCGCAGCGGGCCTTGACCTCAGCTTCGGAAAGCCCCAAGAGCGCGGCGTTCATGAAGAGGTTTTGAAGGCCGGTTAGCTCGGGATGGAAGCCTGCGCCAAGGTCCAGCAGCGCGGCGACTCTGCCGTTTACACGCACGCTGCCTTCGTCCGGGACAGCCACACCCGCGACCATGCCGAGCATGGTGCTTTTTCCGGCTCCATTGGAACCAATGAGTGCGACGGATTCGCCGGCCTGGATTTGAAAGCTTACATTACGGACGGCGTAGAACCCTTCGGCGTCCGTACGACCTCCGAACATCTCCCCGATGCGATGGCGCAACAGGCGGCGGCCACCTTTGCGGCGGAAGCGTTTGGAGACGTTTGTGACTTCGATCAGGGCCATTCGTCAGAGGTAGTCGTAGAAGCGCGTTTTCATTCGCCGGAAGACCAGCCAGCCGACGGCGAGAGTTCCGAACGATACGGCGGTCAGCTTGACCAGCAGCGTCGTGGCTGGTGAGTGCGATTCCAGCAAGATATTACGCAATGCCAAGGTGAGCGCTGCGAGCGGATTGAGCTGGTAGATACTGCGGTATTCGTCCGGAATGACGGAGAACGAATAGAAGATCGGTACGAGCCAGAACAACACGGCGTTAATGGATTCCACGATGTAGCGGGTATCGCGGATATAGACGTTGAGCGCGGAGCTTAGGAGAGTGAGACCGCACACGAACGCGATTTCCAAGACCCCCAATACGGGTAACCACAACCACAGGATGGAAGGGCGACCGCCGTAGATCAACACCATTCCTAAGAGCAGGCCAAACTGCATCAGCAGGTTCAGCGAATTGGCCAAAACGCTGGCAATGGGGATCAGTTCTCGGGGAACCAACACCTTCTTAATCATGGCGGCGCTCTCCACGATGGATGAGGTCGAGATGCCCCATGTTTGCGTGAAAAACGTAAAGGGGACAAGGCCGCAGAGGGCGAACACGGGGAAGTTCTCGACCGTAGGCTTCATGATCTTCGTAAACAAGAAGTTCAGAATGCCGACCGTAATGATGGGGTTGAGCAGGCACCAAAAAATGCCCAGAGTCATGTTGCGATAACGCACCGTGAAGTCGCGAAAAACGAGCTTGCGCAGGGCGAAGCCATAATGACCGGTCCACATACGGAGGAGACTGCGATTGTAGCATTGCGACTGTAGAATGGAGTATGTCGCGTCCCCTTCGCATTGGAGTCAATGCGCTATTCCTGATACCTGGTGGTGTCGGCGGCACGGAAATTTACCTGCGTGAGGTGATGGCCGCGCTGGGCCGCAATCCTCGAAACCACCAGTTTTTCGTCTTTTTGAACCGCGAAACCGGGCCCAATCTGGTGCCTGAGCATCCGGCCTTTCATGCCGTCCCGACTGGAGTTGCCGCTACATCTCGGCCGCAGCGGTTGCTCTACGAGCAATCGGGATTTTTGGGCCGGGTGAAGGAAACAAATGTCGATGTGCTGTTCAATGCGGGGTACACCGCGCCGCATTTTCTCCGCCGCCCCAGCGTGACGGTTTTCTTTGACATGCAGCATCATCACCATCCGGAATTTTTCGGGTCGGTCGAGTTGCTGGCGTGGCGATTTGTGGTTTGGAGCGCGGCACGGGCGTCGCGGCGCATCCTGACGATTTCAGGGGCGTCGCGTACCGATATCCATGAGGTTTACGGATTCCCGCTGGATCGGATTGATGTGGCTGAGCCCGGCGTCGATCCGGAGCTGTTGGCGCTGCAGCGTCGGCCAAGCGAACCGATGGTGTTGTATGTCTCCACGCTGCATCCGAAGAAGAATCACGAGAGGCTGATCGACGCGTTCGCGGAGTTCCGTGTGCTGCATCCGCAATACCGCATGGTGCTGGCGGGGTTGTTCGGGTCGCATCACGAGGCGGTGAAGCAGCGCATCGCCCACCATCGGTTGGAGGAATGGATCCACATCACGGGGTGGATTCCTCGGGCGGACATTCTGGACCTCTATTCGCGGGCCAGTATTGCGGTGTTCCCTTCGTTGTTCGAAGGTTTCGGCATCCCGGTATTGGAGGCTATGGCGGCGGGGGTTCCGCTGATCACGTCCGACCATCCGCCGATGAGCGAAGCTGCGGGCGACGGGGCGATGTTGTTCCCCGCTACGGACCCCAAATCGCTGACCGCTTGCCTAAATCGGCTGGCGTCGGACGCTGAGCTTCGCGCGCACTACGTGGAGAAGGGTCGGGAAAGGGTGCTGCGGTATTCGTGGGACAACGCGGCGTCAAATATTCTCGATTCGTTGGAGAAGGCCACGATGGAAGCGCGATCTTAGGCGCGCTTTCGATTGGGACTGACGCCGCGCACGGCTTCGAACTGATTTTCGCCGCGCAGCCATTCGGAAAGTGGACGGCTGCCGACGCGGATCTGGGCTCGGCGGAGCATGCTTGCCAGAAAGCGAACTTCACTGCTGAGATTACGAGCGGGGTAGCCTTTGGCTTCCCGCTGTACGCTGATGTGACTTTTCTCCGCCCACAGGAGGCCCCAGCGAGGGGGTAGGTCTTCGACTTTGATGATGCCGGTCGGGCAAAGGTAATAGCGGCGATGGCCCATGCCGGATTTCGGATTTTTTCGGATGGGCTTTTGTGCGTCGCGCAGAAAGTCGGCGCGGCTGGATTTGCATTCGATCAGAGTGGAAGACTCATTCGACCAGCCGATCACGTCGGGGTACTCTTTCTTGACCGAGGCGAACTCATAGAGGACCACGGAAGATCGTCGGGAGAGCCAACGTACTCCCAGCTGAACGAGTGTCTTGTGTGTCACGGCTAGGCAGGGACCACGCGCACGGCTACTTCGACGGTCTGTCCGCCGCCACCGAGCGAGATGCCTTTGACGGGCGTTACGTCGCCGTAGTCGCGGCCCCAAGCGACGGTTACGTGGCCATCGGAGGGAAGCACGTTATTCGTAGGATCGAGGTCGAGCCAGCCGTGGCCGGGGATGAAAACGGACACCCAGGCATGCGACGCTTCGGCGCCGAGGAACTTCGCACCGCTGCGCAGGTAGCCGCTCACGTAGCGCGCGGCCAGGTGATAGGAGCGGACGACTCCGATCATGACGTGGGCGAAATCCTGGCACACGCCGCGTCGGCGGACCAGGACTTCCTGGAGCGGCACGTCGATGGATGTCGACTTTGGTTTATAACTGAACTGCGCGTGGATACGCTGGGAGAGATCGATGACCGCGTCAGCCAGAGGAACACCCTTCGCGAAACTGGGCGCACCGTAGGCTCGCAACGCTGGAGAGGCAGCGACGAATGGCGAATCGAAGACGAATTCGTAGGCGGCTAGGGATTCCAGCGTGGGATGCGCGGTGAGGTAGGCTCGCGCGTCTTCCCAGGAGATGGTCGGCAGCGCGGAGAAGCTTTTGGCGTCCACATCTACGATGCTGGTGGACTTGACGATGAACTTGTCATGGCGTTCAAAAATGGAGAACGTATCGACGGCATTGCCGTAATAGTCGGTGCGGCGCACACTGGTGGCGGGATTCGGCGTCACGTCTACCTTGGCTTCGATCACGCGCTGTCCCGTAAAAGTGCGTGGGATCAAGTGCGCCTCCGACAAGCAGTGCGCAACTGCGGCCTGGTAGCTATAGGTGGTGATGTGTTCGGCTTTGTAACGCATAGGGTCTAGAAGAACCGCGCCATGCGGGAGCTGATGAGGTGGCTGAAGTACATTCCGCTTAACGCGTCATTGATGTCGTACAAAGTGCCCTTGAGTTGTCCCGCGATCCTCTCCAGTTCCGGCATGTTTCCTTCGCGATCGCGTTCCGACAGATCCGCCAAAGAGACATCCAGCACGCTTGCCAATGCCTTATCCGCCAGCATCTGTGGCAAGGGAATCTCGGCCGAACCTGAGTAGCCGGGGAGGTGATCCAGATGGTAAGTGATCGCCTGCAACTGGAATCCCAGAGAACGGGGATTTGCTTTATCCTTCCACAAAAGGTCCAGCACGTATTCCGGGTTTAGCGTCGTGAAGTAGCGAGTGCGATAGGTGATGGAGCTGTCGGCGATGTATAGCAATGTCTGCATCGCGGGATCGAGGTTGAAGGGAGCGTCGCCGAAAGTGGCGAGCAGAAGCTCCGTGGTTTGCAACGCGCGTTCCAGGCGTTTTCCGATTTGCAGGAAGTGCCAGCCATGACCGCGCGTGGAATTTTCCATCAGCAAGCCGGAGAAGGCGGACATGGTCAAAATCGCGCCATCGAGCAAGTCCATCTGCGCGGCGAGACGGCGTTCCGGGGACGCCGTGGTGGGTAAGGAGAATTCCGCTTCCAACTGCTGTAGCACGCGCCATGTATCCTGCGAGAAGCGTTCCTTCAGCGGCCAGGCAACGCGCCGCACGTTGTTCAGGTTCCAGCCGATGCCTGCGGAGCGAGCTGGATCGTTCACCATCGACGAGAGCAAGGTTTGCAGCTGCCAGCGCTGTTGCGAGAGCGACATCGCGGGGAACTCTTCGGGCAGGTAGCCGAGCGAGCCCAAAATTTGCACGGTGGTTTCGAGCGAGGCGGTTCTGCCGAAATCCTCCTCACCGGAGAGACTCGGGAGCAACGCGCGAACCAAGCGGACGCCGGATTCTACACGCTCCGCGTAACGGCCAAGCCAGAAAAGGTTGTCGGCGACGCGACTGGGCAGGTCGGTGATTCCCGCTGGCGCCACTTCGACGTTGGACAAAACCGCCGCCGAGCCGACCGTGTGTTCGGGGAGATCGGGATCGCAGAGGACCCATGTGTCCTTGCTGCCGCCGCCCATTTGCATCGATACGACCAGGGACGTCGCGCTGGTGGAAACGCGCGTCAAGCCGCCGGGCATTACGCTATAGCCGGTACCGTTCCAGGTAGCGAACACGCGCAGCACGATGTGCCGCGGGGACAATCCTTCCGCCGTGTGCGTGGGCGCGGTGGAGAGTTCGACCTGTTCCTGCGCAACGTAGTCTTCGGGACTCTCTTCGATCTGCTTAATCAGATCCGCTCTCTGCTGCGCCTTCATCTCCGCAGGGAACGCGGGATTCTGACCTGGCTGTCGCAGCACGGGCTTGATCACCAGCTCTTCCAGATGGTCCCGGACGTAGCGCAGGGCATCGTCCTGCCCGCACCACCACGTGGCGACCGACGGCATGTGCAGATCTTCGCCCAGCAGCAGCTTGCTGAGTCCGGGCAGAAATCCCATGTGCGCGGCGGTTTCCATGATGCCACTGCCCAACGCATTCGCGACCGCGACGGTTCCGCTCCGGACGGCTTGGGTGAGACCCGCGACGCCCAGCAACGAATCGCCGCGCAATTCCAGAGGATCGCAGAAGGTGTCGTCGGTGCGGCGCAGAATGACGTGGATACGCTCCAATCCAGCGAGCGTCTTGAGATAAACCTGATTATTGCGGACCGTGAGATCTGCACCTTCGACCAGCGGGAATCCCCAGTGGTGGGCGAGATAAGAATGCTCGAAGTAGGTTTCGTTGTGAGGGCCGGGCGTGAGTACGACGATGCGAGGATTCGCGCTGAGATGGGCGCCCATTTGTTGCAGCGCGCGACGACGTTCGTCGAGGAAACCCAGCAGCGCACGCACCTGGCACTGATTAAACACCGAAGGCAGAGTGCGTGCGCTGGCCATGCGATTTTCGAGTGCGTAGCCGATGCCGGAAGGATTCTGGGTGCGATCCGAGATCGCCCACCATTTTCCTTTCGGCGAGCGCGCTAAGTCGACGGCGTAGGTGTGGATATGAACGCCATCGGGAGGCGTGATGTCCATACAAGGGCGCAGGAAGCCGGGATTGGAAAACAGAATCGCGGCCGGAAGATGACGGCCGTGGATCAGCTTTTGCGGACCGTAAAGATCCGCCAACATGAGATTGAGGAGCGTGGCGCGCTGAGCAACGGATCGCTCAATATGCCGCCATTCGCTGGCGTCGATCACCAGAGGGATGGGGTCCAGCAGCCACGGCCGTTCCTTGCCTTGCGGATCGCCGTAGACGTTGTAGGTGATGCCGTTGGTCTCAATGAGCTGGCGGCCCATGTCCCAACGGCGCGAAAATTCGCGCACGCCCATGCGGCGCATAGCGACGGCTAATTTTCGCCAGGCGTGGCGCGGGTATCCGGACGGGCGGAAGGCTTCATCCCAGCGACCTTCCGCCGGGACGTATTGCCAAGACTGGCCATCCACTTTCGTTGCCGCCACTTTCCCCTTCTGCACGACTATTTCCTTCGCAAGTCCAGCGTCCCCGGAAACTCAGAATTCGTCTCCACTGGCGGTACGGGCATCGCCCCTGGCGTGTGTCCAAACGGAAAGAACCGCGCTCTGCGGCGCGATTCCGCTTCATTAGAGTTTACCGGAAAGGTTTCGTAGTTTCGTCCACCCGGATGCGCCACGTGATAGGTGCAACCACCGAGAGAGCGAGCGTTGACCAGATCCAAAAGGTCAATGACCAAGGGCGCGTGAACGGGGATGGTGGGGTGCAGGCAACGCGGGGGCTGCCAGGCTCGGAAGCGGATGCCGGCGACGAACTCGCCCGCGATGCCGGTCGGCTGCAGCGGCAAGCGGCGTCCATTGCAGGTAATGGATTGGCGTTCCGGGGTCAGGCCCTTGACGTGAATTTGCAGGCGTTCGACGGACGAGTCGACGAAACGCGCCGTCCCGCCCGCGCCCTGCTCTTCGCCGAGCACGTACCACGGCTCGATCGCTTGACGAAGTTCGATCGTGACGCCGTCGTAGACGACGGTGCCGCAAACGGGGAAGCGGAATTCGATGTGCGGTCCGAACCAGGCCGCGTCCAGTGGATAGCCAGCAAGCGCCAAGTCCTTGGTGATTTCCTTGAAGTCCTGCTCCACGTAATAAGGCAGCAGGAAGCGGTCGTGGAGGCGCGTACCCCAGCGGATCGGCTTGCCTTCATACGGCTCGCGCCAGAAACGGGCGATTAGGGTGCGAACGAGTAGCTGCTGCGCCAAGCTCATGCGAGCGTGCGGCGGCATTTCGAAGGCACGCAACTCCAGCAGGCCTAGGCGACCAGTGGAGCTGTCCGGAGAAAACAGTTTGTCGATGCAGAACTCGGCGCGATGCGTGTTGCCGGTCACGTCCACCAGCAGGTTGCGGAAGATTCGATCGACCAACCACGGCGGGCAGCTATCGGTGCGACCGTCGAGCAAGCTGAACGCGATTTCTAATTCGTAGATTGCGTCCGCGCGCGTTTCATCGACCCGAGGAGCTTGGCTGGTCGGTCCGATAAATGTTCCGGAGAACAGGTAAGAGAGCGACGGATGGTTCAGCCAGTAACCGACCAGGCTCTTCAGCAGATCGGGCCGGCGGAGGAATGGACTATCGGCGGGCGTCATGCCGCCCAGCACTAGGTGATTGCCACCACCGGTGCCGGTGTGGCGACCATCGAGCATGAACTTTTCCGTGCCCAGGCGGCATTGGCGAGCTTCTTCGTAAAGAGTCGTGGTGTTGTCTACCAACTCCTGCCAATTGCGCGCGGGGTGAACGTTGACTTCAATCACGCCGGGATCGGGAGTCACTTTGATCACTTGCAAGCGAGCGTCGAAGGGCGGCGTGTAGCCTTCCATGAGCACCGGCATTTTTGTTTTCGCCGCGGTGTCTTCGATGGCGCTGACCAGGTCCACGTAGTCGTCGGCAGACTTCACCGGCGGAAGGAACAGATAAATCTTCCCGTCGCGAGCTTCGACGGTTAACGCAGTGCGAACCAGCGGGGCTGCGTCGTCGGGGTCCGGCAATTCCTGCTTGCTGCGATCGTCATAGCCAACGGGACCACCGCTGAGGATCTCAGGCTGGCGATACTCGGGAGGCGCATGCACGGCGAGCGGCGATGCGGGGGCCATCGGGTCGACGGTCCACAATTTCGCGACCTTGTCGGCGGGCTCAGCTTTCAGGCTCTTCAGAGGCAGTCTAAAGCCCACGGGCGAATCGCCGGGGACGAGAAAGAGATTGCGTCCGCGCAGCATCCACAGCGCGCTTTGCCACTCGGGTCCGTTGCGCTGTAATGGCAAAACAAATCCAACGGGCTGGCCCAGGCCGCGGCTGAACACACGCCGCAAGCGCTCGCGCTCTTCGGGATCGTCGAGTTTGTTGTTCTCAGGATCGACGTTGATGGGAAGCCGACTTTCCTGGTGAATGTAGGTGAGCGGATCTTCGTAGGCGGGCATGACGAACGCCTTGCCCACTTTCAAGCGCTCCGCCAATGCTTCCGCGTAGACCTTCGCTTCTTTGTCGGTGTAGCCGTAGTTGCGATCGGGATCGCCGATCAATTCGGTGGAGTGCCACAACGGCTGACCATCGGTGCGCCAAAAACATCCGAACGACCAGCGCGGTAGTGTTTCGCCGGGATACCACTTGCCTTGTCCGAAGTGCAGCAAGCCGCCCGGTGCGAACTTATCGCGCACGCGATGCAGCAGTTCTCCTGCAAGGCGCTGCTTGTTCGGGCCCATGGCAGCAGTGTTCCACTCCTCGCCGTCCATGTCGTCGATGGAGACGAAGGTGGGCTCGCCGCCCATGGTCAAACGGACGTCGCCTGCTTCGAGTTCGCGATCTACGCTTTTGCCGAGCTCGAGAATCGCGTTCCACTGATCATCGCTGTAGGGTTTCGTAACGCGCGGATCTTCGTGAATGCGCGTCACCTGCATGACGTGCCGGAACTCTACGGTGCAAGGACTCACGAGTCCCGATACGGGGGCAGCGGAGGACGGGTTCGGAGTCGCGGCGAGCGGGATGTGTCCTTCACCTGCGAATAATCCCGAGGTCGGATCGAGACCAATCCAGCCAGCGCCGGGCAGATAGACTTCGGCCCAGGCGTGCAGATCGGTGAAGTCTTCTTGCGGTCCTTCAGGTCCGTCGAGCGGTTTGAGATCGGGCTTCAGTTGGATCAGGTAGCCCGACACGAAACGCGCGGCCAAGCCGAGGTGGCGCAGGACCTGGACCAGCAGCCATGCCGAATCGCGGCACGAACCGCTTTTCATGACCAGCGTCTGTTCCGGGGTCTGTACGCCCGGCTCCATGCGAATCGTATAGCTGATCGCGTGCTGGATCCGCTGATTCAGGCCCACCAGGAAGTCGATGGTCCGCGCGCCGTCGGTTTTGATCGTCGAAAGATACTCGCCGAGCGCGGGTCCGCACGCGATCGTCGCCAGGAACGGCGCGAGTTCGATCTGTTCTTCTTCGTCGTAGGCGAACGGGAACGTCTCGGCTTTCGGCTCCAGAAAGAAGTCGAAGGGATTGATCACCGTCATCTCGGCGACCAGACCGACTTCGACGGAGAAGGAGCGCGTCGGCTCAGGGAAGACTAAGCGGGCCAGGAAGTTGCCCTGCGGGTCCTGCTGCCAGTTGATGAAATGCTCGGCTGGCTCGATGGTCAGCGAGTAGCTGTGGATCGGCGTGCGGCTATGCGGGGCAGGACGCAACCGGACCACCTGCGGTGAGAGCGTGGCTAAGCGGTCGTAGTTGTAAGTGGTCTTGTGATGGAGTGCGACGCGGATGCTCATGCAGCCGTGCCGCCGGTCTGTTGCTGCTGCTGATACGCCGGTCGAGCCAGGAAGTCTACACGCAATGCGTTATCCACGTCGTTCATTTTGTCCTGTAGCGTATCGAGATATTCGTGCAGCCCACTGGCGAGGATTTCATCTACACCGGCGTAATTTAGTTCGCTTTCGAGCTGGCCCAGTAATTGTTCCGAGCGAAAGCGGTAGGCATCGAGCGACGTACCGGTGATCTTGTGCAGGCTCTCATTGGCCTCACTGATGCAGTATTGGATCGCGCGCGGAAACTCGCGGTCCATAACGAGAAATTCCACCACGTTGCGCGGTGTGATCCGGCCATACTTTTTGCGATACATTTCGAAACCACTTACCGACTTCAGCACCGCCGACCAGTGAATATCGTCGTAGGGCGTGCCGACGTCTTTGATCGAAGGCAGCAGCAGGAAATATTTGACGTCGAGAATCCGCGAGGTTTTGTCGGCGCGCTCCAGCTTTCGGCCCAGGCGCAGGAAATGCCACGCTTCGTTGTGCGACATGGTCGCGTCGGTGATGCCTTGGAACAGGTGGCAGCCCAGGCGGATTTCGCGGAAGGAATCGAGCAGGCGCTCCGGCTCCGGAATCGTATCGTGGATCTGGATATGCAGATACATGCTATTGATCTGCGCCCACATCTCCGGCGAGATCGTTTCGCGAACGGAACGCGCGTTCTCTCGAGCCGAACGCAGGCAGGAGGCAATGGAACTGGGGTTCTCATCGTCGTAGGCCAGGAACTCGATGACCGTGTCCTGCTTGGCTTCGCCGTATTTCTTCTTAAACATCTCGACGTCGCCAGTGGTTTCCACCAGCGGTTGCCATTGCTGTGAAGGGGTCAGCGGCAAGTCGAGCTGCAAATTCAGATTCACGCCGATATAGCGCGCGATATTCTCCGCACGCTCGACGTATCGCGATAACCAGTACACCGAATCCGCCACGCGGCTGAGCAGTGGCAATGACTGTTGGATCATGCCATCACCCACGTATCTTTGCTGCCGCCGCCTTGCGACGAGTTCACGACCAGGGAGCCTTTGCGCAGAGCGACACGCGTCAAGCCGCCGGGAATCACGCGGATTTCTTTGCCGTAAAGCACGTAGGGGCGCAGATCCACGTGACGACCTTCCAGGTGATCGCCGCACAGGGTCGGGACGCGAGAGAGGGCCAAAGTCGGTTGCGCGATGTAGTTGCGCGGAGCGGCTTCGATCTTCTTGGCGAATTCTTCGCGTTCCTTCACCGTAGCGTGCGGACCGACGAGCATGCCGTAGCCGCCCGCTTCATTCGCGGCCTTCACTACCAGCTTGTCGAGATTTTGCAGGACGTGTTGCCGATCCGCATCGCGCCAGCACAAGTAGGTGGGCACGTTGGGCAGGATCGCGTCTCGGCCCAGGTAGTATTTGATCATGTCGGGCACGTAGGCGTAGACGACTTTGTCGTCAGCGACGCCGTTCCCAGGAGCATTCGCCAGCCCGACATTGCCGGCGCGGAATGCTTCCATAATGCCGGGCACCCCGAGCAGCGAGTCCTCGCGGAACGCTTTCGGGTCCAGAAAATCGTCGTCGATACGGCGATAGATGACGTCAACTTGTCGCAGGCCCATGGTGGTCCGCATCCACACCTTGCCGTGCTCTACGACGAGATCTCGGCCTTCCACCAGCGGGATGCCCATCTTCTGCGCGAGAAAACTGTGCTCGAAGTAGGCAGAGTTATACATTCCTGCGGTCAACAGGACCACGCAGGGCTTGCCGCGCGTGCCCGGCGGCGCGATGGCCTCCAGAGTTTCGAGCAAGTAGCTGGGGTATTCGTCGACCGGCTGGATGTGCAGGCCTTCGAAGACCTGCGGGAAGGTGCGCTTCATCAGGTCGCGATTTTCGAGGACATAGGAGACGCCCGACGGCACACGAAGGTTGTCTTCCAGGACGTAGATCTTCCCGTCGCCGTGACGCACCAAGTCGGTGCCGGTGATGTGGCACCACACGCCACCAGGAGGATTGATGCCCGCGCATTGCGGGCGATAAAACACGGCGGACTTGATGACTTCCTCAGGAATGATTTTGTCCTTGAGGATTTTTTGATCGTGGTAGATATCGTCGATGAACATGTTCAGCGCTTGAATGCGCTGCTTCAGTCCACTTTCGATCCAACTCCACTCGTCGCCGCGGACGATTCTGGGGATCAGGTCGAACGGGAACGCCCGCTCGGTACCAGCCGAATCGCCGTAGACGTTGAACGTGATCCCGAGCTGGATGAGCAGCCGTTCAGCCGCCTTTTGCGCCCGTTGCAATTGCCCGTCTTCCAGGCCTTCCAATGTTTCTAAGAGAAGTTGCGCCTCCGGACGCGCCTGGCCGTGCTCATCGAACATCTCGTCATAGAATCCATCCGCTTGATAGGCGCCTACACGCATCGGGTCTCCTGGCCTTGCAGCCATATTGATTCTGACAGCACTGCCACTCATGTCGTCCGCCTCATGTTGCTGGACGTACCTCCCGCTGCCGGGACGTAACACTTGAGAGTGTAATCCATCACCATACGATCTGCGTTAAAACACCAGCCCAGTGTGCGGATGGTCCGCTTCATGCGTTTGATCCAACCGCGCGGCAGGCCGTCACGATCACGCTGGTAGAACAAGGGGATCACTTCATCGCGCAGCACGCGATAGAGATCCTCGCCGTCGCGGGCGTCGTGTACGTCCATGTTGGAGTGCGTGCGGCCGTTACCGATGGCGAAGCCGTTCATGCCGTCGTAGGCTTCCGCCCACCAGCCGTCGAGGACAGACAGATTGAGGCCGCCGTTCAGCACAACCTTCTGGCCGCTGGTTCCCGACGCTTCGAGAGGCCGCCGGGGATTGTTCAGCCATACGTCGACGCCTTGCACTAAATGGCGTCCGACGTTGATGTCGTAATCTTCGACGAAGACCAAACGTTCGGCGAACTGCGGGTCGCGCATCAACTGAGCGATCTCTTGCAGCACGCGCTTGCCCGGCTCATCGTGCGGATGCGCCTTGCCGGCGAATACAAATTGCACAGGCCGCTTGGGATCATTCACCATCGTGACCAGATGCTCGATGTCTCTCAGAATCAGATTCGCGCGCTTGTAGGTTGCGAAGCGGCGCGCAAAGCCGATGGTCAGGGCGTCCGGGCTCAATACGCGGTTGAGGCGCTGGATTTGTTCGTGATTTTCACCACGCCCATTGGCTTGCGCCTTGGCGCGCCGACGGACGAACTCGATCAGGCGGGCCTTCAGGTTTAAGTGGGTCTCCCACAGCTCGCCGTCGTCGATGTTGTCGATGCCTTCCCAGATGGCGGGTTCGCTGCTCTTCTGCTGCCAGCCCACGCCCAAATGGCGATCGTAAAGCCGGACCATCTGCGGAGCCAGCCAAGTCGGGACATGCACTCCGTTGGTGATGTGGCCGATGGGCACGGAATCCTCAGGCTTACCGGGATGCAGGCACTGCCACATCTCGCGAGAGACTTCGCCGTGCAGCGCGGAAACCGCGTTGGCGCGACGAGACAGCTTCAATCCCAGTACGGTCATGCAGAAGGTTTCGCCGTAATTGCCGGGATTCTCTCGACCGAGCGCCATCAGGCCTTCGATCGACAAGCCCAACGAATCCCGCATCGGCCCCAGGTGCTCTTCAATCAGATCCTGGTTGAACCGGTCATGACCCGCGGGTACCGGGGTGTGGGTGGTGAAGCAGGTTTGCCGAGCGACGTGCGGCAACGCCTGATCGAAGGAAATGCCTTCGTCTTCCATTCGCTCGCGGATGGCTTCCAGTACACCGAACGCGCTGTGGCCTTCGTTGAGGTGGAACACGCCGGGGACGATGCCCATCGCTCGTAGGGCTCGTACGCCGCCGACACCGAGCAGAAGCTCCTGACGAATACGGACGCGACCGTCGCCACCGTAGAGGCGCGAGGTGAGTTCACGATCTTCCGGCGAGTTGCCTTCGACGTTGGAATCGAGCAGCAATAAATCGCAGCGCCCGACCTTCGCGCGCCACACCTTGGCCACAATCGGCCTGCCGCGGGTGTCAATCCGCACCACGACGGGTTCGCCATTCTTGCCGATCGCCGGCTCCATCGGAAGCTGGTTCACGTCGGTCGGCAGGTATTCTTCCTTTTGCCAGCCGTTCATGTCCAGATGTTGCCGGAAGTAACCTTGTCCGTAGAACAGTCCGATCCCGACCAGAGGGATGTCCAGATCTGAGGCGCTTTTGATGTGATCTCCGGAAAGAACCCCGAGGCCGCCCGAATAGATCGGGAAGGATTCATGGATACCGAATTCCGCTGAGAAATAGGCCACCGGTCTTGGTCGTAATACGCCGGCGTGCACGGCCCCCCAGGTCTTGTTGGTGGTGAGATACTCGCGCTGCCGACGATAGGCGTAGTTAATGCGTCCGTGCAGTACTAGTTCACCGGCCCGACGCTCCAGCGCTGCCAACGGGACCTCCGTCAGCAGGGAAATCGGGTTGTGATTCAGCCCCCGCCAGCCAGTGGGATCCAGATCGCGGAACAGCGTATTCGATTCCTGATCCCAGCTCCACCACAGGTTGCGGGCCAGGGCCCACAATTTTTCCTGGGACGGCGCGATGAAGCGGTCCAGAGTGCGCGCCTCGCTGACCACGGGCGAAACCTGCACCCCGATGGCGAGCATCGTGGCGATTTCGGTTTCGGTGAAGGTCCGGGGAGAGATCGTCTGGACGACAAGAACGCCTTGCAGCACGCCGCGATCAATCAGCGGGACCCCGAGAAACGATTGCAGCGAATCTTCGCCGATCTCATGAAAGAACTTGAAGCGCGGATGTAAAGAAACGTCGGAAACAGCGAGCGGCTTCACCTGCTCCGCTACTAATCCAGTCAATCCTTCATGCAACGCAAGATGTAGTGTGCCGATGCAGGATTGGCGTAATCCGACTGTCGCGGCGAGCACCAGATTCGCGCGATCAGGTTCCAGCAAGTAGACCGAGCAGACGTCCGTCTTGAACTTTTGCGCCACCAAGCCCACCACTTCCAGCAGGGTCTCCGCAGGGCGGCTTCGCTGCTTGCTGAGAACGGCTAAGTCCTCCAGCGTGAGTAGCTCATTGGGTAGATCGGTGCGTGCGGCCGGTGTCATGGTGTCCTTTCGGTCTGCAATGCGTCAGTCAGCGTTGCGTTTGCGGGCTTCATGCGGGACTACGTGGCCGATGTTGGATGGAGCTTCTCTATTCTACGGGAATTGCTGCCCCAAAACGAGATTTTCGTAATCATAAGTCGTGATCGGCTCCCAAAAGTTTTTGAATGGCCGAGGCTTAAACGAATGGTGTACGCTCGGTATATTCGCAACCCTGCCAGTTGCCCTACCTCGCTGTAAAATTCTTGCCCTGTTGCCTCGAGGAATTATGACACCAAGCACCAGCCGGTCCGGAGGCTACGCCCTTCGTCCCGCAGTTCAAAAGGTCACCGACCGCATACGTAAACGCAGCGAGCCGACGCGCGAAGCCTACCTGGCGCGCCTGAAGCGTTTAGCGGCACGACCGCGGGCGGCGGAAAAAATGGGTTGCGCGAACATCGCGCATGCCTTCGCCACCATGCCGCGCAGCGACAAGTTACGTATCTTTGACGAACGTGCCTCGAACATCGGCATCGTCAGCGCATTTAATGAAATCCTCTCCGCGCACCAGCCCTATGAGCGGTACCCAGCGTTGATTCGCGAAGAAGCTCGTCGCCTGGGCGCGACGGCACAGGTTGCGGGAGGCGTTCCCGCCATGTGTGACGGAGTCACGCAAGGCATGCCGGGCATGGAGCTGAGTTTGTTCTCGCGCGACACCATCGCCATGGCGACCGCCATCGGACTTTCGCACGACGTTTTCGACGCGGCACTGCTCCTGGGCATCTGCGACAAGATTGTCCCCGGGCTTCTCATCGGAGCGTTGCACTTCGGCCACCTGCCGTGCGTATTCGTCCCTGCTGGTCCGATGAGCACCGGCCTGTCCAATAGCGAAAAATCGAAAGTTCGCACCCAGCATGCGCAAGGCTTAGTGGGGCGCGATGGTTTGCTGGAAGCTGAATCGGCCGCCTATCACGGGGCTGGCACCTGCACCTTCTACGGGACCGCCAATAGCAACCAAATGCTGCTGGAAGCCATGGGCTTGCACGTTCCGGGCAGCGCTTTTATCCATCCTAACGAGCCCCTGCGCGAAGCCCTGACGCGAGAGGCCGTGCGCACGGTTCTGGAACTGGTACGGGGGAAGAACTACATGCCCATCGGCCAAATGGTAGATGAGCGCGTGATTGTCAACGCGATGGTCGCACTGCTGGCCACCGGCGGGTCGACGAACCACCTGATCCATTGGGTGGCGGTGGCCCGGGCGGCGGGCATCCTGATCGACTGGACGGATTTCTCAGACCTTTCGGCTGCCGTGCCTCTGCTGGCTCGGGTGTACCCGAACGGCAAAGCCGATGTAAATCAATTCCAGGCGGCGGGCGGTCCAGGGTTCGTCATCCGCGAACTGATCCAAGCCGGCTGCGCGCACGGCGATGTCCCCACGGTGTCAGGCGCGGACCTGTGGTCTTACACCAGAACTCCGGCCAGCAATGCGACCTCAGTCGTATGGGAAGAGTTGCCGGCCACCAGTCCGGATGAAACCGTTGTGCGCAATTTCGCCACGCCCTTCAGTGAAACCGGCGGCCTGCGCGTGATGCAAGGCAACCTGGGGCGAGCGGTGGTGAAAGTTTCGGCTGTCCCGCCAGACCGGTGCATTGTGGAAGCACCGGCGATCATTTTCGAAACGCAAGAGTCCCTGCTGGACGCCTTCAAGGCTGGATCTTTGGAAAAAGATTTTGTCGCTGTGGTTCGCTTCCAAGGGCCTCGGGCCAACGGGATGCCGGAACTGCACAAGCTGACTCCTCCGTTGTCGGTGTTGCAGAGCAGAGGATTCAAAGTCGCGATCGTGACCGATGGGCGCATGAGCGGAGCGTCTGGCGAGATCCTGGCCGCGATTCATGTGAGTCCCGAAGTTCTGGCCGGAGGACCGCTGGGCAAAGTGCGCGACGGAGATATCATCCGAGTCGACGCGATCGCAGGGACGCTGCAGGCGTTGGTCGACGACGAGGAATGGACGCTGCGCCCGCAAGCCCTACAATCCTCCGAACTTGCTGAGAGCAACACGCTGGATTTTGGCCGCGACCTGTTCGGCGGAATGCGGCGCAACGTGTTGACGGCCGAAGAAGGAGCCGTAACTTGGCTATAACCAACACTCGAGACCTGGCCCTGCTGGGTCCCATCATTCCCGTGATCGTGATCCAGCGGGTGGAAGATGCCGTGCCACTGGCGAAAGCACTGGTGGCGGGCGGCATTTCCGTGCTGGAAGTGACGCTGCGCAGCAAGGTCGCGCTGCAGGCGATGGAAGCCATTGCCAACGAAGTTCCAGAAGCGATCGTGGGGGCTGGAACGGTCCGCTACCCCGCGGACGCAGAAGCGGCGAAACGCGTCGGCTGCCAGTTCGCGGTGAGCCCGGGTTACCTGGATGAGGTGGCGAAGAGATGCGCCGCAATCGACCTGCCTTTGCTCCCCGGCGTCTCGACCGCCAGCGAGGTGATGGCGGCCAACGCGGGCGGTTATGACTTCCTGAAGCTGTTCCCGGCAACCGCGGTCGGCGGGCTTGGGCTGTTGAAAGCTCTGGCCGGGCCGTTCCCGGATGTTTCGTTCTGCCCCACCGGCGGCATCACGCTGGAGACCGCCCCGCAGTTCCTCGCATTGCCGAACGTCCTGGTGTGCGGGGGAAGCTGGCTGGTGCCGGAGGCTGCGGTGAAAGCAGGCGACTGGGCAAAGATCACGCAACTGGCGAAGGAGGCCAGCTTGCTGCGCGGGCCAGCGGCGGGTGGAAAAGCGTCATGAGTCCCGCTCCCGCCAATCTGCGCGAAGTGGAGTTGCGTAAATGGGATGACGACGTTCATTTCCTGCTAGGCTGCTTTGCGGGCTCGCTGCACGGGATTGGCGAGAGCACACTCTCCGAACTGACCAACCGCGCCTTCGCCACCGCACCGGCACCGGGAGTCCGCTTGCCCGTGCGCGGTGTGGAGGCGCTTTCTTTCGGATTCCAGTTGATCAGCATGGCGGAGGAAAACGCCGCCAACCAGATGCGCCGACTGCGCGAGATCGCAGACGGACCGGCGAGTGCTCCTGGCACATGGCCTCAGCAATTGCAGTTGCTGCGCGAGCAGGGCTTCAGCGACAAAGATGTGCGCCGCGTTCTGTCCAGTATTCATGTCCAGCCCGTGCTCACGGCGCATCCGACAGAGGCCAAACGTGCCGCGATCCTGGAGCGCCACCGCGAAATTTATTTGTTACTGGTGGAACGCGAAAATCCCATCCGCACTCCGATGGAGCAGGCGACGCTGCAACGCCGCATTCAAGCTGCCATCGAATGCTTGTGGCGCACCGGGGAAAACCTGTTGACCCGCCCGGATGTCGATTCCGAAGTGCGGGGCACCCTGCATTACATGGCGAACGTTTTCCCGAGCGCTCTGCAATTGATGGCGGAACGCTTTGAGCAATCCTGGGATTGGGCCTTCCCTGGCTCGACGCCACCCGCTCCTCCCCAGCTGACGTTTGGAACGTGGGTGGGCGGCGATCGCGACGGGCATCCTTTCGTGACTACGGAGGTTACGCAGGCCGCGCTGGAATCGCTGCGGGCGCAGGCCATCGGTGTATTGCGCGATCAATTGGAGACGCTGGCGGCCAACCTCAGCGTGTCAGACGTTTTGAAGCCGGCCCCCGCGCGCCTTTACGAACAACTGGCGATGTTCCGCGGAGGGGCCGAAACCAACGAGCCGTGGCGGCGCTTCGTGCAACTGATGGTGCAGCGGCTGCCCAACCCCGGCCGTGAGATTCCCAATGCCAGTACGTACGGACGGGCGTGGGAGCTGGAATACGATCTGCAATTCCTCACCGCGACTCTGCAAGAGATTGGGGCGCAGTCCATCGCCCAGGATCAGGTGCTGCCCGTGCGGCGCTTGGTCGAAGCCTACGGATTTCACGGTGCGACGCTGGATCTGCGGCAGAACAGTGCGTTCCACAATAAAGCGGTCAAGCAACTTCTGGAAGCTGCCGGGGCCACCGACGCGGCGTTCCCGGATTGGTCTGAACAGCAACGCTGCGACTGGATTGACCGTGAGCTGCTGTCGCCGCGCCCGTTCACCGTATCCACGGCGGCGTTGGCGCCAGAAGCGTCGGCCAGCGTCGGCCTCTTTCGACTGGTGCGCGAGTGGGTGGCGGCGCATGGAGCGCGCGGCATCGGCTCTTTCATCGTCAGCATGACGCACGCGCCTTCTGACCTGCTGGCTGTGTATTTGCTGGCGCGCGAGGCGGGGCTGGTTCACGGCGCGCCTGGGGAGCTTGTTCCTGAGGTCGCAGTTACGCCACTGTTTGAAACCATCGACGATCTGGAAGCCTGCCCGGAGATCCTGCAGAAATTTCTGGAGCATCCGACCGTCAAGCGTTCCCTAAACTTCATCCAGGAGCGTGACGAAGCCGCGCGACCGGTGCAGGAAGTGATGCTCGGCTACAGCGACAGCAACAAAGACGGCGGCATTCTGGCGAGCCAGTGGCATCTGCGTAAGGCGCAAATCGGACTTGCTGCGGTTGCCGAAAAGGCGGGGGTCGAACTGCGGCTGTTTCATGGTCGCGGCGGCACCATCGGGCGCGGTGCGGGACCCACGAATGCGTTTCTGGCGTCCCTGCCCTCGGGTACTTTGCAGGGTGGTATTCGGGTCACGGAACAGGGCGAAGTCATTGCCCAGAAATACGCGAATCGTTTAACCGCGACGCTCCATTTGGAACGCCTATTGGCCGGGACAACCCGCTGGACGCTTATGCACAAGCGCGCGTCGCACGAGGCGTCGCCGGAAGTGGAAGCGATCACGGAAACCGGGGCGGCCATCAGTCGCAAGGCCTACCAGTCCCTGATCCATGCGCCCGGTTTTATCGAATTCTTTTCGCAAGCCACGCCGATCGATTGCATCGAACATAGCCGCCTCGGCTCACGCCCGTCCCGGCGCAGCGGCCATCGCACGCTGGAAGATTTGCGCGCTATCCCCTGGGTTTTCAGTTGGAGCCAGGCGAGATTCAATTTGCCTGGGTGGTACGGCCTGGGAACCGCGTTCGAGGCAGTCACGGATTGGGAAGAACTCTCCGCCGCCGCCAACGATTGGCCGTTCCTCACCTACTTGCTACACAACGTAGAATTCAGCGTGGCTGCCGCCGAACCTGGCATCATGGCCGAATACGCCGCGCTGGTGGACGACGCCACGGTCCGTAAAACCATCCTGGACCAGATCCTAAAAGAGTACGAGCTGACCAAGCAAGTGCTGGCGAAATTTTATCCTCGGGAACGATCCGGCCGCCGGCCGCGCTTGACCAAGGCGATCGACATCCGCCGTAACGCGTTGACGCGGCTGCATCGGGAACAAATCGCACTGCTGCAGGAGTGGCGCCACGCGATCCATTCCGGATTCCAAGACGAGGCGGATCGGCTTTTGCCGCAACTGTTGATCTGCGTAAACGCCATCGCGGGTGGATTAAAGACTACGGGCTGAGCCCGTCGAGCAGGGAACGCCTGCCCTACCGCCGCTAGTGGTCTGCGTCGCAAATACTGCGCAGAAAAAGTGAGAGCAATGGGTGGCGAGCATGTGGCGTACGCACTCGTGCGTGCCGTGTCGAGACTTTCTCGACACCTTCGGCAGGGCGTCGACACGAGTGTCGTGCGCCACAAAGTCTGAACAAGGTGCGGTCCGGGTGCCTGTAGCCTTTTGGCATATCTTGACGTCATGCCGTCGCCAAGAAGTGGGCGGAATTACACAAGTCTTACAAACTTCGTCCCCAGCTCCAGGTATTCTGGAAATCCGAGGAGATCTTTTTGAGCCACGAAGTTATTGAACTGAACCGACACGACAGACCGAATTGGATCACGACCATCGTGTTCGGCCTGTTCCACGTTGGGGCTGTTGCCGCCCTGTTTATGTTTACCTGGCAGGCCTTGTGGATCTCCATCGCCTTGTATTGGATGACCATTTGCTTCGGCATCAGCCTGGGCTACCACCGTTTGCACACGCACCGGTCGTTCAAGGTCCCGAAGCCCATTGAATATTTCTTCGCGCTGTGCGGGGCGCTGACCCTGGAAGGCGGGCCCATCTTCTGGGTGGCGACTCATCGCATCCATCATCAGAAGTCCGATCAGACCGGCGATCCGCATTCCCCCAACGATGGAGCCTTCTGGTCCCACATCGGCTGGATTCTGTTCGGCGAAGCCAACCATAACAACACCAAGCTGATGTCAAAGTATGCGCCGGACTTGGCCCGCGATCCTTTCTACGTGTGGCTGAACAATTGGCACTGGGTTCCGATGGTTGGCCTCGGAGGCCTGCTGTACGCCATCGGCGGCTGGCCGGTATTCATGTGGGGCATCTTCCTCCGCGTAACGCTCGGATTGCACGCGACCTGGTTGGTGAACTCCGCCACCCACATGTTCGGCTCGCGACGTTTTGAAACCCGCGACATGTCACGCAATAGCTGGTGGGTTGCGCTGCTGACCTTCGGCGAAGGCTGGCACAATAATCACCACGCGCACCCGACCTCGGCTCGCCATGGCTTGGCGTGGTACGAAGTCGACATTTCGTGGATGCAGCTGAAGGTTCTGCGCGCCCTGGGTATCGCGACGAACGTAACAGTGGCGCAGCTGCCGGAGAAAGAACTCAACAGCCGCGCCGCTTAGTCTTTTAGAAGCAGCTCTTCACCGTTCCACCATCCACACGCAGGGCGGCACCGTTGGTCGCCGATGCGAGCGGACTACAGACGTAAGTGACCATACTCGCGACCTCTTCGGAGGTCGCGAACCTTTTTAGGAGCGAGCTGGGACGCACCTTCTCGAAAAACTCCTGTTCAAACTCCGCGAAGGGTTTCCCGCCGCTCAACTCAGCGACGAACGTATCCACACCCTCAGTCAGCGTCGGACCCGGCAGCACCGCATTCGAAGTAACTCCCGTACCCGCACACAACTCTGCGATCCCTCGCGACACCGCCAGCATCGCTGTCTTGGTCATGCCGTAATGAATCATCTCGGGAGGAATCTGAATCCCACTCTCACTACTGAGGAACACGATGCGTCCCCAATTCCGAGCCTTCATCCCGGCCAGATATTCTCGGCTTAGCCGAACTCCGCTCAGCACGTTGACCTCGAAGAATCGCCGCCAGTCCTCGTCGGGGATTTCTTCGAAAGGCTTCGGCTCAAAAATGCCGAGATTGTTCACAAGAATGTCGACCGCAGGAAATCGTTTGACAAGATCGGCGGCCGCCTCGGCCGTGGACAAATCGCCCGCGAAGCCTTCAACCTTTGCGTTTCCTAATCGTTTGACCGCTTCATCCACGGACTTCTGCGAGCGCCCGTTGACGATCACCCGAGCGCCCTCCGCAGAAAGGGCCGCGGCGATCGCGAACCCGATTCCCTTTGTAGAGCCGGTAACTAGAGCTAGCTTGTCGGAGAGTTGAAGATCCATGCCTTAAGCGACTTGTTTGAGCTTGGACGCCAGAACGTCAAGCTTTTCGATCATGGGAGGTTCGGCCAACAGGAAAGGGGCCTTCTCCATCAGCGCCGAGGCGATCAGACCACTCAAGTGCGCCTTGCGGCCTTGCTCATCCGGGAAAACATCGAAAATCCCGAAGGTGGTGGGTCCGATGCGCAGCGCAAACCAGTCCGTGGTCGCGGGTTCCTTTTCGGCGAGCGGCAACGCGCTCTTCAGAAAGGTCTCGACTTCATCCTCTTTGCCGGGCTTCGCCTCTAATTTCACCCACAATCCCTTACCTACCATCGACATTTCTCCATGTAGTTCAGGTTACCAGCCCGACGAAGTTATAAGCTAGGAACATGGTCGTAGTAGGACGCCGCAAATCCGTAGGCATTTACATTGCCCTTGGCGTCGTTCTCATCTCTCTCAGTCTCATCCTCTATGGGGCATGGATCGCCAACCTCCGCGAGGTCAGCATCCTGGTCCTCGGCGGACTTCTCCTGCTCGCGCTCATCGCGGGTATGGTGCTGAACACGTTCTTCCTAGTCCGCCAGATCCGCCGCAACGAGCAGCAGGACGCCTTCATCAACGCCGTCACCCACGAACTCAAAACTCCGGTTGCGTCCATCCGGCTCTACTTGGAAACCCTGCAATCGCGCGACGTCGACGAGGCCAAGCGCAAAGAATTTTACAGCACCATGCTCGACGACAGTGACCGCTTGCTCTCCACCATCGAGCAGGTCCTCCGCACGGGCCGCGTCGGCAGTTCCAGTAGCCGTAAGCCCCATCTCTCCGAATTCGACCTCGACGTCCTAGTCGATGAGTGTGTCAATCGCGCCCGCACCAGCAACCAACTCTCAGAGGCGGCCATCACCTTCAAAGCCGGGCTGGGAGCCACGGTCATGGCCGACCACGAAGAGATCCGAGCCGCCGTTTCTAACCTGATCGATAACGCTATTAAATACTCCGGCAAGAGCGTAAGCGTCAAGGTCGAAACTGCGTCCATCGAAGGCGACCAAGCCATCGTCCGCGTGCGCGATCAAGGCTCCGGCATCCCCCAAACCGAACTCAAAGATATCTTCAAGCGCTTCCATCGAGTCCCCGGACCCACCGCCCGCATTCCCGGCACCGGCCTGGGACTCTTCATCGTTCGCTCCGTTGCGAAACGCCATGGTGGCCGGGCCTGGGCGGAAAGCGAAGGACTCGGACAAGGCAGCACCTTCGTGTTGCAATTGCCCTTAGCAAAATGAGCAGCGTGCTGATCGTAGAAGACGAGAAACATCTGGCCGACGGCCTGCGATTCAATCTCGAAGCAGAGGGTTACACCGTTGGAGTGGTAGACACGGGCGAAGCTGCGTTGGAAACGATTACCAAAAATCCCGGAGGGTTCGACGTCATGGTCCTCGACGTGATGCTCCCCGGCAAGACCGGATTTGAAGTGATTTCTGAACTCCGCATGGGAGGACAGTTCGTGCCGACGCTTATGCTGACGGCGCGCGGCCACCCCGACGACATCTTAAAAGGGTTCGCGGCCGGGGCAGACGACTATCTCACCAAGCCTTTCGACCTGTCGATCCTGCTAGCCAGAATTCAAGGCCTACTCCGCCGCCGCGAATGGCTGGCCCCACAAGCCCCGCCGCCAAGCGACACCTTCACCTTCGGAGACAAGACGGTCGACTTTAATCGCCTGGAACTGCGCGTGAAAGATCAGGTACTGCCCTTAACGCTGATGGAAGCCAACGTTCTGCGCTACCTGATCCAACACCAGGGCCAACCCGTCTCGCGCAAGAAACTGTTGGAAGATGTCTGGGGCTTGCACGAAGATACCGACACACGCGCCATCGACAACTTCATCGTGCGCCTGCGCAAATATATCGAAGCCGATCCGACCAAGCCAAAGCACATGCTGACGGTCCGAGGCGTGGGGTATCGCTTTGTGGCCGAGCCAGCTTAATCTATTTCACCAGGTGCTTCAGGTCCTGTTCGTTTTCCAGGCAAACGAACTCCATGACTTCGGTGTCGGGCAGTAAGTGTAGTTTCTCTGTGGCCTTCCAGGGACGCGTATAGAGAGCGGGATCGTCCAGCGTGATCTCGATTTCCAGGTGGCCGAAGCTGGTGCGCCGGAACTTCTCCGTCACCTTCATTTGCTCGCTGGCCGGATTCCCGGCGATATCCATCCAATACTTCCCGTTCAGCCCGCGCGTCTCGACCACCAGCGTGTCGCCGTCCCAACGCCCTGTGGACCAGCCGAGCCAGGTAGGGTTGGGTTCGGAGATCAGTTTACGTCCGTCCAGATGGACCTGGCGCCACTGGGTGAAAGCTTCATAAACCAAAAGGATCAATTTGGGTGTCTGGACGATTTTAAAAGGCACCGGGGCCGCGTTTATTTTAGGGACGCCTTGCGGCAGGCAGTGGGCGTCCGGTTCCTCCGCGGCCCTAGCCCCACCCGCGCGCGATGCCACCAGGGCGCGCGTTTCGGGCTTGTACGGGTAGTCCTCCGGCTTCAAATCCGCCATGATGTTCAGGAAATGCTTGGTGGTGTCCTGCTCCCAGATGCCGGAAAGGTCCGGCTTGCCGTCGGCAGTCTTGGGCACGGGTCCATTCAGATCTGCCTTCGATATCGGAAGCTGCCACTGCCCCGACATCAAGCCCGCCGTCAGAACCAACCCACAGAGAATATGTCGCATGGCTACCCCGTAAGATTGTATACCGCGATACAATGGCAGGCGACCTTATATCCAGAGGAGATTTCATGGCAGACCAAACTCGACGCAGAATTCTGCAAAGCTCGGCGTTCGCCGCCGGAGCAGCCGCACTACTTAGCAGGGAATTAGGGGCTCAAGGCCCCCCGGGAGCCGGACAGGGAAAAGGGAAAGGCAAAGGAGGCCCCGCTGCGGAAATCATGCAGATCCCGGATCTTCCCAAGCGTGAACCCATGTGGCCGAAGCTGTTCCCGGCCGGATTCAAGAATGAGCGCGTAAAGACCACGGGCGGCACCGAAATCAATTGCCTGATCGGCGGCGAAGGCCCGCCCTTGTTGTTGATGCACGGTGCGCCGGATTCTCTCTGCACATGGCACCTGGTCGCGCCCGAGCTCATGAAGCACTACACGATGATCATGACCGATCATCGCGGCTATGGCGATTCTTCCAAGCCAGCCGACCTGCCGGATCATTCCAGCATGTCCAAGCGCCCTATGGCGCAGGATGGCGTGGACGTAATGAAGCATTTCGGCCACACCAAATTCCGCGTGGTCGGCCACGATCGCGGCGGTCGCGTCGCCCATCGCATGGCCCGCGATCATGCCGACAAGGTCCAAAAGGTACTGGTGATCGACATCGTCCCGGCTCTGTATCTCTACACGCACGTCACCATCGAGTTCGTGCAAGCTTACGCGCATTGGTTCAACTACCTTCAGCCCGCCCCTGGGCCGGAGAACACGCTGCTCGCGGCAAGTATCGCGCAAGCACAATCGGGTCGCCTGAGCGGCTTGCAGGACGAGTACAACCGCGTCAATCTGAACCCCGGTTCGGCGCACGGCATGTGCGAAGACTACCGAGCCTCGGCTTCGATCGACCTCAAGTACGACGAGGAAGACAAGAAGAAAGGCGTCAAAGTGAAGTGCCCGCTGCACGTCCTCTGGGCAGCGCCTCCGGGCGGAGCCATGGGCCGTCTCTACGACGTGCTCGGCATCTGGAAGCAGGAAGGCAACAAAGTGACCGGCAAGGCGCTCACAGGCGGTCATGCTTTACAGCAGGGAAATCCGAAGGAAACGCAAGAAGAAATCCTCGCCTTCATGAAAGACTAGTTCGATGCTTCGATCCGCGTTGATCTTCGCGGCGGCGATGGCGGCTTCGGTCGCCATCGTTGTCAATCCCGTCGGCGCGCAAAACGCCGGCAAAAATACTCCTAAAGCTGCACCCGCGCCGCTCCCTGCAGGGGGCGGTGGCGGGGCAGCGTATCCCCAACGTCCGTTAGCACCTGCCGATGTAAGGTCTCGCGGCGAGGCGATTTACAAAGCCGAATGCGCCTTCTGCCATGGCGAGGACGCACGCGGCGGGGATATGGGCAACAACATCATCCGCTCACAAATCGTGTTGAACGACGATAGCGGTGAACGCATTGCTCCAGTGCTGACACGCGGCGAAGGCGTGGAAGGCACAATGATGCCGAAGTTCAGTTTTAATCAGAATCAAATCGCGGACCTCGCGGGTTTCCTGCATAGCTTCCGCGTGAACGGCTACGACGGTTCGCGCAATCGGCCGGAGACCATCGTGGTCGGTAATGCCCAGGCCGGGCAAACTTTTTTCGGACAGAAATGCGCTGCATGCCATGCGGTGACTGGCGACCTGAAGGGAATCGGGACTCGCATCACCGACGCGCGCACTTTGCAGCAGCGTTGGATCAATCCGGGTGCCGGCGGTCGAGGCGTGGCCACGAAGCAGAGCATGGTGACGATCACCATGACCAACGGCCAGAAGCTGCAAGGTCCGCTGGTGCGCATCGACGATTTCCTAGTGACGTTCACCGCGGCTGATGGCCGGCAGCGAACGGTCAAACGTGACGGCGAGACGCCCAAGGTCGAGTTGAAAGATCCCTACCAGCCACACAGGGAGCTGTATCCGGTCTACACCGACAAAAACATTCACGACGTAACGGCCTATCTGGTGACGCTGAAATGAAACTCCTGGCCGGTTTGTTGCTCGCCACTGCGTTCGCTTCCGCGCAGGTGGATTCCAAGCTCCTATTGCAGCCCCTCGGCGATTCGTGGGCCAGCTATTCCGGCGACTATTCCGGCAAGCGCTATAGCAATCTGAAGCAGGTAACGAAAACCAACGTCAAAAACCTGACGCTGGCCTGGACCATGCGCATCACGCCCGGCGCGCAGGCCAATAACGCGATCGTGGGCGGCGAGGGCGACGGAATCTTGTCGTTCGGCGGGGGCAACAACATCAAAGGCGCGGTCCTGCAAGTGGACGGGACGTTGTACTTTTCCACCCCCGACAACGCCTGGGCCGTGGATGCGCGCGATGGCCGCATCCTGTGGCACTACTTCTGGAAGACCCGCGGAGCCACGCATATCGGCAGCCGAGGTATGGGGATGTATGGGAACTGGCTCTTCTTCGAGACCCCCGACAACTACCTGGTCTCGCTGGACGCGCGCACGGGGCAGGAACGCTGGCACAAACAGATCGCGCCGTTAGAAGAGCAATACTTCTCGACGCCCGCGCCCATCGTCGTCGATAACCACGTGATCGTGGGAACGGGCAACGATCTGGACGAACCGGGCATCCTGCAATCCTTCGATCCGGAAACCGGCGCGGTGCAGTGGAAATTTTACTCCGTCCCGATGAAAGCCGGCGATCCGGGTCTTGAAACGTGGGCCAATCTTGACGCCGCGAAACACGGCGGCGGACAGATGTGGGTCCCCGGCTCCTACGATCCCGAAGCGCGGCTCTACTACATCGGCACCGGCAACCCTTCGCCCGCCTACACGGGCATCGCACGTGGCGAAGGCGACAATCTCTACACCTGCTCGCTGGTGGCGATCAACGTTGACACCGGCAAGATGGTGTGGCACTACCAGACCTCGCCGCACGATACGCACGACGCCGATAGCTCGCAAACGCCCATCCTAGTGGACGGCGAATTCAACGGTCGGCCGCGCAAGATGGTGTTGACTGCGGCGCGCAACGGCTACTTCTTCGCGCTAGATCGGCTTACCGGGCAACATCTGCGCACCGTGAAATATTCCGACGCAGTGAATTGGGCCACGGGAATCAACGCCAAGGGCCAGCCTGTGCGCGATCCCGCCAAGGACCACCATATCGGCGGCTCGCTGGTCTCGCCCGCGAATAGCGGCATCACCAACTGGCCGCCGCCGGCTTACAGCCCGGACACTGGCTTGTTCTACGTCCCGCAGAATGACAACTACGCCATGTATTACCTGACCGAGACCGACCCGCGTGGCGCGATGGGCTTGGGCGGCAAGGAAGAACAGGGCGTCGGCTCGCTGGGTAGCTACATTACCGCCATCGACTACAAAACCGGTAAGATCGCGTGGCGTCACCGCTTCCCCGGCAACAACGGCGGCAGCGTCATGGGACTGCTGACGACTTCAACCGGTCTGCTCTTCGGCGGCGACCTGGGCGGCAATATTGTCGCCTATGACGCCACCAACGGGAAAACGCTATGGCACTCGCACATCGGTGCGGTGTCGAACGCTCCCGAAACCTACATGCTGGATGGTCACCAGTATTTATTGGTGGCCTCGGGAGATGCGCTCTTCGCATTCACACTTTATTAAATGGGGGGTTCACTATGAAGCTACTATCGAACATCAAGTTCCTGCCAGTCGCGGCCGCAGCCGCAGCCCTGGCCTTCGTGATCGTAAGCCCGAGCCAACAAGCTCAGGCGCAGGAGAAAGGCAAGACGCAAGAAAAGGCCAAGGCCGCCAAAGGCAAGGGAGCCCCGGCACCGCGCTATAAAACGGTGACCATCGCGACCGGCCTCGTTCATCCCTGGAGCGTCGCTTGGCTTCCGAACGGAGACATGCTGGTGACCGAACGTCCCGGCCGCGTGCGCTTGATCCACGATGGCGTGCTCGATCCTACCCCCATCACTGGAGTACCCAAGGTCCACGCCGTGCGCCTCTCCGGCCTGATGGAAGTTCTGGCGCACCCGAACTTCGCGCAGAACCACTACGTCTACCTGACCTACACCAAGAACATCAAAGAAGAAGGCCCGGTGGTCGCGACGACATTGGCTCGCGGACGCCTGGAAGGCCACGACCTCGTCGATGTGAAGGAACTCCTTGTCGGTGACACCTGGGCGGGCGACGGCGGCTCCGGCTCGCGTCTCGCCTGGGGCAAGGATGGCATGCTCTACATGACCACCGGCGCATCCAACGGCCCTGCGGCGCAAGAACTCACAAGCACGCGCGGCAAGATTCTTCGCCTCACCGACGAAGGCAAGCCGGCCCCCGGCAATCCCTTCGAAAAGCGCGCCGGTGCTCGCGCCGAGATCTACACCCTGGGACATCGCAACTCCCTCGGCCTCGCGCTCAACCCCACCACGGGCGATTTCTGGAGCAATGAAAACGGTCCCGCGGGCGGCGACGAAGTGAACGTTCTGAAACCAGGTGCGAACTACGGCTGGCCCGAAGTCAGCTTCGGTCGCACCTACGAAGGACAACGCATCATTCTCACCAAGGAAGGCACCGTGGCCCCTGTGATCTTCTGGGCTCCGTCTATCGCTCCGTCGGGAATGATGTTCTATAGCGGCGACAAGTTCCCGGCGTGGAAGGGCAACTTGTTCGTAGGCGCACAGTTAGGTGGCACAGTTGGCGGTAACCCCCACCTGGAACGCATCACCCTCGACGCGAATCAGGATGAAACTGCGCGTGAGACGATGCTCCTCGATTTGAAACAGCGTATCCGCGACGTTCGCCAAGGACCGGACGGCCTCGTCTACGTCCTCACCGACGAAGACAACGGAGTCCTGCTCCGTCTTGAGCCGGCGCAGTAGCGCAATCTTCACGCACGCTTGGGGGACTTGCTCCCCCAAGCGTGGACTGTTCCCTACCCGATCTTTCCTACCCCCCAGCCAAATGTAATTAAACGGAACGGAACGTGTGTCGATATTCCTAGTATGTCGACGCCTACCGATCCCACGTTGGATACTACAGCGGCGCAGTGGTTTACGTTGTCGAAGGAATTACTCAACGCGATCGCAGACCACCCCGCCTTTCCTACGGAAGGCGCCAACCAGTCCTTTAAGGATGAAATCCTTGCGATTCGCGATGGACTGCTTGCCGATCCCAGTTCCACGCAGGCGACCAGCACTGGCGTGGACGTGCAGGAAGCGCTGACCCGTTACGCTGGGCACGCCGAAAAGGCGCTCGGCAATCTGACCACACAACTGCGGGAAATCGCTGGTCTCTTACTCAACTTCACGGGAAGCTCCGATGGGGCCGACCCAAAACTGGCGGAGCTTCGCCAGTCACTCCTGTCGGCGGAAGACCCCGATACACTCAAAGCGCTGCGCCAGGAAATCATCGAACGCCTTGAAAAGAGCCAACAGCAGGCGGACGCGCAGAGCAAGCGCGGGGAAGCACTCACCGAAAAACTTCAGGACCGCGTGGCGCTGCTGGAGAATTTCATGTCTGCACCTGCGCCTGCCCCAGCCCCTCAAGACAGTACCGTCACCACCGACCCATGTACCGGTCTGCCGGATTGGAGAGAGGCCGACCGCGCGATTCAACGGGCTCAGTCGGCAGGTCGAGAGGTGTCCATCGCGGTGTTCTACGTTCACCGTATGAACTACGTGAACACCCGCTTCGGAAGTGTGATCGGAGACAAGGTGCTGTTTGTCTGTAGCCAGCACCTGGCTACAGCGCTGGTCCGGCCCGCCGACGCGCTATACCGCTGGAAGGGTCCGTCGTTCCTAGCGATTCTGGAACGCGAAGAAGGACAGTCGCACACAGAGAACGATATCCAGCGCTTGCTGGCAACGCCTCTCAGTCAGTATCTGGAAACCCCCTCACGCACGGTTTACCTGCCCATCAAATTGACGGGCCACGCGGTTCCCGCGACCGAAACGTCGGTGGCCGCCATCCGCGATTGGATCGACCGCTACATACTGCGTGCTTCGGTAGAAAACCGCTTGACCGACTAAGTACATTGCGGGGCTACCTCTTTTCCCTCCACAGTGGGACAATGGCGACACCATTAGGAGGAGCCTTGGCCACAAAACATTCGCTGCCAGCGAAAAAGGTGAGCAAACGACTCCCCAAAGGAAGTTTCCCCGGATCGGTTTTCCTGGACCGCGAAGATCCGCTTGCCCGGATTCTCGACTTAGCCGACGACGCAATCATTTCGGTCGACGCACAGCAGCTGATTTTTCTGTTCAATCAAGGTGCGGAAAAAATGTTCGGCTATACGGCGGAGGAGGTACACGGGAAACCTCTCGAAATCCTGCTGCCCCCGCGCCTCGCCGCGATGCACCACGCGCACGTTCAAACCTTCGAACAGTCTGGACAGACCGCGCGGCGGATGGGAGAGCGCCAAAAGATTCTGGGCCGCCGCAAGAATGGCGACGAGTTTCCTGCGGAAGCCTCCATCTCAAAGGTCGCTGTCGCCGGTGCAACCATGTTCACTGTGATTATGCGCGACGTCACGCAGCGCACACTGGATGACGAACGCCTTAAGGCCTCATTGCGGGAAAAAGAGATCCTTCTGGAGGAAGTTCACCATCGCGTTAAGAACAATCTCCAGGTAGTTTCCAGCATGTTAGGCCTTCAGGCCCGGTCGCTTCCGGATGCCGACACCCGCACCGCGCTGCGCGAAAGCCAACACCGCATCCAGTCCATGGCCTTGCTCCACGAATGTCTTTATCAATCTGATGACCTAGCCCACATTGACTTTGCTGACTACTTAGAAAAGCTCACCGACCAGCTTTTTAGCTCTTACGGACCCACCGATCGTGTACGCCTGTGCACAACTTTCGCGCCATTGCAATTAAGCATGGATGCCGCAGTCCCTTGCGGTTTAATCGTAAACGAATTATTATCCAATACATTGAAATACGGTTTTCCCGGAGACCGCAGAGGTGAAGTCCGGGTGACACTAGCTGAGGTTGAAGGGAAGACCGTGAGACTAACCGTAGCGGACAACGGGATCGGATTGCCGCAGGATTTTGACTGGACCGCTTCCAGGACGTTGGGATTGCGTCTTGTGCGGACTCTCGCTCAGCAGTTGCACGCCGTCGTCGAGTTGAATCGCGAAAACGGCGCTGCCTTCTCCATCACCTTCCCAACCGGCGGCACAACTTGAGGAGCTTTCCATGTCATCCCGAATTCTGATTGTGGAAGATGAGCGTATTACGGCTGAGGATTTGCATGACATCCTAACGGGACTTGGTTACCACGTAACGGCCATCGCTTCCAGCGGCGCGGAAGCCATCAAGGAGGCCGAACAGAATCCACCCGACCTGGCTTTGATGGACATCCGCATCAAAGGCGATATGGACGGCACGGAAACGGCGCGAATCCTGAATGAGCGGTTCGACATCCCCGTGGTCTATCTCACGGCCCACGCCGATCGCGAGACGTTACAGCGAGCCAAGCGAGCGAAGCCTCTGGGCTACATCGTCAAGCCGTTTCAGGAGTCCGAACTCCAAGCGAGCCTTGAGATCGCGCTGCACCGGCATGGGGAAGACAAAAAGGCTCGCGAGCGGACCCAGCAACTGACCGAGTTGCTGAGTTCACTGATCCTCGGCGTCATCTGGGTAGACGAGACCGAACTGATAGCCGGGCTGAATTCCTCCGCGGAGGAGATGACAGGGTATGAGAAGGCAGAAGCGGTTGGGCAACAGATCCGCCGCATCTTCCGCATCGCGGATCTCCAGACCGGAGATCTCGTTGATCTCCCCATGGCTGCACTGCTGGGCAACATGGAGATGGTTGAGCTCGATCAAAAATGGCTGATCTCCAAGGATGGAACGCGAAGAGCGGTATCCGGAAACATCTCCGCGATGCGCGGGGCGAAAGGCGTTCCAATCGGAGCCCTGGTGGTGTTTGAACAGGTCCCGGATGGCGCGGAGAAGGCCGTTGTTCGTTCCGTCCTGCAGACCGCTCCGCACAACGACGAGATCAGGATCGGTCGCTTCCACATGCTGGCCCACTCCGAAGAGATGAAACGGGTGCTGACCTTTGCGTTACGTATCGCGCGCAGCGAAGCCAACACAATCCTCATCGAAGGCGAAAGTGGAACGGGCAAGGATCTGCTTGCTCAGTTCATACACTATTCCAGCACTCGCAGAGCCGGCCCCTTCGTGCCCGTCAATTGCTCCGCCATTCCGGAGAACATGGTGGAGAGCGAACTCTTTGGACACGAACGCGGCGCCTTCCAGGACGCGAAGGCCGATAAGAAGGGACTCTTTGAAATCGCGAACGGGGGCACTCTGTTCCTGGATGAAATCGGCGAGCTCTCTCCCGCGATGCAAGCCAAACTTCTCAGGGTGCTGGACGAGCAATCCTTTCGCCGGTTGGGCAGCACGAAAGATATCCGGGTGGACGTGCGTGTGATTGCCGCGACCAATCCACTGCTTTCCGTTCAAGTGCAGGCTGGTGATTTTCGCCTGGACTTGTTCCATCGTTTGAGCATTGTTCAAATGGTGATCCCAGCCCTGCGTCAGCGTCCCGACGATATCCTACCTCTGGCCACGCAGTTCATCCGCCAGAACAACGTGAAGTATCGCGGGCACATCGAAGGGATCACGGACGAGGCCGCGGCCATGCTGCTGGCGCACGCTTGGCCGGGCAACGTTCGCGAACTGCGCAACGTCATCGAACGGGCGGCACTGGTGGAAGAGGCCAAGCTCCTAAGGCCCTCCAGCATCCATTTTGTGAGCCTTCCCGTCCGTTCCGAAATGGAGGGGGCTGCCCCTAAGGCCAAAGAGTCCTGGTCTTTGCGGGACACCGAACGAACGCTGGTGATGCGCGCTATGGAAAAGACCGGTGGGAATCAAAGCAAAGCCGCGAAACTGCTCGGGATCACCCGCGACATGCTGCGCTATCGCATGAAGAAGATGGATCTGCGCGCCGCAGATATTGTTGGTCTTGATGTTTGATCAATAGGTCAAGTTACTCGGTAGGCGCGTAGTATCCGCGCCGCCAGTACCATTTCAGCTTGCCCAGTCCGCGCGGCGGAGACATCTCGACCTCTACCTTGTGATAAATCCCGTCGCGCGCCGAATTGGTTGGCGTGTATCCGATCAGATAGCGATTGCGCAGATCGATGCTGATCTTCGCCGCGATATCCGGCAATCCGCTGTTCGCGACAAACATGCGTCCGCCTGTCTCTTCAGAGATGCCGCGCATCAGTCCCGGATTGGTGGCGGACGGGTCACCGCCGAACATGCCCACCGAATAGATGAGGACTTCGCTTTCCTGCAAGACGGTCTTCAATTCGCCGTTCGAATAGCGGCTGCTGTTGTCATCGCCATCCGAAACCAGGATCAGCGCTTTGCGCTCGGCCTTCGATTTCTTAATCTCATTCATCGCCATGTAGACGCCATCGATCATCGCGGTTGACCCTCGCGATTGGTTGAACGTCAGTTCATAGCGAATGTGTGCCAGGTCATCGGTCAACGGAACTGTGAGGCGCGGCGTGCTGTCGAACTCGACGAGGAGAAACTGGTCGCCCGGATTTCCCATCGCCACAAATAACGCGGCAGCCCGCCGAGCCGCCGCCAGATTGCGGCTCATGCTGGAACTCGTATCGAACACCAGCCCCAGGGCAACCGGCCCGTCGTCCATCGAAAAGGTCTGGATGGTCTGCGGCTCTTTGTTGTCCAGAATGCGGAAGTGCTTCTTCTCCAGCCCCGCTACCGGCCGTCCCAAGGGATCACTCACGCTTACCGGGATCAGCACCAGGCTCGTATCGATGCGCACGTCGGGCCGCGAAAGCTTGTCCTCGGCCTTGGCCTTTTGCCGCGATTCGATCACCACGCCGGGACCTTGCGCCAGCAAAACCACGGCTGCCAACGCGACAGCAGAGGAAGTAGCCAGGAGGGTCCGTAACAACATGCCTCTATAGTAGCTATATGGGTTTTGAGAAGGTAGGGTCGCTGGCGGATCTCCCTGCTGGTGCGCTCCGCCAGGTGAAGGCCGGCCAGCAGGAGATTGCCCTGTGCCGCGTAGGCGACGAGCTACACGCGGTCGATGGCATCTGCCCCCACCTCGGTGGTCCTCTCGGACACGGAGCGCTCCACGGCACGGCGCTCGTCTGCCCGTGGCACGCCTGGGAATTCGATTGCGTCACCGGAGAGTTCTCCCACAATCCCGACTTCCACCTGCGCAAGTTCGCTGTCAAAGTAGAAGAAGGGGATATCTTCGTCGATGCCGGAACTGCCTGAAGTCGAAACCGTAGTCCGCACCGTGCGTCCCCACTTGGTCGGCAAACGAATTCTGGCCGCGGAGTTGACCTCCCCGCACGTAACTCCTGGTGATCGACCCGCGCTTGCTAAGAAGCTGGTCGGACGTACGGTGCAATCGGTCACACGCCGCGGAAAGTTCATCTCCATTGCGCTCGACGATGGCTACCTGACGATCCACTTGGGCATGACCGGCAAGCTCCTGATCCAGGGAGCCATCCGCGAACACACGTACGGCATCTTTACGCTCGACGACGGCGTGCTGCTGTATCACGACCCCCGTCAATTCGGAACTATCGAGTGGAGCCCCGACGTCCATCCGCGCGTCGCCCGCCTAGGTCCCGAGCCGCTGGAAATCACGCTGGAAGAATTCCGCGTCCGCATGAAACGCAAGACGCGCATGAAATCGCTCTTGCTGAACCAGACGTTCTTGGCCGGAGTCGGCAACATCTACGCCGACGAAAGTTTATTCGCCGCAGGAATTCATCCGCTGGCCAGTGCCGAGAAGTTAAGCAAAGCCCGCGTTGAGAAACTGCACGCGGCGATCCGAGGCATCCTCGCGCACTCGATCGAACTGGGCGGTTCGTCTATTTCGGACTACGTGGACGCGGAGGGCCAGAAGGGCTGGTTCCAAGTGGAGCATCGGGTCTACGGAAGGGACGGACAGGCGTGCGTCCAGTGCGGTTCTCCGATTCAGAAGACCCTGGTCGCCCAGCGCGGCACCCACTACTGTCGCGTCTGTCAGAAGAGGTGACCGGTTATCCTAGTTCGAACCGCTTCCAGAGATAGGTAGCGGCTAGGCATTCCACCGCACGCACCGCATGCGTCTTGGCCTCCAGCGAGAGCTTGAATAGTTCTTTGACCTTCGTTTCCATCCCCTCGTCACCTCGCACCGAATGCACGAGCGCGACTCCAGCTAAAGTCGAGGCGAAGCCAAGCTTCACGCCACCTCCTGAGCGATACTCTGCGACCTCAATTGTCCCCGCATCTTCGGACATCAGGTTGCGAATCGCCAGTTTGGCCGCGCGTTTGCCGAAGTGGCCACCGACATTACTCCGTACTCGCTCGATCGCGGCTTTGCGCGCGGCGAAATAGGCAACTGCCTCGGTCCAGTCAATTAGAAGGCGGGGTTTGATCTGCGACTTCACCTCAGTGAAGCCGTCACAGTGGTCCAACTCTTCGACCACCTCTGCAAATTCATAGAGCGTGCCGAATGAGCGGCGCAAAAAGTAATATTCACGCATTCGCCTACTCGTTTCATCGAGCTTGGAAATGCGGCGGGCGGTAATCCCTGCGATTTCGATGCGGAGATCCTCAAAGAGGGCACTCAGGCCGACGACCCCACGCTTCACATCTCGATGGTGCTCACCGGCGAAGATCTGATACAGCCGTCGCGAAAGACTTCTAGACCGAATAGGCGTCTTAATCCTCCTCGCCATCCTACACCAGCACCATTCTGACTTCCCTCCCAATCACGGAGGCGGCCTTGTGAAGTGTATTCAACGTCACGGAATCATTCTCTGGATCTAACAGTCTATCCAGCGCCGCGCGGCTAGTCTGCATCCGCCGCGCCATCTCAGCTTTCGACAGCCCTTGCTCCCGCATTGCCGCTTCCAACTGCCGAGCGAGCACTCGCTTACTCGCGGCGGAACTGACTTCTTGAAGAATTCCTTCATCTCGGAGCCAACTATCGAACGAGGAACCAACGTATTTCTTTTTCATAGGGAACCTGCTCTCTTTCGCTTTAGCGCCAGATCGATGTCTTGACGTGGGGTCGACTGAGTCTTCTTGATGAAAGCGTGCAGCAGGATCATAGATGCATGCTCCACTGCGGAGATCACGCGGGCGATTCGTGAGCCCGAAAGACTACTACGCACTTCCCATAATCCTTGGCCTAAGGACCGAACAAGCGGCATGCCGATTGGCCAGGAGAATTCAACGTCCTTGATATCTTCGCCCAGGATTCTGCGATCTTCCGAATTCAGCTTGCGTAGCCATTCGCGGACAGGTTCGCGACCAGTTTCGGCACGGAAAAATCGCGCTGGTAGCCGTTTCGGAATCTCGAAGGCTTCAGCGTATCATTTTTGATACAGGATCGCTCTACCTCGGACTACGAGGCCGCGGCGGACCATCAGGCCTCCGAAACGGAGGCTTACGCGGACCATCGTTAAACGGCGCCCCACCCTGACGCGGAGGCCTCACCGCCCGGCGGTCCGGTTCTGCCGGAGGCCTTGGTACGCGGAACACTCCGGTATCTTCCGCTTCCACCACGTGAACGACTCCCGCTTTCACGATGTCATCCGCGGTCTCCGCGACCACTTTCATCGCGGCGACGTCGTGAACGCGCACCATGTGCGCTCCGTGGAGAATACTCGCCGCCACAGCCGCTGCCGTCGAAAATTCCGTCTGATCCTGCGATTCCTTAGACAGAAAATGTTTGCGCGACGGGCCGACAAGGATCGGCAATTCCAAACGCATCAGAGCTTCCAGGAAGGCAATGATCTCGGAGTTTTGCTCTTTGCGCTTGCCGAATCCCAAGCCCGGATCGACCACCACTCGCTTGCGATCCAGCCCAGTGCTGATGGCACGATGCACGGCCGCGTCTAATTCCTGCGCGATGGTTTGAATGACGTTCTTCAGCGGTCCCAGCTTGGCCCAGGTATCAGGCGTCCCGCGCATATGGTTGAGGATGAAGCCGGCGTTGGCATTGGAAACCACGCGGGCAAGCTCCGGATCAAACGTCAGGCCACTGGGATCGTTGATGATATCGACGCCCAATTCCAGCGCCTTCTCCGCAACGCCTGCTTTGTAAGTGTCGACAGAAATGGGAATCCCGAGATTTCCCTTCAGCCGCTTCAGCACGGGCACTAGCCGGCGCAACTCTTCCGCTTCGGAAATCCGAGCCGACCCCGGCCGCGTGGACTCCGCACCGATGTCGAGAATGTCCGCACCCGCGTCCTCCAATTCGATCGCATGCGCATAGGCACGATCCGGATCGAGGTATTTTCCACCATCGGAAAAGGAATCAGGGGTGACGTTCAACACGCCGACAATCAACGTGCGATCGCCGAGCTGCAATACTTTGTCGCGGATTTTCCACTCAAAACGCTTACGAGGCATGAAACCTCAAGGTTAGCAGGTATGCGAGTCAAGCTTGCGCTTGGCGGCAGGCTGAAAGGTGCGCTTTACCGTGTTCCTGGGAACTTGTTAGTCTGAATCTCATGCCGAGAATAACTCAAGCACTTGTCAGCGCTGAACTTGCGGTCGCTCTTAAGACGTTATTCGACGCTTCCACCTACAAAGGATCCGGCCGAAATCTTGGCTTGCTTTGTCCTGAGTGCCGAAAGCCCGTTGAACCACATCAGGAAGGCAAGGATCCAGCACATTTCGAACACCTGTCGCGAAACGAAGATTGTTCTCTGAGTGACCCGCCGCGCGCGAAGTAGCACGATAACTAACGAGTTCTGAACACGCGTGACCAGCCCCGTGCCGTAGCACGGGGTTTCCTACTCTTCCATCTCCGCCGGCGGCTCCGGCAACCACCAAGTCGCCACTAACGCCGTGGAATAAACCACCATCCCCATAATCCCCGCCGCATACGCCAACCGAGCGCCCGGCGTCGCCCCCGGCATCACGCCCGACAAGTGCGTCACGATAAAGGTAGCTCCCGCCCCCAGCATTCGCCCGCCGACATTCGCCGCAAATCCCTCGCCCGTCCCGCGCAAATACACCGGGAAAACTCGCGGCAAATAATTCCCCAGGAAGTTAAGCTGCGCCACCGTCGTGATTCCCGCCATGAAGATGCCTATCCGGAACATCTCCAAACTCGACATTCCCCCGCCAAAGAACACATACGGTATCAGACACAGCCCCGGCACCAGGACCATTCTCAGCAATGCTCGACGACTCACAACCACCAGCGCCAGCACCGCCATCATCACGCGCCCCGTGAGCCCGCCCATTTCCTGCGCACCTGAAACCGCCGAAGTAGCCTGCCCGCGATCCGCCGGAGCCATGGCCGCCACTTCCGGCATCCCCCCCGCAATCTGCGGCGATTGCTGCAGCATCCCGATCGCCGCGCCATACGCGCACGCGAACATCAAGGTCGTCACCATCGTTGCCTGTCGGTACTTCGGGCTGAACAACTCTCCGATACTCGGACGCCGCAGCTTTCCGGCGGCTTTCATCGCGGCCCACTTGGGAGACTCCGGCAGGAACGGCCGAATGATGATCAGTGGCAGCGCCGGAAACACGCCGCTCAACAACGTGTAGCGCCACGCCGCATGCTCGCCGTGGATCGCTGGAAGATCAGCGCCATAGCGGCTCGCTGCGAAGAAGACGCCGCTCACGATCACGCCGCCCAACGACGAAAACGCCTGCGTGAATCCCAGCACGGCCTCGCGCTGCTTCGGCTCATCGAACAACTCCGCAAGCCACGCCACAGCAGCCACGAATTCCACACAAACGCCTGCGTAGCAGGACGTGCGGAAGATCAACAATTCAGGCAACGAGGTCGAGTACGCCGCGGCCACCGCCGAGGCTGTATAAATCCAAATGCTCCACGTGAGCACGCGCCGCCGACCCAGAACGTCCGTAAAGTAGCCGCCCCAGAGCCCGCAGAACCCGCCGATCAACGGTGGGATATAGAGGAACAGCCCCGCCCAATACCTGTATTCCGGCGTGCCCAGCGTGAATCCACCGAGCGCCAAGAGCGCCGGCTGCACCACCAACGGCGCGACCAGAATCTCGTAGATATCAAACAGGAAACCCATCGCGGCGACACCGCAAATCACCCATTTAATGAAGTTCGAAATCGGACGAGGCGCTGGCATGAACTTTGGTCAGACTAACACAAGCACCGCCATCCCGTTGCTAAACTAGACCCTATGAAACGCCTGCTCCTCGTCATTGCTGCGTTCGGACTTCTGACTGCGGCGTACGAACGCGTAAACACGCCGGTTTTGATGGCGGACGCTGCCAAGGCGTATCTAAATTCCCTAACCCCGGGACAGCGCGCCAAAACGCAGATCCCCTTCGATGACGCCGAGCGCCTCAACTGGCGCTTCATTCCGGTCGAAGATCGCAAAGGCGTCGCGCTGCGCGAGATGAACTCTGCGCAAAAGCACCTTGCCGAGGCCCTGCTCTCGGCAGCGATGTCGAATCAGGGCATCATCAAAGCGCATACCATCATGAGCCTGGACCAAATTCTGAAAGAGAAGGAAGCCAAGCAGGCGAAGCAGCAGTTTGAGCGCGATCCCGAAAAAGATTATGTGACCATCTTCGGCGAGCCGTCCGAGACCGGCACCTGGGGCTTCCGCTTCGAAGGCCATCATGTTGCCACGAATTTCACGATCGTCAACGGTAAAATCGCCTCCAGCCCGAACTTCTTCGGAGCCAATCCCGCGGAGGTCCGCGAAGGCCCCCGCACCGGTCTGCGAGCTTTGAAGCGTGAAGAAGACATCGCTCGCGACCTGATGAACGCGCTCAGCGCGGATCAACGCAAGGTTGCGATTACCAACCCTGTTGCGCCGCGCGAGATCACCACCAGCAACACTCGCAAGGCCATCATCGAGGGCGCGCGCGCAGGGATCAAGTATGCTTCCCTAACCGCGCCGCAGAAGGAAATCCTGGACGCGCTGGTCGCCGAATACGCCACCAACTTCCCGCCCATGATCGCCGATTTCCGCATGGACCAGTTCCGCAAGAATCAGGGCGAAGCCTATTTCGCCTGGATGGGCGGCATCGCGAAGGGTGAAGGGCACTACTACTTACTGCGCACTCCGGCGTTCCTGATCGAGTACGACAATACGCAGGACCAGAACAATCATATTCACTCCGTCTGGCGCGACTTCAACGGAGACTTTGGGCAAGACCTGCTCGGCGGGCACTACACCGTTGCTCACTAAGCTCCGCACCTATCTTTGGATTGTTCCTGGCATCGCGTTGTCGACGATCGCCTGCGGGTCGGTCAGCGCCATCGTGGCGCTGTTTGATCATTCCTCGCGCGCGCAGATTCGCATGGCGAGAATCTGGGCTCGCTCACTCCTGTGGATTGTTGGGGTAAAAGTCGAAGTTGAAGGCATCGAAAAGGTGCGCGGCATCGAGCAGTGCGTGTGGGCCTCGAACCACGTCAGTTATATGGACACGCCGGTGATGCTGGCGTACATCCCCGTGCAGTTTTTCTTTCTCGCCAAGAGCGAACTCTTCAAGATCCCTTTCATGGGATGGCACCTGCATCGCGCGGGCCATGTCTCCGTCCCCATCGACGATCCGAAGGCTAGCCTGCGCACGTTGGCTAACGCCGCGAAGTTGCTCAACGAACGTGAGGTAGCCCTGCTCTTTTTCCCCGAAGGCGGCCGCTCGGAAAGCGGCGAGCTGCAGGAGTTCAAAGACGGCGCAGCCTACATCGCGATCAAGGCTCAGGTGCCTCTGGTCCCGATGGCGTTACTCGGTATCCGCGACATCCTGCCCATGAACACCCTGGACTTCAAGCGAGGTACGGTGAAGCTCCGCTTCGGGACACCGATTCCCACGGCTGGACTAACTGCCCACGCGCGAGCCGAGATCACCACGCTCTGCCGAGCGCAAATCGTCGACATGCTGAAGCGTTAGTAGTTCACCTGGAACTGTATCCGCAGCAAATTTCCCTTCTGGCGATTGTTGGGTTTGCTCGCATCTTCGTAAGTTCGATCACTGTGCGTGAACTGCCCAGTAATTTCAAAGAAGTTGCTCTGCTGCCATTCGATACCGAAATCGCTGTCGCGCACCAGATACTTGCGAGCGTCGAGTTCCTGCTTCTTGCCACCGCTGTAGTATTGGTAGCGATAGAACGGCGTGAGAACCTGCCCCTTCACCTTCAGCATGTACATCGTTTGCGCATACCCACCGCGCAGACTCCTATTGAGAATGCTGTTCGAGGCGGGATTGTAAGACGGACCCTTGCCGGTCAGGATTTCGCCCTGGAAACCCAGCGGTTTCGGATACACGATGAAGTTCGCTCCCACGCGGCGATCCGCGAAGGTGAAATCCGCAGGACCCTTTACGCCCGCCGTTCGCGTGTCTACCGTGAAACGTCCCGTGTAGGCTTGGATGCCCGCTTCAATCAGCTGGCCATTCTTCAGTTGCCACGGATAGTTCACGCGCGCCACCGTGTGAACACTGTTGTTCGCTTCCGGTCGGTTGACCGATTGCCCGTTGTAAACTCCCAGGGCGACCACGCCATAGTCGCCCGAGCCTTTCAAGCCGCCTGTGCCCGCCGTCGCAAGCGTCGCAAGCAGGCTGCGAATCTTCGCGGGAGCGTAGTAGAAAAATACCCCCAAGTCGCGTTCGCCCGGAGCGGCGCTATTGATAGGATCCGTTCGATCCAAGGCCAGACGGTTCTGGCTCGACTGCATATTCTCCCAACCAAAGGGCACCTTGGATTGTCCCACCCGCAACCTGTACTCCTTCTTTTTGTCGAGGAACACATCCGCGTAGAGATCGCGAATCTGCCCAAAGTGCAGCGCGCCATTTGAAGTCTGAGCAAAATCATTTTGGAAGTAGAGACTGATGTGGTCGTTCACGTCGCCGGAAAGAATCATGCGGGCGCGCCGAATCGAGAAGTTCGTGTTGTTGCCGATATTGGCATCGCACTGCGCGCACGTCAGACTCTTGTTGCTGGTGTAGACCCGATTGTCACGAACCTGCGCGTACCCGCGGAGTGTGTACTTGTCGTACCACTTGGGCGCCGCCGGGATTGGCTTGGCGGCCTGGACCTTGACGGGAGCCGTCGCGAGCGCGCCTGGAGCGGGGGCCGGATTTGCTGTCGCCGTAACCGGCGCCGCCGTCAACGCATCCAGCTTCTTCTGCTGCTCGGTCAAAGCCGCCTGCATGGCCTGAAGGACCTTCTGCTGTTCGGCGATTTGTTCCCGCAGTGCCTGTACTTCCGCCGCGGTCGGTGCGGTCTGGCCCCAGGCCGAAGACGCCAACATGAACAAAACAAGAACATTGGAAAACATACGCGTGACGACGCGGCGCGAGCCTAGGGTACGGACGGGGTTTGTAATCAAGATGTCTTAATGTTATGGATAAAGCATTACAGCTCTGTTACAGCTACATCATTTCTCTGTTACGTTTGCATAAACGGGGTAAAACCCTTACGCCGCATGACATATCGCACCTTGGCCGTAGGCGCGATAAAATGGAGCTGGTGAAGCCTTTGGAGCCGCACCTATACTATTCCCATTCTTACCTAAGGATCCCCTTTACTATGAAGAAGTTACTAACAGTTTTCTTCGGCCTCAGCTGCATGGCTCTCAGTGCATTTGGTGCCAGCCTCACGGTGACGTCTCCCGTTACTGCGGGAACGACCCAGATGAAACCGGGTGACTATAAGTTCGAAATGCAAGGTGAGAAGCTGGTTTTCAAGTCCGGCAAAACCGTTGTTGCCGAAATCCCTGCGACCACCGAGACGGCTGCGTCGAAGTACCGCGACACCACGTACGAGTCCAAGGACGGGAAAATCACCGCCATCCGCGTCGGTGGCAGCACCACCCGCATCGTCCTGAAGTAATACTTTTCCTCGGCGCGACCGCCGGGGACCACAAGAAGCCCACAGCCCGGAACGGGCGGCCAGCAGGAACGGCCACCGTTCCGGTTTTCCTTTTTATATCTACAATTTACGCGCCGCCCGTTACCTTTCCCACAAAGCCGCGTCCGTTATAGTAGAGTGAGCAGGTTTAAAATTTAGTTGTGAGTCGCGGAGCCGCCTCTTTGGCCCCCAATACGGGCTTAAACATGGACGAGACGGCGCTGATCAAAGCGGCCCAGGCGGGCAATCAGGACGCCTTTGGGCAGCTGGTCCGCGCCTACGACCAAAGTGTGCTCCGGCTTGCGATGAATCTGCTGCGCTCCCCTGAGGATGCACAGGATGTCTACCAGGAAGCGTTTTTGCGAGTCTACCGGAACCTCCACAATTTCCGTTTCGACTGTAGTTTTCACACATGGCTGTACCGGATCGTGACCAACTTGTGTCTGGACCAGATGCGCCGCCGAAAAGTTCGCAAGGAAGAACCCACGGTCATTCCAACCTCCGACGGCATTCTGGACCGGGTGGAGACAGTGGCCGATCAACGAGCCGACGGGGATCCGCAGCGCAACCTCTATAGCGGGCAGATCCGGAAGAAGATCAAGGAAGTGCTCGGCGGGCTAACCCCTCGCGAGCGAATGGTGTTTGAGATGCGCCACTACCAGGGACTGCGGCTGCGCAACATTGGTGAGATTTTAGGCACCACCGAAGAGGCGGCCAAGAATTGTTTGTTTCGGGCGAATCAAAAAATGCGTGCGGCATTAGGAGAATTTGTATGAACTGCGAACCGATGCGCGAGCAACTACCATTGCTCCTTTACGGCGAGCTCTCGTTTGACGAAGAAGAAGCGGTGGAAACGCATCTGGAAGGCTGCGCGGATTGCCGCTCGGCGCTGGAGCGCGAGCGCGAATTGCTGGCAGTGTTTGACCAAGTGGCTGTGGAACCGTCGCCCGCACTGCTGCGAGCATCCCGCGAAAGTTTGGCCCAGCGTTTGGCAATGGAGCCAGCTCCAGTCGCCGTGGAAGTGAAAGTTCCGCAACCCGGCCTATGGGACCGTTTCATCGACATGGTGACCATGCCGATGAACATGCTGCGCCCGGCAGGTGCGGTTGCGCTGGTCGCCGTCGGATTCCTGGGTGCCCGTTTGGTTCCCGCCGGAATGCCCGGCGGTCTGGGCGCGATGTCCATAGCCGATGTCGGCAGTTCGCGGGTGCGCTCGGTTGAGCCTGCGGCTGATGGGACGATTCATATCGTACTGGATGAAACGCGACAACGCAGCGTCGACGGTCATGTGGACGACGCAGCGATCCGTGAGTTGTTGCTCGGTGCTACGAAAGATCCGTCTGATGGCCTCCGCGCCGAAACTGTGGCCCTGCTCACCAAGAGCGCCGACGCTTCGGACGTCCGCAACGCGCTGATGTACACCATCCGTAACGATCAGAATGCCGGCGTGCGTTTGAAGGCCCTCGAAGGCTTGAAGGCCTTCACCGGCGATGCCGATGTTCGCAGCGCCCTCGCTGACGTCCTTTCCGTGGACACGAATCCAGCGATGCGGATTCGCTCTATCGATTTGTTAGTACAGAGTTTGGACAAGTCCTCAGATCGTCTCCCAGCCGACCGCCGTATCGTTGGCGTATTTCAGGAATTGCTCAGCCGCGAACAGGATCCCTACATGCGCCAGTTGTGCCAGCGCGCCTTGGATCTGATGAACGCTTCGAGTGAGGTGTATTGAGTCGTATGAAGACGCTTGCAGTAATGACGGTGATCGCCGCGGCGTTTGCGGTGGCGCAGAACCAAACCGTCCAGCAGGACGGCCAGTTTTGGGTACGCAGCGGGCGTACGGACCCAAAACAATTGTCCGATCGCGTCCAGCGGCTGGAGATCTTCACGCGCGCCAACGTGATCGTACGGGGCAGCACGGATAGCACCATTCAAGTCAAAATGCGGCAACGGGTGCGCGCCTCCTCCGCCGACGAAGCGAATCGGCTGTGGGGTCCCGGAACCCAGATCGGGCCATTCGTCGCGGCCGGAAATCTGATGCGTATCGACTTGTCGCTACCTGGCTCCTCGCGCGTGATCACGGAACTCGAAATCAGTGTGCCGAAACAGCTGCCGTTCGTGATGGTGAACAACCGCTCGGGCAGCATTGAGGTCTACGATCTCGATGGCAACGTGCAGATCGACACGGTTGGCGGTCCGCTCACCGCAGATCGAATTCGCGGTGATGTGCGTGGGCATACTGGATTTGGTCAGATTCGGCTTGGAACCATCGGAGGGTCGGCGCAGTGCAGCTCGGGTGGTGGTTCGATCACGTTGGAGAGTGCGCTCGGTGGGCTAAATTGTGTCACGGCTGGCGGCGATATCGATGTGAAATCGGCTGCTGGACAGATTGCCGTTTCCACGGAGGGCGGCAACGTTCACATTGAGAAGGCCGGCGCTAACGTGCGAGCTAGATCGGTCGCCGGACTCATTGAGGTTGTGCAGGCCAAGGGAGCTGTGTTCGCTGACACCGGGGGCGGCTCGATTCAGGTCGGTGCTGCAAACGGAGTGAGAGCTGAGTCTGCGGCAGGCACCATTCGAGTGAAAGGCGGCTCGGGTCCGCTGACCGTTTCGACCATGCTGGGCAACATCCTGGCGGAAATGATGCCAGGAGGCCGTTTCGCGGATTCCTCTTTGTTCGCGGGATCCGGCGATATTACGGTCCTGATCCCGTCGGGTATGGGCATGGCGATTCGCGCTCGGAATGATTCCGACTTTTCCCCGCGCATCATTTCGGATTTTCCGGAACTAGAGGTCAAGTCCATTGGCTTCCGTTCGCCGCAAGGCCAGGGTGCCATCAATGGCGGCGGACCGGTGTTGGATCTGAATACGAGTGGCGGCGCAATTTATCTGCGCCGCGTCAAATAGGGAGAAGAGCAGAAGCATGTTGTCTATGCGAATAGCGTTCCATTTGGCGATGACGGTCGGGCTAGTTATGCCGAGCGCCTGGGCACAAGTGCGCTCAGTAAATGCGGAGGCTCCTGCGGCATCCGGCAGTTACTTGGGGATTTGGATTTGGGAAGTCGACGCGGTACGAGCCAAAGAATTACGGTTGCCCACGCCCGGAGGCATCGAAGTCACGTTGGTGCGCCAGGGAAGCCCTGCGGACATCGCAGGACTAAAAGCCGGAGACGTGGTCGCCGAGTACAACGGGATGAAAGTCGAGAGCATCGAGCAATTTTCACGCATGGTTCGCGAGACCCCATCTGGCAAGCCGGTAAGGCTTCGTATCTTCCGTAACGGGTCACCGCAAATTCTGACCGCCAAGATCGACACGATCTCGCCTGCTGATCGTCCCGGTCCGATTCCTGCGGGGCGTCTTCCGCAGACCGGACTCCAGGATGTCCCCCGCAGCCTGATGACGTGGCGAAATCCCCTTCTCGGGATTGATGCCGAGCCTCTGTTTGGCCAACTCGCCGAATACTTCGGGGTGGCCGAAGGGGTGCTCGTGCGGTCGGTCGCCGCGGGATCTCCTGCGGATAACGCTGGTATGCGAGCGGGCGACGTGATCACGCGCGTGGGCAAACAGGGCGTTACGACTCCTGCAGAAATCACCTCTCGTCTGCGGGCGCTATCGGCGTCTGGTCCGGCGGCGATCCTCGTGATGCGCGAGCGAAAAGAAGTCCGCCTCTTGGTCTCGCCCGAGTAGCTACTCACCTACTGCGGCCGTCATCGTCTGAACCCGCGCCAGCAGTTCAACCTCGGCACGTGGCACCCCAAGGACGGCAGCGACATGCGCTACATCCTCACCCTTGCGCAACAGGCGTCCGGCATGGACACGCCGATTGATATTGAAGCCCGGCTGAAGCGGCACGGGGACGAACACAGCTTCCGGCGTCGCAGGCGCAGCTTCTTTGAGCCGTCCCAGCATCTCATCGACCCTGCGGCGTTCGCGCCGAGCGTTACGATGCAGCTCCATCTTCACGCTGAGGAAAAGCGCGAGCGTCAGAATCAAACCCACAGCGACAGCGGCGTAGGGTACTAGGGCGAGGTAGGGAATCAGAGTTGGCGGCATTTTTATTGGAAGCTCCTTAAGCGTTCATTGCGACTACTGACCTGCTGTATGCGGACTCCGAAGTTTCCCTCGACGACCACGACTTCTCCTTTGGCGATCACGCAGTTGTTCACGACAATATCGACCGGCTCGACAACGGCTCGACTCAATTCGACGATCGATCCGGTGGTCAGCTTGAGAACGTCCTTGAGCGGCACCTGCGCGTGCCCGAACGAGACGCTCACTGGAAGCTCCACGTCGAGAAGCAGATCGAAAGTCTTGGAATCGTCCGCAGGGCTACGCGAAGCAACCGCAGCAGCCGCGGGCGCCGGGGCAGATGGGGGAGAGCCTGCCCCTGCGGCCTGCGCCACGGCCTTCGGTGCGACGACAACCTGTTCCAGCAGATGAGCTTGCAGTCCCAGGAAAAGTGTGACCGGCCGGTCGCCCAACTGAATCTCAAGCTTGCCCCATGTGGCATCCTGAACAGCCTGGACCTCCTGTCCTGTCGCGGCCGTGACTTCCCTCTGTAGCCGCGCCGTCATCGCGCGGGCGAGGATCGAAAACGCTTGCCCTAGACACTCCCGAAACGTCGACTTCAGGTCCTCCGGCGAAGAATCGTCGACACCCGCAGCGACCATCACGTGCTGGCCGACGGCGAGCGCATCCGGCTCCGATACCATTGCAAGCGCCTCGCCAGAGAGTCCGGCGAATGCCTGTTTCCATCGAAACGCGGGTACTGTCGGCTCCGGCGGCGGAGCGGGCAGCAACTCAGAGTTAAACTCCGGCCGTGCAAACGCCATCCCTTCAATGGCTGCAGCAAAACCACCGGCGAACTCTTGGACTGCCCACTTGGCGATATCGCTCATAGTCCCCGTTGCGTAGGCCACTGCCGTTCCATAGCCGCGCGGAGCCGCAAAATGGCCTGAGACTTCAACTGCGAAATGCGCGACTCATGCAGACGGACGATTTTGGAGATCTCCCGTAGCGTCATCTCCTCGTAATAGTAGAGACTCAGCACGGTCTTTTCGATGTCCGGCATCTTGGACACCGATTCTGCCAATAGCTTCTGCAACTCGCTGCGTTCCAGCTGACGCGACGGCCAATCTTTCTCGTCGTCTGAGATGAAGCGGAGTAGGTCTCCGCCGCTCTCCTCGTCGGGCGTCGCGCTTTCGAGGCTGCCGACATTCAGCCCTCGGATCTCGACCAGCCACTCGTGATACTCGGCCATCTCGAGACCCAGTTCCCGCGCGATTTCATCTTCCGATGGCGTCCGATGCAGGCGCTGCTCGGCAGAAGAAATCGCCGCCTCGATCATTTTGGCCCGCTTGCGTTGTTGACGAGGAGCCCAGTCGAGGCCTCGCAGACTGTCGAGAATCGCGCCTCGGATCTTGTACTCCGCGTAGGTCTTCAGCTTGACGTTCTGTCCCGCGTCGAAGCGGTCGATGGCGCTGATCAACCCGACAGTCCCGGTGGACACTAAGTCATCCAAGCTCACGCTCTCCGGCAGCCGATCATGAATGCGCCGGGCGATCAGCCGCACCTGCGGGAGATGCTCGAGAATCAACCTCTCGCGGTCCTCGGTGCTAAAGCCGTTAGCAGGCTGTGAATAGGCTCCGTATGCTTGCATCGTCCGAGTAGCAGTCTTCATGCCGCCGCCCCCATCCGGAGTGGCCGATCTTCCAGAACGAGGCTGTTCAAGCGGGAGGTCGTTGCTTCCTCGATGTCGTCCGGTATCCGTTGGCCCGTGCAAAGGAACGACACGGGCAAGTCGAGGCGCGCGGCCTCCTTCACCAAAGCCGCGTAGCGCGACGTTTCATCCACTCGGGTGAAGATCACCTTCGATGGACGAAAAATCGCGTAGCTGTCCGCGAACCGGCTCATATCCGAGTCCTTCATCGACGCGGAGAGTACCAGATGTGTTTCTATCTCCGCGTGTCTGGCCAAGTACCCAGCGAGCTCGGCGGCATCGCCCATCTCGCGGAAGGAAAATCCGGGTGTATCGATCAATGTCAGATCCTTTTGCCTGCATTCCTCCAACACTTGGTCGAGGATGAGCGGAGTCTCCGCAACCTCACAACTAAGACCCAAGATCGCGGCGAGCGTCCGCAGTTGATCCGCGGCCGCGATCCGGAATACGTCCGTGGTCAGCAGCTGCGTCGCTTTTCGTCGGGCCAATCCATACCGCGCAGCAAGCTTAATCAACGTGCTGGTCTTTCCCACTCCCGGTGGACCAACCAGTGCGACTGTACGCGTTAGCTTCGCATCTACCCTACACACAACTTCGGCGGGTTTACCTGCGGGCAAAGGCGGCGGGACTTGACGATCGCCCGGAGCCATCGTCAATCGATCCAGTTGGCGTCGCAGTTCGGCCAACTCAGATCGAATCGCGTCATCGCCGATCGGCGTCGAGGCTGCAATGGAAACTGGCTCGGGTGGCAACAATCCGAATACGACCTCATAGGCACCGAGGTAGCGGGTTTCCGGAGTGGCCGGACGAGCATTCACTAGGAGCGCCTCTTCGCCCAGTTCCTTGCGAGCCAATTCCATGGCTGCCTCCACGGTTGCTGAAAAATAGCTCTTAAGCTTCATTCGATTTCACTCACTGGGCGATCACTCCGAGCGACACGACACGGACGCCGGCCGGGATTTCGTTATGCGACAGAACAGAAAGGTTGGGCGTAGATCCCTCCACCAACTGCCGTAAGTAGTAGCGGGCAGATGAACTCGTAACGGCGACCACGGGCGTATCCGATGTCCCGACTGCCCGCGCCACGCGGTCCATGATGTCGCGAACCTTTTGTGGGGGCAGATTCAGGTGGCTGGAGTGTTCGTTATACTCGACAGCGCTCTCAATCGATTGTTCGATCTGCGGATCGAGGAAGAACGCCGGTAGCTCGCCGGAGGCATTCAAATAGGGCTTCACAAGCAAGCGTCGCAGCGCCTGGCGGACATACTCGGTCAGCAGTACTGGATTTTTCGTCATCGAAGCTGCTTCTCCCAGCGCTTCCAAAATGGTTACCGAATCCCGAATCGAAACACGTTCTCGGAGCAAATTCTGAAGAACCTTCTGCACAGTAGACATGGGGAGCAGTTTCGGGACCAAGTCTTCGATCAAGCGGGCGTTTTCCTCTGCAACACGGTCCAGAATTATCTTGGTGTCCTGGCGCGAGAGTAGCTCGTGTGCATGTTTGCGAATGAGCTCCGCTAAGTGTGTTCCGAGCACACCGGCAGCGTCGACGACCGTATAGCCCAACGCCCGCGCCTCTTCCGATTTCTCCGGAACGATCCACAGCGCGGGAATTCCAAACGCCGGATCCTTTCCCGGTAGTCCTTCGAGGAGTGAAGCCGCACTCCCAGCCCCGCCTCCTGGGTGGATGGCGAGCTCACGGGCCGGCATCATCTCGAAACGGGCGATTTCCGCTCCCTTGAGTAACACCACGTATTCGCCGACCTTGAGCTGCAAATTGTCCGTCACCCGAACCGGTGGCACGGTATAGCCGAGATCTGCTGCCATTTGCCGTCGAATCCCAGCAATGCGGCGCAAGAGGGGAGAGTTTTGGGCGCCCTCAACCAACTTCACCAGCCCTAAGCCAACTTCCACGGCCAGAGGTTCAACCTTCAGCAGCGATTCGAGGCTATCCTTCGCTGGAACCTGTGCGGTCGCTGTCTTCACCGTCGAAGCCGTTTCTTCCGCCGCGTCCATCTTTTGCCGCAGCCGCCAGCCGACGTACGTGACGCCCATCCCCATACTGAGGAATGGCAGTGTCGGTAGTCCCGGGAACAGGGCCATCGTCATCAAGACGCCGCCCGAAAGCAGCAGGGGCTGGGGATTGCTGAGGAGTTGCGCCTCTACTTCTGTCCCCAACTGCTTGTCTGAACTGGCACGCGTCACGATCAGCGCTCCTGAAACGGAAACCATCAGCGCGGGGATCACCGTCACGAGACCATCGCCAATCGTGAGTACGGTATACGTCGACAGAGCCCGCGACCATTCCATGCCGTTCTGCAACACGCCAATCAGGAACCCTGCGACGATGTTGATCGTCGTGATCATGATGCTGGCAACGGCGTCGCGCTGCGTGAACCGGCTGGCGCCGTCCATCGCGCCGTAGAACTCCGCCTCCGCCGCGAGCTTCTTCCGCCGGTCGCGAGCCTCTGCTTCATCGATCAACCCGGCATTTAAATCCGAGTCGATCGACATTTGTTTGCCGGGCAATGCGTCCAAAGTGAACCGAGCGGTCACTTCCGAGATACGCACCGCGCCATGGTTGATGACTACATATTGAATCGAGATCAGGACGAGGAAGATCACGACGCCAATAATGTAGTTGCCCCCGACCACAAAATTTCCGAACGCCTCAATCACGTCTCCGGCCGCCTGCGTACCCTTGTTGCCCTGAATGAGGATCAGCCTTGAACTCGAAATATTGAGCGCAAGCCGAAACAGCGTGAGTATCAGAAGGGATGTGGGGAAGATGCTGAATTCGACCGGCCGCGTGATATACATCGAGACCATCAGCACGATCACGCTTATAGTGATGTTGGCGCTGATGAGGATATCGAGCAGGAAGCTCGGCATCGGCATAATCATCGCGAGCACGATACCGAGGACCGCCAACGGCACCCCCAATTCGGAAATGGTTCCCGTTGAGGAAACCAAAATGGAACCGGTTTTCTTACGTAAAGCGTGCTTGGCGCCCGCAACGCCGACAGGCAACGAAGGCCCGCCGATACCGGGGGCGGATACTGAACCAATTTGGGATGGAGCGGCCATTGACCACTCTGCTAGTGCAGGTGGAGGACCAGCGAATCAGGCTGCGGACTCAGGAATGTCTGAGCTACTTCAGAGAAATCTTTACTTCAGCTCCGTAAAGCATCGTCCGATCATTATCACGTGCGGCCCACTTGAGCAGCGTTTTCAAATCCAGCTGCACGCGAGCATTTAAGATCTCGCGGCCATTGGCCACGACGCGCACAGGTTGGCTGAAGTCGAATTCGTCAGGAGAGAGGAGGAGAGTGAATGCCGTGACACCATGCGTGGCCGCTTCCACGGTATTGCCCTTGCGGGCCAGGTCCACGCGGCCCGAGTTTTTGGCCCGATTGAACATCATTCCGCCCGTGGAATCGTAAAGCGATCCCTCTGACGGCGCGATCACATTGAGATCTTGCGTCGCCCTCTCGCCGGGAACCGAGCCGAACTGGTCAATCACCAGCCAGTGATTGCGGGCGTGCGCGGCGTCGCTCGCTTCCCAGGTCAACCGATCAGGATGCGGGTCGCGCGGATGCTCGGCGGCGAATTTCTCGAACGGGTCCTTCATCTCGGGCCACCAGCGAGTGTTGTGCTCGCCCTCGGGCTGCGGATGGTATTCAATGTTGACGCCGTTCTTCATGAAGTAGCGCGTGTAGGGCTCGACGATACTGGTGGGGTACAGGCGATCCTTACCACCGTTGATCACGAACAGGGGCTTGTTGCGCAGGTTGCCGGGATAGACCTTACCGTCATCGAGTTCGTCGTTCGCCAGCACCATGATGAAGCCGTTCAACGGCAGGAAACTCGCGTAGGGAGTCGTGTCGCGCATCGCGACCCAGTAGGCACCGGTGCCGCCATCGGAGACGCCCGAAACCACGACGCGATTTTCATCCACGTTATACGTACGCTTCAGCGAATCGACAATCGCTGCCAGATTGAGCACTTGATCGTCGCTCCACCAACCTGCTTTGTCCCAGGCATAGGGGAGTACGTAAATCTGCTCCGCCCCCGCAAGCTGTCCGATCTCGCCGTTCCCTCGGGCTGGCGGCTGATTATCCGTGCGACCACCGACGCCGCCGTGCAATTGGAGCCGGACTTGATGCTTCTTCGCCGGATCGTAATTCGCGGGTACGTTGATTGAATAGAAATGCTCGATGTTGTCGGACGTGCGATTCTTCCCCGGCACCACGCCGGTCTTCTGCGGGGCATAGGGTCGCCCGGCCTTCAATCGCTTGAACGCGTCGTCGAAACTGATTTTGGATTTCTCAATGTCGCTCGCCGCTCGCGCTGCCGCAGCCGGGGAGTCCGCGGCCCAAAACTTCTGGAATGCCGCATCAACGGTCTGCGCGGACACCGTGACCACGGCCGCAAAAGCGAGAACCACCAGTTTCATGTGGTCAGTATATATCTTCAAATGACCCTAAGTTACGCTTGGAAAAAAACGGCTTCGAACACACCCCGAGCGTTGAAGAACCGCACCGTCTCTCCGGCTACCAAATCCTTCACGGGCACAACTCCCTCGACGAGTTCCCCAGCCTCCAGCAACTGGGCGCGACGAGTTCCGGGCAGCAGTCCGCACGACACCGGCGGCGTCACCCAGCGTCCATTTCGTAACACCGCAATGTTCGCGATCCCTGTTTCGGTCGCCTCGCCGCGTTGGTTGACCAGGATCGCGTCGGTCGCGCCTTCATAAAGCACCCGATTGGTGGTCTTGTGGTAGAGCATGGGGTCTGAGCTGTTGACCACACGGGACGCCAGTCCCAACCGCGATATCCCGAATGGGATCATCAGCTTCAGCTGCAATTCAAAGGCCCCGTCGCGGGAAAGTATCAGGCGGAACATGGTATCCCGGCTCGCTTCGGCTTTCCGCAAAATCGCCGCGCGCAACTCGTCTACGTCGCAGCGAAACCCTAAAACATATGCCGACGCACTGATCCTCGCGAGGTTGCGTTCCAGCAGCGGGATCGTCCCGTCTGCCCCTACTTTCATCGTCTCCAAAAGTTGCATTCGACCTTGCATTATCAGTCTGTTCGCGAAGGATCGCAAGGGGCGACCGTGTTACTCTCTCAGAATGAGCCAAAATTTAGAATCAGTGTTAAAAACCGCTGGGAATGCGGTCACGATGCTGCGCAACTCGCAGATCGGCGCGTATGTGTACCCGGTGGTGCCGTCGGAGTACGACAACTGGCGCGATGAGCAGCGCGCGTGGCGCGAGAGCGCGGTGTTGTTCGACCAATCGCACCACATGGTGGACCTGTATGTCGAAGGTCCGGATGCGGTGAAGTTGATGAGCGACCTGGCCATCAACACCTTCAAGAACTTCCCGATCGAGCGCGCCAAGCAGTTCGTGCCGTGTTCGTGGAGCGGACACGTCATCGGTGACGGTATCCTGTTCCACCTGGAAGAAAACAAGGTTGTGTTCGTCGGTCGCGCTCCGTCGGCCAACTGGATCGAGTATCACGCCAAGCTCGGCAAGTACAACGTGCAGGTGACCAAGGACGATCGTTCGCCGGGCCGCACCAAGGGCAAGGCTGTGACGCGCAAGGTCTACCGCTTCCAGATCCAGGGACCGAACGCGGAGAAGGTCATCACCAAGCTGAATGGTGGTCCGTTCCCCGACATCAAGTTCTTCCACATGAACTACATCAAGATCGCGGGCCGCACGGTTCGCGCTC
>JBDSXJ010000005.1:0-468769 GCA_039926185.1 Bryobacteraceae bacterium | reverse complement strand
GGAATTTCTCCACTTGGACTACGTAGTAGGCCATCGACTCGGTCGCGGTGTCGATCGCGGTGAGGCCGCCACCGATGACGACGACGGGCATGCGGAGTTGCAGGTTGGCGACGGAGTTCGATTTCGCGGCTCCGGTGAGCTGCAGCGCCATCAAGAAGTCCGAGGCCTGGCGAACACCGCGAGCGAGACCGTTCTTCATCGGAATGACGGTGGGCTTGCCGGCTCCGGCGCAGAGGGCGATGTGGTCGAAGCCCATTGCAAAGGCGCTGTCGACGGTCATGGTGCCGCCGAAGCGCACGCCGCCGAACATCGCGAATTGGGCGCGGCGTTCCAGCAGCAGACGGATGATCTTGAGGTAATTTTTATTCCAACGGACGGTGATGCCGTATTCGGCGACGCCGCCGAAGCCTGCCATCACGCGGTCATCCAGCGATTCGTAGAGATCGGTGACGTCGTGAATCGGGCGGAACGGCACTCGTTCGCCCAGCGGGGTTGCGCCGGAGACGGTAGGATCGAGCGGCTCGATCTTTAGGCCGTCCACCGCCGCGACGGTGTGTCCGTCGTTCATCAGGTGGTGGCTCAGCGTGAAGCCTGCGGGTCCAAGGCCGACGACCAACACTTTGTAGCCAGAATCGGGACGCGGCACCGGGCGCGAGAAGTTTAGCGGGGTCCAACGCGTCAGCAGGCTATAAATTTCAAAGCCCCACGGCAGGTCGAGCACATCCTTCAGCGACCGGGTTTCGATTTGTGGAATATCGACGGGCTCCTGCTTCTGATAGATGCAGCCCTTCATGCAGTCATTGCAAATGCGATGACCTGTGCCGGCGACCATCGGGTTATCGACGGTGACGATGGCCAACGCTCCAATGGGATTGCCGTTCTGCTTGACCAGATTCATTTCTGAAATCTTTTCGTCGAGCGGGCACCCGGCGAGCGGTACTCCGAACGCGCTCGCTTTATAGGTGCCGTCCTTTTCCTTCAGGCCGGTGGAGCAGCTATCCTTACCCTGGTTGTGGCACTTGATGCAGTAGTTGGCTTGATCCAGCGCTCCAGCGAGGCCCATGCCGGGATCGGTGAGCTTGAAGCCTTCGCGATGGCGCAGGTGGTGGTCGGCCAGGATCTGGTTGAAGACCCCATTGGGTGTGGTGAGCGATTCCACGGGCACCAGCCGATCCATGACCAGCTTCTGGGGGACGCGGAAGAGCACGCTGTGGTGGCCGTAGCGCTCGCGCCCGGCTTCGGAAAGGGCAGCCCAGGCGGCGTATTTCGCGGCGATGTCGAGCTGGGTCTTGTGCTCGTCTTCGTTTTCGAGCCAACGGGTGACGTGATCGGTAAAGGAGGCTTCGGTGAGCGGCTCGCCGAACAGCGATTCGAGTTCCGGCGCGAGGGCCATGCCGTTGATGGCGTTGGCCTGTTCTTCCTTTACGCCGCTGATGGCTTTCTTCTGGACGAACTTGCGCTTCAACGCGTTCATCGGGGCGAGCGCGTGGTGGCGCGTCTGGAGGGCTTTCAGTTCCTCGCCGATGTCGAACAATTCCCCGACGAAGTCCTCGACGTATGGCGCGATGGCGATGATGAGTTCGGAGGCGGTCTTGCGGTCCAGCGACGCGGGATTCGCCCGAGCTTCGCCCAGCCGCGCGCGCAGTCCGGCGTCGGAATCCTGCAACTGGCGCAGGAACGTGGAGTCTAGTTTGACGATTCCTTCGCGGGTATAGAGGTCCTGGAAGGAGAATCCAAACGCAAGGTTTAAGGGATGAGAGCTTTGAGACATGGAAAGTTGGGAAAACAGGGGCTTTCAGCTAGTTTGAAGTAATCCTCATGATAGCAAGGGCGGGGGCAAAAAATAATTGAAAACAGTGGGAAGAAACGCGAAAGCTGGTGCGTCATAGCAACAACCGCAGTAACGCCTCCGCGTGGACCTACTCGCCCCCCAACACGAGATTCCGCACGGAGGCATCATTTTTTTGGACGCTATTTCTGAAGCGCCCCGCCCATCTTGTTCCATTCACCCAAGCTGCCGTCGTACATTTTCACGTCGTAGCCGAGATATTTGAGCGTGAAGTAGGACTGGCTCGCCTGCATGCCGGAATTGCAGTAAGTCACCACGGTTTTGGCGGGCGTGAGACCGGCGGCTTCGTAGAGCTTGCGGAGGTCGCCTTCGGACTTCAGGGCGCTGCTGCCGGTTAGCTGGGATTCGGTCCAGTTGGCGTTCAGGGCGGTGGGAATGTGGCCGCGGTCGGCGTACTCGTTGGCGGTGCGGACGTCCAGCAGACTCACTTTGGCGGAGGGCGCCGTGGTTTGCTTGGTGACGTCGGCCATTGCGACGACTAGCTCCGGGCGCGGCTTCGGAGTGAACTTGCCCGCCGTGACCGTCGGGACATCCTTGGTTACTGGGCGATTTTCTTTGAGCCACAACTCCATGCTGCCGTCGAGCAACGCGGCCTGATCGTGGCCGAGGTAGTCGAGCGTGAAGTAGGCTCGGGTGGCGGAGAGCACGGAGCCTTCGGTGACGAGGATGACGCGGGAATTGTCGTTGACGCCTGCGCGTTCAAAGACGGCTTTCAGGTCGGCGACCGGCGGAAGCTCATTCGAGACGCCGTCCTTGGTGACCGCGATCTCGGCGAAGGGGACGTAGCGGGCGCCGGGGATGTGGTTCGCGTCATAGCCAGTGCGCGCGGGGGCAACGTGGAGGATGACGAGGTTCGCGTCCTTGAGATGATCGGCGAGCCACGCGCCGGACACCAGCATGTCGGACTTAACTGCGGCTTGCGCCAGCAGCGGGAGGGTCAACAACGTAGCCAGGATTTTCTTCGTCATAGAGGGAACCTACGTGATATTATCGCATCCATATGTCAAGCGAAACCCAGCGGACGCGGCCTTTTACCGGGGACGAGTACATCGAGAGCTTACGCGATGGGCGCGAGATATGGATCTATGGGGAGCGGGTCAAAGACGTCACCACGCATCCGGCGTTCCGCAACACGGTGCGCATGATCGCGCGGCTGTACGACGCGCTGCACGGACCCAAGAAAGATATTCTGTGCACGCCGACGGACACGGGCAGCGGCGGTTACACCCAGCGATTTTTTCAGGCCCCGAAAAACGCGGAAGAAATGGTAGCTTCGCGCGATGCGATTGCCGAGTGGGCTCGGGTGACGTATGGCTGGATGGGGCGCAGTCCGGATTACAAAGCCGCATTTTTGGCGACGCTGGGGGCGAATTCGGATTTCTATCATCCGTACCACGAGAATGCGAAGCGCTGGTATAAAAAAACGCAGGAAGAGTGCACGTTCGTCAATCACGCGATCGTGAACCCGCCAGTGGATCGCAACAAACCGCTCGAAGAATGTCGCGACGTCTATATGCACGTCGAGAAGGAAACGGACGCCGGATTGATCATCAGTGGAGCCAAGGTGGTGGCTACCACGTCGGCTCTAACGCATTACAACTTCATCGCGAATAACGGGGCGCTGCCGATCAAGACCAAGGATTTTGCGTTCGTGTGCATCGTGCCGACGGATGCTCCGGGCGTGAAGCTGATTTGCCGGCCCTCGTATGAGTTGCAGGCGGCAGCGACGGGGAGCCCGTTCGACTATCCGCTGTCGAGTAGGCTCGACGAGAACGATTCGATCATTGTGTTCGACAAGGTGTTCGTGCCGTATGAAAACGTGTTCGCGTACGGCGACATTGACAAGGTCAATAACTTTTTCCCGCGTTCAGGCTTCCTGCCGCGATTCATGTTTCATGGCTGCGTGCGGCTTTCCGTGAAGCTCGATTTCATTGCGGGCGTGTTACTCAAGGCCGTGGAGGCGACCGGTACGAAGGACTTCCGCGGGGTTCAGGCGCAGGTGGGTGAAGTACTCGCGTGGCGCAACTTGTTCTGGGGCTTGACCGATGCAATGGCTCGTACAACCAAGGATTGGACTCCTGGCTATGTGTTGCCGAACCTCGACTATGGCCTGGCGTATAGGGTGGCGGCGAGCACCGTCTATCCCAAGCTGAAGGAAATCGTTGAGAACGTGCTCGCGAGTGCGCTCATCTACCTGCCTTCGCACGCAAACGATTTCAAAAATCCGGAAATTCGTAAGTATCTCGATCAGTACGTCCGAGGGTCGAATGGATACTCGGCTGAGGATCGCGTGAAGTTGATGAAGCTGATGTGGGATTGCATGGGGACGGAGTTCGGCGGCCGGCATGAATTGTATGAGCGGAACTACTTCGGCTCCCATGAGAGCATTCGCTTCGAGACGCTGATGGTATCGGACCTGATGGGCCACAGCGCAAAGTACAAGGGCTTCGCGGAGCAGTGCATGGCGGAGTACGATCTGGATGGCTGGACGGTGCCGGACTTGATCAATCCCGACGATGTGAGCATCGTGATGGGGAAGAAGTAGAGGCTCTGGTGGACCTGGTTGTGGCATTCGAACTGCACTCGCCCAAGGGCATCCGTGAGAGCATATCGGCAGGGACGAGTCCCACTGCGTTGATCGACGGAAAGCGTCCCGTCGACATCTTGATCGAGATGTACACGCGGTCGCCCCAGTTCGCGCCGTGCCTGCGAGCGCTTCTGGACGCGGGGGCGACGGTGGACGATCCGCTGCTTGAGGCGCTATTGCTAGACGATGAAACCGCACTGCGCAAAGTCGACGACCTGTCTCGAAGGCTATCTCCGCTGTGCGCGTACACGTCCTGCGACGGGGTGTCGCCGCTCCACATTTGTGCTGAGTTCAACTCGGTTCGCTGCGCCAAGGCACTGTTGGACGCGGGCGCGGATGTCAACGCTCCCGCCGCCGTCGATGCGGATGGCCTGGGAGGGCAAACGCCCCTCTTCCACGCGGTCAACAGCAACGGGAATTACGGCCGCCCGATGATGGAACTGCTGGTGCAGGCCGGGGCGGATCTGGACGTGCGGCTGAAAGGGTTGGTTTGGGGAAAGACGATGCCCTGGGAAACCGTCCTGTTTGACGTCACGCTCTTCTCGTATGCGCAGTGCGGGCTGTACCAGCAGTTCCATCGAAGAGAAGAAGACATCTATAGCAACCTCGCCTACTTGCACCAGAAGCGTTACGGTACCGCAGCGGCAATTCGAAACGTCCCAAATAAGTACCTCGCTACGTGAGCTTGTACACTGAGAGTACAAGCTTCATCAATGGTCACTGAAACCGGAACATTCACGTTTGAATCGCTGGAGCTCGATTGCGGTGTAACGCTCGCGCCAGTGGACGCTGCTTATGAAACCTATGGCACGCTGAACGCGGATCGCAGCAACGCGATTCTTGTGACGCACGCCTTTTCGGGCGACGCGCACGCAGCGGGCGAGGGTGGCTGGTGGTCGAACATGATCGGCCCTGGGCTGGCTTTCGACACCGACAAATATTTTGTGATTTGCACCAACGTTTTGGGTGGGTGCCGGGGCACAACGGGTCCGGGTTCGATCAATCCTGCGACCGGGCAGCGGTGGGCGATGACGTTTCCGCAGGTCACGATTGCCGACATGGTGCGGCTGCAGAAGAAGCTGGTGGATCGGCTCGGAATTGAGCGGTTGCTGGCGGTGGCGGGCGGATCGATGGGTGGGATGCAGGCGCTGGAGTGGGCTGTGACCTATCCGGAGAACGTGGCCGCGGCGCTGCCGATCGCGACCACCACGCAGCACAGCGCGCAGCAGATTGCGTTCAATGAGGTCGGGCGGCAGGCGATTATGGCCGACCTCGACTGGGTGGGCGGAAATTACTACGGCCAGAAGTTGCCGGGAACCGGCCTGAAGCTGGCTCGCATGGTGGGCCACATTACCTACATGAGCGACGACAGCATGCGCGAGAAGTTTGGTCGCCGCGTGCGTGCCAACCAAACATCGCTGGGCGGGGAGCAGTTCGAAGTTGAAAGCTACCTCCAATACCAAGGCTATAAGTTCGTGGATCGTTTCGACGCGAACTCCTATATTTACATCACGCGGGCGATGGATACTTTCGATCTGACGCAGCGCGGCGCGCTGGGCGTGCTGTTTGACGGCATGAAGGCTCGCTTCCTCGTCATCAGTTTTACCTCGGACTGGTTATATCCAAGCTATCAATCGCTGGAGATCGCCAGCGCTTTGCGCGGTCGCAACTGCGATGTCGCGTATTGCGATCTGGCGTCGCGCTACGGGCACGACGCATTCCTGGTGGAAGTAGGATCCCAGACTGAAGTCGTTAGTGGATTCCTGGCGAGCACTTTCCGCGATGTGCAGCGGGAGGGGGCTGCAAAACGTGGATAACGTCCTCTTCGAAATCATCGGCGAACTGGTGAATCCCGGCACGCGCGTGCTCGACCTAGGTTGCGGTGAAGGGGAACTGCTGGACTGGCTGAAGGAACACAAACACGTCGATGGGCGCGGCGTGGAGTTGGCGGGTCCGAAGGTGCAGAAGGCCATCGCACGCGGCGTATCGGTGTATCAAGGCAATTTGGAATCCGCCGTCACCGACTATCCAGATCACGTATTTGACTACGTGATTCTGTCGCAAACATTGCAGGAAACGCGCGATCCCTTGAAGGTTCTGAATGGAATGTTGCGCGTCGGCAAGCGGGCGATTGTTACGTTTCCGAACTTCGGACACTATTCTGTCCGCTGGGCCACGATGTGGACGGGCAAGGCTCCGCGCACGGATTTGTTCCCGCATGAGTGGTACGACTCGCCCAACATCCATTTCCTGAGCGTGCTGGATTTCGAATCGCTCGTAGCGCGCCAAGGTTGGAAGTTGGAGAAGCGCGTGTTCATTTCCAAGCAGCAGCAAATCACTGCTTTCCCGAACTTGATGGCGGAAGTCGCCGTGTTCCTGGTCTCGGGCCAGCCCAAACCACAGAAGTGACGCCGCACACACTTATCTCGGGCGAACGCGACGTTGCCAAGCGCCTGGACCATTTTCTGCAGGAGCAGTTGCCGCAATACAGCCGCAGCCGTTTGCAATCGTGGGTGAAAGACGGGCATGTCGCGGTCAATGGCGTTCCTGCCAAGGTATCGACCTTGCTGCGCGGTGGCGAGCAAGTGGACGTGCAGCCCGCGAATCTCACTCCGTTGAAGGCCACTCCCGAGGATCTTCCTGTCGAAGTTCTATACGAAGACGACGCGGTGCTCGCGATCAACAAGCCCGCGGGGATGATCGTTCACGCGGGAGCAGGCAATCACGATGGGACCTTGGTGAATCGCTTGGTGCATCGGTTCCAAGCAGACCTCTCGAGCGTGGGCGGCGACTTGCGGCCGGGTATCGTGCATCGCCTGGACAAAGAGACCAGCGGGGTGCTGCTGGTGGCCCGCACGGACGCGGCGCATCGATCGCTGGCGGCGCAGTTCTCCGGGCGTTCGGTGGAGAAAACGTACCTCGCGCTGGTCCGGGGAAAGGTTCGCGATGAGACGGGGCGCATCACCAAGCCGATCGCGCGCGACCCCGTTCGCCGGACGCGCATGACGGCGGGACTCGGCACAGGGCGAGAGGCGATCACGGAGTATCGAGTCGTGCAGCGCTTCGAAAAGTTCACGTATCTGGAGGTCCGCATCGGCACCGGACGGACGCACCAGATTCGCGTCCACCTGCTGAATCTGGGACATTCGGTTGCCGGAGACCTCGTATACGGTCCCGCAAAGCAGCCGGATGCGCCGCGTATGTTTCTGCATGCGTGGCGGATCGGCTTTGAAAGTCCAGCGACGCAAGAGCGGGTCCAGGTGGAGGCTCCCGTGCCCGCGGAACTCTCCGGCTGGCTGGCAGGACTATAATTCAAGGTAGCTATGCTGCATATCTGGAAACGCGTTGGGCTTCTTGTACCGCTGTGCACCCTCTTGCTGGCGCAAGATCCAGGGCAGCCGCAGGATTCCGATACGCCCTTCACGCTGGACGTGACGCGCGTCAACCTCTTGTTTACCGTCACTGACAAGAAGGGCCGCTTCATGACCGATCTCAAGAAGGACGACTTTGAGATCACGGAAAACAAACGCAAGCAAAATATTTTAGAGTTCACGGCCGAGACGGATCTGCCGCTGCGTTTGGCGATTCTGGTGGACACCAGCAATAGCATTCGCACGCGCTTCCGCTTCTTGCAGGACGCGGCTGTTGACTTCATCAACACGGCGATGCGCACGGGCCAGGATAAGGCTCTGATCATGCACTTTGATAGCGTCGCGCAGTTGGCCGTGGGGCTCACGGGCGACAAAACGGCGCTGGTAACCGCAGTGCGGCGCATGCAGGCAGGCGGCGGCACCGCGCTCTACGATTCGATTTATCGGGCGTCCGAGCAACTCACCAAAGATGAGCCGCACGACAAGTATCGCCGCGCGATCATCATCTTGAGCGACGGCGAAGACACGCTGAGCGAGTTCAGCCGCGAGCAGGCGCTGGAAATGGCGCAAAAGGCGGACGTCGTCATTTACACGGTTTCCACGAATATCACGCACAACTCCGCGGACGGCGACAAGATCCTCCGCTATCTTGCCGAGCAGACCGGTGGACTGGCCTACTTCCCATTCAAAGAAGAAGACCTCGGCCAGTCCTTCGTGAACATCACCAACGAACTGCGGCACCAGTACAACGTGCTGTATCGCCCAGAGCCGCTGATCCGCGATGGCAAGTATCACGCGATCAACGTGAAGGTCACCGCGGTGGGCGACATGATTGTTCGCGCTCGCCAGGGCTACTACGCGCCCGGCCAGATTAAGTAGCTACTTCGCGGCGCGCAGGTAGGCGAGCACTGCGGTCAGGTCCGCATCACTGTAAGCGCCGATGACTGTCGAATGCTGCCAGGTGGATTGCTCGGTCGCGGTGAACTCGGCTGGAGTCACCGTTCGCAATACTGGCGGGGGCTTGGTCAGATCGTAAAAGGTGACTGAGTTCGACTTTTTCGCAACGACCAGTGCGGGCATCGATTCGCCTGCCACCGTAACCGTCACCACGCGCGGAGTTTTCAGCGCCTTCAGTGCGCCGGCGTTCAGCGGCACATCGTTAACCGGGGCAGCGACCGGGATGCCCAACGCTCCCACCAAGTGGCACGTGGAGCAGCGGCCGAAGCTCTTGGGCGCATCGCTAAACAGGGCCTGTCCTCGCGTCGCTTGTGGGGTTAGTTTCGCCGCGGGTCCGGCTTTGGAGGTTGTGGCTCCCGCGCCATTCAAGCTGGCGACGTAGGCGACCACTCCGGCCAGGTCCGTGCGCGAGAGGCTCTTGACGAAGGAAGGCATGCTTGTTCCCGGGATGCCATTGGTGACGGTATCGCGGATGAAGTCCTGATCAAAGCCGCGCGCGGCTAGGCGCGGTGCGCCCGCACCACCGCCTCGCGCGCCGTGGCAATAGCCGGAGCTGCACGATTGCACAAACACCTGCGCGCCGCGACCTGCCTGTGCGTGGGCGATCGCCGCGAGCGAGAGACTGAGCAGAATTGCGCGGATCATCGTGTTCCCTCCGGCAGCGCGAATACTACTAACGTAGACCCTAGTCGGAATTCCTCTTCCGGAAAGAGTCGCGCCGCCGCTCCGCCTACGACGGTTTGATGCCAGCCGGTCGTAGTGGCGATGTATTGCTTGCCGTTCACTGAATACGAAATGGCCGCGCCGCGGTGGCCAGCTCCCGTTTGGAAACTCCACAGCTTGTTGCCGGAGCGTGCGTCCAGCGCGAAGAAGTTGCCCTCGGGGTCGCCGGTGAACACCAGGTCGCCGCCCGTTGCGAGCATGGAGGACAGCAGCACCAGACGATAGGGCATCGACCATATCCGCTTGCCGGTCACAGGGTCCCACGCATCCACGTGACTGTAGGTAGTTCGATTCGGCGGCAGCTTCAGCGGGAAGTCGCCGTTCATGTAAAACTTCCCTTCGCTGGCCGGGGTGGCGTTGGGAGTGATGTCGTTGCAGAGCTCGTTGGTCGGCGTGTAGAGGTAGCCGGTGCGCGGAGAATACGCCATGCTATTCCAACTTTTCGCGCCCGCTGTCGCTGGACAGAAACTCTTCGTCTGCCCGAGCACAGGTTCGTTGCGACCCACCAGCTTGCCGTCTTCGGTGATGCCGGTGATCCAGTTATAAAGTTCAGGCACCATAAAGGCGCTGAGATATTCGCCGGTCACACGGTCCAGCACGAAGGTCAGACCGCTCTTATTCATATGGACCAGAATCTTGCGCATCTGCCCGCGCACTTCGCGATCCATCAGCAGCACTTCGTAGGCGGCGTCGAAATCCCACACGTCGTCGGGGACCTCTTGGTGGAACCAGCGCAGCGTGCCGGTGTCGGCGTCGAGCGCGACGACGCTCGCGGTGTAGAGATTCAGGGGAGCATTCTTGTTTGCGCCGGTAGCCACGCGATCTCCGTCATAGAAATCCGCAGCGGCGTTGCCGGTGCCCCAGTAGAGCAAGTTGAGTTCAGGATCGTAAGAGCCTGTCAGCCACGGGGACCCGCCGCCATAGCGCCAACTGTCGCCCTTCCAGGTCTCTGCACCTTTTTCGCCGGGAGCAGGCACCACGTACCAGCGCCACGCGAGACGGCCGGTCTTTGTGGACAGCGCCGTCAGGTAGCCGCGATGCGCTTGATCTCCCCCATTACCGCCGACGATGACTTTGTCCTTCACCACTAAAGGAGCTCCAGTAATGTTGCAGCCGCATTGCTTGGGATCGTCCACGGATACGCGCCACACTTCTTTGCCTGTCCGCTGATCCAGCGCGACCATGTAATTGTCTTTCGTTCCGAAGAACACCTTGCCGTCGCCGATGGCCACGCCGCGATTCTGTATGAAGTCCGCGTGCGTGCCGGGCAGCCCCTCGCCCGGCGTGCCGTAGCGATAGTGCCAGAGGACCTTGCCGTTGGTGGCATCGAGCGCGAAGACCTGCAAGCGGGCGGAGATCAGGTACATCACACCGTTTTCGACAATGGGTGTCGAATGCAGATTTTCCGCGTAGTCACCTGTTTGGAATAGCCACGCCGGTGCCAACTGCTTCACGTTCTGCGTATTGATCTGGTCCAGGCTGCTGTAACGCCAGCCATACTGCGTGCCTCCGTAGTGACCCCAATCGTTACTCGTAGGAGCGCCGGTTTGGGCATAGGCTGCAATCGCCGCAAAAAACACAAAGAAACGCATGGATCCTATGATAATCCATGCCATATTCTGGGTTTAGGATGAAGCTCACCGAATCGCAGCGGCGGCAGATTGAAGATCTACACGCCCTCTATATCCGTTTGATTGACGATGACCGGCTGGACGTATGGCCAGATCTCTTTGTGGACTACTGTCTCTATCGCATCACCACGCGGGAGAATGTGCCGCTGATGGAGTGCCAAGGGCAGGGAATGCTGGCGTATCGCGCTGCGGAATTGCGCAAGCTGAACGAGCATGAGCGGCATCGCTACTCACATCAGATCAGCGGTTTGCTCGTGGAATCGTTTGATGGCGAGACGGCGGTTTGCCGCTCGAATTATCTGGTGGTTCGCACGACCGTGGATGGCGAGATGAGCCTCTTATCTGTCGGTCTGTATCTCGACAAAATCGCCTTGGACGGCCCCGAAGCCAAGTTCGAAGAGCGCATCGTGGTGGCGGATTCGAATCTTGACGATACGCTGCTGGTCGTGCCGCTTTAGGTAAATTTCACGCGCAAGCTTGCTAACGGCAAGCCGTTCAACTCTGCACGCCATTCTTGCCCGGGGGCGATGGGTTGCGCGTCGGTGAGCGATCCGGTGCTGATGATCTCCCCTGGCCGCAGTGCATCGCCGCGAGCGGCGGAGGCCCGCGCAAGTTCCTCTAAACACAGTGCCGGACTGCGCAAACAATTTTTGCCCGCGCCTTCCTCGACCAGCTCGTTATCGCGCGTTAGCTCGAGTTTGAAATCGGCTAGATGGTCGCTGAGCGTCGCTATGCTGTTCACTGTCTTTCGCTGTCCCACGATCAAACCTGCGTGCAGGCCCCATGCGGCCACGAAGTCGACGGGCGTGAACTTCCAATCGGGGTACGGACAGTCGACAATCTCAAAGCCGAGCGCGATCCACTCCGCGCCAGCCAGCCCTTTTTCGGGATCTCCCACCTTGATCACGATCTCCGGTTCGATTTTCGGAGCACGCAGATGCGAGATGGCCAGTTCGGCTACTCCTTGATCCGCATGCATCACGGTGTCTTCGAACATGTGCGCCCAGACCACGGTTTCGAGCTTGTGAATGCGCCACATGGCCTTGCTCGCGAAGCCAACCTTGCGCCCCACAGCGCCGTGGCCGGATTCTTCGCGCAGGCGCATGATCTCTTTCTCCATCGCATAGGCGGCGTCCAGGTCAAAGCCATTGGCCGAAGGGAGGGAATCAATGGGGCTTTGTCGTGCGCGTGCGGCGAGGAAATCTGCGGCTGTCATCTTCGATATTATGAGGCAATGCGGACCTTGTTTGTTTCCCTTTTTCTTGCGGGCGTCCTGCCGGCGCAAGATGCGATTCCCCGGAATCAGGCGCAGACGGAGGATGAGCGCACGGTCACCACCACCGACGGGCAGACGATTCGCGGCGCGCTGGTGAACGAAGGGTCCACCGACATGCAGTTGCGCCAAGCGGACGGCCGCATCCGGTTGCTGCGCAAGGTCGATGGAGGGCGCTATCGAGTCGTAACCTCGCAGACCGACTGGCCAACCTACAACGGTCAACCCGGCGGCAATCGTTATTCGACGCTGACGCAAATCAACAAGAACAACGTGAAGAAACTGGCTCCGGCGTGGATTTTCCCGGTCGGCAACGTGACGCAGGTGGAGACGACACCGCTGGTGGTGGACGGCGTGATGTATCTTTCGAGCGCGAACGAGGTTTGGGCGCTGGATGCGGGAACCGGTCGGCAGGTGTGGCACTACCGCCGCGCGCGGACCCAGGGGATCGCGGGCAATGCGGCGATCGGCTTCAATCGCGGGGTCGCCTGGGAAGGCAATCGCGTCTTCCTGCTCACCGATAATGCGCATCTGCTGGCCCTGAGCCGCACGAATGGTGAGCTGTTATGGGAAACCACGATGGCGGATTACAAACAGAATTACAACGGCACATCGGCGCCGCTCACGGCGAACGGCCTGGTGATTTCCGGTACAGCGGGCGGCGATGAGGGCGTGCGCGGATTTGTTGCTGCCTACGATCAGGCGACGGGTAAAGAAGTCTGGAAGGTCTGGACTGTTCCCAGCCCCGGCCAGCCGGGTGCGCAGGAAGTGGAGAACACGTGGCAGGGCGCGAACAAGGAGCATCGCTCGGGCGCAACGTGGATGACAGGGACCTACGATGCGGACCTCGGCCTGGTGTTCTGGCCCGTCGGCAATCCGGGACCTGACTACGATGGTTCGGATCGGTTGGGCGACAACCTCTACACCGATTGCATCCTGGCGCTCGATGCCAAAACCGGGGCGATGAAGTGGTATTACCAGTTCACGCCGCACGACATTCACGACTGGGACGCGCAGGAGCCGCCCGTGCTGGTGGATGCGAATTGGCGCGGGCAGCCTCGCAAACTGCTGATCCAGGCGAATCGCAATGGATTCTTCTATGTGCTCGATCGCACCAACGGGCAGTTCCTGCTGGGCAAACAATTCCTGAAGAAGCTGAACTGGGCGGAGGGCATCGATGCGAAGGGCCGGCCCATCCTGAAAGAGTTGCCCAAGACAGCGGACGGCAACACCTACGTCTGCCCCGGTTTCCAGGGCGGTGCAAACTGGTTCTCGACATCGTTCAATCCGGCGACCGGACTCTACTACTTCAACGCTCTGGAACGCTGCAATATTTTCTCCATCACCAAGGGCGATTGGCAGGCAGGGCGCAGCTTCATGGGCGGCGCGGGCCGGCCTGCGCCTGGCGAGACTTTTGAAAAATACCTGCGAGCCATCGACATTCAGACGGGCGAGGTGAAGTGGGAAGTCCCGCAAGTCAGCCGCGATCTGACCGCTTCCGGCGGAGTGATTTCCACGGCGGCCGGGATCGTCTTTTACGCTGACAACAGCGGTGCGTTTGTCGCAGCGGATGCGGCCAATGGAAAGACGCTGTGGCAGTTCCAGACCAACCAGGTATGGAAGGCGTCGCCCATGACGTACATGTTTGACGGCAAGCAATACGTGGCCATCGCCGCAGGACAGAACATCCTCGCCTTCGCCGTGCAGGAATAAAACCGGAGGAGTAACATAACAGCATGCGATTTCGAGCGATAATTCAGGGCGCGTTGATTGTCTGTGCGTTTGCGACGCTGGTATTCGGACAGGCCGTGGGCGGCCGCATGAAGGACGTTCCGAAAGGTACGAAAGCGAAGCCCACTCCACGCATGCCCGACGGCAAGCCGGATCTCGGCAACGGGGCGGGGGCCTGGAATCCGAACACAATCGCCAATCTGACGGGAACCGGTCGGCAGGGCCCGGGCCGCTCGCCCGTCGCAAAGCGGTTTGAGGCTCCGTTCCTCCCCTGGGCGAAAAAGTTCTACGACGAGGCGCAGGACAATCTGGCTAAGGACGATCCCGAGTCGCGCTGCCTGCCTCCTGGCATCCCTCGCATGCAGGCGACGCCATTTCCGTTCCAGATCTATCAGCTTCCCGACCGCATCATTCAATTGTGGGAAGGCGGCGCACATATGTGGCGCATCATTCCGATGGATGGGCGCCCGCACAGCAAAGATCCCGAGCCGTCGTACTTAGGCGAACCGCGCGGGCACTGGGAAGACGACACGCTGGTGGTCGACAACATCGCCTTCAATGACCGCACGTGGCTCGATCAGGATGGGACGCCGCACAGCGACAAACTCCACGTGATCGAAAAGTACACGCGCCTTGACGAATTGAGCATGCGCTACGAGTACATCATCGACGATCCGGGTGCCTATAGCGAGACGTGGTCGAACAGCGTCGTGATTCCGTTCGTGCCGGGCGGCGAGTTAGCGGAATACGTCTGCCAGGAGAACAACGAAGACGTGTACCACATGGTCGGCAAGTAGGCTCAAGGCGATCGACAGACTTTTTAGTTGAAAGGATCACATCCATCGCACGCTCCAGCTAGATTCTCCGAGAAATTTTGAGCGATTCCCCAGCGGAACGGAATTGCAATCTTTCCAGACTTATCGATAAATCCGAATCGCGGCGAGCCAAACCACGGGTTGTCGAACGCTGCTGCGAATCCCTCCGAGAAACTTTGGCTCCGCTTGGCCTTAAGCGCTATCCGCCCAGAGGCATCGTAGTAAGTAACGTCTCCCCCTATGCTCACCGAGCCAAGTCCATCCGAGAAGTCTCCGACGTGACCTCCGGGATCCAAGCTCAATGGGATGACGAGTTGCCCCCGCTTGTCGATGTATCCACTCAAAGTTGCTGCGAGACCCTGACGAAATTGTCCGGCGGCAAACCATTTCGCCTCGATGACAACTTTGCCTGTGCGGTCGATGTACCCATACCTGATTGGTCCGTCCCGGTCGAGGGTCGCGGCTGCTAATCCTTCCGAAAATGGCGTGATCCATTCGAATGTAGGTGGGATGATGTAGTCGCCGCTCCGATCTATGACGCCATGCTTATCTGTTCGTGCCTTTCCGAGGCAGTTGTTTTCACATACAGTCGCGAGCCCTTCCGAAAACCGATCTGCTCGAGCGAATTTTGCAGGGATCACGAATGCGCCGGTCTTGTCGATGTAGCCGAAACGCGTTTCCCAAACCCGATCGCCGGACGATTTTGAAACGACCGCTAAACCTTCTGAAAACTGCTGGGCGCGTGAAAACTGAGGTTCGATAGCGAAGTTACCCGTAGCATCGATGTAGCCCCATTTCCCATCTTTGCGAACTGCGGCGAGCCCCTCATGAAATTCGTCGGCACCGTCGAACTGCGGTTCGATCTTCCAGGCCCCTCCGTGGTCTATATATCCCCATCGGGATGATCCCGAGGCACCTCGTCCCGAAAGGTATGAGTACAGCAGGTAGGCGGTGAAGCAGAGAGATGCGAAGTTTAGGGTGCGACGCAACATCGTAGCATCCCCAGCGAATCGACTACTGCCCCTGCGAACCCGCGATTGCCACCGGCTCACGCGAACCTTCGTGGGCGTAGTAATTCATGTTGATCAGATTCCGGTACACCTGTCCGCCAACGGTGGACGCTGCGCTGCCGGAAACCGCGCCGCCGCCGGTCAACATCACCACCACGACGATGTGGTCGTGACCGATTTCGGTGAACGATCCGAACCAGCCGAGATGCGTCGGCGTGCGCGTGTCCGTGCAGGTGCCGGTTTTGCCGTACACAGGGGCATCGGCATTGAAACCGACGCGGCGAGCGGTGCCATACTCCACGGCGCCCATCATCCCTGGCTTCACGTCACCGACAAGGTGTTCAATGTCGAGCTTGCGCTTCACGCGCGGCACGATTTCGTCGGCTTCGTCCAGTGTCTTCGGATACTGCAAGTAATACAGCGTGCCGCCGTTGGCCATCGCGCCCATCAAGCCGGCGTATTCCAAAGGAGTCAGCGTAATACCGTCGCCGAAGCTGGTCATCATCCCCATGCCGCTGGCGGGAGTTTTCGATGGCAGGATGCCCGGCTGCTCTTCCTCGATGTTGAGGCTCGCCTTTTCGCCCAACCCGTACAGCCGCGCGTAGTAGCTCATCCGTTCAAACCCGAGCTTCTCGCCCAAGCTTGCGAAGTACTGATTGTTGGATCGCGCCAGAGCTTCGGTCATGGCGACTTTCGTGTTGCCGTAAATGCGGATCTGCGTCAGCCGGTCCACTACCGATTCGCTCAGCGCGGCGAGCGCCACCGGGACTTTAATCGTGGAGCAAGGCTGGTAGCCGTGCGAGTATGCGGTCTTCTGTCCGACGACGGTAAGAATGCGTCCCGTGTCCGCGTCGGTGACGACGACGGAACCGTTCAATTTTCCAAGCGCATCCACTGCGGCCTGCCGCGCGATCGGATCGTCGCCTTCCGCCACATCGCCCGCGTCGGAATCCGCGAAGTTCGGGGCCTTCCAGGGACTGGACACAACCCGGCGCCTGGCCGACTTCTTGGCTGTGGATTTCTTGGTTGCGGCTTTCTTGGCCGGGGCTTTCTTGGAACCCGCCGCCTCAGCCGATTCCAAAAATGGAATTGTTAGCAACGCCAAGCCAGCCAGGGCTAGCACAGATCGCGCATACACAGATTGTCCGAACGAGAATTTCTTCCGCAACAGATTCATTCTCCTCAAGATATTGGCACAGCAGCCAGGCAACCGTCTCATTTTGCACGATCCCAAGGGCATGGGTCAAGCGACCTCCGACTGGTCCTGATTCCCTATCGTCGGTCCGGTCGGTATCGAATAGAGAACTCTCACCCCGTTTTGCTCCTGCATGTTAGATTAGAGAATCGTGACACCCAGTCTGCCAGACGCATCCCGCGAGTTTATCCTCCGAGATCTAGAGGGTCGGACTTCCACCGTTACACTTGCCGATGATCGGGTTACGCTCGGCCGTTCCACCCAAAACCAGCTCTCCTATCCCGACGACGTCGGCCTGTCCCGCCAGCATCTGGCTCTGAATTACGCCGATGGTAAATGGACGGTTGAGGATCTAAAAAGTAAGAACGGTAGCCTGCTGAACGGCGAGACGCTTACAAAGCTGATGCCTTTTAATCCCGGTGACCGCGTGGCTGCCGGGCATCTCACGATTGAATTCGCGGAGACGGGTCAGAACCCGGTTTCGGGGACCGTCGTTTTTGTCGAGGAAAACGACGCAACCGCGACCGCCAACTCAACCACCGTAGTCGCCAACCTGGATGCTGTGCTCGGAACGCAAACGAACGGTCCGGAGGACATGAATCGCACGCAGGTCATGACGGGCAATCCGCAGACCTGGGCACTGATTCGCGCAGGTCGCGAATTGGCCGGCCACCGCCCGTTGAACGAACTGTTCGAAGTCATCATGGATCTTTCCATGGAGGCGGTCATGGCCGGGCGTGGCGTCTTGATGACCCTCGAGGGCGATGGGCTGCAGGTCCGTGCGGCGCGCGGCGTGGGATTCCAAATCTCGAACACGATCCGTGATCGTGTGATCAATGAGAAAGCCTCGCTGCTGGTCCGCGATGCGCAGATGGACCAAAATCTCAAAGGCCACATGAGCATCGTGGACCAGAAGGTCCGCAGCCTGCTCGCCGTGCCGTTGCAAACCAACGATCGCGTCATTGGACTGATTTACCTGGATTCTCCGAACCACCTGCGCGAATTCACGCGTGAGGATCTCAACCTGCTCACCGTGATGGCCAACGTCGCGGCCATTCGCATTGAACATTCGCGGCTCAACGAAATCGAAGAGACCGAGCGCGCACTGGCCAAGGAGATGCAGCAGGCCGCCCAGATTCAGGCTCGCCTGTTCCCGGAGGCTGCTCCGCAAACCGACGGCCTGGACATCGCCGCCCGAGCCGTTCCCGCCCGGCAAGCCGGGGGCGACTACTACGATTTCATCAAGTTCCCGGATGGAAAAATCGGCCTGATGGTGGGCGATGTTGCGGGCAAAGGTATGCCTGCGGCATTGCTGATGAGCAGCCTGCAAGCGCGCGTGAATGTACTCTTTGAGGAGTCTGACAACCTGGCCGCGAAAGTCGAGCGCCTGAATAAATCGACCTGCGGCAACTGCCCGGACAATCGCTTCATCACCTTCTTTTTCGGCATCCTCGATCCGGAGACTGGTGACCTCACCTACGTCAGCGCCGGCCACAATCCGCCCGTACTGGTTCGGGCCGAGGGTGGCTATGAGTTGCTCCCCGGCGGCGGGCTTATCCTGGGCATCTTGCCCAAGGCCAAATACGAGGAGTTCCACATCACCATCGAAAAGGGCGACGTCCTGGTGATGTTCAGCGACGGCGTGACGGAGGCTCCGAATCCGAACGACGAAGAATACGGCGAGGAACGCCTGGCAAACCTAGTCGCCGAATTGTCCGGCAAATCTGCCCATGACATCGTGGCGGCAATCCACTCCAGCGTCGCGGAGTTCACCGAAGGCGCCCCACCGGCCGACGACATTACTGTTGTGGTTGCCCGGCGCCTGTAGGCGATTCAGCAAAGCCCAATCGACCCTACCGTCGCTGTGGGTCGTTCGAAAACTGGAAAAACCCATATTTCACGCAAAGGCGCAAAGGTCGCCAAGGAGTTCTTTTGAGCAGCGTGATTTGACCTATGGCGCCTGCCCGTGTGCCGCTTGGCCGCTGGAGCTACAATGGAAGCAGCCCTAGTAAATGCCTGCGCAACTCGACCCCAAAAAACTCAGTGTCCGACAGTTCGCCGAACAGTTCCGCGGGGAGATGATTCCCATCAACCCGTCCATCGCCTATTACTGCTCCACCGGGCCGATGTCGGAAGAGGATCTGAAGGAATATCTCAAGGAACCCGTGGCCGCCCTGCCGCCGAGCATCGCTGCGGCTTTGCCCAAGCTCTCCATTCTGCTGGTGCCGTATTTGGCGCGCAAGACCAAGGCGTCGGAATACGTCTCGGTGGAAAAGCCGCCCGCTGGGCAGGCATCGCCTTCCGCGCAACTGGTGCTGGATAAAGAAACCGTGCTTGCCTTCGCGCTGAAAGATCGCGAGATGGCGGAGTATCACTACCGCTTCTACCAGGTGCTCGCGACCGTGATCGGCGATCAATGGTCGAAGGATGTAAAATCCCGCTACCTAAGCCTCCTGCGCGAAGAACTCACTGCCGACGTTCACGGCGAAGTCGACGAAGCCAGCTGGCGCGTGAAGCAAACTCTGCGCCGAGGCAAGTCCGCCCTGACGCACCGTAATTTCCCGAAGTATTCCAAGCAGAGCTTTATCGATACGTTGACGCTCTATTTGCACGGCATCTGCTGCGACATCGACGTCGACACCGGCCCGCGCCAGTTGCCGAGCCGCTATCTCCGCAAGCGCCTGCTGTTGATGGAAGAACTCTTTCCACCACCGAAGGGCTACGCGGTTTTCCCCGAACAACTCAACGCGTAAGGGTAGGGCAGGCGTTTTCGCCTGCCAACTAGCTACGCGTGATGCTCGTTCTTGAATGCGCGCACCAGCTCACTCAGGAAGCCTCCCAGCCTGTTGTCCTCCAACTGCAACAACAGCAATACCGCCGCGACCGTGGCGATCACTCCAACCGGCGGCGCAGGCACGCCGACTTTCGTTGCGCCCACGCACAGCAGCGCGATCACGGCAACAGCCAACGGAATAAAATAGCGAATCAACATAACAATTCCTCCATTCGCTCCCGATTAAGCAAGTGAACTGCCAAGTTCGACGGCGGAATTTCAATGACTTAGAAGCGCGCTGCATGCGGCTCTTCGCGCAACCCTCACCCAACCGCTTATCCTGACGCTAATGGTCCGTATTCTTGCGATCTCCGGCAGCCTCCGCCACGCCTCTTCCAATAGCACTCTGCTGCGAGCCGTCGCCGCGCTCGCCCCGGCGCATATTTCGGTTGAGATTTACACTGGCCTCGGCGAACTCCCTCACTTCAATCCCGACCTGGAAGATTCCGAACCGCCTTCCGTCCTCGACCTTCGCAGCCGTGTCGCCAACGCGCACGCTGTCTTGATTTGTAGTCCCGAATACGCTCACGGCGTACCCGGAGTGCTGAAGAACGCGCTCGACTGGCTGGTTGGGAGTGGGGAATTCGCCGACAAGCCCGTTGGCCTGTTGAATGCCGCTCCTCGCGCGACACACGCGCAGGAATCGCTCGCGGAAACCCTGCGGACGATGGCCGCCCGCATCATTCCCGAGGCCTCCATCACGCTCGCGATTCAAGGCGCGAAGCTTGACGAACGTGCCATCGTCGAGCACGTGGAATTCGCTCCTCGCCTGCGCGCGGCACTCGAGGCCTTGGCCTCATCGTCCAACCTGTGATACGCTCAGCGCATGCTAGGCCGAATCTTATTCTTGGCCTGGGCGGCCGGCGCGTTATCCACGGCGAGCGCGCAAACAAAAACCTTTCCGTACGCGTTTACGGAGCAGGATCTCGATAACGGTTTACGCCTGGTCACTATTCCCACAGACGCTCCGAACCTCGTCTCCGTCTACATCGTCGTGCAGACCGGTTCTCGAAATGAGATCGAACCCGGCAAAACCGGCTTCGCCCACCTCTTCGAGCACATGATGTTCCGGGGCACCGAAAAATATCCCGCGAAACGCTACGGCGAGATCCTGCAGCAAGCCGGCGCGGCATCGAACGCCTACACGGGCGATGACCTCACCGTGTATCACACGACGTTCTCAAAAGAAGACCTGCCGGACATTCTTGCGATGGAAGCCGACCGCTTTCAGAACCTCAAGTTCACGCCCGAGGATCTGAAAACCGAAGCAGGCGCGGTGCTCGGCGAGTACAACAAGAACAGTTCCAACCCGGCGAGCAAGATGAATGAAGTCCTGCGCGATACGGCGTTTGATCGTTCCACCTACCAGCACACGACGATGGGCTTCATCGCCGACGTGCGCGACATGGGGAATCAATACGACTACGGGGTGAAGTTCTTCGACCACTACTATCGGCCGGAATACACGACCATCGTCGTCACCGGCGACATCGATCCGAAGGTTGTGAAGACGCTGGTTGAGAAGTCCTTCGGCCCATGGAAACGCGGTACCTATCACCCCGACATTCCGGCCGAGCCTACACAGGAAGGTCCGCGCGAGAACAAAATCGATTGGGCCTCGCCGACGTTGCCGATGCTGAACATCTCCTTTCACGGACCTGCGTACAGCGATTCCGCCAAGGACGCTGCGGCGCTGTACCTGGTCTCGCGCTTGGCGTTTTCGCAGACCTCGCCGTTGTTTCAAAAGCTGGTTGTCGCCGAACAAAAGCTCGACTCCGTCGGCGCGTCGATGCCGATGAAAGTCGATCCGTATTTGTTCAGCATCTCCGCGCGCCTCAAGAACCCGGCGGACATGGAGTACGCCAAAGCCGAAATCCTCAAAACGGTCGAAAGCCTGAAGCAGGATCTTCTCCCCGCCGATCGTCTGGCCGCTGTGAAGAGCCGAGAGCGCTACGCGTTCCCGCTGCAACTCGACAACAGCGATTCGGTAGCCGATGCTGTCGCCGAGTTCATCGCGCTCCGCCGCACCCCCGGCACCATCGACAAATATTACGAAGTGCTCGCGTCGCTGACGCCAGAAGATCTGCGAGCCGCGGCAAGAAAGTATCTGATCGAGAGTGGTCGAACCATCGTCACCTTGAAGGGACCGGAGGCCGCGAAATGAAACGCCTCGTTCTCCTATTGCTGGCGCTGCCTCTTGCGGCGCAAATTCGCACTGTGACGCTCCCCGGCAAAGGCGCAGTCGTCGACCTCCGCATTGTCCTGACCACAGGCGCTGTGAAGGACCCGCCCGGCAAGTCGGGACTCGCCAAGCTAACCGCTGCCATGATCGCAGGCGGTGGCACCAAGGAAATGACGTACCGGCAAGTGGTCGATGCGTTCTTCCCGTTAGCCGCCTCGCTCGGCAGCCAGGTCGATCAGGAGATGACCGTCTTCAGCGGCGCCACGCACGTCGACAATCTGGACGCGTATTACAAGCTGGTCCGCACGATGCTGCTCGAACCCGGCTGGCGCGAAGACGATTTCCGCCGCCTCAAAGATCAAGCTATCAATTCCCTGAAAGTCGGCCTGCGAGGCAGCAATGACGAGGAACTCGGTAAAGAAGTTCTCTACAGCGCCCTCTACGCTGGCACGCCCTACGGCTTCTACGCCCAGGGAGCAGTCGGGGCGCTCGAAAGCATCACTATCGACGACGTGAAGCAGTATTACAAGCGGCACTACACGCAGTCGAATCTCATCCTGGGCTTAGCGGGAGGCTATCCCGCGCCATTCCTCGCCACCATGCGTAAGGATTTCGCCGCGCTGCCGGAGAAGGATGAATCCCCGCTCCCTAAGATCACCCCCGCGAACATCGAGCACAGCAAGGCGATCATCGTCGAAAAGAAAACCGATCCCGTCGCCTTTTCGCTCGGCTATCCCATCGATGTAAAGCGCAACGATCCCGATTACGCCGCGCTCTTGCTGATGCAGTCCTATTTCGGCCCGCACCGCTTGAGCAGCGGCCGCCTCTTCCAGCGCATCCGCGAAATCCGCGGCATCAACTACGGCGACTACGCCTACATCGAATACTTCCCGCGCGGCAGCGGCCAGTTCCAGCCCGACCCCAACATCGTCCGCCGCAACCAAATCTTCCAAATCTGGATTCGCCCCGTGGAGGCTCCCACGGCGGTATTCAGTCTGCGTCTGGCTGTCTACGAACTGAATAAGCTGGTCCAGGAAGGCATCCCCGCGGAGGACTTCGATCGCACCAAGGCGTTCCTCACCAAGTATCTCGACGTGCTGACAAGCACCAAAAGCTCCGAGCTTGGCTACGCGATCGACAGCCTCTACTACGGCATCCCCGCCTACGGAACGTACATAAAAACCGCCGTCGCTAAGCTAACCCGCGAGCAGGTGAACGCGGCGATCAAGAAGCATCTCCGCCCCGACCGCCTGCAAATCGTAGCCGTCTCCGACCACGCCGCCGCCCTGAAAGCGCAAATCCTGGACGAGGCCCCCGCGCCGATCAAGTACAACTCACCCCCACCGGCGGAGGTCCTGGAAGAGGACAAAACCGTCGCGAAGTGGAAGCTAGGCCTGCGAGACGAAGACATCAAAATCGTCCCCGTAGCCCAAGTCTTCCAGTAACCTCGTGGCGCACGCTCTCAGCGTGCCGCGTCGAGACTCATCTCGACGCCTCTATCCCGGTTACGAATTCCCCTAGGAGACTTTCCCGCGGTCCCCCGCACCATTCTCGCGAGGACCGAAAAATGCAATCCGCCGAAAAAGGCCGCCAGATACTCCAGACACTCACCAACCTTGAGAAGCAGTTCGGAAAAGGCTCCGTCCAACGCCTCGGATCCCGCAACGCGCAAGCCGTCACGACCATTTCCAGCGGCTCCATCTCAGTCGATGCCGCGCTCGGCGTAGGCGGCTTCCCCCGAGGCCGCGTCATCGAAATCTTCGGCCCCGAATCCTCGGGCAAAACCACGCTCGCCCTGCACCTGATCGCCGAAGCCCAAGCTGCTGGCGGAGCCGCCGCTTTCGTTGACGCCGAGCACGCTCTTGATCCCGGCTACGCCCGCAAGCTCGGCGTCGATGTCGACAACCTCCTCATCTCGCAGCCCGACTACGGCGAACAGGCCCTCGAAATCACCAGCGCTCTCGTCACCTCCGGCGTCGTCGACATTGTCGTCGTTGATTCGGTCGCTGCCCTCGTCCCCAAAGCGGAAATCGAAGGCGAGATGGGCGACAGCTTCATGGGCCTCCACGCCCGCCTGATGTCCCAAGCCATGCGCAAGCTCACCGGAGCTGTGGCCAAATCCAATACCTTGATGGTCTTCATCAATCAGGTGCGCGAAAAAATCGGCGTCGTTTTTGGCAATCCCGAAACCACCACCGGCGGTCGAGCGCTGAAATTCTACTCCTCCGTTCGCGTCGAAGTCCGCCGCGGCGCGGCCCTCAAAGAAGCCGATGTCGTGATCGGCAATCGCACCAAAATAAAAATCGTGAAGAACAAAGTCGCCGCCCCGTTCCGCGAAGCCGAGGTCGACATCCTTTACGGACACGGCATCTCGCGCGAAGGCGACCTGCTCGATTTGGGAGCCGAAAACGGCATCGTCGAGAAATCCGGCAGTTGGTTCGCCTACGCCGGCGAGCGCCTGGGCCAAGGCCGCGAAAACGCCAGGACGTTCCTCAAAGAGAATCCCGCCGTGCGGCAGAAAATCGACACTGCGTTGCGAGCCAAGCTTAGCCTCACACCAGAAAGCGACTCGGCCAGTTCTAGTACCGCTCTGGCTCGGTCCGCCTGATTTCAGGTCGCCCTTTCTTCTCCCATTTATCGGGTATATACTTATTTGGTCATTCGGCGAGGGGGTTCCCGGATGAGCATGTATCTCAGAAAAAAGGGGAGTTTTCTATGTCGCAAGCCTTGGGGGGCAAGCACGCCCGTGCTGTCCTGGTTGTAGTCCTTTTCGCGTCGTCCATACTGCATGCCCAGAACACCGGTACCATTACAGGCACCGTTACTGATCCGGCCGCTGCAGTTCTGCCGAACGCAAACGTAACAGTCACAAATCAAGCTACAGGCGTCGCACTGAGTGGCAGCACCAACTCAGAGGGCTCGTTCGTATTCACGCCTCTAAACGCGGCCACCTACAAGTTAACCGTCGAGGCGGCAGGATTCCGGGTCTATAACCAGGAAAACATCGTCCTGAACGTGAATAGCCGCATTGGTCTGCCTACCATCGTCATGCAGGTGGGCGCTGCGACGGAATCGATCACGGTTGAGGCCACGGCCACGCCGCTCGAAACCGTTACCGCGGAACGCTCCGGCGTTGTTACCGGCCGTCAAATTGTCGATATCGCAGTCAACGGCCGCAATTACACGGCCCTGACGCGCACGATTCCCGGAGCAGTCCCTGAGGGCGGCCTCGGCGGCAGCTTTAACGGCCAGCGCGGCGGAGCGAACAACTTCACCGTAGACGGCCAGAACGTCACCGACACCGGCGTGAACACGCAAGCGGGTTTCGGCTATCGCATCAATCTGGACTCGATCCAGGAGTTCAAGGTCACCACCAACAGTGCCGCCGCAGAATTCGGTCGCACCTCTGGCGCGCAGGTTCAGGTTGCCACGAAGAGCGGCACGAATCAGTTCCACGGCACCGGCTGGTGGTTCAAGCGTGGCGAGTTCATGAACGCCAACACGTTCGTGAACAACGTCAACAACGTGCAACGCCCGCTTTACCGCTTCATGCAGACCGGTGGGACCTTTGGTGGTCCGGTCAAGATTCCGAAATTGATCGATGGCAAGGATAAGTTGTTCTTCTTCGGATCCATGGAATGGGGTCGGCAGAAGCTTCCGGCAGCTCCGGTTCGCTTGATTGTCCCCACGGCTCTAGAACGTGCTGGTAACTTCTCGGCAACCCGCGACGGCGTTGGCAATGCAGTCACCATTCGCGATCCTCTGAACAACTCGCCTTTCGTAGGCAATATTATCCCGACCGCGCGCTTCAACCAGTACGGACCGTCGCTATTGAACTGGCTGCCGTTGCCGAATCGCAATGAGACGGGTTACAACTACGAATCTGCGATCGCGAACCAAGACCCCACGTATGACCAGGTGTATCGGGTCGATTACAACATCAGCCCCAAGTGGCGCGTCTATGGCCGGCACTTAAACTCGAAGTCCACGCAAGTGCGTCCTTACGGTCGTGCGGATACGGGCAACCAATTGGGCCTGTCGCCATTCACCGCGCCCACCTACGGTTGGTCGCTCTCCGGGGATATCGTTTACGTCGCCAGCCCCTCCGTGATCAATGACCTTCAGATCGGCTATACAGTCAACGGCATCCCCGGCAACCCGCCGCCAGCCGATAGCCCGTATTACCGGAAAAACTCAGGCGTAACTCTGCCGCTGTTATTCCCCAATTCCGATCCGATCGGGTTGATTCCGAACCTGACCTTCGGCAACACCGGCTCCAGCGTCGTCGGGCAGAATAACCGCATGACGAACTTCTCCGGCGTGCCGTATGCGAACCGCAACCCCATCTACAACATCACCGACAACGTGACGAAATTGATGGGCAACCACACCTTCAAGTTCGGTATTTACTACGAATACGCGGTGAAGAGCGAAAATCCGTTCCGCTCGCTGAATAGCAGCATCGACTTCAGCCGCGACGTCAACAACCCGGGCGACACGAACTGGGCGTTCTCGAACGCGCTGCTGGGCAACTTTAAGACTTACGACCAGACCAGCGCCTCGCTGCTCCCGGAATATCCGTACACGCAGGTAGAATGGTTCGCTCAGGATAGCTGGAAGGTGAGCCGCAAACTCACGTTGAACTACGGTCTCCGCATGGCCTACATTCAACCGCTCTACGACAAAGGCAACCAGATGGCGAACTTCTCGTTCGCTGCTTACGATCCGGCCAAATCAGTGCAACTCGCGGCGGACGGCAGCTTGGTCCCCGGCGTTGGCGATCGCTTCAATGGCATGGTCGTTTCCGGCTCCACCGCACCCCGAGGTTTAATCAACGGCCGCGGCGTGCATTATTCGCCGCGTTTGGGACTCGCTTACCAGATTAACGACAAGACTGTATTCCGCACCGGCGCCGGCGTGTTCTACGAACGCATTGCGACCTTCAATGTGGGCTACACCTCGAACTTCGTGACCAATCCGCCGACCCTGACCTCGCCGCAGATTCAGAACGGCAACCTGTCGACGATCGTGGGCACCACTGTCGTGAACCGGCCGCTCGGTGTGACTCGCATCTCCGACGACGGACACGTTCCTACGGTCTACCAATACAATGCGGGCATTCAGCGTCAGTTGCCTGGCAACATGGTGTTGGACGTTTCCTACGTTGGTTCGCTATCGCGCCACCTCACGCTGGCGGAGCCCTTCAATAACGTGGCTCTGGGCAGCGCTTGGTTACCGCAGAACCAAATCGGCGCGAACCCGAAGTTTGACGGCAGCACCACAAAGGCGTCGAATTTCTACCGCCCCTACCTTGGTTACACCAACGGTACGCAGTATACGACCGGCACATCCACCAATTACAATGCTCTGCAGTCCGGCCTGAACAAGCGCGCTGGCCGCTTCATCCTGGGCATTGCCTATACCTGGTCCCACGCCTTGGGCGTGGACGTAGGTCACATCAACAATAACCGAGTTGCTGGCTACGGCAACCTCGCTGTGGATCGTACGCATGTACTGTCGTTCAACTACATCTACGACGTCCCCAGCATCAGCCGCCGTATGGGCTTCACGAACAACGCTGGTGGCAAATACGTTCTGGATGGCTGGCAGCTGTCCGGTCTAACGACCATGACCTCGGGCGCTCCCACCAACGTGAGCTTCAACTCGCTCATCACACCAACAGGCACGCTTACCGGCGCGGCTCTGAATCGTGTGATCACAGGTAGCGAAGACGTCGCACCGCGCGTACGCTTCACTTGCAATCCGAAACTGTCGCACGACGAAAAGTCGATCTACAAGTTCGTCAACACGGCTTGCTTCGCTCCCTCCGCAGTCGGAAGCCAGGGCTTCGATTCTGGCTACAACCAGTTACGTGCACCGGGCACGCACACCTGGGACGCGTCGGTCTTCAAGAAGATTATCTTCACGGAGAGCCGCTACATCCAGTTGCGTTTGGAAGCCTACAACTTGTTCAACCACACGCAGTGGAGCGGATTCAATTCCGCCGCCACATTCAACAGCACCACCGGCGCGATCACGAATCTGCCGGCCCAGGCTGGCGGCGCGGCAAATACTGGACGTTTTAGCGGCTTCGGCGCGCTGAATAACGTTCGTGCAAATAGCCAACGCATCCTGCAAATCGCGGTGAAGCTATACTTCTAACCGAAGCGTAGGGATGCAAAAGAGCGGCGCGGGCCTTCGGGTCGGCGCCGTTTTTATTTGGAAGCCGCCCGCTTCAGCCGATCGCGAATCGCCGACCATTCCGGCGTATCCGGCGGAACCTCAACCGCGATCCACGGCAGCCCATCGTGATCCAGCAAATGTAGCGTAGCGTACAGCTGCGCCGCATACTGCTGCGGGTCCATCGGCATCTGCACGGCTCGCTTCGTTTCCGCCGATTGTGTGCGCCACATGTAAGCCCCGTCACCGCCAGGAAGCCGCGAAGAAACATCGATCAACAGCACAGGAGTTCGCGGACTATAGTGCCGCTGGTGCATTCCCGGTGCCCGATGCGCTTCCCCCTCGCCCTGCACTGAGCCGCGACCGTGAGGAAGCGGATAAACATCGATCATCCCCAATCGCAGCAGCGTCAAGGCGGAACCCTCCACCGCCACCACCGTAGACTCAATCCCGACGGTACACGGCCCGCCGTCAATCACAGGCACGGCATCTCCAAACGCCTCGCGCACATGCTCCGCCGTAGTCGGCGAAACTCCGGTAAATTTATTCGCACTCGGTGCAGCCAGAGGGATCCCCGCTTCGCGAATCAATTCCAGCGCAATCGGATGCGACGGCACACGAATCCCCACCGTCTGCAACCCCGCGGTCACAATATCCGGAATCAAAGCCCGCTTCGGCAGCACCATCGTGAGCGGCCCAGGCCAATGCTTGCGAGCCAACTCCTCCGCCAAGGAAGGCCACTCCGTCAGCAGCGTCCGAGCCATCTCGATCGAGTCCACATGCACGATCAACGGACTCGTCGCCGGCCGCCCTTTGAGTTCGTAAACCTTCTGGACCGCGCCCGCATCCAGCGCATTCACCCCGAGCCCGTAAACCGTCTCCGTAGGGAACGCCACAACCTCGCCGCGACGCAGCATCGCAGCCGCCTCTTTAATCGAGGGGCTCATCTTTATCGGAAGCCGTCTTGCCGGTCTTGCGGAACACCAGGAATGAGTGGATCATTTCCTCAAGATCGCCATCCAGCACGCGATCCACGTCGCCAATCGAAAGCTTGGTGCGATGATCCTTCACCATGCGATACGGTGCCAGCACGTAACTGCGAATCTGGCTTCCGAAGTTGATGCCGAGCTTGGTATCTTCCAGCTTCCGCTCCTCGGCCTTCTTCTTGTCCAGCTCGTGCTCATAGAGCTTGGAACGGAGCTGTTTCATGGCGCTCGCACGATTCTTATGCTGGCTGCGCTCGTTCTGGCACTGCACCACGATATTCGTCGGAAGATGCGTAATGCGCACCGCGGAATCGGTCCGGTTCACGTGCTGCCCGCCCGCTCCCGACGCGCGGTATGTATCGACACGCAGGTCTTCGGTCTTGATGTCGATCACGATCTCGTCGTCGATCTGCGGATACACAAACACCGACGCAAACGAAGTATGCCGCCGAGCCGCAGAGTCAAACGGCGAGATGCGCACCAATCGATGCACGCCCACCTCGCTCTGCAACATTCCGTAAGCATTCGGCCCATTCATTTCGAACGTAGCCGACTTGATGCCCGCGCCTTCACCCTCCAGGCGATCCGTTTCCACCACCTGCATTCCTGTGCGCTCCGCCCACCGGTAATACATGCGGAGCAACATTTCTGCCCAGTCCTGGCTTTCCGTGCCGCCCGCACCGGGATGAATCGTAACGATGGCGCTGGCTGAATCGTTCTCACCAGACAGCAGCATCCCCGTCTCGAGCCTTGCGAGATCCGCTGTGAGCGTCTTCATGTCGCGCTCAATATCCGCGCTCACGTTCTCGCCCTCTTTCATGAGTTCGAACAACGTGTCCAAGTCTTCCACCTGCCCCGCGATTTTGGAATCCTGAGCAACCTGTTCTTCCAAGCGCTTACGATCCTGCATCACCTTCTGGCTCTTTTCAGGGCTATTCCAGAAGTCAGGGGCGTTGATTTGGTCTTCGGTGGAGGCTAATTGGGATTTGCGAGTGGGCGCGTCAAAGATAGCTCCGCACAGCGTCAGCTTGCTGGCGGAGCGGCGCGTATTCCCGTTGCAGTTCGTCGAGAGTCACGAGTATCAGTGTACCAAAGGCCCAAAAACACTTGGCAATTGACGTGCTCTGCCCAGTGAGTGCCTCTGACCCGCTCCTTCATCTGCCGTTGTGGCAGACCTATCTTTTTTGGAAACATTTTCTGTTTGGGATGCCAGGCCCCGCTCGGTTACGAACCGACATTGGGACTTTTGGTTCCCTTGGAGCCAAGCGAAATCCCTGGCGTCTGGAAACTTTTGAATGACGCAGGAACGGGCCGATACCGTCGCTGCGCAAATCTCGGATTTCCCTCCGGCTGCAATTGGTTGCTGAAAGACCATGGCGATGGAACGACACTCTGCAAGTCTTGCAGACTGGAGCGCGTGATCCCCGACCTCAGCGATCCCGATAACTTCGCTCCCTATCAACGCATCGCTATCGCAAAGCGGAGGCTCGTAGCGCTGCTGATGTCGCTGGGTCTTCCGGTCTGCTCGCGGGTTAGCGAGGACACGGAGCGCGGGTTGGCTTTCGATTTCCTCCGCTCCCCTGCAGCGGGTCCAGCCATCATGACAGGCCACGAAGATGGCATCGTCACTCTGAATATCGAAGAAGCCGAGGACTCCATCCGCGAACGCATTCGCGCGCAAATGGGCGAACCTTACCGCACGCTTCTAGGCCACCTCCGACACGAAACGGGCCACTACTATTGGGATCGCCTTGTCCAGAACACCGCGTGGCACGACGAGTTCCGCAACGTCTTCGGCGATGAACGGCAGGATTACAACGGCGCTCTATCCGCGTACTATCAAAATGGTCCCGCCGTAAACTGGCAACATGCCTACGTAAGCGCCTATGCTAGCGCCCACCCCTGGGAAGATTGGGCCGAGACATGGGCGCATCTGCTTCATATGGAAGATACCTATCGAACCGCAGTCAGTTTCGGCATGGACCCGGAGTCGTCTCTCTACCTCCAAGTCGAACCTTTCGAAACAGACACAATCGTTGCCCCCAACCCCACCGAAGGCACCATGTTCTTACGTTTCATCAACGCTTGGACGCGTCTCACCGCAGTGATGAACGAACTCTCTCGCGCCATGGGCCAGTCTGACTTTTACCCTTTCGTCCTATCGCGCGGTGCCGTGGCGAAGCTCCACTTCGTTCATCGCGTGATCGAAGAATCCGCCATGTGAAAGTCGGCCCATACCGCGTAGTGGTCTGAGAAATCCATCGGCGTCACCCCAGACCGCCCAGCCTGTAGGCCGCGCGCAAAAATCCAATCCAGGTGTTGCCCCAGGAACGGAAACGTGACGAGTTCATTTGCCAATGGCGAGCGAAATTCGGCTCGTTCAAACGCGCCCCTTATCGTCCTAACCTGCGTGGAGCTTCGACTCGACGGCAATACGTTTAGCAGCCACTGAAAGTGTGTCGTATTCAAATCCCCGCCAATCACGCTGACAGCATGACCTCGCGCGTCTTCCAATACGGGAGCCAACTGTTCCACACGATCGTCCGCATTGATCCTCGAATCCAGGTGCACATCCCAAACCCGCATCGGACCCTGGGGAGTCATCACCGTCGCGGCGATTGCGAAGCGAATTCTCGAGTGAAATCGCAAATCGAAACGCTTCAAAGGAATGGTCTTCGCATCGCTCAACGGATGCCGACTGAGAATAGCGAGCCCCTGATCCGGCGACTCGGACGAACTAGGTATCGCAACCACAAAGTAGCCCAACTCCCTAGCCACCGCCTCTGCTACGTTGGCCGCCTTCGTCTGTCCCGCTACTTCCTGGAACATAAAAACATCCGCATTCGTCAACTTGGCGTTGCTCGTTAACTCGTGCACAATCGAAGCGACATCCCGCTCGCGAGCCAGGTTCAGGGAGACGACCGAAAAATCAAGCGCCTGCATTGTCCCTACGCACAACAGTCCCAGCAAGAACCCAAGCCTTCGCGTACGAAAAATCCCATTGAATGCCAAACTGATCGGCGAGCATTCCATATCTGGCGCCCCACGGCTCATCCCCTAATTTGTAGATGATCTTCGCCTTCAGCCGATCCGTCTCCCCAAGCTGTCTGACCCAATCAGGCTAATGGGACTTTGCTGCAGACTCGCGTGGAGAATCTTGTCCTGATCGCCATCTGCCAGCTTGGCCCCGGCAGCCTCCGGCATCTCACGATACGTGACGATGTAAAGATCTCCTCCCAGGCAGTCCTTGTAGAAGTTCCTTGCTTCAGCGGCAATTCCCTTCAGAACTGATGCAGGCGATGATGTCTTTCATAGCACCTTGTAGATGCTATGCCCATTCTCCTGTTTCCATTACCACTCCAGCAGATACCCCTTCTTCCCCACATTCTGCGCCCGCGTTGCCCCCATCTGGATTACTACCCCTTCCGCTTCGTGAATGTGGCCGCAGAAGAAATGCCGCGGCTGGCGAGCCTCGATAAATTCGCGCACTGCCGTGCTGCCTCCGCTCAACCCTTCATGGATCCTATCGAGCGCCGTATCATACGGCGGCGCATGACAAATCAGAACTAGAGGTTCCAGCTCTGCGAACGTTGCCAGACGCTCCCCCATCTCTTTCTCCGAATATTCGCCCGGAGTCGCAAACGGCGTCGGCGAAGAGTAACCCAGGCCCGCGACGTGGACCCCATCGACCTGGATCGTCTGGCCATGAAAGTCATGAAACCCATGCCGCGCGCAGAACTCCGCGATATCGGCAGCCGACTCGTGATTCCCCGGCAAAACATAGACCCGATCGGCCTTAGCCAACATCGGCTCCGCCATCTTATCCAGCCCGCGACCCCAGTTCACCAAGTCTCCGGCCAGGAAGTAATAGTCGGCCTCCACCGCCATGGCCAGTTGCAGGGCGCGCAAGTCGTTGTGAAGATCGGAAAATACCATCAGGCGGGGCATTCAGTTATGATAAAACTTAGCGCCCTTAAGTGAGTTTTAATCCTTCCATGCAAGACGATCCTGCTCAACCGAACATCAATAGCTGGCTTGAAGATGAGCTCTTCAGCCAATACCGCCAAGACCACCGGAACGTAGATTCCAGCTGGACCCCCGTCTTTGAAGCCAACGGTCACGCGACCGCGCCAGCGAATGGCGGCGGCAATGGCTACAAGGCAGCCACGGTGACTGTCGAGCCCCAAATGAAGGCTCTGGCGGCACCGGTCGCCCTCAATCCCGGCCCGTCTACCGCGAAGACACCAGACCTGCCTCCCGTGGCCATCGCTCCCGACGACCAAGTAACCCAGCTCCGTGGACCCGCGTTGAAGATCGCCGAGAACATGTCGGCCAGCCTCACCATTCCAACGGCCACCAGCCAGCGCATCATGCCGGTAAAGGTGATCGATGAGAATCGCCGCACGATCAATCAGTATCGGGCTGCCGCAGGCAAAAGCAAGTTGTCCTACACGCACCTTGTGGCGTGGTCGATCGTTCGCGCACTCGATCAGGTCCCGGCTTTGAATCAGGCATACTCGGCCACTGGCGGGGAATCCTTCCGGATCGTGCGTGGACACGTGAACATCGGTCTCGCTGTGGACGTCGCAGGCAAGGACGGCGCGCGATCGTTGAAAGTCCCTTCGATCAAGGCTGCCGAATCGATGAATTTCGCGCAGTTCCTCGACGCCTACGATGACTTGGTCAAGCGGGCTCGCAATAACAAGCTGACCGTCCCCGATTTCGAAGGCACCACAATTTCATTAACCAATCCGGGCACGGTCGGGACCATCGGTTCTATCCCGCGCCTGATGCCGGGCCAGGGCGCGATCATCGCGACTGGTGCGATCGATTATCCGCCCGAATATCGCGGTGTACCGGAAGACACGCGCACCTCGATGGGCCTCAGCAAGGTGATGGCTGCGAGTTGCACCTACGATCACCGCGTCATCCAGGGTGCCGAATCCGGCATGTTCCTGGCCGCGATGCAGTCGTTGCTCGAAGGCGAGCACGGTTTCTACGACAACATCTTCCGCGACCTCGCGATTCCCGCGCGCGCCTGGAAATGGGAAGGCGATCAAGCTGCCGCCCCCATGGTCAATTCGGACCCAATGAAGCAGGCGGGCATTGCTCGCTTGATGGATGCTTGGCGCGAACGCGGCCACTTGGTCGCTGACATCGACCCTCTCGGCGTCCCCCGCAATCCGCATCCGGACCTCGAACCCGCGAGCCACGGGCTCACCATTTGGGATCTGGACCGCACGTTCCATTGCGGCCCCTTCGGTGTTGTTACTCTTCGTACCTTGATGGATCGCCTGCGGTCCGTTTACGCAGGTAAATACGGCGTGCAGTACATGCACATCGATTCCCCCGAAGAACGCAACTGGATCCAACAGCGCGTGGAACAGTCGGGTCGCTGGGAACTCAACGCAGCCGAGCAGAAGCGAATTCTCAAAGACATCGTTCTTGCCGAAGGCTTCGAAGGCTTCCTGGAAAATCGCTTCAAGGGTCACAAGCGCTTCTCTCTCGAAGGCGGCGAAAGCATGATCGCCATGATTGAAGACCTGCTCGATGGCGCTGCCGCGCAAAACGTTCAGGAAATCGTCATCGGCATGGCGCATCGCGGACGCCTCACTCTGCTCGCCAATGTAATCGGCAAAGGCGTGGCGCAGATGTTCTCCGAATTTGAAGGCGACATCGACCCCGAGCATCCGGAAGGCACCGGAGACGTCAAATATCACCTGGGCGAAACCAGCTTGCGCCGAACCTCCAGCGGGCGGTCCATCACCGTCTCGGTAGCTGCGAATCCCAGCCATCTCGAAGCTGTAAATCCGGTGGTGGAAGGCATCGTGCGCCCCAAGCAGGACCGGCTGGGCGACACGAAGCGCGAACGCGTCATCCCTGTCCTGATCCACGGCGATGCCGCCATGGCCGGACAAGGCATCATCTCCGAAGTCCTCAATTTCAGCCAGATTCCCGGCTACGATACCGGTGGCACCATTCACTTGGTCATCAACAATCAAATCGGTTTCACCACCGATCCCTGGGCCTCCCGATCTTCGGTCTATTGCACCGATGTCGCGATCGGTGCACAAGCGCCCGTGCTGCACGTCAACGGCGACGATCCGGAAGCCTGTATCTGGGCCACTCAGCTTGCGTTGGTATACCGCCAGAAGTTCAAGAAAGATATCTTCATCGACATGTTGTGCTACCGCCGTCACGGACACAACGAAGGTGACGACGCCAGCTACACGCAGCCGATTATGGCGAAGCAGATTGCCGCGCACAAATCGGTCGGCGCGCAGTACTCAGAGCGGTTGATCAAGGACGGCGTAATCACCCCCGAGGAGTTGGCCGGGTGGCACGATACCCAGAAGACCGAACTATACGCAATTTACGACCAAACGCAGAAGAGCAAAGAAGCGTTTGAGCTGCATGAGATGCATCCGATCCCGGCCGAAGACATGCCGACCGACGTGCCTCCCACCGCAGTCAGCCGCGAAGCCCTGGAGGGTGTGCTCAATGCGGCCACGGAGTTCCCAGACGATTTCTACCTGCACCCGAAACTGGTGAAGATGGTCGAGAAGCGCCGCAGCTCCGGCGAAAGCCACGTGGATTGGGCCACTGCGGAATTGTTGGCGTTCGGCACCCTCCTTCTGGAAGGAACACCCGTTCGCTTAAGCGGCCAGGACAGCGGTCGCGGCACCTTCAGCCAACGCCACGCTGAATATCACGACTACGATACCAACCGCGTCTATTCGCCCTTGCAGAACATGGATCTGAATCAGGCGAAATTTGAAGTTTACAACAGCCCGCTGAGCGAATACGGCGTGTTGGGCTTTGAATTCGGCTACAGCGTCGCGGACCCGCTCGCGCTGGTGCTTTGGGAAGCGCAATATGGCGATTTTGCCAATGGCGCGCAAATCATCATCGATCAATTTATCACCTCAGCTGAATCCAAGTGGGCTCAGCCCAGCGGCCTCGTGATGCTGCTGCCCCACGGACAAGAAGGCGGCGGCCCGGAACATTCCAGCGCGCGCCTCGAACGATTCCTGCAACTGGCTGGTGAGCAGAATATCCAGGTGGCATTCCCGACGACGCCCGCGCAATACTTCCATCTGCTGCGTCGGCAAATGCGCGGTGGCGCGGATCGCCGCGGCCTGCGCAAGCCGTTGATCGTAATGACAGCCAAGAGCCTGCTGCGCCATCCTAAGAGCGTTTCGAGCCTCGATGAACTGGTGGGTGGAGCGTTCCTCCCCGTCGTGGCCGACGAAACCGTAACGGACAACGCAGCGGTGAAACGCATTCTGGTCTGCTCCGGCAAGATCTACTACGAACTGATGGCCGAACGCGAAGTGCGTGGATTGAACGATACAGCCATCGTGCGCCTGCCGCAGATCTATCCCTTCCCGAAACCGGAATTCGCGCAGATGATCAAGCAGTATCCGAACGCGCAGAACGTGCTCTGGGTTCAGGAAGAACCTCGCAACATGGGCGCGTGGCCTTTCTTGCGCGGACGCATTTTCCCCTTGCTCCAATATCCCACCCACACCTTCGGGTACGCCGGAAGGCCGGAGAGCGCGAGCACGGCGCCGGGATCGAAGAAGAGCCACGACAAGGAACAAGCCGACGTCATAGCCGCCGCCTTTGCTCCTCCAACCATAGACCGCCGATATCGCAAACGCCTGGTGCGCCGCCCCAAATCGTAGGCCTTACAGCAGGGCAGCGTTCTTATATAGGAAACTGTCGAAATCGAAAGCCGCTCGCCCGGAGAGTTGCTGCACGTGTGGCGACACGTTCACGTAAAGGCCGCGCGCAAAGTCTGAGTTTAGCGCGGCCAAATCTTTGGCTAACCACTCTGGCAGACCGGCGCCTGCCATTCCTTGCGCCACCGCCGCCTCGGGTACGTCTACAAATTCAACGGCGATTCCCAGCGCCCGCGAAAATTTCGAGGCGACCTCCGCGCCCGTCAACGCTTCCGGCCCGGTAATCTCGTACGTCTTACCCCCGAATTCCGGATGCGTTGCCACCGCCGCCGCTGCCGCCGCAATATCGCGCACATCGACGAACGGGATCTGGCCCTCTCCGGTATTGCTGAAGATTTTGCCGGTCGCGCGCATCGCTCCTACTTGTCCGAGGAAGTTCTGCATGAAAGAGTGCGGTCGCAGATGCGTCGCCTCAATCCCGGATTCGGAAAACGCGCGCTCGCTCTCCGCGTTGGAGCGCGCCAGGAAGTGGGGAGAATCGAGCGCCGACCCCACCACTGAAATGCGGACGATCCGCTTGACCCCGGCTTCCTTGGCGGCGCTCAGGAATCGAGAGTGCTGCGCCGCCTGGTCGATGTCCGCCGCCGTCGTCAGAATGGCCGTTTCGATCCCTGCAAGCGCGGAGATCAAAGTTTCCGGCTGATCCAGATCTGCCTGCACGGTTTCGACGCCCTTGATCGGCTTCGACGGCTTACGCACGCCGCCGCGAACCGCGTAACCCCCTGCAATGAGTTGTGCCGCGGCCTCGGCCCCGACCTTGCTGTTGACGCTGGCGATAAAGATAGGCTGCATACGCGAACAGATGCCGCGCGGGACCGCTAGGATGCAATCTTTCTCAGTAACTTCGCTGTAGTAATCGCCTGACCCAGGTGCCGCTGTGTATGTTCCGCGATGTGCACCAGCAGCCCAAGCACAGTCGTAGGCAACCGCTTTCGTCCAATATACCGAGCCTCGTGAATTGTCCCCGGAGCAATCGTCCGCAGCCGAACTTCGGTCGCCCTGAACGCGGCGTCAATCGCAGCGAGCAGTTCGGCCAACGTCGCGCCCGGCGCGCCCTCGTCCTTAAGAAACGCGAGTTGCTCAGCCGTGAGCGACTCGTTCATCAGGTAGGTCGTCAGCCGCTCCACACTCCCCGCGATGTGCCGCAAATGAAACCCCAGCGACGGCAGCGACTCCATCCGTTGCCACAGTTGCTCCTGCGAAACGCCAGCCGTGTGCAGCGCCAGATCTTCGCGCACCAATTGGAAACTGAAGAACACCGGCATGACCAGCGGCTCCACGCCAGCAATCGGACCCCGCATCCACGGCTCGACAGACAAATCGCTCATAACCTACTCGATCTGCGCCGCCGCTTCCATCGACCGCATGCTCGGGTTCCCCGTTCGATCCATCGCCGAGATCGTGTACCGATACCGTTTCCCAGCCTCCACCGCAGTATCGTTATACGCCGGCAGCGCCACATGCTGCGCGATCGCCTCGAAGGCCCCATCGCCGACCGCGCGAAAAATATTGTAGCCTTCCAAATCTTCTTCGGTATTGCCCGTCCAGGAAAGATTCACCGACGCTCCACCGGCCACTGCCGTCAACCCCACAGGCGTGGCGGGAGCGAACTCGTCTTTCGGTGAAAACTCCACTGGCTCAGAAGGAAGACTCTGCTGTTTGGTCCCAGCGATTCCCAGAATCACGTACTGATATCGCGCACCCTCTGCGATGGTTAGATCAAAATATTCTGCAGTGTCGACTTCCGCTACCGGCTCTAACTTCGGCATCGGATCGCTGAGCGTCGCCCGCAGAATGCGGTAGCGCGGCGAATTCCCATTCCATTTGAGAGCCACCGAATAGGGCGCGTTTGTCGGAGTAACCGCAGTTGGAACGATAAGCGGAGCCGCCGCAGCCAGCAGATCGAAATTCGACCAATCGGATTCCTTGCCGGTACGCCCAGTGGTGCGGAGCCCGATGGTCACCTGCTGCCCAGCCCAGTCGCTCGCTTTGATTTCGAATTCATTCTTCGTTACCGCAATCTGATACGGCGTAGCCGTAGCCGCCCAGCGTTCGCGCAAAAACGGCGTCTCGCCCGGCCCCACGTAGAGCGTGATGGCACGCATCCCCGTCACCGGCAAATCGTCCGTGGTAGTCGCCGGAGGAGTGAAGCGAACAATAATCTTGTCGCCGATTTCCTCGACGCTTAAATCCGTTACCGGTCGAGGAATATGCAACGCAGGCGGTAACGGCGGCCCTACGTAGCCGCATCCCCCGAGCAGTATGAATGCTGCTGTGGCGAACCCGAGCCTCACAAAATATACCGGCTGAGGTCCTGGTCCTTAACGATATCGGCCAACTGCTTGCGAACGTACACCGCGTCCACCTTGACGTTCTTGCGCTTCAGATCCGGGCCGTCGAAAGAAATATCCTCCAGCAGCTTTTCCAGAATCGTATGCAACCGCCGAGCGCCGATATTCTCCGTCGTCTCATTCACGCGAGCCGCGAAGCTGGCGATCACGTCGAGCGCATCCTGCGTGAACGTCAGCTTGATGCCTTCGGTATCGAGCAGCGCCTGGTACTGCTTAATCAGTGCGTTCTTCGGCTCAGTCAAAATGCGAATGAAATCGGCCTCGCTCAGCGACTTCAGCTCCACGCGAATCGGAAAGCGCCCCTGCAATTCCGGAATCAGATCGCTGGGCTTCGACACGTGAAACGCACCCGCCGCGATGAACAGGATGTGATCCGTCCGCACGAATCCGTAACGCGTATTCACTGTGGTGCCTTCGACGATGGGCAGAATATCGCGCTGCACACCCTCACGGCTCACGTCCGGCCCATGGCTGCCTTCGCGGCCGGCGATCTTGTCGATCTCATCGAGGAAGATAATCCCGCTGCGTTCCACGCGTTCAATCGCGACGCGCGTCACCTGGTCCATGTCGACCAGCTTCTGCTCTTCTTCCTGGATCAAATAATCGATGGCCTCGGCCACACGCATCTTGCGCTTGCGCGTGCGCCCACCGAACAACCCCGGCATGATGTCCTTGAGGTTGGTGAGGTCCATGTCCTCCGTGCCGTTGGGCGTGGAGATTTCAAATGTCGGACCGCGATCACGAACGTCCAACTCAACCATGCGATCATCGATCTTGCCCGCGCGCAAACGCTCCCGCAGCTTCTCGCGCACGCGCTCCGGCGTTTCGCCCTCTTCAAGCTGCGCGGGCACCAACAGATCGAGCAATCGTTCCTCAGCCTGACTCTCCGCGCGTTCTTCCACTTCATCGAGCCGCTCTTCGCGAACCATGTCGATCGCGATTTCGAGCAAGTCGCGAATCATCGATTCGACGTCGCGGCCAACGTACCCGACCTCAGTAAACTTGCTGGCTTCGACTTTCAGAAACGGCGAATTCGCCAGCTTCGCGAGCCGCCGAGCGATCTCCGTCTTACCGACGCCCGTCGCGCCCATCATCAGGATGTTCTTCGGCATGACGTCTTCCGCCATGTCCGGGTCCAGCTTCTGTCGTCGCACGCGATTGCGCAACGCGATGGCCACCGCGCGTTTCGCCGCGGCCTGACCGATGACGTACTTATCCAGCTCGCGTACAATTTCCCGCGGCGTGAGCTCGTCCAGCGCCGGAGTATCTTCAGTCGCTTGCGAAGGCAAATAGATGACCATTAGCCGAGCTCCTCGAAGATCACGCTATCATTCGTGTAAATGCAGAGCTTCCCGGCGATCGCCATGGATTTCTCCGCGATGACGCGTGCAGAGAGCTTGGTGTTATCCAGCAGCGCGGTCGCTGCACAACGGGCAAACGCCCCGCCCGAGCCAATCGCCGCCACCGGTTCATCCGGCTCAATCACGTCGCCGTTGCCACTGAGAAGAAACGTATCGGTGAGGTCCGCTACCAGCAGCAGCGCATCCAGATGCCGCAACATGCGATCCGTGCGCCAATCCTTCGCCAGTTCCACCGCCGACCGCGACAAGTTTCCGTTGAACTGCTCCAGCTTGGCCTCAAAACGTCCAAACAGCGAAAATGCGTCCGCAGTCGACCCCGCGAACCCCGCCATAATTTTTCCGTTGTAGAGGCGGCGCAGCTTCTTCGCGGACCCCTTCAGGACCTCCGAGCCGAGCGTAACTTGGCCGTCCCCGGCCATAACCACCTTCCCATCCCGGCGTACACAGAGGATGGTAGTGGAGCGAATTCTAGTTTTCATGAGTGAAATTCCAGTGTAGCAACCAGCGCTGAACTACGACGCTTGGATAACAATGTTGCCCACGCGGTCACGGTGGTAGCGCCAGCCAGCGGGGATCAACGTCGTCGATCCGTAGTCCGCCAACAACGCCGGACCCTGCCTGGGTTTCGTCACTTGTTCGCCCGCCAATCGCACCCTCGGCGTCTTCAATTTCGCGCGAACTCGAATCGTGACTACCTCGGTCTCCCGATCCGGCCGCGCATACCCGTAAGTCCGCGCGTGTTCGCGATGAAAGCGCCGACCCACTGGCCACGCGACGTTGAGTTCAAAGCTTTGCCCCACATACCGCACATCCGCGGAGCGCTCCATCACTGCTCCCGGCGATTCCCGCAACGCGCGCCGCTCCAGCTTGGCGAACTCCGCTTCCAAATCCGCCCGACCCAGTACGCCAGCCGAGTAATCGCGAACCGCATCCGCCAACAACATCCCGAGCGCCGAGAGCACCCCCGCATGCCGAGGCACGATCACCGTCTTCATCCCGAGCTCGCGCGCGATATCACAAGCATGCAGCCCGCCGCACCCACCGAACGCGAGCAGCGCAAAGTCCCGTGGATCATAGCCACGCTCGACCGACACCACGCGAATCGCCCGCTCCATATTCGCGTTCGCCACGCGAATGATCCCGTGCGCCGCAGCCTCCCGCGTCAACTTCAGCGGCTTGGCGATGCTATCGATGGCCTTCGCCGCACGCTCTGCATCAATAGGCATCGCGCCACCCAGCAAACTCGCGATGTGGCCCAATACAACATGCGCATCCGTAACCGTCGGCAGTGTTCCCTTGCCGTAACAAGCCGGGCCAGGATCAGCCCCCGCGCTCTCCGGGCCGACGCGCAGCAGCCCACCCGCGTCGATGCGCGCAATCGACCCGCCGCCCGCGCCAACCGTGTGGATATCGAGCATCGGCACGCGTACAGGAAGCCCGTCGATGCTGGCTTCCGTGGTCTCCCGAGGCGCACCGTCGATCAAACTTACATCCGTTGACGTACCGCCCATATCGAATCCCAGCACTCGCTTGAACCCGCTGGCCTGCGCAACGCGCATCGCTCCAATCACCCCGCCCGCCGGCCCGCTCAACACCGTTCGAGCCGCATGCTTCGCCGCATCCCGAGCCGAAAGAAATCCACCATTCGACTGCATGATGGAAATCCGAAACCCGCGCGCCTCGGCCAATTCGCTCAAGTAGGCATCCATCAATGGCCCGACGTATGCATTCACTGCTGTCGTCGAAGCCCGTTCGTATTCGCGGAACTCCGGGGTGATCTCATGCGACGCGCACACGTAGATACCCTCGCGCTGCAACGCCTTGGCCACCGCCCGTTCATTCGTCGCATTGCGATACGAGTGCAGAAAACAAATCGCGATCGCTTTCGCACCCGATCGCTTTAATCTCGCTGCAAGCCTCGCGAGTTCCGCCGCCGATGGCCGCAGCGCAATCGCGCCGTCGTGATGCGCCCGCTCGCCCACGCCGAAACATAATTCCCGAGGCACCAGCAGCGCCCGCGGCGAAGGCGTCAAATTGTACAGCTCCGGCCGATTCTGCCGACCAATCTCAAGAATGTCCTCGAAGCCCTTTGTTGTCACGAACGCCGTCCGCACGCCCTTGCGTTCCAGCAGCGCATTCGTCGCAACCGTCGACCCATGCACCACATCCGCCGACCCCACCCGTCGCAGACCCTCCAGGATGACCTTCGCCGGATTCTTGGGATTGGACCGCAGCTTGAACGTTTCTACACGCCCATCATCGTGCAACGCCACGAAATCCGTGAAGGTTCCCCCGGCATCGACGCCAATTCGCATAGAATTTCCGATTGTCGCACTCTTTATGCGCCAACCCGCTGCCCTGCGGCATCATAGTTATAGGTGATCTCGCTACGGGGCGTTTCCAAAACTTTTGACGGTAAGCGCAAAGTAACTGCGCTCGACCATATCGATTTGACGATTGCCAAAGGAGAGATGGCTTCGATCGTTGGACCATCCGGCTCTGGCAAATCGACGATGCTCAACCTGATCGGCGGCCTGGATCGCGCGACCGAGGGTGAAGTCGAACTCGACGGGCAAACGCTTTCCTCCCTCAATGACGACGAACTCACCCGCGTCCGCCGCGACAAGATCGGCTTCATCTTCCAATTTTTCAATCTCCTGCCGACGCTGTCCTGCCTGCAAAACGTCTCGCTCCCCTTGCACCTGCGCGGCTGGCCCCGCAAAAAGGTTGAAGACCGCGCCAAAGAACTGCTCGACCTCGTCAAGCTAGGCGCGCGCATCGACCATCTCCCCGACGAACTTTCCGGCGGCGAGCGCCAACGCGTAGCCATCGCCCGAGCACTCAGCATCTATCCGCCGATCCTGCTCGCCGACGAACCGACCGGCAATCTCGACACGTCCACAGGCGCCGAAATCCTGAAGCTAATCCACGACCTGCACAGCCGCCTCGGAGCCACCGTGCTCATCGTGACCCACGACAAAGCAGTCGCCGAGAGCTGCCCGCGCACTATCCACATTCGCGACGGCAAGGTCTTTGAGGACGTGCGCCGTTGATCCTCCTACGCCTGATCAGTTGGCCCTACGCGCGCAAACACCTGCTGCGCGTTGTCCTTACTATGGCCGGCATCGTGCTCGGAGTTGCAGTCTTCGTTGGCATGCACACGGCGAACCAAAGTGTCCTCGCCGCCTTCCACCAGACCATCGACCGCATCGCCGGGTCGACTCAGATCCAGGTCTCCTCCGGCGAGGCCGGCTTCGAAGAAGACGTGCTCGAACGCGTGCGCGCGTTGCCCGAAGTCAAAGCCGCAGCACCGGTGATCGAAGCGGCCGCGAACACAGGGCAGGGCAATCTCCTCATCCTCGGCGTCGACATGCTGGGCGACCGAAGCCTTCGCAACTACGACCTCGAAGGCACCGACGACGCCATCGACGACCCTCTGGTCTTCCTCGCGCAAGCCGACTCGATCATCATCACCAAGCCCTTCGCCGAGCAGCGCAACCTCGCCATCGGTGCGAAGATCCCCATGCGCACCATGCAAGGTGACCAGGTCTTCACCGTGCGCGGCATCATGAAGCCCGGCGGCCTCGCGAGCGCGTTCGGCGGCAGCCTCGCGATCATGGATATCTACGCTGCGCAAAAAGTATTTGGCCGCGGCTTCAAATTCGACCGCGTGGATATCGCCCTAGAAGACGGTGTCTCCATTGACACAGCGATCACCAAAATCCAAGCTCTCCTCGGCCCCGGCTTCCAAGTCGAACCGCCCAGCTCGCGCGGCCAGCAGTTCGAAGCCACCTCCAGCATCTACGCCCTCGCCTCCAACCTGACCAGCGTCTTCGCGCTCTTCATTGGAATGTTCATCATCTACAACACTTTCGCCATCGCAGTCTCGGAGCGCCGCTCCGAAATCGGCATCCTGCGAGCCCTCGGTGCCACCCGCGGTCAGATTCGCACGCTGTTCCTAACGGAGAGCGCCGTGTCCGGACTCATTGGAACTCTCCTCGGCGTTCTCTTCGGAATCGCCCTCGCGCGCGGCATGGCCGGTTACATCGGCGGCCTGCTCTCGGAAGTCTACGGCGTCGCGCAAGGCGCCAGCGAAGTTAACCCCGAGCCTTGGCTCCTCGCCGCAGCTGTCGTGATGGGCCTCGCCACTAGCCTCATTGCCGCCGTCCTACCTGCCAGAAGCGCCGCCGCCGTTGACCCCGTGAAGGCCCTGCAAAAGGGTCGCCAGCAATCCCTCAGCGATGGCGAAAATCGAACGCGCCGACGCTGGGCTCTCGCCTGCGCCGTGGCCTCCGTCATCGCATTTCTCTTCAGCAACGTAGGCTGGCTCTTCTACGGCGGCTACATGCTCGCGATCCTCACCGCAGTGTTGCTATCGCCCGCGATGTCCCTCTGGTTCGCGAAAGCCCTACGACCGATACTCGCCTTCGTGCGACCAGTCGAAGGCACGCTCGCCGCAGACAGCCTCATTCAGTCCCCACGCCGAACCTCCGGCACCATCACTGCGTTGATGTTGTCCCTCGCGCTCGTGATTTCCCTGGGCGGACTCGCTCGCGCCAGCTATGATTCCCTCAACGACTGGATGAAAATCGCGTTGAATCCCGACCTGTTCGTCACCACCGCCGAAAGCGTCACCGCGCGCAGCTTCGTCTTCCCCGCATCCCTGGGCGAAGGCTTAAGATCAGTCCCCGGTGTCGCTGAAGTCCAATTCGTGCGCAGCGTTCGTCTTCCGATCAAAGGCACGCCGATCATGGTGGTCGCCCTGGATATCGCCTCGCTTGAACGTCACGCCAAGCTCCCCGCTGTCGAAGGCGACGAGTCCACCATGTATCGGGAAGTCGCCGCCGGCAAAGGCGTGATCGCCTCTGAAAACTTCGCCCGCCTGCATGGAGCACGCTTCGGCGAGGTTCTCCAAATCGCAGGGCCAGCCGAGACCTTGCACCTACCCATCATCGGTATCGTGCGTGATTTCTCAGACCAGCAGGGCAGCATCGTGATGGACCGCGCGACCTACATCCGCGCCTTTCACGACGATTCGGTCAACGTGTACCGGCTCTATCTTTCTCCCGGTGCCGAAGAAGCCAAAGTGCGCCAGACCATCCTCGACACCTACGGCCACACGCAGCGCCTCTTCGTACTTACCAACAAAGATGTCCGCGATTTCGTGAACCGACTCACTGACCAATGGTTCGGCCTCACCTACGTGCAAATCGCCGTCGCCGTCTTGGTCGCGATCCTCGGCATCGTCAACGCCCTCACCGTTTCCATCACAGACCGCCGCCGCGAACTCGGCGTTCTACAAGCCGTCGGCGGCCTGCGAAATCAGATCCGCCACACCATCTGGATGGAGGCGGTCGCCATCGGCATCATTGGCTTAGGGCTCGGCCTCGTTCTCGGAGCCGTGCAGTTGTATTACAGCGTGGAGGTTGCCCGTCGCGACCTGATCGGCGTCGAAATTGGTTACGCTTTCCCCTTCCAGATGGTCTTCATAATGGCGCCCATCATTTTGGGAGCCGCTTTCGTCGCCGCCCTGGGACCGGCAGAAAGCGCAGTCCGTGGATCATTAGTAGAGGCTTTGGAATATGAGTAAACTCGCGATCTCCCTGTTATTCGCCGTCACCGCCGCCACGACCTTGGCCCAGGACCCGCGCCAGATCATCGCAGAAGTTCAGAAGCGCCAGAACTCAGCCTCGCAGCGCTACGAAGGAACGCTCGAAGTAATCGGCGGAGGCAATCGCGTCGCCACCAAAAGCTGGACCTACCTGCGTCTCGGCTCCTTCGGCGATAGCAAAGCCCGTCTTGAATTCACCGCACCCGCCGACGTGAAGGGAGTCGGCATGTTGATCGTCAATCACGCAGATCGCGCCAGCGACCAGTGGATGTGGCGTCCCAACATCGGTCGCGACCAGCGCATCTCCTTGCAGGATCGTTCCACCCGCTTCTTCGGCACCGACTTCAGCTTCGAAGACCTCGAAGAGCGCGACGTCGAACAGTACGACTTCAAACTGCTCGCCGACGAGGGCGCCATGTGGAAGATAGAATCTCGCCCGCGGAAGAAGTCGCAGTATACCTACTCGTACTTCTGGATCAAGAAGGATAACTACACGTTTCAAAAAGTCGAATCCTATGACGCGAAGGGCCTCGTGCGCGTCGTCGACTACAAGGATTACGCGCAGGTAAAAAGCATCTGGACCGCCCGGACCACCGAAGTCTATGATATGCGCCGCAACAGCCGCACCATCCTCAAATACGACAAGCTCGACTACAACCTCCCCATCAAAGAGGAGCAGTTCACGTTGCAAGCCTTGCGTCGAGGCCTATGATCGGCGCGGGCACCTTCGCAGCCCTGCTGCTCGCTCAGAGCTTTTCGCAGCGGGGCTTCGTCGAAACCAGAGCTATCGGCTATGCGCAGAGCGCTCCCGGTGACAGTGGTCGCGTCGTCGGCGATGCGCTGCTGCGCTGGGAAGCCTCCTACACCGCCTCGCCTTGGTTCACCATCAACACTTCGCTCGATGCCCGCACCGACACCCACCGCCAAGTCGCGCGCACCTGGAACTTCGATACCGATGGCCGCAACATCCAGCGACCAGCACTCTCCATGCGCCGCATGAGCGCGACGCTGCACAAGGGCAAGTTCACTGCGGAAATCGGACGCCAATTCATTCGCTGGGGCAAGACCGACATTTTGAATCCTACCGATCGCTTCGCTCCCAAAGACTATCTGTCGAGCGTCGTCGACACAGATTTCCTCGGCGTTAACGCGGTCCGAACGACCTACGAATCAGGAGCAAACACGATCGACATCGTCTGGCAACCGCTCTTTACACCGAGCCGCACGCCGCTGCTGAACCAGCGCTGGACCGCGCTCCCTACCGACGCGAGTGGCATCGGCATCCGTGACGCCGGCGCGCGCTACCCCGGAGGCTCGCAATACGGTGTCCGCTGGAACCACGTCGCCTCCGGTTACGAATATTCGCTGAGCTACTTCGATGGCCGCCAAAACCTGCCATCCTTCGATGCCAGTCTCGCGCCGAGCCTGCCGCCCTCTGTGCTTTTGGCTCGCACCTATCCGCGACTGCGCTTGTACGGCGGAGACGCGGCGATCCCGCTCCCCTGGTTCACGCTGAAAAGCGAAGCCGCCTATCTCACCTCCTCAACCCCCGGCGCGCAAGAGTACGTCCTCTACGTCACGCAAGTTGAACGCTTCGTCAAAGAATGGTCCTTCGTCGGAGGCTATGCCGGCAGCTACACGACGCGCGAACCCGCGAGCCAACTGCAATTCGCCGCCGACCGCGGCTTCGCGAAATCCTTCGTCGGACGCGCTGGCCTCACCATCGACGCGAATCGCAGCATGGCTTGGGAGACTGCGGTTCGCGCCAATGGCTCCTTTCTGCGCTACGAGTATTCGCAAGCCACCGGCCAGCACTGGCGCACCACGGCGACCGCCGCTTGGATCCGTGGTGACATGGCGGACTTCCTGGGCCAATACCGCCGCAATTCCTACGCCTCGCTGGCGATTCGCTATAGTTTTTGAAGGACCTCCTATGTCATTGACCGCTTCCGTAATGATGGATCTAGGCACACTCGCGCCCGCGTTTTCGCTGCCCGACGTTCGTACCGGAAAAATGGTTTCTCCCGAGCAGACTGGCCGCCCTCTGCTCGTAATGTTCATCTGCGCCCACTGCCCCTATGTCATCCACGTGCGCCAAGAGCTCTCGCGCGTTGGCAAAGACTACGCAGGCAAGGTCGATATCATCGCGATCTCCGCGAACGACGCTGTCATCTACCCCGTAGACTCACCCGCAAAGTTGAAAGAGATGGCCGATGAACTAGGCTTCGTCTTCCCCCTCTGCTACGACGAATCGCAGGACGTGGCGAAAGCCTACAGCGCTGCCTGCACGCCCGACTTCTTCCTCTTCGACGCGCAACACCACCTCGCCTATCGCGGCCAACTCGACGCCAGCCGCAAGAGCAATGACATTCCCGTCGACGGCCGCGACCTCCGCGCCGCGATGGACGAACTTCTTTCAGGGAGGACGCCGAGCCTCGCCCAAATCCCGAGCATCGGGTGCAACATCAAGTGGCGCGAACAACCCGACTACTTCGAGCGCGCGCTCGTCAAGAAATAACATGCGCACCCGGCTTCCCCTGTTCGCGATCGCAGCGGCACTCTTCGCCCAGCAGCCGGGAGACGTCGTAGTAGAGATGGTAGCGTCAGGCTTTCACTTCCTGAACGGCCCCACTTGGTCCCCTGACGACACGCTGATCTTTAGCGACACGCCCACCGATCGCCAATTGCGCCTCACGCCTGGCAAGTCCGCGTCCACGGAAGTCGCGAGTTTCGCGGGCGGCATCAGCGCCACCACCTTCGACACCAAAGGCAACATCTACGTCGCCCAGCCCCGAGCTCGCCGCATCACCCGCACCGACCGCAAAGGCAAAATGGATGTCGTTGCCGAGCGCTTCGAGAGCAAGAAACTCAACGCTCCTAACGATCTTGTCGTCCGCCGCGACGGTAACATCTACTTCACCGATCCAGCGTTCGGCGAGCAGCAGGATTCGGTCGAACTCGACTTCTACGGCGTCTTTCGCGTGAATCCCAAAGGCGAACTGTCCGCCATCGCCCGCTGGAAGACCCGCCCCAACGGCATCGCGCTCTCCGAAAACGGCCGCATTCTCTACGTCTCTGATTCCGACGCGCAAACCGTACACGCCTTCGATCTCGACAAAGACGGCGCAGCCACGAATGATCACATCGTCATCTCGAAGATCGAAGGTGCCCCCGGTGGCGTTCGCGCCGACGCCGCGGGCAACATCTACGTCGCCGCCCGCCACGTCTTCGTCTACTCGCCTAAGGGCGAACTGTTGCGCACGCTTCGCGCTGCGGAACAACCCTCGAACATGACCTTCGGCGGCGTCGACCTGCAATCGCTCTACGTCACCGCGCGAACTTCCATCTATCGCTTCGACCTCGGCGTGAAAGGTGTGGTGTCTTATCTCCCGTAGATATCCGAAACATCCCCTGCCGGGTGTCGGAGCATTAATTTTTCGTCGCGGCTCGATCCTCCTCATCGAACGCGGTGGCAATCCACTCAAGTGCTACTGGTCCCTCCCCGGCGGCCTCCTCGAAACCGGTGAGACACTGGTAGAGGGCGTCACCCGCGAAGTCCTCGAAGAAACCGGCCTGCGCGTGAAGGTCGTCGAATTCTACGGCATCTTCGAACGCATCATGCGCGACGCGAAGGGCCGCGCCGAATACCACTACCTGCTCCACGACTACGTCTGCAAGGTCGTGAGCGGCACAATGAAAGCAGGCGACGACGTCTCGCGCGTCGAATGGGTGCCGCGAGCGCGGCTGAAAGATTACAAGATGACCGAGGGCACCCTTGACGTCATCAACGAGGCTTACGACAGTGCATTGCGAAAGCGTACTTGAATTTGAACAGTTGCGGACCCTACTGGGCCGCTATCTCCGCAGCCCCATCGGTCGCGCCGAACTAGCGCGCCTGGAGCCAGTCTCCGACCGCAACGCCATCAACGAATCCTTGGCGGACGCCGCAGAAGCCGTCGACTACCTGCGCGCCGCATCCAGCCCGCAAGCCTCTGGCCGAGGTTCAGCCGTTCGTCTCCGTTTCGATTTCGATGGCGACCCCGGCATGCTCGCCGCGCGCCTGCGCATCGAAGGCATCACGCTCGACGGCATTGAGATCTACCAGGTCGCGCGCCTGCTCGATGTCGCCTCCGAAGTCCGCAGCGCGATTCTCAACTCCGCCGCCCGCTATCCGCGCCTCGCCGCGCACGCGAGCCAAGTCGCCGACCTCCGTGAAATCGCCGACGACCTCCGAGGCAAGATTCTTCCCGACGGCTCGCTCACCGACGAAGCGAGCGTAGCTCTAGGCCGTATCCGCAAAGAGTCCGAGCGCCAGCGCAAACAAATCGAGCAGTCCCTCGAACGCTTCCTCCGCTCCCACCGCGAAGACGGAACGCTGCAGGAAGACTTCATCACCATCCGCAACGATCGCTGGGTGGTCCCCGTCGTCACCGGCCGCGAACGCCGCGTCGACGGTGTGATCCACGGCTCCAGCGGCTCCGGGCAAACCGTCTTCGTCGAGCCTCTCGAAACCATCCAACTCAACAACGAGCTCGTCCGCCTGCACGAAGAAGAACTGCGCGAGATCCACCGCATCCTCCGCGAATTCAGCGCCCGCCTGCGCCAGCACGCCCCCGAAATCTCCGCCTCAGCCGCCGCCCTCGGTCGCCTCGAACTCCTCTTCATGAAAGCCGAGTTCGCCACAGACTTCGGCTGCTGCATCCCGAAACTCGGCGACAAAGTCGTGCTCCGCGCCGCCCGTCACCCGTTACTCGAAGACATCCTCCGTAAGTCCCGAGCCAAGGTCACTCCGATGTCCGTCGAGCTTCACGACCAGCAGCGCACGCTGCTCATCAGCGGCCCCAACACGGGCGGCAAAACCGTCGCGCTAAAGACCGTCGGCCTGCTCGCCCTGATGACGCACGCCGGACTCCCCGTGCCCGCGCTCGAAGCCGAGTTCCCGCTATTCGACCAGGTCCTCGCCGACATCGGCGATCATCAATCGCTCGCCGAAAGCCTCAGCTCCTTCTCCTCGCACATCGTCTCCGTCAAAGCGATGCTCCAAACCGCGACTGGCGATTCGCTCGTCCTCATGGACGAACTCGGCCGCGCGACCGATCCCGAAGAAGGCGGCGCTCTTGGCGTCACGATCTTAGAAGCCTTCCGCCATCGCGGAGCCTACACCGTCGCCTCCACGCACTTGATGGCGATGAAAGTCTACGGAGCTTCCACCTCCGGCGTCCTCAACGCCTCCATGGGCTTCGACGATCAGACCCTCGCGCCAACCTACATCCTGCGCCTCGGCGCTCCTGGCAAATCCGCGGGTCTCGACATCGCCAGCCGCCTCGGCCTCGAACCGTGGCTGATCGCGGAAGCCCGCTCCCGCATGAGCAGCACCGAACGCGACGTCGCCCACTTTATCGCCGAGCTCAATCGCAAACTTGAAGAGCTCACAGCTGAACGCAATAAACTCACCACCGAGAAAGCCGCCCTCGACGCCCGCGAAGCCGCGCTCGAACTAACCTGGGAACGCAAGTACGCTCAGAAACTAACCGAAGTCGAGCAGAGCGCCGCCAAGCTAGCCCTGGACTTCGAACAGCGAGCCCACGACACCATCGAAGACCTCAGTCAAAAGAACAAAGCCCGCATCGCCAAAACGCGCCGCGAATATCAGGAGTCCGTCCAGGAGATCGCACCGCAACCCGTCCGTGTGATCTCCACCGCCCCCGTCGCGCAACGCCCCAAGCTCCAGGAAGGAGCCCGCGTTCGACTCAAAGGCATCCGCACCCTCGCCACCGTTCGGCGTCTGCTCGACAACGGAGGCATCGAAGTCGAAGCCGGCTTCATGAAACTCCAAGTCCCCGAGTCCGACATCGAAGAAGTTCTTCCCGCAGGAACCGGCGTCAAGCCCGCCGCCGTCCAACTCCGCAAAGGCCCCAGCTTCGACGGCAACTTCCGCGAGATCAACCTCGTCGGCCAACGCGCCGAGGAAGCCTGCAACGTGCTCGACAAATTCCTCGACAACGTAGCCCTCGCCGACGTAGAACGTATCCGCATCATCCACGGCCACGGCATGGGCATCCTCAAACGGGCTGTCTCCGACCTGCTCGCGAGCAACCCTCACGTCGCGAAATACTACGTCGCCCCCCCCGAAGAAGGCGGCGGCGGATCGACGATTGTTGAACTAAAAAGTTGAACTCAAATGAACCTCGCCTGGCTCCGAGCCCACTGCCTGTCGCTCCCTCACACCACCGAACAAATTCAGTGGGGCGACCACCTGCTATTTAAGATCGGCGGCAAGATGTACGCAGGAACCTCGGTCGAAGGCGGCGATGCAGGAATGTCGTTCAAGGTGTCGCCGGAAGATTTTGAAGAGCTGGTAGAACGCCCCGGCATCATCCCCGCGCCCTATCTTGCCCGAGCCAAGTGGATCGCTCTAGAACACGAAGATGCCATGCCGCGAGCGGAACTGAAACAACGCTTGACGCGCTCTTATGAACTAGTGAAATTGGGCCTAACGAAGAAAGTCCGGTTGGAACTAGAATCCCGACCGCCCAGCCGCGTGCGTAAACGCGCGGGTTAAGCTTCCGCTTCTTCGGCTGCCAGCTCTCGAGCCTTCTGGAACGCCAGCTTGCCCTGATACTCGGCCCACAGCGTAGTGACGCCGGCCCAGTAATACCCGCCGACAAACAACAGCAAAAACGGAATCGCCAGGAAGTTCCACGACTCAATCGCGTAAGCGATCATGCCCACAAAGAAAGTCCCCATCGCGAGCTCCATGTACGGCAGCCACCCACTCCGGCTGCGGTATTCCGTGTTCGTGACCTTCGGCTTCACGCCGCCGATCGCATACTTCGGAGTGCGAGCAAACGCCGTCTGATACCCGATCAGCGCTTCAAACACCGCCTTGGCATTAATCAACGTCAGCGCCACGCCCGCCGCCATCAGCGCCGGCAGGAACAAGATGCAGCGCTTCCAAGTCTTCGGATACAGCTCCCGTTGCGCGACCACGTAGAACAGGGAGATCGACCAGAACGACGCGATGATCAGCGGCATATCGATGATCAGCATCTCAAACCAGCCCATGTAAAACCGCACGATCATGACCGGTAGCATCAACGCGCTCACCACGATCATCAGCGGATAGGAAATATTCGGCGTCAGGTGGCAGAACGCTTCCAGCTTGACCTTGAACGGCAAGTCCGCCTTCAGAATCTTCGCCAGCAGCTTGATCGCGACCTGCGTCAAACCCTTCGCCCAGCGCGATTGCTGCACCTGGAATCCGTAAGTGTCCACCGGTAACTCCGACGGGCACTCCACATCCGGAGCGTACGCGAACCGCCAACCCTTCAACTGCGCGCGATAGCTCAGATCCGAATCCTCAGTCAGCGTGTCATGCTGCCAACCGCCCGCGTCGTCAATCATCGAGCGGCGCAGGATTCCCGCAGTGCCATTGAAGTTAAAGAACAGGCCGCCGCCGCAGCGAGCCACATGCTCCAGCACGAAGTGTCCATCAAGCAACATCGCCTGCACTTCCGTGAGGATGTTGTAGTGCCGGTTCAAATACGTCCAGCGCGTCTGCACCATGCCGATTTTCGGATCCGTAAATTGGTCGATCGTGCGCTTCAGGAAATCCGTCGGAGGAACAAAGTCGGCGTCGAACACAGCCACAAACTCGCCGGTCGCTGTCTTCAAGCCATTTTCCAACGCGCCCGCTTTGTAGCCGTAGCGATTCGTGCGATGGATATACTCCACCGGGAATCCGGCTTCCTGATACTCGCGGCACAACGCCTCGGTGAACGGATGCGTGTCGTCGGTGGAATCGTCCAGCACCTGGAACTGAATCAGGTGCGCCGGATAATCCATCTTCGTCGTTTCAGCCAGCAACCGCTCCACGACAAATCGCTCGTTATAAATCGGCAGCTGAATCGTTACCTTGGGCAACTCGGCGAACTTCGCGGGAGTCTGCGCCAGGAACTTCTTCTTGTGCTTGAAATATTCGTGGATGACCTTGTAGCGATGCAGCCCATAGAACGACAGCACGATCAGCACCGTGAAGTACGGCACCAGGATCGCGTAGTCAAACCACGCCAAGTGATAGTCGATCATGCCTTCGAAGGCATCGTTGAACATCGACGCAACCACGCGGTCAGTAAACGTCGGACTACCAAGGGGGGCAAAAAATGCAGGTATGGGAAGCAAGCTCATCCGTTACAGGAAAACCAGTTTCCAGTATATCTCAATTTCCCCTGCCGATGCTATACTTTAGGCGCGGAGACCCAATGCGATTTTTCCTCGATAGCGCCAACCTAGACGAACTCAAAGCAGCTGCCAACTGGGGCATTCTCGACGGTTGCACGACCAACCCCTCGCTGATCGCCAAGGAAGGCATCCCCATCGCTGAGCGCATCCGCCAGATCACGGAAATCGTGGACGGCGACATCAGCGCCGAAGTCGTGGCCACCGATTGCGAAGGCATGCTGAAGGAAGGCCGCCCGCTCGCCGCCATCCACAAGAACATCGTGGTCAAGGTTCCGCTCACCCGCGATGGCATCAAGGCCTGCTCCATCTTCAGCAAAGAAGGCATCCGCGTCAACGTGACCCTTTGCTTCAGCGCCGGCCAAGCTCTGCTTGCCGCGAAGGCCGGAGCCTACTTCATCAGCCCCTTCGTAGGCCGCGTCGACGACACCGGTTGGGATGGCATGCAGCTGATCCGCGACATCGCGACCATCTACAAGAATTACGATTTCTCCACGCAGATTCTCTCCGCTTCTCTGCGCCATGTGAACCACGTGATCGATTCGGCCAAAGCCGGCGCCCACGTCGGCACCATGCCCTTCAAGGTCATGAACTCGCTCTTCGATCACCCGCTCACTGATCGTGGCCTGGAGCAGTTCCTCAAGGACTACAACAAGGCCTTCAACCAGCCCGCCGCTCGTTAACGCATGGAATTTCCGTTCGGCTGGTTCGAAGACGCGCCGAAGAAGGAGCGTCGCCGCCGTCTGTCCGTTCACCAACGCGGGCGCCTCGGCGAGGCCTACATTACCGGCTTCGACGAAACCGCGCTGTTTTATTCCTATTCCATCGGCGGCGTGCAGTATGAAACGTCCCAGGATATTTCCACCCTGCGTGAACTCATGCCCGTCGAACCCGAACGCCTGCTCGGCGTGGCGAACATGAAATACATGATGAACAACCCCGGCAACTCCATCCTGTTGTGCGAGGAGTGGTGTGGCCTTCGTGCTCCACAACAAGTAAAGTAGGAGCGATGAAGACTCTCGTCGCTCTTCTGGCTCTGGCCTGGTCCCTGCCGGCCGTCACTGTAACCACGCTCGTCGGAACTGGCGTCGCCGGCTTCTCCGACACCCAAATCAACAACCCCTATGGCATGACTATCGGCCCCGACGGAGCGCTCTACTTCTGCGACCTCGGCAACCAGCTCATCCGCCGCCTCGACCTCACGACGAAGAAGATGACCACCATCGCGGGCAACGGTCAGCGCGGCTACTCCGGCGACGGCGGCCCTGCCATCCGAGCAACGCTCGCTGCTCCCCATGAACTGCTCTTCGATAAAAACGGCGACCTCTACTTCGCCGAGCGCGACAACCACGTCATCCGCAAAGTGAATATGAAGACCGGCATCATCTCTACGGTCGCCGGAACCGGCAAAGCAGGCTTCTCAGGCGATGGCGGAGCGGGCAACGTCGCAGAGCTGAATCAGCCCCACAGCATCTTCCTGGACCGCGACGGCACCATGCTGATCTGCGACATCGGCAACCACCGCATCCGCCGTCTGCACCTCGATACCGGCATCATCAACGCGTGGGCTGGCACCGGCGAAACCAAGCCGACCCCCGATGGCTCGCCCGTCGCAGGCACCCCCGTGACCGGACCCCGCACGTTTATCATTTCCCCCGCTGGCGATCTCTATCTCGCCCTCCGCGAAGGCAACACGATCCTCCGCATCGACGCCGCGACGAAGACCTACAAGCGAATCGCAGGCACCGGCGAGCTCGGATTCACTGGCGATGGCGGCCCTGCATTGAACGCAAAATTCGGAGGCTCCGCCACCGGCAACGCCGCGCGCCTCGCAGGACCCAAAGGCCTGGCCTACGGCCCCGACGACAGCCTCTACATCGCCGACACCGAAAGCCACGCGATCCGCAAAGTAAACTTGAAAACCGGCATCATCACCACGGTGCTCGGCACCGGCCAAAGCGGCGACGGCCCCGAAACCGACCCCCTGCAGTGCAAACTCAACCGCCCCCACGGCGTCCTCTTCGCGAACGGCGTCCTCTATATAGCCGACAGCGAAGCCCACCGCATCCGCGTCTTGAAGTAGCGCACGCACTCCTGCGTGCCGCGTCGAGACTCATCTCGACGCCTCCCCCAAGCGCCTATTTACCCACCGGCACCGGCACAAACATCACATGCCACTCACTCTCCGCCGTAACCTTCGCCCGATGCCCCTTGCCCGTCATGTCATCAATCAACAGCACCGTCCCCGGTGTCGAATGCACAATCTTGCCCCCGCCAATCTCGATCTCCGCATGCCCCTTCAACGTGATCAAATACTGCCGTTGTGGAGCCGTATGCCAGTCGTCCGAAGTCCCCGCCCCCCGCGTCGCGAACCGAACCCCGCTCGCCTTCAATAAATCCGGTTGCGATCCGATCGTCTTGCTTAAGTCGATCACCTCCGCATGCGTCTCGCCATCCGCCCCCGAAAACAACCGCGTCGCAACCACCCCGGAACTCTGCGCCACCGCGACGCCCGCAATCAACAGCGTGAGTAAACAAACCTTGAATCGAGCCATGCAAACGAGTGTACTCTGAAGTCATGCCCCACTCCCGCAAATTCAATGTATGGGGCCTCGTCGCAATCACCTACGCTTTGGTCATCGGCACCAGCATCCTCGCCGTCGCGTCCTACTTCTATTTCCGCTCCGAAGTTCGCCAAGGCGACAACGCCGATCCCAACCCCCTGCGCCGCATGATGGTGGGAGCCGTCTGGGTCCCCATTTACGACTCCGCAACTTATATCGAACCCGCCTCGACCGAGCAAAAAGAGATCACCACCGGCTCGGTTAAGTTCCGCACCAAAGAACCCGCAGGTGCCATCCTGGGCTTCTATAAGGAGTCCCTGCAGCACAGCGGCTTCTTTACATCGACAACCGGCGACGCCGGTGGAACAGTGCAGGGCGTGCGCAACGGAGGCAAGGTCAGTGTGACCGTAACCGTAACATCCTCGTCTGAAAACACAACGGGCGAGATCCACACGTTAAACCATGCAGATCCCGCCCAGGAGTTGTTGAAGAAAAATTACTGAGGTTGCTTCACCAGACGAAGATACGGCTTCACAGTCTTCCAACCGTCCGGATACTTTTCCTTCGCCATGTCGTCGGTCACTGCCGGAACAATGATCACGTCGTTCCCCGGCTTCCACTGTGCGGGTGTCGCCACTTGATGCTTCGCCGTTAACTGCATCGAATCGAGCACCCGCAGCACTTCGTCGAAGTTACGGCCCGTCGTCATCGGATAGATCAGCATCAGCTTGATCTTCTTATCCGGACCCACCACGAACACCGTCCGCACCGTTGCGTTATTCGCTGCCGTGCGGCCTTCCGAGGTTTCGCCCGAATCCGCCGGCAGCATGTCATACAGCTTCGCGACCTTCAATTCCGGATCGCCGATCATCGGATAGGTCACCTTATGACCTTGCGTTTCTTCAATGTCCACAGCCCACTTGCCGTGATTCACCACCGGATCCACGCTCAGTCCGATAATCTTGCAATGGCGCTTCGCGAACTCCGGCTCCAGGCCAGCGAGGTAGCCCAGTTCCGTCGTGCAAACTGGCGTAAAATCCTTCGGATGCGAAAACAGAACGGCCCATCCATCGCCGATCCATTCGTGAAATTTGATTGTGCCCTGGGTCGTCTCTGCCGTGAAATCCGGGGCGATATCGTTAATGCGAAGTGACATCAATTTCTCCTTGTTGCTCATTATGCCACGCTCGTATAATGAGGACGTGTTTGAACGCCCCGCACCCACCGATCACGAAATTGCAGACCTACTGACCCGCCGCTGGAGCACGCGCGCCTACACGGCGCAGTCCATCGATCCCGAAACTCTTCGTCGCCTGTTCGAGGCCGCACGCTGGGCCCCGTCGAGCGGCAACGGCCAGCCCTGGAACTTCCTCGTCGCCCGAAAAGAAGACGCAGCGGAGTTCGAGAAGATCGCGAGCACGCTCAGCCCCGGTAACGCGTGGGCGAAATCCGCCGCCGTGCTGGCGATCTCGGTCGCGTCGCTCGATCGGGCTCCTGGTAAACCCAATCCCACCGCTCACCACGATGTCGGCTTAGCGTGTGAAAACATGGCTTTGCAAGCGACCGCCCTGGGACTGTCATTGCACATGATGGGCGGCTTCAGCGCTGAAAAAGCCCACGAGATATTTCACATCCCCGAACGCTACGCGCCCATCGCAGCGATCGCCATTGGCCATCCCGCGGACCCGAATACTCTGTCCGAAGACCTGCGCGCCAAAGATCTAAGTCCGCGACAGCGTAAACCCATCCGCGAGTTTGTCTTCTCCGGCGCGTGGGGCCAACAAGGAGGCTTGGACTAATGGAACACCGCAAAATCGGCTCGCTCAGCGTTTCCCTCGTGGGCATCGGCTGCAACAACTTCGGCTGGCGCATCGACGCCGCGGCCACCCAACAAGTCGTCGACGCCGCACTAGACGCGGGCATCAACTTTTTCGACACCGCCGACGTCTACGGCACCGGCCAGAGCGAAGAGTACTTGGGCCAGGCCCTCAAAGGCCGACGCGACAAGGCCATCATCGCCACCAAATTCGGCCTCAAGATGGGCGACGAGATGGAAGGCGCGAGCCCCAAGTACATTCGCCAAGCCGTCGACGCCAGTCTGCGCCGCCTCGGTGTCGAAGTGATCGACCTCTATCAAATCCACCGCCCCGACGATAAAACTCCCATCGCCGACACCATGGAAGCCCTCAACGAAATCGTGAAGGCCGGCAAAGTCCGCGAGATCGGCTGCTCCAACTTCTCCGCCGAACAACTTCAGGCCGCCCACGCCACCCACGGACCCAAATACTTCGTCAGCGTGCAGAACGAATACAGCCTCTTCCACCGCGACCCCGAAAAAGAAGTGCTCCCCGAATGCGCCCGCACCGGCATCGGCTTCCTCCCCTACTTCCCCTTGGCGAACGGCCTGCTCACCGGCAAATACCGCAAAGGCGAAATCCCTGAAGGCAGCCGGGCGAAGGATGGCTTCGGCCCCAAAATCTTCACCCAGGAAAATCTCGACCGCACCGAAGCCCTGGCCACATACGCCGAATCCCAAGGCCACACGCTTTTAGAACTAGCCTTCTCCTGGCTAGCCTCACATGGTCAAGTCTCCAGCGTAATCGCCGGAGCCAAAACCGCCGAGCAAGTTCTTGCGAATTCAAAAGCGGCGTCCTGGAAACTTACCCAATCCGACCTCGCCGCCATCACCCCGTAGCGCACGCACTCGTGCGTGCCGCGTCGAGACTCATTTCGACGCCTCCCGCGCAATCCACCCATCCACCTCCCCCTCCAATACCTGCAACGGCACCGACCCCGCCCCCAAAACAATATTGTGGAACTCGCGCACCGAAAACTTCCCGCCCATCGCCGCCCGAGCCTTCTCCCGCAACTCAATAATCTTCAACTGCCCCACCATATACGAACAAGCCTGCCCCGGCCACACAATGTACCGGTCAATCTCGCTCGGCTCAACCCCATAATCAATCGCCTGCTGACGAGTCCACTTCTTCGTATGAATCCCCGTATCGACGACTAACCTGCGAGCCCGCAGCAACTCATCCGACAACTGCCCCAGCCGCCCTTCGGGATCACCCTCATACCATCCCGACTCCGCCGCCAGACTCTCCGAGTACAGCGCCCACCCCTCGCCTGACGCCGAAATAAATCCAAACGCGCTCAACTGCAAAAACCGAGGCAGCTCCTTGTTCTCCGATTGCAGCGCCAATTGGAAATGATGCCCCGGAACGCCCTCGTGATACGCCAGCGTCCGCATCCCAAACTTCGTCATCTGGTTCGGCCGCCTCGGATACTGAATGATCCCCGGCCGCGACCCGTCCTGCGCCGGAGGATTATAGTTCGCCGCCATATCGTTCTCCGCGAACGTCGGCACCGCCTGCACCTTCAACGGAGCCTTGGGCCGCAAATCGAACAGCGTCTCACACCGCTTCTCCGCATCGCGAACAATCGCGTCCAGATCCGCGATGATCTTCTCGCGACTCGCTTCGGACGTTGGATTCGGATACTCCAGATCCGCGGCGAGCTTCTCAATCCGCTCCTTCGCCGACCCCGTGTTGCGCCCCAACTCCCTGAACAGCGCATCCATCTGCGCCTCAATCTCCGCGACCCGCTTCAGCCCAATTTCGTGGACCTGCTCCGCCGTCATGTCGGTCGTCGTGTAACGCCGCAGATAATACTCGTAAGCCTTATCGCCGCCCTTCAGCCGCCAGATCCCCGCATCATCCGTCGCCTTGGGCAATTGCGACTTCAATTCCGCCGCCGCCCGTTTCCACGCGGGATAAATCTGCTTCGCAACCGCAGCCTCAGCCTGACGCCGAATCTCCGGACTCGCTTCCTTCACCGACTCAAGCTTCGTAACCAGCGCCGTCACAAACGGATTCTGCGCCGGGGCTGCATCCGTAAAGCTCTCCAGCTGATGAATCGTCTCCTGCAAGATAAACTTCGGAGGCAACAACCCCATCTTTGCCAAACTCTTGGCACGAGCCGTTGCCTCATTCATGCGCAGCGCAACTTGTCCCAGCGCCACAACGTAATTCTCCGCATCGCGCACAGTCGTTACCGGCCGACCCACCGTCATCGAATCCACGCTAGCGACGTTCCACCCGTTCATCTGGTCCAGCGGAAAGCTGAAATCAAGGAACGCTTCCTCATCGACGATCGTCTGCAACTGCCACTCCAGCGTCTCCGCCGCGAGCTTCTCCACCTGCGTGAACCCGGCGCGATCAAACTTCTTCAGATCCGCGAGCCCCTTGCGCGCAAACGCAATCCTCTTTTTCGCCTCGGCAAGTGTCAGCGGCGCAATTTTCCGATCCAGCGCATCCTGCTCATCCCCCGTAAAGTAGCGATAATACGTCGCGGTATCCGGGTTCATCCGCATCCATTCATCCGTGATGCTGTTAAAAAAGTCGCCAATCTTCATGGATTTGCTTTGTGCCAGCGCAGCCCCCGCCGTCACCCCTAGAAATGTCCTACGTTTCATTTTTACCCTTTACTGAACCGCGACCGTGAGGGAGCGGATACGAACTATCCCTTCACGCGGGCAATATACCCATCCACCACGCGCTCCAAAACATTCAACGGCACCGACCCCGCCTGCAACACCACATTGTGATACTGCCTCACATTAAACTTCTCCCCCAGCGCCGCCCGAGCCTTCTCCCGCAACTCCACATACTTCAACTGCCCCACCATGTACGAACAAGCCTGCCCCGGATACACGCAGTACCGCTCCACCTCGCTCGCCTCGATCCCATAATCGATCGCTTGCTTCCGAGTCCACTTCTTCGCATGCAGCCCCGTATCCACGACGAGCCTTCGCGCCCGGAACAACGACGAATCCAGCTGCCCCAGCAGCCCTTCCGGATCCCCGTCATACCAACCCGACTCCGCAGCCAGCCGTTCCGCGTACAGTCCCCAACCCTCACTATTCGCCGAGATCCCGCCGAACGCGCGCAGTTGCATGAACTTCGGCAGCGTCTTGTCTTCCACCTGCAACGCTATCTGGAAATGATGTCCCGGCACAGCCTCGTGATACGCGAGACTCCGCAACCGGAACTTCGTCATGTTCTCGATCCGCCGCGGAAACTGCACAATCCCCGGCCGCGACCCATCCCCCGCCGGACCGTTATAGTTCGCTGCCGCATTCGCCTCGCGGAACGTCGGGAACGGCTGCGCCATCACAGGAGACTTGGGTCGAATATCGAACAGCGCCTCGGACCGCTTCACCGCATCCTGAATGATTGCGTTGAAGTCCTTCATGATCTGCTCGCGAGCCGCCTCACCCGTCGGATTCGGATACTGCAAATCGAGTCTTAGCTTCTCGACTCGTTCTTTCACCGACCCCTGCGTGCGACCCAACTGCTTGAACAGCGTATCCATCTGCCCCTCGATCGCCGCCACCTGCTGCAGCCCGAGCTGATGAATCTCCTCCGCCTTCATGTTCGTCGTCGTGTAGCGCTTCAGGAAATACGCGTACGCTTCATCGCCGCCCTTCAGCCGCCACAACCCCGCATCGTCGGTTGACTTCGCAAGCTGCCCCTGCAGTGTCTCGATGCCCTTTTTGAACGCCGGGTAAACCTGCGCCCCAACAATCTTCTCCGCGTCGGCCTTCAGCGACGCCGGCACATCCTTCAACGCAGCCGTCTTATCCGCGAATACCGTCACAAACGGATTGCTCGCCGGAGCCGGATCTGTGAAGCCCTGCATCTGCTTGATCGTCGCTTGCAGAATGAACCGCGGCGGAATGATCCCCTTACCCGCCAGCCGCTTCGATTCCTCAATCGCCTCTTCCGTGCGAGCCTTCACCAACCCCAACGCGGCAACGTAATTCTCCGCATCCCGCAATTTCGCGAGCGGACGCGAGACCGTGAACCGCTCCACCACGCTCACGTTCCATCCGTTCATCTGCTGCAACGGGAACGAATAATCGAGATACGGCTCCTCATCAACGACCATCTGAAGCTGCCACGCCATCACATCGGCCCACAGCCGTTGCGAATCCGTCATCGCCGCGCGATCAAAGCCCTTCAGCCCCGCAAGCCCCTTCTTCGCGAGGGCAATGGTCTTGCGCGCCTCCTCAGGTGTGTTCGGAGCAATCGACCGTTCCAGCCGATCCTGCTCCTCACCGGTAAAGTACCGCTGACTGGTCGCGAGCCCCGGACTGTGGCGCACCCACTCATCCGTAAACTCCGCGAAAAACACGTCAATCGCGCGCGCTTGCCCAAATGCGATCTCCGCACCCATGGCTGCGGTAGCCAAACAAAATTCTCTGCGTCGCATGGAACCCTCCTGTAGCGCACGCACTCCTGCGTGCCGCGTCGAGACTCATCTCGACGCCTTCACCAAGGATGCACCCAGGCATCAGTAGAGCAGGACTATTGCTGACCTGCGTGCGCACGCGCGGTGTGCTCATCCAGATCTCGCAACACAGCGAGCTTATGATCCATCATAGACGGTCGATCAATTATCCCTTGGACGGGTAACATGCTCCACGATGTAGGCCTCGACTGGCGCTTTGTCCGGCACCAGCCTCAGGCCGAGCTTGTCCATCGCTTTGAGCATATTCGGCAAACTCCACTCCCCCGGCAACTCGATCGAGAAGAGACCGACGATGCCGCTTTTGTCCACTACGGGCCGATCGGCTTCACTCGCAACACTTCTTGCCAGATCCGCCATGCTTACCGCACGACCGTAGGATCCTCCACCTTGTACTCCGTAGAACTCATGGCATTCCTGCAATTGAGGATCGACGATCTTTGCACAGTCGTTCTCTGTAATGAGGGCAGGCGTGAGCTTAGCGCCATTTTCGTTCGTTCGAATCGCATACACCGCCCTCTCGTTTTTATCTACGCGAATGGAGAGTTCGAATTTCTCCTGCAGTAAGCGCCTCAGCATAGGCAGCATCATTTTCCGAACTAGCGTCCGGCTCAATCCCTTGGGGACCGCCGCCTTTGCGTCGATGTCGTAACGCTCCGTCTTCGCCCATTCGGGAACCCCGGTCAATTGGCCGGATGATAGCGACACTTGGTAAGCCTCAGCGATGATTGCGATCAATGGAAAGTTGCGTACGCTGAATTTGCCTTCAGGTGAATAGCCGATCACGAGCGCCGCTTTCGGTGCATCCTTCAACTTGACCGCGGCTGTATCGAAACGATCCTGCGCGCAAATTGAGCCAGCGACGCAGACCAACGTGATCGCGACCTTCAACATACGCTTACCCCTTTAGTCCCTATTGCTGCCCTGCGTGTGCCCGAGCCGTCCGCTCATTCAGATCCCGCAACACCGCCAACTCCCGCTCCGTCGGAGGTGCCGTCGTCTCCACCGTCCCCGAAACCTTCAACGCCCACCCCGTCTCAGCCACTACCTGCTCCACGCTCACCCCCTCGTGAACATGCGTGAGCGTCAATTCTTTGGTCACCGGATCGGGCGTCAGAATCCCCAGATCCGTGATCACCGCCGTCGGTCCCTTGCCCGGCAAATTCAACTTCGCGCGACTATCGCCACCCTCAAAGTGTCCGCCCGAGGTCATAAAATCGAGCTTCTCCACAAACGCCCGCTTGTTATGCCGCAGCGTAATCAACACCTCGCCGCAATTCCCCGCGATCTCCTGCGCGCCACCCGACCCAGGCAGCCGCACCTTCGGACGCTTGTACGTCCCGCCGATCACCGTGCTGTTGATGTTCGCGTACTTATCGATCTGCGCCGCGCCCAAAAACCCGAGCTCAATCCGCCCGCCCTGCAGCCAATAAGCGAACATCTCGGGGATCGACACCACCGCGTCCGCCGTCTCCGATAACTCGCCATCGCCGATCGAAAGCGGCAGCACCGTCGGCTTCGCCCCAATCGTCCCCGACTCGTAAATCAAAACGGTGTCCGGAGCATGCGTCTGCTTCGCCAGATTCGCCGCCGCACTCGGCAGCCCGATCCCTACAAACAATGGCGCACCATTGCGAATCTTCCGTGCCGCCGCGATCGTCATCATCTCGTCTGAGGTGTAAGCGAGTGTCATCTTACTTGCCCCCCAAACTAGCTTTGAATTCGGCAAAGTCTTTCGTCGACTTGATGTGCTTCTCCATCCACGCGGTGAACGTATCGCGATCCTTCGAAATGTCGTCCCACTTCTTGTAAAACGCGTTGTTGCGAGGATAATACCCCTGCGCGTAGGAAGGAAACGCTCCGCCCTTAACCTCGCACACCTGCCCCACCACCCAATACGGCAGCACCACCGCATTCGGCGGCGACTGCAAATCGTCCACGATCTCCTCGACAGTAACGATGCTGCGTTTCGCCGCCAGCACCGCTTCCTTCTGCACCCCGACCACGCCCCACATCAGCACGTTGCCCTTGCGATCCGCCTTCTGCGCGTGGATCACCGTGACATCCGGCCGATGCGCCGGCACCGCAGCCAGCTTCTCGCCCGTGAACGGACAATCGATGAACTTGATCCGGTCGTTGTATTTGGTGAGGTCGGTGCCGATGTAACCCCGCAGCAACCCGAACGGCAGATTCGCCGCCCCCGCCGCATACATCGCCGCCATCCCGGCGTGCGCGTGCTCTTCAACCTCAATAGGAAGAGGCCAATCCTTCTCCACCGCATCTCGCAACCGATGCAGCGACCCCACGCCCGGATTCCCGCCCCACGAAAAGATGATCTTCCGGACGCACCCCGAGCCGATCAACATGTCGTAGATCACATCCGGCGTCATTCGTATCACAGTTAAATTCTTTTTCTGCTGACGAACGATCTCATGCCCCGCCGCATACGGGATCAGATGCGTGAAACCTTCCAGCGCGACGACATCGCCATCGTGAATCGTTTCGCGGATCGCTTCGGAGAGTGAGGTTATTTGTGCCAATCAACTATTTTGCCACGCCCTAAATCCAGTTTCGCGGCCCCTTCGTAATGACAGACAGAGAAGCAACCAAATTCTCGTAAAGGACCAAGACCGTGACCTTCCAAAAATATACTTCCGCTATCGCCTTGGCCGGGCTCATTTTTGCCGCCCAGCCAGGGAAACTATCCGCCGCTAGCCACCGCGAGGCTCCCATCACCGCCCTCGACACCAAGGCCGATATCACTGACTGGTACACCTTTATCGATCCTGAACGCCCTGACCGGGTCGTCATGGTCATGAACGTGGACCCATTCCTCGAGCCCTCCAACGGTCCCAATTACTTCCCGTTTGACCCCAATGTCCAATATGACCTGCGCGTCGACAACAATCGCGATGGCGTCGCCGACGTCACCTTCCAGGTCCGCTTCAAGACCGAAATCCGCGGACCCGGCGTCTTTACCGGCTTTGTGGGTGGAATCGCGGGAATTCCCCAGATCACCTCGCTCGATGGCAAGGGCTCGGAAGGCTTCAGTCTTCGCCAGAACTACACCGTCACCATGGTGAAGGGCAATGATAAAGGTGTCGACATCGCCGACGGCAAGACGCTATTCGCGGTCCCCTCCAACGTTGGCCCCCGCACCATGCCTGACTACACCAAGTTGCGCGCCCAGGGCATCTACAACCTCAGCAACGGCATCAGCGTATTCGCTGGCACCGTCGCAGACCCGTTCTTCATCGACCTTGGCGCTGCGTTTGATTCCCTCAACTTCCGCGCAGCCGCCGGCGGCGGTGTCATGGCAGTACGCAATGACCTCGACGACACCTTGAACAACGCCCCCAATTCCCTCGCGGGCTTCAACGTCAACAGCATCGTGATCTCCGTGCCCATCCGCATGTTGACCGAAGATGGCAAGACCCATACCGCCGCAGAGAAACAGGCCGTCATCGGCACCTATGGTGCGACCTTGCGCCAGAACGTAACCGTGCTGAAAAAAGGTAACGGTACGCCCGATTCGAACGGCCCCTTTGTGCAAATTCAGCGCATGGGCAATCCGCTCATCAACGAACTCCTCATCGGTACCGACATGAAGGATAAATTCAGCATGGGCGATCCGGCGGACGATTCACAGTTCGCTCCCCTGCTGCTCGATCCGCTGCTCGCCAAGGTCTTCCAGTCCATCGGAATCCCCACACCCTCCGCCCCGCGTCTGGACCTGTTGCCGCTGGTGCAATACGCCGCCCCGATCTGCCCCGGCTGTGGCCCGAAAGACGCCGGTCCGGTTGCGGATCTCCTGCGCATCAACCTCGGCATCCCATCCACGCCCGTGTGGTCCTCGAAGCGTTTAGGCGTCCTCGCGGGTGACTTCGGTGGCTTCCCCAACGGTCGCCGCCTCAATGACGACGTGGTCGACATCGCCTCCCGCGTAGTCAGCGGCGCTCTGGCCGACCGTCAGTACAACGTCCGCATCGGCGATGGCGTCAACGCTCCCGCCGTGCAGCCGCTCATGACGTTCCCGTTTGTGGCCAATGCCTACAGCGGGCGCAACAGCAACCACAGCGATCCGGGCTGCACCACCTACCCGGGCAACAAGTGCCCTGTGGAATAAGTTCCTCCACGCACAGTAGACTCATCTAAACCAACGGGCCGGGGCATCATTGCTCCGGCCCGATTTTTCAGCCTTGTTATAATCTCGACACATGGGCAGCAACTCGCTCTTCGGCAAACTTCGCAAAATCCTGGAGAAACCGCAAGTTCCTGCGCATCTGCGCGACCAGGGTTACGGCGATGTGCCTTGGCACCGCCGCTTCCTCGATTCGATCCGCCCGCCTTCCGCTGTCCCCGGCACCCGCGCCTCGATGAACCAAACGCAGCGTCGCATGCTGCTCATCACCCTCGGCATCCTCCTGCCTGTCGTGGCCATCTGGGCCGTGATCGATTACGTCGCCGGAGCTCCACAGCGCGCACGGACAGCCTTCCAGGACGGAATGCGCGCCATCGGTGCCAATGACTTTGCCGGTGCCGTCACCAAACTCTCTGCCTCCATTGCCATCGCTGAATCCGCCGATGCGTATTTGGAGCGGGGCAACGCCTATCAAAATTTGCAGCAGCCGGACAAGGCTCTCGCCGACTGGGGTCGCGCCATCCAGTTGGATTCCGGTTTGGCCGCCGCCTACACAGCGCGGGCAACCCACTTCCGCCTGGCCGGCGATTACGCCAAGGCGCTGCCGGACCTGGATCAGTCCATCCGCCTGGACCCCACCGTGGACGCTTACTTCCAACGCGGCCAGGTTTATGTGCAACTCGGCGAATTCAAGCGGGCCATTGAAGACTACGACCGTTCCATCCTCGAGCGCCGGGAGGCTCCCTACGTCTACCTCGCCCGCTCGATCGCCAAGCGTGCATTGGGCGACGAAGAAGGTTATCGCCAGGACCAGCAGCGAGCCGCGGATCTCGGAGGAAATCGTTAGCCGTTGCTATAATTCGGCATGGCCGGTCCGCTCAGCAAGGCTCCCCCTCCGCCTCCTACCGCGGCTCAACGGGCCCACAGGCGTAGACAAAAGCGGCTGGTCTTTGGAACCCTCGGCGGCTTTCTGCTGCTGCTGGTCGCCTGGGAAACCTATGACTATGTGGCCTCCGCACCCGAACGCGCGGAACTGCAAGTTCAGGCCGGTGCGAAACTGCTCATCCCTGGTCACTATGAGGAAGCCCTCGGAATCCTCACCAAGGCCATGGAGTTGGACCCCAATTCCTGGAACGCCTACCTCAACCGGGGACTTGCCAAACAGAATTTGGGCCAGTTGGATGCGGCGCTGACGGATTTCCAGCACGCCTTGCTGCTCAAGCCCGACCTCCTACAAGCGCGCACCGCGCGCGCCAGCATCTATCTGGCAAAGGGCGATTCCCAGCATGCGGTCGAAGAACTGACCAAGGTCATCGACCTTCAGCCGTCCGTCGATGCCTACACCAATCGCGCGACGGCCTACGCGCAAATCGGCCAACACGAACTGGCCATTCAGGATTTCACTTGGCTCATCGAACAGCTCCGCGACGCGCCCTTCGCCTACTACGGCCGCGCGAGGTCGAAACGTGCTTTGGGCGACCAAGCGGGTTCCAGCGAAGACGAGCGAATCGGCAAATCATTCGACCGCGGCAACCTGAACTAAGCCACGCCTGCGTATGTTCCTTCCCCTCACGCCCATCCGTTGCCTGCACCACGCGGCCGCTTTGTATGGCTCCCGCGTCGGCGTGGTTTGCGGTGGCCGCGAATTTACCTACGCGGAACTCAAGAGCCGTGCGGAGCGTTTAGCCACAGGCCTGCGCGCGCTCGGCGTCGCCCCGGGAGATCGCGTCGCCTATCTCAGTTTCAACAATCACCAACTGTTCGAAGGCTACTTCGGCGTCCCGCAAGCCCGCGCCATCCTGCTGCCTCTCAACGTTCGCTTGACGGAACCCGAACTCACCACCATCCTGCGACATTCCGGTGCCAGCGTTCTGCTTTACGAAGACGAGTTCTCTCCGTTGATCGAGAAACTTCGCGCAGCATGTCCTTCGGTGCAGCACTGGCTGAGCATCGAGCGCGACTACGAGGCGCTGCTGGCCCATGAAGAACACGCCGACATCACCACCTACGACGAACTCACCATCGCTGAACTGTTCTACACCAGCGGCTCCACCGGTGCGCCAAAAGGCGTGATGCTGTCCCATCGGACGTTGTATCTGCACGCGCTCGACTACGCCTTGCAATACCGGCAAGCCGCGACGATGATTGACCTGCACACTATCCCCCTGTATCACGCGAATGGCTGGGGTCGCCCGCAAGCATCGACCATGCTCGGGACCAAACAAATCATGGTGCGCCGCTTCGACCCCGAGCTGGTCTTCACTTTGATCGAGCGCTACCGCGCCACGGACATGTGCCTCGTCCCGACCATGGCGAATGCGCTAGTGAACTCCGATGCTCGCAGTCGCTTCGACCTCTCCAGCATCCGCCATATCAACATGGGGGGCGCGGCGAACTCTCCTGAGTTAGTAGAGCGAGTAGAACGGGCATTTCCAAATTGCGAATGTTCCAGCGGCTACGGTCTCACCGAAACCGCACCCGTGATTACCCATACTCAGCAGAAGATAGCGTTGCAAACGCCCGACGACCAGCGCTACTTGAGGCAATCTAAAACTGGTTGGCCCTTGCCCGGTGTAACATTGCGCGTGGTCGATAGCGAGATGCGCGACGTCCCTCGCGACGGCGTAATGGTCGGAGAGATCGTCGCCATGGGTGACCACGTCATGGACGGTTACTACGGCGATCCCGAAGGCACCGCAGCCGCATTCACAGGCCCCTGGCTCCACACCGGCGACATGGCCGTTTGGGAACCCGACAACTACATCAACATCGTCGACCGCAAGAAGCAGATCATCATCTCCGGCGGCGAAAACGTGTCTTCCATCGAAGTAGAAAACGCCATCGCCGCCCACCCCGCCGTGCTCGAATGCGCCGTAGTTGCCGCCCCCGATGAACGCTGGGGCGAAGTCCCTGCTGCCATCATCGTGCTCCGCCCGAACGCAGAGTTAACTCCCGAGGCCTTACTGACATTCCTGCGCGAACGTTTGGCTAAGTTCAAGCTTCCACGTATCATTGAGTTCTCCGCGGAGCCGTTGCCGAAAACCGGAACAGGCAAAATTCGCAAACTCGATCTGCGTGAGCGCTTCTGGTCGGGAGAAAAATCGAGAGTGAACGGTTAATGTTTACAGTACGAATCGCAGTCGAGCCCGCCGATCAGGACCTGATGATGGCTGAACTGTGGGAAGCCGGTACGCTCGGTGTCACCGAAGAAGACGGATCCCTCGAAGCCTGGTTTGAAACCGAAGAACTCGCCGCGAAATTCGGCGCGCCGCAGCCCGCCCCCGTCCGAGACTGGGTCGCCGAAATGAAAGCGTCGTGGCCCCCTCTGTTAGTCGGCGAGAAATTCTTCGTAGTCCCGCCATGGTGCGAAGATCCAACTCCTGAGGGCCGCTTCCGCCTCGAGATAAACCCCGGCCAGCAATGCGGCACCGGTCAGCACCCTTGTACACAGAAATGCCTAGCCGCCATGGAAGGTTTGATCCATCCCGGCGACTCCGTCCTCGACGTAGGCAGCGGCTCCGGCATCCTATCGCTCGCCGCAAAAATGTTAGGCGCAACCCGAGTCGTCGCCTGTGACATCGACTTAGAAACCGCCCGCGTAGTCCCCTTCTTCCAAGGCAGCGTCGACGCCGTCCGCAGCAACTCCTTTGACGTCGTCGTCGCCAACATCAGCGAAGACGTAATCGGCGTAATGCTCCCCGATCTGGAACGCGTCGCCAAAGTCCGCATCCTCTCCGGCTTCCAGAACGACGACGGAGAATGGACCTGCGTCGTTCGCTAGTATTGCAGTATGGTGGTATGGGCGTATGGTAATATGGTGATATGGTAAAGGTCACCTTCACGCTCGACGAAGTCACAGTGAAAACGCTTACGGACGCGGCAGCCCGCCGTAGAATACCCAAGAGCCAGGCCGTGCGCGAAGCTATTCAGGACTACTCTGGCAAAGAAATTCGAATGAGCGAGGAAGAGCGGCAGCGCAAGTTACGAGTCATAGACGAAATGATGTCGAGGCCACCCACACGTAGCCAAGCCGACGTCGATAAAGAACTCGCCGAACTTCGCCGTGCCCGGCGTCATGGCGGCAGACTCCATCGCGCTGAGTGATGATTCTCCTCGACACCAGTCTCCTGATCGAAGCTTGGTCCAGCAGGCGCGCGGCGCTTCCGGATGTGAGGAGGGCTATTGTGCAGGGGGAACAATTCCTGCTCAGTAGCGTGGTTCTGTACGAGTGGCTGCGAGGACCCCGGACTTCCTCGGAGATACTAGAACAGGAGCAAATCCTCCCTTCCGCCGATGCAATCCCCTTCGGCCCTACCGAAGCCTCCCTTGCCGCCGATATTTATCGCGCGGTAAAGCGGGCGCGCAGTCGTGAGATCGATATTGCCATCGCGGCGACAGCCATTCGCCACAACGCAAAACTTTGGACCCTAAATCCTGCGGACTTCGCGGACATCCCCGGTCTAACGCTCTACAAGCCTCGCTGAACTACTCCGGCTTCTCCGGCCATTTGTGACGCGGATAACGTCGCATCAATTCTTTCCGGACTTGCGGATACAAGCGCTCCCAAAAGCCCGCGAGGTCGCTCGTTACCTGCACTGGCCGCTGATTCGGAGCGAGCAGATGCACCACAATCGGCGAGCCATTGATCTTCGGCGTCTCTTTCATCCCGAAGAAATCCTGTAAGCGAGATTCAATCCAGGGCGGCTTGCCGGGTTCATAGTGAACCTTCACCTGCCGCCCGCCTGCCAGCTTCATCTGCGAGGGCGCGGCATGATCCAGGCGTCCAGGCCGCAGCGATTCGAGCAGGTTCGCGGCTTCCAGTTCCTTGAAACTGGTCGAAGTCGTACACAATTCGCGCAATGCAGCTTCAGCATCAATCGCAATCCCCGCGAGCGCCGCGCGCGAAGTGAGTTGCGCGAGCGCATCCACATCCACGAAGCGCCCCAACCCGACATCGAGAGCTTTCTGCTCCAGTAGCGCCCCCGCTTCTTCACAAGGTGCCGCCGGTGCACGAGTCTCTTCTATGACCAGTTGGTCATAGACAAGCGCGGACACTTGCTCGACGCGTTCAGCGGAGCGGTTCCATTCGAAACGAACCCGCTCTGTCGTGCGATCTAGCAGCCATTCGGGTTCAATCGGTGCAGCGAGCCGCACCAGGGGAACTCCATGTTCACGGCGCTCTTCGATGTCGACGGCCACTAGAAATTCCCAACGGCAGTTCGGAAACTTCGCGGAACCGCCACCGGAAAGCAGCAATTCTCCATCACGGCGATGTCGAGCAACTCTGTCCGGAAAGGCTGCGAGCAAGCTCTGCAATAGCTCGGGATCTCCACCGCGATCTCGCCCGCCAATCTGCCGTTTCAGTTGATCGTAGACTCGCTGCGTCGACGGTTGCCAGCGAGCGTCGATGAGGGAAAGTAAGTCGGACGAGCCGCGCTCACCCGCACTCAACACGGCGGCAACTGCGCAGCCCTTTTCCGGTACACCGCGCCGTTTGGCTTCGACGACCAACTTTGCCAAGCGAGGCGGCAGCGGCAGATCCGCCATCTCTGTCGTGACCGCCAGCTTATCGAGCAGCGTACTCGCGGCGTCCCACGCGGATGCGGGCGGAGTGTCCAGCCATTCGAGTTGGTGAACGTCCATCGCGCGCAGTTGCAGCAACATCTGGGAAAGTTCACGGCGTAGAATTTCGGGGATGTCTGTTGCAGGACGATGATGAAATTCCTGCTCCGTGTAGAGTCGAATCGCTCGCCCCGGTCCGAGTCGCCCTGCTCTTCCTGCGCGTTGCTTTGAGGACGCCTGGCTGATGCGCTTGAGTTCCACCGACGGTAAGCCTGTCCACGGAGAATCGGCGGCGATGCGCGCGAGACCGGAATCGACTACCGCGCGCACGCCTTCGATGGTCACGGAACTTTCGGCGACGTTCGTCGAAAGAATGACTTTCGGTTGTGGAGCAGGTGAGACGGCGAGGTCTTGCTCAGCGGGCGACAGGTCGCCGTGCAACGGTACGACAAGTAGGTTGGCTCGCTTGGCCAGCAATTCGAGCGCGCGCGAAGCTCGGCGGATTTCAGCGGCACCCGGCAGGAACACCAGAATATCTCCGACTCCCAGGAGCTTTTCTACAGCACTCACGACCTGTTCTTCTAGCGGAGTCGCGGAGGTGGGTGTGTACTCGATCTCAAGTGGATGGACTCGGACTTCCTGCGTAAATACGGGGCAATTGTCGAGATATCGAGCGATGGGAGCCGCGTCCAGCGTGGCGGACATCACGACCAAGCGTAAATCGGGGCGCGTCGTTTTCTGTAAGCGTCGCAGCAATGCGAGTGCGAGGTCACTATCGAGATGTCGCTCGTGAAATTCGTCGAGGATAACCGTCGATATGCCTCGCAGTTGAGGGTCGCTGAGCAGCCGGCGCGTGAGCACGCCTTCGGTGAGAAATCGCAGACGAGTGCGGGGTCCGCCGACATCTTCGAAGCGCACTTGGTAGCCCACGGTTTCACCGATCGCCTCGCCCATCTCCTGTGCGACGCGCTTGGCTGCCATGCGTGCGGCGAGGCGACGAGGCTCCAGTACCAAGACTTGTCCGCGACCAAGTAGGGCGGGTGGAACGCGCGTTGTTTTACCTGCACCAGGGGCGGCTTCGATGACGATGTTCGGGGACTGCTCGGCGACGATGCGCGGCAGCAGGTCGTCTATGGGAAGCTTCATTCGCTGACGACAGCCTCGATCGTGTTGGGCGAGTTTCCTTCGAGGCGATTGTTGACGTAGACGTAGCCTGCTTTACGCTCCTCTTTCATGCGCTGCAACATTTTCCGCAAAGCCTCGCGAGCCTCGGGGTTCTCGTCCTGCGTTTTGTCGTAGGGCTCGAATTGTTTCACCGCTTGCTCATAGGGGCGGCCTTGGCGGAGCAGCGCTCGGGTGACGGTGAAGTCGGTGGTGAAGGCGGCTTCGATGGCCATTTGCTCGTGCAGCATCGGCATTTTCGTCCATGCGTTGAACACGTGCGCGGCTTGATGTTCACGGAGCATGTCGAAGTAATGCGGCTGCAGGAACTCTCGATTGCGAACTTCGACTGCGTAGCGAAAGGTTTTGGGTAATTGATCGAAAAACTCGTCGAGCGTGGAGATGAACTCGCCGACGGGTGTGGAACGGGCTCCGAACTCGAAGATAAGGGGGCCGATGCGGTTTTGATAAGGCTCCAGAGGTTCAAGGAAAAGAGCTTTCAACGCTTCTGCATTGAGATACGCGGGGTTTTCTTGTCCCGCGCGCGGGCCGTAGCGGGCGTGGCGCGGGAAGACTTCAACGGTGACTTCTTCGGGGACCTTCAGTGCGACTTTCAGCGATGGCGGAGCGGTGGTGAAGAGCTTTTTCCAGAAGTCGGGGGAAGGGAATTGATAGAACGAGAAGTCTCCGCAGACGGTGGGAAAGGTCTCGGCGAATTCGGTCAGGCACTCGGCTTCGAATCGGGCTTTGGAGAATTTGCCGCGCGTTACGTAGCGTTCGCGCGTGTAGATCTGGCCGAGCCACCCTTCGTATTTCCACGAACTGGTGCCGATCCACAGGTTCTGGTCCGCAAGCACACGCAGCCGTTTACCAAGCGTGGCCTTGTCGAACGCTTGCGGTTCTTCAAAAAGAGAAAAGTTCACCGGGCGCGAGCGGAACGGTTATAAAAGGGATCGGCACCGGCTTCGATGGTGCCGTTGGCCAGCACGCGTACCATCACGGGAGCCGAGCCGTTGTTGTACTTTGACATCTGCGCCGCTTGGTGGCCCATCTTCACCAGCTCCTGGCCGACTTCGATCGGGATGCGCTCGTCGAGCCACAGGCTGTTGATGTTCCAGGCGTGGTTATCCATGCTCGAAACCATGTGGCGTGTTTGATAGCGCGGGGCCTCGACGGCTTGTTGCGCGTCCATGCCGTATTCGGAGGCGTTGAAGAGAACCTGCAAGAGGGCCTGATCCTGAACGTCGGCTCCAGGGGTGGAGAGCGCGAAGGCCGGGGCACCTGCAGCGGTGGTTACCAGTGTCGGAGAGAGCGTCACGCGCGGGCGCTTGCCGCCTTCGAGTTCGTTGGGATGGCCGGGGAGCAGCACGAAGCTTTGCGCGCGCTGGGTGAGCGGGATGCCGGTGTCGCCTGCGATCACGCTGGGCATCCAGGCTCCGGAGGGAGTGGCAGAGAACATGGAGCCATCCTTATTGATGACGTCGACGCAGGTGGTGTCATGCGACATCAGCGCGTCGTCGATGCGGTAGGAGGCCATGTTGGCGCTGGTCGGATGCGGAAGCGTTTTGCCGTGCAGCGCGCCTTGACGGAAGGTGGTGGAGGCTCGGTCGGTGATGAGCTTCGCGCGTTCGGCTGCGTAGTCTTTCGTCAGGAATACTTTGTAGTCGAGCTTGCTGAATTTGGGGTCGGCGTAATAGGTGTCGCGGTCGGCGTAGGCCAGCTTGAGGGCTTCGACGTTGCGATGGATATAAGCTGCGGAGTTGTACGGCAGCTTGTCCTTGAACGTGTCGAGAATGTTCAGCGTTTCGATCAAGTCCGGACCCTGGCTCCAGAAGCCGGGCTTGTACACGGTGTAGCCGTGATAGGTGGTGGAGACGGCTTCCTCTACATCAGCGTGGAACGCAGCCATGTCTTCATAACGCAGCAGGCCGCCGTTGGCTTTGCTGAACTCGTCGATCTTGCGGGCGATGGGGCCGCGATAGAAGTAGTCGCGAACGGCGTCGATGGCGGCTTTGCGATCCTTACCTGAGGCGAGGGCTTTCTTTTCGGCCTCGACCATGGAGCGCAGGGTGGCCGCGGTGTCGGGCTGGCGGAAGATTTCTCCCAAGCGCGGCGTGTGGCCGTTGGGCATGAAGTGCGCTTTTGAAGTGGGCCAGAGATCGAAGAATTCAACGCCCGAGGCGAAGGAGCGCGCGCGCATTTCGTCGACCACGTAGCCGTCCGCGTGTTCGATGGCGGGGGCGATGATTTCCGAGAAAGACTTGGTGCCGAATTCCTTCAAGGCGACGAGGCCGGCGTCCACCATTCCGGGGACCAATGCAGGCATCAGGCCGGCATTCGGCATCACACCCTTGAGGCCCTTGCCGTCATCGTCGAACGTTGTTTCGCCGATCTTGAGCGGACGCTTGCGGAACATATCGGCGGTGGCGAGTTTCGGCATGGTGCCGACTCCGGCGATGGAAAAAACCTTGCCTTCTTTGGTGCGGATCAGGATGGGGGCTTCGCCGCCCATGCCGAAGTGCGAGAGTTCGGTCACCGAGGCCGCGAACAATGTGGTGACACCCACGTCGATGGCGTTGCCGTTCTGGGTCATCATCTTCATGCCCGCGTCGGTGGCGTAATCGCTACCGGCGGCGACGGCGGAGTTGGCTCCACGGACGGCTTGGCGGATCGATGGCTCCGTGCTGCGGCGCGTCTGGGCGATGGAAAAAGACGCCGCGGCGAGAAGGGCGACAGCGATGGCGGATCCGATAACCAGCTTTTTTCGCGACATGAGAACTCCCGGCCTCATTATAATGGTTCTTTCCATGGACGTGGATCAGGCAAACACCGCAGTTGACGCGAAGAAAGCGATTTCCGAGCAGGAGCCGATGCTCTATTGCCCGGTGTGCAGTTTGCGGCTGAGCGAGCGCAAGTGCAAGCTGTTTTGCGAGCGCTGCGGGTACTTCATGTCCTGTGCGGATTATTACTGACAAATGAGTGAACTTTCCGATCTTCTCGAACGATACCGGCGCGGAGCCGAACTGCTGGCGATGGCGACTACAGGGGCCGCGGGTGCGGTGGTCGATTTCAAGGCTGAGGGACATCCGTGGAGCGTGCGGCAGGTGGTCTGCCATCTTGCGGACGCTGAGGCTGTGGCGGTGATGCGGTTTCGGCAGATGTTGGCGGAGGAGAATCCTACGCTGCAATATTTCGACGATGCGTTGTGGATGGATAAGTTGGATTATGCTTGGCGGAAAGTCTCGGTGGGGCTGGAGACGTTTCGGCGGCTGCGGTCGGATAACTACGAGTTGTTGAAGGATTTGACGGACTCCGAGTTTGCGCGCGTGGGCACGCATTCGAAGGATGGTCCAACGACACTGCGGGCGTCGGTGGAGTGGTTCGCGGAGCATTTGGAAGAGCATGTCCGTGAGATCCAGGCGGTTCGCGCGGTGTATAAAGAGTTTCGCGCGAAGGAGTTGGCGGCTCAGGGGAGCTAGCTTCTATTGGCCACAGATGGACGCGGATAAACGCAGATAAATTCCTTTCAGAGAGCTCTCTGTTTTGATGGAGGGTTATCGACATCCACCTGCCGAGCATCCTTTCGCTGATGCTGCGCGACTTGAATCTTCCAGTTCCCTCCTGCCGGAGGACTTTTACCGTGCTGGCGCCGGTTGCCTAGGACCGGGTTGCTTTGGCGAGCCGGTACTCTGCAAGACGAACACCCGGCTACTTGACTTGAAATGTAGCGCTTGGATTTGAGAATGCGGGTGGACGAAAGCGCTAAGTCGTTGAGAAGAGGTGAGCTTTATTGATTCGACCGATGAGATACTGGATTCGTGCCGACCGTACTTCGTGTGGGGCCGTATCGCGTGTACTTTCACAGCCACGAACCAAATGAGCCTCCGCACGTTCACGTGGATCGGGACGATCAGTCGGCTAAGTTCTGGATCGCGCCGGTGGCGCTTTCGCGAAACATTGGGTTCGGTCCTGCCGAGCTCCGGCGTGTGCATCGTATGATCGAAGAGAATAGTGCGTTGCTATTGGAGAAATGGCATGAATACTTCCCAACTTAATTCCGGCGAGCGAGTACGAAACGTTAGCATCACTGAAGACACGCTTGCCGTTGACCTTGCGGACGGGCGGACGATCGTCGTTCCCCTTGCTTGGTATCCGAGGCTTCTGGATGCGACGCAGGAACAGCGCTCGCACTGGGAAGTGAGTGGTGCGGGGTATGGGATTCATTGGCCAGACATTGATGAGGACCTGAGCACCGAGGGGCTGCTGCGTGGTGCGCCTGCTGCGGCAGAGCCCGCTCGAACACGTACATAGGTGGCGCGGGATTTTTGGCCGCCCTCCCGAGGGTCCTATCGCTGACACCGGGCGACTTGAATCTTTAATTCCCTCGCCGCTAGAAGACTAACACCGAGGAAAGGCATTAGTGGCCCCATATGAATCGGATGAATCGGATGAGAGCCAGCGGTGTGGCAGCGGCGATGAAGAGGCATCTTCTTTTTCTTGTCTTCGCGGGGACGGCGTTTGCGCAAGCGCCGGTGCGGGTTGACGACTCCGAAGCCCGGTTGCATGAGATCGCTGCGATTTCTTTCATTCGAGTTCCGAAACCTGAGGGCTCCGGCGCGATTCCGTTTGAGGTTCGGGTGAGCACGCTCGGGCAGATCGTTGCTGCGAAGCCAGTTCCCGGCGGGCGGGAGGAGTACTTCGAGGCGGCTGAAAAAGCGGTGCGGTCGTGGCAGTACAAGCCATTTCTACGAGACGGGCCGCCGGTGGAAGCAATTGTGTGGGCGTGGGTATTTGTGCTGCCGGAGGAAATCAAGTCCCAGGTGCACAAGGCTTTCCCTCAGGTTCTGGATTGGAGCACTGTCAAGTTCAAACTGATCCGAACGGGTTGCTTCGGCAGTTGTCCTGACTATGAGGTGGAGATCAGGGGCGACGGTACGGTAACGTATTCGGGGCGCCGCGATGTGGCGGTGACAGGGGTTCACAGTGGGTCCATCGCCCGTGAGCAACTCGAATCGCTGATGACGGGTTTCATCGAAGCGGACTTCTTCTCGTTCGATGCCAAGTATTCCTTGAACGCGACTGACGGAGCTACGTACACAACCTCGCTTACGATTGACGGCCTGGAGCAAACGGTGGTCGACTATTACGGCCTGGAGGCGGGGATGCCCATGGCGATGACGGAACTTGAGAGGGCCGTCGACTGGTATGCGGGCGGCGACAAGTGGATTTACGGGAACAAGGAAACGGTCCCGGCGCTACGTGGTGAGGGTTTCGACTTTCAGTCGCAGGAGGCTGGTCGCATGTTGGCACATGTGGCTCGACGCGGGGACGCGAATGTAGTGCGGGCGTTAATTTTGGCGGGGGTGCCGCTGGATGTGCCTACTTCGGGGATATTTTTTCAAGAGAAGGCGCTGAGCGCTGCGGTTTCGAACCCGAACGCTGAAGTCGTGCGGCTGCTGATTGAGGCGGGAGCATCGAAGGATGACGCGAAGACTAAGAACGAAGCGGCGGAAATGGCGCGGGATCGTCCGGATGTTTTGGCGATGCTACTGAAGTACGGAGCGCGGATCGAGGCGTCGAGATGAGTCTCGACGCGGCACGCACGAGTGCGTGCGTTACTGTTTTACGTCGACGATTTGCGCGCCGGGTACAGTGAATTTGAAGAGGGTTTCGGCTAGTTTCAAATTTCGCTGTTCGGCCTCCAGGGTGTATTCCATGATCGAGGTGCCGGGTTGGTCGGTGACGATGACTCGGCGGATGGTGGAATCGGGAGCTACTGTGATCGCGATTTCTTTGAACAGGAGTCTCTTGTTGCGCGGGGTCATCGTTATCGATGTTAGGGGGCCTTCGCGGGTGGCGGCGAATCTTTCGAAATCCTTGTTGAAGTCGAGCTTGCCTAAGAGGAACGACAGGGGGATGCGCAGATCCTCTGTTTCCTTGTAGGGATAGCGGTCGGCGGCGTTTTTTTGTTTGTCGTAGTCGTAGATGAATTTGCCGTCGGAGAGGAACAGGTTTCCGGCGGGGGCGGTGTAGTCCCAACGGGTGCGGCTGGTGCCGCCTTGTTTGCTCAGGTAGAGGATGCCTTTTTCGGGGAGGTGGGGGCGGCCGCGGTCTTTGAACGTCACGGTGAAATTGGCCTGGAGGGTGTTGGTAGAGTTGTAAGCCTTCTCCACGCCGCGCAGGAGGGCGGTGGTGTCGGGGGCGGATTGGCTCCAAAGGGTCAGGGAAAAGACTGCGAAAAGGGCTAAGCGCTGCATCCTAATCTTAGTGTACGGGTAAAGTCTTGCGATGGATCTTCCGATGGCATCGACATGGAATATCTTGCCGCGGGTGTGAGTAGTTTGATGAGCGTGTTTATTCTGGCGGTGTTCGTTGCCGGGGTGATGAAGCTGTTCCAGATTCATACGGTGCTGACGGAGATTAAGGACAGCTTGCGGTCGGGGAGTGGGGCTCGTTCGTACTCGGCGCCGACTGCGGTCATGCCTGTGTCGACGGCTCCGGAAGCCTTGCACTCGATGGGTTCAGGCGATGAGATGCTGCGGGCGCTGGATGCGCAGATGAAGTGGGACGAGAGCAATAGCCGGTCGGAGACTCGGTAGAGAACTGCATCAAACCGAGTGCATGGCGGCGCTGACGGGGCGTGAGCCTACGGGGATTACCGTCACTAGCGCTGTCGATTTGTTGCGGCCCGGCTGGATGGCTTCGATATTCAGTACTGTTACGTTGCCGGATTCGCGATTCAACACTAGCGCCAGCTGATCGTCGGGGGTGATGATCACCTGACCGGGATCGGTGCCTACGGGCAGCACAGCAAGCACTTTATGGGATGAGATGTTGAGTACGCTCACGTCTCCCGATGCAGGGCTGGTGATGAAGAGCATCGAACCGGAGGCCGTCATCATCGCGGGGGCGTGACCTACCAGGATGGTTTCGGCGACCTCGGGGATGTCATAGGGGTAGATGACGACGACGGAGTCACCGCCGGGTCCGGTGACGAACAACTGGCCGCCATCGCGATTGAAGGCGAGATTTTCAGGTCGCACGGCGATGGGCAGGTGGGCGACGAGGCGGGGGTTGTTCACTCGATAGACAGAGATCTGGCGCTGGTCGAGGTCGGCGGCGATGAGGCGATCGCCGTTGCTGAGAAATCTCACGGTGCCAAAGTTGGCGTGACCGAGGGGTTCGCCGACGCTGCGCTCCTTGAGGCTCAAGAGGCGGAGCGTAGTGGCTGAGGATACGGCGGCGGTCTTGCCGTCGGAGGAGAGCGCGAAGTCTGCGGGCTCCTCGGGGAGCGTCATGTGCCACGCGACTTTCAGGTCGTCGAGTTGGATGGCGGTGAGGGTGCGCGACTCGCTGGTGATGAGATACAAAGTGGACTCATCCGGTGCGAGGTGCATGCTGTCGACCTTCGACGCGGCGGCGACCTTGCGGACTAGCTTGAGAGTATCGGTGCGGATCTCGTGGACAGTTCCAGTGTTGGGCGTGAGCGCGTAGACTGCGGGGCGGGTTTGCGCGGCGAGGACTTGGGATGGCGCGCCTTCGATGGGGATGTGTTTGGCGACGGCCATGACACCGAGGTCGACGGCGGCGATGGCTCCACCGTCCTGGTTGGCGATGAAGGCGTAGCCGTTGAATGCAGCCTCAGGCTTGCTGCACGCGGTGACGGCGATGGCGGGGAGAGCTAACAAAGCCCTGCGGGAGATCACATCTAAGTTTAGTCGGAAAGCGCGATAGTCTGAAGGTAATGACTTACGATGCGTTGTTGATTGTTTCTTTTGGTGGGCCGGAGAAGCGCGAGGATGTGTTGCCGTTCTTGGAGAATGTTCTGCGCGGGCGGAATGTGCCTCGGGAGCGGATGCTAGAAGTCGCGGAGCACTATTATCACTTCGACGGGCGGAGTCCGATTAACGATCAGAATCGTGCGCTGATTGCGGCGCTGCGGGATGTCGTGAAGCTGCCGGTGTATTGGGGAAATCGCAATTGGGATCCGATGTTGACGGATACGGTGCGGCAGATGCAGGCGGATGGGGTGAAGCGGGCGGTGGCGTTCGTGACATCGGCGTTCGGGTCGTATTCGGGATGCCGGCAGTACACCGAGGATATTGCGAAGGCTCGGGCGGCGGTGGGTGATGGGGCTCCCGAGATTGTGAAGATCCGGCCATTCTCGGGGCATCCGAAGTTTATTGAAGCGATGACGGATCGGGTGCGGACGGCGTTGCGCGAGCTGCCAGAAGGCAAGTTAGTGTTCACGGCGCATAGCGTGCCGACTTCGATGGCGGCGAGTGGTCCGTATGTGGGGGAGTTGGAGGCGGCATCGGCGAAGGTCGCGGCGAATGTGGGGAAGGCGGATTGGAGGTTGGTGTATCAGAGCCGGAGTGGTCCGCCGACGCAGCCGTGGCTCGAGCCGGATGTGTGTGATTATCTGCGCGAGATCAAGAGTGACGCGGTGATCGTACCGATTGGGTTTTTATCCGACCACATGGAAGTGCTGTATGACCTGGATACAGAGGCTCGCGCGGTGAGTGAGGAGCTCGGGATTAAGATGGTCCGGGCGGGGACGGCGGGGACGCATCCGGCGATGATTGCGATGATTGCGGAGATGGTCGGGCAGGAGCACGGGGTTTGCGCGGAGGGGTGCTGTCCGGCTCCGGTGCGGCCTGCTGCGAGCAGGCCGGTTTAGCGAATCTCGGCGAGGTCAGACAAGAGATCGGAAAGGGCCGCGTCAACCTTCAAGGCCCGCCGTCGCGCCAGAGTATGCAGTTCGCTCAATTCGTCAAACGACCGACTATCTATCTTGAGGTCGGGCGTCACGGTGACGGCTTCGAGGACTTTTCCGGTTTGATCAGAAACTTCAAGAGTGTAGTGGAGGCCGTTCCACGTAGCTTCCTCTATGGTCACGACATACTTCGACACCGCAGCCAGAAATTTCTGTTCAATGGCTGTCTCTTGCCAATTGACCTTGTCCTCTTTGCTTAAGGCCAGAAGTCGCTGGATTAGTAATTCGATTTGTTCTGTCAGGGCCATATCAAATTCCCACTTTCTTGATGGCGATCATCACGCTTTCAAGCTTTTCAATCCCCTTAGAGACAATTTCATTGTACTTTGCGGGATCGATCGTATCCCGCGCAACGGCAGATCTCGAGGATTCCAGTTTCTTTTCCATGGTACGAAATTGGTTCAGTGCCCACGCCACCTCGGCCAGGTGTGCTGGCGATAACTGGTCATTCAAATTGGCAATCCGGACCAGGTGCCGACGCACGTGTCCGTAGCGATCCAAAACCAGATCCCACGCCGCTAGCCGTTGGAGGGTTTTCACCTCTCCCAACAATGTGATCGCCGCCGAAAGCTCCGAGAGTGTATCAAGACTGAACATCCGGGCCTTCACTTCTCGGGCCGTGCTCGCCGCCGCTTTCGCTTGGAAGAGGGTCCAGACTGTGAGCAGTAATCCAGCGATGCTGGCCAAGTCTCCCCAGTGTTCGTCTATGAAATGCATGCCTCGCTTAAACAGAGTGCGAAGCTAGCCGGCAATTTCTCTATAAACGTCGCGTTTGGAGAGACCGCGGTCGCGGGCTACTTGTTTGATGGCGTCCATGCGGGGGACGCCGGCGGCTTCGAGGGCGGCTACGGCTTCGGGGATGGGAGTGGTGTCGGCGATGTGTTCGCCTTTGCCGATGAGGAGCGTGATTTCGCCTTTCACGGAGGGGCGGTCAGCGAGTGTTTTGCGGACTTCGGCGGCGGGGCCTCGGAGGAATTCTTCGTGGAGCTTGGTGAGTTCGCGCGCGACGACAACGGGTCGGGGGCCGTAGACGGACTCGATGTCTTCTAGCGTTTCCAGGATGCGGTGGGGGGCTTCGTAGAAGACGAGCGTGCAGGTTTCGGATTGCAGCTCTTCTAGCGCTTTGCGTCGTTGGCCGGACTTGGGCGGGAGGAAGCCGCAGAAGCGGAATTCATCGGTGGGTAGGCCTGCGGCGGCCAACGCTCCCATGGCGGCGTTGGCTCCGGGGATGGGGACTACGGTGATGCCGGCGGCGACGGCGGCGGTGACCAGGCGATAGCCGGGGTCGGAGACTAGCGGTGTGCCGGCGTCGGTGATGAGCGCGACGGTGGAACCGGATTCCAGGCGCGCGATGAGTTCGGCGGTGCGCGAGGCTTCGTTGTGGTCGTGATAGCTGATGGTCGAGGTGGTGATGCCGTAATGGCTGAGGAGCTTGCCGGATTGGCGCGTGTCTTCGCAGGCGATGAGGTCGGCTTCCTTGAGGATGCGGAGGGCTCGGAGGGTGATGTCTTCGAGGTTGCCGATGGGCGTCGCAACCACATAGAGCTTTCCTTTGGAAAGCGATTCGAGAATTGGTGTTCCTATAGGCATGAATCGGGTACGATGAAACGGTACCTGAATGCAGCCAAATACACAAGAAGCGCCGGGATATTTTATCTGGCAGGCGCCGGGGAAGCCGTTCGCGGTACACCTGCATTTGGCTGTGGTCGACCGCTTGAACGCGGAGATCATGCGCGGGTTCGCGTTGGTTCCGAAGCGCGGGGCCGAGGTGGGTGGGGTGCTGTTTGGGAGCATAGAGACGGGTCAGGGCACGGTTGTGCGCGTGGATGATTTCGAGCCGGTGGCGTGTGAGTATCGACGCGGGCCGTCGTATTACTTGTCGGAGAGCGAACAGGAAACGCTCGGCGATACTGCGGGTGGTGAGCGCGGCGGATTGCGCGCGGTTGGTTACTATCGCAGCCATACGCGCGAGGGCACGATGGGGTTGGGTTCGGAAGATCTGGACTTGATCGGGCGGTATTTTCAGGATTTGAGTCAAGTCGCGCTGTTGGTGCGGCCGTTTGCGACGAAGGTCGGGGTGGCGGGATTTTTTCCGCGCGAGGATGGGGCGTTTCCACCGGAGACTCCGCTGGAATTTCCGTTTCGCCGGCGGGAGATGATGGGCGAAGAGGCCCCTGCGCGGCGGTCGATGCATGAACGCAGACCTCGGAACCGGGAGCGGCGGCCGGAGCCACAGGAGTATGAATCGCGGGGGACGCAGGTGCAGGCTGCGGAGTATGCACCTGAATACGCGCCCGAGTATGTGCCGGAAGCGCCGCTGACGTGGGAAGAATTTGCGGATCCGCCGAAGCCCCGCAGTCCCTGGTTCTGGGTGTTGCTCTCGGTGGTGCTTTTAGCTTTGGGTGCTGCAGTGGGGTATCAGTTGGCCTTGACGTACACGCCGGGATTGCCGCAGGCGGGTGAGGCCTTCGCTCTGGATCTTGCGGTGGTCAGCAACGGCGATAGTCTGGCGGTCCGCTGGAATCGCGAGTCGCCTGCGGTGCGATCGGCACAGCGTGGGGTGTTGGAAATTTTGGACGGCGAGTTTTCGAAGTCGGTCACGCTGGATGCGGCGCATTTGAAAGAGGGTACGGTGGTTTACCAAAACTCGTCGCCGAAAGTGCAGTTCCGGCTGGTGATGTTTTTGAGTTCGAACACGACGCTCAATGAGACGGTGGACTGGTCGAAGTAACCCCGCGCCCTAAGCACGGGGCTTCTTGGCTAGCTTGGACAGTGTGGCGAGTTGCTCCAGGTATTGTTTGAGTGGTCGCGCGGGGGTTCCCCACATGACTTCTCCGCCGCGAACGATCTTCGAGGTGAGGACGCCGGAGCCGGAGCCTAGGACGGCTTTGGATTGGATCACAGCCTTGTCGCCGATGCCGACCTGGCCACCGATCACGGCGTAGTCTTCTACGATGACGCCGCCAGACAGGCCGGTTTGCGCGGCGATCACGACGTTCTTGCCGATGCGACAGTTGTGCGCGATGTGGACCATGTTGTCGAGCTTGGTGCCGTCGCCGATCGACGTCACACCGAGGGCTGCGCGGTCGATGGTGCAGTTGGCTCCGATCTCGACGTGGTTGCCGATCTCGACGCGGCCAACTTGCGGGAACTTCTCGTAGACGCCGTTGGTGAAGACAAAGCCGAAGCCGTCAGCTCCGATGACGCAGCCGGAGTGGAGGATTACGTTTTCGCCCAGAGTGACTTCGGTATAGAGTGTCACGCGCGGCTGTAGCGTGGTGTGCGCGCCGATACGGCAGTAGTCGCCGATGACGGAACCGGCACCGATGGACACGTGATCGCCGATGTGAACCCCGGCTCCAATGGATACCAGCGGTGCGATGTGGACGTTTTTGCCGATGACGACGCCGGGTCCGAGGACAGCCGTCGGGTGGACGCCGGTGGGCCGTTCGGAATGCGGGTGGAGCTTGCGGATGACGCGAGCGGCAGCGGCACGGGGATCGCGGGTGCGGATGACGGTGCGGGTTGCTGCGTTGTCGAAATCGAGGGGAACCAGCAAGCAACCTGCGGCGGATTCGCCAGCAGTTTTTGCGACACGGCCTTTTGTAACAAAGGAGACGTCACTGGAAGATGCGTCCTCGAGGGAGGCAACGCGGGTGACGTTCAAATCGGAGTCGCCTTCAAAAGGGGCGTCGAGAAACGCGGCTAATTCCTTGACGAACATGGTTCTACTCAAGGTACGGCATTGGGGTTGGAAAAAGAAATAGGCGTTTCCCGCCAAGCTGCTGGATGCATTGGGAAACGCCTAGCTCCACGGTTGGAGGGACAGAGTTCGTCCGGAATTACTTACTAGTGGCGGGAAGAAGTTATTTGTCTCAAAGTTTCTACGCCGCGAATAGAGCACCGACGAGAAGGGAGAAGCCGGGGAGCAGGTCCTGGGCTTCGAGTGTTTCGGAAGCCGTTAAAGTACGGTCGGATCCGGTGGCTTCGAACACTTCTACTTCTTTGCGATCGGGGTGGATAACCCAGACGGTGTGGCAGCCGGCTGCAAAATATTGACGAACTTTACGGGTCATCTGCCGGAAGCTATCGCTCGGCGAGACGATTTCGACGGCGAGGTCGGGAGCTCCATTGGCGAAGCCTTTGCTGCGGAGTTCGGCGACTCGGGATTTGCGGACGAAGGCTACGTCGGGGGAGCGGACGGTGTCGTCGGTCAGGCGGAAGCCGGTGTCGCCAGCGTAGACACGACCCAAGTCGTGGGCCTCTACAAAGACAAACATTTTGGTCGCGAGCTTTAGCTCGATAAAGCCGTGGTCTTCTCCAGCTGGAGCCATGGTGATGACTTCCCCTTCGTCGAGTTCGATTTGCACCGAATCGTCGTCGGGCAGCCTTTCCAGCTCGGCGGCTGAGAGGAGCACTTTGGGGCTCATGCTTCGATTCTACTTCTTCTTCGCGTCCTTAGCGGGTGGGGCGGCTTCCTGCACGCCGGTCACGGCTTGACGCAGGGTTTCCATCACGTCGGGGGCGACGTGGTAGGTGCCGGGTTCGGTGCCTCGGCGGGCTAGGTAGTCGGTGGCGGTTTTGGCGAAGGTGACAACTTCGGTCTGCTTGCCTTCTTTCGACACGACCGTTATCTCGATTTCCGAGGTCGCGGGTTTCACATCGTCAACGCTCTTGGCCGAGAGTTCGCGGAGCTTGTCGATCACGCTTTGTACGCCGACCGAATCCACGGTGCGGCCGTTGGACAGCCAGTTGGTGCCGGCCTTCTCGAACGTCTTGTCGTCGTCCTTCGACTTGTAGTGGACCTTACTGGGCTCGTCGAAGGCGAAATCGAAGAGCTTCTTGTTCTGGAAATCGTCGAGCGTCTTATTTACGGCAGTGCCGAGCGCGGGGGTGACCTTAAAGGCCCCAGGGAGCGCGCTGGAGTGCGCGTAGTAGTCGTCGCCGGACTTGCGGACTTCTAGCGATAGGGCGCCAGCCGGAGTCGTAACGCGGGCCGTGGAGTGGGGCTTGCCGGAGGCGAAGGCGGTGGCGGCTTGTTTGTCGTCGGCGGAAATGTCCATCTCGGCTTCTTTGAGCTGGCGGACCAGTTCGTCGACTTGCAGGCCGTCGGCGCGGAGGGGGCGGGGTTTGAGGATCTGCCAGGAGTCGCCGGCTTTGCTGAATTCGAGAGGCGGCTTGCCAACGACGTCGAGTTCGACGCGCGAGAGTTGCGCGGGGTCGAAGGAGAGCAGGTGTTTCTCACGCAGGTCGCGGGCGCTCTTATTGAAGGTGTCGCGATTCTGAGACGACATGGCGTAGAGGTGTTTGTCGCCGTCGACCGAGGCGTAGACTGAGGACTTGTCGGGAGTCTCGCCGCCGATGCGCAGGTGGTTCACTTTGCCATCCTTCATGGTGAGCTTGAGGGAGACTACGGCGGGGTCCAGGCCATACGCGGGTAAGTCGGTGAGGTTGTCATCCACTACGTGGTCGGATGGGATGGATGCTGCTAGACCGGATAGGCTGGCGATGGCGATGACGTCGGCGGGGAGCGCGGGCGATGTCATGGTCCACTTGCCGGAGTCGTCTTTGACCATGACAGTAGGCGCTTCACCGGCGCGCTCCAGGTCGATTTGCTTGACGTCCTCTTCCTTCAACGCAAGGATTTTCGGAGGTGCTTTGGTGTCGGGCTGAGCGGTCTTGGCGGCTTCCTGTTTTTCGGAATACCAGATGGCTCCGCCGAGTCCGGCCAAGACCAGAGCTGCGATGAGTAGGCGTTTCATGAGTAACTACCTCCGACGCCACCAGACCAAGAGTCCGGCGAACAGCATCAGGACGGGGATACCAACGACGTTACCCCAGAACATCAAACCAACTTGGCTGGCGTTCATGTTGAGGCGCCGGTCTTCGGGATCTTTGGGGCGAATGGCGATCAGGTCTTCATCGGCGCTGAGCCAGTTCACCATATTCATGAAGAGGTCGCGGTTGCCGTTGAAGCTGAGGAAGCCGTTGGAGATCCAGCGCGATGTTCCTACGACGACGAAGCGGCCTTTGAGAGGGGCTTCGGTGCCGGGTTGCGCGGGAGGGGTGTTCATCTCTCCAGCGACGGCGAGGGTGCGCGCGGCTTTGGTGGACGGGTCCACTTTGATCTCGGGGTTCTTCATGTCCTGAGTGGCGACTGTGTCGCGCGTGGTGGTGATCAGTTCCTTGACCGTGGCGCGGTCCGAGGGGGTGGTGCTGAGCGAGCGGGTGAGGGGGAACGCGGTGGCCATACCCTTCATCGAACGGACGACAGGGTGGTCTTCGTAATCGGAGACCACCGGAAGCTCGGGACCCATGCCGAAGAGTTGGCCGACGCCGCTGAGGTCGAGGACGAGATCTGTGTTGGTCTTGACGCCCCAGCTGTTGAGCATCGTGTCGAGCGCGGCGTTGTCGTCGACGGACGCCCCGAATTTCAAGGGAGGGTTGAGGAGGAACAGCGCGTGTCCGCCGCCTTCGACGTAGGTGCGGATGGCGTCGACGGCGGGTTGCAGATAGTCACGCTTGGGGCCGCCGACGACGAGGACGGTGCATTCCTTGGGGATCGCGGGAAGGGGGATCAGCGAGACAGGTCTGGTTTTGTAGTTGTTCTTTTCGGCGAGTTCCTTGGCTGCTGCGTAGCCTTCGGGCTGAGTTTCGCTGATGTCACCATCGCCATATCCGGTGGTGAAGCAGACTTCGCGGTCGCCGCCTTTGAGGGCGCGAACCATGGCGCCGGTAACTTCCTCTTCGGTGAGGCTCTTGGCCTGTTCGGTTTTGTTGCCAACTTGAACGGTGATGGCTCCACGGGCGGAGATTTTCGCCGCGATGGCGCCGGTGCGGTTCTTTTCGATGTCCTGGTACACGACCTTAATGCGTGGCGAGAGGCTTTCGTAGCGGTTGAGCAGGTCTTTCGCTTGGATGAAAGAATCCGGGCGGTCCCAGAAGTTGATGGTGAGATCCTGCTTCAGGTCCTTGGCGATTTTCGCCGTTTGGTCAGACAGGGTGTAGCGTTTGTTGGAGGTGGTGTCGACAGATTTGTTGTAGCGATTGGCGAGGAAGTTCACTGCGCCGAGGATCGCGATGACGATGATGGTGTACAGCGCCGCTTGGGCGAAGTTCGTGATGCGCTTGGGACTGGTTGCCATTATGCTCTCCACCGCATGGAATCCATGGAACGGGCCGTGAGGAAGAGGCCCAGGACGATCACGGACACGTAGTAGATGACGTCCTTCATGTCGATGACTCCTTTAGCGAAGGATTCAAAGTGCGAGACGACGCTGATGTAGCTGATGACCTGATTGAGGGGCGAAGGGTCAAAGGCGGTGACCCAGTCGAGGACCCACAGCAGCAGGCAGACGCAGAAGGATGCGACGCCGGCTACGATTTGGTTTTTGGTGGTGCTGGAGATGAAGGTTCCGATGGCCAGGAGGCAGCCGCCTTGCAGCAGTAGGCCGAGGTAGCCGACGGCCAGGGGTCGCCAATCGGGGGTGCCGTAGGCGTAAAGCGAAATCATGTTGACGGCGGACAGGGCGAGCAGCGCGGCGTACATGCCGACGGCTCCCAGCCATTTGCCGATGATGATTTCGGAATCGCGCAGGGGCGAGGTGACGAGTAACTCGATGGTTCCGGTGCGCTTTTCTTCGGCGAAGATGCGCATGGTCATCATCGGGATGAGGAACAGGCAGATGACGCTGATGTTGGAGAGGACGTTGCGGACGACCCATTCGTCGACGTTCATGGGCTGCGATTGTCCCTGCTGAGCGCTGCGGATCGCGGTGTTGAGGAAGTTGAGGACGGCGGCGTAGAAGAAGTAGCCGGTGATGAGGGCGAAGAAGCCCATGACTCCGTAGGCGACGGGAGAGCGGAAGTAACTGTTGAGTTCTTTCTTGCAGATGGTGAGGATGTTGCCCATGTTATGCGGCCTCCGACTTAGTGGATTCGCCGGGGTCTTTGGCGGAGGTGAGTTCAAGGAAAATGTCTTCGAGGCTCATGCTGACGCCGTGGAGTTCATTGAGGTCCCATCCGGAGGCGATGATGGCTTTGGCTATTTCGGGGCGCACACGCTTTTCTTTTTCCGCTTCGATGGTGAAGCGTCCGTCGGCTGCGGCTTCGACTTTCTGGATACCGCTGATGCGGTCGAGGCGTTCGCGGATGGTGGCTTCGTCGCCGCCGATGATTTGGATCTGGATGGTCTCGACTCCCCGCAGGTTCGTGGTGAGGTTGGCCACGGTGTCGGTCGCGACGAGTTTGCCTTTGGCGATGATGACCACGCGCTCGCAGATCTGTTCGACTTCGGGCAGGATGTGCGTGGAAAGAATGATGGTGTGATCGCCGGACAGTTCCTTGATGAGTGCTCGCGTTTCCATGATCTGGGCGGGATCGAGGCCGGAGGTGGGCTCGTCGAGGATCAGGACGTCGGGGTTGTGGATGATCGCCTGGGCGAGGCCGACGCGTTGTTTGTAGCCTTTGGAGAGCTTGCCGGTTTCGCGATTACGGACGTCGGCGATGGCGCAACGCTCCATCACTTCGTTGATGCGAGCCTGGCGGCCGGCGCTGGGGATGTTTTTGATGCGCGCGACGAAATCGAGGTATTCGCCGACTTCCATTTCGGGGTAGAGCGGCGGGGTTTCGGGGAGGTAGCCGATGCGGCGTTTGACCTCCATCGGATTGGCTTGGACGTCGTAGCCTGCGACTTCGGCGGTGCCCTCGGTGGGCGGCATGAAGCAGGTGAGCATCCGCATGGTCGTGGTCTTGCCGGCACCATTGGGTCCCAGGAAGCCGACGATTTGGCCTTTGGTGACTTCGAACGAAATATGGTCCACTGCGACGTGGCGAGCGTAGCGCTTGGTGAGCCCTTCAACTTTGATCATAGTGACACTACTCAGGACGAGTGAAGATGGGTTTCGTACCGCTAAACCTTACACATGATAGAGGTAATGGCGCGGGAGTGTCAATGATTTGGGGCGATGTGCGAATATGGCATAATTATGACATATGAGGACGACGATCGAGTTGCCGGATGAGCTGATGACTCGGGCGAAGGTGAAGGCGGCGCAGGAAGGGATCACGCTGAAGGAGTTGTTTGTGAAGGCGGTGGAACAAAATTTGGTTGCGCCTAAGAAAAAAGGGCGCTTCCCGCCACCAATCATTCGGGGTAATGGTGGCCCGGTGATCGATCCGACGCGAGAGGAAATCGCGGAAGCCATGTTCCCGATTCAGCACATCATTGACGAGATCGAACGTAATTGACGTTAACGTCTGGCTAGCGCTGCTGTGCCAAAGCCATACCCATCATGGGCGATCGCTCCGTTGGTACGGGGGGTTGACTGCCGAAGAAGGCGGGCTTTGTCGTGTCGCGCACGTATCCCTCATCCGGTTGCTCTGCACCCAGAAGGTTATGGGCTCGGACACGTTGCCAGCGGCATCAGCTTGGCTGCGTGTCGAGGAACTGCTGGAGGACGAGCGCGTTCTTTTCCTCTCCGAGCCTCAGGGTTTCGACGCAATTTGGCCAACCTTGTTGCGATATCGGCAACCCACGCCGAGCCTTGTCCCCGACTCTTATCTGGCTGCATTCGCGATGGCTGGCGGACACAAGCTCGTTACCTTTGATCGGGGTTTCCTCGAGTTTCGAGGGCTGGAAGTCGAGATTCTAGGCGGCTAAATTACTTCGCTTCGGCCTTGGGCGGGGCTTTTTTGAACATATTTATGATGCCGCGGGCGGTGTTCGCGATGTCCTTCGCGTTCTTCACAGCACCCTCGGGATTGTTCACAATCTGCTGCAATTTTTCGTTGGCGAGGGCTTTCACATCCGCTTTGAAGATGGGGTTGGCCGAGGTGCCTAGGATGAAAAAGGGCACGGTGGTCGTCTCACCACGTTGTTGCAGAGCTGCGGCCAGGAGTCCGCCGGTTTTCACGACGGCGCTCATTTTGAAATCCAGTTCGTGCATGGGGCTTACGGTACCTTCGCCGGTGAGCTTTCCGATGGACGGAGCCGCGAACTGGATGTTCTTGAGTCGCGTGCCGAAGGGACCGTTTTCGAAGGCGGAGCCGGCCACCTCGATATCGGTGACTGGGGTGGTGGGCATTCCGGCGAGCTGCTGGATGATTTTTAGTTTGGAACCAAGATCGTAGCCTGCGAGCTTCGCCTTCTCGATTTTTACGGAGCCTGTGGAGTTGAGATGCTCCAGAGTTCCGCGGGAGGCGATGCCGAGAGTTAAGGTGCCGCCTTCGATAGTGGCTCCGCTGGGCAGTACGATGTCGAACACAGGGAGGAAACTCAGGAGTTCCTGGAGCGGCATACCTGGGCCAGCGAGCGCGACATTGATCGTTGGGGAGACGGTCGTGAGATTGTAGCTTCCACTGATTTCGGCGGAGGCGGAGCCGAGTTTGATGGTGGATCGGGCGATGTTGCCGGTGCGGGTTTTCAGGTTGTGCACCAAAGCGATGTTTGCCGCGACAGGACGGGTTGCAATTCCACCGGGCCGGGAGAGGCGCAGGCGGTCGATCGTCGCGGCACCTTTTACCGCAGCGGTGGTGCCGTTGGAATTTACGCTGCCCGTAAAGCTGAGCACTCCGGCGAGTCCACTTTCTTCGCGGGTGAAGTTGGCGGCGGCGAGATCGAGCGCTTTGATTTCGATTTGGGTATCGAAGGGCGTTTCGGCGGTGTCGGCTTTGGCTATGGGTCCGGCGGTGCCTGTGAGAGCCACGGTGCCTCCACCGACGCCAGCGGAGAGCGAGAAGGGGAGCGCGGCGGTAGTGGAGAAGTCGCGGAGTTCGAAGTTTACGTCTTTGAAGTCGCGTTTTTGGTCGCGCTGCATCAGAGCTACGTGCGCGTTTTGAATGCGGACTAGTTTCACGGAGAGATCGAGGGGGGCTTCGGCAGCGGTTGGCGCGGGAGTGGGCGTCGCGACTGGGGCGGGTTCGGACTTGGCTGCTCCGAGGCTGGAGAAATTCCAGGCGCCGTTTTCTTGTTGGATCAGCGCGACTTCGGCGCCTTCGATGGTGACGCCTTGGACATGGAGGGCTCGAGAGAGGATTAGGGCTTTCAGGTCGACGGCGACGTTCAGGCTTTTCGCGGTTAGGAAAGGCTGCTTGGCGAAGTCGGGGTCGTCGGAGATGGAGAGGTCGTTGGCGGAGACGCCGCCTTGGAGGAGTGCGAGGCTCAGGTTCCCGATGGTGACCTGGCGGCCGAGGGCTTGCGAGAGTTGCTGTTCGAGCAGGGGGCGGAAGCGGTTGGCGTCGATTAAGAAGGGCAGGGCGACGATCGCGATGAGGACGAGCGCTACCAGGGCTGCGGCTATTTTGAGGAGAGTTTTCATTGGCCGGTCTTTGAGGCGAGTGTAGCAGAAGAAACCCCGCGCTACCGCACGCGGCTGGTCGGGGTTGGGTGCCGGGGCGAGGCGGTTTTGTTAGGCGGTGCGACGGACACTGGGGGCGGGCTGGAGGCCGCCGAAGCGGCGTTCGCGACGGTGGAATTCTTCGACGCAGGCGGCTAAGTCTTCGCGGCCAAAGGCGGGCCACTTGCGGGGGGTGAAGACGAGTTCGGCGTAGGCGCATTCCCAGAGGAGGAAGTCGCTGAGGCGTTGCTCGCCGCTGGTGCGGATGAGGAGGTCGACATCGGGACCGACGAGTTTGGAGAAAGACTCTTCGGTGGCTGTGCCGTTGAGGCGGCGGGCGGCGTCTAGGATCGCACTGCGGGAAGAATAGTCTAGGGCGAGCCGCAGATGCAGGCGTTTGCCGGCGGCGGTTTTGCGTTCGCTTTCTTCAAGCAGGGAGACCAGGGGTGCGGGTAAGCGATCACGGCGGCCGATGGCGGTGAGGCGGACGCCGGTTTCCATGCAGCGATTGGTTTCCTGCACCAGGTAGCGGCCGAGGAGTTTCATCAGGGCGGAAACTTCGCGTTCGGGGCGGGACCAGTTGTCTTCGCTGAAGGCGTAGAGAGTGAGCGTGGTGATGCCGAAATCGGGGGCGTTCTCAATGACGCGGCGGACCGCGGATGCGCCTTCGCTGTGTCCGGCGATGCGGGGGAGGCCGCGTTCGCGGGCCCAGCGTCCGTTGCCGTCCATGATGATGGCGGTATGCATTAGGAACGGTCCTTCGTGTGTGGGACGGAGGGGCGCATCGCTTGGATAAGCGCTTCCATGTGGTTCAGGTATTTCTCGAGTGCCTTGCGACCGGTCGAGGTGAGAGAGTATTCGGTTTTGGGCATACGGCCTTCAAAGGATTTTGTACACGCGACATACCCGGCTTCTTCGAGCTTGCGGGCATGGACGCTTAAGTTACCATCGGTGGTTTCGAGCAAGCGCTTCAGGTCGTTAAACGTGAGCGAGGTGTTGGCCGCGAGGGCGCTGACGATGCCGAGGCGGAGCCGCTCATGGATTAAACGGTCGACTTGCGGGAGGATGGCCTCATTGGATTTTTTGAGTTGCGGCGCTGGAGGCGCAGGCCTGGATTTTGCGAGTGCTTTCGACATATAGTTAACCGCCGTATTTCTTGGCTACGAGTGTTCCAAACAAAATGTGTAAGCCGCCGAAGCCCGCGCCGAGCCAGAAGTCGGCCCACACCATGGAGGTTGCGCTGGGGAGCAGGAGGGAAACCGCGGCGCCTTCGGCGAGGAAGAGCGCTCCCATGACGGGGATCGCGGGGACGGAAAAGGTGCCCCCGGTGATGATGCCGGCTCCGTAGAGCATCAGCCATGTTCCGGGGATCGCGGCGACGGCTCCGGCGTTCCAGAGTGCGAACGTCAGAACCGCGCCGGCAATCAGTGGCGGGAGGAAACTGAAGAGAAATTTTCGGGCAGCGGGGGACCAGAAGGGCATCCCTACGGCGGTCGATTTGCGCCACATGGCAAGCACGCCGATCGCGATCGCGAGAGCCCCTTCGGCCAGCCAGATCGCGAGCCACTCCGCACGAGTATCGGTGTGCGAGGCGAAGGAAGCTGCCGCTAATGCGGTGACGCCCATCATCACCCCACCCCAGCCCGGGACGGCCGTAAACGACCCGGCACGCTCCATGGTTTCACGGATATAGCGGATATTGTCGATAGCGTGCGCGTGCATGGGCAGGGGTTCGGGAGCTGGATTGCGGAAGGGATGAACCTTTGCCATGACTCATGCTAGGTGGTTTTCCGCATCCTGTCAAGTACTTTTCTTTGCAAAGTGGCGTACCATGGTCTATTCGCATGCAAGCACTTCTGGACGCGCTTGCGCCTGACGATTTGGAATATCGGCTGGCGCAGGGGCTCGACCCAAACCGCATACCACGTCATATTGCCATCATCATGGACGGCAATGGTCGCTGGGCTGGGCAGCGCAATTTACCACGAGTTGCCGGGCATAAAGCGGGGGTTCCATCGGTGAGGACGGCGGTGGAAACGTGCGCTCGGCTGGGGGTCGAGGTACTGACGCTGTACGCGTTTTCGGTCGAGAACTGGAAGCGTCCTCGGGCGGAGGTCGAGATGTTGTGGCAGTTGCTGCGCGTCTACTTGCGTCTGGAGATTGCGACGCTGATGCGCAACAATGTGCGGCTGGGAGCGATTGGCCGGCTGGATGCGTTGCCTCCGGTGGCGCAGCGGGAACTGGAGAGGGCGATTGAGAAAACGTCTTCGAACACGGGGTTGCATCTGAGTTTGGCGATCAATTACGGCGGTCGTGCGGAACTTGTGGACGCGATGAAGAAGCTGCGCGACTCGGGGGCCGAGATCACTGAGGAGTCTGTGAGTGAGTGCCTCTACGCGTCGGGGCAGCCTGATCCGGACTTGCTGATTCGGACCTCCGGCGAGATGCGTGTGAGCAATTTTCTGCTGTGGCAGATCGCATACGCGGAGTTGTATGTGACCGAAGTTTTGTGGCCGGACTTTTCGCGCGCTGAACTGCTGCGGGCGATTCTCGATTATCAGAAGCGCGATCGCCGGTTTGGCGGATTGGGCGCAGCGGCTGCGGCGCTTCGATGACGCGTATTCTTACTGCGGCGGTCTTGATCCCGCTGATCGTGTGGGCGGTTCTGTGGGCCCCGTCGTGGGCATTCCTCCTGGTGATCGCGCTGGTGGGGCTGGGCGCGTATCGGGAGTTCGATGACATTGCCGCTGCGCAGGGGATTGCGCGGACGGGCTGGCTCGGGATGGTGGCCGGGGTTGGATTATTGCCTGCGCCGGAGCCTGCGTTGCCGGTGCTGGTGGTGATCGCGGCGATCTTCATGGCGGTGAAGTTAGGGCTCGCGGACTTAGCCCAGACGTTGCCTTCGGTGGGGACGGGGTTGCTGGGAGTCGTGTATATTTTCGGGGCGTGGCGGTGTGCGATGCTGCTGCGTGCGACGAATCCGCATTGGCTGATGATCGCGCTGCTGGTGAGTTGGGCGGGGGACACGGCGGCGATGTATGTGGGGAAGGCTTGGGGCAAGAGGAAGCTCGCGCCGAGGGTGAGTCCGGGGAAGACTTGGGAGGGGGCCGTTGCGTCGGTGGTCGGTGGGACGGTGGCGGCGGTGCTTTACGCTCGATACTTCTTGCCGGATGAGTCGCTAGGAGTGGTGATGCTCGTAGGCGCGGTGGCGAATATTGCGGGGCAACTTGGGGATCTTTGTGAGTCGGCGTTTAAGCGGGGGGCGGGCGTCAAAGACAGCGGGACGATGTTGCCGGGGCATGGGGGATGGCTCGACCGGATCGATTCGACGTTGTTTAGTGTGCCGGCGGTGTATGCGGTGTTGTTGTTGAGGTAGTTGGATCCGCTCCCTAACGGTCGCGGTTCAGTCTTCTTCGTACCAGGCTTTGAAGGCGGGGCGGGTGTCCTTGAACATTTTGATTAGGGCCATGCCGGCGAGGAAACCGCCGATGTGGGCGAACCAGGCGATGCCGCCGCCCGTGTAGTCGACTTCGCTGAGCGAGCCGATGCCGCTGAAGAATTGGATCACGAACCAATAGATCAAAAAGTACGGTGCAGGGATCGACATGCGCCATACGAAGATCAGCCAGAAGAGGGCGTCGATGTCGGTTTTGGGGAACTTGATGAGGTAAGCTCCCATGATGCCGGCGATGGCGCCGCTGGCTCCGATTGTTGGAATCCTTGAATACGGGTTCGCGATGACGTGGATGATGGCTGCGGCGAGTCCACAGGCGAGATAGAGGATCATGAAATTGCGGCTGCCGAGGCGATCTTCTACATTGCGTCCGAAGACCCACAGGAAGAGCATGTTGCTCAAGATGTGCAGCCAGCCTCCGTGGAGGAACATCGAGGTGAGCAGCGAGTAGAGGTTGTTGTTGATGGTGTCGGGGACGATGCCCCAGGTGGCGACGAAGAAGGGGAGCGATCGGCCGAGCGAGAGCTGATAGAAAAACGCGAGCGCGTTGAGAGCGATAATCGCGAGAACGGCGGGGGTGCGAGAGTGGATGGGCTCGCTGGAACGCAGCGGGATCATACGCGATGGGCTTCGGACCAGACGCGGCGGGGGGCGGTGGTCATTAGGGCGCGGGCTTCGTCGGCGGTGGCGATGCCTCCTCGCGCGCCGAGCTTCGTGCAATTCAAAGCGGCCATGGCACAGGAGAATTCGAGCGCTTCGCGAAGTGGCATGCCGTTGATCACAGAGTAACAAAACGCTCCATGGAAGACGTCGCCTGCGCCGGTGGTGTCGACGCAATTTACTACGCAGCCAGGGACGTAGATGAATTTTCCATCGAAGCGAGCGAGTGCGCCGTCGGCTCCCAGCGTCATGGCGGCGAATTTCATGCCGTGCTTGGTTTGGATTTGTTCGAGGGCTTTGAAGGGATCGCGCTCGCCGGTCCAGCGGCCGGGGAACTCGGAGCTGGAAACCAGGTAGTCGACCAATGGGAGCACGCGGTCGAAACCGGGGTAGATGGTGTCGACGTCGCAGCTGACGGGGATGTTGTGGTCGCGGGCGACGCGCGCGGCTTTCTCAACAGCGGGGGTATCGTGGCCGTCGATGTGGAGCATGCGGGCGCAGGCGATGTTCGTGGGAGTGATGCGCGCGGGGTCGAGCGTGAGGCAATCGGGGCGGCTCCAGAAGACGGTGCGCTCGCCTGTGGATTGGTCGATGACGATATACGCGCTTTGGTTGGCGCAGTTCTTGCGGATTTCAATGTCGGCGAGGTCGAGGCCGGTGGAGCGGAGGCTTTCGATTTGGATATCGCCTCGGAGGTCGTCGCCGATGGTACCGATGTATTTGGTTCGCAGGCCTAGCTTTGAGGCGGCGACTAGGGCGCTGGCGACTTGGCCTCCAGGGCTTAGGATCTCTTGGGCGATGCGGACTTTGCCGCCGTATGCGGGGAAGGTAGGGACGATGAGGAGGGTGTCGGTGGCGTTTAGGCCTACGCCGACTAGGTCGAAGTTGGGCAGGATGTACTCCGTCTGTCCGCTTCCTTACGGTCGCGGCTCTGTGTGTGGTGGTGCATGGTGATTTTAGATTCCTTTTAGGAGGCCGCCGTCGACCTGCAGGGTTGCGCCTGTGATATACGACGCGGCGTCAGAGAAGAGGAATACTGCGGCGTTCGCGAATTCTTCGGGGTTGCCGTAGCGGCCCATGGCGATGGTTGCGGCGCTTTTCTTGCGTTGCTCTTCGACTGTGATGCCGGATTTCTTGGCGTTCAGCTCGTCCACTTCGCGGACGCGATCGGTGTCGATGCGGCCGGGGATCAGGTGGTTGACGCGGATGTTTTTGGACGCGAGTTCCTGTGCCAAGACCTTCGAGAGCGCGGGGACTGCGGTGCGCATCACCGTGGAGAGCGCGAGGTTCGTGATCGGCTCTTTGACGGCGGTGGACGTGGGCATCACGATGGCTCCGCCGCCGCGTTCGAGCATCGAAGGGACGGCGAGGCGGACCATGCGGACGGCGCTCATCAGGAGCAGGTCAAACGTCTTTTGCCACGCCTCGTCGGATTGGCCGATGGCGGGACCTGCGGGCGGGCCGCCGGAGTTGGTGAAGAGCAGGTCGAGGCCGCCGAATTTTTCAATGGTCGCTTTGTGCCAGGCGGTGATCGCGTCGTTAGAGGTCACGTCGACTGGCATCGCCAGCACGTCGCCTCCGATCTTTAGAGCCGCGGCGTTGATGGCTGCGGCGTCGCGGGAGGAGATCGAAACTTTGACGCCTTCTTTGGCGAGGGCTTGGGCGACCGCGAATCCGAGGCCTCGGCTGGCTCCGGCGATCATCGCGACTTTGTTCTGCAATCCGGTATTCATGAACTTCTGATTTTACCTACCATAGAGAATTGGAGCCAACTCTTTCACGACTTGCGCGAATTTTCTTTCGCATCGGCAACACGACCTTTGGCGGAGGCTACGTCACCATCGGCATGCTGGGTCGCGAACTGGTGGAGACGCGCAAGTGGTTGACGTCAGATAAATTCGATTTGGCGTTTGCGTTGTCGAGGGTCACGCCGGGGACTAATCTCCTGGCATTTTGCGCGGCGGTTGGCGCGCAGTTGATGGGCTTTATGGGGGCGATCGTCGCGGTGATGGCGGTCACAGTGCCGTCGGCGATCGTCGCGTTGATCTTCATTTACGGGTTTGAGTTGGGGCAAGGGAACCCGACTGCCATGGCGGTGATCGGCAGCACTGTGGCTGCGGTAGCTGGCATGATGTGGTCCACTATCTGGACCATTTTGCGTCCGCACGTGGGCGGCAATGTTCGTAATTTGCAGGTGGTGCTGATTGCGGGCGGCGCATTTCTCGCGTCGTGGAAATTTAACGTGACGCCGGTGCCGATCATCGGAGTGGGGATGCTGCTCGGGATTTTTTGGAAGGACCCGGGAAAACGATGAGCGTTTTCACGGTGTACTTTCTTCTGTTGAAAGCGAGCCTGACGTCGTTCAGTGGGCTCGGGTCACTGCCGATGGTTCGGGAGGACTTTGTGGTGACGGCGCATGCGCTGACCGATCATCAGCTGACCACCGCTGTTGCTGCGGGGCGCACGGGGCCGGGGCCGTATGGATTATATCTGGTGTGCGTGGGATTTCTGGCGGCGGGGATTCCGGGGGCGATCGCGGGATTTCTTGCGTTGATCACGCCTGCGTTTTTGGTGATCCCGTTGATGTGGTGGTTGGGGAAGCGCGCGGACAATCCCAGGGTGCGCGGGGCGATTCGCGGGATATTGCTGGCGGCGGCGGGATTGTTGTTGTCGGCCGCGATGCCGCTGACGCAGGATGCGCTGACGGGACCGTTCGCGCTGGCCGTAATTGTGGTGAGCTTCTATTTGTTGACGTTCACGAAGATTGATTCGGCGTGGTTGATGGCGGGGGCTGCGGCGGCGGGGTTGTTGACGCTGTTATTTTGATCTGCGACGCGCCAGCGCGAGTCCCGCAAGAGCGAGTGCTGCAAGGGCGAGAGTTGAAGGCTCTGGAGTGGCCGCTGTGATCTGAAAAACCTCACCTGTTCCAAAATCGGAGATAAAGAGCGCATTGTTGGTGCTGAGCAAGCCCGTTTGTCGCACGGATCCCGTGCCTCCCAGCAGGAAATGTTCATAAAGTCCGGTGTCCAGATTGTAGAAAATGAGCGGGTTTCGTGAGCCCGGGGGATTTCCTGCGAAGGCGATGAAAATGCCGTGATTGTAAGGGGCGGGGAAATCGGCTGGCGCGAAGGCGATCTGTGTGGCTCCCTGGCTATAAAAGAAGTTGTTGAAGTCGTCGGTCAGAGGGGTGAAGGCCACGATGGGTTCTGTGCATCCCGGACTCGCGGCGATGCCTGTAAAGTAGTCCGGGAAGCAAGTGGGGAATCCGAAATTGGGGACCGCGGTATTGGGGTCTCCCGCCTGCAGCTTGTTCAGCGTATCGAGAAAGATGCGATTCAACTCTTCGGCTTGTGGAGGAAACGGGCTGCCATCGATCGCGTTCTCGCTGAACCAGAAGTTACCGCTTTCATCGAAGCCCATGCCAAAGACATTGCGAATGCCGCTGGCGACCTGGCGAAGATTCGATGCCGTGGGTGTCGCGCCGCTGAGGTTCAGTGTGACCATGTATAGCGAATCCGGATTGAGGGTCCCGCTGATCAGATTTGCCACGCTGACACTGTCGATGGACGCAATGTTGTCGAACTGCGAACCGACGTTGAAGATCAGGTCGAAGGATCCCGGCTGCCCCGGCGTGGGGCGAACGGCCAGGCCAATGGTGTCATGCCACCATAGTGCTCCGGGATAACCAAATTCCATCCTTGCGACTTCGGTCAGTTGGGATGCGGGAGTCGCGCCGGGCTGCAGAATGACAATACTGTGGGCCCCATAATTGCCCTGGATGAGATAGCCGTTCGCCTGCACCAACTGCGTGAGAGGGCCTTGATTGGTGGGAGCGGTATAGATGGAAGCGCCGGGACCGTCCGCGATCCCGTCGAAGTCTGTGTCTGCGAATCGAAGCAGGCTGCCAGCGGAAAACCCAGGACTGGTCTGCACGACGATCGAATTGTCGGGCAATTGTTGGATCGATTGCGGAAAGCTTAGGCCGGAGGTAAATAGAGTCACCGCAAAATCTGAACCGTTGACCTGGGGGCCGAAGACGGGTGTCGCCGACAGCGAAGCAGCGACCAGGACAATCAGACTTGCGATACTACGCATGCTGAATGCTAGCAGGGCGCTACTTCGATATCAACACAATAGAGTTCCAGAGGTACTGGAAAACTTCTTCGACGCTTTGTGAGCCATCAATTACGCAGATACGCTTTGGATCATCGCTCGCCAGTTGTAGGAAAGTTTCCCGCACGGTGCGGTGGAACGCCAGGGGCTGTTCCTCCATGCGGGTTTGGTGCGCGCGCTTCAGGCCGGTTTCGGTGTCGATATCGATCAGAAACGTTTGGTGGGGGATCAGGCCCCGGCAGGCGATGCGGTCGAGGTCGTAGACTACGTCGGCACCGAGGCCTCGGGCTGCGCCTTGGTAGGCGAGCGTGGAATCGGTGAAGCGGTCGCAGAGCACGATCTTTCCGGCAGCGAGCGCGGGGAGGATGACCTCGTCTACGTTTTGCGCGCGGCTGGCGAACATCAAGAGGAGTTCGGCAGTGGGGCGGAGGGCGGTGCTCGCGGGGTCGAGGAGGATCTTTCGGATTTGTTGGCCGATGGGGGTGCCGCCGGGTTCCTGGGTTTCTACGACGTCGTGGCCTTCGGCGCGGAGGCGCGCGGCTAGCAATTTCAACTGCGTCGTTTTGCCGCTCCCTTCGGGGCCTTCGAAGGTGATGAAGCGCGGGTTAGTCATAAACGAAGTGGAGGAGTTTCTTCAGATCTTCCCAGGCTTCGACTTTAGCGTTCTGGTTATAAGGGCGCAGCAGGTAGGACGGGTGATAGGTCACCATCAGCGGGATGCCGTGCCAGGTTTGCCAGTTGCCTCGGAGCTTGGTGACTCCTTCTTTCGTGCCGAGGAGCGCTTTCGCGGCTGTGCCTCCGAGGGCGCAGATGGCTTTGGGCTTGATGGCCATCAATTGGCGGAAGAGGAACTGGCCGCAGATTTCCATTTCGTCCGGCTCGGGGGCGCGGTTTTCGGGAGGGCGGCATTTGACGACGTTGCAGATGTAGACCTGCTCGCGCGTGATCGTCATGCCTTCTTTGGCGGCGGTGCCGTCGATCATTTTGGTCAGCAGCTGACCGGCGCGACCGATGAAGGGGAGGCCTTGCGCGTCTTCGTCCGCACCGGGGCCTTCGCCGACGAAGACTAGAGGGGATTGTTCGTTGCCGGAGCCGAAGACGATTTTGTTGCGGCCTTCGCAGAGGCGGCAGCGGCGGCAATCGTCACCGATGTCCTGGCGGATTTTGAGGAGCGTGTCTCCTTCGGGGGCGAGCGAGGGGAGAGGCTCGGGTTTAGGGGCGACGCGTTTTGGCATGGGTGGTGGTGCAACAACGATAGGTTCAACAGGCGTGCGGCGATAGAGTTCGGTTACGCCGAGGTCTTGGAAATAGCTGAGCTGTGCTCGGAGTTCGTCGCGGGTCATTTTGAACGGACTACCAGGCGCAGTTTTACGATTTGGTCGAGAATGCGATGGGCGATGGCGGACTTGGGGGCTTTCGCCACCGGGATTGTTTCGCCGGGTAATACCAGTGTGACTTCGTTGTCGCTGGCGTCGAAGCCGGTGCCAGCTTTCGAGACTAGGTTGGCGACCACCATGTCGCAATTCTTGGTTTCGAGTTTACGGCGCGCGTACTCGAGCAGGTTTTCGGTTTCGGCGGCGAAGCCGATGAGCAGGCGGTCGCCTTTTTTCTTGCCCGCTTCGGCGAGGATGTCGGGGGTGGGGTCGAGGTCGATGCTCATGCGGGTCGCGGTTTTCTTGACCTTTTGCCGCGGGACTTCGGCGCGGTGGTAATCGGCGACGGCGGCGGATTTGATGATGATGGTCGATTCTTCCAGGTGCTCCATCACGGCTTGTCGCATGTCGGCTGCGGTGCGGATTTGGATGACGTCGACGCCGGCGGGTGCGGGGATGTTCACGGGGCCGGAGATTAGGATGACGCGTGCTCCACGGGATTTGGCGTCAGCGGCGAGTGCGTAACCCATTTTGCCGCTGGAACGGTTGGTGATGTAGCGTACGGGATCGAGAGGCTCTTGCGTGGGTCCGGCGGTGATCAGGATCGTCTCGCCTTCGAGGTCGTGTTGGCGAGGCTGCATCGCGGTGAGGACGGCAGCGGCGATGACTTCGGGATCGGGCAAGCGGCCGGGGCCGACCATGCCACAGGCGAGCGGTCCAGAGCCGGGCTCAACGATGATGTGGCCTCGCTCGCGCAGGGTGCGGATGTTGGCCTGCGTCGCGGGATGATTCCACATGTTGGTATTCATCGCGGGCGCGAGGACGACGGGTCCGGTGAAGGCCAGGTAGGTGGTGCTGAGGAAATCGTCGGCGAGACCGTGGGCGAATTTCGCGATCAGGTCTGCAGTGGCGGGGGCTACAACGAGGACGTCGGATTCTTGAGCGACGCGGATGTGTTCAATGGCGCTGGAGAGGGTGTCTTCGGCTCCGCTGGTGGCGAAGAGGTTGGTGATGACTTTGTGGGCGGTGAGTGCTGCGAAGGTGAGCGGGCGGACAAATTCCTCTGCCGCCCGGGTCATGATTACTTGAACCGAACAACCGCGTTCCATCAGTGCGCGGGCAAGCTCGGCTGCTTTATATGCAGCGATGCCTCCACCTACGCCCAGCGCAACGCGATTGGACGACATGGGAACGCCTTAGGCTTCTTCGACGGGTTCGAGCAGGTCGCGGTTGAGCATCGGGTCGCTGTACTGGACCAGACCGCGGCGAACTTCTTCGACGGCCATCACTGTCGGCTTCTTGGAGGTGCTGGGCAGGAAGCTGCGGGCACCGGCTTGCAACTGTCGTGCGCGTTTGGACGCGACGATGATGAAGCGGTAGACGCTCATTTCCGGATCGTCCGGGATAACGCTGTGCGAAAGGGGACGGACGTGTTCAGCCATTTTAAAAAGTCTCCAATATTGGACGGATTTGTTGCTCCATCCAATGCCGCCGGCTACGATTGGCGCTGACGATGGCGACTAAATTGTCGACGGACGCCTGCACTTCCCGATTGACCAGCACGTAATCGTACTGCGAGTAATTCCGGATCTCCTCAGCGGCTTCGCTCAGTCTCCGCTGGATCACTTCTTCTGAATCCTGCGACCTGGAACGCAAACGCTGTTCGAGCACTTCTTTACTGGGAGGGAGAATAAAAATCGAAACTGCTCCCGGAAGCCTCTCCTTCAATTGTCGCGCACCCTTGACGTCAATGTCGAGGATGAGATCGACACCGTCGGTTTCGGCGCGCGTGAGTTCGCTTTCATGGGTGCCATAGAGGTTGCCGAAGACTTCTTCCCATTCGAGGAACTCATCGCGAGCCACGCGGGCCTGGAACTGTTCGCGGGAGATGAAATAGTACTCCTTGCCATCGACTTCCGAGCCTCGGGGCTGGCGAGTGGTGTAGGACACGGAGAAACGCAGGCGCGTGACGGTCCGCATCAGGTGACCGACGAGAGTGGATTTCCCCGAGCCGGAGGGCGCGGAGATGATGAAGACGGTGCTCATGGCTAGTAGCGCACGCACTCGTGCGTGCCGCGGCGAGACTCATCTCGCCGCCTCGTGCAGCTGCAAACGCCTCTTGAAGGCCTCGACACGAGTGTCGAGGCGGCGTGCGCCACATCGTTAATCGAGACGATTCTCATTATTCGAGGTTGAGCGACTGCTCGCGGATTTTTTCGATGGAGGCTTTGCAGCCGAGGGCGAGGTCGGTGATCTTAAGGCCGATTTCGCCGATGCCGCTGGTTTTGGAGAGGATCGTGTTCGCTTCACGATTCATTTCCTGCAGCAGGAAGTCGAGTTTCTTGCCGACTTCGCCGCCGCTGTCGAGCAATTGCGCGAGTTGGTGGGAATGAATGCGCAGGCGCGCAAGTTCTTCCCCAACGTCGCTGCGGTCGACCAGGATGGCGGCTTCTTGTGCGAGCCGCTGAGGATCGAGTTGGACGCCTTTCAAGAGGTCGGCGAGGCGTTCATTGAGGCGACCTTGGAAAGTAGAGATGGCGGTGCCGCGAATCTTTTCGATGGCGTCGGCAGCGGCGGAGACTTCTTTGTTGTGGCCCTGCATCTCTTTCGCGATCGCGGAACCTTCGCGGGTGCGGAACGAGTTGAGTTCGGTGAGGGCTTCGGCCAGGGCGTCGAGCAAGAGCGCTTCGGTTTCCGGTGGCGGATCGCCGGAGCCGCTGTCGCCGAACATGCCGGGGAGGCGAAGCGCGGCGTTCAGGTCGGGCTGCGAATCGAGTGAGTGGCGCGCGGCTGCATCGCGAAAGGCGGTTACATATTCCGCGAGCAACTCGTGATTGACGGCGGTGCTATTTTCGCCGCGCGAGAAGTCGGGCAGGCTAATACGCACGTCAGCGTGGCCTCGGCTGAGGCGCGCTTTGACGGCACTGCGGATGGCGTTCTCAAACGGATCGGCTGAACTGGGGGCGTGCACGTGTACGTCGAGGCCGCGATGGTTCACCGTCTTGATGCTGACGATGAGTTCTTTCTCACCAAGCGGGCGTCGCGCGCGGGCGAAGCCGGTCATACTGCGTAGGGGATTTGACATCAGGAATTCTGTGGAGCTTCCAAGAATTGTAACTCGTATAGGCGGCGATAAATGCCTCCTTGGGCGAGGAGGTCGTCATGTTTGCCGAATTCAGCGATCTTGCCGCGGTCGAGGACCACGATTTTGTCGGCTCTGCGGACCGTGGACAGGCGATGGGCGATCACGATGACGGTGCGGTGTTCCATCAGGCGCTGGAGCGCTTCCTGGACCAGTCGTTCGGACTCGGTGTCGAGGTGCGAGGTGGCTTCGTCGAGGATGAGGATGGGTGCGTCTTTGAGAAGTGCTCGGGCGATGGCGAGGCGCTGGCGCTGGCCGCCGCTGAGTTTAGTGCCGCGCTCGCCGATGATCGTGTCGTAGCCTTGCGGCATTTTCTCGATGAATTCTTCGGCCAGCGCGTCGCGAGCGGCTTGTTTGATTTGCTCGGGTGTGGCGTGGCGTTTGCCGTAGCCGATGTTGGCGGCGACGGAATCGTTGAAGAGGAACGTGTCTTGGGCGACGATGCTGATGTGGTCGCGCAGGGACGCCAGTTTGAGTTCACGCAGGTCATGGCCGTCGATTTTGATGGAGCCGCCGACTACGTCGTAGAAGCGGGGGACGAGATTCGCGAGTGTGGTTTTGCCAGCTCCGCTGGAGCCTACGAGCGCGACGACTTCTCCGGCTTTGACGTCCAGCGTGATGCCGTCGAGGACGGGGCCCTCGGAGGTCGGGTATCGGAAGGTGACCTTATCGAATTCGATGGACTTCTTGAATTTCGGTAGTGTGGCTGCGTCGGGCAGTTCTTTTACTTGCTGGTCGCCGTCGAGATATTCGAAGACCTTTTGCGAGGCTCCGAGGGCCTGCTGGAAGATGTTGTGGATACCAGTGAGGCGCTTGACCGGCTCATAGAGCATGAGGAGGGCGATGACGAAGCTGGTGAATTGCCCGGTGGTCATGGACTCCGATTTGATTTGTTCGCGCGCGTAAGTGAGGAGGCCGACGATGGTGACGGCTCCGAAAAATTCGATCAGCGGGGACGCGATGGCTTGTTGCGCGACATAGCGGAGGTTGCTGTCGCGAAGGCGTTCCGCGCGGTCACGGAAGCGGTTGGATTCGATTTCCTCTGCTCCGAACGACTTGACGACCTGGTGGCCGCTTAACGTTTCTTGTAGTGCTTGGTTCAGTTCAGCAGCGTCATCTTGTGCGCGGCGGGTGGTTCCTCGGAGGCGGCGGCCGAGCTTGGCTGTAGGTACGAGGACGAACGGGAGAACGGTCAGGCTTCCGACGGCGAGTTTCCAGTCGGTTTGCACGACGACGGCGAGCAGGCCGATGGCGGTGAAGGATTGACGCAGCAGGTCAGCGAGGATGTGGGAGAGCGCGACCTGGATCTTCTCCAGGTCATTCATGATGGAACTCATCACGCGCGCAGTGGAGTTGGACTCGAAGAAGTGCGCGTCCTGATGGACGACGTGGTCAAAGACTTCCTGACGGAGATCGGTGACGCCGGAGTAGCCGACGTAGTTGATGAGATAGTTCGCGCAGTAGTCGAGGACGCCCTTGATCAGGAAGACGGCGAGGATGCCGACGGCGACCATGGTCCATACGTTGTGGATGGACGAGGGCATGAAGGAATCCAGATTTACCTGTTGATTCCAGATCGGAATGGTGAAGAGGTGAACGGGCTCGTCGCCGGTGTGGGCGTCGAGCACGCGGTCAAAGATGGGGCCGATGAGCAGCGCGGTGAGGGCCTGGGCGGCACCGACGAACGCCATCAAGATTACGGAAAGAAAGAAGGGAGCTGCGTAGGGGCGCGAGTAATTGAGCAGGCGGCGGAGTTCGCTCATGCGTTTACTCGCAGAGTTTCCGCAGCTGTGTTTACTTGCGCGATGGAGATGCCCGACATGCCTTCGGGTGATGTTAACACTTGTGCCTCGGTGCGCCAGGGGGCCCAGGTGACGGGGTTGCTGGGTCCGAAGAGGACGACGACGGGAATGCCGAACGCGGCGGCGATGTGGGCTGGTCCGCTGTCATTGCCGATGAAGAGTTGCGCTCCGGAGAGTACGGACTTTACTTCGGAAAGGGGCGCGTTGCGGTGGATGCGGAATTCGTGGAAGGGGCTCGGGTCGTCGGCCGGGCCGGAGAGGAAGACGGGGTCGAGGCCGGATTGTCTGAGTTGGCGCGCGACGGCGAGGAAGCGGTCGGGGGCCCAGGCTTTTTCGGGGGCGGAGGCGAAGGGGTGGATGACGGTGTAGGGTGCGACTGGGTCGTGAGGGGGTGCGAATAATTTCGCGCGGGGGATTTCGGTGCGCGGCACGCCGAGCCAGAACATCGCGGAGGCCAGATGCTCCGCTGTGTGGACGGGGCGTTCCTCGCCGAGGGTTTGTTGCGCTCGGGGGATGCGCTGGTTGTAGAGGAAGCTGTAGGCGTGGTGGGCGAAGCCGGCTCGGTATTTCGCGCGCGAGGCGGCGGTGAGCCACATGCTGCGGGTGCCGCCGTGAAAGTTCAGGGTCAGGCGCGGCTTCCAGTTTGAAAAGGGTTCGGGTGGAAGAAGCGCGGAGATGTCGGGATTGCCTTCGAAGACGCCTTTGAAGCGGCCTTCGACGACGACGGCGATTTCGAGATCTGGCCGGTGCGCTTTGAGCAGAGCGATGGCGGGAGTAGTGAGAACGCAATCGCCGAGGGATCGTAGGCGGATCACCGCGACGCGGGAGCTGGCCGGGAGCTTATCGAGAAGCTGGCCCATGGGCGGCGTTGTCTACGCCTCCACGCGCGCTTCGTCCACGAGCATAACCGGGATGTCGTCGCGGATCGGATACACGCGCTTGCATTCGACGCACTTGAGACCGCTCTGGTCCTGCTTGAGTTCCACCGTGGCTTTGCACAGCGGGCAAACCAGGATGTCGAGCAGGTCTTGACTGATTGCCATAGGTAATTGTTAGTGTAGCAAGGGCAAACTAAGGAGTCTCTCGCAAAGTTCGCAAAGGAAGACAAGGTCCTAGCATTTCGGATGAGTGCACGCCCAAGGATAGATAGCGCGCACTTCTCGCATCGCAATTTCAACACTGCCGTAAATTCCGGATTGAACCGGGATTGTAGACCAATACGCTGGGACTGGCGGGGCGGGAGGATATTCATATGGGGGCGACCAGCGTTGTTCGTAGACTTCGTAGTGACCGTCAGTCCTTTGTGTGATCACGACGCGTCGAGTCCCGTCTTCTGACGGCAGCATCTTGACGATGCCGGACAGGTAGCCGCTACTTGCTGGGGACGTGTTTTTCAAGCATCTTCCTTCGCACCACGCCGCCGTAGACGTTGCCTTTGGAATCGACGCCGACGGCTTCCGCTCCGCTGTGGTCTTCGGTGGTGGATTCGAGGTCTTCGATGAAGGCGGTGACCGTGCCGGTTTTCGCGCTGCCGATGCGGATGCCTTTTTTCCAGCCGGGTTCGTCGGGGCCCCAGGATTCGGAGTCAGCTACGTAGAGGGTGTCGTCTTTAGTGATAAAGAGGCCGCTGGGACGGCCGAATTGACGCCACTCGGTTTGGAAGCGGCCCTCTTGATCGAGGATCTGGATGCGATTGTTCCCGCGATCCGCAACAAAAAGCCGGCCTCGGGAATCGAAGGCCAGGCCGTGGGGGCCCATGAACTCGCCGGGCATGCGGCCTTTCTTGCCGATGACTTTGAGGAACTTGCCATCCTTCGAAAATTTCATGATGCGCGAGTTGCCGTAGGACGGGGCGTGGCCTTCGCTGACGAAGATGTCGCCGTTGGGGGCGAAGGCGATGGAGGTGGGTTGATCGAAGACGTCGGTGCCGGTTCCTGTGGCTCCAGCTTTGCCGAGGGTCAGCAGGAGCTTTCCATCGCGGGTGAATTTGAAGACCTGGTTGCCTTTACCGTCGCCCGGTTGGGCGTCGCTGATCCACAGGTTGCCGTCTTTATCGAACGCGAAACCGTGCGGGAAGTTGAACAGCCCAGAGCCCCACGTGTTCACGATCTTGCCAGCGGAATTGTAGACGAGCACTGCGGGTTCCTTGCGTCCCACGCAGGAATTTTCGTTACAGCGACCGAGGATGTAGAGGTTGCCGTCGGGTCCTTCGAGTGCGCCGGTGATGGCGGGCCAGGTCATGCCCGCGGGGAGTTCGGCCCAGTTGCGTTGCGTCTTATAGGGGTTCGGGAGATTGTTGTTCGTCTGTGCGAACGCGGCGATGGCAGCTAGAAACAGGACAGGTCGCATGGAGAAGCCTCCATGCCAATCTAGCACCGGCGTTCGCCGATTATTTGAGCACGCCGGTCAGGATCGCGGTGCCTTCTGCGTCGCTCACGACGACGATGTCGCCGGCTTTGGCTTGCGGGACCAGCTCGCCGTCGTTAGTGTTGACCTCGATCTCGCCCCAGTGGTTCGTGAGCGTGAGCTCGCCGGCGGGGATGATGACGGCTCCGCGGATCAGGGTCACGGTGAGCTTGGTGTCGTCGGGAAGATTGACGGCTTCGACTTCAACGCTGAAATTGGTCGATAGATTGCGGCCGCGAAAGCGTGCGCTGCCTTCAGGTATGACGCTGTCAATGGCTCCGCCGGTCAAGCGGGATTGGATGCGGATCTCCTGCCTGGGGCTGGCGGCGAGTGCCTCCGATGGAATCAGCGACAAGTTCGCGAACAGGGCAGCCAGAGCGAGCACTGTCAAAACACGCATGGGAACAACTCCTTCGTGAAGAGGTGATCGGCAGATGCGGTCCTGCGTAACGGGAAATCTTTACTTAGGACTGGCTAAGCGACCTACGATCTGGTCTTGCGAGACTTTTGTCACTACAAGCTCGTGCGGCTGCGCGTTTGACCCTACGTAGAAGTAGAGTGGAATCTTTATGTCTAGATCCTTCTTCTCGATCTTCTGGCCATCGATGAGGAGCTCGATCGCATAACGCTGCTTGCTGGCGTCCGTGGCTTTGAGCGTGAGCCCGACCAAGCCGATGGTCGTGGACTCGGTGCGCTTGAAAAGCGTGAACTCGGTGATGTCTCGTGCGGCCTGGGCTGCGAGAGAGACCGCGAGGATGAGAACTGCGAGAACTGTCTTCATAAGTGTGATCCTTCGTTTTACCAAACTCGGCAGGCCTTGCCTTTGACCATGGGTTGATCGGCTTTGCAGGAGTAGGCCTTGGCGAACTCTGGCATGTTAGAGACGACGCCGTTTACGCGGAACTCGCCGGAGGAGTGCGGGTCGGTTTGGGCGCGCAGGCGCGAGCTTTCGTCGGTGATGTTCTGGCACCAGACCTGCGCCCAGCCAAGAAAGAATCGTTGCTCCGCGGTGAAGCCGTCGATTTTCTCGGGCACCTTGTCGCCCAGGGTTTCCATCAGCGCCATGTGTGCGATCTTCAGGCCGCCGTTGTCGGCGGTGTTTTCGCCCAGCGTGAGTTTGCCGTTCAGGTTCACGCCTTGCACGGGGCTATAGGCGGAGTATTGGTCGACGATGCAGTCGGCTCGCTCGCCGAACGCCTTGGCGTCGGCTTCGGTCCACCAGTCGCGCAGGTTGCCGTCGCCATCGAACTGACGGCCTTGATCGTCAAAGCCGTGGGTGAGTTCGTGGCCGATGACGGCTCCAATAGCTCCGAAGTTTACGGCATCGTCGGCGCTGTTGTCGTAGAAGGGCGGTTGCAGGATGCCCGCAGGGAAGTTGATGTCGTTGGCGCCTGCGTCGTAGTAGGCGTTCACCGTGGGCTGGCTCATGTGCCACTCCGTCTTGTCGACGGGCTGGCCGATCTTCGCGAGTAGGCGCGCGAGTTCGGTGGTGCTGGCTCGCAGCGAGTTGCCGTAGGCGTCGTCGCGCGCGATGCGGACCTGTGCGTAGTCCTGCCACTTGGCTTGGTTGCCGATCTTGTTGGTGATCTTGTGGAGCTTCTCGACGGCCTTGGCTTTGGTCTCATCGGTCATCCAGTCGAGCGCTTTGATGTCGCGCTCCATGGCGCGTTCGAGCGCGGCGACCATCTGCGCGGTGCGGCGGGTGCCGTCGGCTCCGAGCGTTTTCCTGATAAATTCTTGACCCAGTGCGTCGGGGAGTTGGAGATCGGTGAGGTCGACGCAGACTTTCCAGCGGGGGCGCATTTCTTTGGAGCCACGCAGGAATTTGTCGTAGAAGCTGAAGTGCTCCTGTTGGATCGCGGCGCTGAGGACGGCAGAATTGCTGTTGACTAAGACCCAGGTGAGGTAGCTCTTGATGTTGTCGAGCGGCTGATCGTTGAGCATCTTGCCGAAGGCTGTGACGAACTCTGGGACGGCCACGTCGAGAGTCTTGAATTCCGGCGCGCCGAGGCCGGCGAAGAACGTGGTCCAGTCGAAGTTGGGGGCGAGGGCTTTGAGCTGATCGACGGTGAGCTTGTGATAGACCTTCTCGGGATCGCGGCGCGACACGCGGTCCATGGAGCCTTGTGCTAGCGCGGTCTCGATGGCCATGGCGGCGTCGGCGATGCGCTTCGCGGTGGGTGCATCCTGGCCGAGCAGGGCAAAGATGCGCTGCAGGTGCGCGAGGTACTGCGCGCGGATCTCGACCGATTTCTCATCGGTCTTGAAATAGTAGTCGCGGTCGGGAAGGCCGAGCCCGCCTTGGTCGATTCCGGCGATCATGTTGGCGGAATCTTTGGCGTCTTGTTCGGAGGAGAAGTTGAAGAACGGTGCGGCTCCGATCTTGAACATGGTGACCGTCAGGTCCGTGAGCGCGGCTGCTTTATTGTCGATGACGGCGATGCGGTTCACGTCGCGCTGGAAGGTGTCCATAGAGCGGCGATTTTGCACCTCTTCATTCATGCAGGCGGCGTAGAAGTCGCCGATCTTCTGCTCCATCGCGGTGCGACCGGGGCGTTCGGCGGAGGCGGACTCGAGGACGTTTTGCAGCAAGGTGCGATTGCGATCCGCCAGGGCGTCGAAGCGTCCCCAGCGCGCAACGTCGCCAGGGATCGGATTGGAGGCTTGCCAGCCACCGCATGCAAATTTGTAAAAGTTGCCGCAGGGGTCGACGGCTCGGTTGAGCGAGAGGACGTCAAAGCCCGACTGGCCGAAGGCTGCGGCGGCGGTGAGGAGGAAAAGGACAGCGCGCATACCCCATTGTAAGGGGAGCTGTGCTAGATTGAGGCCGTGAAAAACTTCATGGAAGCCGCTGCCCTGATTTTGTTGTTGGCGATGTTCGCGGTGGTGGGGATCAGCTGGTCGGGATTGCCGGACTTTATCCCGACGCACTACAACGCGGCGGGGGCACCGGATCATTATGGGTCGAAGGAAAGCGTGTGGTTGTTGCCGGCGATCGGGACGAGTTTGTATTTGCTGATGACAGTGATTGCGCGGCTCGCCGCATCGGGGTCGATTCGTTTGAACGTGCCGCCCGGCGTGGATGTGCAGGCTCCCGCAGTTCAGGCCGAGGGGCAGAATTCGCTGGCAATGCTGAAGGTCGCGGTGATGGCCACGTTTGCGTACATCACCTGGAGCCAGACCAGCAGGCCGCAACAGGGACTAGGTCCCGGGTTTCTGCCAGTGATGCTGATCGTCCCGCTGGCGCTGATCGGCGTGTTCGTGCTGCGGATGCGGCGCTACCGCGCGTAGCGGCTACTTCTTCGGGTATTCGAAGTTGAACATCCACTGGATACCGAACTTGTCGGTCAGCATGCCGTAGCGAGCACCCCAGGGTGCGTCGTCGAGTTTGTGTTGGATGGTCGCGCCTTGGCTGAATGCGGCCCACAGCTTTTCGATTTCTTCGACGCTTTCCGGCAGGACGCTGACGGAGAAATTGTTGCCTTGCGTGAATGGCATGCCGGGCATGTTGTCGGAGGCCATCAGGGACGAAACGCCTTTGGCGAGCGACAGGCTGGCGTGCATGATTCGGTCCTTGGTTTCGGCGGGCATGGCGGGATTCATTTCGCCAAAGGTGATGAGGTGGAGGTTGGCCCCGAGGCATTCCTTGTAAAAGGTCATGGCCTCGCGGCAGTTTCCGTTGAAGGTGAGGTAGGTGACGATGTTCATGGCGGTGAGGCTATTTTAGCGCTGCCCGAGGGATTGGTAGAGCAGCACGGCCGCGATCACGATCAGGCCGCCGTAGACGTAAGTGCTGAAGCGTTCTCGAGGGATACGCGAGCCGAGGGCGCGACCGGCGAGGGTCGCGATGATTACGGCGGGAAGGGATTGGAAATAGATCGCGTTCACGGGAGCGGTCCACAGTCCAGAGAGGGCGTAGCCGGCCATGCCTGCGATGCTCGCGGGTAGGAAATAGGCTTGGAGCGTGGCGCGGAATTTTGCGGGCTCCCAACCGCGGAGGGCGCCGAAAATCGCGAGGGGCGGGCCGTTCATGCCGTAGGCTCCGCCGAGGATGCCGGCGAAGAAGCCGAAGACCCAGGCTAGGCGGTCATCTGCGAGATGGGCGTTCTTGCGTGTCAGCGCGAAGATGGAGAAACTCGCGAGTACGAAGGAGAGGATCGCTTTTACGATTGCTTCGGGAATGGTGGTGAGCATCCAGAGTCCGATGGGGATGCCGAAGAGGGTGGAGATGAGAAGGCTCCCAACGCTTTGGAGGTGGACGTGTCGCCAATCGAGCGCGACGATCAGGAGGGCGATGGTGATCGAAACAAGGACGGCGACGGGTGCCGCCTCGTTGATGGGGATGAGGAGGGCGAGTAGAGGGACGGCGATGAGGGCCTCGCCGAAGCCCAGCATGGAGCGGATTAGGGTGGCGAAAAATAGGATTGCAATGATCATAGGGCGGCGTGTTTAGAGTTGCGAATCATGTCGGCTAGCATACTCGGCGAGATACAGTTCCACGAGGTCGGATGTCCATGTTGCGACGCCGCAGCCAAAGAAGTCGGTGTCTTCGGTCCAGATGGGGCAGTCCAACAGAAGCGCGGTCGCCAGAATCGGCCAGTCGTCCGGGTCCCTGCGTCCGAGGCGTTTCTTCGCCTCGGCTTCAAAGCGGGAGTATGCGTCGGCCTCGACGGTTTGGATCAATGGCCGGAGAGTCTCGAGAGCATGCAGCGCGGGAGGCACCGGGATTCCACGGCGCTTTAGGATGGAGGGCAGAGACTCTACGGCTTCTTGAAAGGCCGTATCCGGCGCGTAGAACTCAACATGCCGAGCGTATTTTGTCAGCAGTACCGGAACGCGCACGCCTAGGATGGCGCGGATCAAGATGTTCGCGTCCAGCACGAGCATGTTAGCGTTTTGCGGTGCGGCGGGCGCGTTTGAAATCAGCGGTGAGTTCGTCTTCGGTCGTATGGGCCGAGGCGATCAACTCGCGCATCTTGTCGCCAGCAACGCGAAAGGCTTCAAGATCGGCGTCGCTGGGTTTGGGACGAGTGGGAACGTAGATACCGATAGTGGCGCCGTGACGGGTGATCGCCACGGGAGATTTGGATTCGAGATAGGTGGAAAGGTTCTCGCGGAACTCGCGGATACCGACTTTGGTGGATTGCTGCATTGTGTGCCTATTGCGTACACAATGATAACGCAATCTCGGACGGAGGTTCTATACGCCGCCATGGACGATTTTGCCGCCCACGATCGTCATCGCAGAGCGGAGGTTGCGGATCTCTGCATCCGGCACTGTGAAGTAGTCTTTGTCCAGGACGGCCAAGTCCGCTAGCTTGCCGACTTCAATGCTGCCGATTTTGTCTTCCATCTTCAGGAACCAGGCGTTGTTGCGCGTGAACAGGCGGATGGCTTCCTGGCGAGTCAGGTGTTGGTCGGGGTTGACTTGGGTGCCGAAGGAGTTGATGCCGGTGACGGTGTATTGGATGTGGCTCCAGGGGTTCAGGGGGGCGATGTGGACGCCGTCGCCGTGGATGCCGACGGTGATGCCGTGGTCGACGATGGTGCGGAAGGGCGGGCCGGCGACGTTCGCATTGGCGGAAGTGACCCAGCGGAAGGCTCCCATCTCGACGCCGCAGTTCATGGCTTTCAGGCGGTCGAGCAGATCCTTGCTGACTTCGGGAACGTGGTGGACCATCCAGCGTTTGTCGCTGATGCCGAACTCCTTATTCATTTCTTCGTAGGCTTCGACGACCTGCTTGAGTCCTGCAAGATTCTGCACGGCGTTTTCGTTGCGCCAGCCGGCTTGGGCGACCAGGCGTTGGGCTTCCTTCCATACGGCTCCGCTGCCGAGAGGGGCGGCCCATTCGCCGATGGAGCCGGTCATCAGCATATCGTCGCCGAAGAATTGGAATTGGTTGCGGAGGCGTTCTTTCAGCTCGGGCAGGTTCGGGTCGTTTTGGTTTTGCAGGAAGTTCATCTGCAGGCGTAGCGTCGTCTTGCCCTCGTGGTGCAGTTCGAGCCAGGGGTCGTACATGCGGTACTGGTCGAGGTTGGAGAGGATCTGGCTCGGATGTAGGGGGCCGGGTGTTGGGAACAGCACCTGATCGAGCATCGCGGTGTAGCCGAGCTGCGCGGAGTAGGCCATGGCTTCGACAGCGCTGCGCTTCCGGTCGGCGAAGGTCTGCATTTTGCGGAGCAGGAAGAGAGCGGATGCGGATGGGTTGCCGTCGCGACCGGCTCCGGCGATGGCTCCTGTGGCGGAGACCTTGATGGGCAGGATGTCGGGATGCGGCTTGGGGCCGGCGTCGATGGAGTCGAAGTATTTCTTGCCGAGGGTGTTGGTGGCGCAGGGTCCGGTGAAGCGCTCATAGAGGAGGACGGGGCGGTCGGGGACGGCGGCGTCGAGTTCGGCGAGCGTGGGGTGGCGATGTTCGGCCCACTGGTTGGGGTGCCAGCCGCCCATGGAGGTGATCCACTGGCCCTCAGGAACGTCCTTGCGGCGCGCGGCCAGGGTGGCCTGGATCTCTTTGATGGAGGTCGTGTTTTCGAGGATGGTGTGGTAGCCGGGGCGATTCGCGAGGCTGATGATGTGGATGTGCGGTTCGATCAGGCCGGGGACGACGGTGCGGCCTCGCAGGTTGATGGTGCGTGCTCCACGGGGGGCGGGTTTGTTGATCGCGCTGAAGCGGCCGTTGTGGATGGTCACGCGTGTCGCGATGGTGTTGGCGGCGTCCATCGTGTGGATGCGACCGTTCGTCAGGTGGAGTGTTTCGTCTGACGTGGACTGGGCGGCGAGCGTGGCGGCTCCAACGGTGGTCGCGAGGAATTGACGGCGTGTGTGGCGAGGCATCGGGGGAATTCTAGCAAGTCTGGCTGGTCGGCAGGCGGAAACGCCTGCCCCACCTCAGGGTCTGAGCAGCGTGCGATCCCAGCGGGTGGCTTTTGCGTCTTCGTCATAGGACCAATAGACGAACCAGGGTCGGCCGATTACGTTGGCTTGTGGGACGAAGCCGAAGAAGCGGCTGTCGAGGGATCGGTCTCGGTTATCGCCCATTACGAAGAGCATCCCTGGAGGCACGACGACTTCGCCGTGGTCGACGTTTTCTGAGAGCATCTTGTGGGCTTGGCTTTCCAGGTGGACATTTGCCGCACCTGGGAAGTTGTCGCGATAGCTGTCGACATAGGGGTCGAGGTGCACAACGTAGCTTTCCGTGAGAGGCTGGCCATTGCGGATGGTCTGCTTTTCGACCATGCGGATACGGTCGCCGGGGACGCCGATGACGCGCTTGATAAAAGTCTGGTCCGGATCTTCGGGGTAGCGGAAGACGACCAGTTCATCGCGTTGCGGTGAATGCGGGAGTTTATTGACGATCAGGTGGTCGCCCAGACGGATGCCCGGCTCCATGGAGCCGCTAGGGATCACGAAAGCCTGCACGACGGTTAGTGAGGCGGCGAAGAAAAGCGCGAGGGCGGTGCCGGCATATGTGAGGCGAGCAAAAGTCATGGTGGCGAACCTTTCTTGGATGGCGGTGACGAACAAGTCTGCGAATGTTCCTGGGATGAGGTGCGGTTCGCGCTGGTAGCGGGCGGCGAACACCTGCTGCATCTCGCTTCCGAAGCGCTGGCGAAACTCGCGCGGGTAGGCGTAGAGGGCGAGGGCATAAATCCGTTTCATGCTTTGCCCCCTGCGAAGACGCGCTTTGATTTGGCGGCGGCCAGGGCGGTGGCGAGGCGCTGGGCTTCGCCGCGAACGGCTTTTTCACCGAGAGTGGTCATGCGGTAGTAGCGGCGGCGCTCGTCATCGATTTCGGGGTCGGGGCGCTCATCGGCCTCTTCGACCAAACCAGCGGCGAGCATGCGCTTCAGGCATCCGTACAGCGTGCCGGGTCCCATCTGCAGCGCGTCGTTGGTCTGGCGCGCGACGTCCTGCATGATGCCGTAGCCGTGGCGTTCCTCGTCGGCGAGCGCGAGCAGGATGTGGAAGACGGGCGGGGTCAGAGGGTCCATATATCCGTTACGGATATAGTATGCCCGGAGGGTGTTTCTGTCAATACTATTTTGTGGACTTCGAAATCCGAACAGCGCGACCGAAAGAAATTCCCTTGGTGAAGGCGCTGTGGCGGGAGTATTGGGAGTGGCTTGGGTTGGGTGGGGCGTTTCAGGGGTTCGAGGCGGAAGTGGAATCACTGCCGGGTAAGTACGAGCTGTTGCTGCTGGCTTTCGCAAAGGGGGAAGCGATTGCCACTGCGGCGCTGCGGCCGATTGGGGACGGGATGTGCGAGGCGAAGCGGCTCTACGTTCGTCCGTCGGCGCGAGGTACCGGTGTCGCGCGCGCGTTGCTCGAACGGTTGATCGCGGACGCAGAGGCTGCCGGGTACAGCGCGATCTGCGCGGACACCATGCCTTCGATGATTCCGGCGCTGACGCTGTATCGACGCGCGGGATTTATCGATGTTGGTCCGTACGCTGCCGATCCAACGCCGGGGGCAGTGTATCTGAAGCGCTATCTCAATCCGCCGGCGATCGCGCCAACTACTAAGTAGGGCTCTTGGCCGGAGGCGACTTCCGCAGGCAATGGCGCGTCCATTGGCTCATGCGAGAGATCTTCCATGCACGCGTAGAAGCGGACGAAGGGCCGACGCTCCAAGGTCACGTGATCGCGGATGGTGCCGCGCAGGGCGGGGAAGCGGGCTTCTAGGGCGTCGAGGACCGAGCGTTGCGTGACGGGGCCCTCCACTTCCAAGTGAATTTCGCTGGTCACCTTCGCCAGGTTGCGCAGGTGCGCGGGGAGTTCGACGCGGATCATTTCAGCGTTTGCACTTCCACCGAGAGCACTGCGGGCAGGTCGTGGACGATGGCTTTCCAGTTGTCGCCGCCGTCGGCTGATACGTAGACCTGGCCTCCGGTGGTGCCGAAGTAGACGCCGCAGGAATCGAGCGAATCGACACACATGGCATCGCGCAGGACGTTCACGTAGCAGTTGTCTTGCGGCAGGCCTTTGTCGAGGCGCTCCCATTCATTGCCGCCAGTGCGACTGCGATAGACAGCGAGTTTGCCGTCAAGGGGGAAGTGCTCGCTATCGCTCTTGATGGGAGCGACGTAGATCGTTTCAGGCTCATGCGCGTGGACGTCAATGACGAAGCCGAAGTCGGTGGGCAGGTTGCCGCTCACTTCGGTCCACTGATCTCCGCTGTTGTCGGTACGCAGGACGTCCCAGTGCTTCTGCATAAAGAGTGTCTGCGGCTTGGAAGGATGCATGGCGATGCGGTGAACGCAGTGGCCGACTTCCGCGTTCGGGTCCGGGATGTATTGCGAGTGCAGGCCTTTGTTGATCGGGGTCCAGGTGACGCCGCCGTCTTCGGTACGGAACGCGCCTGCGGCGGAGATGGCGATGTAGATGCGATCGTGATTGGTGGGATCGATGACGATGGTGTGCAGGCCCATTCCGCCCGCTCCGGGCGACCACTTGTTTCCTGTGGAGTGATTGCGCAGTCCGGCGAGTTCGTTCCAGGACTTGCCGCCATCGGTGGTCTTGAACATCGCTGCGTCTTCGATGCCCGCGTAGACTGTGTCGGGGTCGCTTAGCGAAGGCTCGAGGTGCCACACGCGTTTAAATTCCCAAGGGTGCGGCTTGCCGTCGTACCACTGATGGGTTCCAGTGATGCCATCGTAGGTGAACTTGTTGTCAACGGGATTCCAGGTCTTGCCGCCATCGTCGGAGCGTTGCAGGAGCTGGCCAAACCAGCCGCTGGTTTGTGAGGCGTAGATGCGATCGGGGTCGACGGGTGAGCCCTTCAGGTGATACAGCTCGAAGCCGGCGAAGAAGGGTCCGCTGACGTCCCACTTGTCGCGCTTACCGTCGGATTCCAGAATGAAGGCACCCTTCTTGGTGCCAACTAAGACTCGTACCTTGCTCATGCTTTTCTCCTTTTTGCGTCACTGAAGCTGGGAAGGATTGGGGTGGTGTCGCGGGTTTCCCAACGCCGCCGGGTTTCCGCGATGAATGCTTCGCGCTGCGTTTCCATTTTGTCGGCGAGGCCCGCAGGTGCTCCGGTTTTTTCATGGCGGGCTCCCCAGATGAGGAGGTCCATGAGGACCGGAGCGAGATCGATGCCTCGTTGTGTCAGACGGTAATTCACTCTGCGGCCATCGGCTTCGTCCGTCTCCGTCTCCACGATTTTCGCCGCTTCCAGTTTCTGCAATCGATCGGCCAGAATATTGCTGGCGATGCGCTCACTGGAATTTTGGAACTCTTTGAACGTGCGGTATCCGCGGACCATTAAGTCGCGAATGACGAGCAGCGTCCAGCGGTCGCCCAGGATTTCCAGCGAAATGCTGACGGGACATCCGGAGCGGCGTTTTGACTTCAATACGGTTTAGATTGCCATAGTCACTTGTGATTTGCAAGTGATATTAGCTACACAGCTGGAAGACATTTCCTTCGGGATCCAGAGCATCGCACGCGTCCCAGGGGCGGTCGATGAAGATGACGCCTAGAGTCGTCAGTCGGGCGCGCTCGGCTGGAAGATTGTCCACGAAGAAACACAGTTTGGTGGCGGATTGCTCGCGCGCTTCCGGGTGCGAGGTGATCTCGACGCCGTTCGCGTGCTCGGCCGGAATCGCGTGGAGGGCGAAGATCGTTCCCTCAGCGTCGAACTCCACCCAGTCGTCGGAGCGAGTTTTGGGATTGGGCTTGAGGCCCAGCGTGTGCTCGTAGAAGTCGGCCATGCGAGGCAGGTCCTTAACGAAGAGCATCGCTCGGAATAGGCGCATGGCTATTGGTACTGCGTCACGATCAACGTTTGCGGTGTCGGAAGCAGGTCGATCTTCTCGCTCGCGCCGAAGCCTGCGGCTCGGAACATGCGGTCGAATTCCTTGAACGTGTAGGCGTCGCCGGAGTCGGTGCCGCCCAGCATCATCATGGAGAACATAGCGGCAAAGGGCGGGGTGACGCGGTCGTCATTGGGGACGAACTCGACCGTGGCCATCACTCCGCCGGGCTTCAGCGCGGCGTGGAGCTTTTTCACGAACTTCACATTCGTGGGCTCGTCGAAGTGGTGGAAGAAGTTGGGGACGAGGATCAGGTCGTAGCCGGTGCCGAGATCGGTGTCGAAGGCGCTGCCGGGGATGGTTGTGAAGCGATCCGCGAGGCCCATCTTCTGGGCGTTCTCGCGGGCTACGCCGAGCACGTTATCCCAATCGGCGGCGACGATCTGTGCGGCGGGGTTCTGCTGGGCAACGGACAGGCCGTAGATACCGTGGCCGGCGGCGATGTCGAGAACCTTTTGCGCTTTGCCGACCGTGGCCACGCGGGCGGCCATCAACTGGGCGGGCAAGGCCATCATCGGCAGCATGGATTTGGCGAAGTCGACCCAGAGGGGATCGTCGGGGCCCATCATTTCGTGGAACACAGCGCCGCCCTTGCGGACGAGCGCGGTTACGTCGCTGAAATTCTTGAGCATGGACTGGTGCGTGAGGAATCCTGCGATCGAACCCAGATAGGCGGGAGAGTTTTTGTCGAGGAAGATGCCGTTCTCCGGCGAGAGCGCATACACGCCGTCGGTCTTGACCAGGAAGCCTTGCACCGTGAGGTAGTCGCACAGCACTCGGACGCCTTTCTCCGAAGCGCTGCACCGCTGCGCGATTGTCGCGGTGGTGTTCGCCCCTGCGGCGACGTGTGTGAAGACTTCCAGTTCCAGTGCCGCCTTGAGCGCCATGGGTAATTGAAAGGCGGTTAGCGCCTGGAGGATGCGACCGGGATCGGGGTGGGACATGTGGGATATTGTAGCGCTGCGGAGTTATACTGGTCGCGTCGTGAGCGTGCAGAGATCGAAAGTGGACTGGGTATTGGAAGGCGTGGCGTTGGCGGCCTTGGTGGCTGCGCTCGCGCTGGCGGGCTATTATTGGCCGCGGATTCCGGAGCGAGTGGTGGAATTCGGGTCTCGCTATGGCCGACCTTTGGGGATCAACGGTTTCGTGACGGCGAAGAATGCGCTGTGGATGGTCTCGCTGATCGATATTGGATCGTACGTGGGGCTGACTTTGGGGTCGCGCGGCAAGGGATTGATCGAGATTCCGCCGGAGCTGGAGCGCGGATCGCCGAGGTTGCGGCAGATGCTGTTCAGCATGGTGATCGTGATGAAAGCCGTCCTGGCGCTGTTCGCGGTGTATCTAATGTGGGCGTTGGTGAATATCGGTCTGCGCCAGGGCGCGGGCGTGAGCCGCGAGTTTCTGACCCTGTTCACTTTGGCGGTCCCGCTTCCGCTGCTTTTCTATACGTTGAAGCTGCGGCGCTACCAGCCTTAACGCTTCGCGATCACGATCCCTGCGCCTTGCGTTGCCATCAGTGGGATGGTGACGGGCGTGTGGCCGGAGATCCCAATCTCGCCGAAGAGTGCTTTCGCAGTCGCGATCTCGGCCGAGGGCGCGGAGCTAAATGGCGTCAGGTAGGCTGCGGCTTTGGGGAAATTGCTTCCCATGTAAGGGTCGTTGAAGGTGGCGATGATCACGGGCACCCGGCCTTCGGTCGCTTTGGTAATCCAGCGATTGACGTCCACGGTGTTCGCCGTGATGGCCGCGAATGAGGCCGCTACGATCGAGGTGCAATCCTTCGCTGCGTTCATCGTCGCTTCGAGCGCACTGTAGGGCAGTCCCGTATCGACGGTGAATACCTGACCTCGGGTTGCGCGTTTCCGGAACTCGCGAACGAAGCGCTGGCCTTGCAGAGATGTGCGGAGGCTGTTGATCAGCACGAGGCACGGTTGGCTGGCAGGCGAAATCGGCACGACGTTGCCTTCGTTGCGCAGCAAGGTGACGGCATGGTCGGCGATCAGCTGGGCGCGGTCTGCTGACTCCTGCGACGCCATCACGTCCGCGATGGTGTTCAGGTCTACAAGGCGTTTGCGCATCAGGCCGAGGCTCGCCTTCGCGATGAGCACGCGCAGCACGCTTTCATTGAGCCGCGCGCGCGGGATGCGGCCCTTCTCGACGGCCGCCACTACGGCGCGGATGGATACTTCCGGATCGGGCGGCATCAGCAAGACGTCGGCACCCGCCTGAATGGAGCGCACCGACGCCTCGCCAGGATTGAACATTTCCGTGAGACCTTGCATGTTCATCGCGTCGGTCACGATCAGGTTCTTGAAGTGCAGTTCATTGCGCAATAGGTCGGTGAGGACTTTGGGGGAGACGGTAGACGGGACGCCGGAGTCGTCGAGGGCGGGGACGGCCATGTGGGCCGTCATGATGGAATCGACGCCCACGGCGATGGCGGCGCGGAAGGGCTTCAGTTCCATGGCGTCCATACGATCGCGCTGGATGGTGAGGCGAGGCAGACCATAGTGGCTGTCGATGTCGGTATCGCCGTGGCCGGGGAAGTGCTTCGCGGTGACCAGGATCTTGGCGTTCGGGTCCATGTGCGCGCCTTCGATGAACGCTACGACGTGGGCTGAGACCTCGTCGGGATTCTCGCCATAGGCTCGGATGTTGATGACCGGGTTCTTAGGATTGTTGTTTACGTCGGCGACGGGGGCGAAGACCCATTGGACGCCTAACGCTCGGGCTTCGCGGGCGGTGATGAGGCCTTCAAATTTCGAGGCGCTGAGATCGCCCGTCGCGCCGAAGGCCATGCTGTGCGGGAACTGGGTGCCGCCGGTGACGCGCATGGAGGAGGCTCGCTCAAAGTCGGAGCCGATCAGCAGAGGCACCTTGGAGAGCTTCTGCATCTGATTCAGGAATACTGCCATGCCGTAAGGATTGGCGTTGCGCGCGGAGCCAAATTCGACATCGTTGTTGACGATGAAGCCGCCGATGTGGAGGTCGCGAACCCAGTGGACGTATTTTTTGTAGTCTTCGGATTGGGTGCTGAAGACCTCGCCGTTGGTGACGCCGATCACCAGCTGCGCCACGCGATCGCGCAGCGTCATGGAGTTCAAAAGCGCCCGCGCGGCGGCTTCGTCGGACCGCACTGCTGCTTTGGCTACCGTACGGGGTTGCTGGGCGAGGAGAACAACTGCGAAAAGAAGCGCGAGCAACGCACGCGGTACCGGCATGAACTCAGGATAGCAACGTGGGGCACGCACTCGACACTCGTGTGTCGAGACCCAGGTGTCGAGAGGAGTCTCGACGCGGCACGCACGAGTGCGTACGCTACCTCATGAGAGTAAGTGCAGTGCGTTATCGCGCTCGATGGCGCGTAGGTCTGTGGAGGTGAAACCTCGGTAAGCGCTGAGGCCGGCGTTCAGCTCGTCGAAGGTGCGATAGGGGTAGTCGCTGCCGTAGAGGAGTTGTGAGGACGGCACCATCTCCAGCAGTGCGGCGAGCGGACCGGCGGTGTTGGCTTGCGCGGTGTCGTAGTAGAACTTACGAATCTCGTACATCAACCCGCGCGGCAGGCGCTGGTTCATGTTTTTGCCAGTAGCTTCTTCGCGAACGAAGCGGCTCAACAGGAACGGGAGCGTGCCGCCGCCGTGGGAGAGAATCCAGCGGATGTTGGGGTACTTCGCGGCGGTACCGCTGAACAGTAAGCTCGCGGCGGTGCGGGTGGTGTCGGTGGCCCATTCGATGGCGCCGGGTCCCAGGCCGTAGTTCAGAGCACCGCAGCAATCGGGGGAGAGCGGGTGGGTGTAGATGACGGCTCGGCGGCGATTGAGTTCTTCCCAGACGGGCGCGAACGCGGCATCGCCGAGCCACTTGTCGCCGAAGCTGGTCATTAGCCCGAGGCCGTCGGCTTTGAGCGTGCCATAGGCGTATTCGATTTCGCGCAGGCTGCCTTCGATGTCGGGCAGGGGAATGGTGGCGAAGAGGCCGAAGCGCCCTGGATTGTCGCGAACCATCTTTGCGCCGTAGTCGTTGACGAGCCGGGAGAGACGCCTCGCTTGTTCCAAGTTGCCCGCGATGAAGACGCCGGGCAGGCTGAGGGAGAGCATGGCTTTCTCGACATTCGCTTTGCCCATCACGTCGAGCGATTGCGCGGTGGTCCAAGGAGGAAACGCTGCGGCGAGGTTGCCGATCGCCGCGACGTATTCGGGAGGGAAGAAGTGGTGGTGGACGTCGATGCGGTAAGGCTTGGCGACGGCGGGGGCTTGCGCACGAACGGCGGCGGTCGCGGCTAAGGCTAATAGGAACTCGCGGCGGGCGAGGATGGTCATGGGTTCGATGTTACTGCAAAACCGATCAGAGAATAGTTCGCGTTCGTTCCCTACTCTGTTGGACCTCCCGGCTAGGTCAAGGAGCAGGGGCGTGGAGGTACCCAGCGAACAGCTAGCCGCTCCGATATAAGCCGGCGAGAGGCTCCATGCGCTACTCCACCCTCCCGATCCTATTCGCGACCGCCCTCTTTGCGCAGTCCCCGACCAAGCTCGAGTTCGAGGTTGCTTCGGTCAAGCTCGCCGCTCCCGTCACAGGGCCAGGCACACCGCGCGGCGGTCCCGGCTCCGCCGATCCCCGGCACGTCACGTATCGCAGCCTAAGCATGAAGAATTTGCTCATGACGGCGTACGATCTTCCGTTCGGCCGCATCAGTGGGCCCGGCTGGATCGAAACTGATCGCTACGACATCTCCGCTTCTCTCCCAGCTGGGACTACGAATGCGCAGCTGGCAGTCATGCTCCAGAACCTGCTGGCAGAACGGTTTCACCTTGTCGTGCGCCGCGAAACCAAAGAGGTGACGGTATTTGAGTTGGTTATTGGAAAGAACGGCCCCAAACTTGGTTCCAACCTTAAGGCCTACGTAGACGACCCCAACGTGACTGCCGGTCAGAGTGACAAGGATGGCCATCCCATCCCACCCCCAGGTGGATCCTCGAATCTAATGCAGCCGGGTCGCCGTCGGGTCAGCGCCCGCAAGCAACCTATGGCCAGGCTTGCGACGATGCTGGCCGCGGAACTAGACCGCCCCGTGATTGACAAGACTGGCCTTGTTGGGGACTACGACTACGTACTCGAATACGCGCCCACGGGAAATGGGGCGTTCGCAATGCTAGAAGGCAAGGCCGGCGCCGCTGGGGCGACTGCGGAACTCGATCTTCCCAGTCTCCAGACAGCCGTTCAGGAGCAGCTTGGCCTCCGCTTGGAGTCGAAACGCGGACCGGTCGAATTTCTGGTCGTGGATGGCGGCCAAAAGGTTCCCACCGAAAACTAACAGAAGTGCGGACACTCGCGAAAGGCTGGGAGAGTTACTTCGCCTTGCCCTTGCCAGCGGCAGGCTTCGGCTCGGCGGGGAAGCTCTTGGCGAGGTAGTCGACCATGCTCTTCACTTCCTCGTCGGTCGCGGCCATGCCGCGCGAGACCATGTAGTCCACCAGCGAGGACCAACCGTCTTTGGTGTCCTTATGCCCGACGATCTGCTCCAGTCCGTGGCAGGAGGAGCATTGGCTCTCGACTAACGCTTTGGCGGGGCCTTCAGGCAGGGCCTGTGCGTAGGTGAGGGCGGGCGCGGCGGCCATCGTGAGCAGGAGGAAAGCGGCTTTCATCATTTCTAGGATAATCGATGCACGCGGCGGTAAAAAGTTTCTGTATCTTCTGCCATCTTGGCGACGGTGAACTCCGCTGCGCGCGCGCGGGCTGCTTCCCGGCGGGCTGTCAGGCCCACGCGGTCGATGGTGGCGATGGCCTGCGCCAGCATCTCCGCATTTCCTGGAGGCACCAAGACGCCGCATTGCGGGGTGACGATTTCGCTGAGTCCTTCGATGTCGCTGACGATCACCGGCACGCCGTAGGCCATGGCCTCCAGTGTTGCCAGGCCCCAGGCTTCGGAGCGCGAGGGCATGATGAACAGCTCCAGGCCAGAGAAGAATTCTGCGAGGTCTTGAACGAACCCGGGGAATGCGACGTTGGGTGGTGCGGAGCGGCGAAGTTCGTCGAGCAGCGGGCCCTCGCCTGCCAATACAAAGCGCACATCCGGCAGCAGGCGAGCGGCCTCAATCGCGATGTCCTGGCCCTTTTCGCGCGTGAAGGCGCCCATGTGACCGACCGCGAAGCCCTTGTGGGGGCGCGGAGCGGGTTGGTCCGGCAACGCAATCCCGGTGTGGATGACTTGGATGCGATCCGCAGGGATACCGGCTTCGGTGAGTACGTTGCGCACCGCTGCGGAGACCGCGATGATGCCGTCGCACGTCTTGGTGTACTTGAGCCGGTGCACCAGCGGATGCTTCGGTTGAAACGCGACATGCCGCGTGACGATACGCGTAATGGAGGCTCCCAGTGTGGCGCGCACGGCCATGTTGTGCGCTTGCCCGGAGTGCGAGTGGACGATGTCGCCGGTGCGCGGAACTTTCGTGACCACGACGAAGCGCTCGTCGCGGGCGCGTTCGGAGAGTGCACTGTTTTCCGGCGACACAATGGTCTGCGTGTGGCCGCGATCGCGCAAGCCGCGAGCCAGGGTCAACAGCGATTGCTGTCCGCCGCGCCAAGCCTCTTCAGTATCGACGTGAGTGATCGAGAGCGGCTGCACTAATCCCAACCGAACGGCTTACCTGCGGGCGCGATTTCCATGATCGCTTCGACGGCTTGAATGCGGCCGTCGTAGATCTTGAACATTTCCCATACGGAAAGATGTCCCTCGCCGCGCATCACGGAGCCGGCGCCGAAATTCATGCGCAACCAAACGATGCCTTGTTCCTCGTCGACCGCTGCGACGCGCGCCGTGATGCCGGAAAGGGTGGGGAGCGCTTGTTCGCGGATCTTGTCGCAGCCGGGAATGAAGCTGCAACCGGGGCCAGCCATCAACTGGCCGTTTTCGAAGCGGTACGCGGCGGGCGAGAACAGCGCGTCGGATTTAACGAAGCTGCCGACTTTGAGTCCGGCGGGGTAGCGCAGGGCGAGTTCGATCATCTTCTCCCGACTGTCGCGTTGCGCCGCGGGAGGCGTCAGGATCATTGCGGGGCTGGCCTCTTTGATGGCATCGGGACGGAAGATCATGCCTTCGGCTTGATTGCGCACGACGGTCGATTCGACTTCCGAAATCTTGCCCGCAGCGATCTTCAGGCGCACGGCCATCAGGACCGGTTTGCCGTCTTCCATTGCAAGGACGTGCGTGCCTGCTGTGCTTTGCCGCACGTCGAGAATATCCTGTCGGAATGCTCCCAGGCCGGAGATCGTTTTCCAGAACCCCTCGCCTAGCTTCTTTTCGTCGGCATCCTCAGTGAACCGCACGTTCGCGGCGAGCGGGAGAGGCTTGGGATCGTGCGTCAGCATCGCGTTGAGATACTGCGTGAGCATGCCGCGCAGGCACTCGCGGTCGCAAGTCTGCGCCGAAGCGGGGAGGGTTAGGGCTAGGAAGCTGGCCAGGAACAGGGTGGTCCGCATGGCAGCATCGTAGCATGGTGGTTCAGTTTGTCGGACGGGGACGAATCTCTACGAAGCGCCGCATGCGCTCAAACAGGTTCGTGCTGTTTGTCGCCGCAGTTTTCTCCGGGAGAGATGGGCGGTCGGATTTGTTGACGAGTTCCATTTGTTCGTACAAGGTCAGCCCCGCGGGTGGAACGCGCAGTACAGCGTCCTTGTCATTGTGATCCCAGGTCATCCGGTAGGTTCCGTTCCTGTTCGAATCAACGAATTCAAGAATAACGTCGTTGCCTACACCTTCCAGATAGCGGTAGCGCCATCGCTCATAGGGGGAAGTTGTTCCGTTCGCTGGGTGCTCTTCTTTCTCATCGGGCGCGCCGAATTTGATGTAGACCATCCCTCGGTCGGTTTTCCACCCCGGGATGACGGCAGCAAAATGATCATTGCTCCAGGCGATGCGGCGGTAGTGCTCTTCCTGATACTCGTTCGCTTGCGTGTCCGGCGTCGGATCGCGGCGCAACCAAAATTGCACGATGAACATTTGCCGCTCTTCTTCGGTTTGCAAGCGCGAGAAGGCTGCGCGTTCTGCCGGACTGATAATCCATACGACTTCTTCGTTCAGCCACTTCCTATACGATGCTTCCAACTCAAGCTGTTGGAGAAGCCTACGAATCTGTCCGGCTGTGGATTCATCCTGGGTTGTGTCCGCTTGCGGAGTGCCTACAGGACGTTGCGGGGCCGCTGGCGGTCCTGGAGCCGGCGCAGGCGTCGCCTGAGGTTCAGGGTCCGGTGCGAACGGCGCGGGAGTCGGCTGGGGGGCAGGGGACGGCTCGGGTTGGAACGCGAACAACGCGGCTCCGGTTGCGAGCAATAGGAAAACCAGCGTGGGAGCTGCATTCGACACCGGGGTTTGCCGGTCGAGCAGCCTTTGAATTCGAAGCATTAAGGGGCCTCCAGTCGCAGCTAAGAGTGGAACTCGGACGCGCTTGGCTTCTAAAGCAGCCAGAGCACGGGTATAGGTGAGCACATCACCGCTCGCTTCAGACGCGATATCGTCGCAGCACATCTCGCGTTCGCGACGGATGGTGCGGGATACCCACCACACGGCGGGATGGTAGAAGAGCAATCCTTCGACCAGCGCCTGCAGCAGATTCACCAGGTAGTCGTGGCGACGGATGTGTGCGAGCTCGTGAAGCAGGATCGCCTCGACCTGAGCGTTCGGCAAACCGGCGAGCAGGCCGAGCGGTAGCAGGATCACGGGCTTCCATATGCCAATGGTGATCGGAGTCTCCGCAAGGGCGGATTCCAGCAACACGACGGGGCGCGTCAGACGGAGCTTCGTCGACAATTCCGCCAGTCGCTCGCGCCAATGTTGAGGAGCAGCGCAGACTCCCCGCCGCCGCAGCCTTTGCGCGGCGAACCAGCCCACGAAGCGATAGCCGTACAGAAGGGCGACGCCTGCCATCCACAAAGGAATTGGGTCGAAGGGTGCAGGTGGAGAGGATGCCTGTCCAGTTCCCGAACCAAGCGTCGGCGGGATGGTGAAGAAGACCGGTACACGCATCGGGAGTGGACGGGGAGGCAACGCAATTTCGAAGGTGATCGCAAAGGCCGCCGGCATCGCCAGCAGCGCCACGCATGCAAGCCCATAGCGCGCCCGAGCGGATTTCACGAAGTTCATTGCGATGGCGAGCGCGCAGGCAATTGCGGCTCCCTGCCAGATGAAATGCAGCAGTGCGGATGTCAGGGCAATGTTCATTTTTTCTTCCCTTCAAATTCGTCGAGGAACCGCCGCAGCTCTGCGAGGTCCTTCTTGGATGGTTTCTGCGCGGAGAGCGCACCCAGAAGCATGCTGGTCGCCGAGCCCGCGAAGGCCCGTTGCAGAAGATCTCCCGCGAGCTGCGCCTGCGTCGATTCGCGAGGGTTCGCAGGTGCGTAGACATGCGCCCGTTCCGATTCGTCGCGCTGGACCAAGCCTTTCTCATCCATGATCTGGAGCTGCTTCAGGACGGTCGTATACTGCGCGGGCCGCCGCTCCACGATTGCTTCGTGGACTGCGCGAACGGTGGACGGGCCGCGGCTCCACAGCACGGTGAGAATCTCGAGTTCAGCATCGGTAGGTCGCGGGGGTTGCATCTACGAAGACGTTACTACGAAGATCGTCGTATGTCAATACGAAAGTTCTGATCTGAGGCCGCCTTTAAGGTCACAAATTGTGACCTTAAAACTTTCCTGAGATAAATAGGCGATTTCGCGGACTCATGACTATGCCTATCAAACCCTCCCCTAGTCGGCTGCCTGTTCAGGTCAAGTTCGTCGAACGCCGGATTTACACGGTCCGGGATCAGCAAGTCATGTTGGATAGTGATTTGGCGGAGCTGTATCAAGTTGCCACCAAGGTGCTGAATCAGGCGGTACGGCGCAACATTGCGCGATTCCCGCAAGATTTCATGATTCAGCTCACGCTAAAGGAAGCCGCCCACCTGCAAGCAAACGCGGACGAGAAGGCCGAATCTTTAAGGTCACAAATTGTGACCTTAAAGCGCGGGCAACATGTGAAGTACCGTCCCTACGCGTTCACCGAGCAGGGAGTGGCGATGCTGTCAAGCGTTCTAAAGAGTTCACGCGCCGTGCGCGTGAACATCGCCATCATGCGAGCCTTTGTCCAGCTTCGCCAAGTCGCATCCACACATCACGCGCTGATGCGCAAGGTGAATGAGATGGAAGAGAAGTATGACGGCCAATTCCGAAGCGTCTTCGCCGATCTACGTAGGCTGATGGAGCCGCCTCCGTTTGCGCGCAAGCGAATTGGATTCCCCTCCGGTGCTCGCTAAGTCCGCAAATGATAGAATTCCCTTCATGAATCGGGCGCTTCTCTTCCTCCTGGCGCTGTTGTGCGCCGCCTCTCTCTCCGCGCAGCCAAAGTGGATCTCCATGCAGAATGAGAATTTCCGCGTGTACTCCAGCGCCAGCGAACGCGAAACACGAGATTCTCTCGCCAATTTTGAGCGCGTCCGCGGATTCTTTCTCCAATTCACAGGAGCGCCGCCGCCCAAGCCGGTGCCTGTGTCGATCGTGATCTTTGGTTCGGAGAAGGAATACCTGCCCTACCGGATCAAAGAATTTGCCATCGCCTATTACGCCAGCCAGTCGGACCGAGACTTTATCGTGGTGGGCAAGGTAGGTGATGAGAGCGCGCGGATCGCCACCCACGAATATACGCACCTCGTGTTCAAGCACTTCGGGTACACGTTGCCTCCCTGGCTCAATGAAGGGATGGCGGAACTCTTCTCCACTTTGAAGCCTTTGGGAAGCAGCACAGAGTTCGGTAGCCCTATCGCCGGTCGTCTCTACGGACTCAGTACCGACAAGTGGGTGCCGCTGGAAACGATTCTCAGCGCCGATGAAAAATCGCCTTTTTACAACGAGACCCAGCGCGCGGGGAACCTTTACAACGAAGGTTGGGCGTTGGTACACATGCTTGCGACGACCACGGAATACCGGCCCAAGTTCTGGGATGTGGTGAAGGCGGTGCAGGCTGGAACTCCGTCGGTCAAGGCGCTGGAGGCGGCGTACGGCATGCCGTTTGCAAAGATCGAGAGCGAGCTCAAGACCTACGTAAGAGGGGACGGCTTCCGGAAGCTGGTGACCAAGCTGCGGCTGGAAGACATGGACAAGATCAAGGCGCAGCCGGCGGATATGTACGACGTGCGGACTGCGCAGGCGGAGTTACTGATGGGGCTGCAAGGCAAGCAAGCGGAGGCTCGGACGCGATTCGAAGACCTGACGCGCGAGGATGCCAAGCGCGCGGAACCATGGTCCAATCTGGGATACCTGGTGTGGCGCGACGGTAAGGCGGAGGTGGCGCTCGACCATTTCGCGAAGTCGTATCAGCTGGGGAATCGCAGTCCTAGGATGTTGTACGATTACGCCCGGCTTGCGTCCCGCCAGCGGCCGGAGGAAGCGATCACGGCTTTCAAAGATTTGATCGAGATAGAGGCGACAAATTCCGACGCACGGCTGGACCTTGCCAACCTGCAGATGAGCCAGCGCCAGTATGCGGAAGCGTTGGTGACGGTCAAAGGAATCACTTCCGTAAAGACCGCCGATCAGCGGGATCGCGTGCTCTACATGCGCGCCTACTCCGCGTTGCAGTCGGGCGATCGCGTGGACGCGCAGGCAAGGGCCGATGAACTGCAGCGCCTGACGACCTCTGAGGAGTACAAGACGCGGGCGAATGACCTTCTCCGCTTCCTGAGCCAGCCTCAGCGGACTGTGCAGACGGCTCCTCCCGCCGCCGTCCGAGCGCCATCCCAAGGGATCATCGCCGAAGCCGAAATTGAGCGCCCCGCGATCCAGCGGCGCGAAGCGCAGCCAACCGCGAGAGCGGACATGGAGATCATTCTGCAAGACATCCGCGGAACCCTGGTGGAAATGGATTGCTCCACGCCGCCGCGTTTTCTGCTATCGACCGAGCAGGGTCTCAAGAAGTTTGTGATCCTGCAGCCCGATCGCTTGGTGGTTACGGGTCGCAGCGGGGGCGCACAATTCTCCTGTGGCCTACAAAAGCCGGTCGTCGAAATCCGCCTGCAATACACCATTGCACCCGAAGGCTCGGATGCCGATGGTGTTGTGCGGGCCGTCCACTTTGGCGAAGCCAAATAGTTAGGCGCGGTACCATCGGGTGTGATCAAAACTGTCGCGTTGTTACTTCTTCTGCTTGTTCCTCTTGCCGCGCAAGACAAAGGAACGCAGAACAAGTCCGTGGCCGACTTCCCGGCTTGGTGGAAGCAATTTCAAGCGGCGGTGGTGAAACGCGAAGCCGCGATTGTCTCCAAGGGCTCCAAGTTCCCAATGCAATGGGAGAATGGCCCCACCCGCAACGTCCAGGTCGCTACGGCTTTCGCCGCGCGTTTCGATTTCTACTTCACGTCCGATCTTAAGAACATCATCGCCAGCCGTACGCCGATGGCAGAGGGCCGCGAAGGATACACGATCACCTGGAAGGCGCGCGGCAACGAGTACACTCTGTATTTCAAGGATCGCGGGCAAGGCTGGGCATTGGACGGCTTGTCCGAAGGCCCTCCCTGAACTACTCGTCCCGGTGCACCGTCGCGGGCGTGAACGCCGGAATGCAGATGGCGACGTACTCTGCGCCCTCTGGCGTGCTGTAGCGAATCCACTCGCCCTTGCGTGCGACCAGCGCTTGGCCGGGGCCAGCCTCCATCACTCCGCCTTCATATTCCAGGCGCATCTTGCCTTTTAGTACCAAGGTGAATTCGTCGAACTCGGGGCGCTGCCCCGGTTCCGACCAGCCTGCCGGACTGCGCATGTGCGCGACGCTGGACTGCGATTCGCCGTTGTTCACGCCCCCGATATACTCGTCGATAATTTTGTTTCCGGGGACGGGAATTCGTGTGGGCTGGGAAATGAGTTGGGGCATCGCTTCAGTATAAGAACAATCCTACGAGCTTGAGTGTGGCCGACGTGCGGCATCGTGCCGAAGAAGTCCATAGGTACAACATGCGTTTCGTGGTCCTCTTCAGTTTTCTTGCGGGTGCCCTTTGTGGGGAAGGTTTGCCCTTGGCGTTTCTCCCGAACGCCGGCCAATTCGACCCGGCAGTTCGCTTCCTGGTGCAGACGCCCGATGTTCGGGCCGCTTTCCTGGCGGACGGTGCGAGGTTTCAGGCAGGGGAGTCCAGCTTGCAGGTCCGTTTCGCTGGCGCGAGTTCGGCAGTCCGTCTGGAAGGGGCCGGGCCGCTTGGAGGGCGAGCCAATTTCTTTATCGGAAATGATCCTGCGAAATGGCGTTCGGGTTTGGCCATGTTCGATCACTTGGTTTACCACGGCCTGTATCCAGGTATTGATGGGAGCTATGCCGGTCTCGGACGTTTACTGAAGAGCGAGTTCGTGATTCAACCCGGGGCCGACCCGCATTTGATTCGGATGGAATATCCGGGCGCCTCGGCTGTGTGGGTCGACTCCGGCGAGTTGCGCGTGAAGGTCGGCGCCATGGAGTTTCGGGAATGGGCCCCTGAAGTTTATCAAACGGCGCGCGATGGCTCACGGACTACGGTCAAGGCAAAGTATGCCGTGTTCGAGGATAACTCGGTTGGTTTTGAACTTGACGACTACGATAAGGCCTTGCCGCTGGTCATCGACCCGGTGATCACCTACTCCACCTACTTAGGCGGCAGCGGTATGGGCGCGGTCACCTCGGTAGCAAGGGATGGTCTAGGCAATCTCTATGCGGCAGGTTGGACGGAGTCGCTGGACTTCCCGATCGCGGGTGCACTTCAGGCGGTGAATCGTGGCGGTGTGGATGCGTTCATCGTGAAATTCGATCCCACCGGTGCCAGCCTGATGTACGCAACCTACATCGGCGGTAATGGGGATGATCGGGCGGCGGGCATCGCCGTGGATAGTTTGGGTCAAGCGCATGTGGCTGGGGCGACGGGTTCGTCGAATTTCCCTCTCCAGGCACCGGCGCGCAGCAGTTTCGTTGGCGGCAAAGAAGGCTTCGTTCTCAAGCTGAATGCCGCGGGTAGTGCCCTGGTTTACAGCACCTACCTCGGTGGTGCCAATTACGATGTAGCGACCGCCATCGCTGTCGACGCTTCCGGATTCGCATACATCGCCGGCGACACCCTGTCGGCGGATTTTCCCCTGCTGAGTCCAACACAAGCGACCTTCGGCGGACAGAATGACGCCTTCGTTGTGAAGTTGGATGCGTTGGGCGTCCGGGTGTTCAGCACCTTCCTCGGTGGTGCTCAATCAGAGCACGCTGGCGGCATCGCCACCGACGGGGCCGGTATCGTCTACCTTGCTGGCGGTACGCTCTCGACGAACCTTCCGGTGGTAGCAGCCACGCAGTCGAGCAATGCGGGTGGCCAGGATGCTTTTATTGCCAAGATCAAGACGACTCCAACCACGCAACTTCTCTACAGCACCTATCTCGGCGGCAGCGGCGGGAGCCTGACCGCGCCCGAACAGGCCAACGCGATTGCCCTTGATGCGAGCGGCAACGCCTACGTTGCTGGGGTCGCGAGTTCCACCAATTTCCCCGTGACGGCGGGAACCTTGCAGACCAACGCCGGCGGGTCCCGCGATGTCTTCGTGACAAAGCTGAACTCCGCAGGCACCGCACGACTCTACAGTACGTACCTGGGCTGGACCGGATTCGATTGGGCCTCGGGCATCGCGGTGGATTCCAGTGGCAATGCTTACGTTGCGGGGTACACTTCCTCGGTCAGCTTTGCCAACGTCGGTGGAGTCCAGACCGGATTCAAAGGGCTCTATGATGGTTTTGTTGCCAATCTGAACGCAACCGGCAACGCGCTAAGTTTCTCCACGCTCTATGGCGGCGCGGGCTCGGACCAGATCAACGCCATCGCTGTCGATCCGAACGGCAATATGTTCATCGGAGGCCAGACCAGTTCCTACGATCTCCCTGCACAGTCGGCGTATCAGAGCTCCAACGTCAGCGGGAATACCGGCTGGGTGGCACGTCTTGGTATGGCGCTCCCTCCGGATGTGACGCCTACGGTGGTTTCGGCTAACGTAGTCTACGGCAGTGGAGGCGCGGCTACGGTGACAGCGCAGTTCTCGCATCCCTCGGGAGCGGCGTCACTCACAAACGTCGCCGTCCTGCTTTCGCGCACCGCCTCCATCGATTTCGCGTGCGATGTGAGTTATGACCGCGTGACCAATATCCTCACCCTGGCAAACAATGTGTTGGCTTCCGGCGGAACCAATCTCACGCCGGGTAGCGGCACTGCGCAGAATACCCAATGCCAACTCAACGGCGCGGGCAGCGGTGCCGTGCTGGTCGGAAATACTCTGACCCTCACGCTGTCGCTAGTTTTAGACGTTGGATTCCCGGGTAACAATACAGTCTATCTCTACGCGTCCGACGTGAACGTCAACACCGGCTGGTTGCCAAGGCCGGTGTCTCCCAGGTATCCGCCGATTCGGTTTCGCCGAGCTCCGGCAGCGGTGCGGCACAGGTATTTACCTTCGTATTCTCAGATACGAAGGCCGCCGCGAACCTCCAGACGGCTGCGATGATGATCAACAGTTCGCTCACCGGCACCAATGCCTGCTGGCTGGTCTTTGATCGGGCGGCCAACACCGTCTCCTTGCTCTGGGACAGTGCGACGGGTTCCTACGGAAAACCGTTCGGGTCTAGCGCCACCATTCAGAATAGCCAGTGCGCTTTGGGGGTTGCCACGATGACGGTCTCCGGCACCTCGACCATTCTTTCTCTCCCCTTAGCGTTCAAAGGCGCGTTCACCGGACCCAGGAACATTTACATGTATGCCGTCGGACCCAACGGAAACACTGGCTGGGTCCAGAGCGGCACCTATTCGGTCGTTGCCGGTGGTGTTCCCGTTGCGAATTCTGTCGCGCCAGCCTCGGGTACGGGCTCAGCTCAGCCCTTCACCTTCACCATGTCCGATCAGGGCGGCTCAAACTTCCTGGTAGCCGCTGCGATGCTCTTCACTCCATCCGCCTTCAATCTAAACAACGCCTGTTACATTCTGTACGACCGAACCAACAACCGGTTCTCGCTGTTCAACAACAGCTACACCACCGGTTCCAGCGGTTTTGTAATCGGATCGAGCGGCAGCGTTTCGAACAGCCAGTGCACGCTCTATGCCTCTGGCAGTTTCGTAACCATCGGCGCCACTACCGTTACCATGACCGTAAACGTCGCATTCAATCCGTCATTTGCAGGACTCAAAAATTCATTCCTCTTCGCCTCGGAGAATGGGTTCAATTCCGGCTGGGTGCTGATGGGAAACTGGACGGTTCCCGGTACACCTCCAACCGTCAACTCGGTATCTCCAGCGTCCGGCAGTGGACTGAACCAGAACTTTGTAGCCACTGTGACGACGGCTGTCGTTCCTACGGATCTGACTAAAATTCGCGTTCTCGTGAGTCCAACCTCCGGTACGACCAATGCCTGTTTCGTGGAATACAACCGGACGACGGGAACGATCGGCCTCTACGATGACGTCGGCACCACGCTCGGCACCAAGCCGCTCGGCTCCTCGGCGGCTCTCCAGAATACCCAATGCGCGATCGGTTTCAGCGTAGCGAGCGTCTCGGGGGGAGCTGTCGGCATCACGGTACAAATCGTTTTCAAGTCCCCGGCCTTCTCAGGAACCAAAACCGTCTACGTGGAAGGAATAAACGCCTACGGCGGAAGTTCACTGGTCAGTAGAGGTACTTGGACGGTTCCGTAGGCAAGCTACGATGAAGCATGTCCGTTTGGCAAGACCGTAAAGACTCTCTCGAAGAGCACGAATTCCGCATGGGAATCGAACGAGGCCGCTTGGCGGTCGCTCTCGACCTGCTTACCGACGCCCTGATCCTCGCCGGTCAACACGGCGTCTATTGCCAAAGCGCTCGCCAACCCGGCAAACCCGCCATGGACGTGCAACTGATCGATAAATGCCTCACCGACGCGAAAGAACTTGTCATCAGTGTCATGAGCGAGCTCAAACAGAAGCGCTAAGCTAGTCCTCAAAAATTACCATCGCCATCGCCTGCTCCGCTGTGTGCGTGATCGACAAAGCGATATTCCGGACCTTCAGCCCCACGGCGATCTCTGCCGCGCGACCATGCAGTAGCAGCGTTGGCCGACCCGACTCCAAATTCGCGACCTCCAGGTCATGCCAGGTAATACCGTTCCGCCACCCGGTCCCGAGGGCTTTCATCCCCGCCTCTTTCGCCGCGAACCGCGCCGCGAAACGCTCATAAGGACTCGCCTTCTTCCGCGCGTACGCGATCTCCCGCGCGGTGAACACCCTCTCCACCAATCGCTCCCCATGCGCCGCTTCCACCGCTCGTCGAATCCGAGCGATCTCGCACAAGTCAATCCCCGTCCCCACGATCACGCGACGCTCCTGCAAACATCCATGGAAACCATGTTACCTATAGTAATTAGTCCCCGATGCACATCCCCGATGGATTTCTGTCTCCGCCCGTATGGCTCAGCTTTGATGCCATCAGCGTCCCTGCCATCGGCTGGATTGTGCATCGTGCCAAAAAGGCCGCTCCATTAACACCGGATGCGGCCCACATCCCTCTCCTCGGCGTCATGGGAGCATTCGTCTTCGCCGCGCAAATGATCAATTTCCCCGTCGGGCTCGGAGCTAGCGGACATCTGCTCGGCGGCTCCCTGCTTGCAATCATTCTCGGCCCCGCTGCCGCAATGTTGGTGATGACTGCGGTCATCGTCCTGCAAGCTCTGCTTTTCCAAGATGGCGGCGTCTTAGTCGTGGGCGTCAACATCTTCAACATGGCGATCGCAGGTGTAGCCGCTGGATATCTTCCCGTTCGCCTCATGGGGCGAAGCGCTTTCCCCGTTTTCCTCGGCGGAGCCTTCAGCGTCCTGGTCAGCGCCGCCCTCGTTTTGTGGCAGCTCAGCCTTTCCGGAGTTGCCATTACCGGCCGCCCTCTCTGGACCGCTAGCGTCCTCTTCGCGATCACCGCAGTTCTCGAAGGCCTCATCACGGTGGCAGCCATCCGAGCCATAGGGCGTCTCAGCCCACATTCGCTGCCCGACCAACCTCAGGTCTCCTTCCCCGCGCGCGCAGCATTCGCAACCTTGGCCCTGCTTCTCGCTACGGGCGGAACCTGGATCGCCTCCGCTGCCCCGGACGGATTGCAACACCTCGCCGCGAATATCGGACTTGAAGCAAATCCTGTCTGGACCTCCGCACTTCTCGACGGATGGCCCGCTCCCGCTGCGGGCATTACCGGTTTGGCCTGCGTTTACGCCCTGTGTACTTTGGGCGGAAAGAGGCGCTAGCGGTGCGCCATCTCCTGCTGGATCAATGGAGCCACCGCTCCAGCACTATCCACTCTGCCGACGCTCGTACGAAACTCGTCCTGCTGCTACTCGTCCTTCTCACGATCTCTCTGGCCCCCGGCTCGATCCCACTGGTCATCGCCCCGATCCTTCTCGCGACGATTCAAGTTTCTCGACTCCCCCTAAACGCTCTCTTGATCCGGGCCGCACTCGTGCTCCCCTTCAGCGCTTTACTTGCCGTTGCGATCTGGTTCTCGGGTGATTCCTCGGGAGCCGCGACTCTCCTCATAAAGAGCTACCTCTCGGCTCTGGCCGCTCTCCTATTTGCCGCGACCACGCCACTCCCCGCCTGGACCGCTGCTCTCCGCTCGTGGCATGTCCCCGCAACGCTGATAGCCATTATCCAGGTCACCTACCGATACCTCTTTGTCATCGCCGAAGAAGCCCAAACCATGTCCGCTGCCGCGCGCGCTCGCGGGGGCTTTCGCTTCTCCGCCGCCACAGGCGCACTCGCTGTGCTCTTCGCGCGTAGTTGGCAGCGAGCCGAATCCGTCCATCGAGCCATGCTTGCCCGCGGCTACCAGCCATGAGTCCGCTGCTTGAAGTTTGCAACCTGCGCTACCGCTATCCCGACGGCACCGACGCCCTCCGCGGGATCGACTTCCGCATGAACTCTGGCGAATGTGTCGCGCTTCTGGGGCCCAACGGTTCCGGCAAGACGACCTTCGCATTGCACCTCGCGGGTCTGCTCAAGGGCGAAGGCTCTGTTGCACTCCATGGAAAAGTCGGCATCGTCTTCCAAAACGCCGATGACCAGCTGTTCATGCAGACTGTTCTTGAAGACGTCGCTTTCGGTCCCATGAATCAAGGCCTGACCACTACGGAAGCACACGCTCGAGCCACCGAATGCCTGGACCGGGTAGGCATGGCGCATGCAGCGAGCAAAGCTCCCTATCACCTCAGTGCCGGTGAAAAGCGCCGGGTCGCCATCGCGGGAGTGCTCGCCATGCAGCCCGACCTTCTGGTCTTCGACGAGCCCACTACCTCCCTCGACCCGCCCGCAGAGCGCGAACTCATCAAGCTACTCCGCGCACTGCCGCAAGCCAAGCTCCTGGTAACCCACGATGTTCCCTTCGCCCGAGCGCTGGCATCTCGCGCGGTCTTCTTCGAGCACGGCCAAGTCGCGGCCGACGGCCCGATCGACAACGTTATTGATCGCTTCGACTGGGACTTTCCACAATCAGTGTCACCGGACCGTCGTTAAGCAGGCTCACCGCCATGTCTGCCTGAAAGATCCCCGTCGCCACCTGCAGCCCTGTTCGCCGCGTCGCGTCCACGTAGTATTCATACAGCCGCCGAGCATCCTCCGGCACCGCCGCAGCATCGAAGCTCGGACGCCGGCCCTTGCGGCAATCCCCATACAGCGTGAATTGCGAAACCACTAGCATCGCTCCGCCAGACTCGGCAACGCTTCGATTCATCTTCCCCGCATCGTCCGCGAAGATTCGCAACTGCGCGACCTTCGCGGCGAGGAAGTCCGCATCGCCCGCCGTGTCGCCCTTCGCGACTCCTAGCAGCACCAACAGCCCCGGCCCGATCTCACCGACGACAGCACCATCGACCTCGACCTTAGCGTAAGTAACTCTCTGCACAACTGCTCGCATTACCCGAGTCTAATTAAGGTGGACACCCTATCGCTAGTACTTTGAGTGCGATGGATAATAGAGCGCATGATCTTCACTAACCAGCGCCGCTTGAGTTCAGAACCCGGCGGTTACTTTCACCTGGAAGAAGAGAAAACGAAAACACGCGTTGCGGGCTTCGGGCACGGCGACAACATCCGTCTCAAAGACGAATACGGCAACGTGTGGATGGGTTCCGCGATCCGCAATCCTGATAACTCGGTCATCTACCGTTTTCGTAGCACCAAAGGGAAGTCCCTCGTTGGCATCGCAGAAGGCGAAGCCGTGACTCTACGGGACGAACGTGGAGCAACGTGGAAGGGTTTTGTCAGCTAGTACGTAACGGATTCCAGAAACAGTCCAGCCGAGGGCGCGGTCCAAGCCGCAATATCCAGCTTTGGATTCTTCTTGCCTTTGAGTAGCGCACCAAACTCCTCGACGCTCACCTCGCCCAGCCCGACCTTCACCAGTGTCCCCGCGAGCCTGCGCACCATTTTCCACAAGAAGTGCGAAGCCTCAATCCGAAACACGATCAGGTGGTCGTCTACGCCTATTTCCGCTGACTGCACAACCACAATCGTGGATTCATCCGGCTTCGACTTGTCTGCCGACCGAAACGCGTTGAAGTCATGTCGGCCCACAATCAACGCGGCTGCTGCCTGCATCTTCTCCACGTCCAGCGGTTCTTTGATCCACCAGACAAACTTCTTCGAGAGCGCCGCTTTGCGTGTTGAAATCTGATAAAAATAGGCTCTCGAAACGGCCGAGTGTCGAGCATGAAACTTCGGCGTTGTCTCTTCACACTCCACGATCGCGACACTCGAAGGCAGCCGATCATTCAGTGCCCGTAGAATCTCGCCGGAGGTCAACTTGGAACCGCGCTGCGTCTTAATGTGCGCCACCTGCCCGACGGCGTGCACCCCTGCATCGGTGCGACCCGAGCCTTGCACCTCAATCTCGCCGCCGAACAGTTCCTGGGCAGCCTGCTTCAGTTCGCCCTGCACCGTGCGAGCGTTCGCCTGATCCTGCCAGCCTGAATACTTGGACCCGTCGTATTCCAACGTCAACTTGTAGTTCTTCAACCTAACTCCTCACCCGTGCCAGGAAATACAGGCCCACTAACGAAAACACCGCATCCGGCGACCACGCCGCGATGTCCGCCGGTAACTGCCCCAAATTCCCAACTTGCTCAAACAAAATCTGCATTGTTCTGTACGCGATGAAGATTCCGAAGCTCACACCTACTCCCGCCATCGCCCCGCGATTGCCTGCGCTCAACCCGAACGGCACGCTGACCAGCGCGAGTATGAAGGCGAACAGCGGTGTCGCAAACTTCTCAAAATACTGCACCCGCAGCGGAGTCGTATCAAACCCGCTCTGCCGTAGTTCATCGATGTACGCTTGCAGCTCCTTGTAATTCATCTGCTGCGACTGGATGTCTTCTTTCAGGAAGTAGTCTGGCGTCTCTTCCACCTCCGCGAACACCCGAGTCTGTCCCGTGAAATTGTCCAGCGGGCCGAACGCGCTGCCCTTCATGTCGCGGCTCCAGCCGTTCTGAAATACCCAGGCTGCCAGCGCTGGTTCCCATCGTGCCCGCTCAGCGGAGATGTGCCGCTTTAATCGGAATGTCACGGGGTCCAGTTCGAAAACATTCACGCCGAGCATGACGTTTTCCTTCTTGTCGTAGTAGCGATAGTAGTAGATCCGATCGCCCATGCCGTAAATCCACTGTTGTCCCGGATTCAAAAAGGTCTGTGCCGGCTTGCCCTTGATCTCGGCTCGCAACGCATTTTGGCGGCGATCCGCATCCGGCACCACGTAGTGGTTGAACGCGAACAGCCCCGCGCTCAGCAGCAGGCTGGTGAGCAGAATCGGGACCGCCAAACGGTAGACGCTGACTCCACAGGCTTTGAACGCAGTAACCTCGTTATCCTTCGCGAGCACTCCCAGCACGACCAGCACGCTGACTAGGACGCTGACCGGTGTTAATTCATAGATCCACCGCGGCGTGAGAAAGAAAAGATACTCGCCGACCTTCGCCAGGGGAATCTTGTTACGCAAGACATCGGTGCCCAATTCGAAGAACGTGAAGATGTCGAGCAGCAGGATGAAACTCACCAGCCACAGCACGAAATAGAACAGAAAGCGCGACGTCATGTGCGCGTCGATTACCTGCGGCACCAGTGGCAAGCGGCGTAATTGCAGGCGGGGTAGAATTCTTTCCGCTCCCAGGGCAGGTTTCCGAAAGAAAGCGGGCAGAATGTCTAAGTAGTCCCGGCTACCCGGGCGCTCCAGGCGCGCCAGCAACAAAGTGCCCAGCAACGCGAACCCAACCGTGGGTAGCCACATGGCGACTTCCACCGGCAGCTTCTGCTGGCGAGCCATGCTCACCGCGCCGATCAGGCTGATGTAGTACACAAACGCGAGCGCGACCGTTAGCACCACGGCAGGCGATTTGCCGCGCCGTCGCGAACTCAGCCCCAGTGGGATTCCGGTCAAAGCGAGCACCAGGCAGGCAAACGGCATCGTCAGCCGCTGATGCAATTCGATGCGGGTTTCGAGCAACTGGGTAGCGTCCACACCGGACGCCTTATACGCGGTTTCAAACAGCGGAGGCGTGTCCATCTCCACCGTCGGGCGAGTCGGGCGAACCTCCGGCGGCTTCTGCGCGACTAACGATTGATCGCCCTGCGGTGTGCTGGAGATCTGATACTTCTCGACGTCTTTATTCGCTTCGTAGGAGCTGCTGTTTTTCAGCGTGAGCTGAATACGATTTCGCGGCAGATCCGGTTGCGCTATCGCTTCCGATGCCAGGGTCACCGCGGGGATCGGGCCGCGATCCGGCGATGGCCTGAGATCCGCGATGAAGACTTGCTTCCAAACCGTCGTTGCTCCTTGCGCGATATCCCGCACGTAGAGCACCATGTTTGGAAAACGTTCTTCAAAGAACCGTGGCTGAATGTCCGCGTTCAGCTGCGTCTCGATGAGAATATTCCGCAGCCGGTAGCCCTCTCGAACCGACCAGGGGGATAGCCATAAAGTAGAGCAAGCCGTGACGGCCATCGCGAGGAACGCAAACGCAAGCACCGCCGGGGCAACGCGACGACCGGGCACGCCTGCCGCGCGCATGGCTGTGATCTCGCCATCCGCCGACATGCGGCTCAACGCGATCAAGGTTCCCACCAGCACGCCCAGCGGGATCGTGTAGGGTAACGCTTGCGGCAACACCAGCACGAACAGTCGAGCGATGGTCTTCCACGGACCGGGATTTCGCACCACGAATTCAAACAGCGGGCGCGATAAAAACAAGAACAGGACGGACGTAAATAGGACGCACCCCAGCACCGCGCTGACAAAGATCTCGCGGAACAGGGTACGGCTTAAGAGTCGCGGCATTTACGGTTGAATTGGCGGAGGCGGAACCGTCGGCGGTTTCGGCAACTGCTCGCGCGGGACGTCGAATTCCAACTCTTCGAACAACAACCCGGGAGCGATCACGGTTGACGGAGCCAGATACCCTCCGCTTCCCAGCAGCGCCAGGGGAGCCGTCGTATTCACGAACTCAAATACGGCCGTCTCCTGCGATGCGGCCATCACGTCGCGCAGTGACCGAGCGGTGACCCCGCGGAATCGCAAGCCGCGAACCAGTTCCTCGCGGCCATCCGGATATACGCGATAGACCAGCAATGGCGGACTCACCGGTCGTGCCGCGCCGCCCGCCTGTGCGTTCGCTTGGGCCAACGCCTGCAATTCGCCGGTCGATCCCGAGTAGGGATAGTCGAGCTTGCGAACCAAAATGCCGTAGGGCTTATTCAGTTGTCCCAGCATCGTAATGAGTTGCTGCTTCAATCCTGCTAGCGGCGTATTCTCATTCGCCTTCACGATCAGGTTGCCGATCGCAGCCGACCTGGCACCGTAGTTCCCTGGCAGACGTGCATGCCCATTGGATGTCGGGAAGCCATTCACCGGAGTGCGCGTCGTCAGGAAGTTCTTCATCACGCCCTTCTCAATGATGCTCACCGGTTTGGGGCGGACGCCTTCCAGATCAAATTCGTAGAAGCCAACCAGCGGCTTCCCGCCCAGCGTGCGCTGCGTCGGATCGTCCGTTACGTCGAAGAAATCCGGCATCACGCGTGCGTTCAGGCGCGTTTCGAGTTCGCTGGGAACGATGTTGGTGGATTGGCCCGGGTTGGTCAACGGTCTCCGCGGGATGCGCAAATTGTCGCCCAGCAACTGTGCGAGCAACTGCGCCGCGGCGCGCGGTTCAAACAGCACGGGTCCGCTGTACGCCTCGGCGGAGGGAGCCTTCGCCAGCGCGCGCACATTTTCGGCGACTTCGGTAAAGCTCTTCAACATTTCGGCTTCTGATGGCAGCGCATCCATTCCCAGTGCCTGAATCGACACTGCGTCATGAACCACCATCCCGTCGGGAGCCTGCGATTCTGCCTTGCCGATCACCCAGCCGACGCCGTCTTCGTACCGAATCATGGTGCCTTCGGATGTCAGCATGGTGGTGAACCCGGTCATCACCTGGACCTCAGCGGCGGAGGAGAGCGCCTCGGGATAACGCTTGAACACGGCAGAAAGGCGATTCGCGCGAGCGGTCCACGCTGCTTCGTCGATCTTGGAAAGTGCAAGCTTCGGGATGCTCACCACCGGCTCCACTTTTGAGAAGTTTGGCAGAAGATTCGCATCCACGGCGGCGTTGGACTGCGACGCACGCTTGCGCGAGATGGATTCTAGTCCTGTCTTGAAGGCGCGATCGGTAGAGAGCCAGAAAGAATTGCGCAAGCTCAAATAGTTAGCGTCGAGGGGCCAGTCCCCATCCATGCGCGTGCCCGAATACGCCCCGGACTGCACGTGGCCCGTGTTGTCGGCCGCGTAGTCGCCCACGCGAACTTCAATGGCCGGAGACCGGTACGCGTTTCGGTTCAAATTTACGATCGCGCCCAGGTTCGACCCGATGTTCAGCGACTCGGCATCGGAAACGGTGTAAGAGACAAAGTAGGGGGCATCCTTCCCGCCCACGACACTGAGTTGTTTGGCTCGAGCCATCTCGTCGCGCATGGCGCGCAACAACACTTCGTCATTGCCTACTGCGGGGAGCTGCGGCGTTTGCGAAAGCAAGAATGCCGCACTGACGCCCAGACCGGCAACTAGAAAGCTTCCACGTAAGAGTGTGTTCATTTATTGACCCGCCGCCTCAGTGGGACGAGTCAAGTACGGTGGCCGGTCCTGGGAGCGTTCTTTGCTCTGCACTTCAATCTCGGATACGAGAATCGCTGGGGAAATGGCGGATACCGGTACGTTGCCGGATTCCGCTCCGCAGATTCCGTTAAATACTTCGCTGCGATTGGATGTGGCCGTGATCTTCGCGAAACTCGCGAGCGGCGTGCCTACGATATCCACGCCTCGCACCATCTCATCCGGGCGGCCGTCGGGGTACACGCGGTAGACCACCAACGGAATTACGGTGAATGCCTGCAAGCCTTGCCGACCCGTGGTTGTGTAGCCGCCGGTGACCTGGTCGAAGTACAGTCCATACGGCTTGTTTTGGCGCTTCACTTCTTCGATAAGCATCTTGCGAAGTTCCGCGTCGCTGACTGCCTTGCTGGATTCGACAATCAAATTCGATTGGCGCGAGACCACTTCGTTGCCGGGCGAACGTCGACCGTGTCCGTTGGAAGCAGGGAACCCGTTCACCGGCGATCGCGACATCAGGAAGGTTTTCAGAATGCCGTCTTCGACGACCGTCACTTTACGGGCGCGCACGCCTTCATCGTCGTATTGGAAGTATCCATTCAAGGTAACGTCGCCATAGGTCTTGCGAGTCGGATCGAATACGACGCTGAGGAACGAAGGCAGGACGGCGGTATTGATGGCTTTCGTGAAGGTCTGCCCTTCAGCGTCGTCCTTCTGTCGATGGCCTTCGATACGGTGGCCAAAAATTTCGTGGAAGAGCACGCCCGACGCGCGTCCGGAAAGAATCGCCGGTCCGACGTAGGGGTCTGACAGAGGGGCTTTCAGAAGGTTGGTCAAGTTCGCGCCGGCTTTTTTAACCGCTGCCAGAATGTCATTGTCCGAGGGCAACTTCGAGGCGTCGTCCGATTCAAAGCTCTCCATCGTTTGCAAATCCATCCCGTCGGCAGCTTTGCCGCGGGCGAAAATGATCAGCCGCGCGAAGGGTCGACCGTGGAGCAACTTCGTGCCTTCCGTGGTCACCAAAGTCTGCGTGAGTTGCCGACTTTCCAACTGCACACTCGAATTCAACGCGCCCGGATATTGCGAAAACGCCGCGGACAGCTTCTTCAAGCGAGCGGCCCACGCCGCCGCGTCAAACTTGATCTGCGGTGGATCGTTGGCGTAGACCTGCGCTTCTTCTTTCGAAAAGTCGTCCGAAGAATCGAGCGCGGCGGACCGCAGTTTTTCATCTGCCTGCAAGCGGATCAAACGCTGCGACCCTGCGCGATAGACGCGGTCGGTGGCGAGCCACACGGTGCGTCGTATGGAATCCGGATCGTCGGCCAGCGCAATGGGCGTCGCCGACGTGAAGCGAGGCCGTTGCCCCTGGCTCACGCGGTAGTTGTCAAAGGCCGGCGTCCCCATCCGGATGGTGACATCCAGATAGCGCGCGTGACCGTGCGTCTGTTGATCAATGGAGCCTTCGCTCGCGACGATGATGTCCTGATCATTCTCGGCGACCTCATACCCCATGAAATAGGGAGGCGGCTGTCCGTTCTGTTTCAGATAGGTGAAGTTGCGGTCCAGCTCTTCGGATAACACTTTGATGAGCGGACTTTGAGCGAAGGCGCAACCGGAAACCAGCGTAAATGCAAGTATGAGTTTTCGCACGTCAACATCACTATATCACCGTGCGATACGGAGGGATTTTAAGCTGTTAGGGATACTACACCGCGCGCTCGTAAGCCGCTGAGCGCGAGTCCGTAGCGGCCCCGCACGCCGGTTTTTTCAAAGATGTGCTTCAGGTGGATCTTCACCGTCCCCGGCCGGATGCCAAGGTCTGTGGCGATATCTTTGTTTTTATGACCCTGCTCCACCAGTTCCAGGACCTGCTGCTCGCGTGAGGTCAACTCGCTCCGCGGATAGCGCTCCTGACGGGCGCTGTCGCGGAACACGCAGTCTTCCATCCAACTGCGACCCGCTGCCACGGTGCGCAGGCAGGCGAGGATCGAACTGATTCCCGCCGTCTTGCGCAGGATTCCCCGCGCCCCCGCCTGCAGGAAACGCAGCGCCTCCGCCTCGGTAACCGAAACACCCCAGACCACGATCCCCGTCCCTGGGGAATATTGCGGACTCGCCCGCCACTCCCCCAGCCAGTCCAGTACAGCCTGGATGCCAAAGGCCTTGTCCAGGATCAAAACGTCCGGAGCCCGGTCCCGCATCCATTCCGCCGCCTGCTGCGGTGAGTCGCTGGCACGCGCGAATTGCAGATCGTCCGCGCCCGTCAGCAGCGTCCGAATCCCCTCCGCCGTAACCGGTTGGGTGTCGCAGATCGCGACTGTCCGCGGAACGTCTGGGCGTGGTACCACCTCCAATCTGGGGATGTCATTGATTCCAATGGGTGTTGTCATTTTGGTAGGCCTCAGTGCTAGCTCACTTATCGGTGAGAACTATCTCCCTCTTAGCCAATTTCTCATTTCCGATACCTTAGTACGCCAAAGCCTTGCGGACTCTCATGTTATGATCTCTAATAGTCGACGAACTCCCTTGAAACGCTCCCAGATTTGTCCCGGACGACACCATGCAGCGACATGATCCCGCCATCTCCTCGCCCCGGCGGGCTATCGTAATTAGTCCAGACCGCCCACTGACTGCTGAGTTGGAACCGTTTCTCCTCCAACATCTTGGCGGCATCCCTTTAACGCACCACGCTTCTTACCCGACGCCGCGCGATATTTTGAACCAGTTGGGGCCAGCCAGTTCGCAGATCATTTTCCTGGACATTCCCTCCAGCCCGGATCAGGCCCTCGCCGTGCTTTTGGAACTATCCGCGATCGGCGGCACCCAGGTGCTCGCCATCCTCCCCGGAAACGACCCTGATTCCATCCTCAAGTGCCTGCGCGCCGGTGCCTCGGACTTCCTGTTGCGGCCGGTCACCAGCGATCAGGTGCAGGACGCCCTGGGTAAACTCACCCGCCTGCAGCCCGTGGTGGATGCATCCAGCCAGCAGGCGAAGATCATTGCGGTCATGCCCGCCAAGGGTGCCTGCGGCGCGACCACGCTCGCCTGCAATTTGGCCTATCAATGGAAGCGCATGGGCGCGAAGAAAATCCTGCTGGCGGATCTTGATCCCTTGGCTGGGACCCTGTCTTTCCTGCTCAAGCTGAAGTCCACCTTCAGTTTTATGGATGTCCTGCAGCGGGGGCACGAACTCGATGTGGATTTGTGGAAGACCACCGTCACCAGTTCGAATGGCGTGGATATCCTGCTGGCTCCGGATCTCGCCGTAACGGGGATTCCGCAATATACGGATGCCTCGCCTATTCTGAATTTCGCGCGTCACAACTACGACGTTGTCATTCTCGATACGGGAAGCGTCTATGGTGAGTGGAACCTCAGCCAGGCTCGCATGGCGACGGAGCTGCTCTTGGTTACCACCAATGAGTTGCCCGCTCTGCAAGCGGCGCAGCGAGCGCTGTCGTACCTCGAAGCCAACAAGATCGGCAAGTGGAAAACGCGCCTGGTGGTGAATCGCTACCAGCGCGACGTGGGTCTGAATCGCGACGTCATCGGAACCGCGCTGCACACGGAAGTGTTTGAAACGATCCCCAGCGATTATGACGCCGTCCAGGCCGCGTTGATGGAAGGCAAACCCGTGCCTCCCACGACGCCGTTCGGGAAGGGCGTCGCGCAACTGGCCTCGCGCCTGGGCGGTCCTGAACAGAACGCTAAGAAGCCCACCAGTGGTGGCGGCGGACTGAGCGGTCTGCTTGGCGGGTTCTTTTCCAAAACAAAGAAGTAGTGTCGGTTTATGCCTGAGAACCAAATCGATTACCTGGAATTTCCCGCCACCGACCTTCCGGCGACACAGGCCTTCTACGAAAACGTCTTTGGATGGAAGTTCACTGACTACGGTCCTGCCTACGCCGCTTTCACCGACGGTCGCATGAATGGTGGTTTCACAACGACTGAAATCGGCCCCGCGCGACAGCCGTTAGTGGTGATCTACGCCGAGGCATTGGAGGCAACGGAATCGCGGGTGAAGACCGCCGGAGGCCGCATCGCAAAGGCAATCTTCACGTTCCCGGGAGGCCGACGATTTCACTTTATCGATCCCAGTGGCAATGAGCTGGCTGTGTGGTCTGACAAATAGAAAAGCGGCGAGCATGCTGCTCGCCGCCGTTTCGCTGTGAAGGTTGCTTACTTACCTTGCAATTCCACGTCGATCCGCTTCTTCTCCAGATCGATCGCCGAAATTTTGAAAGTGCGCACCTGACCGGCGTGAATGCCTTCCGGCTCATTTGAACTGCTGCCGCCACCGCCACCCGACTTCCACTTGCTCGAGAGCATCGCGGTCATCGACGACAGATCCACTTTGGCCGAACTTGCCGCAGCCGCGGTTTCCTTCTTCGATTCCGGCAGCGCCGCGTAGGCCATTACGCCTTCGCCCAACTCTACCTTGATGCGCTTGCCGGATACGTCGACCACGCGGCCTGTGACCACGTCGCCGACCTTGTTCTCTGCCAGGAACTCATCCACCGACGTCGGTTCCAGAGCCTTCATGCTGAGGCGCATGCGACGGCGAGCCTTGTCGACTTCCGTCACCACGGCCTTCACCGTCTGGCCCATCTTCAGCATTTCGTTCGGATGGTTCAGACGCTTCTCATTGGTAATGTCGCCAATGTGAATCATGCCTTCAATGCCGCCGCCCAGATCGACAAACGCGCCGAACTGCGCGAGGCTCGTGATCGGAGCTTCTGCGGTTGAGCCCAGGGGATACTTCGAGACTGCTTCTTCCCACGGATCGCCCAGAGCCTGCTTGAGTCCGAGTGCGATGCGCTTGTCGGCGGTGTTCACGCCCAGGATCACCGCGTCGACCAGTTCGCCTTCCTTAACAACGTCCTTGGCTTTCACATTGCGCTTGGTCCAGGACATTTCGGAAACGTGGATCAGGCCTTCGAGACCCGGCTCCAGTTCGATGAACGCGCCGAAATCGGCCACGCGCGCGACCTTGCCCTGAATCCGCTGCCCAACCTGATACTTCTCGGCCACCGCAGCCCACGGATCGGGCTGCAATTGCTTGATACCCAGAGAGACCTTGCGCTTTTCGCGGCTGATCTTCAGAATCTTGACGTCCATCTGATCGCCAACCTTCACCACGTCCGCCGGCTTGGCACCGCGAGCGTAGGTCATGTCGGAAATGTGCAGCAATCCGTCGATTCCGCCCAGGTCAACGAACGCGCCGAAGTCGGTGAGGGAGCGAATCGTCCCGCGCATCACCGCGCCTTCCTGCAATCCTTCGAAAGCGGCCTGCTTGTTCTGCTTCTCGACTTCTTCCAGAATGACGCGCCGGTCTACGACTAGGTCCTCGGCTTCCTTGTCGAGCTTGGTGATGCGGCACTCGATGGTCTGCCCGACCATCTTCGGTAGGTCCGCCATATCGCGCACGCCGCTGCGGCTTGCCGGCATAAATGCGCGCATACCCACATCGACGCGCAGCCCGCCCTTGACCGCTTCGGTGACGACACCAGAGATCGTGCTCTTGTTCGCGAACGCCGCTTCTAGACCCGACCAGTCCTTAGGCACTTCCACCTTGAGAGTGGAAAGCAGGATGGTCCCGTCCTCGTCGCGCCCACGGATCGAGACCACCACCTTGACGCCAGGCTGGAGCCGGGGGTCGGGAGGCAATACTCCGTCCATCTTGCGGCCGATGTCGACAAACACTGCATCGGCCGTGACCGAGACAACGGTGCCTTCCATCGTCCCGCCCTGATGGTGATGGGCTTTGTCGAATTCAGAGAGTATGTCGCCAAACGAGGAATCCGTGGCTCCCTCCAGGGAAGGATCACCTTCCATAGAAGCGTCTAGGGATGTCTCGGGCGTTTCGGGGAAATCAGCGTGGGTCATTGCGAGAAAACCGGTGAACAAAAGCCGGATCTCTGTTATTGTGTCACACTTTGGCCCCGATTCACGCTATAGGGCCGGATGGACCGTGACGGCAGACTGGTGAAACGTTGTGATAAAGTCACGGCATGTCTCGCAAATGGCTGCTCCTCCTGCTCCTTGGTTCACCGTGGATGAAAGCGCAGACCTTGAAGGAATGGGGCGCGATGCGCCGGATCCTGATCGGTGCTGCGGTGGACCCATCTCGGTTCAGCGAAGCCGCTTACGCGAGCACTCTGCGCGCGGAGTTCTCAAAGGTTACACCGGAAAACCTCATGAAGTGGGATGCCCTTCATCCGGGCATCAATACCTACAACTACGCGCCTGCGGATTCCATTGTCACGTTCGCGACACAGAACTCGATGCAGGTGCGAGGCCACACGTTGGTCTGGCACAGCCAGAATCCGGCGTGGCTGACCGGCGGCGGCTTCACGCCGACCCAACTTTCGGGGCTTTTGCAGGACCACATCAATAACGTTGTCGGACACTATGCGGGGAAAGTCTACGCCTGGGACGTCGTCAATGAAGCATTCAATGACGACGGGACCCTGCGTGCAACCATTTGGTCCACTCAGCCTGGAATCGGCCTAACTGGCACCGGCTATATCGAACAGGCGTTTCGTTGGGCGCGAGCAGCGGACCCGAACGCGCTGCTCTTCTATAACGACTACAGCATCGAGACCGTGGGTGCCAAATCCAACGCGGTGTTCCAAATGGTGCAGGACTTCAAAGCGCGTGGCGTTCCGATCGACGGCATCGGTCTGCAAACCCATCTGAGTGTCGGCTTCAATTCAGGAGCGATCACGTCCCTTGAGAACAACATCAAACGCTTTGCCGACCTGGGATTGCAGGTCCACATTACTGAACTGGACGTCCGCCTTCCGGTTTCTGGTGGTGTTGCGACTCCAGCCGACGTCACCGCGCAGGAGGCTATCTACGAAGGCGTCGTTCGAGCGTGCTTGAAGTATCCACTGTGCACCGCGATTCAAGTGTGGGGTGTGACCGACAAATATTCGTGGATCCCAGGAGCGTTCCCCGGCTTTGGATCGGGCTTGCCGTTCGACGCCAACTACGCGCGCAAGTCTGCGTACACATCGATGATCACCGCGCTATCGACCGCACCCCCGATAATCAACGGAACCGGCTTGGTCAATGCTGCCAGCTACGCCGCTGGAGGTGTCTCTCCCGGCGAAATCGCTGTGTTCTTTACGCCCAGCTTCGGCCCTGCCTCTCTCGTGGCCGCGATCGTCGATTCGAACTTCAAGCTGCCGACGACACTTGCTGAATCGCGGGTCCTCTTCGATGGGACACCCGCGCCTCTTCTGTATTCACTTGCAGGACAAGTCAGTGCTATCGTCCCATTCGGAGTGGCTGGCAAGGCCTCCACGCAGGTCCAATACCAGTACAAAGGGATCAGTTCCAACACCGTCACCGTTCCGGTGGTCGCAGTGAAGCCAGGCCTGTTCACCCTGAACGCATCCGGCAGCGGACCGGGCGCGATTCTGGACGCCTCCTACAAGCCAATTGGTGCCGACAATCCAGCGGCAAAAGGCTCCGTCGTCCTTGTTTTCCTCACAGGCGGCGGCAAGACCGATCCCGGTATCGATGGTCAAGTTTCAACAGGCTTGCCCCTACCGAGCCTCACCAACGTCTCCGCGCGAATCGGTGGCGTGACAGCAGACGTGCTCTACGCAGGCGGTGCAGTTGGCCTGGTCCACGGGGGCATTCAGTTCAACGTGCGCGTGCCCGAAGCCGCGCCTTCTGGCGACCAACCGATCATCGTCACCATCGGTGGCCAGCAAAGTAAAAGCGGCGTTACCCTACGCGTACAGTAGCCGGAACAGAGTGCTCGCGGCGAGGTCGCACCACGGCAGGCTTCTGGCGCGTCGCCTGACCCGGCTCCAGATTCCAGACAGGCCCATTGACCTTGTCGCCGGTGCAGATCGCCGGGCAGGGAAGCCTGTCATACGGCAATCCGAGTCCGAGCCATTCCGCCACCGCCGATTCCCGATGCTGCAGGAATACGACATCCGCGTCGCATTCGGTCAACATCTTGGAAAGCGTGGATCGTCCGGACCAGCGCGAAACATGGACCTGGGGGACGACGGGCGCGTTCCCGCACAGGCCGAGAATCTTGGCCGCTGCGGCGTTCGGCTCCAGCGGCTTACCCTCATCCAGACTGGTGCCGAGGCTCAGCATGCCTTCATCGATCGCCGGCAGCGCGCTCAGCAAATGGAGCTTCGCGCCGAGCTTGTTCGCATATTCCAGAGCGTATCCCACGTGCGCGGTCTTGCCGGAATGAAAATCGAGCCAGCACGCGACGTTGCGTACTGGCTGCTGCAGTCGTGGCAAGGAGACACCGCGGCCGAAGGTCCAAACAGGGACGCCGGATCGCTCAATGAGTCGCGAGCGGCTGGAGCGCGCGCCTAAGCGCGGGAACCCGACGGCATCCGAGGCAGGCGCGACGATCAGGTCCACGGGCCAGCCTTCCAGGTGCGCCAGTACGGATTCCACCAGCGGCCCAGGGACCGCCAAGCGGTTGCACGCGAGATAGCGATCCGCCTCCGGAAAGAAACTATGCACCTTTTCCGCTGCAGTCGTCTGTGTATCCAGAGCCGGATTGTAGACGTGCAGAATCGTCAGGCGGATCTTCACCATATCCGCCAGTTGCGCCACCGTAGGAATGGTGCGGAAACAGTAGTCGGAGAAATTCGTTAGATAAAGAACGTCAAGCGGGCGTGGCGCGAACATGCGAACTCCTTAATTAGTAAGAGAAGCCTTCGACGGGCCGGACTTCGGCGGGGACAACGTCCTCACCCAGGTTCTGGCGGAGATTGATTTCGATATTCCGCGTGAGGGTGCTCATCGGCGTATCGTGGACGGTATTTTCGAACGGGTCTTCCACATCGCGACCCACGGTATCGAGCGCGATAAAGATGAAGCTGACCAGCGTGGACGCGATCGGTGTCAACATCTTCATGCCTTCTACCAATCCGAACGGCAGCAGGACGCAGTAAATCCCGATCAGCACGCGCGGCAGGTAGTCGTACTGACGCGGTAGCGGGGTGTTCTTGATGCGCTCGCAAGCTCCCTGCACGTTGCACAGGTCGGTGAGCGATTTGTCGATCGTCGTCAGCCGGAACGAATCGAGCCGACCGGCATCGTACAGCTTTCTCAGCAGCTGCCCTTTCAAGAACAAAATGCCAGCCGGAATATTCTTCTGCTGACGGAGATACTGCACGACGTCGAGCGGCAGAGATCGCTCGAATTCCGGAAACGGATTCTGCCGCCGCAAGTGGCAGCGCAGCGCATGCACGTAGGCGATCTGTAATTCCACCAGGCTGCGACGGGTGACCTTGGCATCGATCGGATCTTCGTCCACCAGCGTCAGCACCTGACGCGAGAACGTGCGCGCGGTGTTGACCAAGGCTCCCCAGAGAGAGCGTGCTTCCCACCAGCGGTCATACGCCGAGTTATTCCGAAACGCCAGGAATACGCTGAGCGCCCCGCCGATCATCGATAGAGGCAACGCGGGCAGCGATAGCCAGGTCATACCGGCAAAGGAGTAGAGCCACGCGATCGTAATGTCGAACACCAGCAGCGCGCCTAGTCTGCGGGAGACTTTGGGCCAGATCCGGCGGAGTGGAAGATGGTCGCGAACAATCACACCCCCAAACTACGCGGAAATCCCGGCAACTTCTAGATATCAGTAGACTATCTAGCGAGGTATCGAAAGATAGTGCCGCCGGGCCTAAGGATGGTCGATACTTAAAATCTGCAAGCATGACGCAACTGTTGTCATCTTTTGGAATTACCCGCCGGACCAGCCGCATGCCCGTCCTGGCGTTCGCCGCAGTGTTGCTCGGCGCGATCGTGGCGCTCGAATGGTTCCAGAACCTGGAGCACTCGCTGGAGCTGTTCTATGTTTTGCCCGTGGTGGTCGCGGCGACCGTCCTCAATCGATGGCAAACCGCCGTCGCCGCGATCGCGTGTGCCTGCGTCCGCAGTCTCTTCGTCGTGAACTTGACGCCTGTGCAGTTCTGGCTGGATTCGTCCATGGCGCTACTGGCCTACGGTGCCGCAGGCGCGCTGGTAAATGAGATGAGCCAGAACCGGCGCACCATCCTCAGTGCCTATAGCCGCCTCAAAACCGAAGAGGAATTGCGCCGCCAGGCGCAGGATCAGCTGCGCATTCTGGTCGACTCCAGCCCCGCGGCCATCGTCACGCTGAATCATCGATCAGAAGTACTCGCGGCCAACCGAGCCGCGCATGAGATGCTGGGTTTCTCGCAGCCTGGGTCGATGATCGTCAAGAACGTCGCCGACAACATTCCCGTTTTGGCTGGAGCGCTTAGAGTCAGTCACGGCGGCGGGATGTTGCATACCTCCTCCGCCAGTTGGGCCAAGCGAGCCAACGGAACCCACTTCCCCGTCGCGGTGTGGTTCTCAACCTATGAAGAGGCCGGCCAGCAACGCCTCGCGGGGATTCTCGTCGACACTTCCGAAGAAGTGCGGGAGCGGGAGCATGAAACTCTACGCTACCTCACCGATTCCAATCGCCTGCTCGCCGGAGCCGTAGCGCATGAGATTCGCAACCTCTGTTCCGCGATCCGCGTCACCACGTCGAATCTGCGCCGCCATCCCGCTGTGGAGCGTGACGTGGATTTCGGTGCGCTGAACACGCTGGTCGAAAGTCTGATGCGCATCGCTGCCTTCGACCTGACCAAAGACAAAGACCCCATCGCCGCGCGCGTGGACGTCACCACCGTGCTGGAAGAACTCCGCGTTGTCATCGAGCAGGATTGGAGCGAGGCCGGAGGCATGATCGAGTGGGACGTCGACAGTGTCCTGCCCTACGTTCACGCCGACGAGCACGCGTTGCTGCGCGTGTTTCTAAACTTGTCGCAGAATTCCTTGCGAGCGGTCCAGCAGGGCGGCGAAGCCAAGCTTCGCGTGAGCGTCACTGCCGAAGCCGGCCAAGCCCTCATCACCTTTGAAGACGCGGGACCTGGCGTCGATGACCCTACCATCCTCTTCCGCCCGTTCCGCGAGGACGCCGACGGCTCCGGCATCGGCCTCTACGTGTCGCGAGCCCTGCTGCGTGGCTTCGGTGGCGAACTCACCTTTATCCCCACGCAACCCGGCTGCCGCTTCGACGTCTCCCTGCGCACCTACGAAGTCAAGGGAGAATAGGGCGTGGACCCTGTTCGCATCTTCGTTGTCGACGATCACGCCTTGTTCCGAGAGGGTCTGCTGCGCCTGCTCGACATGGATGAGACAATGAAGGTCGTGGGCAGCGCGGATTCGGTGCCATCCGCACTCGAACAACTCGCGCAAATCCCCACCGACGTCTTGATCCTCGACTATGACCTCGGCTCGGCGACCGCGCTCGATCTCATCCGCGGCTTGCGCGACCGCAACTTCCAAGGTCGCAGTCTGGTGGTAACCGCCGGCTTGCCCGATCGCGATGCGATGGAACTGATCCGCCTCGGCGTTTGTGGAATTTTCCACAAAAAGAACCCGCCCGAAGAATTGCGCCGCAGTATTCGCGAAGTTGCCGCAGGCAAAATCCTGATCGATCAATCCTATTTGCAGATGCTGATGGAATCGGTCTCCACCCTGCACTCCGCTCCCGTGCAACTGACGGAGCGCGATCGCAAGGTTCTCCGTATGCTGCTCGAAGGCAAATCGAACAAAGAGATTGCCGCCGAGATGAATCTCTCGGAGAGTGCCGCTAAGGCCGCCTTGCAGCAACTGTTCGCCAAAACCGGTGTCCGCACCCGAAGTCAATTGGTCCGGGTGGCCCTGGAAAAGCTCGGCGGCCAGATCTAGGAGGTTGCGGAAAAGGCCGACAGGCTGAAGCCTGTCCCACCTGTTCGCAACAACCTGTGGCTTGGTGGGACAGGCTTCAGCCTGTCGGCCTTTTTCCGCTTTTATCCAAATTCGCAATCCGAAACCCTCGCCGCTTCGTAACCTAGACAGACAGCTCCCCTATGAACAGAATCTTCCTCTCTCTACTCGTTTCTGTGTCGGCGGCGTGGGCCGATTCCGGAATCATGGGGCAAGTGAGGGATTTGCACGGCCAGGCAGTCGCCGGAGCCACGATCCGCATCGCCGCACAGACCATCCGCTCCAGCGAAAAGGGGCGTTTTGAAGTGGACGGGCTCTCTGCCGGCCACTATTCGATCCGCGCCGAGGCGGAGAACCTACGACCCGTGACCCTCGAGATCGATCTTCTAGACGGTGTCATGACCGAAGTCGCTCTCAATTTTGCCGAACTCGCGTTAGTGCGTGAGAGTATCGTGATCACCTCCACCACCGTAGAGCCGACGATCGACCGCCGCAACGAAGAAGTTTTCAATCGTACGCTCTTCACTCGCGACGACCAGATTTTCCAGCAATTGAACGCAGGCATCAACGCCGGCCAGCACGAAGGCGGCGGCAAGTCGCTTGAGATTCGTCGCTTCGGCTTCAATATGGACCATGGCGGCGTGAACGGCGGCTTGAAAGTCATGGTCGACGGAGTCCAACAGAACCAAGGCACGCAAGGCCACGGGCAGGGATATCTAGGTTCCCTCAAGTCGGTCAGCCCCGAACTCATTCAAGATGTCACCGTCGTCAACGGACCCTTCAGTGCCGAATACGGCGATTTTTCCGGACTCGGCGTGGTCCACATCCGTCAGCGCGATACCTTGCCGCAGCGCTACACCGCGCGTCTACAAGGTGGAAACTTCAATTCTGGCCGCGGATTTCTCGCCTTCAGCCCGGACGTGATCAAGCAGGATGCCTACGCCGCTTACGAAGGCTCCTATTCCGACGGACCCTTCCTCAACCCCGCCGAATACCGCCGCGACAATATCAACGGGAACTATTCCAAGACGCTCAGCGCGGATGAGAAGTTCGGTATCCGCATGATCGGCGGCCGCAACAACTTCGTATCCTCGGGACAGATTCCGCTCGACCTGGTGAGCTCCGGCCAGCTGGATCGTTTTGGGTACCTAGACCCTACGCAAGGTGGTCGCGTCAAGCTCGGCACGCTCTCGGCCTACTACAGCAAGGGCTACAAGAATGGCGGCACGTTCAAGTTGGACGGCTTCGTCGGGCGCTCGCTGTTCGATCTGTACTCGAACTTCACTTACTTCGCCGCCAACCCCATCATCGGCGATGCGATCCAGCAACACGATTCGCGCCTGCAGCAAGGGGTCAACGGCCAGTACACCCGAGCGCACAAAGTCTTCGGCATCCAAGCGAGCTTTGTCAGTGGCGGCAACTTCCACGACAACCAGATCAATGTTGGTCTCTACTCTCGCGAAGGCCGAACCCCTACCGGCATCACCACGCGAGCCAACGCACACGTCACCAACAGCGCTGGCTACTTTCAGGAAACGCTCAGCCTGATGGACGGACATCTCTTGATCGGAGGCGGCCTCCGCTACGATTCCTTCCGCTACGGCTTGGCGGACCGCGTCGATCCCTTGCAAAGCGGCGTGAAATTCGCGGGACGTTGGCAGGGCAAAGGAACGCTCGCCTATACTCCGTGGCATTCGGTGCCAGTGACCTTCCACACGAACTACGGTCGAGGCATCAACAGCGTCGACGCCCGAGCCGCCATCTATCGTCCCGACCAGCCTCGTTTGGGCGCCACCGATTTCTATCAGGCCGGCGTTTCGTCCTCGATGAGCCGCCTGTCGCTGAGCGCCGATGCGTTCCTGATCGACCGCTCCAATGAGCAAGTCTACATCCCCGACGACGGCACTTTTGAATTGCAAGGCCCCAGCCGCGCTTACGGCTTTGAGACCAAGGCATCGTTCAATCTCACCAGCCACGTCTCGCTCAACGGCGGCATCACCAAAGTCGGTAACGCATTTTTCAAAGGTGGCGAAACGCGCGTCTACGTGACCAATGCCCCGCACTTCGTGGCTAACGCGGCGCTGACGGTCTCCCAATGGAACGGTTGGAGCGGGTCGCTTCGGATGAGGGCGATCAATCACTATCGGCTCGATGGTGAGGACCCCTCAAACCTCGCGGCTGGCCATACGGTCTTCGATTTCTCGGTCGCCAAAGTAGTTCGTCGCGGGGTGGAACTGAATCTCTCGCTAGATAACCTGGCGAATCGGCAGTTCTACGAAACGCAGAACTTTGGCGAATCAGCCGTGTCGCCCGGAGCACCCATAGTGAGTCGCATCCACGGCACTCCGGGCTATCCCTTGACCGTGGTCGCTGGCATCACCTTCCGCCTCGGCGGAAAATGAGATCGGGAGTTATGGTGTCTGACACCGATTTCCCCCGCAGGGGTTATCCACCAGGAAGAATCTTGGAGATGTCGTTGTAGATCACAAAGACAATCACCATCATCAGGAACGCGAAGCCCACCTTCACGATGCCTTCTTTGACGCGCATGCTCAGGTCGCGCTGCATCAGCATCTCGATGAACAGCATCAGAATCCCGCCGCCGTCGAGCAGCGGAATTGGCAGCAGATTCACCACCGCGAGATTGAGACTCACCGCTGCCATCAGGCTGAGGAATGTGGTCACGCCTTGCTTCGCCGCTCTGCCCGACTGCACCGCGATACCAATCGGTCCATCGATGGACTTGGGCGACATGCGCTGCGCCACGATGCTTTGCAGGAAGCGATAGATCATCATCGCGTTCTGCTGATTCTCATGCCAGGACTCGGCGAAAGCTTCCTGGAACGGAAGTTTCACCAGCTTCACAGGGCTCTGTAATTCCGCCCCGATCCGCCAATGCTTCACGCCGTTCTCCGTGGTTGGCTGCGGGCGAATCGTCACTTCCTGATTCTGGCCCCCACGCGAGAAGACCACTTGAATGGGTTCTCCAGCGGACTTCTCAACAATCTCAATCAGTTTCTCGCTGGCCCGGACCCTCTGCCCGTTCATGCTGACGAACTTGTCGCCGACCTGAAGTCCAGCCTGCTGTGCGGCCTTCACTTCCCCGAAGCCGCCTACTTGCACTTCTTCTTGCAAGGACCATCCCGATGAACCTGGAGCCTGAGGATTCGACGTCGTGGGAGTCACCGTGAACTCCATGCGCTGACCCGAGCGCATCACCGTCACGTGCATCGGCCGACCTACGCCAACCATTTCCTTACGTTGAATCGCTTCCCAGTTCGGGCCACTCTGTCCGTCGAATTCGATGACCTGGTCGCCTTCAAGAATCCCGGCCTTGGCCGCCGCGCCACCGGGCGTGACCATCGCGATGGTGGGATTCGGCGGATCGGCACGTTTCGGGTACTGATACATGAAGAGCCCGGTCAGGATGCCAATCGCGAGCACAAAGTTCACGGCCGGACCAGCGAAGATAATGAGCAGCCGCTGCCACCTCGGCTTCGCAGGGAACGCGCGCGGATCTAGGGTGGCAATTTCCTCGGATGCAATCTCGCCTGGCTGCTCACCCGCCATTTTCACGTAACCGCCCAGCAGGAACGCGCAGAACTTGAAGTCGGTTTCGCCGCGCTTGAAGCCGAACAACCGAGGCCCAAACCCGAAGCTGAACGCTTCAATGTGAACATCGAAGAACCGCGCCACCAGGTAGTGACCCAGCTCATGCAGCAGGATCATCACCCCGATCAGAACCAGGAACCAAAACATCGTTTGCAGGCCGTCGAACATGTTCTCTCTCTTATTTTACGTACGAGCCGCCATTTTGGTGCTGCTGGCGATCACTTCCGCGGCCACACGCCGCGCCTCACGGTCTACTTCCAGCACTTCATTGATCGAAGCGGGTTCGCGCGCGGGCATCCGCGCCAGCGTTTCCGCTACGGTTTCCCAAATTCCGGGGAAGGGAATGTTACCGGCAAGAAACTCGGCGACCGCGATCTCATCGGCTGCATTCAGGATCGCCGTGGCTGCTCCGCCAGCTTCCTGAGCCTCGTAGGCAAGTTTCAACAGGGGGAACTTGTCAAAATCGGGTGCGTAGAAACTCCACTGGGAGGTTTCGCGCCAGTTGATGCGGGGGACGGGTGCGGCGGCTCTTTCAGGATACGTCATCGCGTACTGAATCGGCATCCGCATATCGGTCGCGCAAATTTGAGCGATCACGCTGCCATCCGCATACTCGACCATAGCGTGGACCTTCGATTCCGGGTGCACCACCACATCCACTTCTTTCGGTTGGAAATCAAACAACCAGCAGGCTTCGATGACTTCGAATCCTTTATTCATCAGCGTCGCCGAATCGATGGTGATGCGTTGTCCCATCTTCCACGTAGGGTGATTCAACGCCTGCTCTGGAGTTACAGATGCGAGCAACTCCTTGGGCGTTTCGCGGAACGGTCCACCGGACGCCGTGAGAATCAGTTTGCTTACGCCATCGCGGCCCCCGCGCAGGCACTGATGTGCGCCATTGTGCTCGCTATCGACAGGGAGCATCTCAGCCCCACTGGTCGCCCGAGCCGCCATCACCAGCTTGCCGGCGGATACCAGAACTTCTTTGTTTGCCAGCCCAACCCGCTTCTTCAGCCGGATCGCCTCGTAGGTGGCCTTCAGGCCCTCCACGCCGACAATCGCTGACATCACGAAGCCGACTTCGGTGGCGATGGCCGCGTCCACCCGAGCCTTCGGGCCATAGGTGATCTCGGTCCCCGTAAAAGTCCCGATCGCCCGCAGCGCCTTGGCCGCAGCTTCGTCCGCCACGACAGCAATCTTGGGCCGGAATTCCCCAATCTGCTGTGCCAGAAGATCCACATTGCGTCCCGCCACCAAGGCGTAAATACCGAACCGGTCCGGCCATTGCCGAACTACGTTCAAAGTATTGACACCAATGGAGCCAGTCGAGCCGAGAACAGTAAGGAGAGTCACCCGATTCAAGAATACCACTCGTTTCTAAATATAGGAGTTAGTACTTTGTGAGAGGGAAGATTTTTAGGGGGCGCCGGGGAGGTTTGCTTCAGGGGTCTTATCTGAGGTTAGTCTCGCTTTGGTGGGAGTTGCCTCCCCGGCTTGATTCCAATACTAATATAACTCCTCACAGGATGCAAGAGTTTTTGTATGAATTTTTGGATACTGCCTTAATCGATTGTTTTTATAGGGTCTATGGTGACAAATATATGCCGTATGGCAGTGATTTTCTACGCCTTCTTCACCACGACGCCCGTCCAATCTTCCAAAACACGGATTGCGGAGCAGAAATCGTCGTCGCCCATGCCCTTGGCGACCGTCGCCCGCAACATTTGCTCAGTAACAGAGCTGGCCGGAACCGGGATATTGAGGTCCCGCGCCATCTGCGTCGCAAATCCAACATCTTTATGCATCCACTTGGCGGAAAAGTGCGTGGTGAAGTCCCGATTCAGGATGAAGGGAGCCTTGAAGCTCGCCAAGCCGCTCTTGGCGGCGCTGTTCTCGAGGATGTCGATCATCAGCTCCGGCGGAATGCCTGCCTTCGCCGCCAGCACCAGACCCTCGGAAAACGCCTGGAAGATTCCCGCTCCCACCATGTTCTGCGTGACTTTGGCGCGCAATCCCATACCCGGGCCGCCGCAATAGAAGAACAGCTTGCCCATGATCTCCATATAGGGCTTGGCGCGCTCGTAAGCAGCCTTGTCCCCGCCGATCATGAAAGTGAGCGCCGCTTTGTCCGCCCCACCCGTGGACCCCGTCACCGGAGCGTCCAGGAAATCGATCCCCTTGGTCGCGAACTCCTTGCCGATCTCAACGCTGGAATCTGGCGCGATGGAACTGCAATCGGAGATCACCGCCCCCTTGCGAGCCCCCTGGATGAGCCCGTCCTTGCCCAGGCAAACCTCGCGCACCATCGCCGTGTTGCCCACGCAGATGAAAACGAAGTCCGATTTCTCCGCGACTTCTTTAGGCGTAGCGCAGACAGCGCCCTTGCCTTCTTTGGCGAGTTTCTCCGCTTTGCCGCCTGTGTGCGACCAAAGGGCAACATCGTGCCCCGCGCGCAGCAAGTGTCCGGCCATGCGATAGCCCATGATGCCGAGTCCAAGAAATCCGATTTGTGCCAAGAGAGAGCCTCCGAGGAATAAAGATGGAAGCTACGATTCTAACTTATCCTGCAAGCTCGCCCTTATTGAGGTTGCGGAAAAAGGGCCGACAGGCTGAAGCCTGTCCCACCAAGCAGCCACAGGTTGTTGAGAACCGGTGGGACAGGCTTCAGCCTGTCGGCTGTGAGCGCACCAACTTATGCGTGCGATTCGACCGGGGTCTGCTGCCCACGCTGCATGTTCGTGAGTAAGCGTAGAATCACCAGGTCCGATGCCTGGAACGTGTGCACCGGCACATTTGTGAGATCCTCATCGCGCTCCACCACATGGCTCCGGATCATGGTGCGCAACTGCATGATGCTGATCCCCAGCTCTTCAGCGGCTTCAGTTTCCGTGTATTGCGACTTTGTTCTCGTTGGCGGCATGGCTACAAACTGATTCTATGGGTTTAGGGGCAGAACACCCAATCGGCAAAACCCCTATTTAGACTTGGGTATCGCCTGACGTACTTAAGTCCTATGGGTAGTCCCATCAGCCACTTGCGCGGGAGGTACAATAACCGCACCATGCGCTGGATCCTTCTGTTTATGGCGATCCCCACCTTCGCCCAAGTGCCGTCGACCTATGATGGCTGTCCGGCCGCCGTGCAGGATCTGATGCAGTCGATCCGCACGCAGTACAATCTGGCGGGTGTGCAGATCGCCGTGGCAACAAGCGGCACCTTGGGCTGTGCCGGATCGCTGGGGTACGCGGATCTCGCCACACAGCGCGCGCTTACTCCAACCACGTTGATGCGCGTTGGCAGCATCTCGAAAACCATCACGGGCATGGCAGTCGCAAAACTATATGAAGATGGGAAGCTCGGCCTAGATGACAAGGTTATCGATCTTGTTCCAGATCTGCTTCCAGAAGGTGGACCTGTGGACGCACGCTGGCGCTCGGTAACGATCCGCCACCTACTCCAGCATTCGATGGGCTGGGATCGGGCGATTGGAGGAGAACCGAGTCAGGATACGGTCGACATCGCGAAAGCCCTCGGGATCCGCGCCCCGGCGACGTCTACGGACGTAATCCGCTGGCTTTTGCAACAGCCCTTGCACTTCACCCCCGGCAGCAAGGAATCCTACACGGGCGTCGAGTACTCGTTCCTCGCTGTGATTGTGGAACGGATCGCCAAGGTGCCGTTTGAATTGTACGTCCGTGGGCAGATTTTAGCTCCCTCCAACGTTCGCACGTCGATGCGCGTTGGCAGGACGCTGGAGGAAGGGCGAGGATATCCCAACGACCCTGCCCTGTTTGAGTCGGCGTATCACTCCCCGTTTCAACCTGGCCCAAGCGTATTCCCGTACGTCACAGGTGCCGTTCCGCGGCCCTACGGCGAGTGGTACCAGGAAGCCCTGGAGGGCTCCGGTGGCTGGACCGCGAACGCTCCCGCGTTGCTCCGGTACGTCAACAAGATGTTCGGTCGGGGGCCGATCACGGCTCTCTTCAAACCGGAAACAATTCAAGCCATCCAGGCCCGGCCATCGTATGCTCCGGCGAACGCGCCCAGTTGGTATGGAATGGGTTGGATTATCACTCCTGCCTCGCCGGGCGTGACGATCGAATTTTCGGGAGCGCTGCGAGGCACGCTCGCATTCGTCAAGTTCCTCTCCAACGGCAATTCGTACGCATTTATTACGAACTCGTCCACCGCCGATGGCCTCGTGACCGCGGGCGACATTTCCGCGCAACTTGACGCGAAGATCGGCCCCTTGGGCATCGGCGGAGCGAATCTTTTCCAGAACGCGAAGTATATCGATGGTACGGCTGTAGTGCCGTTTATTCGTTCACAGAAAGGTGTCGTCCAAGGCGCATCGTTCGAACGAGGCGTGACTGCGGGTTCGTGGTTCTCCATTCTGGGGTGGAATCTCGCCACGACGACGCGACTGTGGGCGGGCGCGGATTTCACGTTGGGAAACAAGCTCCCGACGAAACTCGACGGCGTCGAGGTAAAGATCAATGGCCAGTCCGCCGCGGTGTATTACGTGAGTCCGACGCAGATCAATGCGCAGGTGCCCGGCCTGACAGTGACGGGCACGGCGACGCTACAGGTGATCCGCGATGGTATCGCGAGCAATCCTGAACCCATCGAAGTCCGACCCAGCTCGCCGGAGTTTTTCCGCTACTACGTCGGCTCCAGCGCATTCGTGGTGGCTACGCATCAGGACGCGTCGGTGGTAGCGGACCCTGTGCTGGTTCCTGGACTACGCGCCGCCAGGTCTGGCGAAACGATTACGCTGTACGGCACCGGATTCGTGGTGGCTCCTGCCGGTGACATCGTCAACACGGTCGTTCCTGTAACCGGGACCACGGTTAAGTTCGGGACCACAACCGCCCAGGTATCCTTTAGCGGTTTGACGGCGACCGGGCTATTCCAGGTCAACGTCCTGGTGCCACAACTCGCGGCGGGCGACTATCCTGTGAGTATCTCCGTAGGAAGTGTGGCGAACCTGGTGACCGGGATCGTGTCCGTCCGTTAGGCCTGGTTCTACACCGGTACCCCATTGCGCCCGCCCGCAAAATCGTGATATTGTTCCAAGTAGCAACAGGAGTCCAGTAACACGTTTGAATTCCGCAGTTAACAGCCTACCCGCTTACACCCGCCTCAACGAGTTCGGAATACCCCATAGCTAGAAAGAAGAATTACAGATATGAAAGAAAACGGAACCGTTAAGTGGTTCAATGCTGCGAAGGGCTTCGGATTCCTGGCGCGCGAAAACGGCGAAGATGTGTTTGTGCACTACTCCGCGATTGAAGCGGGCGGCTATCGCACCCTCGAAGAAGGCGCCAAGGTGTCCTTCGTTGTGAAAAAGGGACCGAAGGGTCTCCAGGCCGAACAAGTCACTCTCCTCTAATGCTTAAGTCGCACAACGCAGGCGGGCACGAAACGCCCGCCTCTGTGCGACAAAAGTTCTAGATACCTGAAAACGGGCGCAGCCCGGTAGAATGGAAGCGGATGTTTCGCACATTTTACCCGGCTGCGCTCGTTTTGTTTTTAGCGGCCGTCACTGTGTCCGCCCAGGGCGATGTCATCATTCTCAAATCCCCGGATGGACGTATCGAATTCCGCCTGCTCGACGGACCACCTTGGGATCCCAGCCTCCCGCATCCCCATCTTTCTTATCAAGTCGATTTCAACGGCCAGCGCCTGATCGACACCTCGCACCTGGGTTACGACATCGATAACGCCCTGCCGCTCGGCCACAAGCTCGGCCTGATGAACACCTCGCGCGAGACCGTGGATGAGACCTACACGCTGCTTTCCGGAAAATCGAAAACAGTCCGCAATCACTATAACGAGGTTGTCGCCGAGTATCTGCAGAACGGCTCGCTAGGCCGACGCCTTAATATCGAAGCGCGCGTTTTCAACGATGGCGTCGCGTTCCGCTACGTGATCCCCCCTACAATGAATCTGGAAAACTTCCGCTCGCCCAACGAGATTACGGAGTTTGTGTTCGCCAAGGACGCCGATTCCTACCCTCTGCTACTGCGCGACTTCCAGACTCCTTACGAGGAGCAGTACAGCAAGCTGACCCTGAGCCGCATTCAACCCGAGTCGCTGGTCGCGCTGCCGTTTCTGGTCCAGCAGCCCGGCGTGGGCTGGGTCACGGTGACCGAAGCGGATCTGGACGAGTACCCCGGTCTCTACTTGCAACACGGCGAAGGAAGTCTGTTGCACGCTCGCTTGTCGCCGCGCGTCGATGGCTCCGGGTTGGCTCTGCAGACCAAGACTCCGGTCGTCAGTCCATGGCGAGTGCTGTTGATCGCCGATTCTCCTGCGAAGTTGATCGAATCGAATATCGTGACCAGCTTGAATCGTCCCACGAAGCTGAAGGACACCTCATGGATTCAGCCGGGAAAAGCCGTGCCGGTGCAGCCGATCAACACGGCGACTGTAAAAAACGCTATCGAGTTCGCCGCTGCATCTAATCTCGAATACATCATGATCGAGTCCGGTTGGGCGCCCATCGGTAACGGCAACGTACCCGACCTGATGCGCACGATTTCGGAAATCGATATGGTTGCGATCCTTGCGCAAGCCAAGCAGCGCAAAGTCGGCGTGTGGCTCTCCACCCACTGGCGCTCTGTCGAATCACAGATGGAAGAAGCCTTCACGCAATTTGAAAAATGGGGCGTCCGCGGCGTGAAGATTGATGGGATGAATCGCGACGATGTTTCTATGGTGGACTTTTATCATCAAGCCGCCACCAAAGCCGCCGAGCATCACCTCATGGTCGACTTTCACGGTGCCTACAAACCCGACGGTATGCAGCGAACCTATCCCAACGTCTTAACGGTCGAAGCCGTGTTGGGTTCTGAATACGCCAAGTCCAGCGCCGCCGTCACGCCCGAGCACAACGTGATGCTCGCCTTCACCCGCCTGCTCGCCGGTCCTATGGACTACGCACCCGGCGGCTTCCGCAACGTCACCCGCGAACAGTTCCAGCCCGGGGCCACGCTCGGCACGCGCGCGCATCAACTTGCTCTGTATGTGATTTTTGAAAGCGGGCTGCAAATGGTCGCCGACCCCGAGTCCTATAAAGGCGAGAAGGATTTCGATTTTCTCAAGGCCGTTCCCGCCACCTGGGACGAAACCCGAGCGCTCTCCGGCGAGGTCGGCCAGTATGTGACCATCGCCCGAAGCCACGGCACCGAGTGGTACCTCGGCGCGATCACCAACTGGACCCCGCGCGAACTCGACGTCCCGCTAACATTCCTCGGGGCAGGGAACTACACCGCTGAAATTTATTCCGACGGAGCAACTCCTCAACCCGCCAACATGGAGCAACGCCCCGTCACCGCTGCAACAACCCTGCACCTGAAACTATCGTCCGGTGGCGGTGCCGCAGTCCGCTTCCGTCGGCAATAGGGTGAATCACCTTTGCGGGTGGCTAATTTCGCGCGCCGCCGAACATGTGCTCCACGTCGCGGTTGTTTTCCTGGCAGATATACTCGTACATCTCTTCGCCACCCTGCCAGCGCAAATACCAACCGCCGGACCACGGACGCGTGTACGCGCCGGGGTCGTCGACCGTCGCCTCGTACTTCATCGTGTCCATGTCGGTGCGAGTGAATTTCTCAATCATGTGCAGCGCGGACGTGCTCGGAATCCCCTCGCGCGTCAGCCAGAATTTCTCGTTGAAACCCACCGTGTCGATCACCAGCGTCTCGCCTTCCCAATGCCCCACCGCATGGCCTGAGAACGACGGGTCCAGATCCTGCGGATGCGCCCGTCCATCCATGTACACAGTGCGCCACGTGTGCGGCCCGCCCACGCCCAGAATGAACATCTTCTTTTCCGCCGGAACGTCGATAAACTCGATTCCATAGGGCGTGTGGAACATGCGCGGTCCACCCGACGGCTTGCAGCGGACGTGCGGATCGTCCTTCGTCGTTTCCGCCTGCCGGAAATCGTAGACGGCTTTGGCCCACGGTTGCCACGGCACCTCTTCCAGTTTGATGTTGGTCGGCAGGTACATCGTCGGATTGTCCAACCCGCCCGGAGGATTCGTCGCCAGCGTCGCCCCCGCGTTGCCTTCCCACATGCCCTTCTGTCCCGGAGCCGGGCCCAGGTTCACGCGTCCATCCGGCCAATGCGGGGTCGGCGCGGAAGGCCCCTTCTGCTTGCCTTTACCCTTACCCTGCGGCCCGCCCGTCGCGTTGATGCGGCCCGAGTTGAGATTGGTATCCGGCAGTGGTCCCTTGCCTTGCGCCGCCGGCTGCTGCGCTGAACTGGGACCAGCCCATGCCAACAGTAACGCCGCGCCGCTCATCAGAACCATGGCCGTGAGATGGTGCCGCATGCCTAGTTCCCCGAACCTTCGCTGGACGCCGCGCCCAACCGTTTGCCCGTCGCCGTGATCGTCACCGTGCGCGCGTTCACCTGCTTGCTGCCATCTTTGGCCAGTGTGCCGTTCACCGTAAGCTCATCGCCGATCTTGATCGTATTGCGAGTCCACCCGCTGCGTTGCAACCCGTTCGGCGGACCCATCTCGAACGCCCAGTTCGCCGCCTTGCCGTCCTCGCCGTCCACGTCCAGATAGAAATAGACGTGCGGATTCATCCACTCCACCTTGCTCACCGTGCCCGTGAGAGTGACCACTTTCTTCGAATCGTATTCCGCCGAAAACGAATGATGCGCCGAAGCGGGCACCACCGTCATCGTCACCGCGATTCCCAACACCGCTGCGCTGATCAAGCCAAGTTTCATAGTGAAGCCCCCCTACAACTCATGATTATTGTCGTCGCAAAAATATTCGTCCGCGTCGTCCGCCGCGATCCATTGTAGATCCCACGTCGCGCTCCACGGTCGTGTGTATGTTCCCGGATCTTCCACCGTCACCTCGTATCGTAACGTGTCGAAATCGGGTCGTGAGATTCGCTCGGTCAGCTTGAGGCCTTCCCCGTGCGGCACCCCGCCGTTGCTGAACCAGAACCGTTCCACGAATCCTGTGCTCTGCACCACCAGCGTATCGCCTTCCCACTTGCCCGCCGAGTAGCCAAAGTACGTCGGCGTTACGTCGTCCCCGTTCGGCACCGCGCGACCGTCCAGATCGATGTTGCGCCAGTTCCGATTCGATCCCCGCGACAACACAAACACCCGCGGTCGATCTGGATCTTCCAGGAACTGCACTCCATACGGAGCCTGAAATTGCCGAGGCCCACCCGCAGGCAAACAGGCCGCCATTGGATCGTCCTTCAATAGTGTCTTCTGGCGATACTCGTACAGCGCCTTCGCCCACGGCTGGAACGGAGCGACCTTGCCCGCATCCGCAATGTTCGTGAGGATGCCTTCATAATTCATCGCGATGTTGCCAGCCGAAGTCTCATACATCGCCGGCTTGCTGGGATTCGCCCAATATCCCGCCTGGCCAGGTTCTGCACCCAGGCGCACATGCCCGTTCGGCCAGCGCGGAGCAGCCTTGCCGCTCTTGGTCCGCGTAATCGTCGTGGCCGTCGCGTCCTTCAATGTCGCACCGCCGGCAATCGCGACGCTCTTCCCGTGCGCCTTGAGTCCCCCTGCGCGTGCACGGCTTCCTGTTAGAGTGACGACGTCGCCCACATGCAGCGATTGACCCGTCCAACCCGACCGCCGCAATTCCGTCCGGCTCGCGAACTCCACCGCCCAGTTGCCACCCGTCGCCTCGACGTAAACCCACACATGCGGATTCGCCCAATCGAACTTCGTCACCGAACCAGTAATCGTGACGGGAGCAGCATCGTTATATGCCGCTGTCATCGAGTGATGCGCCAGCAGGCTCCCGGTGATCGCCGCGAACGCAGCCAGGCCAACCAGAATGCGAGCCTTCATTGCCCAGCCTCCGGCCCGAAATTCTTTTCTAAGTAGTCGAGCAACATGTTGGTTTCTTCCGGCGTCAAAACAGCCCCCTGATCGATCATCGCGCGTGTGGTCACTCGCCATTCTTCCTTGCTCCGATGTTGCGCCCTTACGCGATCCAACGTGTGACATCCGGAACAAACCCCCTCAACCAAATCCTTGACAGGATCCTTGGCTGGACGCGTTTGCGCTAGTGAAACCAGCGCGAAAGCAGCTCCCCCCCAGAGTCCCGCTTTCCCCACCTTAGTCTCTCTTCAGCTTGAAGTCACCCTTGGCCTTGCCCTGCGTCCAGGTCCCGGTAATCGTGCGATTGTACGAACCGATGTCGCCGAGCTTACCGTCGGCGCTCACGTGCTGCCCGTCCTTAGTGTCGCCCTCAATATGGACCGTCCAGTTCGCCGGATTCAGCGTAACGCTTTTCAGCGGCGATCCGTTGCGGCCCGGGTTCAACGTGCCTTCCACATCCTTGTTGTTCCACTTCAGGAACATCACGATGGGCGTCCGCTGCTTCGCGCTGCTGCCCCAGTCGCCATGCCAGGAACCCGAGAGCGGGTGACCTTCTTGAGCGACGATCAATCCTGCCAGTGCCCCACCTGCCACCGCCAATGCAAATCCTACGTGGGAAAGTTTCCGCAACATGAGATACATTCTACAGCCAATTCCCAAACCCTGCTCTGCCATCTAGCTCATTCGCAGCGCCACGAAAAAAAAGGGCGGAGACTTGTTACAGTCTCCGCCCCCTCAAGTAGAGTCCCTCAGGATCAAGGAAGGATGCGCAGCAGCGTACTCACATTGCCCAACGTGGAAGTTGCGTCCACGGTGATATTGAGCGCGGTCAGCAGCAACCCAACGACGCTTACCGGGAAATTCGCCGAGGTCTGACCTGCCGGAATCGTCACTGTGCTCGGCATCGTCAGCCCCAGTCCGCCCAGAAGGCTGGACGTTCCCAGGTGAACCAGGAGGTCTGTCGGAGCCGCACCGCTCAAAGACACGGTGCCTGTTCCCGAACCGAGCAGATTGTTGATGTTGATGTTCGGGATCGACAGCGCATTGAGCACCGGCGCCAGAACATCCAGCTGAACCGTGATTCCACCGCACGGGCCAAACAGCGCCTGAATTGTGGAGTGCAAGATCAGCAGCACCGGACTCGTGGTGACGTTGAAGGTCGCCGAAGTCTGACCGGCCGGCACGAACACCGAAGGCGGCAGTTGTACCGCGCCGTCGGCTGACGCCAGCGGAATCGTCGCGCCACCCGCAGGTGCCGGACCCGTCAGAGTCACCGTACCGATCGCTGAACCGCCGCCCAACAAGCTACTCACGTTGAGCGTCAATCCGTTGATGCACGGTGCCAGAACCGCCAGGTTCGTCGAACTGTTGGACGAACCCAAGGTCGCTGAGATCGCTACCGTCTGATTGCTCGCGACCGGCGACGTGGTGATCGCGAAGTTTGCCGACGTCTGTCCCTGCGGCACCGTTACCGAAGCCGGAACCGAGGCGGCTCCGTTGTTGCTGGAGAGCGACACGCTCACCCCTCCCGGACCCGCTGCCGAGGACAGTGTGACCGTCCCCGTCGAACCAGAACCACCCGTGACCGACACCGGATTCACCGAAACGCTACTCACGTTGGTCGCCTGATTCAGCGTCAACCCGGCGTTCATGCTGTTCGCCGAAGTTGCCGTAATCGTAACCGGCGTCGTGCTGCCCACGGCCGAAGTAGTCACCGTGAAGTTGCCGGAGGACTGCCCCTGCGGAATCACGATGCTACCCGGCACGCTGGCCGCGCCATTGTTGCTCGACAAATTCACCAGGACACCACCCGCGCCCGCTGGTGATCCCAACGAGACAGTGCCTGTCGCATTTGCCTGCCCTCCGACTACGCTGGACGGGGAAACTCCAAAGCCGGAGATTGTTCCCGCGCCGGGCGCTGGCGCATTCAGGGTCAACCCGGCGGTCACAACATTCGCCGAAGTCGCCGTAATCGTTGCCGGTGTCGTGCTGCCGACCACAGATGTGGTCACCGTAAAGGTGCCTGACGTCTGACCCTGTGGGATCAACACGCTGGGAGGCACGCTCGCCGCTCCGTTGTCGCTCGACAGGTTCACGAGAACTCCGTTCGCGCCCGCAGCTGATCCCAGGGTTACCGTACCCGTCGCGTTCGCCTGTCCTCCCACCACCGTCGAAGGTGCAATGCCCAGCCCGGAGATGGTCCCCAGTCCAGCTGACGACGGATTCAAGGTCAACCCCGCCCCGACGCTATTTGCCGACTGGGCCGTGATCGCTAGAGAGACGGTGCTGCCCACCACTGAAGTGGTCACCGTAAAGGTGCCCGAGGTTTGACCCTGAGGGATCACGATGTTGGCCGGTACCGACGCTGCGGGGTTGTTGCTGGACAAGCTCACCAGCACGCCACCCGCTCCCGCCGCTGCTCCCAGCGTCACAGTGCCTGTCGCGTTCTCCTGCCCGCCAACAACCGTGGACGGAAGAAGACCCAAGCCGGAGATCGTACCCAGGCCCGCCGAAGGAGCGTTGATGGTCAGACTCGCGTTCACCGTGTTCGCCGAAGTCGCGGTGATTGTTGCCGGGGTCGTGCTCGCCACGGCCGACGTAGTCACCGTAAAGACGCCAGCCGACTGGCCCTGCGGAATGATGATACTGGCTGGAACGCTTGCCGCCGGACTATTGCTGGACAGATTGACCAGTACGCCACCCACGCCTGCGGGAGATCCCAAGGTCACGGTTGCTGTCGCATTCGCCTGTCCGCCTACCACTACCGAAGGAGCGATTCCCAAGCCCGAGATTGTGCCCGAACCCGGAGAAGCCGCGTTCAAAGTTAATCCCGCATTCACGGTATTCGCCGAAGTCGCCGTAATCGTGATCGGCGTGGTGCTCCCAACGGCCGAGGTGGTCACCGTGAATGTACCCGAGGTTTGACCCTGGGGAATCACGATGCTGCCCGGAACGCTGGCCGCACCACTGTTGCTCGACAAATTCACCAGAACACCACCCGCGCCCGCTGGTGATCCCAACGAGACAGTGCCTGTTGCGTTTGCCTGCCCACCGACCACGCTCGAAGGTGCGATCCCTAATCCGGAGATCGTCCCCGAGCCCGCTGAGGATGCATTTAATGTCAGCCCAGCGTTCAAACTATTTGCCGAAGTCGCCGTAATCGTGACCGGCGTCGTGCTCGCCACGGCCGACGTGGTCACCGTGAAGGTGCCCGAAGACTCACCCTGCGCGATCACGACACTGGCAGGCACAGTCGCCGCCGCGTTGTCGCTGGAGAGCGTCACCAGCACGCCCCCTGCGCCGGCCGGAGATCCCAAGGTCACCGTACCTGTCGCGTTTGCCTGACCACCGATGACCGTAGAAGGAGCGATCCCCAATCCGGAAATCGTCCCCTGTCCTGCCGTTGGCGCGGTCAGTGTAAGCCCGCTGTTGACCGTATTTGCCGAAGTCGCCGTGATGGTCGCATTTGTCGTGCTACCAACAACCGAGGTTGTCACGGCAAAGGAACCCGAAGACTGCCCCTGCGGAATCACGATGCTCGAGGGAACGCTGGCGGCTGCATTATTGCTCAGTAGATTTACCAGCACACCACCCGCGCCCGCCGGAGATCCCAACGTTACCGTGCCCGTCGCGTTCGCCTGCCCGCCGACTACCGTCGAGGGAGCAATGACCAGCCCGGAAATGGTCCCCGTGCCAGCGGACGAAGCATTCAGCGTCAAACCTGCGGTCGCGCTATTCGCCGAAGTCGCCGTGACCGTCGCGAGTGTTGTCGATCCCACGAAGGAAGTGGTGATCGGGAACGTCGCGCTCGTCTGGCCCGCCGGAATCACCAGCGATACCGGAACCGAAACCGCCGGGCTGTTGTCCGTTAGATTCACCAGTACGCCTGTCGAACCCGCGGCGGAAGCCAGGGTCACCGTGCCCGTCGTGTTCCCCTGCCCACCGATTACCGAATCCGGAGCAATTACCAGGCTCTGAATGGTTCCCTGTCCAGGGCCCGCAGCTGGAACGACTGTGAAAATCGCAGCGGAGGCAAGTGCGCCGCTCATTGCCGACATCCGGATATCCGTCGGTTCGCTTACCGGAGGCGTCAAGATCCCAATCTGGATGACGCTCACTCCTTCCGGCACCACAATGCTCGGAGCAAACTGCACGCCCGGATTGTTCGACGTGAGTTGCACCACCTGGCCACCCGACGGCGCCGGCGAGCCTAAACGGATCGTGCCCGTCACGGGATAGTTTCCCAACACCGAGTCTGGCGATACGTGCAAGTCCAAGCTCGCCGTTCTCGGGTACACGCGAACATGCCCCACCACCTCGGGCTCCGACGAAATCAAGATCGTGATCGGCGTCTCCACCTCGGGTAAAACCACGGTGAAAGTAACCGACGTACGGCCTTTCGGAATCGTGACCGAGACTGGAAGTCCCGGGAACGGATAGTCGGCAGAGATCGGCACAACCGTATCGACTGCCGCTTCGCAGCCGATGCTGACGGTGCCTGTCACCGTCTGCCCACTCGTGCCCTGGCTAGGCGAGAACAACACGGTAACAACATTGCTGCAGTTTCCGATTCCCAGCACCGTCAGACGGCGAATTCTGTGGTTCACTGAATCGGTGACGAAAACGTCTCCATTCGGGGCCGCAACCATACCCTTCGGCTGATTCAGCTTGGCCAACTGAGCCGATCCCCCGTCACCCGCGAACCCGGGTAGACCCACACCCGCAATCGGTCGCAGCGTGCAATCGCTATCCAGCCGCCCGATGCGCGAGCCGTTGCTATCTCCAACCAGTACCCGTCCCAACGGATCGATCGCCAGTGTCAGCGGGTAGTCGAGCTTGGCGCTCAGCGCGGGGCAAGCGACATCCTGATTGCCCTTCACGCCGCTGCCAATTACCGTCCGCACCGTGCCGTCCTGCTGCACACGGCGAATCCTATAGTTCTTGCCATCCGCCACGTACACGACGCCGGTTACGTCCGCTGCCACCGAAGTCGGAGTATCGAACTTCGCCTGGATGGCGCTAAACCCATCGCCGGAATATCCCGCGTCACCTGTGCCCGCGATCGTGGCAATCTTTCCATCCGCACTGATCCGGCGGATCCGATGATTGCCTGTGTCCGCAATCAACACGTTCTGGTAAATGTCTACTGCAACCGCCCACGGCGAAGAGAGCTTCGCCTGGGTGGCCGGTTGCAGATCGCCTTGGAATCCCGCCACGCCAGTTCCCGCCACGGTGGTGATGATTCCTTGCTTGCTGATCTTGCGAATCCGATGATTGTCCCGGTCCGCTACAAATACGTCGCCCTGGTAATTCACGGCCAGCCCGCTCGGAGACTGCAGCATCGCCGCAACCGCCGGGCCGCCGTCGCCGCCGAAGCCCGGCTGTCCATTGCCGGCAAATCGTTCCATCCGCCCATCGGTCAGAATCTTGCGGATCACATTCCCGGCCAGATCCGCCACATAAAGGTTGCCCTGCCGGTCGATCGCGATCGCTGACGGTTCCATCAATTGCGCCTGCAGCGCTGGACCGCCATCGCCTTCCAGCCCATCCGCACCACTTCCCGCGACAGTAATGATGTTGTACCCGCCCGAGAGATTCCGCTGCAGCACTGAATCCGCAATGTTCACGGTCACTGCATTGGACTCGCGCCCATCGGCCACCGTGACCACGGTAACCACGCCGATTCCATCAAATTCCGATGCCAGAACCACGTTGATCTGGTCAAGCCCGAAGAATAAGGGGGCCGCCCCCAGGTATTCGATCGCCAGCGGATATCGCCGACCGGTATTATCCACCAGGAAAACGGCCTTCTCTCTGGCCGACCGCATGCCCGTTCCAAAAATGCTCAGGCGCGTCCTCTTGTCGGTGCCCGGATTCTCGCTAGTCCGGACGGTGAACGGCTCCAGGTTATAAGTGACGGCGTTTAATGCCGCGCCTGCCGTGGCATTCAGGCACTCAATCGTGAACAGCGCGGGAGCGATCGCGCTCACCTCCACCGTTCCCGTGCGCACCGTATTCTTGTTCTTGTTGATAACCCGAACCTCGGCGCTGCCCACCGGGATGCTCGGCGGAATCCAAAAATTGATCTGGTTGGGCGAGGCAAAGATCAGCGGCACTGCCCGGCCACCGATCTCCACTCGTAGCCCCCCCAGTTCCAGCGGAAACTGCCCTTCCGCGCTCAGGCGAGCCGTCCAAAGGTTATCCGCCATATCCGCCGAGAAGATCGTTCCCAGCGAATCCGGAGCCACTGTTGCACTGAAACTCGCTGCAGAGACCGTGGTCACCGGGTGCGCATCGAAGGTCTGCGCGACTGCCGGCACCCCAAGTGCCAATATCGTTAATGAGAGGAAGAATGTCGTAATTGAGTTCAATATCTTCCCGTACGTGAAATGCTTCTGCATAAGATGAGCCTCCGAACGTGCTGCAGCCTGAGTAATTTTTGCCATCGAATACTTTTATACAGTCCTCAGGCGATTAACCCCATTCGCAGAACCCCCTAGTTACGCAGCTGCCCACGCTTACGTATGCCGCGTACATTCGTTCTGGGAAAAAGAATTTTCTTGCCCCAATTTGCTTGTTTCTTGAGTGGGTAGAAATATTCCGGCTAATTCGATATGAGTGGGTCAAGAAATTAGTACCAACCCACCCAACTATTGGCCCACAGAACTCCAATTCGCAGCGCCGGTGATACACTGACCGACTGGAGGGTTCCCCTATGTCCATGCGCCTGATCGTGTGCTCCGTCAGCCTAGCCTTGGCTTCGTCCGCTTTGTTGCTTTCCCAACAGAAAGGCAACGTCGCTCAGGGAGTCCAGACGAAGGGCAACAGCCTCATCCAACCGCTTGCCGATCTTGAGAAGAGCCTCAAGGGCAAGCTCGAGAAAATCAAGGTTCACGGCAAGTCGCTCGAAGGCAACCTGGAAGGCGACTCGCCGGATCGCGACGTCTTCGTCTACCTCCCGCCCAGTTACGGGAAAGAGCCGAACCGCCGCTACCCTGTGGTCTACACCTTGCACGGCTACGGCCTCCACGCGGAGCAGTGGGTGGGCTTCGCCAATGTGGGCGGTCTGGAACGCGGCCTCGCGGCGGGCACCACGAAAGAGATGATTCTCGTCGCGCCCGACGCGTTCTCGCTGCACAACGGCAGCTTCTACTCGAACTCAAAAGCGACCGGCGACTGGGAGACCTTCGTCGGCGTCGAACTTGTCAGCTACGTGGACAGCCACTACCGCACGCTGGCGAATCGCAACAGCCGCGGCCTCATGGGGCACTCCATGGGTGGCTACGGAACGTTTCGGATCGGCATGAAGCACCCGGAAGTCTTCTCCAGCCTCTACGCGATGTCGGCCTGCTGCATGCTGGATACCGCGGACGTCAGCCCGGCGATGACGGCGATGGAGGCCATCAAGACCAAAGAGGATGCGCTGAAGCTGAACTTCAACCAGAAGTCGCCCCTGGCGCGCGCAGCCGCGTGGTCGGCGAATCCTGGCAACCCGCCGCTGTTCATCGACCTTCCGGTGAAGGACGGCAAGCAGCAACCGGTGATCGCCGCCAAGTGGATGGCGAACTCGCTGCTCGTCATGCTGGAACAGTATGCTCCGGCGCTAAAAAAATACAAGGCGATCGCCATGAACGTCGGAACGCAGGAACCGCTGCTCCAGCCCGATCGCGATATGGACGAAGCGCTGACCAAGGCTGGGGTGGGGCACCACTTTGAGACCTTTGAAGGTGACCATAATGGTCAAGTGCCGGCGAATTTCGAAAACAAGGTATTGCCGTTCTTCTCCGCGCAACTCTCTTTCTCAAAGTAAGGTCTCCGTGTCCACAAAAACCTACGCAGCGCAGACGGCAACAACTCCGCTTGCGCCTTTCTCGATCCAACGCCGCGATCCACTGGCCGACGACGTTGTCATTGACATCCTCTATTGCGGAGTTTGTCATTCCGATCTCCACCAGTCGCGCAATGAGTGGGGGACTTCCGTTTTCCCCATGGTTCCGGGCCACGAAATTGTGGGCCGCGTGACGGCCGTGGGCAAGAACGTGACCAAGTTCCAGGTGGGTGACCAGGCCGCCGTCGGCTGTATTATCGATTCCTGCCGCACCTGCTCCAGTTGCCAGCGCGGCCTTGAGCAGTATTGCTTGGCGTCCCCAACCTTCACCTACAACAATGCGAATCCGGCCACCTATGGCGGGTATTCGGAAAACATCGTGGTGGATCAGGACTTCGTACTGAAAGTGTCGGACAAGTTGAATCCGGCCGCCGCCGCCCCGCTGGTGTGCGCTGGCATCACCACCTATTCCCCGCTGCGGCACTGGAAGGTCGGGCCCGGGCAGAAGGTCGGCATTGTGGGCCTGGGCGGCTTGGGCCACATGGGCCTGAAATTCGCCCACGCCTTGGGCGCGCATGTCGTTTTGTTCACGACCTCGCCCAGCAAGGTGGAGGATGGGCTACGTCTCGGAGCTGCCGAAGTCGTAGTGTCGAAGGATGCAGCCCAGATGGCGAAGCACGTGGGCAGCTTTGATTTCATCCTGGACGCTGTTTCCGCCGAGCACGACATGAATCTCTACTTAAGCATGTTGAAGCTGGACGGCACGCTCGCCTTGGTCGGAGTGCCGAACCAGCCCCTGCCCGTGCATGCTTTCTCGCTGATCGGCCCGAGGCGGAATCTGGCAGGGTCGATGATCGGCGGCATGGGCGAGACCCAGGAAATGCTCGACTTCTGCGCCGAGCACAACATCGTGAGCGATATCGAGATGATCGATATCCAGCAGGTCAACGAAGCCTACGATCGTCTGCTGAAGGCCGACGTCAAGTACCGCTTCGTGATCGATATGGCCTCGCTCAAGCGCTAGCAAAATCGGTGGGGCAGGCGTTTTCGCCTGCCTGCTTGACACGCTCCAGCGTCCCTGACACGATCAACGGGATGCGAAGTTCGCTGGCTGTCCTTCTCACGCTCGCCGCCGCGCAGCTCAACGCACAAAGCCGAACGGTTTGGGACGGCGTGTATTCGGAGGCCCAGGCGGCCCGTGGCACGATGATTTTCGGGCAAAGCTGCGCCGGCTGCCATTCGCTGACGCCCGAAGGCCGGTCGCCCGTGGTGGGCGAAGTCTTCTGGAAAAACTTCGCCCAGAAAAATGTTGCCGATCTGCTCGAGTTTGTCACCGCCAACATGCCCAACGGTAAGCCGAAATCCCTCAGCAAGGCTGCCTATGAGGACGTCGTCGCCGTGATGCTGAAATCCAACGGCTTCCCCTCCGGCGCAAACGAGCTTGCTTCCGAGAACTTGGCGAAGGTTCAGATTGTTACCAGGGACGGGCGCACGGAACTGCCAGCAAACGCGCTGGTGCGCGTGGTCGGGTGCCTAACCAAAAGCGGTACCGATTGGGCTGTGACCCAAGCGACAACCCCGGAGCGGGCAGAGCGCGTGGTCGCCGCGGGTGAAGACGCGGCGAGGCCCTTGGGCAATCGGACGATGCCCCTGAAGTTCGTGCTCACCCGCCTCGATCCGCTGGCCGGTGCGCGCGTGCTGGTGAACGGACTGTTGATCGGCGCCGATGGGGTGGACGGCATCAACGTCACGTCGGTAAGCCGCGTCGCGCAGACCTGTCCCTAAGGGCGGACACGCGATTCCCGACCGCGTCCTTGGAGTATGCTGGAAGGCGCTATGTTCCCCAAACGGATCTCTTCAAACGTGGCTGGCCTCGCGACGCTTCTGCTGCTGGCCGGTCTCGGCTACTCCCAATCCCCGCGCCCGGTGGCGGACCGCGATTTGCTGGAGCCGGATCCTGCAGACTGGTTGATGTTCCGTCGGACGCTGAACAGTTGGGGCCACAGCCCGCTGAAGCAAATTGACAAGAGCAATGTCGGCCGGCTGCAACTGATGTGGACGCGCGGAATGGGTCCGGGCGTGCAAGAAGCGACGCCGCTGGTGCGCGACGGAGTGATGTATCTGCCGAATCCCAGCGACTACATTCAGGCCCTGGACGGGGCGACCGGCGACCTGCGGTGGGAATACAAACGCAAGCTGCCCGACGATCTGAGCAAATTCCTGCCTGTGCCCAGCATCAATCGCAATCTGGCGATTTACGGGAATCAGATCATTGATACCAGCGCCGACGATTTCCTGTTTGCGCTGGATTCCGCCACCGGAAAGCTGGCGTGGGAAACCCGCATCGTCGATTACCGGGAAACGCCGGCGCAGGAAACCTCGGGTCCGATCATCGCGAACAGCAAGATCTTTTCGACGCGCGGCTGCGAGTTCAAGTTCAGCCCCGACGGCTGCATCATCACCGCGCACGACGCCAAGACGGGCAAGGAATTGTGGCGTCGGAGAACCATCCCGCGGCCGGGGGAGCCGGGCGATGAAAGTTGGGGCGGGATTCCCGATGCCAAGCGTGTCCACGTGGGCGCGTGGATGGTACCGAGCTTCGATGCCGAACTGAACCTGCTTTACGTGGGGACCTCCGTCACCTCGCCCGCGCCGAAGTTCCTGCTGGCGGGCAATGACAAGCAGTACCTCTATCACAACTCGACGCTCGCGATCGATGGCGATACCGGGCGCATCGTTTGGTATTACCAGCACGTGGTGGATCATTGGGATTTCGATCATCCCTTTGAGCGGCTGTTAGTGGATACGGCGGTGGCTCCCGACCGCAGCGAAGTTACCTGGATGAATCCCCGCATCCGGCCAGGGGAGCGGCGCAAGGTGATTACCGGGATTCCCGGCAAGACCGGCATCGTGTATACGCTGGACCGGCAGACAGGCGAATTTTTGTGGGCTCGGCCCACGGTCCGGCAGAACGTGGTCTCGAATATCGACGGGGCGACGGGCCGCGTGACGGTGAATCCTGAGACCGTTTTCAGCGCGGCGGGCGAAACGCACTTTATCTGCCCCACCGCCAGCGGCGGCAAGGATTTCCAGGCCGGTGCCTACAGTCCTGTCACAAACGCCATGTATTACGGCCTGCAAAATACGTGCGCCAATCAGACCGCGCTGGCGAACGGGTCGATGTATTCTTTCAATGCGCGGGCGCAGATTACGCCGGGCACGCAGAACATCGGCACGCTATTCGCGATCTCCGCCGAGACGGGGAAAACGCTCTGGCGCTACGATCAACGCGCTGGTATGATGTCCGTGGTCTCGACCGGCGGAGGTCTCCTGTTCGCGGGCGACACCAACGGGCGCTTCCGGGCCTTCGATCAGGAATCGGGCAAGATTTTGTGGGAGGTGAACCTGGGTGCACCGGTCACCGGGTATCCCATCACCTACGCCGTGCGCGGCAAGCAATACGTCGCCGTCAGCGTGGGAAACTCCCTGGCTAGTTCCAGCTTGAATCGCTTGGCGGAGGAATTGGCTCCCGGCAACGCGAGCAACGTGTTTGTGTTTGCACTTCCTGAAAAGTGAGGTAGGCTGCTTGTCACTTCGATCACTCATGTTTGCGGCTGTGTTCGCCGCTGTTGCCCCGGCGCAGTCCAGCTTTCCGGCGGATATCGATCCCGCGTCGTTGTCGCGCTTTCCCATCGTGCAGCGCGCCGATCTGAAAACGGATGCGGACCGCGCGGCCTACGACTATATTGTCGGCACGGCGCCTCGCCCTACGCCGCTGCTGGGTCCGGGCGGTATTTCCCTCTATAGCCCGGGTTCGGCCGAACCGATTGACCGCCTCAATCGCTATCTGCGCAGCAACAGCGTGATCGGCCGCAAGCTGTTTGAATTATGCGCGCTGATCGGGGCCTGGGAGATCGAGCAGCAATATGAGTGGACCGGGCATGAAGCCGCGGCCTTGCAGTTCGGCGTGAGCCAGAAGGGCGTCGACACCATCAAATTCAATCGACCGATCGAAGGTCTGGCCGAAGACGAAACCGTGGTGATTGAGATGGGTCGCCAAATTCTGCGCAACCATAAACTGGACTCCGCATTGTATGCCCACGCCGTGCGGCTGTTCGGTCGCCAGGGAACGATGGAGCTGGCCGTCACCATGGGCGACTATATTCTCGCGGGAATCATGCTGATCACGGCCGACCATCAGCTGCCCGTGGATCGCAAACCGCTGCTGCCGGCGCGCTAGGGAGAACAGAATATGAAAAAGTCATTGGTAATCGTGGCAGGTGTGCTGGCCGTGTTCCTGGGGCTACGTGCACAGGGGCCGGCACCGGCTCGCGCTAAGCCCTCGACGGGCGCGGCGGTGGAATACTCGGCTGGCCAGTCGGCTGCTGGCAAGGCCGCCTATGACCAGAACTGTCTTTCCTGCCACGGGCGGACGCTGGACAACGGCGAATTCGGGCCAGCGCTACGCGGTGCGCCGTTCAACATGAACTGGGCGGGCGGCACGGTGGGAGACTTGGTCGACTATATGTCGATGCGCATGCCCCCCGCGGCTCCCGGGTCGCTGGGTGCAGTGAAGTACGCACAGATCGCCGCGTACGTGCTGCAGCAGAATGGAATCGCGCCTAGTTTGCGCGACATGCCGACCAGCGCGCCCGCGCTGGCGACCTTGCGCATTCCCGGCGCGGCAGAACGGCGAGGCGCACCGGGCGGCGGACTGACGGCTGGCATAGCGCTGCCGAATACGCCTGCTGCCAGCACGTTGCTCGACCGCATGACCCCGGTCACCGATGCGATGTTGGCCAATCCACCGGCGGGCGACTGGCTCACGTGGAGGCGCACGCTCGACAGCCAAGGCTATAGCCCGTTGAAGCAGATCAATCGGACGAACGTAAAAAATCTGCGCGTGGCGTGGAGCTGGTCGCTACCGCCGGGTCCGAACACCGCGCCGCCGCTGATTCACGACGGAGTGATGTTCGTGCAGGGCTACACCGACCAAGTGGAAGCGATCGACGCCGCTAGCGGCGATCTGCTGTGGCATTGGCAGAGGGCGTTGCCGGAAGGGTCGCGGCCCGCCGTGAAGAAGGGGATCGCGATTTTCGGCGATACGATCATCGCTGCCACGTCCGACGTTCACTTGGTGGCGCTGGATGCACGCACCGGAAAATTAAAATGGGACACGGTGATCGGTCCGCAGAACTGGGCATTGACGGGCGGTCCGCTGGTGGCCAAAGGGAAGGTGATCATCGGCACTGGAGGCCAGCAGCCCGGTGGAAATTTCATTGTTGCTTTGGATGCGGCGACGGGCAAGGAAGCGTGGCGCTTCCGAACCATTCCGCTGCCGAATGAACCTGGAGGCAACACCTGGAATGGGCTGCCCACAGAGAAACGGACCGGTGGATCGTCCTGGGTGCCGGGCAGCTACGATCCGCAACTGAATCTGGTGTATTTCGGCGTCGCGCCCACCTATGACACTGGTCCGTTGCGCATCAAATCCACGCAGCCGGGAATGAACAATGACGCGCTGTACACGGACTCCACGATTGCGCTGAATCCAGATACCGGCAAATTGGCGTGGCACTACCAGCACATCGCCAACGATCAGTGGGACTACGACTGGGTGTTTGAGCGAATGCTGCTGAAGCTGCCGGTAAAGGGCGTGACCAAGACCGTATCGGTAACGGCCGGCAAGATCGCGCTCTACGACGTGGTGGAGGCCGACACGGGCAAGTACGCGTTCTCTTTCGACATGGGGTTGCAGAACGTGGTCACCGGGATCGATGCGGTGACCGGCTCCAAGACCATCAACCCCGCGATCATTCCCGGTGACGGCGAGGCGAAGATTGTCTGTCCGCACGCGGGCGGCGCGCGCAGCTGGATTCCACCGGCTTACAATCCCGAGACCAAGATCCTGTATTCGCCGTTGGTCGAGTCCTGCATGGACCTCACGCCGGTGGGTGCCAACGAACGCGGCTTCCTGACGACTGGCGTGCGGGTCAGCATGCGGCCTCGGCTCGATAGCGACGGGAAGTATGGGCGCATTCAAGCGACGAATCTGGAGACCCGCAAGACGGTCTTCATCCAACGCGAGCGGGCTCCGGAAACCTCGGGCATTCTGGCCACGGCTGGCGGGCTGATCTTCAGCGGGTCGATCGACCGTTGGTTCAGCGCGCACAACGACCAGACGGGCGAGGAACTGTGGCACGTGCGGGTTAACGATGTCCCAGGGTCAGCCCCGGTCACTTACACGGCGGGCGGCAAGCAGTACATTGCGGTCACTGTCGGCAACGGTAGCGCGCACGCGGCAACCTGGCCGGGATTGGTCCCGGAGATGCAGAATCCGCCCAACCGCGGCGGTTCCGTCTGGGTGTTCGAACTGCCGTGAACCAATAGAATCAGAGCTTTGCCGTGTGAGTCATGGTATCCTACGCATTCAGTCTGAGGCCGCCTTTTGTCTCGACTCACGCCTATTATGAAGCTCACTTGGACCAAAACCGATGAGGCGCCAGCGCTCGCGTCCTACTCCCTGCTGCCTATCCTGCGCGCCTTCTGCAAAGGCACCGGCGTAGAGATCGAAACGGCCGACATCTCGCTCGCGGGCCGCATTCTCGCCAATTTCCCGGAGCGTCTTAAAGACGGCCAAAAAATTCCCGACGAGTTGACGCGCCTGGGAGAGATGGCCAAGACCCCGGACGCGAACATCGTCAAGCTGCCGAACATCAGCGCCTCGATTCCGCAACTGCGGGCGGCGATCGCGGAACTGCAAGCGAAGGGGTACGACGTTCCGGACTATCCGGACGCTCCCTCGACCGATGAGGAACGCGCGGTGCAGGCCCGGTTCGGCGTGGTCCTGGGATCGGCGGTGAATCCTGTGTTGCGCGAAGGCAATTCAGACCGGCGCGCGCCCGGTTCGGTGAAGGCCCTGGCTCGGAAGCAGCCGCCCAAGGGGATGAAGCCGTGGCCTAAGTCCGGCTCGGTGACGCGCGTCGCCCACATGAGCGACAAGGACTTCTTTGGCAGTGAAACATCGGTGACGGTCGCCACCGCGACGGATGCTCGGATTGAATTCGTGGATGCCTCTGGCGCGGTAAAAGTTCTGAAGCCAAAAATCGCTTTGACAGCGGGCGAAATTGTCGATTGCGCGGTGATGAATGTGGCCGCCCTGCGGAAATTCTACGCGGAGCAGATCGCTGCGGCGAAGGCCGACAAGGCTCTGTTCTCGCTGCATCTGAAGTGCACCATGATGAAGATCTCCGATCCGATCATGTTCGGGCACTGCGTGGCGGAATTTTTCGCCGATGGCTTGCAGAAGCATGCGGTGGTTCTCGCAGAGATCGGCGCGAACGTGGACAACGGTCTGGCCGACGTACTCAGCAAGCTCGACCAGCTCCCGGCAGAGAAAAAGGCCGAGATCGAGGCCGATATCGCTGCGTGCTACGAAAAGCGTCCCGGCTTGGCGATGGTGGATTCGCGAGCGGGCAAGACCAACCTGCATGTCCCCAGCGACGTCATCATCGACGCCTCCATGCCCGTGGTGGTCCGCGATGGCGGCAAGATGTGGAACAAAGAGGACGCGCTGCAAGACACTGTGGCGGTGATCCCGGACCGCTGCTACGCCACTATTTATCAAGCCGTGATCGACGACTGCAAGCAGCACGGGCAGTTCGATCCGTCGACCATGGGTAGCGTCTCGAACGTCGGACTCATGGCGCAGAAGGCAGAAGAGTACGGCTCGCACGACAAGACGTTCGTAGCCCCCGGTAACGGAACGATTCGCGTGGTAGACGCCGCTGGCAAGACCTTGCTGGAACAGAGCGTTGAGCGTGGCGATATCTTCCGCGCGTGCCAGACGAAGGACGAACCGGTTCGCGATTGGGTGAAGCTCGGCGTGACAAGAGCGCGGGCAGCCGGCACGCCTGCGATTTTCTGGCTCGACGCGGATCGCGGCCACGATGCGCAAATCATTCAGAAGGTGAAGACCTACCTGGCCGACCACGACACCTCGGGCCTGGACATCAAGATTCTGAACCCCGTGGACGCGATGAAGTTCTCACTGGAGCGAATTCGCCGCGGCCAAGACACGATCTCGGTCACCGGAAACGTGCTCCGTGACTATCTCACCGATTTGTTCCCGATCCTTGAGTTGGGGACAAGCGCTCGCATGCTCTCGATCGTGCCGCTGCTGCAGGGCGGCCAGTTGTTTGAGACCGGCGCTGGCGGTTCGGCACCCAAGCACGTGCAGCAGTTGGTGAAGGAAGGCCATCTGCGCTGGGACTCGCTCGGGGAGTATTGCGCGCTGGTCCCGTCGCTGGAACTGATGGCGACTGGAGGCGGCAATCCGCACGCGGCCGTGCTTTCGAAGACGCTGGACCAGGCCGTCGGTCAATATCTGGAAGATGGCCGCTATCCCTCGGCAAAGGTCAACGAAATCGACAACCGCGGCTCGGCGTTCTATCTCGCATTGGCGTGGTCGAAGGCACTTGCGTCCCAGGATGAAGACGCGGACCTGAAGCAGCGCTTCACGCCGATCGCCGCTGCGCTGACGGCCAACGAGGACAGGATCACGCAAGAGTTGTTGGCGGCGCAGGGCAAGCCCGTGGACATCGGCGGATACTATTTCCCGGATGAAGCGAAGTGTGTCGCGGCGATGCGCCCCAGCGCGACGCTGAACGCAATCCTCGATCAAATGTAGTACAAACAAGCATGAAGAAATTGGTCACGGCCGCGCTGGGCATCCTGCTGGGTTTGGGATTTCTGGCAGTGGCAGAAACCAGCAGTAGCATCAAGGAAACGCGTCCCGTGTTCGGCGGAGCCTGCAAGCTGTGCCCGTGGGGCGCGATGGCCGAAGTGGTGCAGGCGGCGATGAAGCCGTACGGCTACCAGGTGCGCATTTGCTACAACTGCAATGCCACCGACGCGCCGCGTATTGTGAGCGAAGCGCGCGTGCCTCCGCCGTATCGTCCTGATCCGGCCGTTCCGGAGATCCTGGCACCGCGCAACGAGTCCGGCCTGGGTCCAGTGGATTTCGGCGCAGTCGCGATCCAATTCCTGCGCAACGCCTACAAAGGCGCGGGCGTCTACGGCAAGGAGAAACCGCGCCAAAACCTGCGTCTGATCGCCAATATTCAAGACCCTAGCTACCTGCTGGTCGCGGCGAAAAGTGGGTTAGGCATTACGGACTTGTCGCAGATCCGGCAAAAGAAGTGGCCCGTGCGAATCTTAATGGCTGGCATTGGCGGCGAAGCGACCCCGCAGATTTTGGCGCACTACGGCCTGTCAGCGGAGGAGATCGCTGCGGCGGGCGGGCACGTGGGGAACACACGCGAAGACCGGGAAAATTTCGACCTCGCGATTGGCGGCGCGGGCAACATGGCCACAGCCCCGGAGTGGCGCATTTGGAACGAAATCAGCCAGCAGCACGACCTGACGTTTCTGCAACTCCCCAACGACCTGCTGGCCTCCCTAGCGCGCGATGGCGAGCAGGAGCGCGGCGTGATTCCCGCAGGCTTATATCGTGGCGTGGACCGCCCTCTCGATACGGTGGTCCGCACCGGGACCGTGGTGTATGGCCGCGACGACATGCCCGACAAGTTCGCCTACGACGTGGCCAAGGCCCTCGACGAACAACAGCAGTTATTACAGTGGCGGCACATGAATTTTTCCTACAACGTCCACACCGTGTGGAATGCGTACGAAGTGCCGCTGCATCCCGGCGCGGCTCGCTATTACCGCGAAAAGGGCTACATGCCCAAGTCTCGTTAACCCGTTCTTTCATTGATAGACTGTATTGGCGCAAGTGATACTCTAGAGTGGACGGGAGAGACCAGCATGTCACTGGCGCCGAAGGTGTAATCGCCCCGAAAGCTCTCAGGCAAAAGGACCGTCACAAGTTTCACCATCTGGAAAGTAATGCCGCTGTAGAATCTTGCAGCCAGGTATTCGCCCAAGGGATAACGTTCTCAGGCAAACCGACAGAGAGGGCACTCACGAAAAGGAGCGCCCTTGCGTTTGCATCTGGATCTCAGTTTTCTCATCACCCCCAAGAGAGCGCTATGACGCTGGATACCGCGTTAAAGCAGGTGCCGCTGCATGCGCAGCACCTTGCGCTGGGGGCAAAGATGGTCCCCTTCGCCGGCTACGCCATGCCGGTGCAATACAGTTCCGGCGTTCTTAAGGAACACCTCCACACCCGCGCAGCCGCTGGATTGTTCGACGTGTCGCACATGGGCCAGATCCTGGTGCGACCGCGTTCAGGGAAGCTTGCGGACGCGGCGCTCGCGCTGGAGCGGTTGGTTCCCGCAGATATTCTCTCGCTTGTTCCAGGCAGGCAGCGCTACGCCTTATTCACCGTTGCCGGGGGCGGCATCTCCGACGATCTCATGATCGCCAACTTCCGCACCCACTTCCTGCTGGTGGTGAACGCATCGCGCAAAGCCGAAGACGAGGCCCTGCTGCGCGCAGGACTAGAAGACGTTTGCGAAGTCGAGCCAATCCACGACCGTGCGCTGCTCGCGATTCAAGGTCCGCGTTCGGAAGCGATCCTCGCCACACTGGCTCCCAGTGTAAGCGGCATGAAGTTCATGGACGCAGGTTGGCACTCCGTGATGGGGATCGACTGCATGGTGTCGCGCTCCGGATACACGGGCGAAGACGGCTTCGAACTGTCCGTGCCGGAAGCGAGCGCCGGAACCGTCTGGGACGCCTTGCTGCAGAACCCGGAATTACAGCCCATTGGACTCGGCGCGCGGGACAGCCTCCGCTTGGAAGCCGGCCTCTGCCTCTATGGGAACGACATTGATTTGACGACGAACCCCGCGGAAGCATCCTTGAATTGGTCCATTCAAAAGAGCCGCAAGCTGGGTGGCGAACGCGCGGGAGGCTTTCCAGGGGCGGACGTGATTTTGCCGCAATTGCAGGGCGGGGCAGCGCGACGCATGGTCGGGCTGCGGCCGGAAAATCGTCCTGTTCGCGGGGGCGCCACGCTCTTCGCCAGTGAAACTTCGACCGAAGCCATCGGACGAGTCACGTCCGGAGGCTTTGGACCCACCGTCAACGGACCGGTCAGCATGGGCTACGTCGATAGCAGCCTCGCGACGCCGGGAACCCGCTTGTTTGCAGAAGTGCGTAGTGAGCGGACGCCCATCGTGGTGGCGAGCCTGCCGTTTGTCGCTCACTCCTACAAAAGATAAATCGCAGAGGGAGAACTTCATGACGAAATACACAACCGATCACGAGTGGCTGAGCATCGAGGGAGAGATTGCGACGGTAGGCATCACGCACTACGCGCAGGAGCAACTCGGCGACTTAGTCTTTGTCGAACTGCCCAAGGTGGGCCAGAAGGTCGCGAAAGGCAAGGAGGCAGCGGTCGTGGAATCGGTGAAAGCCGCCTCCGACGTGTACTCCCCGCTTACCGGCGAAGTGGTGGAAGTGAACCCGACGATTGTGGCGGAACCAGGGTTGGTGAATTCCGATCCCCAAGGTTCTGCGTGGTTCTACAAAGTGAAAATGCAGGACGCAGGAGAACTCGCGGACCTGATGGATGAAACGAAGTATCAGGAATACCTCAAAAAATCATGACCCCCACGCTCACCGCAACCGATCAGAATTTGCAGCAGGGTTTCGCGCGTCGTCACATCGGTCCATCGCCCAGCGACATCGATGCGATGCTGGCAGTGGTCGCGAGTCCCTCGCTCGACGAATTAATGTCGGAGACACTGCCCGCTTCGATTCGGCAGTCCACGCCGCTGGAAATCGGCGTGGCGCTTTCAGAAGTTGAGGCGCTGGCCCGGGTGCGCGAACTGGCGTCGCACAACCAGGTGATGACGTCACTGATCGGCATGGGGTATCACGGCACCATTTTGCCGGGCGTAATTCAGCGCAATGTGCTGGAGAATCCGGCCTGGTACACAGCGTACACGCCCTATCAACCGGAGATCAGTCAGGGCCGTCTGGAGGCGTTGATCAATTTCCAGACGATGATTTGCGACCTGACCGCGATGGACATTTCAAACGCATCGCTGCTGGATGAAGCGACCGCTGCGGCCGAAGCGATGGCTTTGGCGCAGCGTGCCGCGAAGTCGGCTTCGATGAAAGTGTTCGCGGACCAGAACTTGCATCCCCAGACGATCGCGTTGCTCAAGACGCGCGCGGAGCCCCTGGGATGGACGGTGGTGGTGGGCGATGTCGACGCGGGATTTTCAGAAGCGTACTTCTGTGGGATTTTCCAATATCCCGGTACCTACGGCCAAGTGCGCGATTTTCGAAAGTCCATCGACGAACTGCACAAGCTAGGCGGGCTAGCCGTCATGGCGGCGGATCCCTTGGCGCTTACGCTACTCACCCCTCCCGGCGAATTAGGCGCGGATATCGCGATTGGCTCGACGCAGCGCTTTGGTGTGCCGATGGGTTATGGCGGTCCGCATGCCGCGTACATGGCTGTCAAGGATGCGTTGAAGCGTGGGTTGCCCGGCCGCTTGGTTGGCGTGTCCATTGATGCGCACGGGAACACCGCCTATCGCCTATCGCTTCAGGCCCGCGAGCAGCATATTCGCAGAGAAAAAGCGACCTCGAATATCTGCACGGCACAGGTGCTGCTGGGCGTCATCGCCTCGTTCTACGCCGTGTATCATGGCCCGGAAGGGCTCACGGAGATTGCACGGGAGATTCGCCGGAAAACCGGCATCCTTGCGGCCGGATTGGAATCGCTCGGGTTTAAACGTCAGAACGACGTCTACTTCGACACAATCACCGTGCCGGTGGGTAGTCAGCAAGCGAACATCGTTCGGCGCGCCACATCAGAAAAGCTCAACCTGCGCGTCGTCGGGCCGGATGCTATCGGTATTTCTCTGGATGAGACGACGACCCCTGCGGTGATCGAAGCAGTTTGGCGAGCGTTCGGCGGAGCTTTGAGCTTCCCCGATGTTGGTGGCGCGGAGGCTGTCCTACCCGCGGAGCTTGCACGCACCTCTTCGTTCCTGACCCATCCCGTTTTCCATCGCTACCGTTCGGAGACGGAGATGCTGCGCTATATTCGCCGCCTCGGTGACCGCGATCTGGCGCTGGATCGGGCCATGATCCCGCTGGGTTCCTGCACGATGAAACTGAACGCGACGGCTGAAATGGTCCCGATTTCCTGGCCGGAGTGGAACGCCCTCCATCCGTTCGCCCCGCTGGAACAAGCGCAAGGGTACGCGACCATGTTTCGTGAGCTGGAGCAGAAGCTGTGCGCCATCACCGGCTACGATGGCGTTTCCTTGCAGCCTAATTCCGGTGCGCAGGGAGAGTACGCCGGACTGCTGGCGATTCGTGGCTACCATCGAAGCCGCGGCGAGGCGCATCGCAACATTTGTCTGATCCCATCGTCGGCACACGGGACGAATCCCGCCTCGGCCCACATGGTCGGGATGGAAGTGGAAGTCGTCAGCTGCGACGAAGAGGGAAATGTCGACCTCGCGGATCTAACCGCGAAAGCGCAATTGCACTCCGCAAATCTCGCTGCTGTGATGGTGACCTACCCTTCCACGCACGGGGTCTTCGAGGAGAGCATCCGTGAGATTTGCTCCGTCGTGCATCAACACGGCGGACAAGTGTATCTCGACGGAGCAAACCTAAATGCGCAAGTCGGCTTAGCCCGCCCCGGCGATTACGGCGCGGACGTTTCGCACATCAATCTGCATAAGACGTTCTGCATTCCGCACGGCGGTGGCGGTCCTGGAATGGGACCCATCGGCGTCAAGAAGCACCTGATCCCGTTCCTTCCCGGGCATTTCGTTCTGGATGACGGCGATGCAGCAGCTGGGCCGGTGTCCGCGGCTCCTTATGGATCGGCTTCGATTCTGGTGATCTCCTACGTCTATATGCTGATGATGGCGGGTCCGGGTCTGCGCGCCGCGACGCAGGTGGCGATCCTGGCCGCGAATTACGTTGCGGCCCGCTTGGCGCCGTCCTTCCCCCTGCTGTACAAAAATCGGCGCGGTAGGGTTGCGCACGAATGTATCCTGGATCCGCGCGGCCTGAAAGAGACTTCGGGTGTAACGGTGGATGACATCGCCAAACGCCTGATTGACTACGGGTTTCACGCCCCCACTATGAGTTTCCCGGTGGCAGGAACCTTAATGATTGAGCCAACTGAGTCCGAGTCCAAGCGCGAACTGGATCGCTTTTGCGACGCCATGATCGCCATCCGGCAAGAGATCGCGGAAGTGGAAGCGGGTAAGTTTCCCATCGAGAAATCACCCTTGCGTCACGCGCCGCACACAGCCATCGATCTCGCTGCGGATACCTGGGAGCGCTCCTACTCAAGGGCGGAGGGTTGTTTCCCCGGAGGCGTGAAGCAAGACAAGTATTGGCCGCCCGTAGGCCGCATCGACCACGTCTACGGAGATCGCAATCTGGTGTGCGCCTGCCCGCCGCTCGACGACTACAAATAGCGCGGGCTAAAGCTAAAGAGGAAAGGGGAGTCCGGTTGGACTCCCCCTGTTATGCATCTAAGGTTAGGTGCGGAGGGGTGAACCTTTTTGGTGACATGCCTCACTTTTATCAACCATTCATAACTGCGGATTCCAGCACCGCCGCGAACTCGTTCGGTGTACCGTGCCTAGACTGCTGTGGGGCCGCTCCCGGACACGACGAAAAGGGCTGAAGACCTTGTTAAGGAGTAGCAACGCCTGGAGAACAGTGTAGGTCTCTATGTTCCGGGACAGATAGATCTTGGCGAAGCTAAACGAGAACAGAAGCACCGTGAATGCTTACGGGTTGGATTAAGCAAATGCGTGCCAAGTGCCACAAGCTCGACCTAGAGTAAGAGCCTCCTTACGCCGTCTTCAACCCGTCGACCTCTGCCATTCTACCTACGCACAGTGTAGCGCCGTGGAGGCAATAGGCACTTAAGACTTCTTCTTCTGACCCTTGCTCGAAGGCTTGGCAGCGATCCCTTGCGCGGGGGGTTCGACTGGGGTCTCTAGGGGACCCTGTTTGCGGGGGTGGCATAGTCCCCTTTCCGGGCTATATCGGTTTTACAATCCAGGCTTCATGCTGGTTTCATGTCATCCTCCGCCGATTTCGCGACCTTCGCTCGCCCGTCCGAACCCCGATTGCGACGCGGGGGGCCGTCTGCCGATTAGGACCGGATGGGTTTCCAGCAGCTTCAGGCCAAAATGAAGGAAATTAGGGAAACAGAGTCCGGAGCCAAGGCCGGGCGGATAGGGCGTTCGCTCACCGCAGCATTCCTTGCGCTAGTTTTCACGGTGGTGACCGGGTGCAGCGCCCGCATTCCAAAGCCCCCCATGGGCTTGGCTCGCCCCCCGAACCGCGCAGTGCCGGACACCTTTTCGGGGCAGAGCGATACGCGAAATTCCGGGCTGATCCCGTGGCGCGACTTCTTCGTGGACGCCCACTTGGTCGCGCTGGTCGATGCGGCGCTCCAGAACAACCAGGAGCTCAACATCGCTGTTCAGGAGACGGTGGTCGCCAACGCCGAAGTAATGGCTCGGCGTGGTGAATACCTGCCTAAGGTCGGCTTTGGTGTCACAGGTGGGGATGATCGCATCGGAAAGTTCACGAGCCAGGGTCAAGCCGACGAAAGGTCCGGCCTCGGAGCGAACCTCCAAAGATACGAGCCCGGGCTCTACGCGTCCTGGGAACTCGACGTGTGGGGGCGTCTCCGAAACCTGGCCAACGCCGCGTCCCATCGCTACCTGGCGAGCGTCGAAGGTCGGAACTTCATGGTCACGCGTCTCGTCTCGGAGATCGCCAGTAACTACTACGAGCTATTGTCGCTCGACCGGCAACTCCAGGTCATAACCGATAACATCGCACTCCAGGAGCGGGAACTCGAGCTCGCGCAGTCGCTGTTCCAGGCGGGTCGGTCCACCGCGGTGGCCCCGACACGTTTCGAGGCTCAACTCCGGGCTTTCCAGAGCTCACAGTACGCCATCCAGCAACGGATCGTCGAGACCGAGAATGAGCTCAACTTCCTGGCCGGTCGCTTCCCAGCGCCGATCGAGCGGGCGCGCACCAACTTTCTCGACGAACAGCCCGCCGCAATGGCAGTGGGCGTCCCCGCTGAGCTTCTGGCGAATCGTCCGGACGTTCGCCAGGCCGAACTCGAGCTTACGGCAGCCGGCCTCGACGTCGAGGCGGCCAGAAAAGCGTTCTAACCGTCTCTCGGGATCGAAGCCGTGGTCGGCTTCCAGTCCTACGATTTGACCAAGCTGATTAATACCCCCGACTCGCTGCTCTTCGGAATGATCGGCAGAGCGTTTACGCCCCTGCTCAATCGGAAGGGGATCACGGCGGACTACTTCGCTGCAAACTCCGTTGAGATGCAGGCGGTCCTCCACTATGAGCGAGCCGTGCTGACCGCTTTCATCGAGGTAAGCAACCGCGTGAGCCTCACACGAAATCTCAGCCAGGGTTATGGGCTGAAGCAACAACAGGTCGACCGCCTCTCCCAGTCGGTCGATATCTCCAACCAACTCTTCAATTTGAATCGAGCCGACTACCTCGAAGTACTGACAGCTCGACGTGAATTGCTCGAGGCGCAGCAGGATCTCGTTGAAATGAAACAACAGCAGATGGTTGCGACCGTGACGCTGTATCAGGCCCTTGGGGGCGGCTGGCGCACCAGCGGTCTGCAGCCTCCCGACGGAACGGACGCCGATCATAAATTCACGCAGGGAGTGCAGCCATGAAACTGCAGCAGCATCTACGAGCGACGCTCATCGTAATCGGCCTTAGCCTCCTTACTGGCGCTTGCTCGAAGAAACAGGCAGACAGTGGCCCAGAAAAAGAGGAATCGCAGCCTGTCGTACTGACCACGCCCAGCGTTATGGACGTGCCCACAACTCAGGCCTACGTTAGCCGAATGCAATCCCGGCGGCACATCGAAATCCGCGCCTTGAATGAGGGGTATCTCCAAGAAATCTCCATTCAAGAGGGCCAAGCGGTGCGCGCGGGGGAGAGTCTCTATGAACTCCTTCCTGTCCTCTATCGGACTAAGCTCGAGGCCGAAAAGGCCGAGCTGCGCCTCACAGAGATCAATCTACAAAACACGGAACAACTCGCGGGGCGCGGCTTCGTGTCACCCCCAGAGCTGGCCCGGGCCACGGCCGAGCGCGACAAAGCGAAAGCTAACGTCGACCGCGCCACGGCGGAAGCTGGCTTTACCAGCATCGCCGCCCCGTTCGACGGCATCGTGGGTCGTCAACTGATGCAGCAGGGAAGCCTGATCGGAAGGGGGGACACCCTCACGACCATGTCTGACAACGCTGTTATATGGGCCTACTTCAATGTCCCCGAAGCCGATTACCTGCGATTCAAGTCCCTAAGGGGAGCAACCGATACCGAATCACCCCGGAGGCTCGATCTTCCCGGTGCGACAATCCAGCTTCGACTTGCGAACGGTCAGATCTTCAACAAGAACGCCGCGACGACGCTGACCATCGAATCAGAGTTCAACAAGGAAACAGGAAACATCGAGTTCCGCGCCGACTTTCCCAACCCGGAAGGCCTCCTCCGCCACGGTGAAACCGGTACGCTGCTGATCAACCAGAAGCTCTCAGGAGCCTTGGTCATCCCGCAGCGGGCCACGTTCGAGATCCTCGACCGACGGTACGTCTTCGTCGTCGACGAGAAAGACATCGCCCACCAACGCGAAATCAACGTCGCCAGTGAGCTAGAGGACATCTTCGTCCTCAAGGGCGGCCTCTCGGCGAAGGAAAGATTCGTGCTCGAAGGTGCTCGTCAGATCCATGATGGCCAGCACCTGGAGCGCACAGAGGCTCGTCCGCCCAAGGAAGCACTTAAAGACCTGAAATTCAGAGCCGAATAGGGGCGTTCGCGAACCATCATGTTTACACAGATTCTCAAACGACCCGCGCTGGCGATTGTCCTTTCGATCCTCATTCTGCTGCTGGGGGGACTCGGAATCGCGAGCCTTCCGATCGCGCAGTTTCCCGACATCGCGCCCCCAACGGTCTACGTTTCGGTTGCGTATCCCGGTGCCAGCGCCAAGGTTCTGACCGATTCCGTTCTGGTTCCTCTCGAGCAATCGATCAACGGCGTCCAAAATATGCGCTACATCGTCTCCGACGCGACCAGCGCCGGAGAGGCGACAATTCGCATCTTCTTCGAGCCGGGCACCGATCCGAACATCAACGTGGTGAACGTACAGAACCGGGTCAACATCATGACGAGTCGGCTACCCCCCCTGGTGGTACGCGAAGGAATTCTCGTCAGCCAGGTCGTGCCTAGCATGCTGATGTATCTCAATCTGTACAGCACGGACGCAAACACCGATCAGAAAGACCTCTTCAACTACACCCAGGTGTACATCATGCCCGTGCTCAAGCGGATTCAGGGCATGGGGATCCCAGTCAACCTGGGCAATCGCACGTTTGCGATGCGTATTTGGCTGAATCCAGAGCGCATGCGCGCCTACAGCGTGTCGGTCGAGGACGTGATGGAGGCCCTGGCCACGCAGAGCATCATCGGATCACCGGGCCGGCTCGGTCAGGCGACGGGCATGACCTCCCAGTCGAAAGAGTACGTCCTCACTTACGTTGGCCGTTACAACGAGCCCGAGCAGTACGCCAATATCATCTTGAAAGCGCTGCCAGACGGCGAGATCCTCAGACTCAAAGATGTCTGCGTGCCGCCGCTCGTCGACGGCAAGGACGGAAAAGACAAGCGTGTCGATCACGCAAGTGTCGAGCTTGGCTCGGAGTTCTTCGACATCTATTCCGACGTCAACGGTCATCCGGCCGCATCCATCGTCTTGAAACAGGCGCCAGGCTCCAACGCCGCCGATGTGATTTCGGAAGTGAAGAAGACGCTCAAGGATTTGAAGGGGTCGTTTCCTCCCGGGATGGACTACGAGATTGCGTACGACGTATCCCGGTTCGTTGAGGCCTCGACCGAGCAGGTGCTCCACACACTCCTGGAAGCGTTCATTCTGGTGTCGCTGGTGGTCTACTTGTTCCTCGGCGACGTGCGCTCCACCATCATTCCGGCGCTCGCGGTGCCGGTATCGCTGGTCGGCGCCTTCTTCGTGCTACAGCTGATGGGCTTCTCCATCAACCTGATCACGCTTTTCTCGATGGTCTTGGCCATCGGTATCGTCGTCGACAATGCCATCGTGGTGGTCGAGGCCGTGCACGCGAAAATGGCCGAGACGCACTTGTCACCGTATCGGGCCACCATCGAAGTACTCAATGAGATCAGCGGCGCGATCATCGCAATCACGCTGGTCATGAGCGCCGTGTTTGTTCCGGTGACCTTTCTCCCGGGGCCGGTAGGCGTGTTCTACAAACAGTTTGGCGTGACGATGGCTTCGACGATCGTGCTGTCTGGCGTGGTTGCGTTGACGCTTACCCCGGTACTGTGTGCGATGGTACTGCAGCCTCATTCGCACGCACCCGCTGGCGCGGAGGCTAGCAAGGGCTTTCGGGAACGACTTAGGGAGATAAGCATAAAGACAGTGCTCGGGTACGTCTTCGTGGGGCTCCCACTACTAGCGGGTATCACCTACCTCGCCTATGAGCTTTGGGGACGCTTCGGGCTCCTGATCATCCTCGTGCCCTTCATCCAGAAGCCATTCAGCCTCTTAGTCGACAAAATCACCAATGTGTACGCGTTGCGCGTGCTGAAGCCGATTGTCACGCTCCGGGTGGCAACCTTGGTGGTCATCGGAGCATTTGCCTACGGCATCGTCGCGACAAGCAACGTCCTGCCGACCGGCTTCATCCCCGGTGAAGACCAGGGCATGATCTACGCCGTTCTTCAAACCCCACCCGGGTCGACGCTGGAATATACCAACGCCAAGGCGCAAGAGCTGGAACGGCTCGCTGAGCAAGTCAAAGGTATTCGCAGCATCACATCGGTCGCGGGCTACGAAGTACTGACGGAAGGTCGCGGCTCGAACGCGGGTACGGCGATCATCAACCTCAAAGATTGGACCGAGCGAACAGAGACATCGTCCGAGATCATCGAACAGCTCAAGAAAAAGACCAGCGAGATGACGAATGTCAAACTCGAGTTCTTCGAACCGCCTGCCATTCCCGGCTTCGGCGCGGCGGGCGGTATCGCCTTGCGCGTGCTGGATCAAACACAATCGAGTACGCCCGACTACAAGCTACTGGGAGAGATCAACGAACGATTCCTCGCCGAGTTGCAGAAACGTAAAGAAGTCGGCAGTGTGTTCACGTTTTATGCGTCCGACTACCCACAGTACGAGGTGGTCATCAACAACGATGTGGCCATGCAGAAGGGAGTGTCGATTCAGGATGCCTTGAACAACCTCAACATCCTCATTGGCAGCACCTATGAGCAGGGCTTTGTTCGCTTTAACCAGTTCTACAAAGTTTACGTTCAGGCCTGGCCGCAGTTCCGGCGGATACCTAAGGATCTGGACGACCTCTTCGTAAAGAACGAAAAAGGGGAGATGGTCCCCTACTCGTCCTTCATGCAGCTGAAGAAAACGCAGGGGCTGAACGAAATCACCCGCTACAACTTGTACCCCTCGGCCGCTATTCAGCTCGTGCCGGCGGCGGGCTACTCGACCGGTCAGGCCATTGAGGCAGTGCAGCAGGTCGCCGCCACGAGCTTGCCGCGCGGATATGCCCTGGGCTGGGAAGGCCTATCGTGGGACGAGTCGAAGAAGGGCAACGAGGCAGTCTACATCTTCCTGATTGTGGTGGTGTTCGTCTACCTTGTGCTGGTTGCGCAATACGAGAGCTTCCTGCTTCCTCTGCCCGTGGTCCTGTCGCTGCCGATCGGCATCTTCGGTTCTTTCTGGTTCCTGTCTTTCATGGGATTGGCGAACGACGTTTGGGCTCAGCTCGGGATGATCATGTTGGTCGGGCTGTTGGGCAAGAACGCGATTCTGATCGTGGAGTTTGCGGTGCAGCGTCGGAACGAGGGCGTCTCGCTCAAAGACGCAGCTATCGAGGGAGGAAAACTCCGCTTCCGGGCCATCCAGATGACCTCCTTCGCCTTTATCGCAGGTCTCCTTCCGCTGGTCGTTGCCCATGGCGCTGGGGCGGTTGCGAATCGGACCATCGGCGTCACGGGCGTCGGCGGCATGCTCCTTGGCACGGTGATCGGTGTGATCTTGATCCCGGGCCTCTACTACCTATTTGCTCGCATTTCGGACGGACGCGACCTCCTGCGCGACGAAACGCATGTTCCTTTTAGTGAAGATAAAGTTCGTGAAGGTGAAGGCGAACACTGATGAATAGAGAACACGGAGTTGAAGCATGACCAACCAAAAGCCGGTCGTCGTGGCATTGCCCCTCGACCACCATACCGATGAGCTGTTGGCTGCGGCTCTGGACCTGGGCCAACGTCTCGAGTGCCCTTTCGTCGTAGTGCATGCGCTCGGCAAGCGCCGCCTGGAGAGCGAACAGAGTATCGCCAACCGTATCGCAAAGGCAAAGCAGACCCTCGGTCTGCGGCTCCAACCGCTCTGGAAGGCGGGCCTGGATGTTCGGGAGGAGGTGGAGGTTGGTCTTCCCTCCGAACTCGCGATCAATACGGCCCTGCGCACCAGCGCCCAGCTCATTATCACGGGCGGCGGCCGGCCGGCCACCATCCGGCGATGGCTGGTGGGCTCAACGGTCGAGGCCATCGTCCACCGCGCGGTTGTCCCCGTCTGGGTCGTGCGCGGGGAGCAGGCCGTGAGGCGGCCCGTGCTCTGCCCGCTCAACCTCAGTTCCCCATCCAAGCTCGGTCTCGCATCCGCCGTCCGTATGGCTCGGCTCTTCGAGGTACCTCTCCGCGTCATGACGGTCCTGTCGGACGAGGGGCCATCGGTTGAGGAGGCACGCCGGGATCTGGAGGAGATGCTTGCCCCGTACGCGGTAAACGGGCTCGACGTCACGGTCGACGTGATGACGGGAAGCCCGGCCGAACGAATCGTCGACGCCGCAGACGACATAGGGATGCTTGTTATCGGCAGTCGGGGCTTTAATCCCCTGGTCCCCAAATCGCTCAACTCAGTCACCGCGCGAGCGCTACGTCACAGCCAATGCAGCATCCTGGCAGTACGAGAGGTACATGTTGATCTCGAAGCAAGCGAGGCCGAGATAGCAAGGCTGGCAGATGCTTGTCGTGTCACTTGGCAGATGATCGAAGACGGTCGGGCGGCCGAGGCACTTCCTTTCATCGAGCCGGCGGCCCAGCGCGCTCCGTCCAATGCGACGATTCAGGAGGCCTACGCGATCGTCCTTGAGAAGGTGGGTCGAGAGGTGGAAGCTCGATCCCGCCACGAGCTCTCCCAGATGATTCGCGCCCGTATTGACCGGAGTTGACCGCACCGCGACGCTTTGAAGCGTATGGTGTGCGTCCTGCGGATGAACTCCACCTGTTCACGCTCGCATGGCCGCCTTCACTTGGGAAGATATCGTGCCGAGGTGCGAGCGTGCCTAGTTATTGGATTTTCACCTTTACCGGATTGGAGTCCACGCCGTCTATTTTCAAAATCAGATCTAAGATGCCGCCCCCGCGCAGGGACTGAGGCAATCGCATGTTGACCTGGTCCAGCCCGGGCACGCCATCGCCCGCCGGTCCTGCATAGGCTACTGCGATCGTGATGCCGCCGATCGTGCACTGCACGTTTGCCAGGGAGGATCGGCCTCGCAAACCAGTTGCGTAGAGCACAAGATAGACAGGACGGTCATCGAGGGTGATCGCTTCCGCGGCGGATTCAACGGTGGGTGGCCCCGACGGCTCGATCCGCAGTGCATAGCCGATGGGTGCCCGCGTTTGATCCGCGAACAGGCCGGGTGCAACTTTCGTAATGGCAGCACTGGCTGCACTCTGGTGTGACCCACTTTTGATCGTGATGTCCGCAATCCCCAGTGCTGTTTCCTGGGGCACTTGAAAGTTGATTTGCGAATCCGAAACATAGAGCAAGCCAGCTGACCTGCGCACACCGGTTTGATCCCGCAGCGTGAGGGTAACGCCGCCCAGTGACGTGGGCAAGGTGTTCAAAGACGGCGTGCTCGCCGGCTCTGCCGCAAAGGACCCATAGAGCGTCGCCAGTGACCCCGGCGCCACCCAACCCGAGCCAGAGGAACTGGAAACTGCACGTGAACCAGGGGCGGCGGTGTACTCACTGAGGTAGAACCGTACCGTGCTGTCGTCCTGAGTAGCCAAGTCTGTCGCGGTGTCATTGTTCCAATCACCTAACGTAAGAGTGAGGTTCGCAGAAGACGCGGGGAAAGTATTGAGGGTCGTGAATGCGCCGAATGCGCCGCGGCCATCGCCGAGGTAATAACCGAGGGTGGCGTCGCTGGCGTTGGAGAGGATGACGGCCACATCCAGTGCCCCGTCATGATTCAAATCCACAACGGCGGCATCGCGAAGGATCGCCGTCGCGGGCAGGGCCAGCTTCACGGTAGCGTTCGATTGAAATGAACCTTGCCGCGTGGTACCGAAGGGCGAGGTCACTGTGCGGAATTGCGCGGTCCCACTGGAGACTAGGACACCTTGGGTTCCCACAAAGTAAAGATCCAGTCCGGAGGAAAGCATGGGAATCAGCGTCACGGGTTCTCCCACGCGGTTTTCGGCGGGAAGAGAAATTGCGATGTTGGGGACAGGCCCCCCTGGCCAAGTCGAACCAGCGAGCAGGAAATCCGGGTAGCCATCCAAGTTTGCGTCAATGACTGTCGCGTATTGAGGATGATCGTACTCCATGCGAGGGTCGCTATACCCGCCGAAATCGGTGCTCAGCGACATGCCGTAGCCTCCCGTGACCCAACCCGCTAGGTCATCCTTGCCATCACCGTTCATGTCGAGCGCTCGCAAGTCGGCCGACGCATCGGTGCTGGTGGAGTAGACCAAGCGTCCGTCACCTTGGCCGAGGTAGATGCCGCCAAATGCGGCCAAGTCTGCTTTGCCATCGCCGTTAAAATCACCGGACGCAGCGGCATGGAAGCGGCTCGTCGCTTGTGCTCTCATTGCGGTTGTAGTGGGTGCGCTAAAAGTGCCATCGCCCCTGCCCAGGTAGATCGAGATCGTGGATGCGCCACAAATCGCCAGATCGAGGAGGCCATCGTGGTTGAAGTCCGCAGCAACCGGCGCTGTCTGCCCGATCCCCGTGATTCCGTAGCTCGATTGATAACGAATGTTGACGTTTTGTGCCATCGCGTTGCAACAGATCAGAGTGGCGATTAGGGTCAAGCGCATATAGGTCTCCTGCGGGTCGATCACCCGGCACTTAGCTAGGCGCAGGATGGCGGGCGAAACTTGCATCACAAATGAAGAAAACTGCGACGGAGTATGCCAGTTCTGCCGCGTGTCTTTCGCCTTACTATGTGCGCGCTGAATCGCGCAAAAGGAGAACTTCGATGAATACGAATCGGCTCAGCATCTTCAAAGGGATTGCAACGATGTTAACCGTCGCCGCAGCCCTCGCCCCCTTTCGCGCAATGGCGCAAAGTCCGGCTACCTTCACCGTCTACGCGACTGGACTCAATGGACCTCGTGGGTTAGAGTTCGGGCCGGACGGCACTCTCTATGTTGCGGAAGCAGGTACGGCCGGGACTAACTCCACTGTGGGACAGTGCCCGCAGGTTGGAGCTCCTGCCGGTCCTTATGTTGCAGGCCGTACCGCGCGAATTCTGAAGGTGACTAAGAGCGGAACACTCACTCCGGTGGCGGGAGGTTTTCCCTCCGGCCAGAACGGCTTCGGCGACATCCAAGGGGTGGCCGACATCGCATTCTTGCAGGGCCAAATGTATGCGCTGGTAGCGGGGGGAGGATGTTCTCACGGTGATGCCACCATCCCGGCAGGTATCGCCAAGGTCGACTTGACCACGGGCAACTGGACCATGATTGCCAACCTCAGCACCTTTCTCCAACAGCACCCCGCGCGCTACATCAGCCCAGGTGACTGGGAAGCCGACGGGTCGTTCTATAGCATGGTCGCCACGAATGGGCTCCTCTACGCGGTGGAGCCGAATCACGGACAGATCGTGTCGATTTCGCCCCGTGGCGGTGTCGATCTGGTGATGGACGTGTCTTCGTCAGAAGGGCACATCGTGCCGACCGCGATCGAATCCAGCCGGGGCAATTTCTATGTTGGGAACCTGGGGGGCTTCCCCATCGCGCCAGGGACGCAAAAGATTCTGGCGCTCGCCAAGCAGCGCGGCTACTTTGGTTTGGCACCCGGCTTCGACGTAGAGAACGACCGCGTTCGCATTGTGGATTCGAGGGCCGGCTTCACGACCGTAGTCTCCATCAAGATGGGTCCGGACGGTTTGCTCTATGTGCTGGAACTTTCTAGCGCTGCGGGCTTTCCCTCTCCGGGTGCTGGGAAGGTGGTGCGATTGCGATGGTCCGGCGAGATCGAGGACGTCGTAACCGGATTGGTCGTGCCCACCGCGATGACGTTTGGACCCGATGGAGCGCTCTACATCTCCAATTTCGGGGCAGCCCCGGCGGGTGCTGGGCAGATCTTGCGATTCAGTATCCCGCACGCGTTCTGATCCCGCTTGCCGCTGTTCTGTGGCCGTGTTTGCGAATCGGGGGAACACACCCACAGAACAGGGCACACCGAGTAATATGAAGGGACTTCGGCTGCGCCCTTATGACTCCGGAACACTGGAAAGAAATTGAGGATCTTTACTTGGCGGTCTCGGATTTGGAGCCCGAGCGACGCCAGTTCCTACTCTCGCAAGCGGCTCCCGGCGTGCGCAACACGGTGATGGAGATGCTCACCCAAACCCCAGAGGGAAAATTGCTGGACCGTCCGGCGTGGGAGAGTGAGTCTGATCCGGTTGAAGAAAACTTGCCTGAACCGGGGATGCAGTTGGGTCCTTATAGGATCGAAGAACTGCTGGGTCGCGGCGGCATGGGACGAGTGTTTCGCGCGTTCGATTCCAGACTGGGGCGCGATGTCGCGATAAAGCTCCTGCCTCCTGGACTCGCGCGAGATCCGGAACAGATGCGACGTTTCGAGCAAGAGGCCTGGGCCGCTGGGACGTTGAGCCATCCAAATGTTGTCACTGTCTACGATGTCGGCACGCATGAGGGAATATCCTATGTGGTCACCGAACTTCTCTCGGGTTGGACGTTGCGCGATGTGCTGCGGAACGGTCCCTTGCCGCGTACGATCGCTCTGGAGTACGCGCATTGCATCGCGATAGGCCTGGTCGCGGCGCATGACCGTGGCATTACGCATGGCGATCTGAAACCGGAGAATCTTTTTGTCACCGAGGATGGTCGCCTGAAGATTCTTGACTTCGGTTTAGCGAAGCTAAGCGACGCGGCTGCGGCTCGGGCCGCGGACGGCGAGAGGCAGCGGTGGGATAGTCCCGAAGGCTTGATCTTGGGCACCGTGGGATACATGTCACCGGAACAGATCCGCGGAGAGCCGTTGGACCATCGCTCAGACCTGTTTAATCTGGGAGTCGTCCTGCTTGAAATGTTGACTGGGCAGAGGGCTTTCCAGGGGAGCACTCCGGCGGAGACGCTAAATATGATCTCGCTTCAGGTGCCGGCGATCGCGGATGACGACCCGCGCTTAGGGCCGGATCTGGCGCGAATCCTGCGTCACTCGCTTGAGAAGGATCCTAGGCAGCGATTCCAGTCAGCGAGAGATCTGGACTTCAGTCTGGACGCGCTGAAGACGCTGCGCGTCGCCGTCACTGCGGACAATCGAAAGCGATGGTGGCCGGCTGCCGCCGTGGGGGGCGTGGTGTTGGGTGCGGCATTGCTCTTGTGGACCCGTAAGCCCGAACGTGCGGCTACCTTCCAGCAATTGACCTTTCGTTCCGGCAATATTACCGGCGGACGCTTTACTCAGGACGGGCAAACGATCGTCTACAGCGCCGGCTGGGAGGGCAAAGCGATTGAGCCTTACGTCGCGCGAGTGGATCGTCCTGAGACGCGTCCTTTCGGAGTGCCTGCTGCCGGCGTTCTCGCAATTTCTGCCAAGGGTGAACTGGCGCTGATGTTGGGATGCGAATTGGATTGGGGGGAGTGCCGCGGAACCATTGCCCGCGTGCCCCTCTCCGGTGGAGCACCCAAAGAAGTCGCGCAGGATAGTGACTCCGCTGATTGGAGTCCTCAGGGAGAACTGGCAATTGTGCGGCCCGTGGAGGGACGCTTCCGGCTTGAGTACCCGATAGGAAAGGTGCTCTACGAAAACCCTACCGGTTGGATCTCCCATCTTCGTTTCTCCCCTAAGGGAGATCGCATCGCATTCCTGGATCATCCTAGCGTCGGCTCCAACGACGGGTCCGTGGAAGTGGTCGATCTCAGCGGCCGCAAAACCACTCTGGCTTCGAATCGGAATGGTCTGAAGGGACTGGCGTGGTCACCCTCGGGAGAGGAAGTTTGGTTTTCGGGGAGCGGTGGCCGCGCTCCCATACTGAGTGCGATTTCGCTCGCGGGCAGGGAGCGTGTGGTGTTGCAGACGCCGGGGTGGAGCGAGGTGATGGACATTGCGCCGGACGGGAGAGTTCTTCTGTTGCGGCAGAATCCGCGCAGCAACATCGTGTTTGGCTCGCCAGGCCAGCGTGGGCGGAGCCTTTCGTGGTTCGACTGGTCCACGTCGGCGGATATTTCGGCGGATGGACGACAAGTACTGTTCTACGAATGGGGCGAGGCCACAGGAGGCGTGCCTATCTCCTATCTTCGCGATACTTCGGGCGGGGAGGCAGTGCGGCTGGGTGAGGGAAAGGCGCTGGCTCTGTCTCCCGACCAGAAATGGGCGCTGGCCCTCCAGGGTGATTCTCATCCGAAACTGATCTTGCTGCCGATCGGAGCAGGTCAGCCACGGGAATTGCCGACCTCCGGGTTGCAGGAGTTCTTGTCCGCAGCATGGTTTCCTGACGGGAAACGCTTTATGTTTGTAGCCGCTGGTGCGGATCACGTCGCGCGAACCTTTCTTCAGGATCTGGAGGGAGGCGCACCGCAGCCGATCGGCGGCGAAAATTTACGGGCCGCGCTGGTCTCCCCGGACGGTCGAGAACTGGCCGCGTATGCGTCGGACGGAAACTTTGTCAGCGTCCAAGTCGATGGGGGTGCTTCTCGACCGATTCCAGGAATGGAGGCGGGCGAAGAGTTCATCCAATGGAGTGCGGACGGCCATTATCTCTATATCCGCAAAGCCGGAGACGCCGCGGTCGAACTTCTTCGCCTGGACCCCCGGACGGGACAACGCACGCCATGGCGGACGCTGGATGTGCCCGACAGAGTTGGGTTTGTTTCTCTGGAAGTCGCTCCGGGTTCGATCCGAATCACTCCGGACGGCAAATCGACTCTCTATACTTACTGGCAAGCGCGCGGGGAACTTTACGTCGCGGATGGCTTGAAGTAGTCCTTAGCGGCGATGGAACTCGAAGGGCCAACTCACGCCTAGTGTAAGTGCGCCACCGGAATGTGTGTTGCTCCCGCTGACGTAAGCGATGTAGGAGCCGAAAACATCCACTTTCGGGAATGAGTAGGCAAACCCGCCGCCTGCGTGATAGCTGTTGTCACGCAACAGGCGGTCGTGCTGCCGTTTGGTTTCGTCGTCTGCTCCGATGAGGTCTTGAGGGATACGCAAACCGCCATGTGTCCTCTGCCACATCGTAAATCCACGCATTGTGAACCGTCCCCCAAATAACTGGTACCGGCCTTCCAACGAGAAATTACTCCGGTTGTTCGGAATAGCGAGCACCCGTTGGACGATGGCGTACGAATAATGCCCCAGAACGGAGAGGTTGGGGTTGATTACGTCCAGCCGCTGGCCCGCGTCTACGGCAAAGCCTGTTTCCCATAGCCGCCTGCCCTGCACACTCTCGCCACGGAATTCGTATTTGTTGCTGGGGATCAAACCGAACACCGATGGGGTCAATGCGAACGAGCCATTGCGAGCGAGAATCAGATTGTAACGGGCAGTCAAGCCGATGTCTTGCGGTCCCGATTGCCAGCAGTTGCATTTATCCCATGATAAAAATGGCAATCCGGGCGGTCCCTCCTTGTCTAGGTACTTCCCCCAAACGTAGGGGAGGCCCACCGAAAACGAAAGCCGGTTCGTCGTGGCGTAATCTATCCCCAGATAGGCCGCCATATTTACGCTGTCACCAGTGAGGTCGACCCCGGTATCCAGGCGATGGCCGGTGTTGCTGATCCTTTGGTAGGCGAGCGTCACGGCACCTTGGCCTTGCTGCGGCACCCATGCCTGCCCGTTGGCCATCCAAGAAGCACACAAGACGAAACCAAGTAACGCAAAGACACGTCGAGCTGCGGGGCGAAGCCCTGGCGGTGAGCAAAACATGGAGGTTGTCTCTACGTGGTGAGCGCCGTGTTGATCGCCCGCACTAAACCGTCATTGTTTGAAGGCGCCTTCGTAAGGACCCGCGAATACTGCTGCTTGGCTTGCTTCAATTGGTTGCCCGCCAACTTGAGCGCAACCAGAAGGACTTTGGCCTTGGTGGAAGCATGAAGGCTGACCACCTGAGCATCCGACAAACCGACCACGACCAAATCCCACTTGCCGCCGGTGAGTTCCTTTTCAAAATCAGCGGCCGTTGCCACGGTCGTGGGCCGGTAGCCTGCGCGACGCAGCGTGGCCTCCGCACCGACGCGCGAAAGGGCGGCGGGGACGTCCGAATCCGGATTCGTGTAAATCAGGATGCTTTCCTGGTGGCCCTTGGGCGCTTGCTCAAAACGAGTGCCGCGTGCGGTACTCACGAATTTCGCCCCGCAACCGAGCAAGAGATTGCCCGGAGCAAGACTGCTCGCGAGCACCAACGCAATGCAAATCTGCTTCTTCATTTTTCCTCCTGTGAAGAACAAGTTCGACTAGGATTCACTTGACGACGATTTTCACTGCTGGGCCGGTCACCCAGGCAGAACTCACTTGGAGCTCCTGCAGCCCGGCAGGAACATCCGCGGGCAAGACGATGTTCACCTGGAAACCATCCAGAGTTCCAGGATATCCCACGGCCGCCGTTACCGAGCATGTTTTTCCTCCGATAGTCACGGCGACGGGGGATGTAACCGTAGAGGGTGGGTTGGCAGGGAACACGGCACCCGAATCCCGACTGGGACGCGTAGGCCCAAGACCAGAGACAAATATCGAGAGCGTCTCTCCCGGAGCTGCCGGGTGATCCGGCGTTACTAGCGTGAAATCTTTGGAGTGCGTCACCGCTGGTCCCGCCGATGTCGAGACGACGCTAGGGCTATAGGCGGGCAGCACTTGAAGCACGAAGCGCACGGTACCGCCTCCGTTGATCCGTCTGTTTGCCGGGTCCTCCGCCATGGAGGCCTGACGTGCCGCTGGGACCGTCAACCGAATCTGTCCCCCTTGACCTCGTGCTCCGAGAAACGCACCAGTTCCACCGACGATGGTGTAGGCCGCCACAGATTGCGTCGAGGGCGCGCCGGGGGGCGCGGTTCCGCCGTTCATGCCGAGCGTGGTGATGGAGCCAACCTGCGAACCGTCCGTTTTGAGAATTTCAAATACGAAGCTGCGCATGGAACTGCGGGTGGCGTCGGCGATGGACCTTCCCGCCAGGATGGTGGGGCTGGCTCCAAATGCCATGATGGAACCGAACAGACTGCCTTTGGCCGGTTGGCCATTGACGGCCACAATGTCACCGACCGCGGCGATGTAGGGGAAACCGCTGGGGGGGATGAGTGGAACGATGGTGGGCGTTAGGCCAAATTTTGCCGGAACGCCGACGTCGTCGACGTACTCCACGACGTTCTCTGTATCGATCACCAGAACGGTGGGATCGGGCAACTGGCCCCAGGTTGGCAAACACGCGGTGCCGAGCATGATCAGGATGAAACGTGCCAGGGATTTGTTCGGGATAAGATACATTTCCGCCTCCACGAAGAAAGGCGCAGAAGTGGCGGGCAAACTGGCACCCGGATGAAAAAAGTTTTCGGGCTAACCGGCTGCGCTTCCATTGAGCTCCGCCAGGAGCCAAGCGCGGGCGGTCTTCCAGTCGCGCATCACGGTATCGCAGGAAACGTGGATCACTTCGGCCGTTTCTTCGACGCTCAGGCCGCCGAAAAAGCGGAGTTCGACTACCTGGGCCTTGCGGGCGTCGACTTTGGCCAACGTGTTGAGAGCATCATCCAAGGCGATCAGCTCTCGCGCTCGGTCCGGCGAAATATCCAGAGCGGCATCCAGGTCGAGTACGGTCTGTTTCCCGCCGCGTTTATCCGCGGTCCTCCTGCGGGCATGGTCTAGCAGGATCCTCCGCATGAGAGTAGCGGACACGGCGAAGAAGTGAGCCCGGTGCTGCCAGTCAACCTGATGGATATCGATAAGGCGAAGGTAGACTTCGTGGACCAGGTCGACACTCTGAAGCGTGCAATCCGCGCGCTCATTTCGAAGAAAGTGGCCGGCCATGCGGCGAAGCTGCACATAGACACGGGGAGTCAGCTGCTCCAAAGCTGCAGGGTCGCCGCCAGCCCAGGCACGAAGAAGTCGTGTCGTCTCCTCTGTATGGTTGTCCGTAGTGGCTGCAATTATAACTGACCTTAGTCTGGCTCTTCAGGAGTTAGTCCACAAAGCTGTCAGATACTTTCAAGTGCAATCTATCCTACGTTCGACCGTGCGGCCATCTTTCAGATGCTGCCGGGTGCGACCGGTCGGTCACGTCACCTAGCTTGGGGACTAGTGTTCAATCGATCCAGCTTTCGTGCCGCACGGGGAGGCGATCGCGGAGAGAGCATTAGCTTCCGTGTTCGAGAAATCGGCGTTCCCATCGCCACGCGGCTCTTGGGGCAAGCGGCGACTTACGAGCAAGTGGCGGACATCCTAGGAAACAGTCCCGAGTGGTTACGAAGCATTACGGGAGGTGGTCGAAAGGGCGTCAGGACCGGATAAAGCTAATGAAAATACTACAGTTAAAATGGTGCGGAGAGGGGGACTTGAACCCCCACGAGATTGCTCCCGCTAGCACCTCAAGCTAGTGCGTCTGCCAATTCCGCCACCTCCGCAGGTGACTGCTCGAAAACTACTTCTTTGCCGGTGTGGGCGCTGGGAGCGGGATCGTTTGCACCGATGTCGGCTTGCCCCCTTCCGGGCCTACTCCAACTTTGATTCCCTGGGTCGGATCGATGGGCGCTGACGGCGTTGCTTCCGGAGTTCCCGGCGCCGCTGGTGCTGGCGCTGGCTGGCCGGTTTGTTGCACCGGGGCCGTGATCTTATCGAGAATACCGCCGCCGCTTCCACCGCTTTCGCCAGTCGCCAGAAGCGACAGACTGAGCGACGTCACCATAAACAGGATGGCCGAGATTGAGGTTGCTCGGGTGAGCACCGTGGCCGAGCCGCGCGGTCCGAAAACCGTCTGCGAACCGAGGCCGCCGAATGCACCTGCCAGATCCGCAGCCTTGCCGCTTTGCAGCAGCACGACGCCGATCAAAAATAGAGACACGATGACGTGAATGATGGTAACGAGGATGATCATACAAATACCCGAGGGACTCCTAAGATCTTAGCACGGGGACCTACTTATATGCGGGAACGCCCGTGACGCGCTCGCCGATGACCAGGGCGTGAATATGGTCGGTGCCTTCGTAGGTTTTGACGGTTTCCAGGTTGCACAGGTGACGCATCAGGGGGTATTCGTCGACGATGCCGTTGGCTCCCAGCAGGTCGCGCGAAGTGCGGGCGCAATCGAGAGCGATGGTGACGTTGTTGCGCTTCAGCATGGATACGTGCGCCGGGTCGGCTTCGCCTTTGTCCTTGAGACGTCCGACTTGCAGGGCGAGAAGCTGGGCCTTGGTGATCTCCGTGATCATCCCGGCGAGCTTCTCCTGTACCAGTTGGTGGCTGGCGATCGGGCGTCCGTCGAACTGCTTGCGGGTGACCGAGTAGCTGCGGGCGGTTTCGTAGCAGTCCATCGCGGCTCCGAGGACTCCCCAACCGATTCCGTAGCGAGCCTGGGTGAGGCAGCCGAGGGGTGCCTTCAGGCCCTTGCCATTCGGAAGGCGGGCGGAATCCGGGACCTTGCAATCGGTGAAGTGCAGGCTTGAGGTGACCGAGACTCGCATCGAAAGTTTGCCGTGGATATCGGAGGTGGTGAATCCCGGGGTTCCGCGTTCGACGAGGAAGCCGAAGACGCCTTCTTCGGCTCGGGCCCAGACGATGGCGAGATCTGCGATGGAGCCGTTGGTGATCCAGGTTTTCTCGCCGTTCAGAATCCAGCCATCGCCATCGCGCTTTGCGGTGGTGAGCATGCCTGCGGGATTCGATCCGAAACCAGGTTCGGTGAGGCCGAAGCAGCCGATGGCTTTGCCGGACTGCAATTTCGGAAGCCAGTGCTGCTTTTGCTCGTCGCTGCCGTAGGTGAGGATCGGATACATCACGAGCGCGCCTTGCACGCTGGCGAAACTGCGGAGCCCGGAATCGCCGCGCTCGAGCTCCTGCATGATCAGGCCGTATTCGACGCTGCTCATGCCGGCGCAGCCGTAGCCATCGATGTTTGCTCCCAGGAATCCCAGGTCGGCCATCTCGGCGACTAACTCAGAGGGGAATCGGCCCTCCCGGAAACAATCGCGCATCAGGGGGATGACGCGATCGTCGACAAACTGGCGGGCGGTCTGCCGGACCAGCAGTTCCTGTTCACTGAACTGCGAATCGATCTTCAGGTAGTCTACGCCAGGGAAACGGGGCACATTCGCATTCTATCGTGCGGCCTACTTCTTATGGATCACGATGTCGCCGTTGTAGCTGGTGAACTGGATCTCCGGGCCTCCGCCGTTGATGGAGCCGGTGGTGCTGCGATCGGAGCGGACGCGCGTCTTCTTTGCGTTCTTATCCGCCGTGACCGTGGGCGGGGATGTGGGATCCAACTTGATGTCGAAGTCCGTAAACATGTCGCCCCGGTCGGTCTTCAACTTGACGTTGGCTTTGACGCCTCCAGGCAGCGTGACATCGACGTCGCCATTGAAGCTGGAGAAGCTCATCGCCTTGTCGGGCATTACGGTATTGAGGGACGCCGTGACTTTGCCGTTCATGGAATGCGCGACGACGGAGCCGGATACGTTCACGATCTGCACATTGCCATTCATGTTGTTGGCCTCAATCTCCCCATTGATGTTTTCTATCAGCAGTTCCTTGCCGGATAAGGTCTTCACCGTTACGGATGTTTGCACGGGGACCTGGATCGTCATGTTCGCGGGGCCGGACAAGATGTTGCCGTTGATGCGGATGGTGTTGTCTTGCGTGGTGATGTTCACATCTCCGCCGTTCGATCCGATGCGGTGCATGCCGGGAGGCGGTTCAGAGGTGCGCTTGCGGGCGGGGGAGCGGCCACCGCTGGTTTCGATGATGACCTCTTGCCCGTCGTAGCCGCGCACGGTGACGCTGCCCATCATGGAATCGACCACGAGTTTGCGGGGTTGGCCCGGGTTGGGGAAAGCCACCTTGGTTTGATCCTGCGCCCGCAGGCTGCCTGCCGCCATCGCGGCGAGGAATGTCGTTGCAATCAGTTTTTTCATTGAAGTGTCTCCAGAGCCCACAGGGCGCGTTGTTTTACGCCGTCATTGACGGATTCGTCGGAAGCCAGGCGGCGCAATTCGGGCCTGGCTTGCCGATCTTTGAAATCGACTAACAGATCAATCAGGGCTACTTGGACCAGAGGAACGTTCTGCTTGGGTAGTGCTTCCATTACGGCTTGTCTTGTAGACGGACTGCCGGAAAATGTGTGCAGCGCGTCCACTGCGGCGAGGCGAACGTTGACGCTGGCGTCATTGTTGATCGCGGAAACCAGGGCCGCGAGCACTTCGGTGTTGGACGGTTCTGCGCGAAAGGCGTAGCCGACTCCGCGAAGGCGCTCACTGGCGGATTGCTGTTGCAAGAGCGATAGCGCGACGAGTTGACGCATGCCGGTGACCTCCTCGCGCAGTTGGGCGACCTGATCGCTGGTGTTGTCGGTTCGCAGAGCATAGCCACCTGCCAGGCCCAGCGCAAGAATCGCGAAGCTCGCCGCGATCTGCAAAGCGGGGCTTAGCGGCCACCACTTCTTGGCTCGCGATTCTGCCCCAAGCCGATACGCTCCTAGCGATTCGTAGAAGCGGCTGCGCATTTTGGAATCGGGCTCTTCCGGAGGTAAGGCTGCGAGGCCCTTCCACATCGATTCCAAACGTACGGTCTCCTCGCGACATGCTGGGCAGGTAGCAAAGTGCGCTTCGAGTTCCATCTCATCCTGGTCGCGGAGTGTCTGCGCCCAGTAGTCAGCGAGTAGCAACTTGGCTTCTTCACACTTCATGACACGTTCTCCTGTCGTTCTTGTTCCAACCCGGTGTAAATCTGTTCGAGAGCCTTGACGGCTCGGAATACGCGTACTTTTACGGTGCCTACTTCGCAGCCCAGCACGATGGCGATTTCGTCATGCTTCATGCCCTGCAAACGGCTTAACACTAGCACCTCGCGTTTTTCTGTAGGTAGCATGTCGAGCGCGCGCTGCAAGAGGCCGAGATCCTGTTTGCGCACGACCGTTTCCTCGGGGCCCGGTTGCTTGGAAGCGAACTCCGGTCGACGGTCGGCAAATTCGTCGATGTCCACCACGTCGCGCTTCTTGCGCGTATGGTCCATGAACGCGTTGCGCGCGATCTGGTACATCCAGCCGGTGAAGGACTGCGCCGAGTCGTAACTGGCGCGGTACCGCAGCATGCGGAAGAAGACGTCCTGAACCAGATCCTCCGCCACCTGCCGGTCGCGCTGCATGGACACGAAGTAGCGGAACAGCGAGCGGTGGTGCCGCTCAAAAAGGATCGCCAACTGGCCGATTTGGCCCCCGGCGACCTCCTGCATTAACGCGTTGTCGTTCATGTTCACGCTTGTATAAGACTGTACTCGCTGGAGGGGAAAAAGTTACCATGAACCGAAATGAAGTGGCTTCTTCTCCCCGTCTTTTGGGCCGCGTGCGTAGCGGCGGGGTACCTGTATACCCAACAAAAGGGAGTGCCTTGGGACATTGCCCAGGTTGTCGCTCCGGCGTTCGTGCTGGAGGCGACATTATTCCTGGCGCTGGCTTTAGAGGGAGTTAGGGCGCGCTTGGAGAAGCTGCCGAGGGCGGCTGTGGCGGGCTTGCTGGTGTTGGCCGCGGTGGCTCCGTATGTGGTCGCGTCCGTGGCGCTGGGGTCGTTTTCCTGGACGCTTCTGGGCGGTCTGGCAGCGCTGGTGGGGGTGCTGGCGTTTTGGTATGTCGTGCTGCCGCACAATCCTTTGGCCGACGCTGGACTGCTCGCGTTCGCGGCTGCGGTTTACCTGTTGAAGGTGTTCGGGGAGATTTACGTTCGTCCGCATGACGCGTTGAAGATGGAAGCGCTGGGGCAGGCGATGTGGATTCGCACGGGGCTCCTCGCGATCCTGAGCGTACGGCGCGTGCGGAATATCGGCTTTGGATTCTGGCCGGAGTTGCGCGAGTGGGAGATCGGGGCGGTGTGGTTTATCGGGTTTCTTCCGGTGGCTGCGGGGCTGGGCTGGGCCATCGGATTTACGCGGCCGGAGTGGCCGACGTCGAGCGAGTGGACTCTGTTGCCGCTCACGTTTTTCGGGACATTGTGGCTACTGGCGTTGGGCGAAGAATTATTCTTTCGCGGGTTGCTGCAGCAGTGGATGAGTGAGTGGCTAAAAAATGAGTGGGCGGGTCTGGCCCTGACGTCGCTGCTGTTTGGTGCGGTGCATGTCTGGTATCGCGAGTTCCCCAACTGGAAGCTCGCGGTGCTGGCGACATTGGCGGGCGTGTTTTATGGGTTCGCGTTCCGGCAAGGCAAGGGGATTCGCGCGTCGATGGTGACGCATGCGTTGACGGTCACGACGTGGAAGACGTTTTTTAGTTAGACCATCTTCCCGGGCAGGCATCGACACGAGTGTCGATGCGGCACGCAGGAGTGCGTGCGTTACCAGCGGCCCAAGGTTGTGGTTAGGAAGAGTGCTCGGGCTTCGCCGACTAGATAGAGGGAGCCGGTGATCACTACGACGTCTTCGGCGGTCAGGTTCTTAAAGACGTAGTCGATGGCGGCGGCGATGGTTGGCTCGACGTGGCCTTTGCCGGCGAGCTCGCGGAGTTTTTCGGGTTCGAGTGCTCGGTTTCCCGGGGCTATGGGAGCGGTGAAGACCAATTCGTTGGCCACGGGGAAAAGGATCTCGGTGACTTCCTTTACGTCCTTGTCGCGCATGGCTCCGAATATCATCCACACTTTGCGATTTCCGTAGAAGCGCCGCAGGTATTTCGCTAAGGCTTGCGCACCAGCGGGATTGTGTGCCCCGTCGAGGATGGTGTCGGGGTTAGGCGTGACGTGTTCGATGCGGCCGGGCCAGCGGGCTTCTTCGATGCCTTGGGGCGCAACGCCGAGGGCCATCAGGGCTTGCGCTGCGGTGACTGCGTTGTCGACTTGGTGTTCGCCTGCCAGAGGACAGACAAGGCCGGAGAAATTGGAACCTCTTGCATCGAGGACGAGGTCGCGGATTTCGAATTGCTCGGCTTGTGTGACGGGGATACCGAGTTCTTTGGCGCGGGCGTCGAGCACGCGGGCGGCTTCGGGGCGTTGCTTCGCGAAGATTGCGGGAATGCCTGATTTTAGGATTCCGGCCTTCTCGCCTGCAATTTTTTCCAGCGTGTTCCCTAGATAGATCTGGTGGTCGTAGTCGATGGGCGTGATTACCGTTAGCGCAGGCTCAACGATATTCGTAGCATCCAGGCGACCGCCTAAGCCGACTTCGATCACGGCAGTCTCGACGCCGCGTTCGCGGAAGAGCCACAGGGCCATCGCGGTGACGGTCTCGAAATACGTCGGGTGTGTATCGAGGTCAAGTTTCGCTGCGGCTTCGTGAACCGCGTTAAAGGCCTGCTCGAATTCTTCACGGCTTACGGGCATGCCGTCGATTTGGATGCGCTCCGTGGGCTCGATCAGGTGCGGCGAGGTAAACATGCCGCTGTAGATTCCGGCTGCTCGCAGGCCGGCGTCGATCATGGCGCAGACGGAGCCTTTGCCGTTGGTGCCGGCGACGTGGATGATGCGATAAGCTCGCTGCGGGTTGCCGAGGGCTTCGAGGACGATGCGAATGCGGTCGAGGCCCAGCTTGATGGTTTTGACTTCGTTGCCCAGTGCGTAGAGGAACTGGACGGATTCGGGATAGGTCATGCTTTCTTCAAGGATCGCCTAAATACGAGCCAAGCTGTGCCGATCATGAGGGCGGCTCCCGCGAAGAGCTTGGCTTCGAACAGCCAGACGTTGGTGACGTCGGCGGAGGGAACCGCGCTGGAGATGACGGTGACCAGAGTCATCGCGCCTCCTGACGCGGCGGCAACGCGATGGCCGCATTTCCAGGCGCTGGCGAAGAGGTAGAAATACGGCAGGAAGCCGACGAGCACCATCAGAGAGAGCAGCGTTTGATAGCTGGCGCTGAGCGTGTCGCCGAGTTGGATGGCGATGAGGAGTAAGCTCGCGACGGCGCCGAAGACCAGGATCGAAACGTAGGGAGTGGCCCAGCGCGGGTGCAGGCGTCCGAAAGCTTCGGGCAACAAGTGGTCGACACCGGCAGCGTAGGGGAGGCGCGAGACTGCGGCTCCGAGGCCGCCCCAGCCGCCGACGGAGTTGATGATAACGATGACCGCGATGCTCGGGGTGAGCCACGGAATACCCAGCAGGCGCGCCGCGATGTTGCCTCCGTCGGCGAGGCCGTGCAGTTCGCTGACGGCGCTTGGCTGCATCAGGATGAGCAACGCGATCGTCGTGCTGATGTAGAAGACGGCGGTGAAGAGTGTCCCGATCCACGCAGCGGGGACGACGGTTCGGCGCGGGTTGCGGATCTCGCCGCCCATCATGCCCAGCACTTCCATCCCGCTCAGGCCGAAGGCGAGATTGCCGAAGAAGCGCAGCGTGTCCCAATTCCAGTCCTGCTTGAAGATCAGCGGCGTCGCGCTACCTTGTCGCGCGTAGACCAACCACGCGACCCAGACCAGCACGATGCCCAGCAGCCACGACGTGATGCCTCCCAGGTTTTCAGTCCACTTGCCGACCTTCATGCCAACGATGTTGGTCGCGAGGCCGATCCAGATGGAGACCAGCGACGCGATCACGACGTAGGCCTGGTTGTCGGCGAGGTGCGCATATTCCGGTCCCAGGGTGTAAGCGCTGACGCTCATCGCGAACATCGCGGAGCTTGGAAGCGTCAGCGCGATGGCGAACCAGTAAACCCAAAAGCAGAGGAAGCCGTGCCACGGCCCGAAGTCTTCGCGAGCCCATACGTAAAGGCCGCCGGCTTGGGGATACTTCGCGATCAGAGCAGCGACGGCGACTCCCAGCGGTGCGGCGAAGGCGATGGCGGCTCCCAGCCACAAGAGCACAGAGCCCGGACCAGCACTGGCCGCGACCGCGATCCAACGGGGTCCGACGATGCAGGCGATGGCGAAGAGGGTGAGATCGAAAAAGCCAAGCTCGCGACGGAGTTCAGTGGACTGCATTGCCTCAGGGCATTATCGCAGTAGGCCGGATGTATACTCAATGTAGAAACATTATGGCTGACGCGCAAATTGCAAAGTGGGGAAATAGTCTGGCGGTGCGATTGCCTAGAGGGATCGTACGCGACGCTGGTCTGGTCGAAGGCGACAGGGTGCTGCTCGACGTCACCGAAGATGGCGCCATTCTGCTTCGGGCAGGGCGTCCGAAGTATTCGCTTGACGAACTTGTGTCCGGCATCACACCCAAGAATCGGCATCGCGAAGCCGATTGGGGCAAAGCCGTCGGGAAAGAGGTCTGGTAATGGCCGGCTACGTTCCTGAAGCGGGAGACTTTGTGTGGCTCACATTCGACCCGCAGGCAGGCCACGAGCAAGCGGGCCGGCGTCCGGCGCTGATCCTCAGTCCGAAAGCCTACAACCAGAAGGCCGGTCTCGCTCTGGCGTGTCCGGTTTCGACGAGGGTCAAGGGGTATCCGTTTGAGGTCGCGGTTCCAGACGGCGGACGGGTGAGCGGCGTCGTACTATCCGACCAAGTGAAAAGTTTGGATTGGAAAGAACGGCGGGTTGAACACGCTGGAAAGGCTCCTGGGGCTGTCGTGGAAGAAGTCCTGGCGCGGCTCGCGCCGCTGTTGGGTTACTGATCTATTTTCCGAAGCCATCCAATATCCAGAGATCGGCTTGATTCGTCGCTACGGAGGTGACGAAGCTCTTGCCGTCGGGAGAAAGGCTGAGTCGCACGCCGCCCGTGTTGGCGTTTTCGAGCAGCGGCTGGAAACTCAAGTCGTAGTCGGCGATCTTGCGGACGGCACCGGTGGCGACGTCGATCGCGGAGAGGCCTGGTTGGGGGACTTGAAACATTAGCTGGTAAATTGTTTTAGAATCCTTCGACCAAGTCACCGCGCCGCCGGAGAGACCGGGGATCGTCCGCTGCTCCTTTCCGTCGGGAGAGGTAATTTCCACGCCGCGCTGGCTGGGGACGGCGATCCACGATCCGTTCGGTGACCACTCGGGAGCGCCCAAGCCACCGCGCTGAACGATGATTTCCACGGGTGGATCGTCGGAGCCCACGCGCAGGGTGGCGAGCGGGATGGTGCCATCGGGTTTCACCCAGAGGAACGCGATCGTGCTGCCGTCGAGCGACCAGGCTGCGGCGTAGCCGTCGGCGACGATGGTCGGTGTGCCGCCGCCGACAGGCGAAATGGCGAGGCTGCGTCGGCGTCCGCCGCCTGCCATCAGCGCCGTGTAGGCGATGCGCGAGGCGTCGGGTGAGAAGGAAGGTCCGATCAGCGATTGCAGCGTCGGGAAATCTTTCGCCGTGACCACCGGACGATCCCAGTTGCCCTGCGGGCTGTGAAGCCATAACTCGTCTGTTCCATTGCGCTGGGTGATGAAGGCGAATTGATCGCCCTTGGGGGACCAAGTGGGTCCAAATTCCGGGAGCGCTGTGGAGAGCAGAGTGCGTGGCGCGGAGCCGTCGAGCGGGAATTCGACGATGTCTCGATCACGGCCGATCTGGGAAAAAACAATGCGTTTGCCGTCGGGAGAAACGGAGGGTGTTGCCTGGGCCGTCTCCGGCAGCGCAAGGATGCGCGTTAGGGTTTCGTCTTCGATGTCGGCAAGCCAGAGTTGCTCATTGACGGCCGGTGCGGGATTTCCAGACAGCACCAGATGGCGGCTGTCCGGCATCCACCCTACGGCCGCTGGCCGGTTCCAGGGAATGCTGCGGAAGAGTTGCCGGGGTTGGGCTCCGTTGGCCGGGTAGGGAAGGAGCCACGTCTCGGCGCCCCCTTCGGTGTACATGGAGAGAAACAGTTTCTTGCCGTCGGGAGAAAAGCGCAGCACCACCGGCGGAAAACGTGTTTGCACGACGAACGGAGTGGGCTTGTATTCGACAGCTTCGGCGCCGGGAGGCGAGGAGATCCAGACGGAGTAGCGTGTGCTGTTTCCATTCCCGGCGGAGGCTCGCCACACAGCGATGGCTTTGCCATCTTTGGAGATGTCGAAGGCGATGGCATTGGGAACGATGCGCTCGGGCGCGCCACCTGCGCGGCTGATAGCGTTCACGCCGGCGAAGCCTTGACCGGTGCCGAGGAAGTAAATTCGATTGCTATCTGCGGACCACGCGAGTTGGCCTTGTTGTCCGGATACCTGGGCCACCAGTTCGGTGGGCGCAGTGGCGTCCAAGGATTGCACCATCAGGCGCGAACCATCGGCGGACTGTTCCATATAGGCGATGCTTTGGCCGTCCGGAGACCACACGCCGGAGTGTTCCTGCGCTCGGCTGAAGGCAAAGGGTTTAAATGTGTAAGCCGCTAGCTTCCCGTCTTCGGGTTGACGGAACGCGAGGTACGCGATCGCAACGGCTGCGATTGCGGCCATTGCCAAAGCTGCTGGCCACCAGGATCGCTGTTTTTGCTTCGTTGCCTGCGAGACCGCGGAGCCCGCGCTAGAGAGCGATCGGAGGGCGAACGCGAGGTCGCGGGCGGATTGAAAGCGCTGCGCCGGTTTCTTTTCCAGGCAGCGGAAGATGATGGTGCGGAGTCCCTCGGGGATCGAGTCCGGCAGTGGCTCGGGGTCTTTGTGGACGATCGCGTGCATCACTTCGATGGCGGATTCGTCCTGGAACGCGGGGTGGCCAGCCAGCATTTCGTAGAGCATGGCGCCGAGGCTGAAGAAGTCCGAGCGATGATCGCTTTGTTGCCCGCGCACCTGCTCAGGCGACATGTAGCCGGGGGTTCCCGAGGGCGAGCCGGGATTGGTGAGCGTGGTCACGTCTTCCGGCTTTGCGTCGGGTTCGGCAGGTTGAACAAACTTCGCTAGGCCGAAGTCCAAGATCTTGGTGCGGCCGTCGGGGGTGAGGATGACGTTTTCCGGTTTCAGATCCCGATGGGAGATGCCAGCGTCGTGCGCGATGGCGAGGGCATCGGCGATCTGGGCACCAATATCGATCACCTGGCGCGTAGTGAAGCCGGTCTGGCGAAGGTTCTCGCCTTCGACAAGTTCGGTGACCATCCAGCCATCGCCGACGTCGTAGATGCTAACGATGCCGGGATGATTGAGGGCAGCGACGGCGCGGGCTTCCTGTTCAAAGCGCTGTTTGCGAGCGGGATCAGTGCTGAATTCGGGCGGCAGGACCTTGACGGCGACGTCCCGGTTCAGCCGCGGATCGTGGGCGCGATAGACCTGCCCCATCCCGCCGGCTCCCAGCTTGGAGAGGATTTCGTAAGGCCCGATTTTTTGGGGCAGCGCTGCCATGGTGTCTCGGCGTAGGATCGACCCCATAGGATACCGAATGCCGAAAGTTTTTGTGAGCGGCTACGTGGTCTGCGTCGCAAGTACTGCGCAGCAAAGGGTGGCGAGCATGTAGCGTACGCACTCGTGCGTGCCGTGTCGAGACTTTCTCGACACCCCGGTGGTCTGACGGCAAACGGTAGGCGTCGGCACGCAAAAGCCCGTGCGCCACAAAGTCGGAGTAAGGTGCAATCCGTGTGACGCACTACACTTGCCTATTGCCGTTGCCAAAATGCGGGTGATCTTGGCGATGAGCGCGTGATATCCTCTATCGTTGCTGCATTCGCACGTCCTAAATACCAGGAGAGTCCTCACACCATGAAGTTGAGCACGGAGCGCATTCTTACGACCCACGTTGGCAGCCTGCCGAGGCCGCAGGATGTTGTGGATCTGATCTTTGCGCAGGATCGCGAAGAGCCGGTGGATCCGGTGAAATTTGAGCAAGTGGTGCAGCGGTCCGTGGACGATGTCATCCGGTTGCAAAAGGAGTACGGTGTCGATATTCCGAGTGATGGCGAGCAAAGCAAGATCAGTTACGCCACCTACATTCGGCATCGCTTGACTGGATTTGAGGGCGATTCGGCCCGTCCGACTCCGCAGGATCTGGACGATTTCCCTGACTATCGCGACAAGTTGGTCAAGGAAGGCCACTCGGCTACCTATAAGCGGCCGACGTGCCGCGGCGAAATCAAAGTGAAGGACCTGGAGCCGGTGCGCCTCGACGTGAAGCGCATGAAGATGGCGATGGAGAAGGGCGGAATCACCGAAGGCTTTATGAACTCGGTATCGCCGGGGACCGTGGCGGTGTTCCAGCCCAACGAATACTATCCGACCCACGAAGCTTACATGGAAGCCGTCGCGAACGGGATGAAGGCGGAGTATGAAGAGATCGTAAAGGGTGGTTTGCTGCTGCAACTCGATTGCCCCGATCTCGCCATGGGCCGGCATTCTCGCTTCAAGGATTTGACGGAAGAGCAGTTTCTGCGGAATGCCGAAATCCAGGTGGAGGCGATCAACCACGCGCTGGCCAATGTCCCAGCCGACCGGGTTCGCATGCACGTATGCTGGGGTAACTACGAAGGTCCGCACACGCATGACATCGCCATTCAGAAGATCATGCCGATTGTGTTGAAAGCCAAGCCCATGGCCCTGTTACTTGAGGGCGCCAATCCACGTCATAATCACGAGTGGGAATACTGGAAGACCCAGAAGTTGCCGCAGGATAAGGTCTTGGTGCCGGGCGTCGTGGAGACGACCTGCAACTTTGTGGAGCATCCGGAATTGGTGTGCCAGCGCATCATGCGTTATGCGGAGATTGTGGGCCGCGAGAGGGTGATTGCCGGAAGTGATTGCGGGTTCGGAACGTTTGCCGGGTTTGGACCCGTGCATCCGTCGGTGGGTTGGATGAAACTAAAGACTATGGCGGAAGGTGCCCGGTTGGCGTCCGCAAAATTGTGGGGTAAAGGATGAGAAATCGATTTCTAGCATCGGCCTTGCCCGCAGTGGCGATCGCCGCTGCGATGCTGATGGCTCCCCAGCCCAGTGCTGGTCAGGCCACCAAGGCCAAGGCGAAGGCGAGCACCTACAAAGCTCCCCGCGCGCACGATGGCAAGGCGGACTTGCAGGGCGTCTGGCAGGTGTTCAATACCAGCATCGCCGCTGGTATCGAACCGCATACGCCAGCGTATGGAATCCCTGCTGGGTTCGGAGCCATTGTGGACCCGGCGGACGGAAAGATCCCATACACTCCGGTGGGCCGCGCCAAACAGCAGGCGAATTTCAAGAACCGGCGCCAGTTGGACCCGATGAACAAGTGCTACATGCCGGGTCCGACGCGAGTCCTGTACATTCCGTTCCCGTTCCAGATCCTGCAGACGCCGAATACGGTGGTCCTGCTCTCCGAATACGCCCACAGCACGCGGAACATCTTTATGGGCGGCGAGCATCTGGACGGTTTGGAATTGTGGATGGGCGATTCGCGCGGCAAGTGGGAAGGCGATACGCTGGTCGTGGACGTGATGCAGAACAATCCGATGACGTGGCTGGATGCGTCGGGAAATCCGATGGGCGCGAATACGCATATCGTGGAACGGTTCACGCGCACCGGAGTGGACATGCTGCAGTACGAGGCGACCTTCACCGATCCTGAACTTTACACCAAGCCGTGGACCATGCGGATCAATCTGCAGCGCCACACCGAGCCGAACTTCCGAGTCCTGGAATACGACTGCAACGCCTATATGGAATTTGAAGGAGTGAGGTAGCGATGAAAAAAACATTCCTCAGTACGTTTGTTGCACTGGCTGCCGCTGTGGCGGTGTTCCTTGCGCCTGTGCCCGGTTCGGGGCAGGCTCCTCCGGCACCCGGGAAAGCGGCTACGAAAGCTCCGGGAGGAGCGAACGGTAAGGACGGCCCGTACTATCAGGCTCCTGAAGTTGCGGGTGGTCCGTTCAAGCGCGGTAAGGACGGCAAGCCCGACATGACAGGCTTCTGGACGCCTCGCCTGAATCGGGCGATCTTTGAAGTTCAGGGCAAGAATGGCGCCATCGTCGATCCGCCGGACGGGATGCTGCCCTATACGCCGGAAGCCTTGGCGAAAAAGAATGACCTCAAGAAGAACCACATGTTCGACGAGACGGAGGCTCACTGCTTCCAGTCCGGTGTACCGCACACGGCCTACCAGCAGTTCGGCTACCAGATTCAGCAAACGCCGGGCTTCGTGGCGTTCATGCCGGAATACGCGCACAGCTATCGTCTGATCCCGACCAACAATCGTCCGCACATTCCGGGCGACATCAAGCTCTTCATGGGCGATGGCGTAGGGCACTGGGAAGGCGACACGCTCGTAGTCGAGACCACCAATCAGAACGGCTTGGTGTGGCTCGATATGGAAGCCAATTTCACTACCGATCAGATTAAGGTCGTGGAGCGTTTCACGATGAAGGACCTCAACCGTATCGACTACGAAGCGACCATTACCGATCCTACGATTTACACGCGTCCGTGGAAGATTGCCGGCAACCTTGGTCGGCATGACGATCCGAAGATGGAGTTGATGGAATTTGCCTGCCATGAAGGCAACATCGACTTGGATCACTATCCTGAATCCCAGGGCGGCCGCGCGAAAGAAGTTCCTTCCGCGGCACCGCCTGCTGGTCCTGCTGCCGGAAAAGGCAAAGGAAAGCAACAGTAGTTAACGTGCGATAATCAGCCCCAGATGCAGCTACGATTCTGGGGTGTGCGCGGTTCCGTGGCAGTGCCCGGGGCCGCGACGCTCGAATTCGGCGGGAACACTTCGTGCGTGGAACTTGAGGGCGCGCGAGACGTAATCCTGTTCGATGCTGGTACTGGGATTCGTGAGGCCGGGTTGAGCATTGCAGCTCGCGGTGCTTCACGCATTCATCTCTTCCTCACTCATTTCCACTGGGATCATATCCAGGGCATTCCCTTCTTCGCGCCGCTTTTCCTGGCAAACGTTCACGTCACAATCTATTCGTCCGTGTATTCGGCACCTTTGCGTGAATCGCTGGAGGCGTCGATGGCGGTGCCATTTTTCCCGATAGGCTTCGAGACGTTTGCCGCTCGTGTCGACTTCGTCGATTTGGGTGTCGGCTCGGCGAACATCGACGGAGTTGTTGTGCGGCCGTTCGAGGTGAATCATCCTCAGGGCGCGTGCGCGTACGACGTGCAGTGCGGCGGGCCGCGATTCATTTACGCTCCGGATCGTGAGCATGGGGATGCGAACCTCGACGCGACTTTCCTGGAAGCGGCTCGGGGTGCGACGGTGCTGGTGATCAGCTCACAGTACACGCCGGAGGAATACGAAACGCACCGTGGCTGGGGCCACAGCACATGGCTGGAATCGACGCGCGTGGCTCGCGCTGCAGGGGTGGATTCGCTGGTGCTCTTCCATCACGATCCCCTGCATTCGGATGAAATGCTGCGCCGCATTGAGCAGGAAGCGCGACGCAAGTTTGCGGATACGTTTATGGCCAAGGAAGGGTGGGCATTCGAACTGTGAGCGCAACCCCGAAGCGCATCCTGATTCTCGGCGGCGGGTTTGCGGGCGTCTACGTTGCCCGGCGGCTGGAGAAAATCCTGACGGCGGATGAGGCCACGATTCAACTGGTGAACCAGGAGAATTACATGGTCTACCAGCCGATGCTGCCGGAGGTGATCTCAGGTTCGATCGGGCTGACGGATATTGTTTCTCCGATTCGGCATCTCTGTCCGCGCACGCAACTCATCATGCGCGAGGTTGAAGATATCGATCTTGTTCGTAAGGTGGTGACGGTGAGTCCCGGGTTCCGGCCTCGGCAATTGGAGCTGCCCTACGACTATCTGGTGATCGCCTTGGGCGGGGTCACGAATTTTTACGGCATGCCTGGAATGCTGGAGCACGGCAAGCCGTTTCGAACGTTGGCGGATGCGCTGGCGTTGCGGAACCACCTGATCCAGGTGCTGGAAGAGGCGGATCTCGAAGCGGATGCTGCGTTACGCAAGAAGCTGCTGACGTTCGTGGTCGCGGGCGGGGGATTTTCGGGTGTTGAGTTGATAGCGGAGTTGAATGACTTTGTGCTCAGCGCGAAGAAAAACTATCCTCGGCTACGCGATGAGAAAGTTCGCTGTGTGCTGGTGCATCCAAAGGAACACATCCTGCCAGAGATGGATCAGAAGCTCGCGCTATTTGCGGAGCGGATCCTCACGCGTCGTGGTGTCGAGATTCTCGCGAACGATCGGGTGACGGCGGCGACGTCGGAGAAAGCGGTGCTGAAGTCCGGCAAAGAAATTCCGTGCAAGACGTTGGCTTCGACGGTTCCTTCGGCGATGCCTGCGGTGTTGCAGAAGCTGGAGTGCAAGAAGGACAAGGGGCGCCTCGTAGCGAATAGCGGGCTGGAGCTGGATGGGTTTGAGGGACAGGTTTGGGCCGTTGGTGATTGTGCGGCGGTGAATACTGTGGCTGGGAATCCGGTGCCTCCGACGGCGCAGCACGCAACGCGGGCGGCGGAAGTGGTCGCGGACAATATTGACGCGGTGATTCGCGGAGGCGCGCAGCGGCAGTTCGCGTTTGAAGGGTTAGGGAAGCTCGCGTCGCTGGGACATTTTTCTGCGATCGCGGAGATCTTGGGCGTACGGATTTCAGGGTTCCCCGCATGGGTGTTGTGGCGCGGGATCTACTTGATGAAGATGCCGGGTCTGAATCGCAAGGTGCGGATCGGGCTCGACTGGTTGGTAGCGTTGCTGTTTCCTCCCGACCTGGTGCAGATCAAGGCGGCCAAAGATGCGGGGATCGTGCGGCAACATTTCGATGCGGGGGAGACCGTGTTCCATCAGGGCGACTTGGGGGACAACGTCTACATCATCGAGAAGGGCCGGTGCGAAGTGCTGCGCGGCGAGGATCACGTTGCCGACCTGGGGGCGGGGGATTACTTCGGGGAGATGGCGGTGCTGGGGAACGTGAGCCGCAATGCGACGGTCCGCGCGGCTACCGAGGTGGATGTGTTGCTGATCTCGCGCGCGGATTTTCATCAGTTGAAAACCAGCGTGCCGGCGTTCGGGGCGGTGTTTGAAGATTTGGCGCAGCGGCGCGAGGAAGCGAACCGGACTAGCGAACCGTCTTGAGTTTCGCTTCGATGCGCTTGCGGTCGGCGCGCTCGGGTTTCAGGTCGAGCGCGGATTGATAGGCGGATCGGGCGTCGGCGTTGAGCGACTGCTTGGCTCGCGCGTCACCCAATAATTCTAAGGCCGCGGGATTCTCGGTGCCAATTTGTTGGGCCTGCTCGGCGGCTCCCGCGGAATCGCCCGTCGCGAGCAAGAGACGCGCGAGGGACAGCCGTGCGGCCACGTAGTTAGGAGATAGGCTCAGCACTTGACGGTAGGCCTGAGCCGCAGCCGTTGTGCCACCTGATGCTTCGAGCGTTTCGGCCAAGCTCACTTGCGAGGCGACAAATTGCGGCGACCGTTGCACGTTGTCACGCAGCAGGCTGATGGCCTCCATGCGACGAGCGGGCTGCCCCGCGAGCAACACTGCAAGATTGTGGCGAGCGGGGAGCAACGCGGCATTGCGCTGCAGGGCGTCGCGATAGAGCTGTTCGGCTTCAGTGTTTTTCTTGGCGGCGGCTTTGAGCGTTCCGAGAGCATTGTAGGCCTCGGCGGAATCGGGCGCGATGGCGATCGCCTTGCGATAGGACTTCTCGGCGTCCTTGCTGCGATTCAGGCGCTGGTAGACCAGGCCGAGGTTGTAGGGGAGGTAGCTGTATTCGGGAGTGAGATCGATCGCCTTTTGATAGGCGCGGATGGCGTTCTGGTAGTCGCCGGTCTCCACGTAGGACAGCGCGAGATTGTGCAGCGGATACGACCAGTGCTGTGCGCGGTTCGCGGCGTCGCGGAAGGCGGGGATGGCCTCGGTGAAACGGGCTTGTTCAAGATACGAGATGCCGAGGGCGTTGTAGGAGTAGGCGGCTCCGGGATCGAGGCGGACGGCCTGCTCGAGTAAGGGCACGGCGTCGGTGTAGCGTTTGTCGAAGAGGAGCGCGCGACCCTGGAAGAAGTTGTCACGGGCTTCGAGGTAGAGCGATTCGCGGGTGAGCGTGCGAGCGGCTTCCATGTAGCGCGCGGCGAGCACGAAGTCCTCGCGAACGGGCGGGGCTTGGTCGCCTTGCAGGTATTTCAGGAGGACTTTTTGAGCCGCGTTTTCGAGCGCGATGCGCAGTTGGTTCTGGGTTTCGAGATAACGCTGCGGGGTGAAGGTGAACGCGAGTGGGCGCAGTGCGTCAAACGCATTGTTGGGCTCCCCGGGAAGGATGCGGCCCGCGGCGATGGCCTGGTTGAACGTCTCGAGATCCTGCGCGGCCTGGCCGGTGATCGGCTGCTGGCTGGCTTGCGCGAGATAGAGCGGCTCGCCGGTGCGGACGTCGATCATGGGCGGAGTGCGCGCGAGGTTGATGCCGGGCTTGTCGACTTCAGCGAGCCGCATGCCGTTGTCATAGACGCCGAACTCGCGCGGATGCTGCTTGGAATTTGTAGCCTCAGGGACCTGTTTGCTGACGTAGTCGATGAGTTCGCTTGCCGTAACGGTTTTGTTGCCGTCCTTGTCGGCCGCGCCTTCCATGCCTTTGAGGACGAAGTAGCTGAAGGCTCCATGGCCGCCGCCAAATTCGGGACCTTCGAAGGACACTTCGCGCGGGCGGCTGGCGAGCAGGCCGAAGAGGTCGCCCTCGATGTCGCCGAGCTGCTGGACGTTGGAATTGATGCCGGTGCTTTGGATGGAGCCGATGGTTCCGGCTTTGCAGACGTCGACGAAGAGGAGCACTTTGCCGACTTTCTTTAACTGTTCTTCAAAGAGCGATTGCAGTTCGCCCATAGGGAGCGCGGTGCTGGCGAGGTCCTGCGGGTCGGAATCGTGCGTCAGGATGTAGGCGTTGCGGTTGCCGGGCGTCTCCACGGTGCCGTGGCCCGCGATCAGGATGATGACGGTGTCGTTCTTGGTGGCGCGGCGCTTTAGGAAATCTTGGAAGCCGTTGCGCACCGCGGCGGTGGTCGCTTTTTCGTCGGTGAGCAAGAGGATATTTGCCGCAGGAACGCCGCCTCCGCGCGGGCTGCTGAGTAGTTGGGAAAACGTGGTGGCGTCGGAATGGGCGTATTGCAGCGACAGCTCCGGGCGTTGGTATTTGGAGACGCCGATGACCAACGCATAGGTCTGTCCACCGGGGGGAGCTTCGATGGCGGCGCTCTGGATGGCGGCGGTTTGTTCCAGGTCGAAGATCTTACTCTTGAGCCACGCAGCGTCGGGCCACTGGGTGCGGAGGCGATAATACATCTCCAGTGCGTTCGCCGGAAGGTTGCGATTTTCGAAGACGGTCGCTGCTCCGACAAGTGCTGCCTGGTCGTTAGGGTTGGCCGCGAGTGCACCATCGAATCCCGTGAGTTCTGCGATGATTTCTGCCGAGAGCGCGGCGCGCGGAGTCGGACGAATTTCGCCAGCGACCCCTCGGGTCATCGTGACGCCGTAGTGCTGCTGGCTCGCCGCCGCGACACGCAATGTCTTGGGAAGCGTACACGCGCGCGCCGGTTGGCCAGAAATCGTCCCGCTCTTTACTTTGGTTTTGCTGGTGTCGAGCCGGACTTCGCCCGCTGAACTCAGGGTCTCCAGAGTTTTGCCGGGGCAAAACAAGAACGATGCTGCATTGCCGGAGGTACGTAAGCCGTCGCCCGCGAACAGCAGGTCGCCGGAGCGCGCGCTGAGCGGGGTCTCGGCGTCGGAGCGCAAGAGTTGGCTTCCGCCAGCGCTCAGCACCAAGCCGACCGGTTCCTCGGGCACCGCAGCGGACAAGATCCATGCGGTCAGCAGGAACAAACTCAATCTACGCATGCACTACCTCTTTCGGCGATTCGAGCAACACGGAGACCGTATATAAATGGATCGGCGCGGCCTTGCCTCGCACTGGCACTGAGCCGAGATGCGTCGTCTCGATACTGCCGTTCAGGGCCTGCTGCGTGGTCTCGCTCATGAGCAACTTCGTCTTGTGTTCCTTATTCAAACTTTCCAGGCGCGAGGCGAGGTTTACGGTATCGCCCAGCACGGTGTACTCCATCTTATCGGCGCTTCCCACGTTGCCCACCACGGCGAGGCCCGTGTGCAATCCCGCTCCGGTCTGGAATTGGCTAGCGGCAGTGACCATGCGCGTGGCGCAGCGGACGGCTCGCATGGGATGGTCGCCGGGCTTCGCGCCTTCGTCCTCGTCGGAGAAGACGGCCAGGATTCCGTCACCGATGAACTTGTTCACGTGCCCCCCGAAGGTCACGATGATCCCGGCCATGGTGCCCATATACTCATTCAGCTTCTGCACCAGGAACTCGGGGCCTTCTTCTTCGCAGACCTTTTCGGTGTAGGCGGTGAAGCCTCGGATGTCGGTGAAGAGGATGGTCACCGTTTCGCGCTTGCCCGTGAGTCCGATCGTGCGCGCGTTGTCGAGGGATGCAGCCACACGTTTGCCTACGAATAGCGAGACGGCTTCGCGAAAGAGGTCGCCGCGTTGCTCGGCCGTGACGAAGCGGTAGATGATCGCGCCGATCAGGCAGATGGTCGCGGCGACCATGATTTCCGCAGTCGGGAGGATGGTGCCTTGTAAGAAGAGCAGGTGCGTGATCAGCGCAACAGCGAGTCCGATGCCGAGCAGTCCCGGAATTGCGGCGAGCGCGGAGGATTCGGCAACCACGGCGACCGTGGCTCCTGCGCCTGCAAAGATCGCACCGATGCGAGCCCACTGCGGTGATGGTTGCAGGAAGTTACGTTGTAGCAGAGTCTCGATGGTGTTCGCGTGAATCTCGACTCCGGCGGTCTGCCACTGATCGCCGCTGAATACCGTGAAAAAAGGCGTGTTGCGACGGTCGGAATCGCCGGGGAAATCGGTGCCGAGCAAGACGATCTTGCCTTGGAACCACTGTTTCAGCTGCTGCTCAGGCGCGTCCACGACATCCGCCATCGAAACGCGTGGAAACGTCCCCGGCCCTCCACGATAGTTGATGAAGATAGAGCGATTCTTATCCAACGGGATGTCCTGCGGAACCTTGCCGAGGAACTTTTCGGTCACCCGCATGGCCCATGACATTTCTTCGCCATCCTCAAACAATTCCTGCCGTCGGATAAAGTCGTCCTCGGCGTCGGTTGTCAGATTGGAGAACCCGGCCAGTCCCAGCGCGGATGCGAGCATGTTTACGGGCACGGGATTGATCGCCTGATTGGTGTTGAGTGCGGCAACGTAGCCGACCACCACTGGCATTGGCGCGGACGTCACCGCTTCGGCGAGCAGGCGGTCGTGGTCCGGCTCCCACTGGCTCACGGGGACGCCGAATGCTAGATCCAGCCCCAGTACTTTCGCGCCTCCCTTGCTGACCGCGTGAATCACGTCGGCATAGTGAGGGTGCCAGAACAGTTGCACGTCTTTGAACTTATCGAGCGCCTTCTGGTCCGCGGTCACCAGCACGATATCTTGCGTCGGCTGCTTGCCACGCAGCAGGAAGTGGGAGTCCAAGGCCTTTGCGTTCAAGATCTTAAATAAACGAACATCACTCAGCAGCACGGTGACCACCGTGCTCCCGACCGCGATCAGCGCGCCCGCCAGCACGCGTTGTGTTCGCTTGTTCATCGCTACTCGAATGATACATCGGCTTGAATTCCCGCCTGCGTTACCTGCTGAGCTAGGATGGTTTTGACGATGAACAGACTGCCAATGAATCGCTTTGTACTGGCCGTACTGTTTGTCGCTTGTTCCGCGTGGGCGCAAACCACGCAGGGGGTCATTTCCGGTCGCCTGGTGAACTCGGTCACCGGCCGCCCGATCGCGGCGGCGAACGTCAGTTATGCAAGTGACACCAGCACGTCTGCGGGCAGTTCCAATAGCGACGTCGATGGGTATTACTCGTTGCCCTTGCTCTCTCCGGGGACCTATCGCGTGCGGGCCACGGCCATGGGATTCCAGGCGCAGGAAGTTCAGGAGTTGGAACTCACGGTCGCCTCGCGCATCGACCTGCGCTTTCGCCTGCGGCCGTTGAGCGACGTGTGGGAGTCCGGCCAGACCAATAGCGTGTTTCTCCCTGGCACGAAGACCATCGTGACCTTCTTCGGACCGGACGTGGACGCTTCGCGCACCGGGTCGTTCGAGGCCAACAAGGGTCAGCGCGTCCCGCTGGAGACCACCGTTTCGAGCGTGATCCGCTCTTCCGATATCGCGGACCTGCCGCTCGCGGGCCGTGACGTTTACACCATGCTGGTCACCCAGCCGGGTGTAACCTCCGACGGTGCCACGGCCCGCGGACTTGGGCTCGCTGCAAACGGACAGCGCCCGTCTGCATCGAACTTTCTGCTCGATGGACTCGAGAACAACAACTACCTGCTCACTGGACCGCTGGTAACCGTGGCTCCGCAGGCGATTCAGGAGTATCGGGTTTCGACCAACAACTACTCCGCCGAATACGGGCGCACGTCGGGCTACCTGGCCAACGCCATCACACGCAGCGGAGCGAATCAATTCCACGGAACTGCCTACCTCTTCTTGAAGAACGAAGTTTTGAACGCAAACGGATTTCAGCAGAATCTGGCAGGGTTGAAGCGCGCTCCTTATAAGGAAAGTCAGCCGGGATTCTGGGTGGGCGGACCGATTCGGTCGAATCGCCTCTTCTTCTCCAGTGCCTTCGACCATTTTCGGAGCCGGGGACAGCAGGCTCCGCAGACATTCTCCTTGCCCAATTTGCCAGTGTTTCAGCAGTTCGCTGCGCAGGGGCGGCAGTCGCGGACCTTGCTGGAGACGTACGCGCCGCCCGCGGTGGGCGGGAATGGGATCGTTGGCTCGCTGAGTATTGCGCCACCGGTTTCGGTGAATCGGTCACTGGTGATTGAACGGCTGGATTACAACCCGGGCTCGCGCGATCGGGTGACGGGCACGTTTTTGCTGGCGCGGTTGGGCCGCCCGGATTTTATCTGGACGCCTTACAAGGACTTCATTTCGCCGCTGCAGCAGAACACTTGGCGAATCAGCGGGTCGCATGTGCACACGTTTTCTCCGAACTTGGTGAATGATGCTCGCGTGGCGTTCAGCAATGACGATTTGCATTGGGATCGGCCGCATCCGGAGATCGCGACCTTGCTGTCGGGCGATGGCGTGACGCTGCCGGGCAGTCCGGCGTTTTACGCCTATAAGAATGTCGGCAAGAGCGTTGAACTTTTGGACAACCTCACCTGGACTCGTGGGGCGCACCGGATCGCGATCGGCGGCGGGGCGTTGCTGCGGAGTCTCGATGGATACCTCACGGCTGGGCGAGACGGGCTGTATCGGTTCGCGGGGATCACCAATTTTGTTCTGGATCGTCCGTCCTCGTTCCGGGCCGCGATTGACCGGGGGGCGCCGAAACAGCCGAGCTACGATCGCGAGTATCGCTATCAGCAATACTCGGGGTTCCTGCAAGACACCGTTCGGCTGAGTTCGCGACTCACGGCGAACATCGGGCTGCGGTACGAATCGTTCGGAGCCCCAAGCAACGTCGGACCGGTGAAGGATGCGCTGGTGCAATTGGGGGCGGGAGCGACGCTTGCAGAGCGCTTGACGACTGCGAAGTTGGTCACGCCGTCGTCCGGAGATCAGCAGCTCTTTGGGAAGGACAGCGGCAATATCGCTGTTCGCGCCGGTGCGTCCTACGACCTTTTCGGGACCGGACGCACCCTGGTGCGGGCTTCCTACGGCATCTTCTATGACAGGCCGTTCGATAACTTGTGGCAGAATGTCCGCAACAACGGGTTCACCGTGCCGCAGATCACGTTTGCCGCCAATGTAACGAGCTTCACCAGGCAGGTGGCGGACGTCATCGCGGGACTCGGCAATGTGACTTCCAGCTTCCCGAGTCTGACGTTGATGGACCCGGATCTTCGCAATGGCCGCGTGCACAGCTACTTCGCAGGGGTCCAGCACCAGCTTGCGGAGCGACTTTCGCTGGAGGTGAACGCGCTGGGGTCCTACGGGCGGCGGCTGATTACGACGGACGTGGTGAATCGCGAATTCTCAACGACCGCAAATCGCTACAACAACTCTCTGCCCGATATTTCGTATCGCTCAGGGCAGGGTTTCTCGAATTACAACGCGTTGTCGAGCGTGCTTCGCTATCGCGCCAGCCGGGGGACGCTGCAGGTGGCGTACACGTGGTCGCATACGATCGACAATCAGAGCGAGCCGCTGGCGGGGGACTTCTTCAACCTCAGTTTCACGAGCATCTCGGTGACGCCGCCGACATCCGGGCGCGCTTCCTTCTCGCGGCAGTTCGATCCGCAAGCCGATCGGGGCAACGCCGATTTCGACCAGCGCCATAGCTTGGTGGTGGTCTATTCGTGGGCCTTGCCCGGTCAACATTTCGCGCTGCGGGATTGGACGATCTCCGGGCTGACGGGCGTTCGTTCGGGGTTGCCGTACAACTTGCTCGGTGCCACGGATTTTGCTGCGGCGGGCCAAGGTTACGCTCTCAACAACCGCCCGGATTACCTGGGTACCAACGCGTTCGCGGATGTCGATGTTGCTGGCGGTCGACGGTTGCTGAATCGGTCGGCTTTTGCCGATGCTGCACCTAGCGCTCTTGGCAATGTCGGGCGGAATGCATTCACGGGTCCGGGGTTCTACAACTTTGACGTGGCGGTGGGGCGTAGTTTTAGAATCGCGGAGTCCACTTGGCTGCGGTTCCGAGCGGACGCGTTCAATCTGTTGAATCACGCGAACCTTGGCAATCCGGATACGGTGCTTTCGAGTCCCACGTTTGGGGTTGCGCAATATGGACGTCAGGGGCGCGCGAGCGGGTTTCCGGCGGTGAGTCCGCTGTCGGAGTCGGCGCGGCAGTTTCAGATGAGTGTGCGGGTGGAGTTTTGAGCGTCTGCCCGCTCCCTCACGGTCGCGGCTCCTTGCAAACGAACACATGCAAACGAAAACGGTAACGAGCCGCCATGCGTAAGCATGCGGGCAGACGCTAATTTACTGCGTTGGGTTACGCGGGAACTTCAGATACGGCAAGCGCACACCGTCGATCTGCACGCGATCCGCTCGGATATTCTTCGGAGGCTCAAAGCCCAGTGCTCCGGCAGCGGAGACGAAGTCGTCCTGCTCCACGCCATCGCCGCTGACACCGAGACCTCCGACCAACACTCCATTGCGATACAGCGGGAGCGCGCCGGGAAAGAACACGACGCCGTTGCCACCCTCGCAAGGATTCTCGACGTCGTGTTTGTAGATGTCGAAGAACGGGCCGGGTTCGGTGAAGTCGAGGCCGGGGGGGAAGAAGGGCTGGGCACCAAATCCAATGGTGCGGTTGGTGACAGCGGTTCCGGGAGGCACGCCAGGAAGATTGCGCGAGAACGTGATCACGTTGCGAGACTTCGCCAGCGCGACGTCGATACTGAAAAACGTCGCGTCCTCCATGCGATGCAGCGCAAGAATCGTACCGTCGAGATCGGCTACAGCGATCACCATCCGGGCTCTGGAGCCAAGAGGCAGACGAATCACAGCGCGGGTTTGGTTCGCGGAGTCGATAGCGCGATCAATGATTCGCCGGACTTCCTGTGAGGTCAGCGCCGAGCCAGCGCGCGGGATCACGAGGTCGCCTTCGGGAGCGGGTCCGGGGGAGTCTAGTGGCTCGACCACATACGATCCGGTGAGTGCGCCGAGACCGATGCCTCCGGGGGCCGTGGTGTTGTCGACGAAGGGCAGCGCGATGCCGTCGATGAAGACGACGCCGGGGGCGGGAATGTCGGTGGGCAGGAGTCCGGCCCCTGCGGCTCCCATGAATGCGGCGTATTCCGCGAGGTCGGGCGCGACGCCCACGACGCCGACGCCTCCCACAACCTGTCCGTTTTTGTAAAGCGGCACGCCACCGGGGTTTACTGCGGATGGGTCGCTATCAAATAGGTCGGCCTTGCCAGTGATGATTCCGAGGCCTGTGCTCAGGCCGTCGATGGAACGCGCGGGAGGCACAGTGCGGCCTTCGGCGTAGTCGGCTCCGATGATGCAGCCTCGATTCGTATTCTCGATCCCGTAGAGCGCGGCATTGCCTGTGTACAAGATCCCGGGAGGGAAGTGGACCCCACTGATGTAGCGAACTGTTCGGGAAGAGAGCGGCGCTTGCGCGTTGCTGAAGAAGCCAGCAGTGCGCGCCAAGCCGACCGCGAGTTCGTTGGCGTCAACTTGCTTACCGAAGTTGCCTGTGGCTGTGGCGGGCGCGTCGGGCTTGCGGAACACCGCGAGGATGTCGCCCTGTCGGTCAGTGACCGCGATCACCATGGAGTTCGAGTCTATGGCCTTGGCGGTGGCTTCCACCACCCGGCGAACATCCTCATTGGTGAGTTGCGCGAAGGCAGATGCTGCCAGCAGGAATAGCGAAAGTTTACGGAAGCAGCCCATTGACCACCCTCATCCTTTGGGCAAAATTGAACGCGTTGTAAGCCGAAGGATTCTGGACCTCGGTGAACAAAGCTTGAATGGAAGTGCGGACTAGCGCGGCGTTCGCGACGCTCGTGTTTGTGGAGTACGACACGAATAACGAGTCGATCGCCATCGCGGCTTGCTCCGCTGCCCGTTCGCCTTGCACGGAGATATACTCGCCATCACCGGAGATGCTCTTCATTAGCCGCTTCACTAAGGCGGCGTCGAAGGTTCCGGAATTCACGCGGGCCTCAAGTTGGTTCGCCAGCGCCTGCACCTGCGCGGCTTGGGTGGCGACCTGATTGCGGTCGTTACCAATCGTGCTCACCAACGCGTACAGGTTGTTCATCGCTGTCTGGAGTTGTGTCGCCGCGTTGCGATCAAACTCGAGAGCGATCTGCCGCAGCACGACGAATCGCGAAAGATTCCAGGGCGGATTGCCTGGCTTACGATTCTCATACCCACGCGCCTGCTGCCAACTGTCTTTCGATGCTGTTAGGCTGTGGTGGCACGCGAAGCAATCGAGTTCGCCATACTCCGGCCACACGCCGGTTTTCGCATTGCGCTGCACGCGGGACAAGTGCTCCCGCAACTGGACCGCTTGCCCGGTGGCCAATTCGCGAACCTCCTGCCAGGGGTCCTGATTCGCCTTTGGCTTCCAGTGGCGCGGCATCACGGCTGAGAATGAGGCCAGCTCAAAATACAAGTCAGGATGCCCCGCGGCAATCAATTCGTGATCGACCTTCTTGTCTGCGGTTCCCAGGTGGCAGGTAAGGCACTGCTCGGAGCGATGCGTGAGGTCGCGCAGATCCTTCATCCCGGCATCGACCGACTGTTGGTGCGTCCAGTCCTTAGTAGTGTGCGGTCCAAGCCAGTTCGATGCCGGACCGTGGCAGCTCTCGCAACTTACGCCATCGGAAGTGTCGAACGTGCGGGCGCGCTCAGACGCCTCGGGATTCAGCGAATGGCACGCCAAACAGCGCGGAGCCGTCGACGCGCTGGGAAGCCCGAGTATTCGCGCGATCCGCACTGAGGTCGGATTGGACAACACCGAAAATGCCTGCGCGTGCTTATCCTGAATGACCCAGGTGCTGTATTCGTTCTGCTGGACCGACGTCGTGGAGCGAGGCTGAACGGCCCCGTGGCAGGCTGGAGCCGCGCACGAACCCGGCCCCGTGAACTTCGGCGGGTCAGCGGCGAAAAGCGCTGCCGATACCAAGTACGAAAGTACGAGTACTCTTCCCAAGCCTCCTATTCTATAATCAAACTCAACGCCGTGAAGAGCCCCCGGACCGAAATCTTCGATCAGCTTCGCGAGATTCAGGACCGCTACGGCTATTTGCCGGCGGACCAATTGCGCGCCTTGTCGGGCGAAACCGGGACGCCGCTGTTCCGCATTCACGGGGTCGCCGACTTTTATCCCCACTTCCAATTGAAGCCGCCGCCCAAGGTGTGTATCAACGTCTGCGCGGATATGGCGTGCCATATCCGTGGATCGGATGAATTGCGCGATGGCTTGACAGAGCGGTTTCGAGGAATGAGCGCCTCGGACGTGACCGTGGGAAGGATGTCGTGTTTAGGGCAGTGCGATGGCGCTCCTGCGATTTCGATTAATGACCACGTGTATCGCGAGGTGACCAGCGCGCAGGCCGAGGCGCTGGTGCTGACCGCGCTGGGTGGCAAGGCGCTGCCGGAGTTGCCGGTCGATCCGCCGCAGACGGGGCTGGCTCCCGATCCCTACCCCGATGGGAATCGGTATCAGGCCGTGCGCGAGCTGGTCGTGAGCAAGGACTTTGACGGCGTCATTGCGCAACTGAAGGCCGCCGGGCTGCCGGGAATGGGCGGCGCTGGATTTCCGACGGGGATGAAGTGGGAAGCTGTTCGCAAGGCTCCTGGCGTGACGAAGTACGTGGTCTGCAACGCCGATGAAAGCGAGCCTGGGACGATCAAGGATCGCTTCATCATGCACAATCTGCCGTTCCTGGTGATCGAGGGAATGATCCTCGCGGGACTGGTTACGGGCGCTCGGCAGGGGATCGTCTATATTCGCCACGAGTATCCTGCGCAAGAACGGATTATCGAAGAAGAGATCCATCGCTGCTACGAAGCCGGGTTGCTCGGCGAGAATATTTTGGGCTCGGGGCTGGCGTTTGATCTCGAAGTGTTCGTGAGCCCGGGCGGTTATATTTGCGGCGAGGAGACGGCGCTGATTGAAGCGCTGGAAGGCAAGCGCGCTGAGCCGCGCAACAAGCCGCCGTTCCCGGTTTACGAGGGGTTGTGGAACAAGCCGACGGCGCTGAACAATGTCGAGACGTTCGCGAATGTCCCGCAGATCTTGGTTCGGGGCATCGACTGGTTTAAGGCGCAGGGGCAGGCCGGGCTCGCGGGGTTGAAGTTTGTCGGCGTGAGTGGCGATGTGGTGAACCCGGGAATCTTCATCATCCCGATGGGCACGCCTGCGAAGGACGTGATTCTTGGCCTCGCGGGAGGCATTCGCGATGGCAAGGCGTTCAAGGCGTTCGCGCCGTCGGGACCCTCGTCGGGATATTTGCCGGCGTCGCTGGCCGAGACGAGGCTTGATTTTAAGTCAATGCAGGCGATTGGGTCCATGCTCGGGTCGGGAGCCATTGTGGTGTGTTCGGAAGACCGCTGCATGTTGGACATGGCGCTCAACGCGCTGCAATTCTTCCGCAATGAGACTTGCGGTAAATGCGTTCCGTGCCGCGTCGGCACGCAGAAACTGGTCGATATCGTGACCGGCTGGACAAAGGGAAAAGGCACACCCGCCGATATAGGGTTGGTGGACGAACTCTCAAGCGCGATGAAGCTGGCGTCGATTTGTGGCCTGGGCCAGTTCGCGCATTCGCCGTTGACGTCCGTGTTGACGCATTTCCGGGCTGAGGTGGAAGAGCACATCTTACGGCATCGTTGTCCTGCGGGAGTGTGTCCGCTATGAGCGACATCAAGCTGACGATCGACACGCGCGAGGTTACCGTTCCGGCCGGGACATCGGTTTTCGACGCGGCTCGCATGAACGGCATCGGGATTCCGACCTTGTGCCATCAGCAAAACGAAACTCCGGTCGGCGTGTGCCGGGTGTGTCTGGTTGAGGCGGGTGGGCGCGTGCTTACGGCGTCGTGTGTGCGACCGGCTGAAAACGGAATGGTGGTCACGACCGATTCCGAAAAGGTTGTCGCGGCGCGCCGGACCGTGGTTGAGATGCTGATGGCGGACCATCCATCGCCCTGCGCCCGGCAGAAGCAGTCGAATGATTGCGAACTCGAAACGCTGGCTCGCGAAGAAGGTATCGTCAAGTCGAGGTTTCCGCAGAGACTGTCGCCGCGCGGGCAGGATGATTCCTCGCTTGTCATCGCGGTGGATCACGAGGCTTGCATCTTGTGCGATCGCTGTATCCGCGGTTGCGACGAGATTAAGTCGAACAACGTGCTGGGGCGGCGAGGCAAAGGCTTCGGAGCTGGGATCGCGTTCGATCTCAATGACCCGATGGGGAATTCGTCGTGCGTATCGTGCGGCGAGTGCATGGTGAGTTGCCCGACGGGCGCGCTCACGAACAAGAGTGTGATTCAGACGGTGCTTCCGGGCGAGGCGGTTGACGTCGAGACGTTGCTAGGGTTGCCGTACTTCGAGGAAGTCTCCGGCACATTCCTTGAGCTCAACAAAAACGCCGTAGTGAAGCGTCGATTCAAAAAGGGCGATATTATTTGCCGCGAGGGCGAATACGGGTCGACAGCGTTTTATATTCTCGAAGGCACGGCAAGCGTGTTCCTCGCGGCACCGATGGCGCATGTGAAAACGAACGGCGCGACGGGGTTCTTCAACAAGCTCGCCAGCAAGTTGACGGGTCGGCAACAGGATCGCCGCGAAGGGGAAGGGGAGCGGCGTACGATTCCGATTGATGCGTCCGTGGATTTGTCTTACGACAATCCTGTCGCCCAACTGCATGCGGGCGACCTGTTCGGGGAGATGACGTGCATGAGTCTCTACCCGCGTTCGGCGACGGTGCAGGCGGAAACGGATTGCGTGATGCTCGAGATGTTGCGCAACGTGCTCGACATCATGCAGCGCAACAAGACGTTGAAGGCGCAGCTGGATGCCAACTATCGTCGGCGCGCGCTCGAAGACCACCTGCGCAGCGTTCCGATGTTCGCGACGTTGACGCCTGAGTTTATCGACACGCTGCGCGATCGCGTGGAATTGATTCGCTACAACAAGGGCGATGTGATCGTACGCCAGGGCGATCTCGCGGATGCGTTTTACCTGGTACGCATTGGGTTTATCAAGGTTACCGAGCAACACAGCGATGGTGAACTGGTGCTGGCCTATCTCGGACGTGGCGGCTATTTCGGCGAGATGGGGCTGCTCGGGGAAGGACGGCGCACGGCCACCTGCACGGCTCTCGATCACGTGGAAGTGGTCCGATTCCACGCCGACGATTTCCATCGCATGATGCGCGAGTTCCCGGAAGTCCGCGCGCAGTTGGAAGGAGTCGCGTCACGCCATGCCGAGCAAAATCGGGAGCGAGCCGCGACCGTCACGCACGCGCCCCTGAGTCAGTTCCTGGCGCAGGGATTGATGGAAGCGCAGAGCCTGCTGGTGCTCGATCTGGAGAAGTGTACGCGCTGCGACAATTGCACTCGCGCATGCGCCGATGCGCACGACGGCGTCACGCGACTCATCCGCGAGGGGCTGCGCTTCGACAAGTATTTGATCGCGACCTCATGCCGTCAGTGCCGCGACCCGTTGTGCATGGTCGGTTGTCCGGTCGGCTCCATTCGGCGCCGCAATTCGCTGGAAGTCATCATCGAAGACTGGTGCGTCGGCTGCGGCCTGTGCGCCAAGAATTGCCCGTACGGCAATATCAACATGCATCCGTTTCAAGTCACCTCTGGTGACGCCAACGTGGTGAAGGCGGTCACGAAAACCAAGGCGACTTCCTGCGACCTTTGTACCGATCAGGCCGAACCCAGTTGCGTATACGCGTGCCCGCACGACGCGGCGCACCGTGTCGAGCCGAACGTCTTCTTCCGCGACCTTATTGGCAAGGCGGAAAACTCGTGAAGATCGACTCCACACATCGCGGCTGGATGATCGGGACGATTGCGGCACTGGTCGCCTCGTCGGTCCTCTATGGATGGTACGCATCGAGTGAACCGGGCGGGCCGCGTGGCGGCACGGCGTTCGGACTCGCGTTTGGTATCTCCGGCTACGCGCTCATGTTGTTCGCTGGCTTGCTGGGCGCGCGCAAGAAGGTGCCGGTGTGGCGTATTGGGCGGGCGCAAACATGGATGCGTGGGCATCTGTGGCTGGGACTGCTGAGCCTGCCGCTGATCCTGTTTCATGGGGCTTTCTCCTTTCGCGGGCCTCTCACCGGACTCCTGATGGTGCTGATGGTTGTCGTCATCGCCAGTGGAATCTTCGGGGCCGCGATGCAGCATTACGTTCCCGGCTTGCTGACCACCGAGGTGCCGCTGGAAACGATCTACGAAGAGATCCCGCACATCCGGCAGCAGTTGCGCGAAGAGGCCGACGAATTGGTGGAATCTGCGGTTCAAGTCGAAGAAGAGCACGAGGACAAGGTTCGGTTCCGCGAGCTTTACGCGACCCGCGTAAGGCCGTACCTGGAGGCCCCTGCAGTAGGACTGGTCGAGCCGCTGCGAGCGCTGGCTCCCGCAGCTTTCCGCCCGGTGCTCGACGATCTGGAAAGTATCTGCGAAGAGCAGCGCCAACTGACGCGCCAACGCCGTTTCTATCATTTCCTGCACGCGTGGCTGCTGGTCCACGTGCCTTTGTCGATCGCACTGCTGGTGCTGGGAGGAGTCCACGCCGTCATGGCGCTGCGCTACTGACATGGCCCGCACTCGCTCCACTAAGAAGCTGTCGCAGCGGATTGATCGTGAGTATTTCAAGCGCCTCTATCCGATCCCTCGCTGGCGCAGGATACTGTCGATCGCCGCGACCGGGGTCGGATTGGCGTGGGTGCTGAGTTCGCTCGCGATCAACTCTGGAGCGGTGTTTAATGCGGGTCCGCTATCGAAGGGCCACCACATTCTGGAAGGCAACTGCGCGTCGTGCCACACCGGTTCCAAGCTTTGGGGCCGCAAGGTAGAAGAGAAGGCCTGCGTTAGTTGCCACGACGGGCCGGCGCACAAAGAGCATCAGACGTTCACGCCCGCTTGCCTGAGCTGCCACATTGAACACAAGGGGTCGGCGGTCGAGATCACAGATGCGAGTTGCACGCAGTGCCATGCGAGCTTGCAGACCAAGAATGGCAAGAATACGGTTGCAGCAAAGGTGACTGCGTTCGATTCGGTGCATCCCGATTTCAAGGCGCGCACCGACCCGGGCACGATCAAGTTTGGTCATCAGGTCCACATGAAGCCCGACCTGCGCGGGCCGAACGGCACCACGCAGCTGAAGTGTTCGACTTGCCATACGCCCAGCCGCTCTGGAGAAATGGCGATCGCGAATTTCAAGGACAACTGCGAGAGTTGCCACCGGTTGGAGTTTCATCGCCGCATCGATCAGGTCTTGCCGCATGACAAGCCCGAAGTGGTCCTCGCGTTCGCTCGCTCGGCGCTAACCAAATACATCGCGGAGCATCCGGGGGACGTGAACCTTGTGGAACCTGCGATCGATCCTCGCATCATGGTTCAGCGAGTGGGGCCGGCGGGTAACGCGACCGAGTGGATCCGTCGCAGGATGGAAGACACCGAGACGCTGATGTGGCGTAAGACGTGCATCGAGTGCCATACGCCGTCGCCCGCTAGAGAGATTCCGAAGGCGCAGATCACCGCGCATTGGCTCACAGGAGCGAAGTTCGATCACGCACCGCATCAGATTGTGGCGTGTGCGGAATGCCACGGAGCCGCGGTCAACAGCAAGGCGACGTCGGACGTGATGCTACCCGGCATCCAGACTTGCCAGCAGTGCCACCGCACCAGTAATCCGTCGGCCAGCGCGAATTGCACTGAGTGCCACGTGTATCACGACTGGTCGAAGGCGAAGCCGATCGACACGAAGCGCAAGATCGACGAACTGCTGAACCGCTGAGGCGGTTTTGGCGGACGAAAACGCAAAGAGTTGCGACTGTTGGGTTTGCGCTTACCATTTGTGCAAGAAATTGGCTTTGTTTTGTTGCTGGAGTTTTTCAGGGCGGCGCTGCTACCTATCGGCGGCTTCATCTACGTGAACATAGCAGGCCGCGCGCAGCGGGGGCCTGCTTGCAACGGGAAATGGTTGAGCCGCTAGCGTTTCGCGGGTCCGGGAGGGGCGTCCGTTACGGAGTATGTTTTCCCGTCGTGCAGGAACAAGCGTTCGGCTTCCTGCCGGTTGAAAGGACGTGAGCCGCGTCGATTGAAGACGGCGATCTGGTTGCCGCTTTCATCGACTGCTCGGTCGCGGTCGATTCCCTTCGAGAGCATGAGGGCGGGGCCCTTCGTCTTGTAAGTTGCGATCAGCTTGGGAGTCGGTTTGGGGCTGAAGCCGAGGTAATTCGGATTGTCGCTGGGGGCAAATATTTGCACGATCTTCATGCCGCCTGTGCCATCGGCCAGGAATGCGAAGGCGCTAGCGTTTGCCATGCCGAGCTTCACGTCGCGCGTGTCGTGGATTTCGCCTCCGGCAGTGTAAACTTGCTCGATGCGAGGACGCTCGGGGCGCTCCACATCGACGATCACGAGGCCCTGCTTGCCTCCGGCGATGTAGGCGTAGGTGCGGGCGACGTAGAGGTTTCGGGCGTCGTCTAAAGGCAGCCGTACGCCCAGCGAGCGAGGCTCGGCTAGCTTGGTTGCATCCAGGACCTTCAACCCTTCGCGATCCGTCACGAAGGCGTAGCGGAATTGGACAGCGACACCGGTGGGCTCCACCAGGTCCACTTGCGAAGTTACCTTGGGAGCCAATGGATTCGCGATATCCACGACGACGAGTCCGCGCGGCGTGAGAATGTACGCGTAGGTGCCCGCGATCGTGATACGCCGGGCTCCATTCAAGACGCCGCCAGGATTAAACGTGGTCGCGCGCTTCAGGAAGTTATTCGTCGGATCGCCATCCAGCAGCGTCAGGACGCCCGGGCGCTTGGCTTTCAGGTCGGGATCTCCGACCACGATCAATCCCTCCTCGGCGTCGGTCACGTAGAGGAAACCGTACATCAACGCGATGGGCTGCTCCTGATTTTCCGGCACTCGCGTGCGCAGCGGATCGACCGCAAGTGTCGAGGGCGACGCAATCGCAGTTGCGTTTTTCGTCTTCACGTAAAAGCGCTGACCGAGCGGCGAGGCGGGAGCGGTCGTAATCTTCTCGGAGAAGTTCTTATTCTCAATGTTGGCGACGTCGTAGACGCGGAAGCCGTCTTTGCCGAGCGCCGCGTACAAATACTCGCCGCGCAATTGCAGGTCGAGCACGTTGCCCGCATGATGGTCTGCTTCTTCGAGTTCGCGATGTTTTTTGTCGACAAGCTTCTTGTAGTCTTCCGGATACGCCAGCTTGTGCAGATCGCTGCCGAAGATTGCGGGCGGATCGTCGCGTTCGGCCACAGTCACCGCCTCCAGCCCCTTGTTGCCTTCCGCGACGTACACAAAGCGGCCCATGGTGTTGACCAGATTTGTCCCTTGCATCAGGATCTGGGCCATCCACGCATTGTTGTCGCCCTCTTTGGATACGTGGCAACTGGTGCAGGTCTTCGTCTCTTTCGCGCGCACGGTGTGCGGATAGTAGGAGCTAAATCCAAATCCGCTAAAGCCCTCCGCCGAGATCGTCTGCTGTTGGTAGTACATCCAGTCGCGATTCGCGTTTTGCGAACTCACCGTGACCGCACATGTCGATCGAGTGGGCGCGATCCGGTTGCCGGTCACCGTCCCATCCACGCCGAGCATGTAGATATCGTCGCGCAGTACGTCGAAGTTGTATTGTGTGTAATTGCGGGTTTCGAGACCCTCGTTGTGCAGCATCGCGGACTTGCCGTTGGCGCGCATCGGGAGGTGGCAGCCGAAGCAGCTTGTGGTCCACGAGGAATGGCAGGTATAGCAGGTCATGCGCGAATTCGAGTGCGCGAGGTCGGCTTCGGGAGTGAGCCCCGAGCCCCATGTCTGGTTGTCTTTGGTGATTGTCTTGGCCAGCCGCGATGCCTCGCTGTAGTGGTCGTTGCCGGGGGTGATGGTATCCATCACCTGCACCACTTCCCATTGTTTGTTCGGCTCGACCGATGAGCGCTGGAAGAGCTTGCCATTGTCCCAATAGAAGCGCCGCTGGCCCGTTCCGGTGCGCGACAGAGCCATGTTGGTGCCGCCCTTCGGCGCCGCGGCAGCGGAGGTCAGCAGCGTCGCTTTCTGTTTGATGGTCCCGTGGCAATCGACGCAATCGATCTCCACTGCGTTGCGAGTTTCGCCGTAAAGGTTGCCGTTCCCATGCGCGTCCTGCTGGAAATGGCAATCGGTGCAGTGCATGCCTTTTTCCAGATGGATGTCCATCAGGTGCACGGCTTTGTCGAATTTCTTGGGATCGTCGTGCGGAACGACCTTGTCCTCGGCGTCGAGCAAGTTGCCCTTGCGGTCGCGCTTGTAGACGGCTCGGTACACCCAGCCATGGCCGTTGAAATCGGCGAACTGCGTGTTTTCGAGTTTGGGGTTGACGTCTGTCGTCAGCTTTCGCAGAAAATCGTTGTCGAGCCACAGTCCCCGCGCGGCAGCCCCTTGCGGATTTTTCTGCCACGCCTGGAAGCGATCGTCATCGGTCAGCTTGCGCTGTTCGGCGGGATACATCTGCTTGCCGTCGGTCTCGCTGTCCCACCAGATCAGGCCGAGGTAGGACGCGACCATATTGGTGCCGGGATGGATGTGGCACACGATGCACTGCGAGGTTGGAATCGAGCGCGTGAATTCATGCTTGATCGGATGGCCGGACTCGGTCTTCGAAATGGTCGGGTCCTGCTGCACGCTGCGGCCCTGGTTGCCAAACTCGGCGTAGCGGCCGGAGTGCACCGGCGATCGATCATTCGCGTAGATCACGTGGCACGCGGTGCAGCCGCTTTGCCGATAGTCGCCTGCGTGATCGTTGGTGCCGGGTTGCGATAGCAGCGGGTCGAGCAAGCGTGTTTTCTGTAGGCCGATAAACACCGGATCGGTACGCAGCAACGTGCCGAGTCCGCGGTCGCTCAACTTGTCGTCAGGGCGTCCGGCTTCGGATTCCAGGCCGGGATTGCCGATTTCAGAGCGTCCGAATCCACCGCGCTCAAACACGCGCAGGATGTTGCCGGGTTGCGTCACTTCCCAGCGAGCGAGCGGTTCTAAGAAGGGCAGAATGCCTTTTTTCAACGTCTCGTCGAGGGTCGGAGGTGGATAGGCGTTGATCTTGCGAGGCGATCCATCGGCGGCGTAGCTCTCCCCGAAGTGCGCGTCTTTCAGTGGAAATGCTCCGTTGTTGTAGAGTGCAGCGCCCCACAACATGCCGCCGTGGGTCATCATGCTCGTCGAAACATTGCGAACCTCGCTTACGTGGCATCCAGCCGAGCCGCAGGTTTTCTCCGCCACGCGCAAGTCGCCGGGATTGACGAAGCGAATGTATTCCTCGCTCTCCTCCAGCCATTTCGCGTAGGGACGTACGGCGTTGGCGGCGGTCTTGAAGAGTTCGGGAATGCGCGCCTTGGGATGCGCTTTCAGCTTTGCGCGCAGGTACGCTGCGTCGCCATCTGCTCGCATCACGGCGGGATCGCCGCCGTGGCAAAATGCGCAGCCGATGTGGACCGTTCCGCTAGGGTGCATGCTGGCGGCTTCCGTCGAGCCGTGGCAGGAGACACAGCCGATGCTTTGCCCATCGACCTCCGTCTGCGAGCGCGCGGGGGCAGGAGCCGCCTGTTGCGGCAGCAAGGGAGTCGAGAGTCCCAGCACCAACAGCGCTGCGGCTGTGGCGAATAGAGCCGGTTTCTTAGAATTGGAATCGAACATTGGAGAAGACCGAATACAGTGTTGTGCTCGTGTAAATGTTGCGGAACCCGCCGAACGAGGAGAATGCGTTGAACCCGCCTAGGACCGTCATGTTGTCCGAGAGAGCCGGGCGATAGGAAAAGCCGATGCCGCTATCCGCTCCCACGCCGCGTCGCAGGGGAGCTTGGAATAGCAGTAGTTCCAAAGGTTGAGTGTGCTGGAACTGCACTGCGCTGAAGTTCAGGATGGCGCGCAGCTTCGGAGTCAGTTCGATGTCCGCGCCGCCGTTGTAGAGCAACAAGCCTGGGTTGACGAAATTTGCCTGCCCTTGCGTCTTGCTGGAGCGCAGCGATGGAATCAGACTCCCGCCTTGCACCAAGCCCACGCCGGAGCCTGTCAGTCGCAGGCCCTCGCGATTCCAGAAACTGAAAATCCCGCCGCCGAAATTGGTGTTATCGAGAATCGAATCAAACCCTCGAGCTGTCCCATCGCGAGGATTGCTGTCGCCGGAAGCAAAGAACATCGACCCGCGCAGCCGGAACCAGTCTTTATCGATCGAAACTTCCCCCGCCGCCATTTGCGCGTTGATGTTCGTCCGTCGTCCGGCAAGGGGATTGCGCGAATCGTAGCCGGTGACGTGGTAGAACGCATGCGAGATATTGATACGCCCCAAGTGCCCATCTCCCGCGACGCCGAAATAGTAGGACCGAATCGCATGCGGCCGAGCGAGGCCAATCGCTGACGGTCGCACTAAGAACTTATTGTTGTCGAATTGCAGCGTCGCATCGTCTTTATCGTGGTGGAAGCTCGCCTGAATCGTGTAGCCCTGCTTCAAAAAATCCTGCCGGTACAAGTTCGCAACGAACACCTGGCGACCGCGATAGGACATGCTGTTCAGGCCGCTATTGGTATCTTTCTCCAGCATCGCGAAGTACGCCAGGTTGTACTGGTAGCGATTCGCCCGCAGATTGCCGAAGATGCGCAGCCCGGGTTCCTGATCGAAGAAGATGAAGCCTCGGAAGTCGCTGTTGAAGGTTTGAATGCCGGCGCGCGCGGAGACGAAATCGAAGTTATTGCTCAGCGTTTTCAGCCGAGCCTCGACGAACGCTTCCTGTAAGCCGACCTGGGTATCGAAGCGCGTCGTTCCTTTGCGAGGGTCCACGTTGACGATGCCGTTCTCGCGCACCTTCAGGAAATTGAGATTTATCTCCGGTGTAAACTTCACGCGCCAGTCAGCCGGACGATAGGACGTGTCACCATGCACCAGGTCGGCTGAGAAGCTGATGTTCTGGGTCATGAAGTACTGCCCGAAGCGTCCGAAAAACTCTTCGGCATCGGGATCGCTCGCGGCCAGATTGCTCGTCGTGGGCAAGCGTCGCCCATCGGCGAACGTTTCGCTCTTTCCGGTCAAAGTCAGAAATGTGCGCTGGCCCAGAACCGGGTAGTCGCCCTTGAATTTATTCCTATTGAAAGGGTCGTACCAGCGCCCCTTCGTGATCGGGACATCGCCGCCGGTCGTCTCCACGTTTAGCGTGGGCGGAGCGTAGCGGCGGTAGTCCGGGAATTCGTAGGCCCACCGGTTGGACGCATTCGTAAAGACCTTGTCTGCGGGCGGGATCGTTTCGTCGACAGGCCGCGCCACCGAAACTTCCAAGGGCGTGCGCACCAGCGGAGTGGTTCGATAGACACTCGGGAGTTCTTCCACCGGCAGCGGCGGCAGATCCACTCCGTCCAAGGGGACCAGGGTTTCTTCCATTACAAAGATGTCGCCGGGACCAATGACGATCCCCTCGCGCACCAGCGTTCGGTAACCCACCAGCGAAGCCGTCACCCGGTAACGCCCAGGAGCCACGTCCAACATCCGAAAGACACCGTCCCCCGTACTGTTAGTAGTGATGGTCATTCCGCCGGACTCCGCTTCGAGCAAGACGCGAACGCCGCCCAGTCCCAGGCCGGTGGATGTTCGGAAGATGCCTTGTGCCGCTCCCCGATTCGGCGCGATTTGGCGCGGGATTCTCTGTACGTCCGGGGTTGGGTTCGGCGTGGTTTGTGCCGATAGAGAAAAGGTGCCGCACAATACGGCTACTAGTACGCCGGTAATGGGATTCGGCTGGTACAATTGAGGCTATCTTAACACTGTGACTGCCGCTCTCAGTAGCGCTTGGCGCAATCTTGGCTCCCTCGGAGCTGGGCTCCTCCTTACTACGGTCGTTGGATTCGGCCAAAGCTTCCCTCTGACTTGTAACGCGGCCGCAACGCCGGTAACCGTTCGCGCAGGCGGGGCTGCAGAACGAACGTCAGATCTGGTGGTGACTTGCACCGGTGGCTTTCCCACGACGCAGGGCGGGACGGTTCAGCCGATGACGTGGGTTCTCAACTTTGGAAACGCCACGGCCACCAGCCGTCCTTTGGCCACTGGCTGGTCCGACGCTTTGCTGGTCATCGACGAGCCGAACCCGGCGAATCAATCGGCATGCACGACGCCGAACGGGTTCTGCAGCATCAACAGCACGGGCAACCCGCAAGTCACCTACGACGGCAGTAATGGGCACCCGAACATATTTCAAGGGCAGTTCGGCGGCAACACCTTACTTTGGGCAAATGTTCCTTTTGATCCGCCCGGTGCGGGATTCAACCGAGTGTTTCGGTTTACGAATCTGCGCATCGCGGCACCGTCGGCTGGGGCGACCATTTCGGTTAGTGTCGCGGTGACGGGGCAGCTTTCGGCTCCCATTGCCAACCCGACTCGCAATGTCGCGGTCACGCAGACGCCGATCACCGCGGCGGTTTCCGGCACCGAATCCTCGGGGAGTCGGCTCTCTAAATTCGTGATCGATGTCGCGGAGCAATTTGGAAATGTTCTCAAACCGAACTCTGCCGCCGGGCCTGGGCTGGCTGCGCAATCAAACCCGGGAGGCGTAACGCATGCTTTCGAAACCGGCTTCTACAACCCAAATTTGATTGCTTCTGTCCGCGGAATTCTAGGGTTGGCCGGACGACCAGACAACGGGACGCGTGTCCGGGTGCGGCTGAATTCCGTTCCGACGACCGCGACGGTGTCTGCTCCGCTGAACGTCGGTTTTGGTTCGAATGGTTTCGCCAAGTTGATCACGGCGGACGCGAATGCCATCGGCAGTTACGTCCCTGCGACTTCCACAGCGCTTCCCAATGACAAGGGCTTGGTGACCGCGGTTTACGAAATTACGCAAAGCTCTTCCACGGTTACCGAGACGTTCTCGATTCCCTTCACCTTGGACTACGCGAGCGGCGCTCCTTTCCAGCAGTCCCTGAGCGGCGACGTGTCTCTTGGACCGGTGCATGCGTCGCAAGTTGCGGACAACAGCCCCATTCCACGTTTCAACAATCCACTGGCGTTCGTCGCGACGGCTCCGCGAGAGCCTTTGACATTTGTAACCTCGACATTGACAAACGGTGCCGTCGGCGTCCCCTACACGCAGACCATCCAGGCCACGGGTGGCTTGCCTCCCTATACGTTCAGTTCATCTCCCGTGACGCCCGCGCCCGGATTTACGCTCAATTCCGCCGGGGTGTTGTCCGGAACGCCGACTACGGCGGGCGGCTTTCCCTTCTCTGTGACTGTCCGCGATTCCGCGCAGGTTTCCACCGTGCGGCAGTTTTCGCTCACCATCGGTGCGGCCGGATCGTTGCTGCAAACCTCACTTTCCAAACTGGATTTCAGTGCGATTCTGGGCGGGCCTGCGCCGCCTTCGCAGATTTTCCGCGTTCTCTCTACGCAGGCCGCACAGAGTTTCGCCGTGACCGTGGACGGCGGCAACACGGGTTCCCCCGCTCCCGCTTGGCTTCAGGTGACGCCACTCTTCGGGACCGCGCCCGGCCTCATCACGGTGAACGTCAACCAGACGAATCTGCCGGAGGGTTCCTATTCGGCTCGCGTCCGGGTTACAGTCCCGAACAATCCTAATCTGCCCCCCGTGGACGTTACGATCACGATGGTTGTCAAGCCGGTGGCGGCTAAGTTGGAATCGTCGGTGTCCCGGCTGATATTTGCAGCACGCGCACCCAGCCCTACGGTCCGGCAAGGATCCCTGCAGTTGCGAAACGCCGGCGGAGGGGGAGCGCTACCGTATACCGCGACAGTCCTTCAGCAGAGCGCGTGGATCACCTTTATCAGTCCAGCTTCTGGTACGGCAGGTCCACTAGGGACTGCGATTCGTATCAATATCGATAGCAAGGGCCTTCCGGAAGGCATCTACCGCGACGTTGTCCGTTTCACCTCGGCCATTAACACGGTCGATGTGCCGATTAGTTTACGGATCGCACCGGCTGGACCGTTGCTGGGCGCGAGTCCTCTGGGCGTCATATTCTCCATGCGCGAAGGAGCTCGCTCGCTGGCGGTGCGCGAGGTCAAGGTGTTCAACGGGGAGCCGGGTACGAATTTGCCGTGGACCGCCGAGGTCATCCGTGGCAGCGAATACTTCCTACTGGGGTCCACCAACGGTGTTGCGACCCAGACCGCGCCGGGCACCCTCAAGATAGGAACCAAAGTGGACACTACGAATCTGTCCGCAGGCACCTACTACGGACTGATTCGCATTAGCGCGCCGGGTGCCGTGTACTCGCCTCGCTACGTCGTGGCGGTATTGCAGGTCCGCCCCGCTGCCCAGCCTGCCGACTTGGACCTCGATATCGGCGGACTCGTCTTTACTGGCTTCGCGGGAGGCCAATCGTCGCGCCGCCTGATCAACCTGAACGTATCGAGCCAAGTGGCGGTCGCCTATCAGGCAGCCGCTTCGACCATCGACGGAGCGGGCTGGCTCAGCGTAGCTCCCAGCGCAGGCACCATTACCTCCGCGCAAAGCGTAAGCCTCGCCATCAACGTGGACCCAAGCGCTCTCCCCACGGGCGTCTATCGCGGCGAGGTGACCATCGCCACGGCGGATGATTCGGAAACCGTCGCTGTGACATTCATCGTGATTCCCGCGGCTCTGTCGGAACTCCCCAGCAAGGCGCGAGCCGCGACGTGTTCCCCCAATCGCATGGCCGTAGGCACAACGGGACTGGTGAATAACTTCAGTGTCCCCGCGGGCTGGCCTGAAACGCTCTCAGTGGAGGTTCGCGATAACTGCGGAGCTGCGGTATCCAACGCCAGTGTCGTCGCGCGCTTCTCGAACGGGGACCCGCCCATGACGCTCGATCCCGACGACATTACCGGGACCTACTCCGGGACGTGGCAACCCGGTACGGCGCTGGAGCAGGCGAACGTGGTCATCAGCGCACTGAATTCCGAATTCCCGGAAGCGCGGGCGACGCTCATTGGCAGCGTACGGGAGAACAAAGTTCCGACCCTGTCCCGCAACGGCACCATTCATAACCTCGACCCCAAGCTCGGCGGCCTGCTTTCGCCCGGCTTGGTTGCACAAATGTATGGGACAGACCTTTCCGCCGCTTCCGAATCGACAGGGAGTTTGCCGCTCTCGACCAACTACAAAGGCACCACGGTTCTGGTCGGTCCCTACGAAGCGCCGCTGTACTACGTGAGTCCTGGCCAGCTCGTGGTCCAGTTGCCGAGCGAACTGCCACCGAACCGTTCCTATCCGATTCTGGTGAGTGCCAATGGCGCGCTGACCATTCCCGACGAGATCGACGTGGTCGCGGTACAACCCGGCGTAGCCGCATTCGCCGATGGCAAAATCATCGCGCAGCATTCCAATTTTGTCCTGGTCGATTCGGTCAATCCGGCCAAGCGCGGCGAGTTCCTCATCATGTACCTCGTCGGTCTGGGTGCGACGAATCCGCCTGTAGCGAGCGGCGCTCCGTCGCCCGGAGTCGCACCACTAGGTGTTCCGACGACGGGGGCGACCGTTACGATCGATGGTGCGCAGGCGGACGTAATCTTCTCCGGCCTCACCCCCTTTGGCGTCGGACTCTACCAGATCAACTTCAAGGTCCCCGACAACGCGCGCCTCAACACACCGCTCGAAGTCCTGGTCAAACAGGGCTCCTACACGGCGAATGTAACGACGCTAACGGTTGTTCCGTAGCGCACAGGCCGCGTTGCGGTCCGTTGTGCGCGATTCAAGGAATGGATGCCATAATCGGCAAATGCCGATTCCTCAGAAGTTGATGGTGCTGTCCCGGGTTGTCGAATCCGGCCTGGTCGCCATCGTCCGCACCGATTCTCCCGATCAAGCCGCGCGCATCGCCGATGCCTGCGCTGAGGGTGGAGTCGCCGCTCTGGAGGTCACCTTCACGGTGCCTGCCGCGACCTCCGTGATTGAGGGTCTGACGAAGCGTTATCGGCCGGAACAAATCGCCATCGGAGCCGGCACCGTGCTCGATCCTGAGACCGCCCGCATCGCTCTGCTTGCCGGCGCGCAGTTCCTGGTCAGCCCCTCCCTCAACGTGGAAACCGCTCGTCTCGCGAATCGTTATCAAATCCCCTACATGCCGGGCGTCGCCACTGCAAAAGAAATCGTCGAGGCGATGGAGTGTGGCTGCGACATCCTCAAAGTATTTCCCGGCGAGACGCTGGGACCGACCTTTTTGAAGGCAGTCAAAGCTCCACTGCCGCAGGCCTCGCTGATGCCGACTGGAGGCGTCAGTATTGACAACGTCGCGACGTGGATCGCCGCAGGAGCCATCGCCGTTGGCGTCGGCGGCAGTCTGATCGCCGGGGCGAAAACCGGAGACTACAAATCCATCACCGACCTCTCGAAACGCTTCCTGGCTGCCATTCAACAGGCTCGCGCATGAAATCGGTTGTTACCTTCGGCGAAATCATGTTGCGCTTGGCCCCGCCGGGCTATGAGCGGTTCCTCCAAACACCCCAGTTCAACGCGACCTTCGGGGGCGGGGAAGCCAACGTCGCGGTTGCCTTGGCTGCCCTCGGTCAGCCCGCTTCCTATGTGACGGCGCTGCCTGCGAATCCCCTGGGAGACGCCTGCGTATTTCAATTGCGCGGCTTCGGCGTTGACACCTCACGCATCCAGCGACCCGCTGGCCGCATGGGAGTCTACTTCGTCGAAAACGGCGCCAACCAGCGGCCATCGCGAGTCGTCTATGACCGCGCCGACAGTTGCATCGCGCTTGCCAAGCCCGACGATTTCGATTGGTCCACAATCTTTCAGGGAGCAGATTGGTTCCACATCACGGGAATCACTCCGGCTATCGGAGCCAGCGCAGCCGACCTGGCCGTGGAAGCCGCGCGCGCCGCCAAGCAAGCGGGACTCACGGTGTCCTGCGATTTCAGTTACCGAAAGAATCTGTGGAAGTGGGGCAAGTCGCCAAGCGAGGTGATGCCGGAGATTGTTCGTCACGCGGACTTCCTCATCGCAGGTCCCGAAGACATTCAAACCAGGCTCGGTATTTCCTCGGCCCCCGAACCTTCGCCACAGGCTGTTACGCAGCACGCCCTCGACTGCTTCCCAAACCTCAAAGCCATCGTGATGACGCAGCGCGAATCGCACAGCGCCTCGCACAACGGCTGGTCGGCGTGTTTGAACAATCGTGAGGAGTTCCTCGTCAGCCGCCACTACGACATCACGCACATCGTCGATCGCGTCGGGACGGGCGATAGCTTCGCAGCGGCGTTCATCTATGGATGCCTTCACATGCCATCGCATCGCGAGGCCCTCGAATTTGCCACTGCCCTCAGTTGCCTGAAACACTCCGTTCCCGCAGATTTCTGCCGCGTCACACTCGATGAGGTCAACGCCTTGCTGAAAGACGGCGGCGCGGGCCGCGTACAACGCTAATGCGATTGTTCGGCTCGCGCTCGCTCGCTTGGTTCCTCCTGGGCTACGCCGTGGTCCTGTTGCTGTTGCTTCCGGTGCTGTCGATTTGGCTGGACGAGGGGATTACTCTGGCTACGGCCTACAAGCCGAACCTACGAGCGATGCTGGACTACATCCACGTCGTTGCCGGGTCCACGCCACTCACGTTCCTGCCTCCCTATTGGGCGTCGTTCGTATTCGGACAATCGGCGTTCTCGGCGCGATTCCCATCCGCGTTGGCCAGTTGGGCTGCCTGCCCGGCCGTTTTCCTGCTCGCGCGGCGGATGCAGTTAAAATCGCCGCTACTGGCGGTCGTGCTCTTCGCGATGTTCCCGCTGCAACTTCGCTATGCCTTGGAAGCGCGCCCCTACGCCCTGGCAATCTGTTTTGTGGTGTGGGCCACGGAACTGTTCTTGTCGATTCTCGACCGGCCGCGTTCGAACGCTCGGGTGGGGCTCTATGCACTCTTCTTTGCGCTGGCCGCCCTCGCGCAGCCCTACGCCGCTTTCGTCGCGGGCGCGCATTTCCTCTGGACCATTCTTTACAGCCGCAAGCACCTCTACGCCCCGTGCATTGCGCTCGCTCTTGCGGCTCTCGCAATTGGTCCCTGGTATGCGACCTATAGCGCAAGCTGGGCGCTGCAAATGGCTCAGGAGCAGCTCGCGACGTGGAGTTGGCGCAGCGGATTGGTCTTCCTGCGGGAGATCTCCGGCAGTGGCTATATCGGCTCCGCGATCCTCTTTACGGGCATCGCCTTCGGAGTTCGCCGCGTGACTGCCCCGCAGCGATTCTGGTTGTTCTGGGCGATTATCCCCCTGCTCGCCTTGCCAGTCGTCAACCTCGCATTCAACTACTTCTTTGCGATCCGGCAAGTCGTTTTCGTGCTGCCAGTGCTCGTTCTGTTGTTCCTTGCGGGTGCCGAATCGCTGGGGAAGGCGGGCCGATGTATGATCGCTGCTTTTGTCATCGCCTCCCTATGGGGCAACGTGAGTTGGTTCCGCCGACCTCGTGAGGATTGGAAGGCCGCCGCCAATGCGATGGCGGCTCAGGTATCGCAAGGGGGCTGCGTAATCTTCCTGGGTGACAGCGAGCCGCTCTATCGCCTCTTTCGCCCTGAACTCGAACGCTGCGCCGGAGACTCTGATCGAGTGGTGATCGGGACGATCCCCTATGGCCCTCCGACCTACGACCGGGCGATCGCACCGCTGGTCGCGCGAGGCATGGTCAAACAATCCGAACAGTCCTTCAACGGTCCGCGTGTGGTGGTGTTCGCGAAGTAGCCATGCCTGCGCACCGCCACATCCTATTGAATAAGCCGTATGACGTGATCTGCCAGTTCAGTGACGCCAAGGGCGGACGCAACACGCTCGCGGATTTTGTGCCCATTCCGGATGTTTACCCCGTGGGCCGCCTCGACCGCGATAGCGAGGGCCTCGTCCTTTTGACCAGTGATGGCTGGTTGCAGCATCGCCTTACTGACCCGCGTTACGACCATCCCAAGACCTATTGGGCGCAAGTGGAAGGCATCCCCGATGAGGCCGCATTGCAGCATCTGCGCGGCGGCGTACAAGTCTGGGACGACTTCAAAACCCGACCCGCGAAAGCCCGCTTGCTGGAGTACGAGCCGGACCTTCCGCCGCGCGATCCGCCGATTCGTTATCGAGCCGCGATTCCCACCGCATGGATCGAGATCGTGCTCACCGAAGGCCGCAACCGCCAAGTCCGGCGCATGACGGCCACAGTGGGCTTCCCCACGCTCCGCCTGGTCCGTGCCGCGATCGGTGAATTGCGCCTCGGTGACCTTGTTCCCGGGCAATGGCGCGACCTCACTCCAGAAGAACAAGTCTTCATCGCCCCCATGACCGAACGGGTCCCCAAAAAGAAGTTTAAGAAGAAGTTTTAGACCACTTCGCGGTTGCGGCGCTCCTACGAACCCGTTAGCAAAACGATTGCCTCCGCCCGCCTCCATCGTGTAAACTCGAAAACCGCTGTGCCTACGCGCCAGCTTAAGGAGATTTATGAACCCCCTGTTCGGCGAATTTATGGGCACCCTGATTTTGGTGCTGCTCGGCAACGGCACCGTCGCCAACGTCGTTTTGAAGAAGACCCTCGGCAATAATTCTGGCTGGCCCGTGATCATCTCCGGATTCGCCTTCGCCGTCGCTGCGGGTATCTTTGTAGCGCAAGCCTGTGGAAGCCCGGGTGCCCACATCAATCCTGCCGTTTCCGTCGCCCTCGCGATCAGCGGAGCCTTTGCCTGGGATCAGGTGCCTGGCTTCATCGTGGCGCAAATGCTGGGGGCCATCGTTGGCGCGATCTTTGTATGGATCCACTTCCTGCCGCACTGGGCCGAAACTCCGGACGCGGGCGGCAAGCTGGCCTGCTTCTCTACCGGCGGCGCGATCAAGAACACCGCGGCGAACTTCATGAGCGAGGTGCTCGGTGTCTTCGTCCTGGTCATTGGCATCGTTTCTATCGTGAAAGCCGCCCCGGCCCCTGGTCTCGCGCAAGTGACAATCGGCCTGCTCATCTGGGCCATCGGCGCAGGACTCGGCGGCACCACCGGATTCGCGATCAACCCCGCGCGTGACCTGGGTCCGCGCATCGCTCACGCCATCCTCCCTATCCCTGGCAAAGGCGGTTCCGACTTCGGCTACGGCATCACTGTGCCGGTTATTGGTGGCTTTGTGGGAGCCATTCTGGCCGGTCTTTTCCTGAAGGTCGCCGGGCTTTAACATAGCTGCAACCGAACCCGCCTAAGCCGTTCGGAACATTCGGGGACTACGTGTTTTTTCTTGTCGAAGGCACGCTGTGAGTGAGCTATAATTCTGGACGGTAAAGCTCACAGATCAAAACAGGAGAAAAGCAAGAATCATGGTTACACTCGCTGACGCGCGCCGAGTTATCGCCGCTGCCGAAAAGAAAGCCACCGAAATCGGGCAGCCTATGAATATTGCCATCGCCGATGGCGGGGGAAACATTGTTGCCCATGTACGTATGGACAACGCCTGGATCGGTAGCATCGACATTTCTCAGAAGAAGGCTTACACTTCACGCGCCTTCGACATCCAGACCAAGGACCTTGCCACGCACTCGCAGTCGGGCGGCCAGTTCTTCGGTATTCATGCTTCAAACGATGGAAAAATTATGATCTTCGCGGGTGGCATTCCGCTGAAGAAGGACGGAAAAGTTGTGGGCGCGATCGGCGTCAGCGGCGGTTCCGGCGATCAGGATCACGCGGTTGCCGAAGCGGGCGCCGCGGCGTTTTAGTTGGAACGCTTTTGTTCTCGTAACACTCATTAGAGAAGTCAGACAGTCTTAAGGAGAAACATCATGGCAGCAACGAATCGTGGAGTAGCTTACATTAAACCGGGTGAGGTTGCGATCCAATCGATCCCGTACCCGAAGCTGAGAATGCCGAAGAGCGAGACTGACCCGTTCGGCGGTAAAGACGCCCCGCATGGCGTCATCCTGAAGGTCGTCACCACCAATATTTGCGGTTCTGACCAGCACATGGTCCGCGGCCGTACAACCGCTCCGCAGGGTCTGATCCTCGGTCACGAGATCACCGGCCAGATTATCGAAAAGGGCTCCGACGTGGAGATGTTGGAAGTCGGTGACATCTGCACCGTTCCGTTCAACATCGCCTGCGGCCGTTGCCGCAATTGCCGCGAAGGTTTGACCGGCATCTGCTTGACCGTGAATCCTGCCCGCCCCGGCGCCGCCTACGGCTACGTCGACATGGGTGGATGGGTGGGCGGCCAGGCGGAATACGTCATGGTCCCCTACGCCGACTTCAACCTCATCAAGTTCCCGAACAAGGAAAAGGCGATGGCGAAGATCAAGGACCTCACCTTGCTCTCCGACATCTTCCCGACCGGGTTCCACGGTTGCGTTCAAGCGGGCGTGAAGCCGGGTTCCACCGTCTACATCGCCGGCGCTGGCCCCGTGGGTCTCGCCGCCGCTTGCGGTGCATTCCTTCTGGGTGCCGCCGTCGTGATCGTTGGCGACATGATCCCCGAGCGTTTGGCCCAGGCCAAGAGCTTCGGTTGCGAAGTCATCGACGTCAGCAAGGTTCCGAACCTCGGTGCCGCCATCGAACAGATCCTCGGCGAACCCGTCGTTGATTGCGCCGTCGATTGCGTCGGCTTCGAAGCCCGCGGCCACGGCGGTGACGCCGGTGTCGAAAAGCCTGCCACTGTGCTCAACGCCCTCCAGGAAATCGCCCGCGCGGGTGGTTCCATCGGTATCCCCGGCCTGTACGTGACCGGCGATCCGGGTGGTGTGGATGCCGCCGCGAAAATCGGCGCTCTCAGCCTCCGCATCGGTTTGGGTTGGGCGAAGTCCTGCTCCTTCCACACCGGCCAGTGCCCTGTGTTGCGCTACAACCGCAACCTGATGAACGCCATCCTGCATGACAAAACCTTCCCCGCGAAGGCCGTGAATGCAACGCTGATCTCCCTCGACGACGCCCCGCAAGGTTACAAAGACTTTGACAAGGGCGCGGCGAAGAAGTTCATCATCGATCCGCACGGCATGACCAAGTAGTTTCGTTTCTCCCGCAGTGCTGGCGCCGGAAGAGTAACCCTCTTCCGGCGTTTTGCTTTTCCGTTTAGTTCAGTTCCAGTAACACTCCGCGTCCGGGTCTATCATTAAAGAGTCATGCACAGCCGTCACCTCCTCGCGTTGATGCTTATCGCCTCTTCCCTGCGTGCTCAGCAGTTCCTGCCTTCTGGGACGATTCTGCTCGGGCAGAGCACCTACTATGCGATGGCGGATTTCAACCTCGACGGCCGGTTAGATCTGGTCAAAGTATCCGCCGCAACCAGCAAGCTCACGACCTACCTCGGCCAGCCCGATGGTGTGTTTACCGCGCTACCCACCCAGATCGACATCGACACGCCCACAGGTCTGGCGCAAGGCGACTTCGACGCCGACGGAAGGCCCGATCTGGTCGTCCTTTCCGGGGCACTCTTCTCCGAACCCAGCGCGCGTGTATTCCTCGGTACCGGAACCGGCGGCTTTACCGCACGTCCCACCCTGCTGCTACCCGATCTTGTGCGGGGCGCCGCGACCGGCGACTTCGATAGTGACGGCAATCTCGACCTGGCCATCGTCACAGCCACGCAAGGTGGTTCGACACTCACCTTCCTTCGCGGGTCCGCGAGCGGTAGTCTTGCCCAGGCCAACCTCATTAACCCCACCGTATTGCCGGTCCCAGCCGGGTCGGTAATCACCGACATCCAGGTCGCGGATTTGAATTCCGATGGGCGGCCAGATCTAGTGATGGCCGTCAACCACACCACCGGCATCGGGCTGGCAACTGCGATCGGCGACGGGCGCGGTTCCTTCACGGCGACGGCCAACATGGGAAGTCAACCTCCCTTCTCCAATCCGAGCCCACGCTTAGCCGTTGCTGACTTCAATAGCGACCAGAAGCCCGACGTCGTGATGTTTGGCTACTTACGCGACAGTGTCACCGTCTGGTTCAACGTGGCCGGCGTACTGGTGCCACAACCCTCCTCTTCGGTGAGCGCGGGCGCAGGCCCCTTTGATATCGCCGCGGCCGATTTCGACCTGGACGGCCGCATGGACTGGGCCGTCAGCCGGCAAATTTCGTCCGGAACACCGCAACTCCTTTTCGGCCTCGGCAATGGAGCCGGGCAGGTGACCCTTTCTCCGGCCAATCCGTTTCCCTACGGTGGCACAACCCCTTTCCTGGAGGTCGGAGATTTTAATGGTGACCGTCGCCAGGACATTCTCATTCAGGAAGGCAACTCGGATACGTTCCGCGCTCTGCTCAGTATCCTGCCTCGTCCAGCGACGCTCGTAGCGCAGGAGATTTCCTTCCCCCAGCCCGCCGACCGTGGACTCACGGATGGGAATCTGGCTCTGATCGCGAACGCAAACTCGGGCCTGCCGGTGGTGTTTGCCGGGATGACCAGTTCCGTGTGTACCGTTAATAAAGGCATCGCGACTTTTGTGACTACGGGAACCTGCACTGTTCTGGCCATGCAGCCAGGAGACGTGCGCTACTCGCCTGCCCCCTTTGTGCAACGCAGTTTCTCCGTCAGCCGCAATACCCAGACCATCACCTTCGCGCCACTGGTGGACCGGACTCTTGATCTCTCTCCCTTCGTTGTGAACGCAACCGCATCTTCGGGATTGAGCGTCACGTTTACCGCGAGTCCGGCCAATGTCTGCACCGTCACCGGGACCACAGTGATCCTGATCGCCGTCGGCCAGTGTTCCGTCACCGCCTCCCAGGCCGGGAACGGGACGTTCCCTCCTGCCACGCCCGTTACCCGGACATTCGCCGTCACGCCCGTCCTCATCCTGGGGCCACTGGTGCAGTCGATTGCCAACGCAGCATCCTACGTCTTGGGCACGCTCACGCCCGCTTCTTATGGCTCGCTATTTGGACAGCGCTTGACCGGCGCGAGCTTAAGGATTCGTGACGCGGCCAGCGTCACGGCCAACATGGAACTCACCTTCTCCGGCCCGACGCAGGTGAACTTCATCGTTCCCGCGAGCGTTGCCAAGGGTGCCGCCACGGTGATCGTCACCACGCCTACCGGCACAGCGGAATTCCCCATCACCATCGCCACCACCGCGCCTGGCCTGTTCAGCGCGAACGGTGCCGGTCAAGGCCTTGCTGCGGCGCAGGCCTTAATCGTAAACAACGATAGGACGGTCACCGTGCTGACCGTAGGCGATAGCACCATTCCCGTGCGCGGCGGAACCGAGGTCTACCTGGTTCTGTATGGCACCGGTATTCGCGGGCATAGCCCCACGGGTGTTTCGGTGACTGTTGCTGGGTTGCCTGTCGAACTTCTCTACGCCGGTCCGCAGGGAACTTTCCCGGCCCTCGACCAGATCAATGTGCGGGTACCTCTCACCGTGGGCGGCTTCGGCAATTCGGAAATCCGGCTGGTGGTGGATGGGGTAGCAGCCAACGTCGTAACGGCGGTCTTCCAATAGCTACGGCCCGACGACGATGCTGAGGTCTTGCTCGTTCTTGATGCCGTCCACCGTCAGTTCGATTTTCTGGTCACCGGCCGCGACGCTCGGAATCTTGACGTTGAGTTGATACAAGCCGATGGAGTTTGCCAGCATTCCTTTGAACGGGACCTCTGCCTCCACGCCGCCAATTTTGATTTGTAGCGGCAGCAGTAAGGGGGAGTTCTGGCTCGCGACAACGCCCGCTTGCGTCGCAGGGCTTGTCGCACCCAATCCCAACGCGTAAATCGAAACCAAGTCTCCCGGTTTGGCTGTGACAAACGAGGCTCCGGCAATCATGTCGGGGCGACCAATATAAGACGCGAAGTTCGGCGTCAACGCGACCACGTACTGTTTGCCGCCAATACTGAACTGCGGCGTGGTCAGCATCGTCGGCGAAAGACGTGAGCGATTCACCGTCACGTTATTACTGAAGCCTTCAATCGTCTTCACCTGCACCGCTACCGAGCCTGTGACCGCATCATCCGGTACGTTGATATTAATCTGTCCGGGGCTGACGTAATAAATGAACGCGGGCTTGCCGTTCACCGTGACACTGACACCATTCAGCGACGTTGGCGCATACGCTCCCGTAAAGTCGTCGCCGGTCCAAGTCCGCGCCGTGCGGGCGAAATTCGACCCGTAGATCTCGACGTACATATTGGAGGAGAATCCCGCGTTGCCCATGAACGACGGGACAACAGGATTGGTTGTCCGGATGATCGGCAGCCCCTGCGTCGGAGCCAGGATCTTGCGGATGCGGTGATTGCCTGTGTCCGCGAAGTAAATGTTGCCCAAAGCGTCCAGAGCCAGCCCTGTCGGGGCGCTGATCCTCGCGCTTGTCCCTGGTCCCCCGTCACCCGAAAACGCCGCGACTCCGTTTCCGGCGATGGTCCCGATCACGCCGTTGTTCGCAAAGACCTTGCGAATGCGATTGCCCAGCCAGTCGCTGATGTAGAGGTTGCCGGCCGTATCCACTTCCACGTCCCACGGCACCAGGCCAGCTGTCACCGCCGGACCGTCGTCCCCAATATCCGCGGGGAAAGGAACCCGCCCATCGCCCGCTACCGTGCTGATGATGCCTGCCGGTGTCACCTTGCGAACCCGGTTGTTGTTTGTGTCCGCGATATAGAGGTTGCCCGCTGCGTCAATGCTGATCCCATGCGGTGCGTTCAGCTGCGCGCTGGTGGCTTGGCCCCCATCGCCGGAGAATCCAGCGTTGCCCGTGCCCGCGACCGTGGTGATCACGCCGTTCCGATCGATCTTGCGTATCCGATTATTCCCGAGGTCAGCGACGTATAAATTCCCGCTCGCATCCAGAGCTACCCCGACCGGACTGCTGAGCCGAGCGCTCAACGCTGGTCCGTTGTCGCCCAAGAACCCCGACGAGGTTCCCGCGAAGTCAGTAATTGCAAACCCCGGACCGGTCGCCTTGCGAATTCGACTCAGAGTATCGTTCGGGCCGTTATCCGGGAAGTAGATGCTACCCGTGGAATCCGCTGTGACGTCCCAGACTTTGTAGATGAGCGGCGTCCCGGTACCCGCGACTGTCTGCATAATGTCGTTGGTCTGCAGGCGTCGGATGCGGTTGTTGCCCCAGTCCGCCACGTAGACCACGCCGGCACTATCCACGCCGACCCCGTAGGGCGAGTTCAGTTGTGCGAGCTTGCCTGACCCTCCGTCCCCCGCAGATCCAGGAACCCCTGAGCCGACAATCGTTGAAATCGATCCAGGTTGCTGCGCGAAAGCAAATCCCGCGAGAAATAAGATGGAAAAGGCGCGTAACCACATGGTACTGCGATGATACAATACCGCCGATGCACTCAAATCTGTCCGCTTCCCGCCGCGCGTTCCTGCGATTCCTGGCTGCGAGCCCGCTCGCCGCCCAGATGTACGGCCAGGGCGGTCCTGGCGACCTGTTGAGCGTCGCCGACTTTGAGGAACTCACCCGCCAAAAGCTGCCGCCCGCGCACTTGGGCTACCTGATGTCCGGCGTCGATGACGACCTCACGCTGCGCGCCAATCGCGACGGATATCAGCGGCTCGCCTTGCGCACTCGCAAACTGGTGGACATCTCGAAAACCGATTTCACCACGGAGATTTTCGGCGCAACCTGGGACAGCCCCATCTTCCTATGCCCTGTCGGCGCACAAGGTGCGTTCCACGCCGAAGGCGAAATCGCCGTGGCGCGCGCGGCCAAGGCCAAGAAGCACATGCAGATCCTCTCCACCATGACGTCGTTCCCAGTGGAGGATGTTGGGAAAGCATTGGGAACCCCGCCTTGGTATCAGCTCTACATGCCTACCACCTGGGACGCAACCGAACGCATGGTGCGCAGGGTCGAAGCCGCGGGATCTCCTGTGCTGGTCTGGACCGTCGATCTTCTCTCCGGCCGCAATACCGAGACCGCGGCGCGTTCGCAAAAGGTCGACACGCGTAACTGCGCCAGCTGCCACATCAACGGCGTAGGAGCTTACAACCACCGCCCGATGTTCCAGGGCTTGCCCTCAGATACCGCCATCAACCCCCGCACTGCCACCTGGAGCTACATCGATCGCTTGAAGAAGATGACCAAGATGAAGGTCGTCATTAAAGGCATCGACACCGGCGAAGATGCTCGCCTGTGCAGGGAAAGTGGAGCCGACGGCATCGTCGTATCGAACCACGGTGGCCGCGCGACCGAGTCGCTGCGCAGCACAATCGAAACTCTACCGGAAATTGTCGACGCCGCTGGCCGCAATCTTCCTGTGCTGCTGGATGGCGGTGTGCGCCGCGGTACCGATATCTTCAAAGCGCTCGCTTTGGGCGCCCGCGCGGTCGGAATCGGACGACCTTACGTCTACGGATTGTCCGCCTTCGGCCAGCCCGGCGTCGAACGCGTGCTCGATATTCTGCGCGCCGAACTTTCCTTAACCATGCGCCAGTGCGGCACGCCCACCTTGCGCGATATTTCCTCCTCTTCGGTGGTACGAAGAGCATAGCTGCGAGGTATCATGTGAGAAGCTTGCTGGCTTTTGTAAGTCTAAGGGAGTACCAAACACATGCGCAAGGTTTTGTCCGTTGCACTCGCGCTCATGGTGGCCGTGGCCATCGTTGGAGCGCAAGATAAAGGGAAAGGCGGTGGCGGCAAAGGCAAGGGCGGGGGATTCTCGCTGCCTCCCACCATCCAGGTGACCATCGAAGGCGTGGCCAACGGCATGTTCCCGGCGGCCAACGCTGGTCAGGGCAAATCGCCGAAGATCAGCTGGACGCAGGTTCCCGCAGGCACGCAGGCGTTCGCGATGCTGATGCACGATCCCGAACCGGTCCTCAACAAGAATCCTCTGGAAGACGTGACGCACTGGGTGGTCTATGACATCCCCGGCACCGCGACCGGACTTGCCGCAGGTTTCCCGGCTGGCGATCAGCCCGACGGTACCAAGCAAGGCCTGGGAATCACGAACCAGCAGGCGTACTTTGGCCCCGGCCCGCCCGCAGGTCACGGCCCACACCACTACACGTTTGAATTATGGGCGCTGGATGCAAAGCTCGGTTTGCCGGGCGGCGCGACTCGCGACGCGGTGATGGCTGCCATGAAAGGCCACGTGATCGGCAAGGGTTACGTGCAAGCCGCGTTCGAAAACAAGTAACCAAAGAATGTTTTTTCGGGGCGGCTCCGGTCGCCCCGCACGTTCAGAATGAAAGAGCCAAACCCCTCCCGTAGAGCAGTTCTCGCGAGCGCCGCAATTGTCCCCGTGGCGGCGTTGACGAGTAGTGCTCAGCAGTCCGCCGCGCTGACCGCGCCGCAGATGAAAACTCTCGAAGCCTTCGTCGACCGCTTGATCCCATCCGACGAATTAGGTCCCGGAGCCGTCGCTGCGGGAGCGCAGAACTATATCAATACGCAACTGGCCGGATACCTGGCACCCGAGAAGGCCGCATTCGTGGTCGGCCTTGAGAGCATGGACGCCTACGCCAAACGCACGCAGGGGGCAGCATTCGCCGACTTGTCTCCCGAAAATCGTGACGAGATCCTGACCGCGATGGACACGGGCAAAGCCGAAGGCTTCACCACCGCCCGCAACTTTTTCGCCCGAGCCCGCCGCCTGACGCTGGAAGGAACCTTCGGCGACCCGCACTACGGCGGCAACAACAACGGCATCGGATGGGACATCATCCGCTACCCCGGCCCGCGCCCCGCCGTGGCCCCGGAAGAACAAAGATTAGAAACGCCCGCGACCCCCTATCGAAAGTCGGCATGGGGCAACGCGGAGCACGAGCATTAAAGCAGTAACAGGAGGATTTATGAAAAAACTACTAGGCTTACTCGCGTTTACAGCCAGCGTGATTCTCGCGCAGACTGTAACCGGGGTCGTGAATAACTACAGTGGCATCAACGTTGGTTCTGTCGCTCAGGGAGCGATCTTCATCGTTGTTGGAACTGGGCTCGCGGACACCCAGACGACCACCCTGCAGAGCGTCCCTCTACAGACCACCCTGGGCAATGTCCGGATTGAAGTCACGGTAAACGGAACCACCACGTTTGCCCCGATGTATTATGCTCTCAATACTCAGCTCGCGGGCATTTTGCCTTCGAATACGCCCGTCGGCACCGGCACGCTGATCGTCCGCAATAACAACAAGAGCAGTCCTGCGGTTCCGATCATCATCCAGAGAAGCGGGTTCGGAGTTCTGACCACCACGGGAACTACCGCGGCCCGCGTCCAGGATGCCAGCAACGGCTATCAGGAGCTCACCTCCACCCGTGCGACGAATCCCGGCAACTACCTCGTCTTCTACGGCAGCGGCGTCGGCGCAACTGCGGGCAACGAAACCGTTGCGCAAACCGGAGTGAATGCTTCGGGCGACCTCGTCAACATCGCAACGACAGTAACTATCGGCGGGAAAACAGCCCCGCTGCTGTATCGCGGACGCACCGCATTCCCCGGCCTCGACCAGATCAACGTGCAGGTCCCGACCCTCGATACCACGACCTACGGCTGCACCGTATCCGTCGTGATCACCACAGGCGGCGTGCAAGCCAATGCGACCACGATTCCGGTTGCCGCGAGCGGCACCACCTGCCCGCCCCCTGCCAACAACGGCGGTGGCGGAAATATTTCCACGATTCCCACGCAGAGCGAAATCGATTCTTGGGCGAACGGCTACTCGTACGGTTCCATCAACATTGGCCGCAGCACATCGTACGCCGCTGATATCCTAACGGGCACTTTCAGCACCACCAAGAGCAGCAACTTCGATGCATTCTTTGGACGCATCAGCGGTCTGAGCTCGAACATCTCCACCCAACTGCAAGGCTTTGTGAATCCGACGGTTGGCCAATGCACTGTGTCGACTCTCACCAGCTCTTCCTTTAGCCCGTTCCCCGGTTTGACCTTCACTTCCTACGACGCGGGTCCCGCGGTCACCGGCGTTGGACCGAACGGCACTCAACTCGCGACTAGATCGTCCACCGCTGGTACGTTCAGTTACGATGCGGCGAATTTGCCCGCTAACTTTATCACCGGAGGCCGCTACACGCTGTCCGGAACGGGTGGCGCAAACGTCGGGGCGTTCTCCGGCACTTTGGACGTGGGCAGTGAGCTTACCTGGACCAACTGGGAAGACGCGAAAATCGTCACACGATCCGGCGGGCTAACGGTTCGTTGGACGGGTGGTGACAGCAGCCAATTGGTCTCCATCGATGGATCTCAGGCCGTAATTTCCGGTTCGAGCGTTACGATCAAGCTCTTTTCGTGCCTGGCCAACCGTTCCGCTGGACAATTCAACATTCCTGGCAGCATCTTGTCGCAATTGTCGGCCAGCCCGACTACCAATGCTGGCACCTTCAGTTTCGTGACCCGCGGGGACATCTCCATCTCCAACGCTGGCAACGGAACGCGCCTCCGGGCATCTGGCGTGGACTACTTCACGGCCAACGATAGTTCGGACACCACGGTCACCACCGAGTTCCGCTAGACCTAAAAAAATATGAAACGCACCCTGGCACTCTTTCTCCTGTCGATAGGCGCTCTGTTCGCGCAAACTCCGGTAGTCACTGGAATCGTGAACAACTACAGCGGTATCAATGTGGGATCGGTTGCACAGGGTGCGATTTTCATCGTGATCGGCACGGGACTGGCCGACACACAAACTACAACCCTGCAGAGTGTCCCACTGCAAACAACTCTGGGCAATGTTCGCATCGAGATCACGGTAGCGGGAACTACAACATCCGCTCCCCTGTACTACGCTCTAAACACCCAGTTGGCCGGTATCTTGCCATCCAATACGCCGACCGGCACTGGAACCCTCACTGTCCGCAACAACAGTAAGCTTAGTGCTTCAGTGCCTATTACCGTCGTGAAGAGCGCGTTCGGAGCGCTCACCACAACCGGCAGCAGCGCCGCGCGCGTTCAAGATGCGAGCCAGGGCTATCAGGAACTCAGCGCGACCCGAGCCACGAATCCCGGAAACGTGCTCGTGTTCTACGGCAGCGGCGTCGGACCCGTGACCGGCAACGAAACGGTGGCCCAGACGCAGACCGACTTGACTGCCATTCCGATCAGCGTCACCATCGGCGGCAAAGCCGCACAAGTCTTCTATCGAGGCCGAACCGTGTTCCCCGGTCTCGACCAGATCAACGTCGCCGTTCCTGCCCTCGACCCGAGTTCCTACGGCTGCAACGTCGCCGTCACGATCCGGACCAACGACGTTCTTGCGAACTCCATCACCATCCCAGTCGCGGCCACCGGCACAACCTGTCCCGCCCCGAGTGGCGGAGGTGGAGCCAGCTCCGACACGAATCCAACACCTGCCGAAATCAGCCTGTGGAGCGCTCGCGGCAGCTACACCCAAGGTTCGATCAGCATGAACCGGACCACCAGCTACCAGACCGGCGCGGCTGTCAAAACAGACACGGCTGGCGCTATTTTTAACAGCATTGTCGGTCAGAGTATCGGCCCGATGTTGCGCGGCGAAGTGCCATCCGACCTTCCGCGACTCACGCCGGTGGCCGGAAGCTGTGTGGTTTACCTCAGTACATCTTTGCGAAATCCTTACCCGGACCTGGTCTACACCAACCTCGATGCAGGCGCGCAAATCTCCGTCACCGGACCGAACGGCGCGCGCACGATTCCGCGTCTGACCAATCAGGTTGCAGGACCAACCTACGGCACCGGCCAAGCTCTGGCGAACACCTATCTGAGTCCAGGCTCTTATGCTTTCACCGGACCCGGGGGAACTGCAGTCGGCGCATTCTCCGGCTCGATAAATGTCGTCAATGACCTGGTGGTCACGAATGCCAGCGATTTCGTCACCTCGATCAATCGCAACGCTCCGCTAACCGTCCGCTGGACCGGTGGAGATCCGGATAAGTATTTGACCGTTCAAGGCGTTAGCTACACGGGTCCACTCGCGACAGTCCTCGCGACGACGTTTACCTGTATTGAGAAAGTTTCCGCAGGCCAGTTTACCGTGCCGGCCAACTTCGTCGCACAGTTGCCCGCGACACCGGCTGGCTACCTACTTCCAGGTGGGTTCTCCGTAACCGCTCCCGGGACCGGAGCTCGCTTCAACGCGCCCACCGGCTTAGACATTCTTACCGCGAATAATTATTGGTCGTGGCTATTTTATCCACAATGGCAGTAGTGACTACGGTTTCATCGGCGACTTGCCGATTCTGTATTTTGATTTGGTCAAAGGAGTGCCAGTCTTAGCGATGCTAAAGCGCATGTTCACCTTACTGGCAATGTCCGCGAGCGCGATGTTCGCGCAATCGCCCATTGTGAATGAGATCCTCAATAACTACAGCCTGATCAACGCTGGTAGCGTTGCCCAGGGAGCGATCTTCATTGTCAAAGGAATCAACCTTTCAGACCAGACAACCGGCCTGCAGGAGGTTCCGCTGCAAACGACGCTGCAAGGCGTGCAGATCGCGATCTCCGTAAGCGGTATTACGACGCTCGCGCCGATGTATTACGTGCTTCCGCAGCAGCTCGCCGGGATTTTGCCTTCGAGCACTCCGCTGGGCACGGGGACGCTGGTGGTTCGCAACAACGGGAAGAATAGCCTCGCGGTGCCGATCACGGTCGTGCGCAGCGCCTTCGGCATGTTGACGGTCAGCGGCACAGGCACCGGCAGCGCGCGGGTGCAGGATGCCAGCCAGAATTATCAGGAGCTGATTTCCAGCCGTTCGACGAAGCCTGGAAATTTTCTGGTGTTCTACGGCAGCGGCGTGGGCGCCGTGAATAGCGACGAAACCGTGACCCAGATTCCGTCCGACCTGACAGCCATCCCCACCACCGTCACCATCGGCGGCAAGAACGCGCAGGTCTTTTATCGCGGCCGGACGCTGTTCCCCGGCCTCGACCAGATCAACGTCCAGGTGCCGACGCTCGATGCCGCCACCTATGGCTGCACCGTGCCCGTCGTGATCACCACGGGCGGTGTGCAGTCGAACATCACAACGATTCCCGTCGCGCAGACCGGCTCGACGTGCCCGACGCCGTCAGGCACAGGCAGCGGACCGGTGCCCAGTGCCACGCAACAGGAAATCACACAATGGAGCGCGGCGGGCAGCTTTACCACCGGCAGCATCGCATTGGGCCGCACCACGCTCTACGCTGTGGCCGACGTTTTGCCGGGCGTAACTGCTAGCACGACGATTTCTAAGACCGACGCCTTTGGCGGCTCCTTCTCGCGAGTGTCGGGATCGGAACTCGGCCGGTATCTGCGCGGTGAGGGAGCCTCGGCGTACACCCCGGCTGTCGGCTCGTGCGTGGTCTATCCAGGGCTGCTCGCCGATCAGCTTCCGCCGTTAACCGTCGCAGCGCTCGACGCGGGCGCGTCCATCGTTTCCACCGGACCCGGCGGAGCCAGGACAGCAACCCGCAGCGGTGTGGCCTACGCGGCGCCGAACACCGGCACCTTCTTATCCTCTGGGCGTTACGCGATCAGCGGAGCAGGTGGACCGGGTGTGGGTGCCTTTTCCGGAAGCTTCGACGCCAGCGCGGAATTCACCGTTACGAACCCCGAGGACTTCAAGCAGATCAATCGCGATTCCGGAGTTACGGTCCGCTGGGTTGGTGGCGATGCTACCGTGCCCGTCCTAATTACGGGTACGAGTGTCCCCGTCACAGCGCTGGGGACGTTGGGAACTCCGGTGAACTTCGCTTGCTCCGCGAACGCCGCCGACGGACGCTTCACGGTTCCCGGCAATATTCTTACGCAGCTTCCCGCTACGAGTTCCTTCGCAGGAGCTGGGTTCACGCTTCCACTGCGAGGAGCCTTCACCGTGACTTCAGCAGGAAAAGGCGTCCGCATCACCGCTCCCGGCGTCGACTACCTCACCGCCAACAACGCTTGGACTTGGACCGTCACCACCGACTACCGATAGCAGCTATTTCTTGGGCGGATATTTATCGATCGCCTTCTTCACCATGTCGTCGATCTTGGAAGCAATCTTGGCAGGATCTTTTTCGTCCTCGCTAACAATCGCTCGCCAGACTAACTCCCGCGTGGCCAGCAGGTCGATGATCAGCGTCCCCTCCGTGTACTTCGTTCGCACCACTCGCCGCTGACGCCCCAGTCGACCGGCGGGGATCGCCGTCGTATCCGTCTTTTGCGCCGAGCCCAGCGAATACCGCACCGTCAGGTCCGCCTGCCCGGTAGTCTCCGTGAGCTTCTTCGCGGTCAGCCGCAGGCGCAATTCGTTCTCAATCTGCTTTTTCACCAGATCGTTATTCAGCGCCGGACCCTTGGCGTGGATGTCGCCCGCTCCGATACGAAAGGTTTTGTAGTTCGCGAAGTTGGCCGATTCATCGAACTCGACCTCCACGTCGGCGGCGAAAACTGGAGCGGCGCACAGCAGCGCCCCAAGGATTGTAGCGTTGAGCAGAGTCCTCATGCTCCTATTGGAGCACGGTGAAAAATTCGGAGCCAGCAGGGATGTAGAGGCTGCCTTCCGTGGTGCCTTCAGGCGCCAACTGCTTCAATCGCCGCCCGAGTTCCGCAGGTCCCGAACGCTTCGCCAGGCATTCCTGGAATGCTTCGGCGATTTCTCGCACGCGATTCGCCGGTTCGTGGACGAATTCCAGTCGGAAATGGCAAATGCCCGCTGCGATCCAGTCGGATAGATGCGCACTCGCCTCCTGCGCCTGCGCGCCGAACACCGTATTGCGGCAGCCAACGTCGGCGATCACCGCATGCGCCCGACCCTCGGTATCGCGCAGCGCAACCTGATGTTTCTCGCACGGCCGGCCGCAGTCCTTGTAGCTGGTGCCCGTCGAAAGAAACCGGCAGAATACGCAATGCTCGGTGTGGAAGACCGGTAGATGATGATACGCGACGGCCTCAATCCGATGCGCGCCCGCATGCCGAGCAAGTTCGGCAATCTGCGCCGCATTAAGATCGTGCGTCGGCGTCAGTCGTCGAAGCCCCGCGTTGAGCAGCAGCTCTGCTGAGATTGCATTCGCTGCATTCAAGCTGAAATCACCGTCGATGATGGTCCCCTGCATGGCCGTCATCAACCCTGCGGGCCGCACCAGAATCGGCACCTCGCAGCGGCGCAGGAAATCGGCAATCTTCTCTTCACCCGGCTTCAAGACGCGCGGACTCGCGACGCGAGCCTCAATCCCGGAAGTCTTCACTCGCTCCACCGACGGCTTGAGACCATACAAATCCAGATAGTCGAGCGTAATGCTCGCTGGCCGAGCCTCGATGGCTGCTTCCAGTTGTTCCGGCATCCGCACCAATAGATGCAGCTTCGGTGTTCCCGCTTCAGTCGGATGCTCCAAGGGCCACGAAGGTTCATGCAACTCAACGCGCGGCATCGCCGACTGCGCGGTCTGTAGGAGTTCGACGGCCTGTCGCCGCAACTGATTGAGCAGCGACGGTGGAGCATACGGCTGCCCGCCCACAGTGAGCGTCACATCCCCCAGTTCGTAGGGAGTGTTGCCCAATCGCCCCAGTTGATCGCGCAGCAACTGCTCATCGAGCGCGCGATTCTGCGCGCTCTCCAGCGATGTCTCAGACTCGACGGTAACGGTGTTGCCTCCGACGGTCCAGATTGTATTCAACGGTTGCCCCGCGAAGGCAGTGACCGCGATGTCTACTTTCTGCTTCGAGACCGGCGCGCTAGCCGACGTGTACGGCTTGGCGAGCTTCGCGATGTCCGGATCATCCGTGCGCCAAACTAAATCTCCCGCCCGAATGCGCGAAGGGTTGATCGCTCCGTTGCCGAAGGCCAACTCCACTTGATTGCGCGCCAGCGCCCGCATCTCGTAAATGCGCCCGCCCTCTTCGCGTTCCTGCGGACTACGCCAATCCGCCGCATCGAACACGATCCCGTCGCCGGGCTTCAATGATCCATTGCGCAACTGCACGGTGACCGTCAGCCCCGACGCGCGCACCACTGTTCCCATCTCCACGCCGCGATGCCGAGGTGCCCGACCGCGCACCACTGTTTGATGGTTCGTCCCCGAAAGAAACCACGGCCCAAGCCCGCGCGAATAAACCTGCTCCAACTCCTGCGAGAAATTCCGAGGGATTCTTCGCTTCAAGACCGCAACGTCCACCGCATCCCGATACGCCTTGGTCGTCAGTGCAACGTACTCCGCGTCCTTATAGCGACCCTCGATCTTGATGGCCGAAATGCCGATGTCCACGATCTGCGGGATCTGCTCGACCGCGTAAAGATCCCCCGGCGACAACAAATACCGAGCATCTCCCAGCGGTTCCACGCGCCCATCGACCACCATTTCGTACGGCAACCGGCAAGCCTGCGCGCACTGCCCGCGATTCGCGCTGCGCCCACCCCACGCCTCCGACGAAAAGCACTGCCCCGAGTAGGAAACGCACAGCGCCCCGTGGCAGAAGATTTCCAGTTCCACGTCCGTTTCTTTGCGGATCGCCGCGATCTGCTCCAGCGACAATTCGCGAGCCAGAATCAACCGGTTCACGCCGAGCCCCTGCGCGTGCCTCGCGCCTGCGGCATCCGTGATGCTCATCTGCGTGCTGCCGTGAATCTGCAAGCCCGGCGCAATTTCCCGAGCCATCTTCACCGCGGCCCAATCCTGCACGATGATCGCGTCCGCCCCAGCCTCGGCGATCGCCGCCAGCCCGCGCGCGGCTTCCTGCAATTCGTTATCGAAGATGAGCGTGTTGAATGTGACGTAGCCCTTCACTCCGCGCGTGTGCAGCGTGCGCAGCGCCTCCGGCAATTCGGCGAGCGAGAACCCCGCCTTCGCGCGAGCCGTAAAGTGGTTCAGGCCGAAGTAAACAGCATCCGCGCCTGCTTCGATAGCTGCGCGCAATTGGGGCCAGTGGCCGGCGGGACTTTTGATTTCAGGTTTGACCACTCCCTCTATTGTCGCGCGAGCGACGCGCGGAGGAACAGTCGCGCTAGACTGGTCTCTTATGACCTACGCCGTCACCATTGAATACGGACCCGACAAAGCCAAGATCGATGAATTCCGTCCTCCCCATCGCGAATATTTGCGCGACCTGATCAGCAAGGACAAACTCGTCATCGCCGGCCCGTTCATCGATAATTCCGGCGGTTTGATCGTTTATAACGTAGACGACGAGTCAGAAGTCGAAGCGATCATCAAGGGCGATCCGTTCTACAAAGGCGGCGTGTTCCAGACCTGGAAAATTCGCCCGTGGAAGATCGTCATGACGCATCGCGAACTGCTGCCTTAACTCCGTTTCTGCAATTCATCGATGATAAAGTCCGCCAGCTCAGCGGTCATCCGGCCACAGGGCTTTCCATCGAGCAACATGTTTGGGGAATTTGAGCAATTCCCCACGCAGTACACCGAGTCCAGGGCAAACATCCCATCTTCTGTCGGATGGCCGAGCTTCAACCCTAGGCGCTTCTCCACATGTTCGATCAAGGAATCACTGCCCTTGGCAAGGCACCATTCCGCGCGGCAGATCCTGAGTATGTGCTGAGTCGTCATAGCGAATCGATTATTCTGCCTATATGCGATACGGATTTCTAACCGACACCTATCAGACAGAACGACTGAAAGTTCTGAGTGTCTGGAGCATGTTTGCGGATGCCGACATGCCGGTACGCCCTCATTCTACCGATCCGCGAGGGCGCAGCGTTCGCGAACAAATGGTTCATCAGTGTGTCAGCGAGAACTTGTGGTTCCAGGGCATGCTCGGGATCGACGTGAGCGCTGCACCGTTGCCCACCGAAGAGACGCGCGCCGCCTTCATCGCGCGCTATGCCGAGGATTCTGCGAAACGTCTCGCAGCGGTACAGACCAAGCCGGACGCATGGTGGGAAGAGGAAGCCTCCTTCTTCAACGAACCGCGCACCCGAGCCTGGATCTTCGTGCGCCGCATCTCGCACACGTCGCATCATCGCGGCCAGCAGATGGCGATGCTCCGCATGCTCGGTCGCGATCTGCATTCAAACTACGGACCAACCGCGGACACAGGCGGCCTGATGGCGAATCAAGCTCCCGTAATCTACGCCTACGAAGACGAAGCTACGCTTTTGGCGGGTGGAGAAAAGCGCCCGCTCCCAGGGCCGGGCGCGAAAGCTGCGACCGAACGACCATGAGTCTGACCACTCCCGACCCTCAGAAATCGGTCCTGATCACCATCGACGTCCAAGTCGATTTCACTATGCCCGGCGCACCCGCGGAGATCGCTGGAACGGCAGCGGCTGTTCCGAACATGCTCCGCTTGGTCAAAGCATTCCGCGCGGCCAACAGGCCGATCGCACACATGGTCCGCCTCTACAAACCCGACGGTAGCAATGTCGATCTCTGCCGGCGCGACCTCGCGGCGAATGCCTGGAATGTAGCGACGCCCGGTGGCGACGGCTCGCAGATTATCGCCGAACTCACACCGCCTGGAACCATCCTTGATCATTCGACTCTCCTCAACGGCCACCCGCAACGCCTCGGCGAAAACGAATGGGCCTTCTACAAACCACGCTGGGGAGCCTTTTATCAAACCTCCCTGGAAGCGATGCTTGGGATGTGGGACGTCAACACTGCTGTTTTCTGCGGTTGTAATTTTCCCAACTGCCCGCGTACGTCCATCTACCAGGCCAGCGAGCGTGACCTGCGCGTGATGGTCATCTCCGATGCGCTCTCCGGACTGTATGATCAGGGACGCAGGGAACTTGAAAACATTGGCGTCGTGGTCACGGACACGGACCTGTGCCTGAATTGGCTACGCGATCCCAGCCTTTTGCTGTAATCTGAGCGTAGGCGACTAGACCATGTTCTTACTTATTCCCTACTTTGTCGCGATTTTGGCCATGCTCAGTACAGCAGCCGTGTTCTGTTGGCGTGACGCTAGGTATCGGGGCAAGTCTCCGCTCGCAGTCGTCGGATTGGTCCTGTTTACGTTCCCCGTAGGTCTGGTCGCGTGGCTGGTATTCAGGCCCGATCCCCAGCCACCCTCGACCCGCAGGGAGAAATTCGAGCTGGACAACTATCGTTTGCAGTAAGCCGTCTTATGACGGCAGTGTCGCCGCGGCAATCTGCGCAATGTCCAGCAATTGCGGTGGTTGCTGCGAGACGGCCGTCAGCCCATCGCGCAACATTGTATTGCAGAACGGACACGCCGCTGCGACCGTAGTAGCGCCCGTCTCTGCGAGTTCCTTGGCCCGATTGTGACTGATCCGGTCGCCGGACTCCTCGCCTAGGAAGGCCAGTCCACCACCGGCACCGCAACAGAAGCTACGCTCCCTTGACCGCGCTGGATCGACAACTTCACCGCTGCGAGCGAGCACCTCGCGCGGCTCGTCATACGTTCCGCGATAGCGACCGAGGTAACAAGGATCGTGATAGACGATCTTGTCGCCCGTAGTCTTCGGCAGCTTGTCCTGAAACCGAGCCATAAACTCGCTGTGATGCTCAATCGTCGGCGCGAGTCCATACTCCGCCCAGTCCACAGCGATCGTGCGAACGCAGTGCGGGCAGATGCTGACGATCTTCTTCACCTGGTTTGTCTTCAGCGTTTCCAGATTCGCTTCCGCCAACTGCTGAAACACCAGATCGTTTCCCAACCGCCGCGCCGGATCGCCAGTACACTTTTCCTTTTGCAGAACCCCGTAGCTAGTCCCCAGGTAATTCATTACCCGCGCAAACGCCGTGACAATCTCACGACCCTTTGGATCAAACGCGCCCATGCATCCGAGCCACAGGCAATACTCCTGCGAGCCATCAAAGATCGGCAACTGCTCCTTCGCGATGAACTTATCCCGCTCCGCCGTCGGAAACCCGAGTGCATTTCCGTTTCGCTCCAACGCTAGAAACAGCTTCGTCCCCTTGGCGTCTTCCCACTGCCCGGTATTCACCGCACCGCGCCGTAACCCCACGATGATCGGCAGGTGCTCAATTCCCACCGGACATTGGAACTCACACGCGCCACACGTCGTGCACTGGAACGCTGCTTCTTGTGACAGATGTTTGCCCAGTAGCGGCTCCTCCGACGCCGGACCGAAATCGTTCAGGTAGCGCCGTACGCCCAGCGCGATCTCGCGAGGATTCAGCTCCTTATCCGTGTTGTAAGCCGGACAATGCTCCGTGCAGCGTCCACATTCAACGCAAGAGAACGTCTGCAGCGCGACGATCTGGGTCAGATCCTTGCCGGTCGTGAGGCCGAAATCTTCATCTCCCACCAGCGGCGGAATCTGCGCGAACCCACCGCGCGAGAAAAAGATCGACGCGGGACTCAGAATCAAATGCAGATGCTTCGTATGTGGCACCAAGGGCAGGAAAACCAGAAGAGCCAGCGTGTGAGACCACCACAATACCCGCGAATCCTCGTACCAAAACGTTGCGAGATAGGTCAGCATCAACACCAGAATCAGTCCCGCGATCACGCCACTCTCTTTGGACACATGCTCGCCCAACCACCTCGGTCGCACGATGAAGCGCCTAACGAACAACCCTGTGATCGACACCGCCACGGCGACCGCAAATGCCCCGGCGACGTAGGCATATGCCGAACCCGGCATCAGAAACGCAAACCCGAATCCGCCGGCAAAATGGTTCAGCGTGATCAACCCGAACGCCAGAAATCCCCAGAACACCAAAGCATGCGCCAGCCCCGGCAACGGCCGCTCACGAATCACTTTCCCTTGCAGCAGGACTTCCCAAACGAAATCGCGCACTCGGCCGGGAACATTGGTGAGCGTAAATCCGGGATCCGGCTTCGCCGCCTGAATCGTCGCCACGACGGGCCCGAAATGCCGCCAAAAGGCCGACGCGGAGGCCATCAGCGCAAGCGCAAATAGGAACATATCGATGCTGGTGGGTTGAAACATCGTCATTCAAAAATGTAGCATGCGTACAATAGATCTACGGAGGAGTTCTCGTTTGCGCCATCTTATTTCTGGAGCCGCCGGTTTCATCGGATCCCACCTATGCGACCGTCTGCTGGCCGACGGCGGTGAAGTCGTCGCACTGGACAACTTGATTACCGGGTCGACGGACAATCTTCGTCATCTCCAGGGAAACCGCCATTTCTGCTTCATCGAAAGCGACGTAGCAAAGGACGACCTCGCCAAGAAGACCGCTGGCAAGTTTGATCACGTCTGGCACCTCGCGTCTCTCGCCAGCCCCAAGTTCTACCTGATGTACCCGATTGAGACGCTGGAATCCGGTTCGACCGCGACCCGCAACATGCTGGAGATCGCTCACCGCGACAACGCGCGTTTCCTGATTACTTCCACTTCAGAAACCTACGGCGACCCCGAAGTGCATCCGCAGGTCGAAACCTACTGGGGCAACGTGAACCCGGTCGGCGAGCGCTCCTGCTACGACGAAAGCAAACGTTATGCCGAAGCCATCACCATGGCGTTCCACCGCAAGCATGGAGTGCGCACGAACATCGCGCGGATCTTCAATACCTACGGCCCCAGGATGGCCCTCAACGACGGACGCGTCGTGCCCGCCTTCATCGATCAGGCTCTGCGCGGCGAAGCCCTCACCATCTTCGGCGATGGCTCGCAGACCCGCAGCTTCTGCTACGTGTCCGATCTGGTCGACGGCTTGGTTCGTCTCGCGAATTCCGAAGAGCGCTTCCCGGTGAACCTCGGCAACCCCGTGGAGATGACCATCCTGGAATTCGCTGAACGTATCCAGCGTCTGATGGGCACGGAATCTCCACTCATCCGCAAGCCCCTGCCTTCCGACGATCCCAAGCAGCGCAAGCCGGACATCGGTAAAGCCGCGCGCGTTCTTGGGTGGGAACCGAAAGTGGGACTCGAAGAGGGCCTTCGGGAAACCGTGGACTACTTCAAGTCCGTGAATCACGGGACTGCATAGATCCCCACACCAGCGCGAGCCATCCCGCGATGAACGCCGTCCCGCCAATCGGTGCCACCGCGCCCCACAGCGTCTGTCCTGTCAGGGCCAGCACGTAGAGGCTGCCGGAGAAGAATACGATGCCCACGCCCATCAGCAGATGCGCCCATTTGCCCGCCGCCGCTGTGACCAGGCCAGCATTTACCAGGAGCGGGATCGCCAGCATCCCAAGACCGTGATAGAAGTGATAGGAAATCCCAGTTTGATAAACCGACATCGAGTAGGGATCGAGAATGTCGCGTAAGCCGTGCGCTCCGAATGCCCCCAGAACAACGGCGAGGGCGAGTAGAAATCCAGCGATAGTTGTCTGCGTCATGAATACCTGCTCCTAAGCCGGCGAGACCCACACCTTCGTAGCCGCCGCGCGCCCCAGTTGCACCGGCTTCCGATCCACTTGTAGCGACACCGTCTCATCGTAATTCCGAGCCAGCATTTTCAGTTTCGCCCCTGGCCGAATCCCGAGGCCATCCAGGTACTCCAGCAACTGCCGATCGCGCTCAAACACGCTGGTGACTTGCACGGTGCCCGTAGCCTCATCGAGCGGCACCCACCCGCGATCTCGCCGGTCTTTCGGGCGATCCAGCCCAACCCGATTCCCATGCGGGCAGACGACCTCAGTGCCAAGCTTCTCCTGCAGCTTCTTCTCGAAGTCCGCGGAAACCGCATGCTCCATCTGTTCGGCTTCATCGTGAACCTTGTACCACTCCATCCCGAATATTTCGGTGAGCATGCGCTCGATCAGGTGGTGGCGATTGATCAATCCATCCGCGATCGCGCGTCCAGGACGTGTCAAGCCGATTTCACCCTTGGTGCCGACGCGAATCAACCCGTCGCGTTTCAACCGTCGGATCGCCATGGTGACGGCGGGTGCCGACACGCCCAACCAGCGAACCAGCGTGGCCGCGATGACGCCTTCGCCTTCGCTCTCAGCCTCCGCCACGGCCTTCAGATAGTTCTCTTTCGAGATGGTTATGCGCACTCACTCAAAAGTGTAGTATGTTCACCATATGAAAACCCAGTCGACAGTGGCTATTGCCCTCATCGCAATAAACGCCGTGGCGACTGCGCAGGCTCCAGCCCGCGTAGAACTGGTGGACCTCGATATCGTCCACCGGATTAAGCAGGAAGCAACGCAGAACTCCAAGGTAATGAACTCCGTATTCCAGTTGACCGACGTCGTTGGTCACCGGTTAACCAACTCGCCCGGCTTTTTCGCCGCCGCGAATTGGGTGGAGAAACAATTGAAGGAATGGGGCATGGACGCCCACCAGGAAAAGTTTGAGTACGGACGCGGGTGGACCTTCACCCACTTCTCCGCGCACATGGTGGAACCCGTAGCGGCAACCCTCATCGGCGTCCCTCTGGCCTACACGCCCGGCACCAAAGGCAAAGTGTCCGGCGAGGTGATGGTCGTTACGATGGCCAATGACGCAGACCTTGAAAAGTACAAAGGCAAGCTCAAAGGTAAGATCTTATTGATGGGCCCCGGTCGCGAGGTCACTGCTCCCACCACGCTCCTCACGCGCCGCTATACCGATCAGGAACTCGAAGCTCTCGTCTCGCCCGGTGCCGCTCGTGGCGGCGCGGTGCCCGGCACCGCAGCCCTGGCAGCCGCCAATAACGACGGCAAAGGTGGCCCCGGCCGCGGCGGTCGTGGCGGAAATGCGAATGGAGACGCACCTGCGCAAACCCCAGCCCAGATCTTCACCGCGAAGCTGAATAAATTCCTGGTGGACGAAGGCGTACTTGTCGCTGTCCGCATCGGCAACAACCCGAGCGATGGAGGCACCGTGTTCGCCGCAACAGGTGGCTCGCGCGATCCCAAAGATCCCGTTCCCCCGCCGATGGTCGCTCTCGCGCCCGATAGCTACAACCGTATTCTTCGCCTGCTCGACGCCAAGATCCCGGTGAAGCTGGAATTCGACATCACAGCCGAAACCTTCGCCCGTACCGATTCGGTCAACGTCATCGGCGAAATCCCCGGCGGTTCCAAGAAAGACGAAATCGTCATGATCGGAGCCCATCTCGACAGCTGGCAAGGCGGCACCGGAGCCACAGACAACGCCGCAGGCAGCGCCGTGATGATGGAAGTGATGCGCATCCTGAAGACCCTGAAGCTGCCGATGGATCGCACTGTCCGCATCGCTCTATGGGGCGGGGAAGAGCAAGGCCTGCTCGGCTCCCGAGCCTACGTGAACGAACACTTCTCCGCTCGCGATATGAAGGTCACATCCCAGCACGCGAAACTGTCGGGCTACTTCAACGTCGATAACGGCACCGGCAAAATTCGCGGCGTCTACCTACAAGGCAACGACCGCATGCGTCCCATCTTCGAGGCATGGTTCAAGCCCTTCGCCGACATGGGAGCCGGAACAATCTCCATCCGCGACACCGGCGGCACGGACCATACCAACTTCGACGCAGTCGGACTGCCTGGCTTCCAGTTCATCCAGGATGCGATCGACTACAGCACCCGCACCCATCACTCCAACATGGACGTGTATGACCGTGTCCAGCGCGATGACCTGCAACAGGCCGCCGCCATCGTCGCGAGCTTCGTGTACAACACGGCCACGCGCCCGGAGATGCTCCCCCGTGAGCCGCTCCCGCCGCCTGCGCCGAATCCGGCCCGCTAATCGGACGTAGCGCACGCACTCATTGCGTGCCGTGTCGAGACTCGTCTCGACACCTGTGCGATCTAGTGACGCACTCCCCCTAAGCACCAATCGCAATCGCCAAGTGTCCAAGTTCGAGGCAGAAACCGCCTTCCGTGGAATCGCGCCCGCGCTCTCTCGCTTGCACGCGCACTTCGACGGAAAGATTTGTCGTCACTCCGTCGAGGTGGATCGCATAAGGCCCATTCACCTTGCTCTCCAACTCCTCCGCCGATATCGGAGCGCCTGGCAGCGGCAGATTGAAGACAATCGCGAACACCTCCTCGCTCCACCGCCCCGCCATGCCGAGTTCTCCGTTCAGCCCGGCGGCCGATTGCAACCGTCCCGCCAGCGCCCGTAGAAACGCATGGCTCACCCGAGGATCCTCGGGCAGCGCTGGCACGCCAATCAGGAACACACAGAAAGTTTCATTGAGCAGGATCAAATCCTGAATGCGGGCGTCCATTTTTGCGCGGCTCCACAGCCCCGTTGCCGGATCGCTCAGCGAGATCCGCTTTTCATTCCCCACCTGGGCGTGTAAGTGGCGAATCTCGTCCCGCAACTGCGCAATCACGATTTCCTGCGCCCGCTGGATTTCTTCGTAGCTTTGGAACGTCGTTTCAGCGGCCTGCCTCGCGGCCTCGCGGATTACGTCTAGATCGCCGCTCTTGATGGCGACCTCCAACCGGCCGAATTCTTTTTGTAGCACCTCATGATGATCGGTTCCCGCTTGCGCGCTTTCCGCCAGGAAGACCTGCATCGACTCGATCACATCGGCCATGGTGCCGCGCAACCGGCTCACCTCGGCCTGGGTCATGTCCCGATAGGAGCGCAGTTCCCCTCGGAAATCAGAATGCAGTAACTCCGCTTGTTGCGGGTCGGCGATATACTCCGCCCTGCTCCGGAGTTGCTCCAGATGCGTCCGGAACGCCTCCACATGATCGCTCTTGAGTTCAATCGCGTATTGGCCTACCGACTGAATGCACCGGGCCAAAACGCGTTGTGCCACGGCCCGCTGTTCCGCTGCAACGTCCGGTTGGCCCACCGATTTCAGAATTGACAAGACAGACATCATCAAACCGCCTTGCTCACATGTTCTGTGGCCTTGGAAAGTCTGCTAAAGAACAATGTGTGCGATTCTCCCACCGAGCGTCCGACCGCTTCCAGGCGTGGGTCGATCCGCAGCGTGCGAGGCATCCCGTCCACTTGAAACACATGCGATACGGCCAGTTGCGTCTGCCAGTCCTCAATTCGAACTCCAGCGGGCATCACGACCCCATAGACCCCGGTGCTCCACTCAGACATGCTGGCCTGCGGAGCCTGTTTCCGTGCCAGACGCGTCGCATTTGTGAGCAGTCCCTTCAGCGCCGTATCGACCCGTTCCTTCCGGAAGCGTTCGTAGAGCTTTTCCTGGTCCGGAAGACCCATCAGCACCGCGACAAACTCTTGATCCAAACGCAGCAACTCATCGATCTCCGTATCCAGCGCCCGTTTCGGGATGATCGCCGCCAGCACTTCCGGTTCGCTCTTGCCTCGCTGCAACTCGCCTTGCAAAACGCGAATCTCATCGCGAAGCTGAGCGATGTTCAAAGCATTGGCCCGCTTCAGATTTTCAAAACTCTGCGACACCGTATGCACCGTCGCGTGAATCGAAGCCCGCACCGTGCGGACGTCGTCCGCCTCCGCGGCTCGCTCCAGGTGCTCAAACTCCCGCCGCAATACGGTCTCGTATTCCCCACTGCTGGACGAAACCCCGTCGACGAACGAACGCATGGCGGTCCCCGCGGCATCCAGTTCCTCTCGGAGTTGCCGCAGGTGTCCCCCGGCCTTTTGCGAGTAGTCCCGAAGCTCTCCACGAAAGAGCGCCCGACCTGCCTCCAGTTCGCTGGCCTCAGTACTCGCACTCACCCGGCTCGCCAGCTTCAGAACCTGCTCGCGGAATTGCGACGCTTCCTCGCGGTCGACTTCCACTACGAGTTCAGCCGAGGTTGCCACTACCTCTGCGAACATTTTCGCCGTGGCTTTGTGCGTAGCCTCGGCATCGTCCAATTCCTTCATCGATCGGCGCAACGAGAACACTGTGTGAATCCCCTCGTGACGCTTATCGGTAGCTACCCTTTATGCCTTAGGAAAAACGCATGCCCGCGAAACTCACCACGCTCGCATCATCGATGTTCCATTGCTGGTAGTTCCGCAACTCCCCCCGAGCATGCGGTACCGCCTTCAAGAACGTATAAATCGGAGACGACCCGCACCATTTCAACTCCTGCTTGGTGTCGTCCTTGTCTTCCTGCACCCGCTCCCAAAACCCGCGCGCGTCCCCACCAGAGATACAAGTTATCCGATCTCGATCCCTTCGAGCCACGTCTTCCATCACCCCTTGGTCCGCCAGCGCCTGGAACCGATCCCCATACCTCTGTCCCACATGCGCCATGTCCACCCCCAGCACCCAACATAACTTCGACCCTTCGCGCGCCGCCATCTCTCCCAACGCCCCGAACATCCGCGCCACGCGTTCTGTATCCTCGGGCAGCCCACCCTCATACACACTCTTCAAAAACGACCCGCACAGGATCGGCAACACCCGAATATCCGGACCGAACAAATGCTGCAGAAAGACGACCTGAAACTCGATCGAATGCTCAATCGCGTGACAGTAATCCTCCATCCGCACCGCGTCTTGACCCTTGCTCGCGAGCTCATCGATCAAGTCAAACGCCGGCATCGTCGACCCCAGCGGCGTCTCAAATGGCTTGCGCGTCAGTCCAAATCGCTCCGGCTCCCCATAATGCGACGTCCCCAGCACCACAAATGTCCGCTGCGCATCCGCAGGCGTCAGCGACCGATACGCCGCTCGATAAGACTCAATCCCCCCAAACGGACTCACATGCGGAGCCGCGATCCCAATCACGTTCCCCGCCGAAGGATCAGCGTCCCCTAAATACTGGTCAAACTCCTGCGCCAACTCCGCCGGGTCATCCGGATACCCGCTCCCCGCATGCTGCGCCAGTCGAGCCGGGGCCGCCGCGAACGCCTGCTCCACATGCAGCTTCCGATGCGCGAAAGCGTCATCCTCCAGAAACCCTGCCTCGCTCAACGTATCGACCAAATGCGTCTCGATTTCACTCACATCCACGCCGCCTGTCAGCCGGACCAGATGCACCCGCAAATCTAGGGACGATTGCTCGCCATCGAAGAACGTCAAACACTCCACCATATGCGGCGGAATGATTAACGTGGCGTCCGAAAAATGAAACGGATCGCGAATCAGCAACCCCGGCTTATCAGCCACAGGCGACGGCATAAAGTCTAAATCAGGACGCAGTCGAGGAAGCATGGTTTAACCTTCTACAGAGCCGCGACCGTAAGGGAGTCGGATAGACGCGAGCACTCTCAAGACTCCCAGCATAGCCCGTCCAGTTAGAATCGAGAGAGACCCTTTTGATCGCCTCCTCCGAATACGCATCCCGCCAAGCCCGCTGGACCCAAGAGGTCGCGCGCCACAAGAAGACGCAAGACCAACTCGTCTACGCGCGCCTCGCCATCGGAGCCGTCCTCGCGGCCGTAGCCGCCATGGCCTTGGGTGCCGAATGGATCTCCGCCTGGTGGCTAGCCGTCCCCGCCATCCCGCTCTTCATCTCCATCGCGCTCCATCCCAGCCGCGAACGCGCCCTGCAACGCGCCGTACGCTCCAAAGCCTTCTATGACCGAGCCATCGCCCGCATCGAAAACCGCTGGGCCGGCACCGGCAGTCAAGGCGATTCCCTCCGCGATCCCCACCACGTCTACGCAGACGATCTGGACATCTTCGGCCGCGGCTCGCTCTTCGAACTTCTCTCGACCGCCCGTACCGCCACCGGCGAGCGAACACTCGCTTCGTGGCTCCTCACCCCCGGCGAGCACACGGAAGTCACCGCGCGCCAGTCCGCCGTGCAGGAACTGAGCACGCGCCTCGATCTCCGCGAAGACCTGGCCGTCCTCGGCGAGGACATCCGTTCCGCCCTCGACGACCGCAGCCTCGCAAAATGGGGTTCGCGCCCCGAAGTGAAGTTCTTCGCCGGAGCTGGATGGATCGCCTTGCTCCTCGCCATCGTAGCCGCGATCGCCATCGGATCGTGGGCCATTGGCACGAGCACCCTTCGACCGTTCCTCTACATAGCCGTCCTCGAAATTGTCTTCACAGCCGCCATCCACAAACAAATCGGCGAAATCACCGACACCGTGAACACCCCCGCCCGCGAACTTCGCCTCATCGCAGAGATGCTGGAGCGCTTGGAGAAAGAATCTTTCACCAGCCCCGCGCTGACGGCCCTCCGCGCACGGCTCTCCGCCGCTGGCCACATCCGTAAATTGGAACGCCTGGTCGAATGGAAAGAGTGGGCCCACAATCAAATCTTCGGAGTCATCGCGGCTCCTCTGCTGTGGGTCCCGCAATTCGCGATGGCCATCGAATCCTGGCGCGTCGAACACGGCCCTCACATCGCCGACTGGATCGCCGCCGTCGGTGAATTCGAATCCCTCGGATCATTGGCCTCCTTCACCTTCGAACGTCCCGAAGCCACTTTCCCGCAGCTCTCCGATTCACCCGACCCTCACTTCTCCGCGACAGCGCTAGCCCACCCCTTGATCGCCGTCGGTAAAGCCGTCCCCAACGACGTAACCCTCAATCGCGAAACCCCGCTGTGGATCATCAGCGGCTCCAACATGAGCGGCAAGAGCACACTCCTAAGAGCCATCGGCCTCAGCGTTGCCATGGCCTGGGCCGGAGCCCCCGTCGCCGCCCGCGACTTAAAACTCTCGCGACTCCGCATCGGCGCATCCCTCCGAGCCAACGATTCCCTAGCCGACCACCAGTCCCGCTTCTACGCCGAAATCGTCAAACTAAAAAACATCGTCGACGCCGCCGGAGCCAAGCAACAGGTCTTGTTCCTCCTAGACGAACTCCTAAGCGGCACCAACTCCCACGACCGCCGCATCGGCGCCGACGCACTCATCAAAGGTCTCCTAGACCGCGGAGCCATCGGCCTCACGACCACGCATGACCTCGCGTTAGCCGAAATCGTAACCGAACTCGGCCCCCGAGCCCGCAACGTTCACTTCGAAGACCAATTCGATTCCGGCAAAATCGCCTGGGACTACCGCTTGAAAGACGGCATCGTAAAACGCAGCAACGCCTTGGAACTTATGCGAGCCGTAGGCCTCGACGTCTAACCGTTCCCCCACTCCGCCCTAATCCACATTCGCTACCGTCTCCGTTCCGAGCCGCGACCGGGACTCTTTATTTCGGCTGCTAAGATGAACCAGATGCCGAACGAAGAACAATATGCGGACTATGGCAACTTGGACCTGATCGTCTCCACCGATGAAGGAGGGTTCCAGTTTCGCGTCATCGATAAGAGCGACTGCGGCGTGTATTGGGCAGGCACATCCGCGACTATGGATGAAGCTAAGAAGTCTGCTTTATTTGAAGCACAAACATTTATCGAGGGATCACCCCCACTGCCTCAATGGCGGCGACGCACCGTCGGCGAAGTTCGATCACCCAACATTTAGAGCACTGCCGAGCGGCGTGTGCCCACTCACATCTCGCTACAATCAGAACGTGCGAACCAAATTATCCGAAGCCGAAATCGCCACCGCCCTGGAATCTCTCCCCCACTGGACCATCCAGAACGAAAAGCTCCACCGCTCCTACAAATTCCCCGACTTCGCTCACGCCATCGGCTTCATGATGACCGCCGCCCCCAAGATCGAAAAACTCGACCACCACCCCGAGTGGGCCAACGTCTATAACCGCGTCACCGTCCACTTAACCACCCACGACTCCGGTGGCATCACCAAGAAGGACGTCGAACTGGCAACTCTCCTCGAAGCCATCGCCCAAAAACTCCTATGAGGACTCTCGTCGCTCTCGTCCTCGCCGCCACCGCCAGCGCCAGCGCCCAAACCTTCTCCGGAACCGCCGCTCTCGACGCCATCACCGAAGAAGCTATCCGCGACGGCTACATCCCCGGAGCCGTTGTTCTCATCGGCCACCAAGGCAAGATCGTTTTCAAGAAAGCTTACGGCTCCAAAACCCTAGTCCCGCAAAGAGAAGCCGCCACCATAGACACCATCTACGACGCAGCATCGCTCACCAAAGTCATCGCGACGACACCAGCGATGATGAAGCTAGTCGAACAAGGCCGCGTCCGCCTAGCCGATCCCGTCACCGCCTACCTCCCCGAATTCCAGGACGGCAAAAGCGACATCACCGTCCGCGACCTGATGATCCACTTCTCCGGCCTCCGCCCCGACCTCGACCTCGAACCCGTCTGGTCCGGCTACGAAACCGGCATCAAGAAAGCGCTGCTCGACAAACCCACCGATCCGCCCGACACCAAGTTCGTCTATAGCGACATCAACTTCGAACTGCTCGGCGAGATCATCCGCCGAGTCAGCGGCAAGCCAGAAAACGAATTCGTGCGGGAGCAAATCTATCGCCCCCTCGGCATGCGCGACACAACTTATCTCCCCGCCGCATCGCTGAAGCCCCGCATCGCCCCCACCGAAATCGACGCGACCACCGGCCAGCCCCTCCGAGGCGTAGTCCACGACCCCACCGCCCGCTACATGGGAGGCGTCGCCGGACACGCCGGCGTCTTCACCACAGCGGACGACCTCGCCATCTACGCGCAAATGATGCTCGATATGGGTGAGCGCGCAGGCACCCGCATCTTTGCTCCTGCAACCGTGGAACGGTTTACGGCCCCCGCCACTCCGGCGAATCAAACCGTCATCCGCGGCCTGGGCTGGGACATCGATTCTCCTTACTCATCGAACAAAGGTGAGATCTGGACCGGCGGCTACGGCCACACCGGCTTCACCGGCCCCGCGATGTGGATCCACCCAGCGAGCCAAAGCTTCGTCATCATCATGACGAACCGCAACCATCCGAAAGGAGGCCGCAGCATTAACTCCTGGCGCAGCAAAGTAGCCTCCATCGCCGCCGCCGCGCTCAGCATCGAACCCGCGCGCCAGGCGACCCTTACCGGCCTCGACGTCCTAGCCAAACAAAACTTCGCCCCACTCCAAGGCAAGCGAGTCGGCCTCATCACCAACCAAACCGGCATCGACCGCGAAGGCCACCGCAACATCGACCTCATGCGAGCCGCGAAGGTGAACCTAACCACGATCTTCGCCCCCGAACATGGCATCACGGGAGCCGTCGACATCAACGACATCGCCGACGAAATCGACAAGCCCACCGGCATTCCTATCCGAAGCCTTTACGGCAACGGCCGCACCAGAGTGACCGCGGGCATGTTCAAAGAACTCGACGCCGTAGTCTTCGACATCCAAGACGTCGGAGCCCGCTTCTACACCTACGGGTGCGCCATGCTCTACGGTATAGAGGAGGCCGCGAAAGCCGGCGTAACGTTCGCCGTCCTCGACCGCCCTAACCCCATCACCGGCACCCGCGTAGAAGGCCCCATGCTCGACGCGGCGCTGAACAGTAACGTGGGCTGCTACGACCTCCCCGTGCGCCACGGCATGACCCTAGGCGAGATCGCCACCATGGCCAACACCGAGCGCAAGTGGAACGCCAAGCTCCAAGTCATAAAGATGGAAAACTGGTCCCGCGACGAATGGTTCGACCAGACAGGCTTGCCGTGGGTCGACCCGTCTCCCAACATGCGCAGCCTAAACGCCGCGACGTTGTATCCCGGCATCGCTTTGCTGGAAACCCAAAAAGACTACTCCGTAGGCCGAGGGACAGACGCCCCCTTCGAACAAATCGGTGCGCCATGGATCAACGGCGAGAAGCTAGCGAGTACGCTCAACGCCCGCAACATCCCCGGCATCTCCGTCTACCCCGTGAAATTCCAAAACAAAGGCGGCGTCCGCTTCATAGTGACCGACCGCGACCACTTCGACGCCGTGAGATTCGGCCTGGAACTAGCCGTCGCCCTCCGCACCCTCTACCCGGGCAAACTCGACTTCGAACTGTCGAAGAACCTGATCGGCAACCGAGCTACCGTAAACGCTCTGAAGTCCCAGTCTGTGGCATCCATCCTCGGGTCAACTACCCCCGCCGACTTCCGACAACGCCGCACTCCCTTTCTTCTCTATTAGCGATGTAGCGCACGCACTCATGCGTGCCGCATCGAGACTTATCTCGATGTCTCGCCTGCCTACCAAATGGTAGGCCTACATCTGCGTTGAAATCCCAGGTACTCCGATTCTGTAGGTAAAGGTTACTGTCGAAGGAGATACGCTTTGACCAACCGCCACAGGGACATGAATCGTTTCTTGATGCAGGTGAGGGATCTCCCTTCCTTCCACAATTCCGACTTGGGTAAGAACCAATCCGAACGTCAGCGGTAGGGCTATAACTGTGTTAAATTTCATATTTTCTTTTATCTAATTAAATCCTCTCTCTTTCTTTATTTTACCGCTGGACCTGCGCAGACCCAAAGAATAATTTCAGCTCCGCCTCATGCGAAGTGATTAGACAGTGGCTTCGGTAGACGGAACTCCCGATTTGATATAGTCGCCAGCATGGCTTCGTGTCGCTGCAACGGAATGAATCCTGATTGCCGCTTTTGCGGCGGGAAGGGAACCATTGAAGGGGATGGGAAGATGCAGTCTCAAGTGCCGACATTTCCAATTGCTTCGGAACGGCCATCCAGGAAAAAGAAACGGCGTGGTAAGCGCACTTCTAGAATTCGGGCGGGAGAGTTAGCTCGCACTCCAGGAATCTAGCAGCAATTCTGCGCCCTTAACTACAAACGCTTCTTCTTCACGGCCTTATACCTCTTTAACGCGCGAAGTACGTCGAGCGAGCTCTTGAGCGTGTCTGCCGCGGTGACTACGGCGGTTGACCGCCTAGCAATCGACTCGATGTCGGACTTGACCGCTTCAAGAGCGTTCGCCAAGACAATTAGCTCATCTAACCTGGATTTTTCCAACTCAACCGTTAAGAATTCGAAGCCGCATGACAGGCACTGCCTTCCGCGGAAAAAGACGTGAAGGTCGATCCCCGGGTAGACCTTTCGCTGAATATTGTCCCTTGAACGACCTGTGATCTGCTGAACCTGAACTCCCTTCAAGGGACGTTCGATCTTGCACTCGGGACAATAGATGTTAGTACCACCACCGACATCAGGCAATTGCGGCCTCCTTCTCGTAAGAGTCCCAATTATATCCCTGGTGCTGAAGTGTACGTGGTTCTGTGCCCAAACCATCGAGTAGGCCGTAGTGGCTGGGCACCACCCTCAAACCCCCATCAACACCGCCCGCGCCCCCCATCCCGTCACCTCCTTCAGCGCGTACGCACACCACTGCAACTGCCGCTCGTACTGCCGCCGGCGATCCGTCAAATCCGCATCCGTCTTAAAATCCACCACCACCCACTCCCGCCGACTGTGTAGACTCTCACCGACTATACTGAAGGCATGAAGTTCCGGGTAGTCATCGAATACGACGCAGAAGCCCAGTCCTACTCCGCCGTCTGCCCCGAACTCCCTGGCTGTGCGTCCATCGGCGACTCCGAGTCCGAAGCTCGCGCAAACATCAAAGAAGCCATCGCCCTCTATTTGGAACCCTCCCCCATCGACGTCCCCGCCAACGCCACGCTCGATGAGGTCACGGTTGGGTGAGAAAGGGACACCTCGCCTCAAGGCGAGCCAAGTCACTTCCATCCTGAAACGTCACGGTTTTCTCCTCGCTGGCCAATCCGGCAGTCACCAGAAATGGAGAAACCCCGCAACAGGGAAGCAAGTCATCGTCGCCCAGCATGCGACGAAGGTGCTGCCACTCGGGACAATGCGTTCGATCATCGCGGGCAGCGGAATTGCGCTCGACGAGTGGCGCGACTAAACCCCCATCAACACCGCCCGCGCCCCCATCCCCGTCACTTCCTTCAACGCGTACGCGTACCACTGCAACTGCCGCTCATACTGCCGCCGACGATCCCCCAACTCCGCGTCCGTCTTAAAATCCACCACCACCCACTCGCGCTTCTCCACAAACGCGAGATCGATAACCCCCTCTATCACCCGATTGCCTTCTAAACGCAACGTCACCGGATACTCCCGATGCACCCGCTTCACCCCCCGAGCCCGCGCAATCACCGGATGCGCCAACGCCGCCTCCACCGCGACCCGCGCAGCGGCGGCCTCTTCCGGACTCGCCCCCAACACCCGAGCATTCATCTCCACAATCTTCCGAATCTCGTCCTCGTCCGCGCTCAACCCCACGTCGCGCAACCCCGCATGCACCAACGCCCCGAATCGCCTGCCCCCCGGCCGCTCCGCTTTCGCCGTCGCCACATACTCCACCGTCACAGCCCCCGGAGCCACCAACGCAGTCTGACTCGGCAGGAAAATCTCGAACTCCGCTTTCGACCCCGACACGATCGTCGCAGCCCGGTCTTCTTTCCACTTCTGATATTCCTGCGCCGCCACACCGCCGTCATCGCGCAGCAGATCCTCCTGCCGCATCCCGTAATCCGCCTCCGCCCCCAAACGCAGCGCGCGCGGATCCCACCACACCACTTGATGCGAGCCCACCTGCGGCACAATCAACCCCGGCCGCACCGACGCCTCCGGCTGCCCATCGTAATCCCGAGGCCGATCGATCACGCTCACCTGCCCAAACTTCGGACACCCCTCCGCCTCCTGCGACCCGCGCCACTCCCCGCGATCCGGATACAGCGCCTTATCCAGCGGGCTCAGCCACCCCTCCGTCGGAAACGGCTCATCCCCCACCGCTGGCACCACCAACAAATCCCGAGCCCTCGTCGCCGCCACATACGCGACTCTCACTCCTTCAGCGCGTTCCCGAAAAGCCTCATCGCTCTCGTGATCGAGCAACTCCCACGGCGCGCATCGCAGCAGCCGAGTCGCACACAATTTCTTATCGGCATCCACAAACTGATCCGGATCGCGAGCCGAAATATTTGCAGTCAAATCCGCCAGAATCACCACGGGAAACTCGAGCCCCTTCGCCCCGTGCACCGTCATCAGCCGCACGCCGTCCGAATCTTCTTCCAGCACCGGAGCCTCAGCAGCCTCCGCCTTCTCCGCCTGCGCCGTCAGCTCTTCCACGAACCCGCGAAACGAAATGCCCCCCGACATCTCGTACGTCCGCGCCAGATCGGCGACGCGTGCCACGTTCGCTAAAATCTGATTCCCGCCCGGCCGCAACAAAAATCCTGCATGCGTGCGAGTCGCCTCCAGCAGCGCATTCACCGTAGCCGCGAACGGCCGAGCATTCCTCTCCCGATGCAACTCCGCGAGCAATTCCAGCGCCTCCCGAACCATCGGCGCGGCCCCCTCGCGATGAAATAGGTGCAGTCGACCAAACGTCTTTTTATGGACGAAAAGCACCTCATCCGGAATTGCAAACAACGACCCCTTCAACGTCGCGAACACGCTCAACTCATCATCCGGCCACTCAATCGCCGTCAGCGCCGCACGCAACGTCTCCACTTCCTCGCGATGGTGAAACGACTTCGACCCCGCGAGCAAATGCTCCACCCCCCGAGCCTCCAGCGCCCGTGCATACTCGCGAGTCAAATCCTGTCCCGCCTGCGTCCTTCTTCGGAACAACACCGCAATATCGCGAGCCGCAAATCCCCATCCACTGTCATTCACGAGCCAAGCTATGAACGCCGCAATCGCATCCGGCAGCGACTTGTTCACCGCGACCTTCGACAGTCGCATCTGGTAAGGCCGAGGCACGGGCAGCGCGATCACGCTCGGCCGGCCCGCAATCTCCTCGCGACTCGGTTCCAACGGAGCATACGTCGCGTGCCCATCCCCTGCCATCTCCATCTCAAACGCCGCGTTCACGAACCCCTGAATATTCGGCACCGACCGGAAACTCTTCGTGAGTCTCACAAACCCCACGCCCTTCGCGATCAGTTCCTCGCACACCTGCTGGTAAAGCTGAATATCCGCGCGCCGGAATTTGTAAATGGACTGCTTCGGATCGCCGACGAGGAACAACTTCCCCGGCTCATCATCCTTGACCAACGATCGAATGATCTCCACTTGCAACGGGTCCGTATCCTGGAACTCATCCACGAACAGCCGAGTGAACCGCCGCTGCAAATACTCGCGAACCTCCGCGCGATCCCGCAGCAAGTCCCGAGTGCGAATCAACAAGTCCACGAAATCGAGCTTCCCCAGCCGCTGCTTGCGCTCGTTGTATTCCTCGACCAGCCCCGACATTTCATCGCGCAGCTCCGCCGCCAGATCCGCATCCGCGCGCCGACGGAAATCCTCGATCCACACCAGCAGTCCATCGCGAGCGTTAATCAACTCTTCGCGCGACATCGCCCCGCCGTACTCTCCCGACCCCTTCTTCGTGTCCTTCCGCAGATCCCGAGCCAGCTTCAACACCTGCGCCTCGAGCACGTCGTAATCCTGCGCTTCCCCCGCGACCTCCGGCCGATCAATCGCCTGCACCATCAACCGCACCGGCTGGAGCCCGCGATACAAATTGTCCGTGACCTTGCGAGGTGCCGAGCTAGCCTCCGCCACCTCCCGAGCCTTTGACAAAATCGTCCGAATCTCTTCTTCCCTCGCGAAGGGTTCTCTACGCCAAGCCGCCGGATAGTCGCGCCACTCGATCAGCTTCCGTCCCGCATACTGCAGTTGCTCCATCGGCGGCCCGTCGTCCCACGAATCCCGCCAAGCCAATCGAGCAAACGCCCGCTTCAGCCCCGGCGAGGATTCATTCAGCTGCTTCTCCAGCCAAGCCCGAAAGGATCGCTGAAACAACCGCGAAGCTTCCTGCTCATTCAGTTCCGCAAACGCCGGATCAACCCCCGCCTCCACCGGCCGTTCCCGTAAAATCTGCGCACAAAACGCATGGATCGTCCCAATCGACGCCTCTTCCAAATGCTCGAGCGCATCCTCCAACTCCGCGCGCCCCTCAGTCGATTGCAGCCGAGCCGTATCGAGCGCCTGCCGCAACCGCAACTTCAGTTCGCCCGCAGCCTTGTTCGTAAATGTAACGGCAGCAATCTCCCCGATCTTCGCCTTGCCGCAGCGCAACACCTCAACAATCCGCCCCACCAGCGCCGTAGTCTTCCCCGTCCCCGCCGAAGCCTCGACAATCAGCGATTCATCCAGCAACGTTCGAATCCGAACCCGCGCCGCCTCATCCGTACTGACAGCCGGATTCATGGTCGTTCCCCGTAGCGCACGCACTCATGCGTGCCGCGTCGAGACTCATCTCGACGCCTCCTCACGCCATCCCCCGAATCTCATACAACGTATCGAGCCGCTCATCCCCCCGATCCTTCATCAACGCCCGCCGCTCCTCATAAGGCCCACAAACAATCCGATAGTCGCAATACCCGCAAGCATCCTTATCCGGCACAGGCGGCAAAAACCCATCCACAATCCGAGCGTCAATATTCCCTAGCAACTTTCCCAAAAACGCCCGAGCCCGATCATCCAATCGAATCTCGATCGTAGTGAAGTTGCCCTTCTGTGTCGCATACAGCAACCGACCCGAATCCACCTTCGCGCCTAACTTCTGTTCCGCCGCCAACGCATAGAGCAACGGCTGCAAATGTTTCCCTCCGCCCGTCCACCTCGGAATCACATCCGGAGCCTTCCCCGTCTTGTAATCGGTCACCCGCCGCAGATCCCCGCGAGCCTCCACCGCATCAATCCGACCCCGCAGCTTCACCAACTCGGGCAACTCTTCCTCGAACGGCAACTCAAACTCCACCGGCGTCCAGTCGTATTCATTCGACGCTGTGAAATGCAGCCATCCGCGCAGATCCGTGCGCAGCCCATCGATCTCCGATTCCCACACCCGAGGAATCGCCGGCACCAGCTTCTCCGCATACTCCGCCGCGACCTTCGCGATCACCGTCTCGAGCTTGGCCATCGCCTCTTTCAAATTCGCCATCGTCACCGGCAGCGAGTCCCGTAACTCTTCATACAACCGAGACTGCACCTCATGAAACACCGACCCGCGCGTCATCGGATCCAACTGCTCCAGCGGAGCCGACTCCTCACGCGTGCGCAGCTTAAAAATCCCATGCAGCGCAAACTTATAAGGACACACCGCGAAATTCTCGAGCGACGATGGCGACCAACTCCTCGCTGTCAACCTCTCCGCCCCAAGCAAATCAAGCGTCACAGCCTCCGACGCCACAAACCCATCCGACGGCCTCCACTTCGGATGCCATCTAAACCACCGCGCCCGCAACGACCTCGCAGCAGCCTCACTATGCTTCAAAATATGCTGCGCCGACCCCGCCGCGATCGAAGTCAGATCGAACTCCGTATCGTCGATCGCCTCCGCGCGATTCTTCGGAGCAGGCCAATTCAACCTCGCCGGTGCAGCCTCGCGAGCCTGCCGCTCAAACAAATTCAACTCCGGCACAGCCCCGTAAATCGCCCGCGGCAATTCGAGCGCATAAAAACTCGGCACCCGAGGCCGAGCCTCCGCCACTTCCATGCGCGGATACGACGCAATCAACCGATCCCGAGCCGTCCCCACCGCCATGTGCAATCGCTGCCGCTCTTCATGCACAGCATCCGGCCGCAACCGTAAATGTTCATCGACGACCTTGCGAAACTCATCCAGCAATAACGGATCTTCACTGATCCTCTGCGGAAACAATCCCTCTGCGAGCCCTGGCAAAAATACCGTCCCGAACTCACGCCCCCGAGCCTCATCAATCGACCCGACAAACACCCGACCCCACCGATGCTGCGCCGGCTCCGCGCGCAAGAACCGCAACCGATCGCTCAACACCTCGATCACTTCTTCCAACGTCGCCGGTCCGACATCTCCCATCGGCTCAAACTCCGCGAGAATCGCCAACACGCCTTCAGGAGCACGCAACGCCCGCTGCGCCAATCCCCCCAACGCCGCAAGCCAATCCCTCCAAGCCGCCGCCCGAGGCAACGCCGCCAACGCGTCCACCAGCGGCAACGCAAAATCGCGCAAATTGCGAAGCTGCGTCAGCCTCTCCGCATTCTCCTCCGCGTTCAACTCCCACTCCGCCTCAAGCCCGAGCAGCCGACGCTCCCACCGGTCCCGCCCGCCGATCACCGCCGCATCCACTAGGTATTGCTCCCACCTTCGAGGCGTCGGTCGATCCGACTCGGGTACCGGCTCGGCCTTCAATTCCACGACGCCTTCCCCTTCAGGCGGTACCCATCCGACCGATTGGGTCAAGCTCGGAATTTGACCCAACGACATGTATTCCGCAAACCGCGACGCCGACAAATTCTCCGCCGCACACCCGAGCAACGCTAAAAACGCGCGACCCGACGGATCCGGCCTCGATGTCCCGCGCGTAAAATGCGCCGGAATCCCGGCGCGCCGCAATGCATCCTCCACCATGGGTTGATAACGCTCCGGATTACGCAACAAAATCGCGACCTGATCGAAGTTCACGCCCTCGCGCACAAGCCGTAAAATCCTCCGAGCAATCTCGACCGCCTCAAGCCCTTCCCCTGGCGCAGAGAAAAACTCGAACCGTCCATCGACCTCTGTAAACGCCTCCGACGAAGGCTGAAACAAATTCGCCCGCAAGTGCGCGAGCACATCCTTGGGCTTCTCCGTCTTCCCCAACGGCGCTCCCAGTTCGGCGACCAACGCTTGTGGCGACTTTCGAATCAGAGCATCAAACAAATCATGATGCGCCTGCGACTCCAGATGCACATCGAGCGCCGCGATCGGCAAGCCTGCCCAGCGATGTTCCCCACGATCCACCGCATCGCGAGCCATCGCCATCACGCTCGCAACATCCGCGAGTCCGCGCTCGCCCAATTCCAATTCGTAGTCCGCGAGCAACACCCCAAGATCGCGCGCGGGAGCAGCTCCCTTGGCAAGAGCCTCAGGCGAAGTCCCCGCAAGCCGCAATTCGCGCAAGGTCCGAGCCAACGCGCGAGAGAATCCAGGCAGGCCTGCGACTGGGGAGAAGTACGAAATCGAACTCTGTTGTCGAGCACGAAAGATTACGCGGGCGGCCAACGCCTCACTTCCGAGATGACCCAAAGGGGCTATGCCATCCTCGGCCATCTGCGGCTGAGCCAGTTGCCGAGCCAACTGAAGGAATGTCAGTCGATGAACACCGACCGTATTTTGGAGCGCAATAAATCCCGTACCCGGCAGTAACACCAACAATTCCGGGAATTTCGCCGCAAAAGATTCGACCGCGGACCGTAGTACGCCGTAGGACCACGACTGCACCACGTCGATTTTGGCAGCCGAAGCCCTCATATATTCTTCACTTTAGAAGCAGCGCGAAAAAGATTTTAAAATTCAGTCCAAGACCTGTAACCACGGCCCTACCGGGAACGTTTCTACTGATAACTAAATCCCCGTTACGAAGCGGGCACTCAACCCCTTTTCACCCAAAACGAGTGCCCGCTTTCCCCTTCTGAACTACTCCGGCTCTTCTACCCTATTCACTCTAGTCTTCATCGTGCTGTGCCGCCAAGCTTGTAATCACGCTCATGTCTTCGAGTGTTGTCACATCGCCTGCCACGGTCTTGTTGGTAACCAACTCACGCAACAATCGCCGCATGATTTTTCCCGAACGCGTCTTCGGCAGCGCATCCGTAAAACGAATTTCTTCCGGCCTCGCGAACGCACCAATCTCATGCGCCACCCACTGTCGTAATTCTTTGCCCAGCGATTCGTGATCGTAATCGCCCTTCTTCAACGTCACGAAGCAGCACACAGCCTGCCCTGTAATCTCATGCGGCTTGCCGACCACCGCGGCCTCCGCTACCGCTGCATGTTTCACCAGCGCCGATTCCACTTCCATCGTGCTCAGCCTGTGTCCGCTGACGTTCATTACGTCATCCACGCGACCCAGAATCCAGTAGTAGCCGTCCTCATCGCAGCGCGCCGCATCGCCCGTGAAGTAGGCTCCCGGAACCTTGCTCCAATACTGCTCCGCGTAGCGCTCCGGATCGCCCCAGATCGAACGAATCATACTTGGCCACGGCCGCCGCAGAATCAGGAAGCCTTCTTTCCCCGGCTTCACTTCAAACCCATTCAGGTCGACGATGTCCGGCACTAGCCCCGGCATCGGCAGCGTCCCCGAGCCCGGCTTCAGCGGCACAGCCCCCGGCATCGGCGCGATCAAGATGCCGCCCGTCTCCGTCTGCCACCACGTATCGACAATCGGACACCGACCCTTGCCAATTACGCGGTGATACCATTCCCACGCCGTCGGATTGATGGGTTCACCCACCGACCCCAGCAAGCGCAAGCTCGAAAGGTCATGCGCATTCGGCCACTGATCCCCTTGACGAATCAGCGCGCGAATCGCGGTCGGCGACGTGTACAGAATGTTGACCCGATACTTCTCGATGATCCGCCACCATCGGTCAAACTGCGGATAGTCCGGAGCGCCCTCGTACAACACGCCCGTCGCGCCCGCGGCCAGCGGACCATACACAACGTAGCTATGCCCCGTGACCCAACCGATATCCGCGTTGCACCAATACGTGTCTTCTTCCTTCAGATCGAACACCCACTTCATGGTTGCCGCGACGTACGTCAGGTACCCGCCGGTGGTGTGCAGAATCCCCTTCGGCTTGCCCGTCGTGCCCGACGTGTACAGCACATATAGAGGATGCTCGCTATCCAGCGGCACCGCCGGACAATCTTCGCTCGCCGATTCATCCAGCGCATGCCACCAAAGATCGCGACCGTCCTTCATCGCCGTATCCGAACCGGTGCGCCGATACACGATGCAATCCTTCACACTGGGGCATTCTTCCAGCGCCTCATCCACAACGGACTTGAGCTTGATCTCTTTCCCGCGACGATATCCGCCGTCCGCCGTGATCACTACCGCCGCACCCAGATCCTGAATGCGAGCCTTCAGTGCCTCCGCCGAAAAGCCCCCGAACACGACGCTATGGATGATCCCCAGCCGCGTGCACGCTAGCATGGCCACCACAGCCTCCGGAATCATCGGCATGTAGACGATCGCCCGGTCGCCATCCTTCAACCCGCGCGCCTTCAGCACACTTGCGAAGCGCACCACCAGCCGATGCAGTTCCAAATACGTGATCGCGCGCTGCTCTCCCGGCTCGCCCTCCCACAGGATCGCGACCTTGTTTTTACGAGGTCCATCCAAATGCCGATCCAGGCAGTTGTAGGAGACGTTCGTTTTCCCGCCGACGAACCACTTCACATCCGGCGGATTCCAGTCGAGCACCTTTGTCCACTTCTCAAACCAGTGAATCCCGCTCGCCACATCGGCCCAGAACCCCTCAGGATTCTGCAGTGCTTCTTCATAGAGAGCCTTGTAGCTCTCCATTCCCTGGACATGCGCTTTGCGTACGAAATCTTCTGAGGGTGGATAAACGGCAGGTTGACTCATCTCTTGAGGATTTTAACAGGCCGCGCCAGACCGTGCGCTAACCAGCCAGCAGGCCGCAGGAAAACGCACTTCGCCTCCCTGCACGTATTGTCTAAAGGCCTCACCCACAGTTTCGATAACCTGCCCCTGAGTCTGCTCGTCCACCTCGCGAAAGACCAGTCCCACTGGCCCCAGCCGGGTAAAGTAGCTCACCAAATCTGCCTCCGCGAACGAGCAGGCAACGTCGAGCGGACGGATGTCGATATCAGTCCACCCACTCTCCCGCAAACTCCGTTCGATTCTTTGCGGATCGGCCAACCCAAACTGTCCCGGTGCATCCGGTACCCGAGGTGGCAAATCCAGCAAAGGAGCCGCTGCCCGCTCGGCCGTCGTCATGAACGGATTCTCCGCGGGCCCCCGCCACGTGATCAGCCGCATTTCGTTCGCCACTCTCCGCAGGTTTCCGAACGCCGCAACCGGATCGTCGAAGAACATCACCCCGAAGCGGGACACAACCATGTCAAACGGACCGTCGAACGCATGCGTCTGCGCGTTCGCACAGACAAAACTCGCGCTCGACCCACGCTCCCGCGCAGCCTGAACCATGGGTTCCGAGATATCCACGCCCACCACCTCGCTATCCGGACCCAGCGCCCGCGCGATGGCTACCGTCGTCGCTCCCGTCCCGCACCCAACATCCAGCACGCGCCGCTTCGTCCCGACTTCGTTCACCAGCAGTGTCTCGAACGGCTTGAACACCCGATCAAGCAGTTCCTGCGTATCCACCCACGCCCGCCCCGCGACCCCATTCCACAGCGTTGTTTGTTCCGTCATAGTGGTAGCATGCCACTTCAAGTCAACTTGAAGTCAAGAGGAAAATCACGATGGACATCTCCGAAGTCGCAAAACAAGCTGGCGTTCCCCCCTCCACCCTCCGCTACTACGAGGAAAAGGGCCTGATCGTATCCATCGGTCGCCGAGGCTTGCACCGCGTCTTCGCTCCCAGTGTGCTGGAACGCCTGGCCCTGATCTCGCTGGGCCGCACCGCCGGTTTCTCCCTCGACGAAATCGCCCGCTTGTTCACCGAAAGCAAACCCCGCATCGACCGCAAAATGCTGGCAGCCAAAGCCGAGGAACTCGACGCGACCATTCGCAAACTCACCACGATGCGCAAGGGCCTGCTTGGCGCCGCCGCGTGTTCCTTCCCCAACCAATTGGAGTGCCCCAAATTCCGCCGCTTGCTGCGCGCATCGTTGCCCAGCCGAAAGCCACTATAATCGGTTCAAATGTTCAGAATCCCGGCGCTCCTCCTTCTGCTCTCTTCTGGCTCGGCTTTTGCTCAACAAGATTCTGCACGCCTCATACGCTCCCTGTCCGGCCCGGGCGGTAAGGTCGTCGGATCTCAATTCATCCTGGACGAGGTTCGCAACCGCTTCACACATCCTCAAGATCGCGGTCTTGTGGTTTTCTTCGAGTGGGATGCACCTTCTGGTGAACACGCGCTGACCGCGAGTTGGAAAGACCCTTCGGGCAAAGTTGTCTTCATCTCGCCAGATCTGCGCATTCAATCTCAAAGCCGGGAACTACGCGCCTACTGGAACTATGAGATCTACCCGACAACAACTGCGGGTATCTGGACGATTGAGATCCGCATTGACGGGCAACCTGCCGGGAGCCATAACTTCGAGCTTGTGGTCCCCGCGCAACCGGCCGCCCCCACCGGGCCCAGTTTGGATGAGGTCTACCGGACGTCAATTCGCTCTATGGTATGGGTCCACAAACTGGACCAGCAGGGCCGTCGTATCGATGTGTCCGAGGGCTTTGTGATCGGGCAGGACCAAATCGCTACAGCGTTTCAGTCGATCGATTTCGCCGATGGTATTGAGGTGGAATTTGCCGATGGCCGGGTGGTAAAGGCCGATCAACTTTCGGGTTGGAACCGTCTCCAAGACTGGGCCGTAGTCGCCGCACCAACATTGACGGTACCCGCACTCCCCCTGGCACCCTCCCCGAGTATCGCTATCGGAGACCACCATCTGGTTTTTGCGGTCGAAGGAGGTTTAAGTCGGACCATTGGCGGTGTGGATGTCTCCGGCCGCCGTCAGGATCCAGTATTCGGTGAGAGGATCCAAATCACTCCGGCTCTAGGAGCGGAGACCGCAGGTGGTCCACTTCTCACTCCTGCCGGTAAAGTGGCCGCCCTACTAGGCGGTAGCCAGTTGCCCGGTTCCCGGTCTGACGCGCGCAGCACACCCGCCGGTTCCCCTTATTGGCCTCTGACGTCTCTCCCGGTTGGCGCAATCCCGATCCGACTGGTGACCGTGAACCAACCCACCTCTTTGGCGCAATTGAACGCAGCGCACGTGCTCTCGGAACCGATTCGTCCCACTAGTAATTTTCTGGACGCGGTCACCGCTGTCACCCCTAAGAAGGGAGCGGCTCTTCCCGATACGCATGTGGCCCAGTTCTCCCGTCGAGATTCCATCACAGTCTTGACTACGTGGCGGAGGAAGGAAAAAGATGGCAAGGGAGCGATCGGGGCCAAAGTATACGATGCTCAAAATAGCCTTGTCGTCGATATAACGCCTCGCAAAGTGAATCTGGACCAAGGAAGTCAGACACGCCTGCAATTCGACTTCACGCTCGGAGACGGTCCGCCCCGCAGTAGCTACCGTATCGACATCCGCTGGAACGATGACACCGTGTGGCGCACGTTCGTCACTCTCATCGATTAAAGACTATTTCGCGGGTAGCATCCGCTGCTTCAGTAGCCTTGGTGGAATTGCCGCAAAGTGCGCATCCCGATGCATTAACTCCATGCCGTGAACTCGCGCCGCTCCAGCGATGAGAGAGTCTACAGTCGGAACTCGGTTTTGAGTAGCCCTTCGAATATCGAGTGCTGCGCGGGCAACCTCCATGCTGATGTCGATGGTACCCGCGACCGCAGCCTCATAGAGTGCAATCGCCTCACGACCATGCGGCAATGGATCCAGGTTGATCCACAGTTCCAGCCAAGACACTGCGGCAACCCAAGCTGTACCTGCTTCCACAGCGTCCTGAACTTCATCGCCGCCGCGTTCCTCCAGGCACAGCGCCATGAGGGCCGAGGTGTCGAGTAGTATCAGAGCATCTCCTTCTCGCGCTCACGGATCAGTTCCTCGACGAGATTGCGATTTTTGAAACCGCGCCCAATTTCTTTGATGCGTTCAATCATCTGCCGCTTGCTCGGCTGCACCTTGACGACGATCGTGCCCGGAGTTTTCCCTTTGCTCCAGTCCAGCTTCGATCCCGGTTGCAATCCGAACTCCCGAGCGATCTCCGCCGGGACCGTGACTTGATTCTTGCCTGTCAAGGTAGTCGTCATTTCCTTGATTCTATCACTGTCCTTGATAGACTACTTCCCCTTGATCTGCGACTGCTCTGCGAGCATCGCATTGAAGTCCTTCTCCTTCTGATCCACGTACCTCTTCACGCCCGCAGGATCGATAAACGGATTCGGAGCTCCAGGCGTCAGCTTCGCGTACTTCGCTTCCATGTCGTAAAAATTCGGATGCGCTCCGAGGAATACATCCACCTTCATCGCGCGAACACGGTCGAAGCTCTTGCGGTAATCGTTCACGATGTTCGGATAGTTACGCTTGTCGCCCACCAATACGTAATTCGCATTCACGCCGACGCTGCACACCACCAGGACGTTGTACTCCTTGCCAGCCTCGACCACCGGAAACGTCCACGACGTGCATCCCGCCGTATGCCCTGCCGTCAGATTTGCCGTCAACGTCGTCCCGCCCAGTGTCACTTTGTCGCCATCCTTTAATACGCGATCCATCGGATGCTCCTTGCCGCCGGGCTTCATCGCCTTCAATGCCGGCACATCCTGTTCCATCGCCATCACCTGCGCCCCTGTGAATTCCTTCACCAAGGCATCGGCCTCCATGTGATCGCCGTGAGCGTGGCTCCCAAGAATGATCTTGATGTCCGAAAACTTAAAGCCCAGCTTGCCGACGTTCTCACGCAGCAGCGGCACCGTGGCTTCGAAATCACTATTGATCAGGATGTGTCCCAGCGGCGTCGTAATTAGATACGATGCCAGTTCTTTGGAACCAATGAAGTAAACATTCCCGATCACCTTATGCGGCGGGAACGGAGTGTTCCACGTCGCCTGACCGAACACCAGAGAACCAAGCGCGAACAGAAGAGCCAACACAGTTTTAGGCATAACGCCGCAATTGTAACAAACGTATTTCAGCGCGTCGCCCTGATTCACCGAATATTCACACTTCGCTCATGGGGCGTTCACGCGACCTCTGTAACCTAACAATCGTTACTCATGAAAATCAGAACCTTACTACCGTTCCTTCTGCTCTGCGGGACCATGCACGCGCAGATCGCCGCCGTACAGAACGGCGCTGGCTTCGGATCCGCCATTGCGGCTGGATCATGGGCCACTCTCTTCGGCACCTTCGCAGGTGTCACGCAAACCACAGGCCAGACGCCCGTTGGAACCAACCTTGCTGGCGTGACCATAACGGTCGCCAGCCTTCCCGCTCCGGTGTATTTCGTCTCCACCGGCCAAATCAATTTCATCGTGCCCGCCACCGCTCCCGCCGGATTGCAGCCCATCCAGGTGAAGACTGGCAGCGCGACCTTCGATGGCACGATTCGCGTGCTCTCGGCAGCACCTGGCTTATTCACCCAAGACGCCGCGACTCCGCCCAAGGGAGCGGTGCTCAATCAGAATTTCAGCGTCAATACATCCTCTGCCGTCGCGCTCCGCGGCGACGTTGTCCAGATCTATGGCAGCGGTCCGGGCGCTTTCAAGAACCCCATCACCGATGGCGGGGCTGCATCGTCCACCGTCCTCAACGTCACCGTGTCGACCCCGCAAGTCTTTATTGGCGGCGTTCCCGCGGAGGTCCAATTTAGTGGTCTTGCCCCCGGCTTCGCGGCCCTCTGGCAGCTCAACGTAAAAGTCCCCACGCAGTCCTTCATCACCGGCAGAGTTCCCGTGATTGTGTATATGGATGGCGTTAATTCCAACGAGGTTACGATCTTTGTTCAATAAGAATTTGCTCTTTGTATTCCTGGCCGCCGCGAGCATCGCGCTCCCGCAGGCAATTCCCGGCACTATCGCTGGCTCTGTCTACGACGGTCAAACTGGTCGCCCCATCCTGGGCGTCGCCATCTCTGTCGACGGTGTCGTCGACCCTAAAAACACCACCAATTCCGACGGCCGCTTCACCATCCCCGCGCCCGCCGGCAAGCACGCCCTTAAGTTCACGGCAGAAACCTACCAGCCAGTGGACATCCGCGAAGTCACGGTCGTATCGGGGGAGGTCGTTGAGGCCAGCACCTTAATGACCAACGAACGTTTGGTGACTTCCATCGACGTCGTCGAAAAACTGGATGCAGTCACGTCGACGTCGGAAGTTATGTTGATGGAGCGCAAGCTCTCCTCCGTCGTCAGCGACAGCATCGGTCATCAGGAACTCTCCGAAAGCGCCGCAGGCGACGCCGCTGGAGCGCTCGAAAAAGTAACCGGTATCAGCGTAGTCGGCGACGGCTTCGTCTACGTTCGCGGCCTCGGCGAACGCTACAGCGCCACGCAGCTCAACGGCGCAGTGATCCCCACCACCGAACCGGAAAAACGCGTCGTGCCCCTAGACCTCTTTCCATCTGGAATGATCGACAACATCAAAGTTGTCAAGACGTACTCTCCAGACCTCCCCGGAGAATTCTCCGGTGGCCTCGTCCAGATCCAGTCTATGGAGTTCCCCTCCAAGGCCCACCTCAGCATGTCGTATAAAGGTGGCTTCAACACCCAAACCACCAACAGCCCGTTCCTGACTTACCCGAGCGGCGGCAGCAATGACTTCTGGGGTTTCGGCTCCGGATCGCGCGCCCTGCCCAGCATCATCGGACCCGACCAGCGCCTCTTCCAAGGCAACGTCCCCGCCGACCAACTGCAAACCTACGGCCGCGCCTTCTCCGATATTTGGGAACCCACCAAGATCGAAAAAATGCGCCCCGCGAGTGACTGGTCCATCAACGGTGGGAACACCTGGGGCAAGTTCGGACTCGTCAGCGCTCTCACCTTTTCCAACAAGCCGACCTTCCACAACGAACTGCAACGCTACATCCGCCAGGACGGCGGCACTCCCTACATCTTCACTGAATATCCCGACTTTCAGGAATACACCGAAAATGCCCGCCTCGGTGGCGTTGTCAATGGCGCCTATCGCCTCTCGCCGAATCACAAAATCCTGTTCAAGAACACCTACACGCACGACACCGATAAGAACGCCCGCAGGTTCTCCGGCTCCGACGGTGGCACCGGTGCGCAACTGTCTTCCGAACGCCTCCGCTACGTGGAACGCTCCCTGTTCTCCACCGGTGTCGAAGGCGACCACTCCTTCGTCAACCTGCACAACAGCGTAATCCACTGGCAGTTCACCTACTCCAACTCCAAACGCAACGAACCCGATATGCGGGAAGTCCTGCGCGGCAAGTTGCAGGACGGCACGTATCAGTTCGCCGCCCTCGGCAGCTCGGCCGTCCGCTTCTTCTCGGACCTCAACGATCACATCTACGAACCCCAGGTGAACTACAGCGTGCCCTTCTTCAAGGGTTCCGTGACGGGCCTCTTCAAGACCGGCGTGCGAGCCACCATCCGGCGCCGCGATTTCGGAGCCCGCCGCTTCCGCTACATCCCGCAGCGCCTCAGCACCCTGGACCTCAAGCTCCCCAGCAACCAGCTGTTCGATGCCTCCAACATCCGCCCCGACGGTTTCCAGCTCGTCGAGTTCACCCGCGGTACCGATAGCTACACCGCGCAAGGCGACATCTACGCTGGCTACGCCATGGTCGACCTCAACTTCGGAACCAAGTGGCGTCTCTCCACTGGCATCCGCATTGAAGACGCGAATCAAAACGTTCTGACCGTCGACAACCGCATCCCCGGTTCGATCCCCGTCCGCGCGGCGCTGCAAAATCGCGACCCAGTGCCCGCCGTCAACCTGATCTACGCCGTTTCGCAGACGCAGAATCTACGCGTCTCCTACAGCCGCACCGTATCGCGCCCCGACTTCCGCGAACTCTCCCCCTTCGACTTCAACAACGTCCTGGGCGGCTTCGTCACCGTCGGCAACGCGAACCTCAAGCGCGCCATCATCGACAACTATGACTTCCGATGGGAACTCTTCCCCGGCGGGAACCAGCTCATCGCCGCCAGCTTCTTCATGAAGGACTTCCACAGCCCGATCGAATCGACCATCCTTCCCTCGAACGACCTGCGCCAGAGCTTCATCAACGCCAAGGGAGCCCGTAATTCCGGCTTCGAACTGGAAGCCCGTCAGGACCTCAGCCGCCTCTCGCACCTGCTCAAGGAATTCTCGATCAGCAGCAACTTCACCTTCGTCAACTCGAACATTCAGATCAAGCCCGAAGACGCGTTGATCCTCACCTCGAAGAATCGCCCGCTACTCGGCCAATCCAAAGTCGTCTACAACGGAGCCATTCAATGGAACCGTCCCAAGTGGCACAGCGATGCGCGCCTGTTCGCAGGCTACGTCTCCCGCCGCATCACCGACGTCGGCACCTTTGACCTTCCCGACATCTACCAGGAAGCCACCCCGAATATCGATTTTGTCTATCAATATACGCGCGGCGAACGTGGACAGTGGCAGTATCGCATCGAAGGTGAAAACCTCACCAACACAGACTTCCGCTGGACGCAGGGCCCATTTACCCAACGGCAATACGTTCTGGGCCGCACCTTCCAAGTCGGCCTGACTTACTCGTTTTTCTAGATCGAATCATTAACTCTTAGGAGAGAACATGCGAATCCTCACAACACTAACGCTCGGAGTGTGTCTAGCCGTTTCGGCTTTGGCACAGAGCAAAGTTTCCAGCGCCGACCGCGAAGCCCAGATCTACAACGGCCCGCGCGTCGCCACCTCTATGTACATCTGGAGTGACAAGTACACCTACACGGCAGGCCAGAACCTGTCGCTCAAGTGGACCGTCAAGACCAACAACGATCTGTATCCCTACACGATGTTCGTCTATCGCCAGAACAATCAGACCGGCGTCAAGACCTACTATCCGGCGGGCAACACGACCGTCACAGACTTCACCGGCAACACGCTGGCGCAAGGCTTCCAGGCCACGCGCCTGACCGACAAGTCGAAGGCAACCCTGCTCACTGCGGAGATGCCCAACGAACTCGGCATGCACACCTTCGTCGTCGAACTTCGCGACTACACCGGCACCCGCCCGCTGAAGACCGCCTACATGAAGGTCGGAGCGGTCTCCGGTACGCAGACCCTCACCGGCGACATCACGTCGAGCCGCACACTGACCAATGACACGTTGTGGCAGATCTCCGGCCTCACCACCGTGAAGAACGGCGCGGTGCTCACGGTGCAGCCCGGCACCTTCGTCGTTGGCCTGCCCGGCTCGCAGCCCGCGTCGGTTCTCCTCATCTCTCGCGAAGGTCGCCTCGAAGCAGCCGGCACCGAAGCCCGCCCGATCGTTTTCACCAGCTCACGGCCCTTCGGGCAGCGGCAGCGCGGTGACTGGGGCGGCGTCCTGATGCTCGGCAAAGCTCCCGTCAATACCGGCGCGAACATCGCTGGTGGTGCCACCTGCGGCACCGGTGTCACCTGCAACAACCCGGCTGGCTCCTTCTACATCGAAGGTTTGACCACCAACCCCGACGGCCTCTACGGCGGCACTGATCCGGCCCACAGCTGCGGCACTATGACCTATGTCCGCATCGAATACTCCGGCGTCACGCTCTCCCCGAACAACGAAACCAACTCGTTCACGTGGGCGGGTTGTGGCACCGGCACCACCGCGCATCACCTGCAGGCCATCTTCGGCGGTGACGATTCCTTCGAATGGTTCGGCGGCACGATGAACACCAAGTACGTCATCGGCGGCATGAGCGCCGACGACTACGCTGACTTCCAACTTGGCACCACCGGCAAGCTCCAGTTCGGCATGTTCTATCAGAGCCCCGATGCTCGCGGCAACCGCGGCATCGAAGGCGACAACAGCGAATACAACGCCGCTGCCACGCCGTTCTCCGATCCCACCTTCTACAACCTCACCTTCTTCGGCAGCGGCCAGGTGGCCTTTGACGAACCGGGTGCGTCTCCCGGCATCTTCCTCCGCCGCGGCGCTCGTGGAACCTTCAACAACATCGTGGTCAGCAACTTTGCCGACCCCTGCATCAACATCAGCGACGCCTCCACACAAGCGCAAGCCGACCTCGGCAACGTCAAGATGGACGGCATCCTGTGCTGGAAAAACAATCGCAGCGCGACCAATTCGCCGAACACCCTAGCGGGCGAAATCTCCAACGCCTATACGCTCGAATTCGCCAACGGCAACAAGGGCAACGGAGCAGGCAAGAACTTCGTAGTCGGTGATCCCCTCATCCAGCGTCCCTTCGAATACAGCGATCCGGATTGGTTCAGCCTCTTCAGCAGCCCGGTGTACCGCACCGGCTGGGTGAACGCCCCCGACGACGGCTTCTTCGAGCAAGTCCGCTTCATCGGCGCCTTCGGCGACACCGATTGGACCCAAGGCTGGACCAGCTACCTGGTCGACGCCGACATCCAATAACACAACCCAAGTTCACTCTCGCGCCGGGCCTTCGGGCTCGGCGCCTTTTTGTTTCTGCACCACGACTCGCCACTTGCCCCTTGCACTGAGCCGCGACCGTCAGGAAGCGGATAAACACAAAAATAGCCGGCTCCCGAAGGAACCGGCCAGCCCCGTGCGGTAGCCCGGGGTCACTTCCATCTACACAGGAACCCTACGCCACCACCGACCGCCGCACCCTCAGCACCCCTCGCGACCATCGATACTGCCCTGCAAACTGCATAAACCCCGCAAACGCCTGCACGACCCGTGGCGGCCGCTCTCCCCACATCTCCGCGAGCGACTGCACATGGCCATCGTGCATCGAATAAAACACCCGATCGCCCCATTCCTTCCACCCGCACCCGTGATCTTCGTAAGTGCGAAACACGTCCAGCATGTTGTGAAATATCCGCGACGCGTGCGCCTGATGATAGTGCGGCAGCAACACAATCTCACTTCGCTGATCGCTGCGGACCTCATCCACAAACTCGCGGAAATCCGCCGCGTTGGTGACATTCACACAAGCATTCGGCTCCAACGTATGCCGGTCCCCGCCAGAGACGATCGGTTTCCCCCACGCCTCCGCGAGCTTCGCAACTAGGGCGTTCTCTTTCCACGGACGCAGACCATTGATCTCCAGGGCATGGAAAAACTCACCCCGCGTAGCCAGCAAGTGGTCCAGCGCCGCCCGATGCACATCCACACCCACGCCCTTCTCGTCCCACAACGGATGATTGAAGACGATCAGCGTCGCAGGATCCGCGTCCAATTCCGCCAACAACTCCGTTAGGCGTTCGCCGCGGGGATAAGCCGTGTAAGCCTCCAGGTGCCCCATCAACATACGAGCCCGCGACGCCAGAAGGTTGTGAACACCAATATGAAAGAACGTCCCTTGATACGGCACGGTCCATTCCACTGAAACCGGAATGTGCCGCTCCGCCGCGATCGCCTGCAGCGACATTGGAGCCTCAATGCTGTCGTGATCCGTTAGCGAAACAAACGGACGCAGGCCCATTTCTTCCAACTGCGTCGCTTCCACCTGAAACGCATCCAGCGGAGCGAGCGGTGGCGTCCACCAGCCTCGATTCAAATCCAGCTCGATGCCATGGACCTTGCGGTAACGGGCCTCGCCCTCGCGCAATACATGCCGCAACACGGCAGACCGGCGCGCCGCGAAGTAGATAAAATCGAGCGATTCATGCGAATGCAGCGTGTGGGAATGCAGGGAAATGCCAGTGCGAAACCCTTTGGATTCTCTCATGTGAACCCAGCATCCGCGCTTTACGCTAATGCGCCATGGCCACGGCGTGAATGTTCTATGAAACAAGAAGGCTCGAAAATGTATTGGCGATACACCGAATCAAACACTGCATCCCACCGCCGCCCCAGCGCCTTCTTTCGAGCCGCAACTCCCATGCGAGCCCGTAGCGCTGGATTGCGCAACAGTTCCGCTGCCAGCGTAAATTCCTGAGCATCCCGAGCGACAAAGCCCGTCACGCCGTGCTCCACCAAGAACTTCGGACCACCCTGTGCACTCACAATCGACGGCACGCCCGAAGCAGCCGCCTCCAGAATCACGTTTCCAAAGGTGTCCGTCTCCGAAGGAAACACAAACGCGTCCATGCTGGCGTAAGCCTGGGAGAGTTCCTCGCCGCGCAACGTGCCTGGCATCACTGCTCCGGGAATCTTCTCCTGCAGCCACGCGCGCTCCGATCCGTCGCCCACGATCAGAAACCGGCATTCCGGCAACACAGCGTGAAGGTCCGCCAACATCCGAACGTTCTTCTCTGCCGACAACCTTCCTACGTACCCAACGGTGAAAGGCTGCTCGCTCTCTGTCCTATGCACCGGCGAGAACACGTCCGTATCGATCCCTCGCTCCATCAGGTGCACAGGCTTCCCCGTCCGCTTCGCGAGCATCTCCACCAGTTCGGGATTCGGCGCGAACAACACCTTCGCCATGCGATAGAACTGAACCACCAGATCCAGCGAGACGTTCTCCGCCGTCCGCATCACGCTGTCCGGAAGCGTAGGCAGCATCTTCTTCAATCGCCGAGCTCCGAACTCGTGAATATTCGTATGCCATGACGCGACCAGCGGCACTCCCAATTCATGCGCCAGCATCGCGCCCAGCATCCCGATGTGGCCCGGCCCTGTAACGTGAACCAAATCTGGTTGAAACGCTTTCAACGCATTCCGCAATTCCTTGCGGTGCCGCGCGAACAACAAATCGAACGCGAGGTCATGTTCCAGTTTCAGATGCCACTTACTGTGCTCGATTTCGAACGTCTCAAACGTCCCCCGCTTCCAGTGCGCCGTCTTCGGACCCGCATGCACCGAAAAGAACGGATAGAACTTGGACTTCGCATAGGCTGCGAACTGCCGGCTGGTGAGTGCCACCCCGTTCGTCTCATGAAAACTGTCGGTGAAAAAGGCAACGCGCGGTACCAGACCGCGAAAGTGATTGGAAAGATTCATCTAAAGCCACAATGCGCTGGTCGTATCGCAGCCCCATGACAAAGCAGTGAATCGCTTATGAGACGCATAGAAACTTTCTTCTTCCCAACTCGCATGCGCCCCGCTATACTCGCCTTGTAGCCGCCACCGAAACGTGTGGCTTTTCCGGCAATTTCGTGCGGGACCTCGTCAGCTTCCCACCCTTTCGCCCCCATGCCCGGGGGCCGATTCCTGGAAAACCCCATTTCGGCTGTTTCACTTACGTGGCGAAACGGTCTGCGGCGTAACCAATTTCTTTTTCGTTCAAGGAGCCCTAGTGGTGGATACGGCCAAAGTGTACCTGGTGGGTGCCGGTCTTGGTGACCCGGAATTGCTGACGCGACGCGCGGAAAAATTACTCAGTACCGCCGATGCCGTAATTTATGATCGCTCCGTCAACCCGCAGATCCTGGCCTTGATCAACCCTGAGGCCCGGAGTATCCCCACGGACGCCAGCGGTTCGCTCGAAGAACGCACGGCCGACGTCTGCGGCTGGTACCTACGTGTGCGCGAATCCTGCGCCTCCGTGGTCCGCCTCACCGGCGCTGACCCCTTGATGGAAGGTGAACTGGGGGAGGAAATGGAATTTCTTACCCGTCACGGGTTCCAGCTCGAAGTCATTCCGGGAGTGATCGCCGAGACGGTGTACGAATGCCGTGCCGCCGTTCGCGAAGCCCAAAAAAATCAGCAAGACTTGAAACGCGCTAGCTAGACAACAACCGACCATACCCCGGAGCCCGCCCGCTCAGCCCCACCAACCTCACCCCCGCCCGCAGCGCATGCGGCGTGCTCGACACGGCCGGAACCTTCGTCGCCGCCTCCAACGGAGCCAAAATCTCCAGCGTCCGCAATCCCCCGCACGACACCAGAATCCCATCCGCCTTCGGAGCCATCTTGAATACATCGACGCAGAACTTCAACAACTCGTCCTGTTTCACATCGTCCACGCCCGCCACCGCTTCGATCCCGAGCCCCTTGATCGCCAACACCTCGAAGCCCATTTCGCTCAGATACGCCCGCAGTCGCGCGTTCACTTCGTCCGCGTACGCCGTAGCCACGGCCAAACGCTTGGCCTTCACCGCGCGCAGGCCTTCGATCACGCCCGTGCTCATCGTAGTGGTCGGAAGCCCTGTTACATCCTTTACCTTTTTGGTCAGGCTCTGATTAAACGCCTCGCCCTTGTAAAACGTCAGCGATGTCCCCAGCAAGGCGATCGCTTGAGCGCCCGCCGCCTTCAGTTTTCTTGCCGCCACCGGAATGTCGTCCAGTACCGCATCGTACCCCTCCGGCGTCATCGTCTTCAAATTGAGATTCGCCGTGATGAACTCCACGCCCTTCGGATACATCGCGAGCCCTTCCGGAGGCACCGGCCGATCCACAGGGAAGATCAACCCGAGCTTCGGATCTGCACCGAACGCCATCTGCGCGCCTCCGATGGCCACGGCACCGGCTCCCACAAATTGACGACGAGATACAAGCATGCGACTCTCCTATCTATGCGACTACCTATCCTATCAGCCGTGGCGATCGTATTGGCTGGCTTCGCCCAGGCGCAAGATCGTTGCGCCACGTCAGGCGATCTACGTCTGATCAATGGGCGCATCCACACCATGGCCGCGCAGGATAGGGTCGTCAATGAAGTCACGATTCAAGCTGGCCGCATCACCTCCGTCGGCGCTCCCACAGCGAATCCCGACCCCTGTACTCGCACCATCGACCTGCAAGGCAAAGTCGCGATCCCCGGCTTGATCGACAATCACAATCACCTCGTCCTCCTCGGCCTCCGCCCCGGCTACGACACCCGCCTCGAAACCGCAGCGTCGATTGCCGACGTGCAAACCGCCATCCGCACCCGAGCCACCGGGGTCCCTCGAGGAGCCTTCATCACCGCGATGGGCGGCTGGAACCAAGTCCAGTTTGCCGAAAAGCGCCTGCCCACGCTAGCCGAACTCGACGCCGCCGCGCCCAACCATCCCGTCATCGTGTATCAGGCCTTCACCGGCCCCGCCGCGACCAATACCCTCGGTCGCCGATTCTTCAGCGAAAAGGGAGTTGTGGTGTCTGACACCGGATCTATCGCTGCCAACGCCCCCTCGGTCGCCGCCTTGAACGCCTTGCGCTCCGTGCAAACCTTCGAAGACAAAAAGCGCGGCACCCTCGACGCGATGAATTACGCCGCCAGTGTCGGCCTCACCACAAACGTCGACATGGGAGCCTTCATCCCGCCCGGCCAGGAAAACACGCAGGCCTCTTTCGCCTCCGACGGCCTCGCGACTTCAGATCCCTTTACGATGTATGACGCCTTCAATGCGCTCCACAACGAAGGCAAGATGTCGACGCGTCTGCGCATCTTCTTTCTCAGCATGGATACGCGCCCCGACGTCCCGATGCTCGCCGACCGCCTGCACAACACCTTCCCCGGCCTAGGCGACGACATGCTCAAGCTCTCCGGCATCGGCGAATTCGCCACACAGTGGCCGCTCTTCGGCCAGGTGAGCGCCCCCGCGAATTACGAAACCGCGCTGCAGCTAATCGCCAAGCAGGGCTGGGCCTTCCAGCAACACAGCCTGTCCTTGGCGGAAGACCAACTCACCGCCACGACCTTTGAAAAGGTGAACGCGGTGACCCCCATCGCCGACCTCCGCTGGTCCGTCGCCCACACTCCGCGCATCAATCTCGAAACCATCAACCGCTTTAAAGCCATCGGGCCGGGATCGCCATCCACCCCTTCGAATATCTCGCCGGAGGTCCCAACGCAGGCCCTCCGCTCCGCACGATCTTAGACAGCGGCATCCGAGTCGGCGCTGGTTCCGACTCCGCACAAATCTCGACACTCAATCCGTGGCTGATTCTCTACTACATGGTCACCGGCAAGAACTCTTCCGGCGTCTTGATCAACGACGGCCAGCAAGTCACCCGAGCCGAAGCGCTGCGCCTCTACACGTCCGCCAACGGCTGGTTCCTGAAAGAAGAGTCCACCCTAGGCAGCCTCGAAGTAGGCAAGCTAGGCGACATAGTCGTATTAAACGATGACTATTTCACAGTCCCAGAAGAAAAGTTGAAATCCATCAAGTCCGCAATGACCATCTTAGGAGGCAAAGTGGTCTACACCCAATAGATCAGTGTTTACCGCGTTCATCCGTGGCCAACTACTTCCTCACCACATACCAATAATTCTGAATATCATGCGCCAACTCATGCCGCTCCACCACCCCAAACCCCGCCCGCAATAAATACTCCCGAGCCTTCTCGTCCCCCCACATCGCCCCCAGTCCCTCACCACCCTGCGCCAGTGAAACCGTCATGCAGTGCATGCACGAAATCGTGTACAACACCGTCCCCAACGGATGCCCGATATCCAAATGATGGTGACTCGACCCCCGAATCTCCTGCATCAAATAGACCCCATCGGTCTTCAATCCTCGGCAAACATTCTGCAAGACATCTAAAGGCCGCCCCTGATCGTGAATCGCATCAAACGAAGTCACAAAATCATACGCCGAACTCTCCAGCGGTACCGTTGCATCCTCCGCCCGAAACCGAACATTCGATGACCGAGCATTCGCCCGTGCAAACGCAATCGCGTCCTGCGAAAAATCCACGCCCTCAAACTCGCTCTTCGGAAATAACTCGGCGAGGCGTGTCATCGTCAACCCGCGCCCACACCCGATATCCACCACGCGAATCCCCGCCTGCAAGCGGTCCACCAGCCCCGGTACCAATGGCAGAATGTGCGCCTCCAGCGCTCCCCCCACAAACTGCGCGCTGTCCTCCGCCATGATTTCGTGGAACCGAGGATACTTCTCATACGGCACCCCGCCACCATTCCGAAAACAATCCACCACCAGCGATTCCACGCACCCCATCTCCGCGATGTATTGCGACGGCCCCGCCATGCTCTCCGGCCCCGTCAAACAGGCCGAATGCTCGTCCGGCAAAATGTATCGCCCGCCGCTGACGATCACCACGCCCCCCGTGACCATCGCCCCCAGCCACTCGCGCACATACCGCTCTTGCAACTTCGCCGCGCTCGCGATCTCCGCACTCGTCGCCGGAGCCATTCCCTTCATCGTCGCGAACAACCCCGTCCGATGCCCCACCGAAATCATGATCGTGAGCGCCGCCCCGTTGTAGGTCTGCAGCAGCTGTCCAGCGAATTGTTCCTGCGTCATGCTATCTCCCGAAACCGAAAGTCACATCGCGAATGCGCCCATCCGGTTCCACCATCGCCGATGCAACAAATGTTCCGCTGTTGCTGGCAATCGACCCGAAACGCAGATCCAGCAGGACCACTTCCGTCACATCCACCATCGGATTGATGCGCCAGAACGGAACCTGATTGAAACTCTCAAACACCTGAAACGTGTGCGTCTCTTTCGCCGCATCCACTGTGGGCGCGTGTCCGATTTTGTAATCGAGCTTCGCATTCCGCATGGTGAAGTTGCCCGAAAAATCCACCGGTATCTCATAGACGAACTTCTCGCCCTCAACCACCCCGCGCCACTGCAACGTCCCAAAACTGTCGGGAAACGCGTACACAGCCTGCGCGGGCTCATCCATGTAGAGCAGGGAATTCAAAGCCCCGGTCGCCTTCGCATGCGAATTCCACCGCATGTATTCGTAGCCACCCAGCATGAGCAGGGCGATCCATGCCCAAGCCCGCGTCACGCCCGAAGTCTTCTTCGCCCCAATTGTAGAACTCACCAACCCCAATAACGACGGGATCGCCAGAGCAACCGCGAGAATTATCCAAATGAACGGATCCACTACATTCGTGATGTCGAGTCGTAGCCATCGATCCGAAAACGGCAGTAGCAGGCGAATGCCATAAACATTGGTCCAATCAAGCAGCAAATGACTCAGCACAGCGAGCGTGCAGCTGATCCACGCGATCAGCGAAGGCCTGGTCTTGGTAACGCCCTTCACAATCGCCATCGGCAACAGGGCAACGATGGGAGCAAACACCAGCGCATGCGTGTACCCGCGATGGATCTCCAGATAGTCCAGAGCGTTGGTGAAAAATGGATACGCGTCGATGTCCGGAGCATTCGCCGCCAGCATCAACATCACCGCCGTCCCCTTGGCGTCCTTGTTCTTGCCAAGGGAATCGAGTCCACACCGCGACATCATCAGCCCGACCAGCGAGTGCGTGAGGTTATCCATAATTCTTCGGCATCAGCAACGTCAGCGCATCCGGCACCGCCTCAACGGTCAGCGCCTCACGCCCATAATATTCTCCATCAACTTGCGACGGTGCGGGTGTTAGGATCTCGACCTTCGTCGCCCGCCGCGTATGCACGCCGCCCAACTTCTGCACCTGCCGCACCGCGACCCCAAGCATGTACCACCCATACTTCAATGGACTCGCGCCCTGGAACACGACTACCTCGAAGTCGATCTTGCGCAGGGAAGCTCCCGAAGCGATCTCCAAATCGCCGCCGTAATTGCGTATCCGGCTCACCAGCGCGAAGCCGCATGCGATCGATTCGCCGTCCACCTTCAACTGCATCCCCGCCACATTGCGTCGGAACTGCGCGAGTCCAGCGACCCAATACGCCAGCTTGCCCGCCGCTCGTTTCAGCCCGGCGTGGACTTCGTAAACGATTGCGGCGTCCAGGCCCGCTCCCAACATCAACAGAAAATAGCGAGCCTCAGTCTTCTCGCCCGTCACTCGCCCCAGCGAGATCCGCACCGGCTCACTCTTCGCCAATTGCTCCGCCGCTTTTTCGATGCGCGACCCGAATCCCAACTCGTTCGACAGGCAATTCGCCGTCCCGCCCGGCAGAATCCCGAGCGGCACATCGGAGTGCGCCATCCCCTGAATCACTTCGTTGATCGTGCCGTCACCGCCGAGCGTGAGGATCAAGTCCGCGCCCCCTGCAATGGCCTTGCGAGCCATCTCGCCCGCCTGTTTCGGACCCGTAGTCGGCAGCAGGCGAGGCGTCAACCCTCCGCGAGCCAGTGCAGCTTTGGTACGTTGGAGAATAGCGTCGGGATTGCGCCGGATTTTTCCAGCGGCTGGGTTGTAGATAAGGACTGGCTGGCTGAAACGCGTAATCCACCGATTATAACGTCCCGTGCCCGATATCCAGCAACAAATTGACGAGCTGCGCGAACAACTGCGTCATCATGAGCATTTGTATTACGTGCTCGATTCCCCATCGATCACCGACGCCGAATACGACACAATGTTGCGCGAGTTACGAGCGCTTGAACGAGACCATCCCGAACTCATCACGCCCGATTCCCCCACCCAGCGCGTCGGCGGCAAGCCCCGCGAAGGTTTCGTCAAGCTTCCGCACTCTTCGCCGATGCTGAGCCTCGACAACGCGCTCAACGAAACCGAACTGCGCGAATTCGACGCCCGCGTGCGCGGCCTGCTGCCCAACGAAGACTTTCGCTATGTAGCCGAATTGAAACTCGACGGCCTCTCCATGGCGGTCCACTTCCACAACGGCAAACTCGCCCGAGCCATCACCCGAGGCGACGGAGCCATCGGCGAAGACGTCACAGAAAACGCGCGTACCATTCGTTCAATCCCCTTGAGCGTGAAACAACACGCCGACTTCGAAGTCCGCGGCGAAGTCGTCTTCAACAAAAAAGCCTTCGAAAAACTCAACACCGAGCGTGACGCGCAGCAACTGCCGCGCTTCGCCAACCCCCGCAACGCCGCCGCCGGAGCCTTGCGCGTTCTCGACCCGAAGATCACAGCCTCGCGACAGCTCGAATACTTCGCGTACTTCCTATTCGTCGATGGCAAGCCCGTACTCGCCTCGCATTCGGAAACGCTTAGGGAACTCGAACAGCGGGGCCTGAAAGTGCATCAGGGCCATCGCATCTGCACCACCATCGAAGACCTTGTCGAGTTCTGCACCAAGTGGGAAGCGCAGCGCGACGCACTCCCGTTCGAAATCGACGGCGTCGTCATCAAGGTAGACTCCGTCGACCAGCAATCCCGCCTGGGTTGGACCGCAAAAGCCCCTCGCTGGGCGATCGCCTTCAAGTTCGCCGCGCGTCAAGAGAAGACCCGCGTCGACGACATCGAGGTCAGTGTCGGCCGCACCGGAGCCGTCACTCCCACCGCGATCCTGCAGCCCGTCGGCATCGGCGGCGTCACCGTCTCCCGAGCCACGCTGCACAACGAAGACGAAATTGAACGCCTCGGCGTCCAAATTGGCGACACAGTCTTAGTCGAACGCGCCGGTGACGTAATTCCAAAGGTCGTTCGCGTCCTCGAACAAGGCCCCGACCGCCGACCGTTCGTCATGCCGACGCATTGCCCCATCTGCAATGGCGACATCGTCCGCGCAGAGGGCGAAGCGGCCTCCCGCTGTATAAACACCAATTGTCCTGCGCGTCTGAAGGAAAGCCTGCTGCACTTTTCCGCTCGCGGCGTGATGGATATCGACGGCCTCGGCGACGTCCTCGCCGACCAACTCGTCGAGCGAGCTCTCATTCGGAATGTTGCCGATGTCTACTCGCTCACCCTCGAACAACTCCTCGAACTCGAGCGCATGGGCAAGAAATCCGCCGAGAAATTACTCGCCAATATCGAGTCCTCGAAGAAACAGCCACTCGCCCGAACGCTCAACGCCCTCGGCATCCCGTTCGTCGGCGAACGCACCGCGCAAATCCTCGCGGACACCTTCGGCGGTCTCGACAGAATCGCCAACGCCACCGAGGACGAACTAAAACAAGCCGAAGAAGTCGGCCCCAAGGTCGCCGCCAGCATCCGCAAATTCTTTTCTGATGACCACAATCGCGACCTCATCGAACGCCTCCGCGCCGCTGGTCTCACCTTCATTTCCGAAATCCGCGTAAAAGAAAACCGACAAGGCAAATTCGCTGGCATTACCTTTGTGCTCACCGGCACCTTGCCCAACATGACCCGAGAGGAAGCAACCGAATTGATCGAAGCACAAGACGGAAAAGTATCAGGCTCCGTCAGTAAGAAAACTGGATACGTAGTCGCTGGCTCGGAAGCTGGCTCCAAACTGGACAAGGCCAACGCGCTCGGAGTGAAAGTGCTCGACGAAGCTGGTCTCCGCGAACTCCTCGCAGGTGGTAACTAATGGGCCGCCTCAAAGCAACTCTTGTCGCCTGGGGACCCTTCGGCATTTTCGCCGCCGCGCTCATCGAATCCGCTGGCGTCCCCAGCCCCAGCGGCACCGACGCACTCATCCTATTAGTCACCATCGCCCGACCCGACTCCGCGGTGCTCTGCGCTGCTCTCGCGGTCATCGGCTCGCTGATCGGCAGTGCGATATTCCATGCCCTGGTCAGCAAAGGAGGTGAAAAACTCCTCGCCCAGAAAACCGCCTCCCCCCGGGGGGCCAAACTTCGATCTTGGTTCGCCCGTTACGGCCTGGCGAGCGTCTTCGTGTGCGCGTTAGTCCCGATCCCCGTCATGCCCTTAAAAGTGATGGCGCTTTCGGCCTGCGCGCTGGGCGTCAGCCGGACCCGCTACCTGCTCGTGATGCTGGCCGCCCGCATCCCGCGCTATGGAGCGATGGCGTACCTTGGCGCGCAGTTAGGCGAGAACTCAAATGCTTGGTTAAAAAGCCACTTATGGCAAATGGGCGGCATCGCCCTGGCCCTCTTCATCGGCCTGTTTGCCCTGCTGAAATTCTCCGAAAAACGCCAACCTGCGACTGTATAGTCACCGTAAAGTAACAATCGGGCGCTATCCTTGTAACAGACAAATTATGACAATTACAAAACTGTTCCCCGCCGCCGTTGCGGCCCTGTTGGGAATGACCTTGGCCTCCTGCGGTTCCTCCGAGCAACCCCAAAATCTGACCGGAGCCGGTGCTACTTTCCCTAATCCGATTTATTCCAAGTGGTTCAGCGATTACCAAAAGGCCAATCCGCTCATCCAGATTAATTACCAGTCGCTCGGATCCGGCGCAGGCATCAAGCAAGCCACCGACGGCACGGTCGATTTCGGCGCGTCTGACCAGCCGATGACCGACGATCAAATCTCGAAATTCCGAACTGCCCGCATGAGCGGCGTTCTCCATTTCCCCACTGTTATGGGAGCCGTTGTGCCCATCTACAACATCCCCGGTGTGACGGGCGAGATCAATTTTACGGGAGCAGCGCTGGCCGGAATCTACCTCGGCAAAATCAAGAAGTGGAACGATCCGGCGATCGCGTCCGTCAACCCCGATCTGAAAATGCCGGACGCCGCGATCGAAGTCGTCCACCGTTCCGACGGCAGCGGTACCACCTTCGTGTTCACCGACTTCCTCAGCAAAGTCAGCCCCGATTGGGCGACCGCTCCCGGCAAAGGCGCCGCCATCAATTGGCCGGTCGGCTTGGGCGGCAAGGGTAGCGAAGGTCTCACCGGCCTCGTAAAGCAGACTCCGAATTCTATCGGTTACACCGAAATGATTTACGCCGCGCAGAACAACATCACCATGGGCCGCGTGCAGAATGCAGCTAGCAAATTTGTGAAGGCTTCTCCGGAGTCCGTCTCCGAGGCCGCCGCGCAGGTGCCGATGCCGGACGACTTCCGCGTCTCCATCACCAACAGCCCGGGCGACGCATCCTATCCGATCTCGTCGTTCACCTGGCTGCTGATTCCGGAAAAGATCGCCGACGCGGGCAAGCGCACAGTGATCGTGAACTTCCTGAAGTGGATGCTCGGACCCGGTCAGGCAATGGCTCCCGCGCTGCAATACGCCCCGCTCCCCGCCGCCGTCGTGGCGAAAGAGCAGGCCGCGATCAGCGCCATCCAGTAGGCGTGCGCTAAAGTAGTAGTTCCCCCGCCGAACGAACGCAATGGCGACTTCACCAGCAACTATGCAATCCGGGGAGATGTCTCTTTCAAGACGCCTCCGCTCGGGCGATCCGATTGCGCACACCCTGACGGGCATGGCCGCGTCGACGATTCTGGCCATCACCGCGCTGCTCGCGTATCACCTGTGGGTCGGTTCCGCCGAGGCGCGCGAAACCTTCGGTTGGGGCTTCATCACGGCCTCCACATGGGACCCGGTTAAGGAAGTCTTCGGAGCGCTGCCCTTCATCTACGGGACGCTTGCGACGTCATTTCTAGCCCTGTTTATCGCCGTTCCAGTCGGTCTAGGCGCGGCGATTTTCCTGGCGGAACTCGCGCCCCGCGGAGCATCCGATGCGCTTACCTTCATGATCGAACTGCTGGCCGCCGTGCCTAGCGTGGTCTACGGCTTGCTCGGTTTGTTTCTGATGGTGCCGTTCCTGCAATCGACCGTCGTGCCCGCGCTGGTCGCGGTACTCGGATTTCTGCCGCTCTTCCAAGGCCGCTTCAACGGCGTCAGCGTCTTCTCCGCAGGCATCGTTCTCGCTCTGATGATCGTGCCGTTCATCGTGTCTGTTTCTCGCGAAGTCTTGCTCGCGGTTCCGCAAGACCAGCGCGAAGCGGCTCTGGCTTTGGGCGCGACGCGATGGGAAACCACGTGGAAAGTGGTTGTGCCCTACGCGATGCGCGGCATCTTCGGCTCCGTCTTCCTCGCTCTCGCAAGAGCGCTCGGCGAAACCATGGCCGTGACAATGGTCATCGGCAACAAGCCGCAAATCTCTTCCTCGATCCTGGAACCCGGCTACTCCATCGCCGCCGTGATCGCGAACGAATTCGCGGAAGCGGGCGGTATGCACCAGCAGGCCATCATCGAACTGGGCTTGGTGCTCTTCGTTCTCACGGTGCTGATCAACGGCGTTGCTCGGTTGTTCATCCTCTCGATGAAGGGCGGTGCCAAGTGAACCTCTCGTTCCGCAGGAAAGCGGTCAACGCAGTAATGCTGACGCTCACCGGTGTCTGCACAGTTCTTGTCGCTGGCAGCTTACTGGTCATTCTCGGCTACCTCGCCTGGAATGGCCTTGCGAGTCTCAATGTGGAGTTCTTTACGAAGCTTCCCACGCCTCCCGGTGAAATGGGCGGCGGCATGGCGAACGCTATTTTGGGCAGCGCCAAAGTATTGCTGGTCGCGATGCTTATCGGTGTCCCGATCGGATTCATGGCGGCTGTCTATCTCGCAGAATTTGGCTCCGGATCATTTTCGGGTGTTGTCCGCTACGCTACGGATCTTCTCAATGGCGTTCCGTCCATTGTCATCGGTATCTTCGCCTACGCGATCATCGTCCTGCCGATGCGGCATCCTTCAACCTTCGCGGGCGGCGTCGCGCTAGGGATCATGATGATTCCCATTGCGCTTCGCACCACCGAAGAATTTCTGCGAGCGGTTCCTGTCAGTCTCCGCGAAGGAGCGATGGCCTTGGGCGCCAGCAGGTCGCGCACGATTTTCACCGTCGTGATTCCCGCCGCAAAAAGCGGCATTCTATCTGGCTTAATGCTGAATCTTGCACGCGTCGCTGGTGAGACCGCGCCGCTGCTATTTACCACGTTGGGAAACCCGTTTTGGAGCGTTGGTTGGATGCAACCCACCGCCACTTTACCCCAAATGATCTTCACCTACGCGATTTCGCCCTATGACGATTGGCGTCGACAAGCATGGGCCGCTGGCTTCGTGCTATTGGTGTTAGTGCTGACTGTAAATGCTGCTGCACGATTCACGATTGGAAGAACGTCCGCTCGAGGCCGCTCATGACCGACAACCTTGATACCATGAGCCCTAGACAAGCCCGTGAACCCGAGGCGCAACAATCCGTGACTCCTGGAAATCCGAGCGGCGGCGCGCCATACTCTAAGTCCACCATTAAGCTAAGCGCAGAACACCTCAACTTCTATTACGGTGATTTTCAAGCGCTCCACGACGTAAATCTCTCGGTTCATGAGAAGCAGATCACTGCTCTGATCGGACCTTCCGGTTGCGGTAAATCTACGTTTCTCCGCACGATCAATCGCATCTCCGAAACCATTCGACACACCCGCGTCGAGGGCCTCATCACGCTGGAAGGCTCAGATATCCTCAAGATGGACGTCACCAGCCTGCGCCGCCGCGTCGGCATGGTGTTTCAACGCCCCAATCCATTCCCCAAGTCGATCTATGACAACGTCGCGTATGGCGTGCGCGTGAACGGCATTGATAAGGGCAAGTCCCTGGATGAGATCGTCGAGCAGAGTTTGAAACGCGCTGCGCTATGGGAAGAAGTGAAGGACAAATTGCAGCAGTCGGCGTTGGCCCTTTCGGGCGGCCAGCAGCAGCGTTTGTGTATCGCGCGTGCTCTCGCGGTGGACCCGGAAGTATTGCTGCTCGATGAGCCTTGCTCCGCGCTGGATCCCATCGCCACGGCAAAAATTGAAGACTTGTTGTTCGCACTGAAGAGCCAATGCACCATCGTGATCGTCACGCACAACATGCAGCAAGCTGCGCGCACGGCCGACGATACGGGCTTCTTCCTGTTAGGAAAATTGATCGAGTTCGATCGCACGGAGGTCATGTTCCGGAAACCATCCCAAAAACAGACCGAAGACTACATCACGGGCCGGTTCGGCTAAAGGGAACCCATGCGCCATTTCGCCGAAGAACTCGAACAATTGAATCAGGCACTGCTGGAGATGGGCGGGCTTGTCGAATCATCCATTCACACCAGCGTGCAAGCCCTGGTATTGGGCGACGACCGCTTGGCGCAGCGCGTGCGCGAGGACGAACAGCTCATCAACAAGATGGAGTTGGACATCGATGCGCGCGTGACACGCCTGCTCGCGTTGAATCAGCCTGTCGCTGGCGACCTGCGATTGCTGGTGATGTGCCTCAAGATCAATACGGATTTGGAACGCATGGGCGACCTTGCCGCGAACGTCGCGGAACGGGCTGTGTCTTTGAACAAGCTGAATGCTCCCCTGGGGCGGCCTTTGGTGGATATGCCACGCATGGCTTCGATGGTGGAAGACATGCTGCATCGCACTCTGGATGCGTTTGTTCGCCGCGATGCCGATATGGCGAGTGCGATTCTGCCTGCGGATGATGATGTGGATCAATTGCGCGATGGTGTTTACAAAGAACTCATCGACCTGATGCGCCGTGACCCGACGTTGGTCGACGCCGCCGTGCATTTGATGTTCGTTGCGCGCAGCTTGGAACGTATCGCCGACCACGCAACGAATATTGCAGAGGACGTAATCTACTTGGTCCGCGGCGTCGATGTTCGCCATCACCACGTCGAAGGGTTCTAGTGCCATGGCAGTTCCGTCCAATTCGCACTGAGCCGCGACCATTAGGGAGCGGATAGACAAGATGACCGCCCGCATCTTCATCAAACTCATCCTGGCCGTCACCGGCGTGTTGGCCGTTGCCCTAACGTCCGTGAACCTCATCGCGACACCTCGTGTCCGTGCGAGTTTCCTACAATCGCTGGAGCGAGAACTTGTCGAGAAAGCCCACGCCGTCGAGTTATTGTTGCCGCGCGAACAAGCTGACTTCGCAAAAATCGGCACTGCGGTGGGCGGACGGGTCACCTGGATTGCGACCGATGGCCGCGTCCTGGGTGACTCGGAAGCGAACCCGGCGACCATGGAAAACCACGCCAGCCGTCCCGAGGTCGCGCAGGCATTGGCAGGAAAAATCGGCTCCAGTTTGCGGACCAGTTCCACGGTCGGCATCGAATTCTTCTACGTTGCTGTACCCGTCCGCGAGAGTGTATTGCGGATTGCAGTGCCCTCGACGGAAGTCGATCAGAGGGTCCGGGAGCTACGCAACGCTGTGTTGCTGGCCACGACGCTCGCCTTTATCCCTGCGGTTCTGCTAGCTGCCTATTTCGCTCGTTACGTTTCCAACCGGCTTGGCGCGATCATCGATTTCACCCGCAGCCTGACGCAAGGGAACTTCCACGCGCGGCTGAAATCGAGTGGGGGGGAATTGGGCGCTCTCTCTGCGAATCTGAATGAGACCAGCGAGAAACTTCAGTTCATCATGTCGCGTTTGGAAGCCGAGCACGCTGAGCTTGAAAAGGTCGAACGCATTCGTAAAGACTTCGTGATCAACGTCTCGCATGAGCTACGCACACCGCTCGCCTCCATTCAGGGGTATACGGAGACGCTGCTCGATGGTGCGGTGAACGATCCAGCGAATGCGAACAAATTTCTGAATATCATCCGACAGAATACGGAGCGGCTCACTCGGCTGACGGCCGATTTGCTAGTGTTATCGCGCATCGAACTGGGGCAGCAGGAGTTGAAGCCCAAGCAGCAATCGGTATCGCAACTGGTCACCGATAACGTCGACTCCATGTTGCCGCTCGCGCAGCGCAAGGGGATCTCTCTGGTGCTTGAGCCTTTGCCGGATGCCCAGGTATTCGCGGATGCGGAGGCGGTGCATCAGATACTCACGAATCTGCTGGAGAATGCGATCAAGTACACGTCAAGTGGGACGGTGACGGTGGGTGCGAAGGCGATTGCGGACAAGGTAGAGTTCTCGGTGCAGGATACGGGGATGGGGATTCCATCTGAAGACCTGCCGCGGTTGTTTGAGCGATTTTATCGGGTGGACAAGGCTCGGTCGAAGGCGCTGGGTGGGACAGGTTTAGGGCTTTCGATTGTCAAACATCTGGTGCAAACGCAGGGCGGGGATGTGCGCGTGGAGTCTACCGTGGATAGGGGATCTACCTTCTATTTCACGCTTCCTTGCAGGGAATTGACTGTATCGTAATACTTCTGTAACCGTTCCTCGGTTACTCTGTGAGTAGAAGATGAAGAAGATCCTGTTGATTGAGGACGATGCTGATCTCTACTCCCTGATCCAATACAACTTGGAAAAGGAAGGCTTTCAGTTCGCCGGTTCGCAAACCGGCAAGGGCGCCATCGATTTGTGCCGACGTGAGAAGCCAGACCTGGTGATTCTCGACATCATGCTGCCGGATTCGGACGGCTTGGATATTTGTAAGCGGATTCGCGCGCATCCGGAGTTGTCGCACTTGCCGATCATTTTCCTGACGGCTCGGGCGGCGGAGACGGATCGGATTGTGGGGTTGGAACTCGGAGCCAACGACTACATCGTGAAGCCATTTTTTGTGCGCGAACTGATTGCTCGGATCAAGATTCATTTCCGCGGGCAGCAGACGATTCCGAAGGTGTTGAAGGCTGGCGATCTGGAAGTGGACGGCGAGCGTTGCCAGGTTCACATTGGCGGCAAGGAAATTTCGCTCACCGCCACGGAGTTCCGGTTGCTCGAATTCCTGATGAGCAGGCCGGGGATTGTATTCAGCCGCGAACAGCTGCTGGATGCGGTTTGGGGACATGATCGCGCGGTTACGGATCGCACGGTGGATGTCTACGTCCTACGCTTGCGGCAGAAGATCGAAGCGGAGGCAGGGCATCCTTACATCCGCAGTGTTCGCGGGTTTGGGTACAGCTTTAACGCCGACGCCGTGGAGATGGCTCGGACGTAGGTTCTTCGTCTACGACCACAACGGCTGCGCCGGTTCGTCGCATCCGTTCCTGCTTGGCTTGTTTCACAGCGCTCGCATCGTTGGTGCGTTGGGCGGCAACTTCTTCTTCGGATGCTACGCGGTGCGATTTCGCGTGCAGCATTTTCGCCGCAACGTCTGAGGCGACCTCCGTAACAAACGGGGGAGCGCCGACGGCGGTTCCCACCAGCCACACGACGGCGGGCAGGGTCTCTTCCAGTTTCCGGACGTCTTTCCAATATTGCTGGATGGTGTGGCTCATGCATCGCCTCGCAGTACGCGGACGATTTCGTCGAGTGCGCGTTGGCGGTCCACCTCGGTCATCGACGGGTGAATCTCTTCCATGCGGATGGGCTCTTCAGGCAATTCGTTCTTCAGCAACTGCAATTCATCTTCTTGATTCATACTTACGCTCCAATTCGTCGGCTTCGGTCGAGAGTCGTACAGCCAGGGTCTTGCATTCTTTGGCACGAGCCAGCAAAGCTCCGGCGACACCTTTGGACATGTCGACAGGTAGCACCATTTCGTCGCTGACGGCGGCTCGAATCTGACTCAGTACCTTCTCGGCTCGCTCTTGTGCGATGGCTTCCAGGGCCCGCGCACGTGCCGACAACGCGTGGGATTCTTCGCGCAGGCTGGCGATGTGTGCGAGCGGGATGGTGTGCTCTGCGAGCCGCTCAATCGCTCGCCCGGCGAAGCGGATCTGGTCTTCGATGGCTGCGGTTTCGCCGGCCCGTTTCCAATCGGGCTTGGCTCCTGTGGCCGCAGCTTCGACCAACGCGTCGAGCGCAGCTTGACCAGCCTGCTCCAACTTCTCGCGAGCTTCTTTGGCGAGTTGATGCAGGGACCGCTCGGCTCCGCGAAACTTCGCGAGCTGATCGGCGGCGGCTTTCGACGCATCGATCGCGGCTGCCACATCGGGCTGCATTTCGGCTTGCGCGGTGGCTTCGGCGACGCGTGTCTGGATGTCTTGTGCGAGGACTTTTTCGTCGTCGGTGGAGACGGCTTCTAGGGTAGGTGTTTGGGAGAGTTCAAAACTCATTCGGCATGTTCTCTGCCGATAGTCTGCTCATAGACGTGCGCGTGCGAGTTCGCGGAGTTTCATGAACAATGCTTGAACTAGATTGTGTTGCTGTAACTTAGCGTTTCAAGCGAGCCTTGGCTTGCGCGTTACCCTGCTTGGCGGCTTTCGCAAACCACTGTTGGGCCTCGGCGTCGCTCTGCGGAACGCCTTTGCCTTCGGCGTACATGCGGCCGTAGTTGTACTGTCCGGCGGCGTTGTTCTGGAGTGCGGCTTCGCGATACCAGGAGACGGCTTCGGTGGTCAGTTGGGTGACGCCGCGACCGTTCTCATAGGCGGCTCCCATTTCCACCTGTGCGGGCGCGTATTGATCTTCGGCCATTGCGTGGATGGCGTCGAAGGCGCCGGGGACCTTGCTGTTGTTGGCCTTGCGGAACCAGTTGAGGGCTTCGCCCTTGTCCTTGGCGACGCCGGTGCCGTTCATGTAGATGAGGCCCATGTTCATCTGTGCCTGGCCGTGACCTTTGTCGGCGGCTTTGCGGGTCCAATTCACAGCCTCAGTGGGATTCTTCGCGACGCCCTGGCCGGTGAGGTAGATGCCTCCGAGGTTGAACATAGCATCGACCAAGCCCGCATCGGCGGCTTTGCGGAACCAGGTGACGGCCTCATTCATATCGGCCTTCGTGCCTTGCCCGGACGCGTACATCGAGCCGACTGCGTATTGCGCGTCGGGCATGCCCTTGGTGGCTGCGCGGCGGAAGTAGTCGAGGGCGAGGGAGTAATCGCGCTTCACGCCCTGACCGGCGTGATACATCTGCGCGAGGTCGTTCTGGGCTTCGGGGATATTCTGGTCGGCTGCGAGTCGGATCCACTTGGCACCTTCGACGAAGTCGCGTTTCACACCTTGGCCGGTGGCGTACGTGATTCCGAGGCTGTATTGCGCGGGGGCGAAGTTCTTCTCAGCGGACTTGCGCCAGAGAGCGATGGCTTCAGGGAGATTCTTCTTCGTGCCTTGGCCGGCCGCAGTGAGTTCAGCCAACAGGGACTGTGCTTGCGGGTCGCCACTATCGGCGATGGGGCGCACAAGTTTGACGGCAGTGGCGTAGTCTTTCTTCTCCATAGCGGCCTGAATGGGGTCGGGCTGGGCGAATAGAGAGGGGGCGAAGGCGGCAAACGCCGACAAAATCAAGGTCCGGGACAACTTAAACGCCATAGCTCTATGATAAACCGGGACCGGTTAACTAAATTGCTGAGTTCCGCCGAACAATCTCTGTATGGCGATCCAATCCACACTTCCGCCCCTCGCTCAACCTAAGGCGAAGCCAACGGCCGTGGCCGAAGGACGAAGGTTGGGTAAGATGTCTTCGCTGGTGCTTGGGCGGTTCGCGGTCCTGGTGCTGGGGAGTGTGATCGTCGTTGCGGCCACGTCGTTTCCTTATCGAACAGACGCGGTAACCCATCGTGGTATTCCGCAACCCGCCGACTACGACGCATTTTACAAACGTATTTACGCTGCTGCTCCGGTGGCGCAGGGAGCTTCGGCGAATGCGACAGAAGATCCTGAAGATGAAGCCTACGTTCGTATTGCCCGGGAAGCGATCCGGTCAAATCATGTAGTGGAAGGTGTTCAGGCCTTCATCAAAAGGGAACACCTGGAAAAATCCCGCGTTCTCGACGTCGGCGCTGGAACGGGTTACCTCCAGGACTTGGTTCAAAACTATGTTGGGCTCGACATTTCCCCAACTGCGAGTCGGTATTACCACAAGCCCTTCATTCAGGCCTCGGCGACGGACATGCCGATTCCGGACAACGATTTCGACCTGATCTGGAGTATCTGGGTTCTGGAGCACGTGCCCAATCCCGAGCAAGCGCTTGCCGAGATCCGACGGGTTGCGAAAGACGGTGGGCTTCTCTACCTGATGCCAGCGTGGAACTGCGATTGGTATATGGGGGATGGTTATCGGGTGCGTGCCTTTAGCGACTTGGATTGGAAAGGCAAGCTCACCAAGGCGGAAATGAACTTTCGGATGTACCCGTTATTCAATCTTATGGTGCAAGCGGCGCAACGTCTGATTCTTGGCGCGCGGCCCTCTGGTCCCACGAGTTTGCACTACGTGCCCCTCAAGGCAAACTACGACCACTATTGGGTAGCGGACAGCGATGCCATCAATCGCTTGGATCGCTACGAGATGTCCTTGTGGTTTACGTCACGGGGAGACGAATGCCTGAACTGCGACTTCCACCTGCTTGCGACCAACGGGCCTTTGATTATTAAGGTCCACAAGAAGTAGGCTTCTTTCAGAGAGCTCTCTGTTTTGATGGAGGGTTATCGTCGTCCACCAGCCGGGCATCCTTTCAATCATGCCACCCGACTTGAATCTTCCAGTGCCTCCCTCTGCAGGACGAACACCCCGCTTCTTGATTGCCTGGTTCGGCTGCGATTGGAAGAATGACTGGCCTAGGCTGGATTGGATCTTGACGCCGTCTTTGTACGCTATGTCGGCGCGAAGTTCTTCGGAGACGACACCACGGATCATGATCAGAGGTGGCGGTCGGAGTCGGGTTGCGGCACTACGAGGCGGACCTCGGAGCTGTCCACGATTTCAAGCAGAGACGTCGATTCCGGGAAGTCCTGCTGAATCGCTTCCGCGAAGCAGGATGCCATGGGATCGAGGGGGTGTGATCGAGCACGAGGGACTAATTAGGGAAACAAAAAGGCCGCCCGTTTCCGAGCGGCCTTTTTGCACTGCTAAGACAGGCTAAAGCCTGTCTTTTCTTACATATCCATTCCGCCCATGCCGCCCATGCCGCCGTGGTCGTGGCCGCCGCCGGCTGCCTTCTTCTCGGGGATCTCGCAGATCATGGCTTCGGTGGTCAGCATCAGAGCGCTGATGGAGGAAGCATGCTGTAGGGCCGAGCGGGTTACCTTGGTGGGATCGATGACGCCGGCTTTCACCAGGTCTTCGTACACTTCGGTGGCTGCGTTGAAGCCAAAGTTGGGGTCTTTGTTGGCGCGGATCTTTTCGATGATGATGGCGCCTTCGAGACCGGCGTTGCCAGTGATCTGGCGAACCGGCTCTTCGCACGCGCGACGGATGATGTCGACGCCGATTTTTTCGTCGCCTTCCAGGCCGAGGTTGCTCTTGAGCACGCCGGATGCGCGCAGGAGAGCGACGCCGCCGCCGGGGACGATGCCTTCTTCAACGGCTGCGCGGGTTGCGTGCAGCGCGTCTTCGACGCGAGCCTTCTTTTCCTTCATTTCGGTCTCGGTCGCGGCACCGACCTTGATGATCGCAACACCGCCGGCGAGCTTCGCCAAGCGTTCCTGCAACTTCTCACGGTCGTAGTCGGAGGTGGTGTCGTCGATCTGGGTCCGTAACTGCTTGATGCGGCCTTCGATCGCCTTCTGCTCACCCGCGCCGTCGATGATGGTCGTGTTGTCTTTGTCGATCGTGACGCGCTTGGCGCGGCCCAGATCCTTCAACTGCACGCCGTCCAGCTTGATGCCGGTTTCTTCGAAGATGGCCTGGCCGCCGGTCAGGATGGCAATGTCTTCCATCATGGCCTTGCGACGATCGCCGAAGCCGGGAGCCTTGACGGCAACCGCATTCAACGTGCCACGCAGCTTGTTCACGACGAGGGTCGCGAGCGCTTCACCGTCGGTCTCTTCAGCGATCACGACGAGCGGCTTACCCGCGCGGGCGATCTGCTCAAGCACCGGCAGCAGGTCCTTCATGTTGGAGATCTTCTTCTCATGGATGAGAATATACGGATCTTCCATCACGCATTCCATGCGTTCCGGGTCGGTGACGAAGTACGGAGAGAGGTAGCCGCGGTCGAACTGCATGCCGTCGACGGTCTGGAGTTCGGTCGCCATGGTGCGCGATTCTTCCACCGTGATGACGCCGTCCTTGCCAACCTTCTTCATCGCTTCCGCGATGGTGTTGCCGATGGTGGCATCGCCGTTGGCCGAAATCGTACCGACCTGAGCGATCTTTTCATCGTTCGCAACCTTGGACGACATCTTCTTCACTTCTTCGACGACTGCTTCGACGGCCTTTTCGATGCCGCGCTTCAGCGCCATCGGGTTTGCACCGGCGGCGACGTGCTTCACGCCTTCGCGGAAGATGGCCTGGGCCAGGATGGTCGCGGTGGTGGTTCCGTCACCCGCGATGTCGCTGGTCTTGGAAGCCACTTCGCGCACCATCTGGGCGCCCATATTTTCCAGCGGATCCTTGAGTTCGACTTCTTTGGCAACCGTCACACCGTCTTTGGTGATGGTCGGTCCACCGAACTTCTTCTCGAGAACAACGTTGCGGCCCTTGGGACCGAGGGTGACCTTCACGGCGTCGGCCAGTTGGTTCACACCGCGCAGGATCGCCTGGCGGGAATTCTCGCTGTATACGATTTGCTTTGCTGACATAGTGTCTCCTTACGCCTTTGCTTTCTTGCCGGCATTGTCGATCACGCCGAGGACTTCGTCTTCGCGCATGATCAGGTACTCGTTGCCGTCCATCTTGATGTCGGATCCGGAGTACTTGCCGAACAGGATGCGGTCGCCCGCCTTCACGTCGAGCGGGATTAATTTCCCGTCGTCGCCGCGCTTGCCCTGGCCAACGGCCACGACTTCACCTTCCTGCGGCTTTTCCTTGGCGGAATCCGGAATGAAGAGGCCACCGGCCGTCTTCTCTGCGTCGTTATCCAGCCGTTTGACCACGATGCGGTCATATAGCGGTCTAATGTTCATCGTTGTACCTCCTCGGGGGTTTTGCTGCTTGTCGTACGTTGAAAAGTCTTGTGGAAGCGGGTCGGCAGAGCCGCCGGACCCACAGACGTATTATTAGCACACTCGGGGCAGGAGTGACAATACTTAGATGTAAGTAGTTGATTCGTTAGGCTGTTATAATTTCCAAATGAGCGCACCGTTGGTGAACAAACTCGGGGTTACAGTGGGTTACTCGACCGTGTTTGGTCAGCGACCCCAACTGGCTGAGCTGCACTCGCTAATAAGTCCCCTGCGGCGACAGGACGTAATTTTGTCATTGGCCTGGATACTCGCGATTACAAAGGGCTGGCGCAGCGTCCGGGACAACAGAGAGGAGCGAAAGGTTCGCCCCCACTTTTTACCCACCATCGACTCGCAGTTGCCCTCGGGGGATGATTGGTTCGTATTTTCTCGGTTCACTTTGCTCTGGCTAATGAAGCAAGCTTGCATGGCCTGTCCTGTTGAAGGACTTCGAGTAGATAGCGCACCCACTCGCGAGCGACTGGGAGTGGCCTGCCTTATGGCGAACGATCTCGTGACGAGTGTTCGGACTTTACAAGGCTCGCTGGACTTGGCCGCGAATATGATGGCATCCATCGATTGCTACTCGTTCGACGAGCACGACCGAGATATCGTTCGGTCGCGCTATCTGCTCCGAGAAATCGCCCCGCGCAGCAAAAGACAAACAGTCCGGCAACTTCCATCGAGAATCGAAAGCCTTGTCGGGTTCCAAATTGAAGAATATTGCGATCTGGCATTTGGGGCTTGCATGAAGAACATGGCAGCGGATGTTGGGGACATCGCGTACATCACGCCAGCGCTGAAAGCTGATAACTTTCAGCCGACTTCGATCGATCCATTGAGGGCTGAATTGTTCTTGCGGACGATTAGCGCAACGGAGGATGAGTTTTTCCAAGAGCTTTCACAAAAGGCAACTCACGAATTGGACCTGACCGTATTCAGAAATCGACCGTTGCTACGGATGGCCGATACTTATGCAGTGCTCGACGTGGGCCTGGCTTTAGACAAAGCGGGGCGCAGTTTGTTTTGGACTGCGCTCAAATCGGCAGAAGCGGCTAAGGAACGCATGGGTATGCTCGGAAACTGGGGGTATCTGTTCGAAGACTACACAAACGAGATATTGAACGGCGTAGGGCACCCTTCGCGCGCCGTGATCGCGAATCCGTGCTTCCACGACGGTACTTAGGCCTTGGACTGTTGCGTGGTCGAGAATGGGGTCTTGATTGCCGTGGAAGTGAAATCAAGTACTCTTCCGAACGAGGTCAAGTATTCCGACACGGAGGTATTGCTGAAGGAGCAGATCGAAAAGAAGTTTGTATCAGGCGATGATGACGGCAAGAAAGGACTGTCACAACTCGCAGAATTTCTCAGGCGCTTTTCGGCTGGATCGGCCCTCCGCGACCCTAGTGGCAAATATCCAGCTATCACCAAATCGGACATCTGGAAGATTATTCCTGTGATAATTTTCTCCGAGCAGGCCCTCAGGACGCCTGGCGTGTGCCACTACCTTCAATCACGACTGAAAGACCTAATTCGTGTGAAGAAACCCATTGTTACTCCACTCGTGCCAATACCGATCGGCGAACTCGAAGAAATCCAGGGGCATTTGGATGAGTTGTTACTCGGCGATGCGCTAGAGTCCTTTCTACGAGAAACTGATCGGACCACGTTCCTAGCGGGGAATATTCCACTGTTGGCGGGAAAGGTGAGAAAGGTCGGACCAATGATGCGAAACCTGGAGGTCCTACTCAACGAAACTCGAGAGCGATTGTTCCCCGGTTCCCAGCCTTGGGTTTAGCGATCCAACTCAGGAAAACTCTCTTACGGCGTGCAGGACGTTTGTCCCACCGGCGCGATCGCCAAGGTTGCGGTGTTGCTGAAGATGGACGCGGCGCGGACTTGGAGTGAGACTGCGCAGTTTGTGGCGATGTCGGCGGGCAGGACGAAGTTGATTTGCCACAGGCCGGGGTAGCCGGAGGACGTTCCGGCGTAAAAAGGGACGATGGGGCGACCGGCGACGAAAACTTGGAATTGGCCGGCGGCGGTTTGGTCGCCGGAGGTGCCGCCGGGGTCGTTGGCGGGATCGGCTCCGCCGCCGGTGCCCCAGAGGACCAGGGTGTCGTTGGGGTGTGCGGGGCTGAGGGTCCAGTCGTAGCCTCCGAAGGTGGTGGAGCCGGTCGTCGCGCGGACGAGGCTGAGGCCATTGTTGAGGTTGCCGATGGTCGCTTGGGCGGGGCCGGTGCCGGCGTTATTCGAGGTCGCGATGCCGAAGCTGCGGGCGACGATCGTTATGTTTTGCGGGAGGCTGGTTTGGCCGTTGTAATTGACGCGGACGGCGAAGGTGCCTTGACCGATGTTCGACGGGATCAGGCCTGCGACCTGCGTGGCGGAAGCGTAGACCAGTTTGGTGGTGATGGCTGCTCCGCCACTGGTGGGGGTGAAGGTGATGGAGGCGCTGCCCAGCTCAGATGGATAATTCGGGGCGGGGGTGGTTACTAACGCGGCGGGGCCGAGATTCCTGCCGAAGATGGTGAAGACGGTTCCGGGCGCGAGGGTGGTTTGATAGCCGGACGCGTTCACGATTCCGCCGGTGTCGATACTGGGGCCGGAGAACGGCACGGTGACTTTGCGGATGTCGACGTCTTCAGTGATATAGAGGTTGTCCTGGGCGTCCACGGCGGCAGATGTGGGGAGCGCGAGGAAGGCGCTGGTGGCGGGGCCGCCGTCTCCGCGAGGGGTGGTGGTGTTCGCGGCGCCGCCTCCTGCAAACGTGGTGATGATGCCGTTGAGATCGATCTTGCGGATACGGCCGTTGAAGGTGTCTGCAATGTAGAGGGCTGTTTTGGTCACGGTGACGCCGTTGGGGTTTTGCAGGGTAGCCAATGTAGCGAAGCCGCCGTCGCCGGAGAATGCTGCCGCTCCGGTGCCTGCGATGGTGATGATGTTGCCGCCTTGCGTTGCCTTCCGAATGCGGTTGCCTTCGGCGATGTAGAGCGCGCGGTCGGCGTCGACTGCGATGCCTAGGGGCGAGGATAAAGTGGCGTTGGTCGCGAGGCCACCGTCGCCGGTGGATGTGGCGGGTCCCGAGCCAGCCACTGTGGTGATGATGCCTTGCGATACCTTGCGGATACGGTTGTTGAGGGTGTCGGCGATGTAGACGTTTTGCTCGGGATCAACGGCGATGGCCGCAGGGGTGAAGATGGTTGCGCTGAGGGCGGGTCCTCCGTCGCCGGCGAAGCCTGTGGTTCCGTTTCCAGCGATGGTGGTGATGATGCCGGTGGCGTCGACTCGGCGGATGCGGCGGTTGACGGAGTCGGCGATGTAGAGGTTGTTGTACTGGTCCATGGCCAGGCCTTTGGGATTGCGCAGTGTAGCGGTGGTGGCGGGGCCGTTGTCTCCGGAGAAGCCTGCGGTGCCGGTTCCAGCGACGGTGGAGATGATGCCGGTGGGCGTGACTTTGCGGACGCGATGGTGGCCGGTGTCAGAGAAGTAGAAGTTGCCGAGAGTGTCGAAGACGATGCCTGTGGGGGTATCGAGGATCACGCTGGTGGCGGGGCCGCCGTCGACTCCGGAGGCTTCGCCACCGCCAGCCGCGGTCGTGATGATGTTTTGGCCGTGGAGGAGGCTGCTCAGCAGCAGACCGCCAACGATGAGTCGCATAGATTATTGTCGCACTGGGGGCAAATCGTTAAACACCACGCGCTTTTGGAATTCGAGTTTGGGGAGAGAGGCGTCGAGATGAGTCTCGACGCGGCACGCACGAGTGCGCGCGCTACGTCAGGACTTCGCGGATTTGTTGGAGCGCCCAGTCGGTCTCTTCTTCGGAGATGACGTAGGGGGGCATGAAGTAGACAGTGTTGCCTAGGGGGCGGAGGAGGAGGTCGCGCTTGAGGAATTCGGCGGCGAGTTTGGGGCCGGTGCGGTCGAGGTAGCCGTCGCCGTGGAGTTCGACGACGCCGACTCCGCCGAGCACGCGGACGTCGCCGATGGATTTGAGGGGGGCGAGGCCGACGCGCATTTGGGCTTCGAGGCGGGCGATGTTTTGCAGGACGGGTTCATCGCGGAAGATTTCGAGGCTCGCGACGCCGACGGCGCAGGCCAGGGGGTTCGCGGTGTAGGAGTGGCCGTGGAAGAAGGTCTTGTTGCGGTCCTCGCTGAGGAAGGCTTCGTAGATCGCTTCGGTAGCGGCGGTGACGCCAAGGGGCATGTAACCGGCGGTCAGGCCTTTGCTGAGGCAGGCGATGTCAGGCGTGATGCCCGCGTGGTCGCAGGCGAACATTTTGCCGGTGCGGCCGAAGCCGGTGAGGACTTCGTCGGCGATCATGAGCGTGCCGTGTTGATCGCAGAGCTTGCGGACTCCGGCGACGAATTCGGCAGGCCATATCCGCATGCCTCCGGCGCCTTGCAGCATGGGCTCAATCAGGACTGCTGCGATGCCGTCGTGGAGCATGGCGTCGAGTTCCGCAAGGCTGTTGAACTGGTCGACGTGGAACATCATCGGGTCGAAGGCGGCGGTGAAGATGGATCGGGCGCTGGCGGACATGGCTCCCACGGTGTCGCCGTGATAGGCGTTGGTCAGCGTGAGAAAACTGTGGCGGGGTTTGCCGCGATTGCGCCAGTATTGCATCGCCATCTTCATCGCGGCTTCGACGGCGGTGGAGCCGTTGTCAGAATAGAAGATGCGCGAGAGGCCGGGGGGCAGGACTTTCAGCAGGCCTTCGGCGAGTTCGACGGCGGGGCGGTGGGTGCAGCCGGCGAAGATGACGTGTTCGAGTTCGCTGGCTTGCTTCGCAAGGGCGGCGTTGATTTTCGGATGCGAGTGGCCGTGAATGTTGACCCACCAGGAGGACACGCCATCCAGGATGCGGCGACCGTCGGTGGTGTAGAGCCATACGCCTTTGGCGCGCTCGATCTCCAGTGGCACGGGGGCCGTTTGCATCTGCGTGTAGGGGTGCCAGAGAACTTTTCGGTCGCGATCGGCGAGGCTCATAGGGGATGTGCTCGAAGGGCTTCGGGAGTGAGCGGTTCTATCCAGGGAAGCTCAGAGACTTGCACTCGGCCGTAGGTTTCGATGGCGTGGCGATTATCGGGGTCGCGGTCGCCGACCATGACGACTCGCTCCACTGTTAGGTTGCGAGAGCGGATCGCGTTGAGCGTCAGCAGCGTGTGATTGATGGTGCCGAGAGTCGTTCGCGCGGCGACGACTACGGGGAGCGCGAGGCGTTCCATCAGGTCGAGCATCATTTCTGTTTCGTTGATGGGCACCAGCACTCCGCCTGCGCCTTCGACGATCCAGTCTCCGTCTGTCGGTGCGAAGGCGAGCACGTCGGCGAGAGTTATGCGAAGGCCAGCGCGCTTTGCTGCAAGGTGCGGGGACACAGGGTCGGGTAGGCGCACGCCTTGGTCGAGTACGGTGCAGCCGGTGAGACGTTGCACTTCGGCGGTGTCGCTTTCGCTGCCGGTTTGTATGGGCTTCCAATAACTGGCTCCGCGGGCGAGCGTAAGGGCTGCGCTGAGCACGGTCTTGCCGACGCCGGTGCCGGTGCCGGTTACGAAGAGGCCGCGCATTGGGAGTGTTCCAGGGAGGCTACGAAGCGGTCGAGGATGGCTTCGGTGAGATTGCAATTTAGCGAAAGTCGCAGGCGAGCGGTGCCAGCGGGGACGGTGGGCGGACGGATGGCTCGGATGTCGAAGCCGTCCCGTTGAAGCGCCTCTGCTAACGCAACGGCGCGAGTGTTGTCGCCGATCATGATGGGGAGGATGGGCGAGTCGCTGTCGGGCATGGCGAGTTTGGCTCGGAGGAAGCGGGAGAGAGAGCGGACTCGCGCGCGGCGTTCGGGTTCGGCGGCGATGATGTCGAGGCTGGCGTCGAGTGCGGCGGCGATGGACGGGGGCGCGGCGGTGGAGAAGATGAAGGGCCGCGCGGTTTGGACCATGTATTCGATGGCCCAGGCGGGGCCGCAGACGAAGGCTCCGGAGACGCCGAGGGCTTTGCCGCACGGGTTGATGGAGAGGAAGACTTCGTTGTCTTCGATGAGGCCGGAGCCGTTGTTGCCGTAGAGGCCGACGGAGTGGGCTTCGTCGACGATTAGGTTGGCTTCGATTGTGGAAAGTTCAGGCAAGGGGGCGAAGTCGCCGTCCATGCTGAAGAGGGATTCGGTGACGAGGAAGTGTCCGCGGGCTGCGGGGACGGTGTTGTGGGGATAGATTTCACGCTTCGCGCGGGAGAGGCGAACGCCGTCGATCAGGCTCGCGTGGTTTAGAGAATCGGAGAAGACTACATCGCCTTCTTGCGGAAATGTTGTGAGGACGGCGAGGTTCGCGAGGTAGCCGGTGGAGAAGTAGAGGGCGCGCTCAGTTCCTTTGAATGTGGCGAATTTTTGTTCGATGGATTCGAAGGCTTCGCGGTCGCCGCGGAGGAGGCGGGAGCCGGTGCTGCCTGCTCCTAGTTCTTGCACGGCTTTGGCCATGCGTTCCGTGATGAGGGGATGCGTGGATAGGCAGAGATAGTCGTTGGAGGAGAGGTCGACGCCCGAGGGGGGGCGCATGGTGCGGCGAAGGCCGGTGCGGTCGATCTCGGCTAAGTGGGCTCGGACGCGGTGTTCGAGGGTCATATGTGGGAGGCGTCGAGACGAGTCTCGACGCGGCACGCATGAGTGCGTGCGCTACACATGGGCGGGTTGGAGGGTCATGCCGAGTTTGGAGAAGAGGGCTTCGTCGGCGGTGGCTTCGGGGTTGGGCGTGGTGAGAAGTTTTTCGCCTAGGAAGACGGAGTTGGCACCGGCGAGGAAGCAGAGGGCTTGGGCTTCGTCGGATAGCGATAGGCGGCCGGCGCTGAGGCGGACCATCGACGTGGGCATTAAGATGCGCGCGGTGGCGATCATGCGGACCAGTTCGAGCGGATCTTCGGTGGGGCGATCGCCGAGGGGCGTGCCTTCGACGGGGACCAACATATTTACCGGGACGCTTTCGGGATGCGGGGTCAGGCTGGAGAGTTCGCGCAGCAGGCCGTAGCGCTGCATGCGATTTTCGCCCATGCCGATGATGCCGCCCGAGCACACGGTGATGCCGGCCTGGCGCACGTGGCCGAGTGTGGTGAGGCGGTCCTGATACGTGCGTGTGGTGATGATGTTGCCGTAGAACTCGGGCGACGTGTCAAGGTTGTGATTGTAGGCGCTGAGTCCGGCGTCGGCGAGCTTCGCTGCTTGGTCGGCATTCAGCATGCCTAAGGTGCAGCAAGCTTCCATGCCGAGTTCCCGCACTCCGCGCACCATGTCGAGCACTTGATCGAAGCGCGCGTCTTTCGGTACGTCGCGCCACGCGGCTCCCATGCAGAAGCGGGTGGCTCCCTGGGCTTTCGCTTCACGGGCGGATTGGAGCGTGTCTTCGACGGACATCAGCGGCTGATGTTCGACGTCGGTGTGATAGCGCGCGGCTTGTGGGCAATAGCCGCAGTCTTCGGGGCAGCCGCCGGTCTTGATCGATAGCAGCATGCAGCCTTGCACCTGATTCGGTGCATGGTGTTCGCGGTGTATGGTCGCGGCTCGGAAAACAAGTTCAGTCAGAGGAGCGGTGTAAATCGCTTCGATCTCAGGAAGGGTCCAATCGTGGCGCAGGGACGGCATTGATCCTATTTTAACTGGGAATGAGCTTGAGGCCACTGAGGCGGGCGACGGCGCGGACTCGAATGTCGGTGGCGATCATGGTTTTCGCCCTGATGGCGAGGGCGGAGGCGACGTGGATGGCGTCGAGACTGCGGATCATCAACGGGTGCGATTGACCCGCCGCGAGGATGACGACTCGCTGAGCTTGGGAAACGACATCTGCGGAGCACGGGATATGGACGAGCCTTCCAGCGTCACGATGAATCTGCAGACGCTTCGTGATCTCGGAAATCGCAAGCACGTTCAGGTTCTTTGCGCGGAGTTGCCTGTAGGCGGCGGAGGGGATTTCGATGGCGCAGATGGCAGAGGAGTAAATTGGGGCGGGGTGACGCTCAAGGTAATCGGAAAACCATTCCGAATCGGGCTCCTCAGCGTAGAGTTTAAATAGAGCAGACGTATCCCAATAGTCCACTAGGTGCGGTCCTCTTCCAAGATCTGCTCAATCGTCAGAGGATGTCTCTTCTTCGTCTTAATCGAAGCGCGAAGTTCGCGAAGTTCGCGGACCCAGGCAGCGGTGTCGATGACCGTGGGTGCAGGTTCGGCGCGCGTAAGGCGGGCTTTGATTTGGCCGCGTACGGTGATCAATACGTCTTCACCGTGGCTGGCTCGCTCGACGAGTTCCGAGAGTTTGGCCTTGCTTTCGCGCAGTGTTGTCACCATGTGACCATTGTAGTCTCTTTGCGAAATGGGTAGGTCGCGGGAATTGCTGTACACTTTGGGCAGGAATAGGGAAGGAGCGTCTATGCAACGCTTTTGGCTTTCATTTTTAGGTTTGGTGTGCGCGTCGCCGCTGCTGACGGCGGGGCAGGTGTACGGCACTTTGCGCGATGGTGCGGGCAAGGGGATGGCGGGGGTCGATATTACGATCGTCTCCGCTGCGAAGGTTTCCTACACGGGTAAGACGGCGGCAGACGGCACGTATCAAATCTTTGTGAAAGAGAATGGCAAGTGCGAGCTCCAGGCGAACGTGGGTGGAAAAGCCCCTGCGACGGCGAGCGTATTCTCTTACGCCGAGCCTGCGAAGTACGAATTTGAAGTGGTCGGCGGCAATCTGAAGGTCAAGTAAGGATGGCGGATCAGGATGTTTCGGACCGGACTGAGAAAGTCCGCTGGGCCAGGTTCAGCGGGGTGCTTCGCGATCTCGCGACTCCGTTGACTGTGGCGATTGTTGGTTTGCTCGCGTCGCTCTACGTGAATAGCAAGCAGTCCGCTGAGGCGAATCAGCGCGCGGTCGCGGAACTCGTCAGTCAGAGGGAAGCAGCTGACACTAACCTGCGGGTCGAGATGTTTAAGACCGTGCTCGATGGATTTTTGAAGCAGGGAACCGACAATATCCCGGAACAGATTTTGAAGCTCGAAATTCTGGCGTACAACTTTAATGAGTCGCTGGATCTGGGGCCGCTGTTTCAGGACGTTTATCGCCGCGTGGGGACGAAGCAGGATGATCCGAATCACCAACGGTTGACCAGAGTCGCGTCGGACGTTGTGGCGAAGCAGGTGGAATCGCTCACGTTTGAAGTCGGCGTGTCGAAGGATGCTCCGGTGATTGATTTCGAGGAGTTGAAGTCCAAGCCTGCGGGGCTTTCCGACATTATTAACGAGGTGGACCATCTCCGTTACGGAGGCGAGGACGCGTTGCGGCATCCGGAGCGACGCTTCAAGTTGGACGTGTTCGGGCGCGATGAGTTGCGCAATGAATTGAGCCTTCACTTGACGATCAGTCCTCCTGGGGAGACTAGTCCGGATGTGAAACCGGAGGTCGATGTGCGGTTTACTGTGGGACACTTCGATTTCCCGTCGATCAACAATACGAGGCTCTCGAACGGGGAGCGGTGCGCGGTGGTCGTGCGGAATATGGACGAATCGAGCGCGCGAATTAGTTTGGTGTATTTCCCGGCGAACCGCGCGGGACTGAAGGACCGGATGTATCCCGAGGAGATCCTGAACCAGCGCAGCCAAATCAAGTAACATTTGAGCTATGCGGAAAATCAGAATCGCGATCTTCGTGGTTGCCTGCGTGAGCATGCAGGGGCAGTGGCTGAATAATCCCACAGCCGGCGCACCGCGCACGCGCGATGGCAAGGTGAACATGACCGGACCGGTGGGTCGGGTGAACGGAAAGCCCGACTTGTCAGGCATCTGGCAGGTGCAAGCCCCGGCGCGGACCCCTGGCGGACTTTTTGGAATTGGGGAATCGCCGAACTCTAATTACTTCCGCGACATTCTTTCCGACTACAAGCCGGGCGAGGAGCCGTTGACGCCGGAAGGCGCGGCGATCTTCCGGCAGCGCGGGCAAGCGGGCAGCGGGATCGCGCAGGGCTTGAACTGTTTACCGGATGGTGTGCCGCACGCCGATCTATTGCCGGAGCCGTTTAAGTTCATTCAGACGCCAGGCGTGATCGTGATGCTGTATGAAGTGGAGACCACCTTCCGGCAGATCTTCATGGACGGTCGCAAGCTGCCGACCGATCCGTCACCGACTTGGAACGGGTATTCGGTGGGGAAGTGGGAAGGCGACACGCTGGTGATCGATACCATCGGCTTCAACGATCGTAGCTGGCTGGACGCGCGCGGTCACGGGCATTCAGAAGAAATGCGCGTGGAGGAACGGTTTCGCCGCCGCGATTACGGGCACTTGGAGTTGACCGTCACCATCACCGATCCGAAGACGTTTACCAAGCCGGTGAAGTTCAGCGTGGTGCAAGAGCTATTGCCGGATACCGATTTGTTCGAACACTATTGCGTTGAAAACGAAAAAGACGTGTTGCACCAACCGGCTCCGGCAGCTCGCTAACGCTTAGTTCTTTCCGACGGCTTTCAGCAGTTCCGGCATGCCGATTTTGCGGTTGTCTCCGGGCAGGTGAATCGGAATAATACGTTGCACGTCCAGCTTCAGGCGTTCGATGTGGGCCAGCATGCTGAGCGTATAGGGGCTGATGACGGCGGGCGTTTGCGCGGCGATGGTCGCCGGGGGATTGTAGCCGTCGGCCTCAATGAGCGCCTTTTCCCGAGGCAGGTAAACCAGCAGCATGCCGTTATGATGCCCGAAGTCGGTCATATGGTACAGCTCCACCACGTGGTTGCCGTCGGTGAGCGTCATCTTTTCCTTCACCGTTTTGAAGGAGGCTTTCTTGGGATTCTGCGCGAGGCGGTCGGGCGACAAAGTGTGCGGAATCTTCCAGAGTTTTTCGTAGTACGGCTTGTTCACTTCGTGCGTGATGATGGTGGCGCCCTCGGCGACGTAGGCGCGTAAGCCCCCGCCGTGGTCAAGGTGCGAATGGGTGTTGACCAGCTCGGTGATGGCTTTGCCGGGGACCAGGCGTTTGGCTTCGGCGATCACGGCTTGGGAGCGCTGATCGCTCTGTCCGCCTTCGATGATCAGGATGTGGTCCTTCATATCCACGACGATGGCCGCGTAGCCTCCGGGCACAAGCCACACGCCGTCGCTTAATTTTTCGGAAACCAGCGGGGCTGGTGCGGCGCCGCCGGGTCCAGCGGGCGCTGCGGGGATCGTGGGCGGCGGCACGTTGAGCTTCACATCGGTCACGGTCAGGTCCAGCACGGGATGGCCGCCCTGCTTCTGCACGATGTGGGCGGGGAACGGAATGCCGCCCATGGTTTTGTAGTCGCTAAAGGTGGTTTCAAAAACCATGTCGCCGAAGAAGTTATTGTCGATCTTCGTTTCGACGCGTTCTACTTGGTTCTGCGCGTTGATCCAGCCGGTGGTGCGAGCCTTATTGTTTGCGGTGAAGGTCACGGCGGTGTATTTCTTGCCGCCCTTGCTCTCCGATTTTGCTGTGACGCCAGGCGCTGCAGCGGCGATTCGGAGGAACGCTTGGGGCGCGGTCATCATTAACTCGTCAGCTGCGGCGGGTCCCTGCGCGGTCTGCGTTTGGTTTTGATCGCCGATCACCGGCTGCTGACCGCCACCGCGCGGGGGATTTTCCGCCTGCGAGCGCACGCGCTGCATGCGGGTGGCCCACGGGTTGAAATTGATCACGCGGGTGTACGTCTTGTTATTGAACTTGGGCCAGGGTGAGGCGGGGGTGGCATTCTGGCCGAGTACGAAATCAAATCCTGAGCCGGAGAATTCCAGCGTGGTCAAGCCATCGGCCCCCAGCGCCTTGGACGCGCTGGACAGCGCGGCTTTAGCATCCATATCCGCCCATGCCGAAGCAATCCAGGCGGTGGTCACAGCGAGCGTCAGCACAGCGAAAAGTCGTCGATGCATAGGTCTTCCTCTTTAATCCCGATTGGTAGGCGCGCCTGGACTCGAACCAGGGACCCTCAGCTTAGAAGGCTGATGCTCTATCCACCTGAGCTACGCGCCCGCAGTATCGATGGTAGCATTTGGCTCGTAAAAGCTGAGGGAATTGTCGCCCTGGCGGAGTGTTCGGGTGCGGTGGAGTTGGCCGTATTTGTCGGCCAAATTGAAGCGGACGTCGTGCTGGGCGATTACGAGCGACGACCCTTCGAGCGCGTGCAGGACGATGCTGTAGTCGTTTTCCAATTTGTAGGGCGGGTCGAGGAAGACGATGTCGGCGTGGAGTTTGGGAGCGAGGGCGGTGGCTTTCGATTGCCGAACGTCGGCGCGGGATTCGATGCCAAGGGTTTTCAGGTTGTCGCGGATGACCATCACCGCGGGGCGGCTGAGTTCGGCGAACATCGCACGGCTGGCTCCCCGGCTGAGTGCTTCGATGCCGACGGCTCCGGTGCCGGCGTAGAGGTCGGCGAAGACGGCGCCTTCGATGCGCGGCGAGAGGATGCTGAAAAGCGCTTCGCGCAGGCGGTCGGGGGTAGGGCGGGTGTCGAGACCGGGGACACTCTTTAAGACTCGACTTCGGAACTCACCACCAATCACACGCATGAATTATCTTTGCGCTTTCGGGCCGTTGCACGCAATGCTCTGAATCTCACGCAAAGGCGCTAAGAATCGCAAAGTCGCACGTCCGAGTTCTAGCCTTTGCGAGTCTTTGCGCCTTTGCGTGCAAGCTTTGAATCACCTTACCCGACTTGCACCAAGCCATAGCGGCGCTGCCAGTGGTCGCGGATGAAGAGGATGGCTTTGCGGCGCTCCGCTTCGGACGGCGGGTGCGAGACAAACGACGCGGCTTCGTTGCGGGCGATTTCCAGGATGTCGGCGTCGCGGATGATGTTGCCGATTTGCAGAGCGGGCATGCCGGATTGTTTGGTGCCGAAGAACTCGCCGGGGCCGCGGAGTTTCATGTCGACCTCGGCGATGTGGAAGCCGTCGCTTGATTCAACCATGGTTCGGATGCGCTCCTGCGCAATCTGGTTAAGCTTTTCGGTAACCAGGATGCAGTAGCTTTGTTCGCCGCCTCGGCCGACGCGGCCTCGTAGTTGGTGGAGCTGGCTGAGGCCGAAGCGCTCGGCTTGCTCGATCACCATCACGGTGGCGTTGGGCACGTCGACGCCGACTTCAATGACGGTGGTCGCGACCAGGATCTTGGTTTCGCCGCGCGCGAACTTATCCATCGCGGATTCTTTTTCGTCGGACTTCAGTTTGCCGTGCAGCAGGCCGACTTGCAGGTCAGGATAAACGATTTTCGATAGGTGCTCATGCATGCCCATCGCGGCCTTCATGGCTTTGGTCTCGGATTCTTCGATGACCGGATACACGATGTAGGCTTGGCGGCCGAGGTCAATTTGCTGACGCATGAAGCTGTAGACCTGCTCGACCTTAGCTTGGTCCATGCGCTTGGTGATGATCGGTTTGCGGCCGGGGGGCATCTCGTCGATTACGCTGACGTCGAGGTCGCCGTAGATGGTCAGGGCGAGGGTGCGAGGGATGGGCGTCGCGGTCATGACCAGAACGTCGGGATGTTTGCCTGAGCCTTTTTCAAGGAGTTTCTGGCGCTGTTCGACGCCGAAGCGGTGCTGCTCGTCGACTACGGCGAGGCCGAGGTTTTTGAACTTCACGTCTTCTTCCAGGAGAGCGTGCGTGCCTACGATGATTTTGACAAGGCCCGCCTCGACCAACTTCTTGAGCCCGACCTTCTCTTTCGCGGTGTTCGAGCCGGTGAGCAGGATCGGGACGTAGTTCAGCTTCTGGAACAGGCGCTTGAAATAGAAGAAGTGCTGGGTCGCAAGGATTTCCGTGGGCGCTAGGATCGCGACTTGATAGCCGTTCTCGATGGCGATGATGGCGGCTTCTGCGGCTACCAGTGTCTTACCACTGCCGACGTCGCCTTGCAGCAGGCGATACATAGGATGCGGCGCGGACATATCCTGCGCGATCTCGCCCAGGACTCGCTTCTGCGCACCTGTGGGCTTGAACGGCAGCATCTGCTTGATGCGCTCGCGGACTTTGTCGGTGAGTTCGAAACCAACGCCGGGGTCGAGGCGTGCGCGGGCTCGCTTCAATTCCAGACCACATTCGAGCCAGAAGAATTCTTCGAAGATGAGCCGCCACTGGGCTGGACTGCGGAAGGAGTTGAGCAAGCGCAGATCGGAATCCTGCGGAGGGAAGTGCAGATGGCGGATTGCGTCCCAGCGCTTGGGCAGTTTCAACTGTTGGACGATGTGCGCGGGCAGGGGATCGTCGATGGGGGAGATGCTCTCCAGAATCCGATGCAGCAACGCTCGCAACACGCGGGTGGTGACTTTGCCCGCGGCTTCGTAAATGGGAACGACGCGGCCGGTGTGCAGGGATGCGTCGCCATCGTCTTCGCCGGAGAGGATCTCGAACTCGGGATGCATCATCGAGAGGCCGCGCGAGTAGGAATCGAATTCGACCTTGCCAAACAGGGCGATCTTCTGCCCGGGGGCGAGCACATCATTCAGATACGCTCCGTGGAACCACTTGCCGTTCAGGATGGCGCCGGACGCGTCAGTGAACGTCGCCTCAAACAACCCTAGTTTTTGTCGCTGGAAGCCCGCGACTTTGGTTGAGCGAACGGTGCAAAGCACGGTCGCCATCTCGCCGGGGGCCAGCGCGCGGATGAGTTTGACGTTGCTCCGGTCCTCATAGCGGAACGGTGCGTAGTACAGAAGATCCTCGACGGTTTGGAGGCCTTTTGCCTCTAAAAACGCAGCTCTGGCCGGGCCGACGCCTTTTACATAGGTGAGTGGGGTGGAGAGATCCAAACTTGAGTACTCCCAGTTTACGGTATTGACGAGGACCGGCAGTCCGGGAACGGGTGCGCTACTCCTTAGGACCAAATTGCGGGATGGCACGTGCGCTGCGGCGGGGCACACTGGTCGTGCTCAGGAGGCCAATGCTTAAGAACTTTTGGCAGGACCAACGTGGACAGGAAATGACCGAATACGCCCTGATAGCGGCGTTTGTTGCGGCCGCGGCGATGGCTATTTCGCCGGCCATCCTGGCCACAGCGATGTTCTTAGGCAGATCCATGCGTGTTCTGGACCTCGCGCTCTCACTGACCGCTGGGCAGTGACGACGAGGTAAAATGGCGGTTCATGCCGCATTTACTTGAGGGAAAGACCGCGCTGATCCTGGGCGTGGCAAATCGATGGAGTTTAGCCTATGCAATTGCACAGGCGTTCCGGCGCGAAGGCGCCAAGCTTCTGCTGACGTATCAAGGAGAGAGGCAGAAGGAAACCGTAGATGAGTTGGGCGGCGAGCTTGGCGCCGCGGCGATTTTCGATTGCGATGTTACTCGCGATGCGGACTTGGTCCGCTTGACGGAAACGCTCCAGCCCCACGGTAAGTTAGACGCGGTGGTACACAGCATCGCGTTCGCAAATCGCGAAGATTTATCACGGCCCTTCGTCGAGACTTCTCGCGAAGGGTTTTCTCTTGCCAACGATGTCAGCGCGTATTCACTGGTGGCAGTGGCTCGGGCGACGGCTCCGCTGATGACGGAGGGCGGGTCGCTGACGTCGCTGACGTATCTGGGTTCGACGCGTGTGGCGACGAACTACAACGTGATGGGCGTGGCGAAGGCGGCGCTGGAAGCGTCCACTCGGTATCTGGCGAGCGAGCTGGGCGCGCAGAATATTCGCGTCAATGCGATTTCGGCGGGTCCGGTGAAGACCACGTCGGCACGGGGTGTGAAGGACTTCGGCAAGATGCTGGAAGCGGTGGCCGCGAAGTCGCCGTTGAAGCGGAATTGCGAGCCGGCGGAAGTCGCGGACACGGCGGTGTTTTTGGCGAGCGATCTTGGCAGGGGCGTGACGGGGAACATTTTGTTCGTCGACGCTGGCTACCAGATTATGGCGCTGTAACCGCTCCGAATCGCAGGGCGTCGAGACGAGTCTGGACGCGGCACGCACGAGTGCGCGCGCTACGTCAGAGTTCGCGCAGATAATAGATGAAATCTGTCGCCGGGGGTTTGATGCCCAGCTGACGAAGCATACCGACCACCTGACCGCGGTGCAGCGTTGCGTGATTGACAACATGCGTGACAATTTCGCCAGCTTTGTTTTGCCCAACGTTCCCGGCGATGGATTTGTAGGAAACCGAACGATCCAACTCGGCATCGGTTACGCTGTCCGCCCACCCTTCCCACCCCTGCTGGATGCCCGGCCACGCTTCGGCGGCCTCGCTGAGAGATGCGTCCCACACCAATGGCACGTTGGCCTGCGTGATCCTTTCCAGCCACACTCGGTCGGCCAGATAGATGTGGGCCAAGGTTCCCGCGATGCTGCCGTGGGAAACGGCGTTGGGTCGCTCCAATTCTTCCAGGGGGACCTGGAGGGCCGCGGACAGGACTTTGCGGGAAGCCCAGCCTGTGTAGCGAATCAATCTTTGCGCTTCGTTGGCAGTCATATGGGTATTTTCCCCCATAACCCAACTTAAGTTGTTGCTATTATTCGTAAAACTAGGGTGGCCTATTTGGGGACAAACGACGATAGACTATCCGTAGACGACAGCTTACGGAGAAATCAGATGCGCGTCCGGATTCCATCCAACTCTGAGCAAACACCGAAAGATTTTGCCGCAACCTTGCTGGCTAGGCTCCGCTCGCTTCATCCCGTCGCGCGCGTAGTGGCTACGGTCGCGATCAACGCTGCACTCCTCGGCGGAATCGGATATTCCTTCTGGTACGCCGACTGGCAATATTCGTTCCCAACGCCGCGTCCGGAGGGTCTGATCCAACAGCCGATTGGTTCGCGTCCCGAACTGCCTCTGCAAGTGGCGGCGTTGACGCACAAGGATAGGGCTGTGGTGTTGAACTTTGCCAATCCGCAATGCGCCTGTACTGAATTCAATCTGGAGCATGTGCGGAAGCTCCAGGAAAAGTTTGGGAAGACTGTGGACTTCGTCACGATTTTCGAGACGAACGCGGCCGATGAAAATGCGCAGGAAGAATTCCAGGCGATGCACCTGGATATGCCGGTCGTTTACGACCAAAAGGGTGTCGTGAGTGAGGCGCTCGGTGTATACGGAACACCGCAGGCCGCGGTGCTGGATCGGAACGGGCAGATATTCTATCGGGGGAACTTCAACAAGTCGCGCTACTGCGTGGATGAATCCAGCGAGTACGTCCGGCTCGCGCTGGATGCGCTGGTGGCGGGACTACCTGCGCCGTTGATGCCGAAAGAAGCCACGATCACCTATGGTTGCCCTCTGCCGCATCCCTTCCGCGCAACGGAATCGAAGGTAAGCAAGCTATGACCTGGATTCAACGCTTCCTGGCGTTCGCGAACGAAGACTATGGACTGAGTAAGGCCGAAGTCACGGAGACAATGAAGACCGTGTACGCGCGCGGCGATCGCCTGATGGGCTTCTTCGTGATGAGCCATATTCTCGTGGCTTTCATTCAGGCATTTGCGTATGACACGTGGGTGATCTCGATCCTGGTCACGTTGGCCGCAGCGGGAATGTTCTTCAGCAGCGCGGCGCTGCTGCCTGGAACCCTCTACACGCGCTTCGTGGCAGGCATCGTATTGCAGGCGTTCTGCGCCCTTCACATTTATCAGCTGCATGGCATGCCGGAGATGCACTTCTACTTCTTCACCGCGCAGACCATGATGATTGTCTACGAAGATTGGAAAGCGACTTGGCCGGGTACGTGGCTCATCATCGGCCAACACATTTTGTTCGCGATCCTGCAAAATACCGGTTCGACGTTGTACTTCTTCCCGGATTCCTACATCACGGTTCGGAAGTTGACCTTCCACTTCGGCATCGCGCTGACGCAGGTCGGGCTCTGCAGCTATTGGGCGATCTTGCAGCGGCGCCATCGGTTCCAGGTGACGTCCCAGAACAAAGAAATCGAAGCCAGCCGCGCCCAGGCGGTGCTCACCGCTCGGTTGTCCGCCTTGGGCCAGATGGCCGCTAGCCTCGCGCACGAGATTAATACTCCGTTGTCCATCATCAGTGCTTCGGCCAGAAACCTAGTCCGCTTGACCGATAGCGGGAACCTGAACACTCCGGATGTTCTGAAACATTCGGACCGCATTACCGGCACCTCAGACCGAATTGCCAAGATCGTGAAGAGCCTGCGTCACATCGCGCGCGACGAATCCGAGGATGCGTTCCGCCGCGTGCCGGCTTGCGAAATCGTGGAGGAATGCCTGGAACTTTGCGGCGAACGCTTCCGCGTAAATTCGGTGCGCCTCGAAAGCTCCCCAGTGGACCCGACCATTCTGGTTTCCTGCCGCGAAGGCCAGATCGCGCAGGTGCTTTTGAACCTTCTGACCAACGCTTTCGACGCCGTTTCCAGCGTCGAGGGTCAAGGCTGGGTGAAGGTCGATGTCCACGTCGAAGGCGGTTTGGTGCATTTCACGGTTACCGACAATGGTCCCGGAATCGCGCCGGAATTGCGGACGCGCATTATGGAGCCATTTTTCACCACAAAACCTGTCGGGACAGGCATTGGTCTGGGGTTGAGTCTATCGCGCAGTCTGGCGGAGAATCATTCCGGCACACTCGCGCTTGCAGAACCCGCGGAAAACACTAGTTTTGTTCTTACCTTGCCTTTAGCCGACTCCAGAGATCTTGAATGATGCCAGGAACGATTCTAGTCGTGGAAGATGAAATTCTACTACGCGAGATCGTGGCCGAGTGGTTGGAATTTGAAGGCTACAAAGTCTTCCCGGCGCAGGACGGCGAAGCCGCGCTGCGACTCGCAGAAGCGAACCCCATCGACGTCATCGTAACTGATATGCGCATGCCCGTGCTGGATGGGTTGGGCTTCCTGAAGCGCCTAAGGACTTCGCTTCAGCGAGTGCCACCCACACTTCTGATGAGCGGTTTTTCGGGAAAAACGCTGCGCGAAGCCTACGACGTAGGCATTGAGGTTGCGCTCGCCAAGCCGTTCACGGATCATCAATTGCTCTCTGCCGTACAGAGGCTCCTCACACCGCGCCGCGATCGCTGGCAGATGAAGGATTCGCGTGTGCCCCGTCAGAACCTGCAGGCGACGTTCACCCGGCTGAGCAGCGCGCGTGCACAGGGCTTGCTCGCTTTCGGTTCGGGCGGCTTTTGCCTGCGCTCCACCGACCCATTTCGAACCGGCCCGATCCAATTCGATTTGCACTTCACGGGCGACAACCTGCGGTTCACTGGCCAGGGCCTGGTGCAGTGGATCGAAGCGGAAGAAGCGCAGATGGGGGTCGAGATTACCGGCTTGGAAGCCCACTGCATCGCGCACGTCGACGAGTTGACGGCTGCGGCCGCAGCGCGAGGGTACATTCCTCGGAGCGTGCTGGCGATCCGGGATTAAGATGCCGGAACTCCCGGACATCACCGTTTACATCGAAGCGCTGGAGCGGCGCATCTTAGGGCATACGCTGGAGCGTGCGGAAATCGCGGGTCCATTTCTGGTGAGGACCGAACGAACGGCGGCGGAGTGCGTCGGCCTTCGAGTGAAGGAATTGCGCCGCATCGGCAAGCGCATCGCGTTTGGGTTCGAAGGCGGGCCGTGGATGGTGCTGCACCTGATGATCGCGGGCCGGCTCCACTGGAGTACGAAGGCAAAGAAACCAGACGGCCGGCGCACACTGGCGGCGTTCACGTTTGATTCTGGTTGTTTGACGCTGACCGAGCTTGGCTCGCGCAAGCGGGCGTCGTTGCACGTTGTGGACGATCCCTCGTCGCTCGATCCGGGCGGCATCGACGTGATGTCGTCGACGGCTGCTGGGTTCGCCGAGGTGCTGCGTTCGGAGAATCACACGCTGAAGCGGTCGCTCACCGATCCCCATTTATTCAGCGGCATCGGCAACGCGTATTCAGACGAGATCCTGCACAAGGCCCGCTTGTCGCCAGTGATGCTGACGTCGCGACTCTCGGATGAAGAGGCGGCTCGGCTGCACCGCGCGGTTCTCGAATCGATGACGGGATGGATCGAGGCGTTGCGCTCCGATGCGGGCGACGGCTTTCCCGAAAAGGTCACGGCGTTCCGAGAAGGCATGGCTGTGCACGGTCGCTACGGGCAGCCGTGTCCGGTGTGCGGAACCAAGGTGCAGCGGATTCGGTATGCGTCGAATGAAACAAACTATTGTCCCCAGTGCCAGACAGGCGGAAAGCTGCTGGCGGATCGAGGGCTCAGTCGGTTGCTACGTCAGGATTGGCCGAAGTCGCTGGATGAGCTGGAAGAGCTGCGCAAGCGTTAGCGCTTGATGTAAACCCCGAACTGCGTGCTTCGGGCGGCGCCCGCTTCCAGGTTGAACGATGCGACTCCGTCGAAAAGGTCGGGGAGTCGAAAGTTCAGCTGTATTGCGCCCGCTATCAATCCTGGAGCCTGACCTGCATAGAGCAACTCCGCCGCAAGCGTGTCGCGGGCGACCACGACTCTCACATTGGTGACGAGTCTGGCCGCGGAGATATTCGTGACGATGGCCCCATCCTGAAGCGTAGGAGCCATCGAGCCGAGTCCCGTCGCGAAAACGCTGACGATCGAATTAGGCTTCGCGGGATTGGTTTTCGAGTTGATGGTTCCGTCTTCATTGAGCGCTGCCGCGATGTAGCTGTTCAACACAACCTCTCCAGTGAGAAACACCTCCGGAAGTGGCTCACGTACCCACAGGTTAATAGCCGCGATGTTTTGCCCATCTCGGGTGATCTGAAGTGGAGCAGTATTCTCATTCAGCAGTTGCCGCGACGGTATGACTGCATTGATCTGGTTGGGACCGGCGAAAGTGAGTGGCGCGGGTGTACCGTTGATTAGCACGCGCGTTCCCCCCAGTTCGGAGTCCACCTGCGCTCCGTTCACGAGCCGCGCACCCATGTTCTGCGCGGGACCGATGCCAACGCCGTAGATGCTGATGATTTCGTAGGGGGCGATCAGCGGACTGATCGAAACTCCTGCAGCATTCGCGACTCCCAATATGAGAGGCATCTTGTAGCCTGCTCCGTCTGGGGTGCTGCGCGAAAGAAACCCCGAAGATCCCGCGACGAGCGCGTCTCCCGAGGCCGACAAAGTTAGACCCCGGTCCGCGGAACCGGCAGGCAAGCGAGCGACGTAGTTCCACGCGCTTCCTTGCGGGTTGAGCTTCGCAAGGAAGCCTGTTCCATTGCCTGGCGCGCCAGACGTTGCTGGAATGGCCGCCGTGAGACTTGTTCCTGCGAGCACAAAATTCCCTTGGGGATCGACCTGAAGTCCCGCGATGGATGCAGAGCCGCCGTCATTTAAATACGTGGAATATAGGAGGCGATCACCGCCCGCCGCGAGTTTGAATGCGAATAAGGCTACGTCGGTGGATGTGAGGTTCGGTTGCGGATGGAGAGAACCCGGCGTAGTTGGGAATGTTGCGTAATGCGTGGTTCCTGCGGCGTACACGTTGCCTGTGGAGTCTACGGCCAGATCGTGGACCTCTTCTCCAAACCCACCTGTAATCGGGGAAGGACCGGCGGCGAAATATGTCGAAAATACCAGCGCCGAGCCTGCTGGATTTAGCTTGGTCACAAAGGCATCCCCAGCGCCATAGGTGCACGTGCAACTGCTGTTGAATGCTCCGGTGGTGACGGGGAAGTCGAGTGAATTCGTACTACCTGCAATATAAGCAGATCCGGTCGCATCCACGGCGATTGCGTATCCCCAAGATCTGGCGATCGCGGAAAGACACGAGCTACCGCCCTGACAAACCGTTCGCGTTCCGGCAAGGAACGTCGCGTAGGAAATCCGTCCCGTTGGCGTGAGCTTTGCGACGAAAGCGGCGTAAGGAGTTGCGAAAGGGTTGCGAGGTACAAACGTGGTTTGGAATGCGCCGGAAGTGACCGGAAAATCGTGTGAAAGTGTGTCGCCTGTCAGGTAAGCGCTGCCGTCCTGATCTACGGCGATTGCCGTGATATTGTCCCTGTCTGTTCCTCCAAGGTAGGTGGAGAAGACGAATCCCCCATTGGCATTTAGCTTGGTCACGAAGCCGTCGCCATCCCCACGCAGGGCGGATTGTGTCGCGTCAACAGGGAAATCGGGTGAGTTCGTCGAACCCGTGACGTAAACATCGCCCGTTGGCCCAATCGCGAGACCATGGACCTCTTCTCCGCTCGTCCCGCCCCACACCACCGTGTAGACTTCGTGAAAATCGCTATCGAGCTTGGTAAGAAACACGTCGAGCTGGGTGTTGCCCGCTATGTAGACGTTGCCATTCGCATCGGTAGCAATGCGGATGGGTGAGAACGACCGGCCGCGAGCGAAATACGTGGAGAGGGGAGTTGCCGCTGAGGCTGCAGTCATGCCAGCGATGAGCGCTACGAGGAGTCGCACGAGCATGACTCCAGTATGACTGAGGAGGGCAAGACTGCTAAGATAGTGGAGCACTGCCCCGTGGCCGAATGGCGGAACTGGCAGACGCACTGGACTCAAAATCCAGCGCCGTTCACTCGGCGTGTCGGTTCGACCCCGACTTCGGCCACCACTTCATTGCATTCGCAAGAAGGCCTCGAGCGACTCGAGCTTGCCCTCATCGGCCCGTCCTTGCGCGCGCCACATCACTTCCCCTTTTTTGTTGATCAGCAGGGCGTGGATGGTGTTTTCCGACTCGATCTGCAGCGCGGCCCGGAAGGGCTTTTTATCCAGGTAGAGCGTTACGGTGCGGGCGCGTTGCTGTTTATCGGGAATGCCGCCGCGCATGCCGGTGTTGATGACCCAGCGCAGCATGAAATTCGTGCGGTCGATGACGGGCAATTCGTAATAGGCGAGATTCGGATGTCGGATGACGACGCCGGGCAGGGGCGCGAGCCACGTGTCGATGTCGGTCTGTTGTTCGCGCTGGAAACCGATCAGGAGCAAGTTGAGGTCGCCCGCCAAGTCTCCGGGGAGTTGGAGTTTCTGTTTGTTGAGATTGTCGGCTTCCAATGCAGGGAACACGGCGGATTTAGAATCCTGGGCGGCCAGACAAACCGTAAACGTAGGCAGCAAGCCGATAGAGCGCAAGTTATTCTCCCTACAACTTGGATGTAGTGAGGCACAGGGAAGTTAGATTTGTTTTCCGGCGTGAATCCAGAATCCGAACGCCGCAAACTTCGGGCTTTCCCACCACCGGCCGGGAGCGCACGAGAAGCAATAGTTCAAACGGCCGGCTTGGCTTTGTAGGGGTACCCGAATCCCGGAGGCAGTCTTTTCCGCGACCATCGGGGGCGTGGATTCGGGCGCGACCACCGCGATGTGCCCCGGCAACTGCGGCACCACCCGCCGCGCGGAAATCACGCACACCTGTCCGGCATTGGCCGCAGCTTGCAGTTCATCGAGGGAGGAGGCCAGGGTCCAGCCGAAGCAAGCGCCGAAGTCGCGCAGCCAAGTGTAGAGCGAGTTCGCGTCCAGCTCCGCGACCGACTCAGCGTACTTCACCGGCACCGAACGTCCGGCAGCGATGTCGGTGAGCGCACGGGTTGTCCACCAGACACGAGGCAGGTAGGCACCTGCAAGGTAGCAGTAGTCGCAGGCGTAGATGTTGCAGAAGGTCTGCCCCCGCGCGGCCTGGTAGCGAGCGCTCTTTTCGACGTCGAGGTAGCGAATGATGGCAGCGGTCCCATGCGCGCGATCGGGCCGGCTCGCTTCGCCGAGCGGGTAGGCTCGCCCGGTGGTCAACGCGCGGCTTGCGGAGGGGGAGTTCTCAGCTAGGTGGACGATCGAAGGTGTGTTCATACGTGGCCCAGCAGTATCACTCGCCTTGGTGAACGGCGGACCATTGCGCAGCCAAGTGAGCCGAACACGGGATTTCTCTGGGTTCAAATCGCTGTGTCGCGCGCCGATATGCGCCTTGGAACCAGAAATGAGAGTATCCGCAAACAACTCCGGGCAGCCCTGCAATACTGGCAAGAGTTCACCCGTTGCGAAGGCCTCGGTGCGGACGGCCAAGGAGTCTTCGGCGCTGAAGTTGACACTGCGCACAGCCGAGGGCGACACCGTGGAGATTTCCCTCGATGCCCAGAATTTGCGGCGCATTGAGCGCGGCTCTGCGCGGGGTCGGGAGGGGCGCGTCTCGCAGACGAGTGACACACAATCGAATAGCCTGACGGCGTCAGTGAATGTAACGGGCGATCTAAGTGACGCGGAACTCCAGGACATCCAGGCCTTGCTGCAGTCGCTGAGCGGAGGTGAAACGCCGCAAGCCGGGCAGGGAGAACTGGATACGATCTCCGCGTATCAATATTCGTACCAGCACACACGCGAGGTCAGCCAATCGACTGTGCAACTCTACGGGTAGCGATTATCAAGCTGTGAAGTTGCGTTTGTCGATGCCGAGGGCCTTGAGGCGCGAGGTAAGCGTGCCGGGGTGGATATCCAGAAGTTCCGCGGCTCCGCCTTTGCCGGAGATTCGGAAGTGCGCTTGCCGCAACGCAGCGAGGATATTCTCGCGCTCGCGCTCCCGCCACTCTCGCTCCGGAATCACCGCGTCTTGCGCGGGAGGAGCTGAAGGAAGGGATCGGGAATTGGGCTTGCCCTTTCCGGATTCGGGAAGCTCCAGAGTCAGCTTCCCGCCGCTGGAGACAATCACGGCTCGTTCCACCACATTCTGAAGCTCGCGCACATTGCCGGGCCAGTCGTATTCCTGGGCCCGCTCCATCTCTCGATTGGGAATCGCCGGTGGAGCAACGTGAAAGCGCTGGCTAGCTTGGCGCACGAAATGCGAGACCAGCGTGGGGATATCTTCCTTGCGATCGCGCAGCGGCGGCACCTCCATCGGGAACACGCCCAAACGATAGTACAGGTCCAACCGAAAGCGCCCCTCGTCGACTTCTTTGCGTAAGTCGCGATTGGTCGCCGCGACAACGCGGACGTTGACTCGGCGCGTAGCCTCGTCACCGACGCGTTCAAATTCGCCTTCCTGCAAAACGCGGAGCAGTTTGGACTGCAATTCCAAAGGGATTTCGCCCACTTCGTCCAGGAACATCGTCCCGCCGTCGGCCAATTGAAACCGGCCAATACGATCGCGCACGGCTCCGGTAAAGGAACCGCGCACGTGCCCGAAGAATTCGCTTTCAAACAACTCCCGAGGAATGGAACCGCAATTCACCTTCACCAGCGACTTGCGTGACCGCGGACTGCGCTCATGAATGGCGCGCGCGATCAGTTCCTTGCCCACGCCACTTTCTCCCAGCACCAACACGTTCGCATCGGTGGCGGCGACCAACTCCACTTGGTGCAAAACGCGCTCCAAGGCTGGACTGCGGCCCAGGATGTCACCGAACGCGCCAGCCGACGCGACCTCCTCGCGCAGGTAATCTCGCTCCAGTTCCAGTTGATGGCGCAGAGATTCGTTCTCTTCAAACGCCCGAGCATTCGCAATCGCCACGGCGGCCGCGTTGGCCATGGTCCGAAGCCAATGGACGCAATCCTCATCCGCGGGGGTTCGTCGAAATACCGCCAGCACTCCCAAGGGCTGTCCGCGAAATATCAGCGCATGCCCGGTGAAGCTCTGCAATTCCTCGGACTGCACCCAGTCTGGATAGCGAACCCATTGGTGATCGTCAGCCAGGCGCTGAATCCGAATTGACTCCCCGGTTGTCGCGATGTGGGCAATCTTGAGGGAACTGAGAGAAATGGGGATACGGTGAAACGCGCCGTTGATCCGGCTCCAATCTGCCCCTGCAACAAGCGAGGTCCCTGCGCTCGCTCGCAAGTGGAGCGCCGGATCGGCGTTGAGCTCTCCTGCACTGCAAACGGGACAGGCCTCGTCCGGCTCCCGCAGCCAAAGCCTCGCCAGTGCAACCCCGGGCTGCCGGGCCACCGTATCGATGATCGACTTAAGCACCGCCGCGAGGGAACGCTGCTCGGCGATCGCAAGAATGATAGCGGGAAGTGGTTCGAGATCCACAGCTGATCATATCGCGAAATGTCGAGAATTGACTCACGTAATTTCATGATTCATGAGTTTTCATGAATCTACTTGGACGGTCAGCCTATTTCCTTTCAATGAGTTGCAGGGATTTCGCTTTTGGCCGCACCCGTGCACTTCCTAGGGCATCGCAAAGATTGCGAAACGAAAGAGAGAGTAATCCAATGCAAAGAATCACAGCAGTGAACCCCGCCGAAGCCACTGGCAAGACCAAACAGCTTCTGGACGGCGTACAGACCAAGATGGGTATGACTCCCAACATGATGAGGACGATGGCCGCTGCCCCGACCGTTCTGGACGGCTACCTGCATTTCGCGGGAGCGCTGGGGACCGGGCATCTCGACGCGAAATTTCGGCAAGAGATCGCGCTCGCCGTCGGCCAGGCAAATTCCTGCGAATACTGCCTCTCTGCTCACACAGCCATCGGCAAGATGGTCGGCCTGAATGCGGAAGAGTTGGCCAGCGGACGAGAAGCCCATTCCAAGGACGCGAAGCGCAATGCCGGATTGCAGTTCGTGCAGGCCTTGGTGCTGCAGCGTGGCGTGGTGTCCGACCAGGCGATCGCTGATGTGAAGGCGGCGGGATTTAACGAAGGTGATATCGCCGAGATCGTGGCGAACGTGGCGCTGAATGTTTTCACCAACTACTTCAATCTGGTCGCGCGGACCGAAGTGGATTTTCCGCGTGTGCCGGTGGCCCTCGAAAAGTCGGCGGCGTAGACGAAACATGACCGCGCCAACTGTAGTCGCTCCGTCGTTCACCATAGACGAACGACGCGTGCTGTAGTGGGAGCAAACATGTACCTCAAAGAAATTTGGAGATACCCAGTGAAGTCGATGGCGGGCGAGCGTGTCGAGCGTGCAACGGTTACGCATCTCGGTATCGCCGGCGACCGGGAGATTCTGGTCATCAATCCACCGGGCCGCGTCGTAACGGCCCGGTCGCACCCGGCTTTGCTGGGTCACAAAGCCACCATCGATGCGAAAGGTCTCGCTCTTGTCGATGGGCGGCCGTGGACGGAACCGAGCGTGCTCGTCGACATCCGCAAGATCGCGGGTCCGAAGGCGGAGCTCATCCATGATGAATCCGCGGAGAGGTTCGATATCCTGCCGCTTTTAGTCGCCACTGATGGCGCGATCAGCGCATTCGGAAGAGATGGCCGCAGGCTGCGTCCGAACCTGGTGATCGGCGGCGTTGACGGCCTTGAAGAACGTAAGTGGCCGGGCAAGAAGCTCCGTATCGGAAACGTCGTCATTGACATCGATAGCCTGCGCGGCCGGTGCGTGATGACAACCTATGATCCCGACACGTTGCAGCAAGACTCGACCGTGCTCAGGGACATCGTGAAGCGCTTCGGCGGCGAACTTGCCCTCAATTGCGCGGTCGAGACGGGCGGAGTGCTGGAAGAGGGCCAGAAGGTGGAGTTGTTCTAGCGTGTTGAACTTCCAGCAGCGGGAGCGCCTGCGACGCCAGCATCGTCCCGCGCAAGTGCGCCTGCTGTTCATCGGCGAGTCCCCGCCTGCTTCTGGACGGTTCTTCTATCGCCGCGACTCCGGTCTCTATCGCGCCATGCGGGAAGCCTTTCAGCGAGTTCATCCGGCCCTCGACGATGAGTCGTTCCTCGCGGCATTTCGCGACGCAGGCTGTTACTTGGTCGACCTGTGTCCCGAACCCGTGGATCGGCTGGATGCAGCCTCGCGCCGCGCGGCATGCCGGGCTGCCGAAGAATCACTTTCGAAGCGAATCCGGAGACATCGCCCAACGATGATTGCGACCCTTTTGCGCTCCATCGAGAGCAACGTCCTGAATGCGATATCGAGGGCGCAGTGGGACGGGCAAGTGCTTCACCTTCCCTATCCAGGCCGGTGGACTGGGCACAAGAGTGCGTTTGTCAGGGCGCTGACTCCGGTGATCCGGTCGCTTCACCGCTGGGAATAGATTCGCCTCCGGTGGGGATTCAACGGCGGTTGGGTGAAACGATCTTTGCCGCGGCGGGCTGACCTTGCATCCCTAATTTCGAGTAGCTTAGTTTTGGGGAGAGTGAAACATGCTTACTGGCAAAGTAGTTTTGATTACGGGAGCGAACGGTGGGTTGGGTGTGGCGGTGACGCAAGCGTTTCTGGGCGCGGGTGCAGCTGTGGTGGGAACGTCGCGATCGATCAAGACCAGCGATTTCGCTCACCCGAACTTCAGCGCTGAGGCCGCCGAGATTACCAACGGCGATCTGGCGCGGGATCTGGTGGCACGGGTTGTCGCAAAACACAGTCGTATCGATACGTTGGTCCATCTGGTGGGTGCCTTCCTCGGAGGAACGGACGTTGCCGTAACGGAGGACGCAGCGTTGGCGAAGATGCTGGAGGTCAATCTGTACTCATTCTTCCATCTGGTTCGGGCCGTGTTGCCGGTGATGCAAAAGCAAAGCTCCGGTACAGTGCTCGCGATCGGCAGCCGGACCGCTGTGGAACCAGTGCCGGGATTGGGAGCGTACTCAGCGTCGAAGGCGGCGCTGGTTTCGCTGGTCCGGACGATTGCGCTCGAGAATAAGCAGTTTGGCATCTCTGCAAACGTGATTCTGCCTGGCACGATGGACACGCCGGCGAATCGTTCCGCCATGCCCAACGCGGATATTGCGAAGTTCGTCCAGCCGGGACAAGTTGCTTCGATGTTGGTTCACCTGGCAGGGGGAAACGCTTCGCAGGTTACCGGAGCGGTGATTCCCATTTACGGAGCGGAGTTATGACTATGTAGGCTGCTGCGTGGATGGCCGCAGGCGCTGGCGTCTAAACGGCCATGGTCTTGGCTCGTACCCGCTAACGAGCGGGGTCTCTCATCGCTGTCTTCGAGTCTTGTCAGCAGCGTGCTCGCTGCGCGCAAATCTGCTAAGTTCGCACATTGTTTGAGTAGGAGGTTCTGATGTCCAGAATCACCGCAACTGTTCCCCTAGCTAGGAGCGGTGGCGCATGACTAGATCGTTGAGCTACGGTTCGGTGATGGAGAAACGAAAGTCCGAAGGTCAGGGCAGCGAGGGTCTGGTGAACACGACCGCCAGTTCATCTTCGTAAACCCGCTTCCAGCCCGGCAGATACGCCAATACTCGGGCCATCGGAGCGCCGGCCCGGATCACGCACGTGCGGATCTTGTACCGATCGAGAAGCAACTGAGGGTCTTCCTGCACCAGCGCCCACCGACCATACTCGCGCAACACGCCGTTCCAGGCATAGATGTCGGTTCGCCCGTCGATGAAGACTGGTTGGTCTGGATTGGCCCACAACAGGAAGCCACCCCAAACATATTCGTTCAACACAGGCCCGGGCCAATCGGCTGCCTGCATTTTCGCTACGGCTGCTACTGGCTCGGAGGCGGAAATTTGTTTTTGAATCGCCGCCTGCGTGGGAACAACACTGATGCTGAAGTACACCGCCATGCCGATTAGAAGCGCGTTGACCACGGGATGATCTCGACGAGGATCATAGTTCTCCCAAAAGGGCGCGAGCATCCGGCACACGATGGGACAGGCCACGAACCCAAAAATAGGCAGCATACGAGTGTGCTGCAGGGCCATGCCTGCGGTAACAAGCAGGGCACACCACTCCCCTGCGGTAAGCTTCCTGCGAAACGCGACCACCATGGCGATAACGAAGGCCAGCACTCCCACCAACCCCATTCCCCGGGGCTCGAATAAATCCAACGCGGCCCACTCCTGGATGCTCCCGGTGTTGTCGGGTTGAAACAGCAAGACGTCAATGGGGTACACGGCAAGAGCCGGTCCCACAGGGTTCACCAGAGGGGCCAGCATGCACAGAGCGACCACGATACCCAACCACTTCAGCTCGCGCGCGGTACCAGTGCGGCGAAGTTTCCATCCCTCAAATCGAAAACAATGGCCTGCTACAGTTGCGCAAAGCAGGGCCAAGCCGAAGAGGAAAGAGCCATGCGAGTTCGCCCAAATGACGAAGAGCACCGGCAGGGCGGCCATCCATACCAGTCGACCCTTTGCAATCCCTGCATAGAGCAGTAACAACTCAAGAACCAGGAACAGGTGCCCTAGCAGGAGCGGGCGAATGGACAAGCTCACCGTCAGGAAAACCAATGCACCCATGCCACCCACCAGCGCGACTTTCCAGTTGCCCGACCAAAGGCTGCACAGCAGGTATGTCAACCCGACTATGAGGGAGGCGACAATGCAAAAGCCGATCTGGAGTCCCACCAGGCCGCCCGCCTGGTACACACCATAGAGAATTGTCTGCGACAGCCATTCATGCGCGATCCAGTAGCTGCCATGAGCGGTAAACGAGAATTGATCGGTGCTGGGGATCTGACCCGTGGACCACATGGTTTGCCCCAGCTTCAGGTGCCACCAGAGGTCCGGATCGTCGAAGCGTGTGGAGCAGGTCCAGAACGTCAGGAACAGCAATCCAGAAACCAGCATCGCGGGAAAGGAAAGTATCCGGGCTACGAGTTTCACGAACTCGGAATCCACGGGTCTATCGACCAGCGGTAGCGTATGAGCGCTCATTTCAGGCTACTCTGCTGTCGTCCGAACTTTCCTCCGGTTCGGATCCAATTAATCGATGCAGGTAAGCTCGCGAGATTTGGAGATTCTTCGCCGCCAGCGTCTTGTTGCCGTTGCAAACAGCGATGGCGTCGTGGGCTAACTTGCGCCGGAATTCACGCAATAGATTGTCAAAGGTGCTGGAGACCGGGATTCGCTCTGCCGACGGTAAGTCCTGCAAGGCCTCGGGAAGATCCGTCAGTTCGATCTGATCGTGTCCAGCAACGATCACGGCCCGATGAATGGCGTTCTGCAGTTCGCGGACGTTGCCCGGCCAATCATGATTGACCAGGGCCGCCATCGCGCTGGGCCGTATGCCCACAATCGATTTACGACAGGACAGGGAGAACTGCTCTATAAAATGCTGGACCAGCGCGAGAATGTCATCGGGCCGGTTTCGCAGCGAAGGTACCTGAATATTGATGACATTGATCCTGAAAAACAGGTCTCGCCGGAATCGTTCCTCCTCCACCATCCGGCTTAGGTCGCGATGCGTTGCGTAGAGAACCCTTGCTTTGATGGGGAACGGACGGCGCCCGCCGACGCGGGTAAATTCTTTTTCCTGAAGGGCGCGTAGCAGTTTCACCTGCGTATTCGGACTCAGCTCACCGATTTCGTCGAGAAATAGCGTCCCGGCTCCCGCTGTTTCGAATAGCCCCTGGCGCATTCCTGCCGCCCCGGTAAAGGAACCCTTCTCATGTCCGAACAGTTCGGACTCAATCAGCGCTTCTGGAATCGCGCCACAGGAAACAGTCACGAACGGAGCACCACAGCGCGACCCCTGATTGTGAATTGCCCGCGCGACCAATTCTTTGCCTGTGCCGCTTTCTCCGGTGATCAGGATGTCGGTGTCCAAGTCGGCTACCTGCCGGACGAGACTGTATACCGCGAGCATTCTCTGGCTGCTGCCAATGATCGATGGAATGCCACCCATCTGACTCAGGGCTTTGCGGGCCTGGATTAATTCTTTCCGCATCTTGGCCTGCTCGTACGCCCGTCGGATGGCCAGCGTCATTTCCAGCGGCGAGGGCGGATTGCGGAATTGGTCAGTAACTCCCAACTCCATGAGTTCCAGGGCTCCTGCGCGCCGCTCATCATCCGTGATCGCAAGCACCGGGAGGCCACGTTCGCGCACAGCAGTGATAAACGGCTTCTGGCTATCGAGGGACATATTGCCTTCCAGGTCCACGATGACAACGTCGACATGGTTCCTGTCCAGCAGGTCGAAAGCGCGATTTTCGGACACCTCAAGGCGCAGGTCAATATCGGCACCAAGAGTCGCGCTGAGAAGCGGTTCGAGGTTTGATCTGCTCGAGCGTAGGAGCGTACGGATCATGTGTAGGGATAAATATGACGCACTTATGGTGGATTTATATGCGCCAACAGTACGGTTACCTTCAAGGATTCGTACTGATTCCCAATCACGCTAACCGGGTAAGTTTCCACGAAAATGCTTTACCTGTAGGGACTTGGGAGCGTTTGGGGAGTGAATCTAGGGCGAACAGAATCAGGAATCCAATGGAACAAAGGACCATCGGCCACATGGGGAGCGGCAGAAAATACACCCAAGGAATCAAGATTGTGTAGCGAATGATGGGGTTCCGTGTGGTGAGAGCCACAATCGCGAGCGACGCGTAGTCTGCCCAATACGCATGCGGGCTCAAGAGGAGGGCCAGAAGCAACGCGATCGACAGGCGGTCCCCATAGCTTCCCCGGAGGAATCCAAAGACTCCCGCGCCCAGTGCGATCACTCCTGCGGCCCATGCAACCGGCCCGCCGAACTGAAGGCCTAGCGCGCGAATGGTTCCCATAACTTCCGGGCGAAAATCCGTGGTGGGTGCTCTCAATAAGTCGATCCACTGCTCTATTCCATCAATTCCCACCAGTGCCAGCGAAAGTCCGGCGAGCAGGGCTCCGGTGGCCAGAAAAGACGTGAGCGCCCGGTGCTTCCCTTCAATCCAGAGAACGAACGGCATAAATACGAGCAGATGCGGTTTGATCAAACAGAGACCCAGTAGAACTCCAGCGGCCGTTTCATTTCGGTGTATCAGGACACACATTGCATAGGCGAGGAGTAGAGTGATGGCCAAGGTGTCCTGACCTACGGCTACCGAATAGCCCAGGGGGAATAACGAGATCATCCATACACGGACTAAGCCCGACTGCTCCAGCCAAACAGGCAACTTCCAGATCATCAGCCCCCACAGTAGGAAGTTAAGAGCTACAAACACTCTGGAACCTTCCTTGTATGTGAGGAATGAATACGGCCAGTAAAGCAGAGCCGCGAAGGCTGGCCGATTGAAGTAGTAAAAAGGGACCTCACGGTAATCCCCGTGGTTCACCGCCGCAAGCAGCGGTTGGTATGCTTCCCGCGTATAGATCTGAGCGGTCTTTCCTTGGGAGACCAGTTGGCTGACGAAGTAAAACTGTGCGAAGTCATCCGCTGGTCTGGTGACCGCAGGACGCAAGAGCTGAAAATCCAAAAAGCCCCCGAATAGAAGCATAAAGGCAACCACAAAGGTCCTGAGCATAGTGGTCTAGCTAGCAATTCGCGGACCACTTCAATTTAGTTATTTCGGCGGACAAACGACGTCTCGTGGTCCCCGAACTGTGTACTGGAGTTTACCCCTGCGTCGTAGGCGACGACTGTGAGATACACCCTCCGTTTGCTTCTTTCGCCCAAATGCTAGGAAAATGCCGCATTCAGACTTCGGCCCTCCGAATGCAAATATGCCATCCGTTCCCGGTGACGAACAAATTTCAATTAGGAGAACTCACACACATGAAGAATGTATTACACACGCTGTACGCCAAGTATCAGATTTTGATGCATGAAGATGGCCAAGATCTGGTCGAATACGCACTGGTCGTTGCTCTGATCGCCTTCGCGGCGACGGCTGGAATGAACACTTTGGCGACCAATATCAACCTCGCCTTCACGAACATCGGCACGCGCCTCTCCGGGTACACCACCTAACTTAGAGGCGTCGCTCCGTGCGGGGCCTCGAGCAGTGCTCGAAGCCCTCGCGCGAAATCCGAATAGTTGGAGAAATTCATTTGATGAACCCGCTGATTTTTTGGCCAGTACTCGCGACCGTCCTGCTTGCCGCAGCCGTGGATCTGCGCACGCGGAGGATTCCGAACTGGCTGACCCTGCCATTTTTGGTCGGAGGGGCCGTGGTCAATGCCGGTCTAACTGGGTGGACCGGCATTGGCCAAAGCTTTCAGGGAATCGGTGTTGCGATTTTGATCGTAGGCGGGCTGTGCATGCTGCGAACGATGGGGTTCGGAGATCTTAAGTTGTGCGCGGCGGTGGGCGCGTGGATAGGCCCGTCATCATTGCTCTTTGCGCTGGTGGTCACGGCCATGGCCGGAGGCGTGCTCGTCCTCGCCATCGCGACGTGGAGAGGCAACCTTGCCGTGGTGCTGGGAAGGACGGCGAACCTTTCTTTGCCGGATGCCACCAAAGGATTTCAGGATTTTCATGCCGAAGGGCTAACCATTCCGTACGCGCCCGCGATCGCGACGGGCGTACTGTTCGCACTCTTTGCCGTCTAAGGAAATCGATTCATGAATAACAACAAACTTTACCTTGCCCTTCTCATTGCGTTGATTCTCGCGGGGACCGCCAGTATTCTGGTTTCCCAACGCCTGAGTCAGGTGGATGCGAAAGCGCCCGCGGCCAGCATCGTGGTGGCTTCCAAGGACCTGGACATCGGCTCGGCGCTGGTGCCGGAAGACCTCAAGGTCATCGCCTGGAACGGAACCGTTCCCAAGGGCGCCTACACAACCGTTGGGGATGCCGCGGGGCGCGCGGTCCTCTATCCGATGTTTGAAAACGAAGCCATCCTGGACGCAAAGTTGGCTCCGATGGGTTCCGGCGCAGGGCTGCCTGCGGTGATTCCCCCCGGCATGCGCGCTGTTTCGATTCGCGTGGATGAAGTGGTGGCGGTAGCCGGATTTGTCGGACCGGGCACCCGTGTCGACGTGTTGCTAACGGGCGAATCCGGGAACGGGTCGGAGTCGCGGACCAAAGCGATCCTCGAAAATATTCAGGTCCTGGCTGCCGGCCAGAAGATCCAACCCGATGCGCAGGGTAAAGCCGAGAAAGTCAACGTCGTTACCTTGCTGTGTTCCACTCAGGACGCCGCCAAGGTGACTCTGGCTGCAAACGAAGGGCGCATTCAGCTGCTGCTGCGCAATCCTATGGATGCGGTTATGGGCGACCAATTGGCCAGCATCGGCAAAGCTAGCCTCTACGGCGATGGCTCGCCGAAGCCGGCACCCGCTCCTCGTCCGGTCCGCGCGGCAGCTCGCCCGGTTGTCAATCCTCCGGCTCCGCCGCCTGCGCCGGTCCCCGTGATCCAAGTGGTCGCGGCCCCGCCTCCACCACCGACGGTCATCGTGATTCGCGGTGATCACGTCTCCACCATCGAAGTCCGCACTTCTGACGGCAAGCCCTCCAACGAGATCGTAAAGAAGTGACGACCGCGCAAACTCTACATGGGCAGGGAGTGCGGCTCCCTTCCTCCTCGGTGGTCCTCATCGGCCCCGATCACCGTCGAAGGATGGCGCTGGTGCAGATGCTGGAGCAGCTGTCGGTGCGGATTAAGGCTGAGTTGTCTTACTATCCGGATCCAGCGGAAGCCGCCAACCTGACCGGTGAGGATTGTGACGCCGTGTTGATCGATATCGAGGGCGATACCGACGTCGCCCTAGGCTTGGTCGAGGATCTTGGCCGCAGCAATCCTACGCTGACGGCGATGGCCTACGCGCGTAGCGACCAGCCGGAATTGCTGCTCCGCTGCATGGAATCCGGCGCTCGTACCCTGTTGCAGGAACCTGTATCGCTGGATGCGTTAACCTCCGCGATGGTGCGAGCCAGCGCTCGGCGTTCTCCGGCGGAACCAGTCAAAGCCCACGGAAAGAGTCTTGCATTTTGCTCCGTGAAGGGCGGTGCGGGAGCTTCGACGCTAGCCGCGAATTTTGCGGTTTCCCTCACCAAGCAATCCGGACAGAAGGTCGCGTTGGTCGATTTGCAGTTGGACCTGGGAGACTTGGCGACGCTGCTGGATCTGAAGCCCAGGTATTCGGTTCTCGATGCACTCGACAACGCCGAGCGAATGGATTGGGATTTCCTTTCTGGCCTGATGGTGGAGCATTCCTCCGGTGTTGCCCTGCTTGCCGCCCCGGACAGCTTTGCCAGACGCGACTACGACCAATACGTGGACGCGATCCTTCGCATGTTGCGTGTGCTGGAGGCGAACTTCGCTTTCGTGGTCGTGGATATACCGACTGCGCGGAGTCTGCCGGAGGAAGTCATGCGGGAATTCGAGTCGATTTTCCTGGTTACCCAGGTAGATATTCCGTCCCTCCGTCACGCCCAACGCCTGTCGGCACACCTGACTGGAGAGACGCCCTTGGGTCAGGCCTCGAAGCGGAATCCGGTGCAGGTAGTGCTGAATCGCTTTGATGCACGCCGCTCGATGATCGCAGCGGACGAAATCGAAAGTATTTTGAAAATGCCGGTCGCCTGGCGCGTACCGAACGACTATGCCTCGGTCCGCGATGCCGCGAATACCGGAGTCCTTTCTTCGCTGACCTTATCCCCCGTAGGAAAGACGATGCGGGAGATGGCTGCGGCCGTGGCTCCCAAGCCGGCGGCCGCACAGAAAACGCAAAAGAAGGGTTGGAGTCTGTTCGCCTAACCGGGCAACGGGTGATAGAACGATGGAATCAACGAACTTTCAACAGCTGAAGATCGACGTTCACCGGACCTTGCTGGGCAAGATGGATTTGGAGAAACTTGCCTCGGCGCAGAATGGCCGCGCGCGGCAGGCGGTGTCGTCCCTTATCGGCGACATCCTGGTCGAGCAATCCATGCCGCTAAGCGCACTGGAAAAGGACCAGATGCAGTCGGAACTGCTCGACGAGATCTTTGGTCTCGGGCCCTTGGAGCCGTTGCTGAAAGATCCCGACATTGCCGACATCCTGGTCAACAATAAGGACACCGTCTACATCGAACGGTTCGGAAAAGTCGAACGCACCCCCATTAAATTCCGCGACGATGCGCATTTGATGCGGATCATCGACCGCATCGTTTCCCGCGTAGGCCGTCGCATCGACGAATCGTCTCCCATGGTGGATGCGCGCCTCAGTGACGGCTCCCGCGTCAACGCTATTATTCCTCCCTTGGCCCTCGACGGACCATCGATGTCCATCCGGCGTTTTGGCAGCCGGCCCTTTACCGCGGATCGCCTGATCGAAACCCGCAGCATGTCCGAAGGCATGTTGGAACTTCTGGCAGCGGCCGTGCGCGCGCGCATCAGCATTCTCATCTCTGGCGGCACCGGCGCCGGCAAAACGACATTTCTGAATATGTTGTCCAGCTACATCCCGCGCCACGAACGGTTGATCACCATCGAAGACGCCGCGGAACTGAGGCTGCAACACGAAAACGTAGTCCGTCTGGAAACCCGCCCCTCCAATGTGGAAGGCAAAGGCGCGGTCCGCCAGCGCGAACTTCTGGTCAACAGCCTCCGCATGCGTCCCGACCGCATCATCGTCGGCGAGGTTCGTGGCGAAGAAGCATTCGACATGTTGCAGGCCATGAATACCGGTCACGAAGGTTCGATGACAACCATCCACGCCAACACGCCGCGCGATGCGATTGCACGTCTGGAATCCATGGTCGCCATGGCAAATTTCACTTTGCCGGACCGTGCGGTTCGCCAGCAGATCGCCTCTGCCATTGGCATCATTGTTCAGGTTTCCCGCATGAGCGATGGCACCCGCAAGGTTACCCACATCTCGGAAATCAGCGGCATGGAGCAGGATGTTATCAGCATGCAGGACATCTTCAAGTTTGACCGCAAGGGTATTGGTCCGGAAGGTGCAGTCCTGGGCGCGTTCCGACCGTCCGGGGTGCGGCCCAAATTCCTGGAGCGCGTTCGCTTGTCCGGGATCATGCTCTCGCCCGCCCTGTTTGAAACCTCCATGGAGGTCCAATAACTCCCATGGATGTCTTCGCCATCATCGTTTTTCTGGCTGTCTTCTGCTGCGTTTTGATCGTCTATGCGGGACTGCAGGCCGCTCCGAAGGCACGGCGGAAGAAGACGCAAGCCCGGCTGGCCGGCATTCCCAATGAGGCGGCGGTCAGCCACGCGGACCTGCTGGATACGATCCTGCGCGACGATACCCTGAGTTCGGTTGCCTGGGTCGACCGTGTCCTTAGGAAGTTTGACGTCCTCGCGGAATTGCAGACGCTGCTGCTCCAGGCAGAGTCGAAGTGGACAGTTTCAAACCTGATTGTCTACACCGCCGCATGTGCGGTTGGGTTCTTTTTTCTGGGTTACTGGCGGACGGCTACGTTTGCCCCCAGCGCCATTTTCGGCTTTGTCTGCGGGCTTGCCCCGCTGATGACCGTCTATTACCAGCGTTCCGCGCGACTCAATAAGTTCGAGGAACGGCTTCCAGAAGCTCTGGACATGATGGTAAGCGCGATTCGTGCCGGCCATGGCATCCAGGCTGCGATCGGCACAGTGGCGAAGGAAACCGCAGCCCCCATCTCCACAGAATTCCGGATCTGTCACGACGAGCAGACGTTCGGCATGGACTTCCGTACTTCCATGGGGAACCTTGCCCAGCGGGTTCCCCTGCACGACGTGCAGATCATGGTAACCGCCATCCTGATTCAGAAGGAGAGCGGAGGAAATCTGGCGGAAATCGTGGAGAAGGTGGCGCACATTATCCGTGAGCGCTTCCGCCTGAAGCGCGAGATTGGAACTCGCACCGCACAAGGCCGTTTGACCGGATGGGTGTTGGCGCTCATGCCAGTGGTTCTAGGTTTCTCAATCTTTCTTGTGAACCCCACCTATATGGAAAAGCTCTGGCAGACGGACGTCGGCCTGAATCTTTTATACGGGGCTACGGTGGGCACTCTCATCGGAGGGCTGATCATTCGCAAGATTGTGAACGTGCGGGTCTGAAGGAATTATGTCTATCGTTCTACTAACATTCTCGGCTGCTTTCATCCTGGTCGCCGTCGTGAGCTTGTTCATTCTGGATCGGCAACAGTTGCGCACACGCATCGCGGGCGTCGTGCGACCGCAGTCGGAGCACCGCCCCGGTCTATTGCGGCGGCTGTTTCACAAACCATCCGGTGAAGCCGTCGGCAAACTGGTTGACCCTTTGCAGCGGTTGGTTCCCCGCAATGAGATGGAGACCTCCGTTAACCGCAGGCGTCTGGTGCACGCAGGTTTCCGGCAGCCAGCCCAGCTGGAGTTGTTTTACGCGTCCAAGGCGCTTTGCCCCCTGGCGATGATCCTGCTGCTGACCGTTACCGGGACGTTTGGGTTCGGCCCATTTTTTGGCTATACCTTAGGATTCGCCGTCGGGTTTCTACTCCCGGACTACTGGCTGGGAAGCCGCATTGCCGAACGCAAACGCCGCCTGCAGCAGGGTTTGGCGGAAGCCCTCGATCTCATGGTGGTCTGTGTGGAAGCCGGATTGGGCTTGGACCAGACGATTCAGCGCGTCGCCTTGGAACTCCAGCGCAGTCAGCCGGAGGTTAGCGACGAATTTCAAATGGTCTACCTGGAACAACGCGCTGGTCACTCTCGAGCCGAAGCTTGGCGCAATCTGGCCGAGCGCACGGATCTGGATGTCATACGCGCCCTGGTCGCCATGCTGATTCAGGCGGATCAGTTCGGCACCAGCGTCGCGACATGCTTGCGAGTGCATTCGGACTCGCTGCGGACACGGCGGCGCCAAAAGGCTGAAGAGGCCGCCGCGAAGACAACGGTAAAGCTTGTCTTTCCGCTGGTCTTCTTTATTTTTCCATCGCTCTTCGTCGTTGTGTTGGGTCCATCGATGATTATTCTGATCGACTCATTTGATAAGTATCTGTTGAATTAACTCTAAGGAAGGAGAAACCTATGGACTCCGTTAGCACGATTCGCATCATCGCGGGCATCTGTTTTGTCGTTGTTTTGGCGATCCTGATCCAACGCCGCCGCACCAGCGTCAAGTAGTTTGGATTCGTTTTTTCTTCTCGCGGCGCGGGCTACCTCCCCGCCCGCCCGCGAGAAGCCATTTATCTCGGAGGGAAGGAAGACTTGGTTGGAAGAGCCACTGTGTGTTTTTAATATGACGCAACAGTCCTTTCTAGGATTGCGGATATCTCTGGCGGACACTTTGTTCGCGCGCCTCCGGGGATTCCTCGGGCGGGGCCGTCTTGCTCGGGATGAGGGACTGTGGATGGTGCCGTCGCGCGGCATTCACACGTTCGGATTAAGATTTGCGACGGACGTCGTTTACCTCGACGGAGCCTGCCGCGTGATTCATGTCGTCGAAGAACTCGCGCCATTTCGGTTTGCGCCCTTTAAAACCAAAGCGCAGAGCGTCTTGGAATTGCCCGCTCGTACTGTGCTTTCTTCGCGAACAAGAATCGGAGACAGACTCTTGATCTGTTCCCCCGATTCGCTGAAAACTCGCTTGGCGGCGAACTCTGCGGCTGGTGTTGCCTGCGGCTGATATGTACCTTTGACTGACAAATAGATGAGTTGGTTAATCAAAATCCGGGACTTGCTAAACGGAAGCGGCGACCGACGCCGGACTAGCCGCTTCCGACCTGCTGCTGCGGTCTATTACTGGACGGGGGAGCAAGTGAAGCCTTATCCGGTACGGGATATCGGCGCTAGCGGCATCTTCGTCGAAACCTCGGATTGTTGGGGCTCGGGAACCTCGCTGCACGTGCACCTGCTGGATAGTGCCGAGCCCGGTGCCGTGGACGCGCCGAAGTTCTCACTGCTCGCAGAAGTCGTGAGGCGTGAGCAGGACGGGATGGGGATGATGTTCCTTTTTGAAAACAGCAAAGAACGAAAGAAGTTTAGTTCTTACCTCGCGGCGCTGCGCTCAGCCCCGCGCGCGGAGTCCGGCCACAGCCTGATTGAATTCGCCCTGCTCTTGCCGTTGCTGTTCCTGCTGCTGGTAAATGCCGTCAATTTCGGCACGTTCTTCTACGCCTGGATTACCATGGCGGGTGCCGCGCGTAGCGGGAGTCAATACGCTAGCCTTGCTGGCGCTACTGTGGGTTCGCCTTCCCCCGCGACTTCGGCTCAGATTTACAGCATCGTCGCACAGGACATCGTCGCCCTTCCGAATCGCGTCAGCCTGGGCGTGCGGTTCTGTACCAACAACGCGGGCGTGATCGCCTGCCAACAGACCGGGACCGGGACGTTTACCAATCCCCCCGCCGACACGCGCCCCGAAGCCAATTTTTTCGTGATGAGTTGGGTCGACGTGCAGTACACCTACCAGCCACTGATTCCCGCGTTCCATTTCCCTGGCCTGGGAATTCATGGGACCTTGCCCCCCACTACCATCCGCCGGCAGACCGTTATGAGGAGACTCCAATGAGGAACAGACGAACCTCGCAGCGCGGCTCCGCCCTGGTCGAGTTCTCGCTGGTCGGGTTGCAACTATGCATCGTGATGTTGGCGGTGGTCGAATTTGGGCGAATGGTGTTGGTCACAACGACCGTAGCTCACGCGGCTCGAACCGGCGTCCGATACGCCATTGTCCATGGGGGGACGCGCACGGGCACAGGGGTGGATGGCCCCAGTGGTCCGGGATCGACCGCGCAAATTGAAACGAATGTGCGCTATTACGCAGCCACCGGCCTGCTGAATCCAGACAGGCTAGTGCTGGCGGTAACCTATCCGGATGGCAACAACAGCCCGGGGTCCAGGGTGATGGTGACGGTCCGCTATCCCTATGACCCTTTCATGGTCCTGCCGCTCAATGTCAACCTTTCTTCCACAACCGAGGGCGTCGTATGTTTCTAATTAGTGAGCGGCGAGTTCGTCGTGAGAAGGGCCAGGCGATCATCCTTTTTGTGGTCGCGATGGGGATCGTCCTGATCGGCGCGCTGGGCTTGGCCATTGATGGTTCCCAGTTGTACGCGCACCGTCAGATGCTTCAAGCCGCGGCCGATTCCGGCGCGCAGGCAGGCGTGATGAGCGTGTTCAACAAGACCAACACGGGAACAAATGACTTCGGAACCGGTGGGAGTTTCACCTGCTCAACCACGGATGACCGGACGCCTTGTTACTACGCACGACGGAACGGAGTGGGCACGACTGCGGACGATGCCGTATTTGTGGATTTTCCCACCAGCGCCCCCGGGGTGAATCTGTCTTCGACGGACACGCCTAATTTGGTGAGAGTCACGGTGACCCGCACGGTCCACAACGGCATCATCCAATTTGTGGCACCGGCTCTGTCCTCTGTCCGGGCGACAGCTACCGCTGCCATTGTAAATGTGATCTCGCCCACCCCGATTCTTGTCCTTCACCCGACGCTGGCCGGGTCCCTATTTATCAACGGGAATCCCACCATCCAGATTTGTGGGGGTCCCAGACGTAGTATTCAGGTCAATTCGAAGACGTCCCCTACAACCCAGTTCAAAGGCAACCCTGTGGTCGATTTGTCACGCGCCGGTCCGTCGGATCCTGGAAATTGCACCAGCGGGACGGGTGGCGATTTTGGGTCCTTCGCAGGCCCAACCACTCAGCCATCCCAGATTCAGGTAGGCTCTGCCACCTATATCCAACCTTCGTCGCCGATCCGGGACCCGTTGATCGGAGTCCCGGCACCGGCCGTTCCCGCCGCAGCGCCCGCACAAACGAGTTTGGCGAATGGCGTCAGCGGTTGCCCACTAAATCCGGGTAAGGCCTGTAAACTCTACAGCCCTGGACTCTATCCGACGGGAATAGAAGTGAAGAACGAAACCGCAGTATTCAAACCCGGCGTTTACTACATGCAGACCAAGGGCTTCCAAAGCGCTGCGAACGGCGATCTTGTTATGTCCACGGGTTTCGCCAATGACGCCATCACCGGCCAAGGCATGCTGGTGTACGTGACGGGCAATGGCACAAACGATATCGTGAATGTGGGTTCCAATGGATCACTCAGCCTGCTAGGAACGCCCAACGCGTCCATCTATAAAGGCATCCTGTTTTTCAGTGCCCACACCAGCACCGTTCTCAAGGATCACCGCCTTGGCGGCAACGGCGCGGTCCAACTAATTGGAACCATCTACTTGGCCAACACCAGCCCGACCGCCACGGTCTACCAGAGACTGACGTTGCAAGGAACCCCAGGCAGTTCCACCCATATTACGGGCCAAATTGTGGTGGATGCCTTGGAACTAGGCGGCAATGCCGGGATCACCATGACGCTAAATCCGACCGGTACGCTCAACGTACGTCAGGTCGCACTAGTGAATTGAAACCGATAGAACTTCCTTGAAGGAAATGGCGGAGAGGGAGGGATTCGAACCCTCGTTAGAGTTTCCCCTAAACACGCTTTCCAAGCGTGCGCCTTCAGCCACTCGGCCACCTCTCCATCTTGAGTCGCACACAACGCTTCGCTGTGCACTCCGTCTTGAAACGCGCAAGAAACTTCGCTTTGCGCTCCGAACCAGCTGAGGGTCCGGGTGGGGTACACACCAGTCTAGCAGGGTGGGCTTGTGGGACCAAGCGTGTTAGCATAACCCCAACCCACTTTTAGGAGATTTTCGATGCGACTACTGAATCTGTGTGCCGCCCTCGCGCTTGCGGCGGTGCTTTTGACGGCACAGCCACCGGCGGGGAAGGGCAAGGGCGCCCCGCAGCCGAACAAGGATTACACTTCCGCGGCCGATATTGCCGCGATGATCGCCAAGTCCAAGAACGACCGCAAGGACGGGCAGGCCATCGTACAGAACAACATTCTGCGCCTCGCGCCCTATCAAGCTCAGATGGAATACCGAGCATCGGTCGGAACGGCGTCCGTGCACGAAACCGAAGCGGAGATGTTTTATGTGATCGACGGTTCCGCCACCCTGGTGACCGGCGGCAAACTGGTCGGCGAAACACGCAATGGCGACAACCTGACGGGCTCGGCTATTGAGGGCGGCAATTCCCGCACCATCGGGAAGGGCGACTTCATCATGGTTCCCGAAAAGACGGCCCATTGGTTCAGCAAAATTGACGGTGTTCTGGTGCTGATGTCGCTTCATCTGCCGCACAATTAAATGCTCGTCTAAGGTGAATCCCCGGTCGTAGAGCACCGCTGGCCGCTGGTAGTATGGGGCAGCAAGTGTTTTATGCGGCAGACCCTTCTTTTTTTGACGATTTCCGGGGCAGTATTCGCCCAGTCGATGCTCGAATCGAGCGCCGTGATCGCCGGTTCGACTGTCGGTGGTGCCTCGGGCAAGGCCATCAGTACCGGGATCGACAAAACATTTAAAAAAACCGGTAGCATTCTGGAAGGTGCCGCGAAGACCGGCGAAAAGAAGGGCAAAGGCTCGCCCAGTCCCGCCGTCGTTTCCGTAACTCCCGTGCTGAGAGTGAGCCCCGGCGTACCGAAAGCCGAACTGAATAACGTTCCGCCACCTCCCCCTCCGACGAAACGTGCTGCAGCCCCGAAGCCTTCCCGGACGCGAGCGGTTTCCGTCCCGATGGTCATGGCTTCGGTCATTCCGCGCTACGAGCCTGCATTCTTAGTGAATGTAGACCTCGCCGGGATTTCGCGCGGCATGGATCGCGACAGCGTCCTATCCCTGGGAATTCCGTCCGCCCGCATCATTATGGACGAGGACGGAAAAATCGTCGAGATCTACCAATACCGCAACCAAACCTTCCACTCCGGAACTGTCCGCCTGCGCGACGGCCTGGTCTGGGCTGTCGAGACCCGTCCGTAGGATTCCTTCCCAAGTCCTCACCGCATTTCGCTATTCTTATGATGAGTGTTTCCCGGTCATCATAGGCGAGTACGGATACTGTATGGCGCATCGGACTTCATTCTCATCGCGCTGGGCTTTCAGCTTTCCTATTGGGCGCGCACGCAACTCCAACTCGAAAACAACTTCTATTTAGACGGAACCGTACGCTTTGCGCTGTTCGCCTGGTCGGTGTTCTCCTGGCTACTGGCCGCCTCCTGGTGGGAGATTTACGACCGGATCGACGGCACCCATCCCCGGATCATTCTCCGCGACGCCTTCCGCCAGTGCCTCCTGGGAGCGGTGGCCGTTGTTCTGTTCCAATACATTTGGCGCTTGGAGCTAAGCCGTCCATTTGTCGCGCTGTTCCTGATAACAACCTGGGTATTTCTGTCGCTGTTTCGGCTAAATGCCAGCCGGATCATGGGAGCGCTGCGGCGCGAATTCGCGGGTCCGCACTACGTGATGGTGGTGGGCCTGGGCGCTTCGGCACAGAAGTTGGGACGCCAATTCGAGGACGCGGCAGCGTTGCATGGCGTCCGCCTGCGCGGGTTCTTTGCCGACGACCGCGGAGTGGAAGCGCCCAAGGAAATTGAGTTGGAACAGAACTATCCGGTATATCCACTGGCCGCCCTGCCGGAGATGCTGCGGCAGCATGTCATCGACGAAATTGTCTTCGCCACCGACAGCCGCAAGCTGGCCGAACTCGAAGAAGTCCTCCTGATCTGCGACGAAGAGGGTGTTCGGACGCGTATCGCTATCGATTTTTTTCCGCACGTGAACAGCCGCGTGCATCTGGAGCGCCTGGGCAGTTCGCCTTTGATCACCTTCTCGGCGACCCCGCACGATGAGCTGCGTTTGTTGCTGAAGCGAGTTACAGATATTGCGATCGCATCCGCGGCACTGGTGTTGGTGTTCCCGATCATGGCGCTGATCGCTTTGCTCATTCGCGTGACTTCGCCGGGCCCCGTGATCTTTCGTCAGGAACGCTGCGGCTTAAATGGTCGGCGCTTTGTCTTCTACAAATTCCGGTCGATGTGTGCCGACGCCGAAGCCATGCGGGCGTCGCTGGAGCATCTCAGTCAGCGCGAACTCGCGTTGAAGATCCCCAACGATCCTCGCTTGACCGGGGTCGGACGCTGGCTACGCAAGTTCTCCATCGACGAGTGGCCGCAGTTATGGAACGTGCTGCGCGGCGACATGTCGCTGGTCGGCCCTCGCCCCGCGATCCCCGAAGAAGTGAATCAATATAAACGCTGGCAGCGGCGTCGGCTGCGCATGCGTCCCGGCCTAACCTGTTTGTGGGCCGTCAACGGGCGTGACAATGTGGACTTTGAGACCTGGATGAAGATGGACATGGAATACATCGACAACTGGTCGCTGGCTTTGGACTGGAAGATTATCTTGCTCACCATCCCGCCGATGCTGAGTGGACGCGGAGCAAACTAAACATCATGGAACTGATTCCGACACAAGAGGAAGTGCTCGCCCTGTTGCGGCGCACCGGAGGCTTGCGGGCCGGCTACTTTGAGTATCCGAACGGCCTTCGTACCAAGGAGTATCTTCAGGTCGCTCTCGCCATGCGCGATTTTCAGACCTCGAACATTCTTTGCGTGGCGCTGAGCCGCAAGCTGCGCTCGAATACCGACCTTCGCGCGATGTTGCCCAAACTTTCGATCGTCGCCCCAGCCACCGGTGGACTTCCCGTCGCCTATGGTGTCGCTGAGGCTTTGCGCGCCAGCAAAGTGTATTGGGCCGAACGCCAGATCCCCACCGAGCCGCTACATTTCCGCCAGTTCCTGCAACTCGACCCGGGCGAGAAAGTCGTGCTGGTGGACGACATCTTCCGCACAGGATCGAAGATGGCGGAGATGAAGCAGTTGGTGGAATCGGCGGGCGGGGAAGTGGTCGCCATGGCGGTGATTGTGAAGCAACCAGCGCCGAATGCGATCAACTTCGGAAAGTTGCCCTTCTATTCTCTGGCGGATTTGGAGATGCCCTACGTGGACAGCGATCCAGGCGGCGCAGTCCCCACCAAAGTAAGGCTGTAGCGGCATGCTGACGCGGCGGGCATGGCTGTTTGCTCCGCTGGCCCTCGCCGCGCAATCCACGCGGCCTCGTGTGTCGATTCTTTGGACAACCAGCGGCATCCCCGCAGATTTCGCAGCGCAGTCGCTGGTGTTCCCGCGCGCCTACACTTGCTGCCCGGATCGCACCGAGGCAGCGTGGGCATTGGAGCATGGCCGCTTTCCACACGCCGCGCGAGCCAGTGACTCTGGATTGTGGGAATACTTCGAACGCGGCTCCGACCTGACGATCATGACCTCCGATTCGGCGGACGGCATGGATTCCGCCTTCGACCGTTCGATTCGCGTGCCGCTCGCCATCCGCTGGCCCGGTCGTATCGTGCCCCGCGTCGCGAATGACATCCTGCTTTCCCACGCGGACTTGTTGCCAACCATCCTGAGCCTCGCCGGAATCAAGCCTGTATCGATGCTGCAAGGCCGCGATCTCTCGGGCCTGATCGAAACCGGTGTGGGCGAGTTGCCGGAGTCGGTATATATAGAGGGATCGCTCGGCACGCGCGAGGAATGGCGAGCCGTGGTGCGCGGCTTCGAAAAGCTGACCTGGAATCTGCGCGACGAAATTACCGGCCTCTACAACCTCGCCGACGATCCGGGCGAGGCGACAAATCTATACGAGCCAAGAGAGCAGCGCGAGCACCGCCTCATGCGCGATTCCCTGCACGCATTGGGTCATCAGTGGATGGAGCGCCTGCAAGACGGCCGCGACGCCTACGGCCTCCGAACCCGCCGCCCCTAGAATTAAGGAGCAAAGAAATTGACAGATCCGGTCCGCGTCTCCGACAATAGGGAGGCCCACCCAATGTGCGGATGTGGCGGAATTGGCAGACGCGCTAGATTCAGGTTCTAGTAATCGCAAGGTTGTGAAGGTTCAAGTCCTTTCATCCGCACCAAAAACAAAAAATACCGCCTATCCATTGGCGTTCCTGCGTTCTCACCTCCCGCGAATTGCCTCGCATGACGGCTTTCCCGTTCGATTTCCTCTTAGATTCTCCTTTTATTCGCCAAAATAGTGCGAAATATCCAGCCAATAGGGCTTCCCACCCTGCCAAAAGGATGATATGCTCCTTGGCAGTTTGTTCGCTTTGGAGAGGATGTCCATGACACGACTCAGTCGCTATGTTGCGCTTTTGCTGCTTGCAGCCTCGTTTAGTTTCGGCCAAACCGCGTTGGCCACGATCACTGGAACCATTACGGACGCCACCGGCGCTGTGATTGCGAATGTTCCCATAACTGTTCTCAACCTCGAAAACGGCGGAAATTTCCGCGTCACCAGTTCCGACACCGGTAACTTCACCGTCTCCCAGTTGCCCATCGGTGACTATGACATGACAGTGTCCGCGCCCGGGTTCAAGACTTATGCCCACACCAAATTCCACTTGTCCGCCTCTCAGATCATGCGCGAAGACGTCAGGCTGGAAGTTGGCCAAGCGGCCGAATCAGTCACGGTAACCGCAGAGGCTTCCCTGCTGAAGACGGAGTCGACTGAGGTTGGCCAGAACGTGACGCTCTCGCAGCTGAACAATCTACCGATCCTCGTGGTGGGCGGAACCAATTCCGGTTTCCGTGACCCGTTCTCGTCGTCGCGCCTGGTCCCCGGACTCCGCTACGCCGGCGGTTCCAACATCGCCTCTGGTGCCCCCGCCGCGGTCACCACCCTGGTGGTCAACGGAACGCCCGCGAATACCTTCAACGCGCGACTGGACGGCATGACTGCCACGCCGACCGGGCCTCGGTTGATTGGCGCGCAGATGCAGACCCAGCCGTCGGTGGACGCGCTCGAAGAAGTAGCCATCGAAACCAGTAACTTTGCCGCCGAGTTCGGCACCGCCGGTGGCGCGATGATCAACATGGTCACCAAGAGCGGAACCAACGCCTTCCACGGCAGCGCATACGATTACGGCACCAACGAAGCGATGAACGCGCGCCAGCCTTACACGGGAATCCGCAACGTGGTCAAACAACACGATTGGGGCTTTACGTTCGGCGGTCCGGTTCGGATTCCGAAGGTCTACGACGGAAAGAACAAGACGTTCTTCTTCTATAGCTACGAGCAGTACCGCAGCAAGAATATCAACACCAGCAACACCACCACCGTACCCCTCCCGGCCTACCGGACCGGTAATTTCTCCAGCCTGATCACGGCGGAGAATCGCTTGATCACCACCTCGACCGGGAACGCTGTCGACGCGCTGGGCCGCACGATGTCCAGCGGCACGATCTTCGATCCCAATTCGCAAAAAGTGGCACCCAACGGAACCGCATATCGCGACCCGTTCGTGGGCAACTTGATCCCGGTGGCTCGCTTCGATCCTGTCGTTACAAAAATCCTGCCGATCATCCCCCAGCCTCTCGGCTTGAACGCCTCACGCGGGCAGGCTTCCAATAATTATCAGGGGACGTTTGACTCCAGCCGCATCTCCGCGGTTCCGTCCATCAAGATCGACCAGAACATGGGCAGCAAAGGCCGCCTATCTTTTTATTGGCAGAAAACACACACTGCGGTGCCGCGAACTCCCACGGGCGCCGACGCGTTTACCCCGCCTCTCACCGGCTCCGCTGCTTCGATCTCGTCCGGTCGGACGATTCGCCTGAACTACGACTACACCATCACCCCGCGCCTGCTGCTGCACCTGGGCGCAGGCTGGAATGACAGCGATTTCGCGCTCAAAGCAGAGTTGGATAACTTCGATACCTTCAAGGAGTTGGGCTTGAAAGGCCAAACGGCGGCGAAGTACTATCCCTTCATGGTTATCGGCGTGAATGCGAACACCGCGATCGGCGGTAGTTCCAACCTCGGTATGGGTGGCTTCCCGACCCATTCCTTGGAACGGCGTCCCTCCGGCATCGCTTCCGCCACCTACGTCACCGGCTCGCACACCATTAAGATCGGCTCGGATTGGCGCACGGAGAAATTCCCGAACATCATCGATGTCAACACCAGCGGCACCTACACCTTTGGTCCGAACATGACCGAACAGCCGTCGCTGCAGGGCATTCCCACCAACCAGGGATTCGATGGCTTCGAGTTTGCTTCTTACCTGTTGGGCGGCACCAGTGCCAACTCGCTGAACCAAACCATCCATCTGGCCAACAATAAATCGCAATTTGCTCTCTATGCTCAGGACACCTGGAAGGTCACCCGCAAAATGACACTGGACCTTGGCCTGCGTTGGGACTACGGCACCTACACCAGCGAACAGTACGGTCGCATTGGTTCGACCGCACTCGCGCTTCCCGACCCGGCTGCCAACGGACGGCTGGGGGGAACCCAGTTTGAGGCCACCTGCAATTGCAAATTTGCCAACAACTATCGCTATGCTGTGGGTCCGCGGTTAGGTTTGTCCTACCAGGTCAACACGAAGACGGTGTTGCGCGCCGGCGTCGGTGTCGTCTACAACGCCACGGCGTCCCCGGCGCTGAATGCGTCGAATAGCGCCGCGACCAGCGCCCTTCCGGCGAATTCTGGCCAGATTACCGGCCTGTTTAAGGACGGCATTCCGACCAGCGTCCAACCGCAGTGGCCCAACTTTAGCCCGAACGTCGGCCGGACCCTGGGTTCGGTCGTCGCCATGCCTCAACTTACGGACCGGAACGCGGGACGTCCAGCGCGTCTGCTGCAGTTTAGCGTTGGACTCCAACGCGAGATCAACCGCAATCTAGTCGTCGAGGCCTCCTATGTTGCCAACCGGGGCGCATGGTGGACAGCCAATGCCTTGGCTCCGCTGAACTCCTTGAGCCAGAGCACGCTGCGAGGCTATGGCTTCAATAACTTCACCGATGCCAACGAAGCCCTCCTGCTCACCAGGAACGTCTCGGCTCTGACTGCAGGGCAGCGCTCCACGCTGGCCTCTCGCGGCATCACGGGAGTCCCCTATGCGAGCTTCCCCGGCACGCAGACCGTTCGCCAGTCGCTGCGCGACTATCCGCAGTTCAACAGTAACGGACTGATTGCCGCTCCCCTGGGCACCACATGGTACGACTCGTTCCAGTTGAATGTGACACAACGCTTTAGCCGCGGGGTGAGCTTCAACATGAACTACAACTACTCGAAGTCCCTCGACATCATGAGCGCGACGGACCCGTTCAACCGGGCCAACGGCAAGAACCTCGGGGCCTTCGATCTGCCGCACCAACTTCGATTCACGCTTCAATACCAGGTGCCGAATCTACGCAACTCCGGCGTAGGGTTTGTTTCGAACGGCGTAACGTCCGCGATTCTTTCGGGCTGGGGCCTCGGTGCGTATCTGAACTACCAGAGTGGAGGTCTTGTCGGGAAGCCGAGCAGCGCCGGCACGACTCCGATCAGCCAGTTCCTCGGCTATGGACCGGGCAGCGCCCAGTTGAAGACCAACGCCGACGGCAGCTTTATGAGCCCCTGGTCAGTGAACTGGGTAGACAACGATGGTAAGCAACGCACTGATCCGATCGATATCAACTGCCACTGCTTCGATCCCACCAAGACGGTCGTATTAAACCCAGCCGCTTGGACCAACGTTCCGGACGGGCAGTTTGCCGCACAGCAGGACTCCTTCCGCTTCTATCGTGCATCACGCCAGCCGGAAGAGAATCTCAACGTCAGCCGCAACTTCCGCTTCACGGAACGCGTGAGCCTGAACGTTCGCGTAGAATTCAACAACATCATGAACCGGATGCGGTTGCCTTCACCGACCACGACGGCTGCCGGTGTTCCCATCAACTTCAGTTCGGCTCCCGTGAAGTTCACTTCCGGCGCCAACAACGGCTTGTACAGCGGTGGTTACGGCACAATGAACGTACTCTCCGGCACATCCGGTCAGCGTACGGGTACCTTCGTGGGGCGCCTAACGTTCTAAGTTAGGCCTTACTTATCAACGGCTTGGGGCGCTGGAGGCTTTCACCTCCTACGCCCCACTGCCATTTGACCATCACCCGAAATGACTAGTGATCTGCTGCCGGAAAGCTGGTAAGCTCCAAAGTAATAACGTCCGCTTTGGAGAAACCTATGTTCCGTTTATCGCGCCTAGCTGCGCTTCTGCTCTCTTTTTCTGCCCTCATTTTTGGCCAGAACTCATTGGCAACCATCACGGGAACGGTTACAGACGCAACCGGCGCCGTAATTGCCAACGTCCCTATTACTGTCCTTAACCTGGAAAACGGCGGAACCTTCCGCGGATCCAGTTCGGAAACTGGAAACTATACACTGTCGCAGTTGCCGATCGGTGACTACGATCTCACCATCACCGCGCCGGGCTTCAAGGCCTACACCCACACCAAATTCCATTTGTCTGCGGGTCAGACCATGCGCGAAGACGTTTTGCTGGAAGTCGGTAATACCACCGACTCCGTGACCGTCACCGCCGATGCCTCACTGCTCAAAACCGAATCCACCGAGGTTTCGCAGAACGTGACGCTGTCCCAGCTGAACAATCTGCCGATCCTTGTGATCGGTGCAACCAACTCGGGCTTCCGCGATCCGTTCGCTGCCACGCGCTTGGTTGCCGGCGTCCAGTACTGCAACACCCCTCCCGCTTGCAACGCCGTGACCTCGCTGGTCATCAACGGCACCCCGGCCAACACCTACCAGACTCGCTTGGACGGCATGACGATGAACCCGACCTCTCCCCGTCTCCTGGGCGCGCAGATGCAGGCGCAGCCTTCGGTCGACGCGGTGGAAGAAGTCGCGATTCAGACTTCGAACTTCGCGGCTGAATTCGGCACCGCCGGCGGCGCGATGATCAACATGACGACCAAGAGCGGCACGAATGCGTATCATGGCACCGGCTACGACTACGCGATCAACGAAGCGTTGAACTCCCGCGTGCCCTACACCAACGTTCTGAACCGTGTTCGTCAGCATGACTGGGGCTTCACCTTTGGTGGTCCCGTGCGCATCCCGAAACTGTATAACGGCACCAACAAGACGTTCTTCTTCTTTAACTGGGAACGCTTCTTGAATGACAACGTCAACACCCTGGCCTCCTCGGTTCCGACCTCGGCGTATCGCGTTGGTAACTTTTCGAGCCTGATCCCTGCTGAAAACCGTACGGTAAACGCGACCAGCGGTCCGCTCACCGACGCGATTGGCCGCACGATCGCCTCGGGTACCATTTTCGATCCCTTGACCCTGCAAACCGCCGCGAACGGGCGCACCTATCGCGACCCGTTCGTGGGTAACCAGATCCCGCTCTCGCGCATCGATCCGGTCACCGCAAAGATCCTGCCGCTGATTCCGAACCCGCAGGGCATCAACTTCAGCCGCGGCCTGGTGGCGAACAACTTCCAGGGTCCCGTGGATTCCAGCCGCGTCTCGGCGATTCCGTCCCTCAAGCTCGACCAGAACGTCGGTGGGGGTCGGTTGTCCTTCTACTGGCAGCGTACCAACACGGTTACTCCCCGTACCCCGACGGGTGCTGATCCGTTTGCCGACGACATCACTGCATCGGCCATCTCCCAGTCCTGGGGAAAGACGATGCGCTTGAACTATGACTACACGCTGACCCCGCGCCTGCTGCTGCACTTGGGCGCCGGTTGGAATGACAGCTTCTTTGAACTGCAAGCTCCGATCAGCAATTACAACGCCCAAGCTCAGTTGGGCTTGGTCGGACAGACGCAAGCCAAGTATTTCCCCCGCATCGTCACCGGCGTCAATGCCTCCGATTCGGTCGGTGGCTTGTCGCCCATCGGTACCACCTTCCCGGAAGTAGCTCAGGAACGTCGTCCCTCCGGCAATATCTCTGCGACCTACGTCTCCGGTAACCACACCTATAAGTTTGGTGGTGACTACCGCCTTGAAAAGTTCCCGCGCGCCAACCTCGTCGGTGCCGGTGCCAATACGTCGGGATTGTACTCGTTCGGCAGAAACAACACCGAACAGATCCTGACCGGCAACACCATCAGCAACGGTGCCTTCTCCGGTTTTGAATTCGCCAGCTTCCTGCTCGGCGGCATGAGTTCGAACGCGCTGGTGGCTCCGGCCAACCTCAGCGTCAGCAAGACGCAGCTTGCGTTCTTTGCCCAAGACACTTGGAAAGTAACCCGTAAGCTGACGTTCGACTACGGTCTGCGTTGGGATTACGGTACGTACGCTCGTGAACAATACGGTCGCAACGCGTCCATCGGTTTGGCGATTCCCAACCCGTCTGCTGGTGGCCGCCTTGGTGCCCGCCAGTTCGAACAGGCCTGCAACTGCAACTTCGCGAACAATTACAAGCCCGCGTTTGGTCCTCGCGTCGGTCTGTCGTATCAGATCAACACCAAAACCGTCCTCCGCGCCGGCTTCGGTGTCGTCTACAACGCCACCAGCACCTCTTCGGGAGACTTCTCGAACACTGCTACCTCCAGCGGTCTGACGGCGCTGTCCGGCCAGACCACCGGCCAGTTCAAGGACGGCTTGCCTGCCTCTGTCCGTGCCGTGTGGCCTTCGTTCGATCCGGCCGTCGGTCAGGGCAATAACAGCGTCATCGCGATGCCGAACCTGCTCGACCGTAACGCCGGCCGTCCGGCGCGCCTCCTGCAGTGGAACATCGCTCTGCAGCGCGAAATCAACCGCAACCTTGTTATCGACGCTTCCTACGTCGCCAACCGCGGCGCCTGGTGGAACAACGGCGGTGCTTCGAACTTGAGCACGGTCAACGCCCTCAGCGTGGCGACTCTACAACGGTACGGCTTTAACGACTTCACCAGCCCGACCGAATCCGCTTTGCTGACCACCACTGTCGGTGCCCTTAGCGCCGCTCAGCGCTCCACGCTGGCCGCTCGCGGCATTACGGGTATTCCGTACACCGGCTTCCCCACCAATCAGACGGTCCGTCAGTCGCTGCTCGATTACCCCCAGTACACGGGTTCGGCGACGAGCAGCGGTCTCGTCGGTGCGCCTCTGGGCAACACCTGGTATGACTCGTTTCAGTTGAACGTCACGCAGCGCTTTAGCCGCGGCCTGAGCTTCAACCTGAACTACAACTACTCCAAGAACCTCGACACCTGGACCACGATTGCCGATGTTTACAATCGTGACTTGAGCAAGAACCTCTCCGTCAACGATCTGCCGCATGCCCTGCGCGTCAGCGTGCAGTACACGGTGCCGTCGATGAAGAACAGCGGCTTGGGCCTCCTGTCCAGCCGGGTCGTCTCCTCTGTCCTGGCTGACTGGGGCGTTGGCCTCTTCGCGAGCTACCAGAGCGGCCCGATCATCGCTCGCCCGACCAGCTCCGCTTCACTGCCGATCAGCAACTTCCTCGGCCGTGGCCCGGGTGCCTCGCAACTCAAGAAGAACGCCGACGGCAGCTATATGAATCCGTTCGGCGTCAATTGGACCGATTACGACGGTAAGGTGCATGCCGAGCCGCTCGATATCAACTGCCATTGCTTCGATATCACCAAGACCCAGGTCTACAACCCGGCTGCGTGGGAAAACGTCCCCAACGGTCAATGGGCTGCCGACTATAGCTCGCTGCGTAACTACCGTTTCCAGCGCCAGCCGACCGAAAGCCTGAACCTCAGCCGCAATTTCCGCTTCACGGAGCGGGTCACCTTGAACGTCCGCGCTGAGTTCAGCAACGTCTTCAACCGCACGCGCTTCCCAACGCCTACCAACGGCAACTTCGCTGTGGCCCCGACGTTCTTCAACACCGGTTCCAACCGTGGTTTGATCAGCGGCGGCTTCGGTACGATCTCACCCTACAACGGTACGCTCAACTCGCGCGCCGGTTCGATTGTGGCTCGTATCAGCTTCTAGTAACTTAACCATAACCAAGAGGGGCGCGGATGGCTTCGGCCACCGCGCCCTTTTTGTTTTTCGCTTAGTTGTCGCTGGGCCGGGTCATCTGGTCGACCACCAGAGTTTCCAACTCGGCGCGCGTGGGCTCCACGCGCAGTCCCAACTGTTCTTCGATCGCCGTAAAGATGCTTTCCCCGTCCACCCCTTGCGCTTCCTGCAGAGAGATCTTGAATTTCATGGCGAAATCGTAACGACCTGTTAGACCCGTGCGATTTACCAGCGGCCGATCGAGATGTAGCGGAAAAGGGTTGCCCAGGACGTCCAGCGGAGCATTCTGCCACACAGCGCCGCCCGCATTGAAGCTGCTGCGCTCAGTTTCCAACGGCGACGGCGGCTTCAGCTTCACGCCGCCTCTCGCGATGGTCATCGCGTACACAGGGAACTCTTGGGAGGATCGGTGGACCCGCAGGCCGAAACGGTCGGAGAGTAGCGCCTGGAGCATCAGACGGGCCTGGGGACGGGTGAGTTCGAAGGCTCCTGCGGAAGCCTGGATGTCCCAGCGGACTTGCGCGACCCAAGGCTCGCCTCCCTGCACCTGATACTCGCGCAAGTCGTAGGCGAAGGTAATCAGCTCTCGCGCGGACATTGCCTTCGCAGCTACTGTCGACCCAAAAATATCGACGCCCACGGAGCGAATATCGCCTTGATGGGGGTGAATCGTTGCTACCTCGAAAGCAGGCTGGGCGGTCAGGGCGGTAGCCAACAGGGGCAGGTACAGGATGCGCATAAAGGTCTCCTCCGGCAATACTCGGGAGACCTTCGGCAGTTACCGAAGAGCTACTTGCTCTTCTTCATAGTCACTGCAATTTCGCGGTAGTTGCCCTGCATCTCCCACGTTCCGGTATAACCCAGAGGCAGCATCAACGTATCACCCGGCCGGAACTCATGCACCGTGCCACCCGGTTCGGTGAGGATCAGCTTGCCGCTCTGCACGAACACGAATTCATCAGTATCGTTCGGCCGCGTGCGATGGTCCGTCTTGGCGGGCGTGGATTCAAACACGGACGCGCGCAGCTCCTTGCCATCGAACAACGTCGCCACGCGCATATTCAGTTGGCCGCCGACCAGGATGTCTTTGTAGGCGTCCGGCGGAACCGCAGTTAGTCCGATACCGGCGATCTTGTCGCGATCAAAGCGCACGGGCGAGACCTTGTTCTGGGCGAAGGCCGTCGTGTGCATCAGCGTGGTGACGCCGAGGGTAGCTGCGCATCCGAGCGCGAAGGCGGTCAGTTTGTTCATGGGATCTTCCTTCTACCTTGAGTCGTGTTCTAGAGGCAAGAGCCGCCAATGCTTGCCCTGCCACAAATCATCATACGTGAATCATGGCAGCAGCGGGCTAGTGTAGAAGAAGGGCCTGCAACTCGACCCTCCGACCGTGAGAACAATATTCAATGCTCCGGAACCTATTCCTGCCGGGAGTTGAACGTTTACTTGGTTTGCGCCCTCGACCAAGCCAGGCGCGATGCCGGCGTATAGCACCTTCGCCGGCGTGCCGTTCACGGTGACCGTGGCATTCAGCAGCAGAAGCGGAAGTGCGTCCTTGGACAGAGCGCCTCCACCCGTAGCGTAGAGTGTGAGCGTTCCAGATGCGCTGGCGACAGCCGCAAAGATCCCCGGCGAGGCGGGAACGACGGGGAGTTGCAGGGCAGCGGTTCCCATTCGCAGGGTTGCGGTCGAACCAGCGACGGTGTACGGTATCGTGACGTTGACCTGCGTCGGCGATGCGTACACGGTGGTCGCAGCCATGCCGTCGAAGGTGACGCTACCAGAAAGATTCGAGCCGAAGATAGAAACAATTTCGCCGGGAGAGACCGGACCCGTTGCAAATGTCGCTGCGTTTGTCACCGCATCGATCTGTGGTGAAAGGGCAGCCGCTGCTGAGCAGGCTTCGGTGAGCGAATGCGCTCGGGAGCCGTCGCTGCCGATTCCAGCGAGCAGTTCCGCGAAGGTCTGCAAGGGGCTCGCGTTCCCGGATCGTCCGACCGCCGGAATCAAGGCGGTTGTTTCGGCGGCGCTCGCGCGGAAGCGCGCGTCCGAATTGTCGGCGACCAGCAGTCCCGGCGAAAGGTCCTGGGCACCGGTAGAGATGCACAGCGATGGATGGTCGAACGGAGCGCGTTCGTAGCGCACGCGATCGTCACTTAACGCATTGAGAAATGCGACCAACGAACTCTGGTCCGCTTGCGAGAGATTGATGTTGCCGATGCCCGGTCCCAGGTTTCCGCCGGCCGGGAAATCGCCATTGCGGGCGTAGAACTGCATTACCTGCTCCAGGGTGGCTTGACCGCCGTCGTGAAAGTAGGGGCCCGTGAACTCGACATTGCGAAGGCCGGGAGACTTGAACGTGCCGTTGGCCCGCGTGGGAGACGGGGGAAACAAGGGCTGCCCAAATCCATTCAACCCGCCGAGACCTGTGTCGTCCGTAATCGGCGATACGCCCGTCCGAAAGAAACCAATATTATCCGGATCGGTATTGGTCGCGGCGGTGTTCGCGGAATTGGTGAAGGAAGCTGCGGTGAATTCCGAACCTTGATGGCACTGCGTGCATTGCGACCGGCCTCTGCCGAAGACCTGCAAGCCTTGCTGTTCGAGGGCGGACAAGGCTCCTGTATTGCCTTCAAGGAACTGATCGAGCCGTGAATTGTCGGACACAAGAGTCGATTCATACGCTTGAATCGCAAGTCCCCAGAAGAGCGGAAAGTTGGATTCCATCTGTGTGAACTGCCCATCGACGAGCGCCGTCCCGCTCCAATACGCTGGCTGGAACGCGGCCTGAATCAAGGCAGAGTAGCTAAACGCGGGCTTCAACCCAGAGCCGGACGTGTTCGCCATTGCGCCCAATACGCTGTCATCGGCCGCTACAAGCTGCCCCGAAAGCGGCGCGACTCCGAGCATCTTCCTGCCCAGAAGCGACCACGCTCGACCGGTGTAAGACATCTCCGCAGTATTCAACGGCGGACCGACCGCCTGCGACGCGAGACTGGCGTTATTGATCGCCACCGGCTCTCGCACAAACTGACTGTTGCGCCAAGCCACAGCGTTCAGCCCTGTGTCCGCGGTGCCGAACGGAGTCTGGCCGGTGAACAAACGGCTGGCGCGTCCATCCCAGAAATTCCGGACGTTGTACACGGCGTTGATCACCGACGGTGCATTCCGATTTCCGACCTGACGAACGTTGAGTCCGCCCAAGGAGGATGAACTGCCTACGATATCGGAACCATTCTCGGATGGATTGCTTGGCTGGAGCCCGAGGAATGTTCGCAGCAGGACTCCGGCCGAACCGGCGACTTGGCGCGTGTCCTTCACCACCGTCGATGCATTGCTGCCCACATTCGATAACTGGTGGAACGGAAACATGGACGAAGTGACGGTCTGGTTCGCGACGACCGTTGTGGGATTCGAGGCTGGCGGCGCGAGGATGTTTTTCACCCGGTGATCCGCTCCCGCATGGAAATGGCAGCTTGCACAGGCGGTTTTGGCGTCGCTACCCACCTGGGCATCCCAGAACAGAGCCTTGCCCAACACCACCAGCGCCTGCTGGTCTTTTACGTATGTGGTGAGATTGGTAGGCTGCGGAATCGGTACCTGCTTCAGGGAAATGAGTGGCGGTTGTCCCCACGCCGTCGCTCCAAAGGCCAATAAGATTCCAAGGTGGTGTCTCGATCTGAATAGTTTCACGCGCTGCTCCCCGTCAAATGTGCTCTATGCTGTTCGGACGGGTCCCGAGGAATTCGGTTGCCATTCGAGGGTTAAGAGATTGTAAAAGTTCATTCGGGGTGGTCCGCCTTATGGGACCCATCCAAATATTTTGTTCGCCTCTGGACAAAAAGTCTGGCATACTGACCGCATGCCACAGTCCCGGCGAAATCAACACGCGCTTATTTCACTGCACGTGTTCTTGCGCCTGACCAAAATGGACGTGTGCTGCGGCCCGCCCTCCTCGCTCTAAGTCGCTTCTCATCACAACTTAGTCGCAACGCGCGCGCGTGAAGTGTATTCATTCGCGAGCCAATTAGGGGGATTCATGCACGAGAAAGATTCGTCTATTCTCTGGGAAGAAGTTTTGCAGCCGGGGGCTACCTGGTCGCACGTTTTGAAGCGCGGAACAGCCTTGCGCATCACTGACTTAGAGGGAGGGGCGAACGTAACGGCGCTCTTCCTGAACTTCGAGTGTCCGGCAGAGCGATACAACATGCCGGACACATTGAAGGCTCAGCACATTGCCCGGCTGACCAAACATTGCGCGCTCTACTCGGATATGGGACGCGTGTTGTGCTCGGTCACCGAGGATACGGTGGGGTGGCATGACACGATATCCGGGCATTCGAACGCGGCGATGGTGCGCATGAAATATGGCACGGGGAGCTACCAGGCGCTGCGCAACGGCTATTACCGAAACGCGCATGACAGCCTGCTGATTGAGCTGGAAAAGTGGGGCTTGGGCGCGCGCGATCTGGGGGCGAATGCGAGCTTCTTCAGTCGTGTGAGCGTGGGCGATGACGGCGGGATGACCTTCGTGCCGGGCAATTCCAAAGCCGGCGACGTTGTCGAATTGCAGGCGCATATGAACGTTTTGACGATCCTCAATACCTGCCAGCATCCGATGGATCCGGACCCTGAGTATCATCCGCGTCCCGTGCAACTGTCGATCCGCAAGGCCGAAGGGCCGGACGATCTATCTAAGGCGTGGCGACCGGAGAACGAACGCGGATTTATTCTCACCGAGAGGTACTTCGTATGAGCCTCACGGAAAGCCCTCTCAATCCAAGCGACGCGACCTACCGGCATGTCATCCCGGCCGGTGATCCGTGGACGCGCGTGGTTCGCAAGGGGCAGATTCTACGCATCGTCGATCTGCACGGGAACCAGGCCGCGGATACGTTGTTTTACAACGCGGGAGACGTACAGGATCGTTACAGTGCGCAGGATACGATTCGCGCGCAGGGCAACATCTATCTGACAACAAGTACGCAGTTGATGTCGTCGGAAGGCAACGTTTTGTTGACGATTGTGGCGGACACGTGCGGTCGGCATGACACGCTCGGTGGGGCCTGCGCGACAGAGAGCAATCAGGTTCGCTACGAAATCGCCAAGGGCCATATGCACGCCTGCCGGCAGAGTTTCGTGAAGGCGGCGCTCGATTCTGGCTTGGGAATGAGCAAGCGAGATATCGCCTCGAACATTAACTTTTTCATGAACGTTCCCGTGACGCCACAAGGTGGCCTGACCTTTGAAGACGGCGTTTCCGCTCCTGGCAAGTACGTCGAGCTTCGCGCGGAGATGGACGTCCTCGCCATGATCAGCAATTGTCCGCAGCTGAATAACCCTTGCAACGGCTATGATCCGACTCCGGTCGAGGTGTTGATCTGGGAGGCCTCGGACAATGTTTAGCAAGGTCCTGATTGCCAACCGTGGCGTGATCGCGTGCCGCATCATTCGCACGTTGAAAAAGATGGGCGTCGGCTCGGTGGCCGTATATTCGGAGGCCGATCGTCATTCGATGCACGTCGCGCAGGCGGATGAAGCCGTGTTTATCGGCGGCTCGGCTCCGGCGGAGAGTTACCTCTCCATTGACGCCATCCTCGAAGCAGCGAAGAAGACCGGCGCGCAGGCGATCCACCCTGGGTACGGATTTTTGAGTGAAAATGCTGTTTTCGCGGAGCGATGCGCGGAGCAGGGGATTGTTTTCATCGGCCCCGATCCGGCCTCGTTGCGTTCGTTCGGCAGCAAACATACGGCACGCGAACTCGCGGCGGCTTCGAACGTCCCGCTGTTGCCAGGCACCGGCCTTCTCGATACTGCTGCAGACGCTGTGACCGCGGCCAATGAGATGGGCTTTCCTGTGATGCTGAAGAGCACGGCGGGCGGCGGTGGAATCGGAATGCGGCTGTGCGCGAACGAAGCGGAATTGATCGCCGCGTTCGATTCTGTGCGGCGGCTTGCCGAGTCGAGCTTCGGTAGCGGTGGACTGTTTGTGGAAAAGTTCGTGACGCGGGCGCGCCACATTGAAGTCCAGATCTTCGGTGATGGCGAAGGGGAAGTGATCGCTCTCGGGGAGCGTGATTGTTCCACGCAGCGCCGCAATCAGAAGGTGATTGAGGAAACGCCGGCTCCCGGTCTATCGAAGACGACGCGCGCCGAACTGTTGGACGCGGCGGTCCGACTCACGCAAGCGAGCGGTTATAAATCCGCCGGCACGGTCGAATTCATCTACGACGCCGATCAGAGCAAGTTCTATTTTCTGGAAGTGAACACGCGTTTGCAGGTGGAACACGGCGTGACCGAGGAAGTCACCGGCGTCGATCTGGTGGAGTGGATGGTGTTGCTCGCCGCGGGCGAGTTGCCACCCCTAGGATCGTTCGATATTCGTCCATGGGGCTGCTCGATTCAGGTTCGCGTGTACGCGGAAGATCCAGGCAACAAGTTCCGCCCGAGTCCGGGACGCTTGTCGCAGGTAAGTTGGTCGCATGAAGCGCGCGTGGAAACCTGGGTCGAGTCGGGCACGGAAGTGACGACGTTCTACGATCCGATGCTCGCCAAGATCATCGTGCATGACGAAAATCGATTGGGCGCGAATCTCAAGATGCGCCAGGTGCTGCGCGATTGCCGCATCGCGGGCCTCGAATCGAACTTACAGTTTCTGCGGCAGGTGATTGAAGACCCTACGTTCATCTCCGGTGGCATAACGACGGCGTTCCTCAACGATTTTGAATACCATCGCACAGCGGTGGAAGTGATCCAAGCCGGTACGCAGACCACGGTGCAGGACTACCCCGGCCGGGGCGGATATTGGAATGTTGGTGTGCCGCCGTCGGGACCTTTGGACTCGCTGGCGTTTCGTCTGGCGAATCGGATTGTCGGCAACCTCGACTCCGCCGCGGGATTGGAATTCGCCGTCATGGGGCCGACGTTGCGCTTCGGTTCTTCCGCAGTGATCGCTGTGACGGGCGCGGATTGCGGAGCCTCCATCGATGGAACTCCGGTTCCGTTGTGGAAGGCGATTGAGGTTTCCGCGGGCTCAGTGCTGACCATCGGCCGAGCGGCGGGAGCCGGCGTGCGTGGCTACCTCGCGATCCTTGGTGGCTTCGATGTGCCGAGCTACATGGGCAGCAAGAGCACGTTCATCCTCGGCAAGTTTGGCGGGCATGCGGGTCGGATTCTTCGCCCCGGTGATGTACTGCACTACGTTACCGGCGAACGTCACATCCCTCCGCCTGCGCCGCAAACGTTGATCCCCCAGTACAGTCACGAGTGGGAAATCGCGGTGATGTCGGGCCCGCACGGCGCGCCGGACTTCTTTACTCCAGGCGACATGGAGATGTTTTTCTCCACCGCCTGGAAGGTGCATCACAACTCCGATCGCACTGGCATTCGCTTGATCGGACCGAAGCCCACGTGGGCTCGCAAAGACGGCGGCGAGGCGGGTTTGCATCCGTCGAACATTCATGACAACGCATACGTGATCGGGACCGTGGACTTCACAGGCGACATGCCAGTGATCCTGGGTCCGGATGGCCCGAGCCTCGGCGGCTTCGTGTGTCCGGCAACCATCATTCAGGCGGAGTTGTGGAAGATGGGCCAGCTTCGCCCAGGCGATCTGGTGCGCTTCCGGCCGATCACGTCGCGCCACGCGCTGCAGATGGAGAAGTCTCTCGAGACGTGCATTGAGACGCTGACTGGCGAACTTCCCTCGATGGTCGTCGATGAGGTCGAGTCTCCGGTGCTCAGCCGGGTTCCTCTGTCACCGAATGGTCCCGCGGTCGTCGTCCGAGCCTCAGGAGATCGCGCGCTGTTGGTTGAGTATGGGCCGAATGTTCTCGACCTGAACCTGCGGTTCCGAGTTCAGGCGCTACAGCGCGAATTGGAACGCGCTGTACTAAATGGAGTTCTCGATATCACTCCCGGCGTGCGGTCGTTGCAGGTTCGTTACGACAGCACTCGTCTGCGACGCGAGGCGCTGCTCGAAGTTTTGAGCGATTGCGAAACGCGAATCCGGTCGCAGCGCGATATCGAATTCCCCTCGCGCATCGTTCATCTGCCGCTTTCCTGGGACGATCCGGCAACGCAGACCGCGATCCAGCGCTACATGCAGTCTGTGAATCCGGACGCGCCCTGGTGCCCCAGCAATATTGAATTCATCCGGCGCATCAACGGGCTGAACTCTGTAGACGACGTCTACAAGACCGTGTTCGACGCGAACTATCTCGTCCTCGGCTTGGGCGACGTGTATCTCGGCGCGCCTGTGGCGACTCCGCTCGATCCTCGGCATCGCTTGGTAACGACGAAGTACAATCCGGCTCGCACGTGGACGCCGGAGAATGCGGTCGGTATTGGCGGTGCCTATATGTGCGTGTATGGCATGGAAGGTCCGGGCGGCTACCAGTTCGTCGGCCGTACCTTGCAGATGTGGAACACGCATCGCACGACCACGGAGTTCCCGCATGGTACGCCGTGGCTGCTGCGGATCTTCGATCAGATTCGCTTCTATCCGGTTTCCGCCGCGGAGCTGCTGGAGATTCGCGATGGTTTCCCGCATGGGAAATACCCACTGAAGATTGAAACAACAACCTTCTCGCCGTCGAAGTATCGTAAGTTCCTTTCGTCGATTCAGGCTGAGGCGGGGGAGTTCAAACGCCGTCAGGAAGCGGCTTTCGTGGCCGAGCGCGAGCGTTGGGCACTGGGAGATTCGTCCGGGGCGCGCGACACTGTGGTCTCTGCGACTTCTGAAGACGCCGTACCCGAAGGCTGCTCCGTAGTGCAGGCTCCCGCGATGGCCAACGTTTGGAAGATTGACGTGAAGCCAGGACAGCGAGTCGAGGCTGGCGAACCGCTCTTGATTCTGGAAGCCATGAAGATGGAGATCGTGGTCACGGCTCCCGAATCCGGAATCGTGGAAGCGATGCGGTGTGTCGCGGGACAGATCGTCGAAGCAGGGCAGCCGTTGATGACGCTTCGCTCGGAGGTGTTGGTGTGACAATGGACATCGCTGGATTACTGGAGAGCTATCGCTCCGGTGCGGTAACTCCTTCCGAAGTCATCGCCTCGATCTACGACAAGATCGAAGCGGGCCCGCTGCATCCGGTGTGGATTTCGGTCGTCTCGCGGGAAACGAGTCTTGCGCGGGCGCGGGCGCTCGAGAACGATCCGGCGGCTCGTAGCAAGCCTCTGTTCGGTGTGCCGTTCGCGGTCAAAGACAATATCGATTTGGAAGGTATGCCGACGACGGCGGGATGTCCCGCGTACGCGTATGCTCCTGCGGAGAGCGCAACCGTCGTGAAGAACCTGATGAACGCGGGCGCGATTCCGATTGGCAAGACGAATCTGGATCAGTTTGCGACCGGCTTGGTCGGTACGCGGTCGCCGCATGGCGCCTGCAGCAGCGTGTTTGATGCGCGCTACATTTCCGGCGGCTCCAGTTCAGGATCGGCTGTCGCGGTGGCAAGCAAGCTGGTGAGTTTTTCTTTAGGCACGGACACGGCGGGCTCCGGTCGAGTGCCTGCGGCCTTCAATAATCTGGTCGGGCTGAAGCCGACCCGAGGTGTTCTCAGCACAGCGGGCGTGGTTCCGGCGTGCCGGACGCTGGATTGTGTTTCGATTTTTGCGAACAATAGCGCGGATACGCACGCGGTGTGGCAGTCATCGCGTGGACTCGACAGTCGGGATTCGTATTCGCGCGCGGCCGCGGTGGGCGAAGATGCCGCACCTTGGTCGGGAGGGACGTTCCGCTTTGGCGTGCCCTCGAAGGAGCAGTTGGAATTCTTCGGCGACGCTGCTGCGGCGGAGTTGTTCGAGAAAGCCGTCGCGGACCTCGAAAAGATCGGCGGACAAAAGGTAGAGATCGACTACGCCCCGTTTCGCGCTGCGGCGGAGTTGCTATATTCGGGGCCCTGGGTGGCGGAACGGTTGGCCGCAATCCAACCGTTCCTCGAACAACACGGCGACGAGATGAACCCGGTTGTGCGCGGGATCATTGGTGGCGCAACGGCGCACTCGGCGGTGAAGGCATTCGAATCGGCGCACAAGTTACAGGACTTACGCGCGAAGACCATGGCGGAGTGGGGCAAGATGGACGTCCTGTTGCTCCCGACCACAGGCACTACGTACACGATCGAAGACGTGAATCGCGAGCCGGTGAAGCTCAATTCGAATCTCGGTTACTACACGAACTTCGTGAATCTACTCGATCTCTCGGCGATCGCCGTGCCAGCGGGATTCCGCGCCAACGGGTTGCCGTTCGGGGTTACCTTCATCGCGGCGGCGTTTCAGGACGAAGCTCTCTGCATGCTGGCGGACCGCTATCATCGCTCGCACGCCGACGTCGCTGGTCCCGCACTCAAAGCCAAGCCGACCGGCTGCATCACGGTCGCGGTGGTGGGTGCGCACCTCTCAGGGCAGCCGCTGAACTGGCAATTAAAGGATCGCGGGGCGCGGCTGTTGTCGACCACGCGGACCGCCGCCTGCTACCGATTCTTCGAACTGCCTGGCCAGAAACCCGCAAAACCGGGTTTGGTGCGGGTCGAAAACTTTCCCGGTCCGGGAATCGAAGTCGAAGTCTGGGCTGTTCCCGAGCAGCATTTTGGCAGCTTCGTTGCCGCCATTCCTTCGCCTTTGGGAATCGGCACCGTCGAATTGGAAAGCGGGGAGATGGTAAAGTGTTTTATCTGTGAACCCTGGGTGCTACCGGGAGCAAAAGACATCACAGAATACGGCGGCTGGCGCAATTTTTTGTCGCGCAAGCCGCCGGGTCTCTAGTGCAAGAAGTATAATAGAAGGTAGTTGAAACGCGCTCCTCGTCGGAACGCTGATTCACCCCCTGCCTGGTTGTTCCTCGGCCCTGTCGCCCAAATCCCAAAGATTACGGTGCCCAATGCTCCGAACATTTCTAGCCAGTATTGTTCTTTTAGCCGCCACAGGAATCAGCTATGGCCAGAAGCCGACGTTCACTGTCGGGTGGTCCGTGTACGCGGGCTGGACGCCATACCACTACCTGAATCAATCGGGAATCCTCAAAAAATGGGCGGATAAATACGGCATCGCGATCAAGGTGCAGCGGTTCGACTACGCCCCTTCGCTCGACGCATTCGTCTCGAAGAACATTGACGCGTGCACCATGACGAACATGGAAGCGCTCGACATGCCGGCTGCCTCCGGTGTGCCCACCACTGCGGTCATCATTGGAGATTATTCCAATGGCAACGACGCGTTGCTGGTTCGCCAGGGAACGCAGCTCAAGGACCTAACCGGCAAGAAGGTCTTGCTGGTGCAGAAGACGGTTTCTGAGTACCTTTTCGACCGTGCCATGACCCTCGGTGGAATGCGCGCGGATATCAAGAAAGTTCGGCTCGTTAATACTTCGGATGCTGACTTAACCACCGCATTCCTGAGCGACAAGGGCTCCGCCGGAGCAGTCACGTGGAAGCCTCTCGTGTCGAACATCTTGCGTGAGAAGGGATACGTTTCTCTCTTTGATTCATCGAAAATTCCGGGAGAAATTCTGGACCTGACAGTGGTTCGGACGGAGGTCCTGAATCGTCCCGATGGGTCAGGCAAGAAGTTCGCGCAAGCGCTCGCGGGTGCCTGGTACGAATTGATGACACAGATGTCCGCGACGGGACCCGCTGCGGACAAGGTGCTGACAGCGATTGCGGCAGGCTCGCAGGATTCGCTCGCGGCTTACAAGGACCAGCTCAGCACCACAAAAATGTTCTACACCGCGAAGTCCGCGGTGGACTTCGGAAAGTCTCCAGAGCTGAAGCAGAAGATGGAGCTGGTTCGCCAGTTTACGTTTGAGCACGGACTGCTCGGGTCACGCACGGCGTCGGTGGATGACGTGGCGATCTCCTACCCGGACGGTTCGATCCAAGGCAAAAAAGATCGCGTGCGGTTACGGTTCGACCTGACCTACATGCAGATGGCTGCGGAGGGAAAGCTATGATGGGCGTTTTCTCCATCCACTCGAATCTCAACCGGCCGACGACGCTGGCGCTTTCCTGGGCGCTGTTTGTCACGGGAGCCGTGCTCTACTTCTACACTTCGGTAGCACGCCATCGCGACAACCCCGAAGATCGCGTGATGCCGACCATCGCGCAAATGGGGCAGGGTATGTATGAAGCTGCCACTAAGCCGGCCGAGGAGGATGCATTCGATGAGAATGCGCCCACGAATCCGACGATGTTCTACCAGGTGCAGCACAGCATGTTGTGGAAGGACACCAAGGCTACAGGGCTGCGATTTTTCTATAGCCTGGCGCTGATGATCCCGGCGGTCTTGCTGGGCTTGCACATGGGCTTGTTTCCGGTCGTCGGCGCTTTCTTCTTGCGCTCCCTATTATTCTTCGACAAGATCGTCGCGCTATCTCTGCTTCCAATCCTGTTCATCGCGTTTGGCATCGATGAGCTCTCCAAGATCATGCTGATTGTGATTGGCGTAGCGCCAACCGTTCTCCTCGATACCTTCAACCTCACTAAGGGCGTACCGAATGAGCAAGTCGTGAAGGCTCTGACGCTGGGGGCTCGGGATTCGGACGTCGCGTACCTCGTCGTGCTGAAGCAAATTCTGCCACGGGTGATCAATAGCATCCGGCTGAACCTCAAGGCGATCGTGCTCTTTCTGTTCGCGGGGGAAATGATCGCGGCGACCGAAGGACTCGCCTATAGAATCGCGCTGCTCCGGCGACACATGGGAATGGACCTGATCATCCCCTACGTGCTGTGGGTCGCGCTGCTGGTGTTTGTTGTAGATATGGCGATGCGATGGGGGAACCACAAGCTCCATCCGTGGTTCAAGGAGGCGTAGATGTCATTCATCCGTGTGGAAAACGTCGCGATGCGCTATGAGGGGCGGCCAATCCTGGACGATCTCTCGCTCGAAATTCACGAAGGCGACTTCGTGTGTCTGCTCGGCCAAACCGGCTGCGGCAAATCGACATTGTTGCGATTGGTGCTCGGTTCTGAGCGTCCAACCACGGGTCGCATTCTCATCGAAGGCGCAGAGCATCAGCGTCCCGATCAGACGCGCGGCTACGTGCCGCAAAAATATTCTCTCTTCCCTGATCGCACGGTTCTCGACAACATCACCTTTGGCTGCGAAATGTCGGAGTTCAGCCTGCTGGGGCGCTTCACACCTCGCTTCTATCACCGCCGCCGGGAGCTTCGCGCTCGCGCGCTCCAGTTTCTCTCCAAGGTCGGCCTAACGGAAGCCGACGGATCGAAGTACCCCGCGCAACTCTCCGGCGGCATGCAGCAGCGCGTTGCGATTGCTCAGGCACTGATGACCAAGCCGAGCATTCTGCTGATGGACGAAGCCTTCAGCGCCCTCGATCCAGCGACTCGCGATGACATGCAAAATTGGATTCGCGATCTCTGGCGCGAAACCAAAACGACGATCCTGTTCGTCACCCACAACACGCAGGAAGCCCTGCGCATGGGCACGCGCATCGTGGTCCTTGCGAAAGAATCTCCAGAGTCTGGCTCGCGAGTCCGTCTGGACTTGCCGGTGCCAAATCCATGCTTGGAAGAAGATCTACCGCCCCTGGTGCGACGCCTGGAATCGGAGTCGCGGCCCAGTGCAGCGATGAAGGGAGGTGTGGCGCAGCCCGTCTAGCGGGCAGCGAGGGCTTCGACCGGTTCGGGAGCCGGAATGTACTCGTATCCCAGCGACTCTTCCGCCCGTTCGAGAATCGCGAGAGTTGGCTGCTCGAGGCGCAGATTGGCGATCGCTTCCGGTTCAAACGCGAAATAAGTTGTGAGTAAGTCGGCCGTCGAAAAAGCCGCCTTTGAGATGCCGTTCAACGTGTGCGCTTCGGTTTCCGTGAGGACGTGATAAAACTCATGGGCGATGAGGCGTGCGATAGCGCGCCCGAAAATCTCTGGACGATTGGCCGCATCTTGGCTCAAAAGTTTCTGTTTCAGGAACTTGTTCAAAGCGTCGCAGTCCACCCAGGAGAAGGGAAGCACTTTCCCATCCGTGACCGCCGTCGAGGCCAAGGGTGTCTTGTCCTTGAATTTACCGGCTAACTCGGTCGCACCCGCCTGGCAGTCGCCGCGTAACGTCACGACGATCAAACGTTCGGTGGGAATTGGATTTTGCGCGCTGGTCCAGGCGAGATTCACGCCCGTCGGAACCATCAAGTCCCGCAGTTCCAATCGCATCGCTTCGAGAGAGAGGCTGGATGCAGTTGCGTCCGCCTTGAGATACACACCCACTGTCGTTCTGCGAGTCGACAGAGCCTCGGCACGTCCCACTTGGACGATACAACTTAGTAGGCAAACAATTGCCAGCAGACGCGCATACATAGCGCAACCTCACTGGCATTATATACGGTTCTGAAGCTGGTATGTTTCTCGCTCCGGGCAACTTATTTTTGGGCAGCGCAAAACCCCGCGCTCGCGCACGGGGCTTGTGCGAAAAAGCTGTCCGATTTACGGTTGCTTCGAATCAATCCTCCAGAGGTTCTGCTGGCGCAAGTTCGAGATCCAAATGGACCCGTGTCCCGCGCGAATCGCGTCGCCGCCCTCGCCAAACCATTGCTTCACTACCGTATTGGTTGCCGGATCGATTTGCGTGATCGGAATCTCGAAAACGGTGAACCAAAGGTAGCCTTCCCCGAAGGAGATTTCGCCGCCCGTTCCGGGGCATCCCGTTTCGATATTGGCCAATACTTTGTTGGTCTTGGCGTCGATCCGGGAAACCGTGCCGTCGCCCTGATTCAGCGTCCAAACCGATCCTCCACCCGCCGTAATAAACCGCGGTCCGGGGCCGGTCGTAATCGTCGCCAGGACCTCATTCGTCTTGGCATCGACCTTCGTCACGACGCTTCCCATGGGGCTGGAAACCCAAACCGCGCCCTCGGCATAAGCTACGGATACCGAGCCAGGTGCGACCGAGATCGTGGCGACGACCGTGTTGGTCTTCGGGTCGATCCTGGCCAGCTTCCCAGCCGCGAGATCGGTGGGCATCCACACCGCGTCCGGACTCGTGGCGATTCCGCCTTCGCTATTCGCCGGTCCGACCGGGATGGTCGCCACAACTTTATTCGTGGCCATGTCGACGCGCGCCACGGCCATGTCGCCGCACAGAGGTACCCAGACGCTGCCGAAGCCTTCCGCGAGCCCTGAGCACGGGCGCTTGCCGACTTCTACAGCGGCGACCACCGTGTTGCTCTTCGGATCCAGTTTATGAATCGTGTTCTTGGGTCCGTTGGAAACCCACAGTCCATCTGCGGTCACCACTTGCCAATCCGGCGTCCCTTCCACGGGAAACACGGCAATCGGCTTGATGGCGGTCATCTCGCGTCTGACGCCGGGAGTGGTCACGCCCGGTCGTGGAGGACGCTTCGCGCGCTGCTTGGCCGCGGGAGCTGGCGCGGCAGCGGGTTCCTGCGCGGTGATCAAAAATGCGGACAGCATCAGGCTGGCCGTCGTGGAGACGATGATTCGTGTATTCATGAGAGGTTCCTATTCAGCGCGTCGTTATTCAGCTAAGGTCGCGATAATGCGTTTGGTATCCAGGCGCAGCAGCTTGTCTTGCTTGGTATTCGCGAGCCACACTGTACCGCTGGTCGTGTATACGTAGCCTCCACCTTCACCGAAGAATTGCTGCAAAACAGTTTCCTTCTCGGCAGTCGTGTCGATGCGTGTGAGCGGGAAGCCCGTCAGGGATGCCCACAGTGCCCCTTCGCCGAAAGCGATGCTGCCGTCTGTGTTGGGAACTTCCAGGCTGATTGTCTTGGTGACCTTGTTGGTTTTCGGGTCGATGCGGTCGATTTTGCCTTCCTTAGTCCCCAGCACCCAGGCGGAGCCATCACCAAACGCCAATGATTTCGGGGTCGCGGCGACTTTAATGCGCTGCTCCACCAGGTTGGTCACCGGATTAATTCGCAGCAGCTTGTCTTCCGCCGCGCAGGTGAGCCACAGCGAAGTCTCCGCAAATTGCAGATTCATGCACCCGGCCGGCACCCGCACTTCCGCGACCACCAAGTTGGATTCGGGATCGATGCGCGAGAGCGTGGTCTTGCCATCGGCCAGGATCCAGACGCTATCGGTGCTGGCAGCGATGCCATAGTGCACCGCACCCACGCCCGTATTAAGCGTTGCTTCAATCTTGGCGGACTTAGGTTCGGTGCGAACCACAGTCCCATTGCCGCAGTTTGCGATCCAGACGCTTTTGAACGCGTTGACCGCACCAGAGCAGGGCTTGCTAAAACCGGTGATCGGCTCACCCGGCTTGTTCGTCTTGAGGTCGATACGCGTCAACGCATCCCCAGACGGCACCAGCAGCGTGTCGGACGCCAGAACCCAGGCTGGCGCTCCGGGAATCTCGGCCTCGGCCTTCAGCCGCGAGAAGGGGATGAGAACCCCAGGCTTTTGGAGCCCGATCTTGGGGGCGACCTCCACCTTGGCCGCGGTTTTGTCGGACGTCTTGTCGGCAGTTTTCTCTTTCGAAGCAGCGGGCTTGGGAGCGGCGGCTTTTGCGCCTCGCGTCTCCTCGGCTGCAGCGGGCAGTCCGGCTAAGACAAGTAGCAGCGCGAACGAGGTCGCGCGCGGACGGGTAAGCATGGAATTCTCCTGTGTTATGAAAGTCTTCGAGTGACAACGCAGACTGGGGAGAACCGTGACTGGGGGCGGCCGCGAAACAGGGAGGGGAAGTCAGGCGCCGTGGCCCTACTCCACGACCCGAGTATAAACGCGAAAACGCATTACAGGCCAATCAATTTTTTGAATGGGTCGTTCTATTGACAACCGGGTGGGTTGGTGACAAACTCAAATTTCCTACTTCTCTCGTGTATGACAGAAGCAGGACTTGCCCAGGTCAGGCAAACCATGCGGGTTCCCTCGTTTAGACCGCACCTTTAAACCTTGTAGCTGTTCGGTTCCGCCACGCATTCCTTGTTGGATTTCGTGGGCTGGCGTGAACTCTACTTATCAACTGAGGTGCATTATGCGTTTACTCAAGACATTTGTAATTACCTCCATCCTGATTGTCGCTGCCGCGTCTCGCGCCAAAGGCGCTCCTGCAGACGACGCTGTATCGGTTGAGTTCTTCGAAACTCGCGTTCGCCCCGTGCTGGCCGCCAGCTGCTACAGCTGTCACAGCAGCGCTCCGCTGGGCGGGCTGCGGCTCGATAGCGCCGACTCGATGCTAAAAGGCGGATCGCACGGACCTGCTGTGGTCCCCGGCGCTCCCGAAAAAAGTTTGCTGATCTCCGCGGTGATGCACACCGACGCGAAGCTCAAGATGCCGATGGGCGGCTCCAAGCTAAAAGATTCTGAAATTGCCGATCTCACTGCATGGGTGAAAGCGGGTGCTGTGTGGCCGAAGACGTCCGTGGCAGCGGTCACGTCCGGCAACGGCACCTATGTGATCCCGGCAGAGCGGAAGCAGTTCTGGTCCCTGGTGCCGCTGAAGGTGACTGCGCCTCCCGCGGTGAAGGACACCAAGTGGGTGAAGAGCGAAATCGATAAGTACGTGCTCGCCAAGCTGGAGAGCGAAGGCCTGAAGCCTGTGGCTCCCGCCGCGAAGCGTGATCTTCTCCGCCGCGCGACGCTGGACCTGACGGGTCTGCCTGCGACGATCGAGGAAATCAAAGCGTTCGAGGCCGACAAGTCGCCCGACGCATTCGCCAAGGTCATTGACCGGTTGCTTGCCTCGCCGCAGTACGGCGAACGCTGGGGCCGTGAGTGGCTCGACGTCGCGCGCTACGGCGAAGACGACTATCGCAGCTTGAATCCGAATCCTCGCGGTTACTTCCCTTACCCGAACGCCTTCATGTATCGCGACTGGGTGATCCAGGCGATGAACGACGACATGCCTTACGACAAATTCGTGAAGGCGCAGATCGCCGGCGATTTGATGGACGAGAAGGAACGCTACAAGACTTTGCCTGCGACCGGCTTCCTGGGCTTGGGTCCGTGGTATTTCGACAACGGCTCCACCGAAGTGACACGCGCCGATGAACGTCACGATCGTGTAGACGTCGTAACGCGCGGCTTCCTCGGCATGACCGTGGCCTGCGCTCGTTGCCACAATCACAAGTACGATCCGATTCCGCAGACCGACTACTACTCACTGGCGGGCGTGTTCCTGAACACCGACTACCACGAGTATCCGCGCGTTCCCAAGGCTACGCTCGACAAGTTCCTCATGGTGCAGGATCAGGTCGACAAGAAGAACAAGCGCCTCCAGGAGATGCAGACCGACCTGAGCAATCAGTTGTCGGAAGCGCTGGTCCTGAAGACTTCGGATTACCTTCAGGGTGTATTCGACATCACTGGCGCGCAGAAGCGCGACATCGCCACGGTGGTCGACACCCGCAAGCTCGACTATGAGCTGATGGATCGCTGGGTGAAGTACATGGCCAAGGTGACGGACAAGTACAAGACCAAAGAAGCATGGCAGGCCATGATGAAGAAGGGCGGCAACGCCCAGCAGGCGAAAAAGCTTGCCGAAGAGTTCCAGGCAGAAGTAATTCGCGTGATGATCGCACGGCACGATCTGGACGAAGAGAACGAAATCATCTACGACCAGTCGCTGGAGACGACAAAGAAAAAGAAGCGCGCCAACAAGCCGAACGAGTTCAAGACGAACGACGACTTCTGCCCGAACTGCGCTCTGCGGCTGAAGAACATGTCGGAGTCAGACAACAACCTGTGGACGGAAATCTTCCAGCGCGAAATCAAGGACGCTGAAGACCCGAACGCGATGATGGCAGCAGGTGGACGTCAGGCCGCTGGCGGCGTGCTCCTGTTCCGCGGCTGGGGTTTGGAATCCCGCATCGGTGCGGCGGACCAGGTTCGCCTGAATGCTTTGAAAGCGGAGATCGACGAGCAGAAGAAACAACTCGAGCCCGGCTATCCCTACATCCACGGTGTTGCCGAGGTTGAAAAGATGAAAGACCTGGAACTCGCGATTCGCGGTAACCCCGAGAATCTGGGCGACAAGGTTCCGCGCCACTTCCTGAGCGTGTTCGCCGATGGCGAGCCGACCCCGTTTAAGAACGGCAGCGGCCGTCTGGAATTAGCGGAAGAGATCCTCAAGCAGCCAATCGCGATGCGCGTGATGGCGAATCGTATCTGGAAGGGCCACTTCGGAACCGGCATCGTCGATACCCCGAGCAACTTCGGCATCGGCGGCGAACGCCCCACCAATCCGGAACTGCTGGAATACCTGGCACAGTCGTTCGTCAAGAACGGCATGTCGATGAAGAGCATGCACAAAGAAATCATGCTCTCCTCGGTGTATCAGTTGAGCACGGCCAACGACCAGACCAACTTCGCGAAAGATTCCGGCAATCGCTTGTATTGGAAAGCCGAGCACCGCCGCATGGATGCAGAGCAGGTGCGCGATGGCATCCTGTTCGTCTCCGGCAATCTCGACACAGCCTCGGGCGGTCCTTCCCAGGATCTGACCCCGGCCAACACGCGCCGCACGGTTTACGGAAAGGTCAGCCGTTATAAGCTGGACACCTACCTGCAGCTCTTCGACTTCCCGAGCCCGCAGATCAGTGCGGAGAAGCGCTTCACGACAACCGTTCCGTTGCAGCGCTTGTTCCTCATGAACAGCGACTTCGTGCAGATCGAAGCGGAAGAGCTGGCCAAGAAGATCGCCTCCGAACCAAACAATCGCGCTCGCATCAAGAAGGTTCACGAACTTGTTTACGGTCGCGAACCGACCGAAGCGGAAATCGCCCTGGGCCTCGAATACCTCAGCACCGAACCGCTGAAGGAATACGAAGAGATCAAGGCGGAAGAAGCCAAGGCAAAGGAAAAGGCTGCGGCCGCAAGACCTGCTCGCGGAGGGAAGGGTGCAGGAGCGAAGGACGCTCCCAAGCCTGAAATGACCAGCGAGGTTAAGCCGGAGGGTTCAGGAGCAACTGCAGAAGTAGCTCCGACGGAGATGGCCGCCAAGGTCGACGCGAAACAGGAAGTCAAAGCCGACGCCAAGCCGGAAGCTGCGAAGCCTGAAGGCGAAGCTCCGATGCCTCTGGAAGCAGCAGTCGCTGCTCCGGCCGATCCGGACGCAGATATGGGGAACGGGATGATGGGTGGCGTCAATGGCCGCCGTGGTGGTGCCCGAGGGCCCGCCGAGATCAAGTATGAACCCAGCGCATGGGGACGCTATGCCAAGGTTCTGCTCAGCTCGAGCGAATTCTTGTTCATCAACTAGGAAAGGAATAGACGAGGAAACAACCATGACGATCCCACACAAAAGCAGAAATCCTCTCACCCGCCGCGAAGCGCTGCGGAAAGTCGGCAACGGCTTCGGTATGATGGCTCTCGCGGGAATGATTGGCGACGCTATGAAGGGCGCAGACATCGTCGCCCCGAACGGCACGGTCGGCGCAGCGATGCTCGATCATCCGGCCAAGGTCAAGCGCGTCATCTTCCTATTCATGAACGGCGGCATGTCGCACGTCGATTCGTTCGATCCCAAGCCGATGCTCGAAAAGTACGACGGACAGGAAATGCCCGGCGGCATGGCCAAGACCGAACGCCGCACGGGCGAACTGATGAAGTCGCCCTTCACGTTCAAAAAGTACGGCCAGTGCGGCATGGAAATCAGCGAACTGTGGCCGAAGCTGGGCGAAGTCGCTGATGACATCTGCTGGGTCCGTTCGGTGTACACGGAGATCCCCAATCACGAGCCTTCCTGCTTGATGATGAACACGGGGGCCAACCAGGCCGGTCGTCCTTCGATGGGCGCGTGGATCACCTACGGTCTCGGTTCGGAAAATCAGAACCTGCCGGGCTACGTGGTGCTTTGCCCGGACATTCCGACTACCGTTGGACCGCCGCTGTGGAGCAACGGCTTCCTTCCCGCAATCCACCAGGGCACTTATATCTCTAATGCTGTGCAAAACGGCCAGCCCGGCGCAATGGACGGCGATGCTGCCGCCGACATGCCGGAGCCGATGCCCGCGGCCGACGCGAAAGAGGGCGAGAAGAAGCCCAAGAAGATCGTCGTGGAGAAGAATTTCGATCCCAAGAAACTCGTCAGCTACGTCAACAATCCGAAATTTACGCTGCCGGAACAGCGCCGCGAACTGGACCTGCTGAAAAAGCTGGAATCCATGAACGGCATGGCCTCCGATGCACAGGTGGAAGGCGTCATCCAGTCGATGGAAATTGCCTATCGTATGCAGACCGAAGCGCCGGACGTTTTCGATATCCGCAAGGAATCGCAGGCGACGCTGGATATGTACGGCGAAGGCTTCGTGGCTCGTGGATGTCTGCAAGCTGTGCGTCTCGTCGAAAAGGGTGTCCGCATGGTGCAGGTGTATTACTCCAAGGGCGATCCGTGGGATGCGCACGGCGACATCTTCGCGCACAAAACGAACGCAAAAAATAGCGACCAGCCGTTCGCGGCGGTCATCAAAGATTTGAAGGCTCGCGGGTTGTGGAACGATACCCTCGTGGTTTGCGGTTCCGAATTCGGACGCACACCCGTTCGCGAGGTTGGTGGAAACAACGGCAACATCAAACGAGGTCGTGATCACCATCCCTTTGCCTTCACGATGTGGATGGCCAGTGGCGCTCTTAAAGGCGGCACCATCTACGGCGCCACCGATGACTTTGGCTACAAAGTCGTCGACAAACCGGTACATGTTCACGATATCCACGCCACGATTCTGCACCTCATGGGAATCGATCACACCAAGCTCACCTACCGGTACAGTGGACGCGATTTCCGGCTGACAGATGTCGCGGGAAACGTGTTGCACGAGTTGATCGCGTAAGCGTTCCGTCCGTTGTTAGCGCAGGGAGCCCCACTGTTGGGGCCATCAGGCAGCGTGTTGCTGCACATCTACACCCTCTTCGTTGAGTGGCTGCATTCGCAGTTTTTTCGCCCATGTTTTGCGAGCTAAATTCGCAGTACACACACAGGAGAATTTCAATGAACAGGGTCTTATTAGCATTATTTCTAGGGGCGCTATCGGCGTTTGCCCAGAGTACATCTCTGAGCGGCGTTGTCAGCGATCCCACCGGCGCGATCATACCCGACGCGATCGTCACAGTCACCAATCAGGCCAACTCGGCCGCCCGCAATGTGGTTACCGATGGGGCCGGAGCCTACAATGTTCCGCAGCTCGCTCCCGGCCTCTACATGGTCGAGGCGCAGCGACCCGGCTTTGCTACCTATAAGTTGTCTGAACCCATCCGTCTGCAGACAGCAACACCGACAGAGTTGAATATCACCATGACGCTGGGTCAGGTGAGCGAGACGATCAACGTCGTCGGCGAAGCCACGCAGATCAATACGGAAAACGCCTCCACCGGCAATCCGTTCGTCGAGGTTCAGATCCGCCAGCTACCTTTGCTCACTCGCAACGTTGTTCAGTTACTCAGCCTCCAGGCTGGCGTAGCTCCGACCGGTGAAGTCATGGGTGCTCGCCGCGATCAGAACAACATCACTCTGGATGGCGTCGACGTGAATGACAATGCGCAGAACGGCGGCGATGCGGCGTTCAACGCGGCGTTGCCTGTGCCGCTCGATTCCGTGCAGGAGTTCCGCACGACCACCGCGGGTCAGGGTGCCAACCAGGGCCGCTCTTCCGGTGGCCAGGTCACTCTTGTAACCAAAAGCGGTTCCAACGCCGTTCACGGCACGTTATACGAATTCCATCGCAATAAGTCCACGGCGGCGAACAGCTGGTTCAGCAATCGCTCGGGAGTTGCCCGCGAAAACCTGGTCCGCAATCAGTACGGCGCGTCGCTCGGCGGCCCAATCATGAAAGACAAGTGGTTCGCCTTCTTCAACTGGGAAGAACGCAAAGACCGCACGGCGGTCAGCACGACTCGTACGGTTCCGACCGAAAGCTTCAAGAACGGCAACATCCAGTTCCGCACGGCGAACGGCCAGATCGGAACCTTGACTCCGTCCGAAGTGATCGCGGCGGATCCGCTGCACATCGGTTTCAACGCGACGGTTCAGCAGTACTTGAAAGCCTACCCGACCGGCAACGATCCGGCAGCGTCGGCGGATCGCGGCTTGAACTTCTCTGTGTTGCGCTTTAACGCCCCGAAGACCCTCAACAACCGCGCCTTAGTGGGCAAGATGGACTTCAATCCAGCAAAGTCCGGCAACCATGTTTTGAACGTTCGCGGTACTCTCGCGGCGAATAGCGAAGACACCACGCTGGCGCAGTTCCCTGGCCAGTCGGCCTCGGCTAAGACGTTGGACAACTCGCGTGGTGTGTCCGTTAACTACACCGCGGTGCTTTCCCCGACTGTGGTCAATAACTTCAGCTTTGGCCTCACCCGATTGGGGACTGCGAGCACGGGTACCACCGCTGCCGGAATCACCCTCTTCTTCGCGAACTTGAACGCGTTCCCGCGGCCCAGTTCCCGCATCGCCCCGACCTACAACTTTGTAGACGACCTCACCTACATAAACGGACGTCACACCTGGCAGTTCGGCGCCAACATGCGCTTCATCCGCAATAGCCGCATAACGTCCTCCAATTTCCCGGCCTACTCCTTCGGTCGTGCAACGCTGAAGGGTTTGGGCCAGGACATCACGAGCAACGTGAACGTCATTTCTCAGGCCAAGTATGGATCGAATGTGGCGACTGCCGAAGAACAGAATCTGCAGAACGCCGTGGGTTCCATGCTCGGAATTCTGAACTCATACAGCGCTACCTTCCAGTACAACGTGGATGGTTCGGCAAATCCGCTGGGGAGCATGATCCCCCGTACCTTTGCCACCAACGAGTATGAGGGCTACGTTATGGACACGTTCAAGCTCCGTCCGGACCTCACTTTGACCTACGGTCTACGCTACGGCAGCTACTCGCCCGCCTATGAAACAAAGGGCCAGCAGATTGTTCCCTCCATCGCGCCAGAACAGTACTTCGCGGACCGCGCGGGCGGACAGCGCACTGGGATCTCGTCCTTGTGGAACCCCTCCTCGCGCCTCACCTACGTTCTGGGTGGACCCGCCAATAACGGGCCCAACTGGTACAACCGCGACAACAACAACTTCGCTCCTCGTATGTCGGTCGCGTATGCGCCGAAGTACGACGGACTCCTGGGCGCGATTGTCGGCGGTGGCACCGTGATCCGGGCCGGTGGTGCAGTCGTTTTTGATCGCTATGGCAGCAACATGGTCACGGCGTTCTCCAGCGGCGGATCTCCCGGTCTCGCCACCACGGTCACCCAGCCGCTGAATACCGACTTCACCGATTCTCCTCGCTTGGGTGTTGGCGGATTGCCGTCTCTGGTTGCTCCCGTAAACAACGGTTTCCCGTACACGCCCGTCGACATCTTCGGCGGCTTCAATTCCTTCTCTACGGTGGCGCGTAACTTGCGGGCACCGTATCAGTACCTGCTGAACGCCAGCATCGCGCGTCCTTTAGCCGCGAAGATGACTCTCGAAGTCGGTTATGTGGGCCGCTTGAGCCACAAGAGTCTGGTTCGTAGCGACTACGGACAGGCATTGACCAACTTCACCGATACTAAGTCGGGGCAGACTTGGATTGATGCTACCCGTCAACTGCGTGACATCTATGAAAACATGATTGGCCGCGGCATGACCGTCGCGCAGATCAGGAGTTCGGTCGCCGCCAACCCCGGCCAGATCCCGCTGATCCCCTTCGTGGAAAACATATTCCCGGGTGCCCGGAACGATAAAATTACCGGCAGCGCCTCGGCGAACTACTTCAACAACATCTACGGCGTTTACGCCCGTAGCGATCTGGACGCTTTGCAGGACTATGATCGCGTGAAGCGCGCCGGTACCGGCACCTGCATTTCCGTGTACGGCTGCAACACGTTCTTCGGAGCGCAGCAGTCGGGCCTCATCACCTGGAACAACTCCGGACAGGGCGCCTATCACGGCATGCAGTTGGTTCTCCGCCGCGCGGTTCAGAAGGGTTGGGGTTTCGACTTCAACTACACCTGGTCCCATGCGCTGGATAATGCTTCGGCCTCTGAGTCGAATGGCGGCACCATTCAGGATGCGTTCAACCCGAATGGGTTCCGTGGCCCGTCCGACTTCGACATTCGTCATAACATCACCGCAAATGGTGTCTTCCAGTTGCCGTTCGGTAAAGACAAAATGATTGGCCGCAATGCCAACAAGTGGCTCGACGGTGTCATTGGCGGCTGGCAGGTCACCGCTCTGGTGAGCTTCCGCACAGGCACGCCGGTCAATCTCTCGGATGGCGGCGTTTACGGAGTGAACTATCTAAACTCCTCTTTCGCCGTCCTGCGGCCCGGAGCCACGATGCCCGCCACTGCGAGCATCTCAACCTTCAACCAGAACGGGCAGCCTGCCTTGTTCTCAAATACGGCCGCCGCAAAATCCTTTATGGGTGCCTACGCCGGTACGGTTGGAACCCGCGGTATCATTCGCGGACCCAACGTTCGTAACACAGATCTCTCCATCGGCAAATTCTTCAAAATGCCGTTTGAAGGTCACACACTGCAGGTTCGTGGAGAGGCGTTCAACGCCTTCAATTTCGTGAATTTTACGAACTTGCAGACCAGTATCACCTCAGCGACTTTCGGTCAGTTCTCTAGCACCCAGGACCCTCGCGTAATGCAGTTCGCATTGCGTTACGAGTTCTAACTGGCCGATGACAAGTGCGGCCCGCCTCCTGTGTGGCGGGTCGCATTTTGTATTTCTAGGGAGGAAATAATGAAACGAGCAATCGCCGCACTCACTGTTTTGTTGCCAACTCTGGCGATAGCTCAGCTACCAGAACCCGATGGTGCCGGAATACAGGCCGGCACTTTTCCAACCTCCTGGATCACCGGCGGACCGAAATGCATGGAGGTCCCTGACTTTCAGGTCCACGAATACAACCCCGACTTTTACATCCTGCGTGAATCCGGCTGCCTCAATTATGAGAAGCCGTTCATCTACCTGATCTTCGGAAAAGACAAAGCCCTGATGCTGGATACCGGCGCGGGCAAAACAGACATCGCCTACGTCATCAAAGGGGTCATGGCGAAATGGCTCGAGCGTAACAAGCGCGAATCGATTCCACTGGTGGTGACGCACAGCCACAATCATGGTGATCATACTTCCGGCGACGCGCAGCTTAAGGACCTCCCGAACACCACGGTCGTAGGCCCCGGCTTGGACGCCGTGAAAGCATTTTTCGGTTTCAAGAATTGGCCGCAGGACGTCATCGAATACGACCTGGGCGGCCGAGTGATCGACATCCTGGGCATACCCGGCCACGATGTGGCCTCCATCGCGCTGTACGATCGCAAGACCGCCGTACTCTTGACCGGCGACACTGTATATCCCGGACGGCTCTACGTGCGCGACGCACCTGTGTTCCACGCCAGCATCCGGCACCTGATCGACTTCACCAAGGGCAAGCCCGTGTCCCACGTGCTCGGCACACACATCGAACAATCAGCCGCGCCATTTGTGGATTACCCGGTCGGCTCCATGTTCCAGCCCGTCGAACATCGCTTGGAGCTCACGCGCGGAACACTGCTCGAAATAGACGACGCGTTTCAGACCATGGGAACGAACGTGAGACGTTACGCACTTCGCGACGTCACGATATTTCCAAACACCACCGAAGGCTCCGCCAAGCAACGCGAACTGCAACGCAAAACGCAAACCTGGCAGCGCGAGCACATGTGGAATCAGCTCGAAACAAACTAGGATTCTAAAACTTTAGGCCCGTTACGAAGTTTTTTCTGATCGGCTCCATCAGAACTTTTGCGGTTCGCTTCTAGTCCCTCCGCCGTATACTGAAGTTGTTCAGACAAGTTTCTGATCGCTCCACCCCCCGCCCCGGTTGCTTTCCCCGTCTCCACGCTAAACACACCTTAGGAGGAGAATATGCCAAAGACTTTACCCATGCTCGCCGGACTGTACCGTCGTGTCAGCCGCCTCGCGAGCGCCGATGTCACCTTGGACGAAATGCTGGGGGAGGTGCTGGGACTCGCGGTGCAAGTGTCGTCGTGTGATGCCTGCTTGATTTACGTGTTGGATCCAACCTCGGGTGAGCTGCTGCTACGCGCTTCCCAGGTGCCCCACGCTGCCGAATTGGGCGAGTTGAGCCTGAAGGTCGGCGAAGGCGTGACAGGCTGGGTGGCAGAACATCGCGAACTGGTGGCCATCGCCGCAAACGCTCCCGACGATCCACGATTCAAATGCTTCGGACACATTATCGAAGACACCTACGACGCGTTTCTTTCCGTGCCATTGATGAGCCAGGGAACAGTCGCGGGCGTCGTGAACATTCATCATCGCGAGGCGCATGAACACTCGGCGGAAGAATTGGAAGCGATCACCTTCATTGCCGAACAGGTGGGCAATGCAGTCGCGCGCGCCCAGCTCGCCGAACAGGTGGAACGCTTGTCCGATGAACTCGCGACGCGCAAAGTAGTCGAGCGCGCGAAGGGCATCCTGATGCGCAATCGAGGCCTTACCGAAGAACAGGCCTACCTCATGCTGCGCGGAGAATCGCGCAAGGGACGCAGACCGATGAAGCAGCTCGCGGAAGCAATTATCCTTGTGGAGGAATTAAACAAACCACGAGTATAATGTTTTGAACCACATGCAGGGAAAATCGCCTTAGATCGCGATTTTCCTTGCAAAAGTGGCCTTTTTCGAGTATTCTACAAGTGTAAGAGTAACGACGAGTTGCTCGCAGCAAGTAGCCCCCGCCCTGGCTTTCTCACCCCGAATCATTCCTCGAACGAAGATTCCTTTGCGCATGTGATCTGTGCGCTCGCTAGTTCATTCAAACTCAAACGCCTCTTTAGGCAGCGAAAAGGAAAACTCTAAATGAAAACCTCTATCTTGAAGACCCTTGTTTTGGCCGCGACCATGATCGGCGCAGCCTCGATTGCTTCCGCGGAAACGGTGCACGCCACCATTCCGTTTGAATTCATGGCCAACGGCGTAGCGATGCCGGCCGGCGCATACTCGGTGAGCACGGTTTCCGGCTCGTCGACCGTTCTGCTGTTTGAGAACGAAGCGACCAAGGCCAAGGCACTGGCATTCGCTCGCACCATTTCGAGCCCGGCCGGTAAGTCTGCGTTCGCTATCAAGATCGCAACCGTGACTTATGAAATGAGCAAGGATGCCGCTTCGTTGAAAGGAGCCCTCTTGGCTGTGACCCCGGCCAAGTAAGCTGCACTTTCTAGAGCAGGGGAGAACACAGGCTCCTCTGCTCTGATTTTCTGTTACGGAATCGAAGCGACCGCTGTCTCCAACTGCTCCAACGCGCCCGCGAAAAAATGGTCCTGCGCTTCCACCAACACCAATTGCTTCGGCTCCGGTATTCCTGCAACCACAGCCTGTAGGTCCGCCACAGGGCCGAATTCGTCGTGGGTGCTCTGAATAAAGGCACGTGGAACCGTGCAGCCTTCCAGATACGTCCGATCTTTGTACACTGTCGGAAACCCCACAGCGATCACGCGACGCGCTCCGATCCCGCCACACCCCAACCGCAGCGCAATCCGCGATCCGAAAGAAAATCCAGCGACTGTAAAAGGTAAGTCCGGATACCGCGACCGCAAGTAAGCCAGCGCCACGCGAGCATCGTCCATCTCGCCCTCACCATTTCCATAACTGCCTTCGCTCAGGTTCACCCCGCGATAGTTGAATCGCAGGACCACACACCCAGTGCTCCGTAATCCGCGTGCGACGCGATATACGACCTTGTTGTGCATGGTGCCACCATGCTGCGGGTGGGGATGACAAACCAGCGCAGCCTCGCGCGGAGCCTGTTCCTCGGGCTCCTCCAGCAGTGCTTCCAAACGACCCGCCGGACCGTCGAGAAATAGCGTTTCAATTTTTCGGGGCATTAACTACGGTAGTTGGTGAACTGCATATCGATCCCGAAGTCGCCGGCGCGCAACAGTTGCATGACGGCTTGCAACTCATCGCGATCCTTGCCCGCGATGCGAACCACGTCGCCTTGAATCGAGGCCTGCACCTTCCGCTTGCTGTCCTTCACGGCCTTGACGATGTCGCGAGCCTTTTCGAGTGGGATACCCGATTGAAGGGTAATCTCCTGGCGCACGGTCATTCCAGACGCAGGGGTGATGGTGCCGAAGGTGAGTCCCTTCAGCGGCACATTGCGCTTGACCAGCTTGGCCCGCAAAACGTCGGCGACAGCTTCCAACTTAAAGTCGTCCGCGCTGGCCAACAGGATCTTGCCGTCCTTTTCATTCAACTCGATGGTGGACTTGGAGTCCTTGAGGTCGTAGCGCTGCAGAACCTCTTTGATCGCCTGTTGAATGGCGTTGGACACTTCGGGTAATTCAATCTTCGATACCACGTCAAAACTGTTGTCAGCCATTAGTTCCCTAAGGCTACCAAAACTTTTTCTGTGATGTCACGCACCAGATCAGGCAGAGCTTTTAAGAGTGCTGCCTCGACTGCGTCCTTTACCAGAGCCGGATTCGGACGGTTTGGTGCCGCTTGGATCACGGCGTCCGAAATGGGCGCGGGCATCTCCGGCGGCGACACGTATTGCCCCATCAGCCCGCGTTCCAGGATCGCTTCCTGCAACAGCGGACGGATCAGCGCAACCGCTTCGGACGCTTCAAACGGCTTGCGCAAGATCGCATCGCAACCCGCTTCTCTGGCGTCTTCCTCGTTGAACGTTTCGAGCGAGCCCGCCGTCAGGATTACCCGCACGTGTGGACGCCAGCGCTTTACCTGACGGCATAAGTCGAACCCGTTGCGACCGGGAAGAAACGCATCGGCGATGATCAGGTCGGGGTCGGTCTCGGCAATGCGGACCAGTGCAGCCACGCCATCGGCGACCGTGCTGACCTCGAAGCCTTCTTCCCGCAGAATGTGCTCACCCATGCGCTGGGCGTGCGGGCTATCGTCGGCCAGCAGAATGGTGCTCATGGATGCCGATTAAGGCTTGGCCGGTGCCGGAACAGGCTGCGGCTTGGCCGGATCGACCGGCTGCTGATTCTGCGGACGCGCGTCGGGGTTCTGCTCCAGCGCCTGAGGATTCGTTACCGGAGCGACCGTAACGTCACCCGTGAATCCAGCGTTGCCGCCAGCAGACGGCACCAAGGGCGGAATGTTTTGCTTCGGCGGATTCATCTGCGGAGCGCCATTCTTAGCCGCCGTCCACGTATCGGGACCACGCCGCATAAATCCGAATGTGCGCGCCATCACGCCGGGCTTCACGCGATTGTCCAAGTCATACTGCATGCGAGCAGCCGCTGCGGGATCGGCATCGGGAGGACGCACTTCGAGTTCGGCCAAGCGCGCCTTTGCCTCGTCCACCCACTCACTGAGCGGATAGTCTCGCACGATGCGCACCAGCGAATCGCTTTCCTGTGCGCGGAATGCCGGACCCAGCTTGCCGTAGGATTGCCCTTCAAACCACAGGGACTCATCGGCCTTGCTGAACAGCGGAAACTGATCGGCCACGCCACCCAGGCGGTTGGCTGCGGCGTTATAGCTGCCGCGCGAATTGTAGAACTTGCCTACGCGGAATTCAGATTCGGCGATGGCTTCCTGAATGTTGCGCAGCGACTGCTCAGCATCGGCAGCGAAGATCGAATTCGGGAACTGCACCAGCAACTGGCGGCATTCCTGCTCGGCGCGCAGCGCCTGCGTCGGATCGCGATCCGGCTTTTCCATCTGCTTCATGTGGATGTCGCAGATGCGCTTTTGCGATTCCGCGGCTTCTTCCATGGCCGGATAAAACAAAATGAAATCCTTGTATTCGGCTTCGGCCTGCGAATAACCGCGCGTGCCACCTTCGCGGTACCAGGCGTCCGCCACCGCCAGCTTGGACTTGGCCGCGAACTCGCTCGATTCGTAAGTGTTCAGCAGCGTGTTCAGCGTGATCCGGGCGATTTCGTAACGGCCCTTCTCAATGTCCTTGACAGCCTTGTCGAACAGAATCTTGTCAGGTTGGTCGGTATCCGCCACGATCGGGTTCTCGAACTTCTTGTGCTTGAACCCGCAGGAACTCACGGCGGCCAGGGCCAGCAGAGCGGCGCCAAACCGAATGGACGATTTTGAAAACATACGCGTCATCCTTAAGTCTCTATTCTAAACCCGAACATGATTGGCTTCCCGGGCCATCCGGGTCAGCTCCGCCCAGGTGTTCGTGGGATTCACAGTGCCGAACACGGCCGATCCAGCGACCATCCATTCCGCCCCTGCATTTACAATAGCTTCCACGTTGTCTTTGGTGACTCCACCATCGAGCTCGATAGTAAATTGCAATCCAAGGTCCTTGCGGCGCGCCACCAACTGCTTCACCTTCTTCAGCGAGTGCGGAATGAACTTCTGTCCGCCGAAGCCCGGGTTTACGCTCATCACCAGCACGAAATCGACGAGTTCCAGCACATCGTCCAGCACCGCGACCGGCGTTCCTGGATTGATCACCACCCCGGGCCTCGCCCCTTCCGACCGGATGAGTCGCAGCGAACGATCCAGGTGTACACACGCTTCCTGATGCACCGAAATCATGTCCGCGCCCGCTTTGACGAACTCAGGGATGTAATTGTCCGGATTCTCAATCATCAGGTGTACGTCGAGCACGGCCTTCGTCGCCTTACGCAGCGACGCGACCACCGGCGGTCCCATGGTGATATTCGGGACGAAGTGGCCATCCATAACGTCCACGTGCAATATCTTGCATCCAGCCGCCTCCAGCGGAGCGATTTGCTCTGCCAAACGCGCGAAATCACAGGAAAGAATAGAGGGGAGAATCTCAGGCATAACGTAAGAGAAACCTCATGCTAACACGTAGCAAATAGAGGTCGCCTCTATTCATAACCTTTTATGAATCATTTTAAAGGTTAGTAAGATCTACTCCTTCAGGAACCGCAGAAGCAGAGCGAAGCGGTGACGTCAAAAAAGCCCCCTAAGGAGAGTTGTATCTATATGATTCATAATCGTTTCGCTACTATCGACGGCCTGCAGGTTTTTTATCGCGAGGCTGGCCCCCAAGACGCGAAAACCATTGTCTTGCTACACGGTTTCCCGTCCTCGTCCCATATGTTTCGGGACCTCATCCCGAAGCTTGCGGAATCCTTCCACGTGATCGCGCCGGACTACATCGGTTTCGGCTACAGTTCGCACCCGAGCGTAACTGACTATGAGTACACCTTCGACAACCTGACCAGCGTTGTGGAGAAATTGTTGTTCACAGAATTAGGCCTCACGAAGTTCAGCCTCTATGTCCAGGACTACGGGGCCCCCGTGGGCTTTCGCCTCGCGTCCCGGCATCCCGAAGCCATTGAAGGCATCGTCGTCCAGAACGGCAACGCTTACCTGGAGGGCATCAGCCCCGCATTCGATGCCCTCAAACCGTTTTGGGCGAACCGTAACAGCGAAACGGAAATCCCTGTGCGCGCATTACTGACCATCGACACCACACGGTTCCAATACACGCACGGCATCAAGGACCCCAGCACGGTCAGCCCGGATTCCTACACCTTCGATCAAGCGTTGCTGGACCGCCCAGGTAACGATCAGGTGCAACTCGCTCTCTTCCACAACTACACCTCCAACGTCGCTCTGTACGGTGAATGGCAAGCCTACTTCCGCAAGTATCAGCCGCCCACCCTCATCGTTTGGGGCAAGCACGATCCGTTCTTTACAGTCGAGGGCGCAAAAGCGTTTCAGCGCGACCTTCCGAACGCTGAGCTGCACTTGCTCGACTCCGGGCACTTCGCCTTGGAAGATCATGCCGGCATTATTGCGCAACACATGGCGCGCTTCTTGAAACCGGCTGCGACGAAGGCTGCTTAAGGACACCACATGCCCAACAACCTATTTGCCGGTCAGCGAGTCCTGGTAACCGGCTCCAGCCGGGGAATCGGTTACGCGATTGCCCGACGGTTCGCAGAAGAGGGCGCCCGCATTCAACTGGTCGCCCGGGACGTTGACGAACTTCAGCAGTCGCGATCCGAACTGCTGAAGTTAACGGCGGAGGTCAGGGCAACCAGCCTTGACCTCCTCCTCCCTGAGGCAAGCGCACAGATCGTCGCTGAGGTAGCCGATGCCTGGGGCGGACTCGACATCCTGGTCACCAACGCAGGTGCGGCCGCGCAAGGTAGCTTCTTAGAACTGGACGACGACGCATGGGCAACGGGCTTCGGCCTGAAAATGTTCGCCAACCTCCGCGTCATCAAACACGCCTGGCCTTTGCTAAAGGCCTCCTCTGGACATCTCGTGATGATCGGAGGCGGTACGGCGAAAACTCCAGATCGCCGACTCTCGCTTGTGTCTGCAGTGAATGGCGGGTTGGCTGCCCTTTCGAAATCCCTCGCCGAGCAGGGAATCCTGGATGGAATTCACGTCAACCTGGTTCAACCCGTCACCGTGCGTACCCAACGCCGCCAGAAATTGTTCGCGAAATGGGCCGTCCAGGAGGGTTTGTCGATTGAGGATTACGTCTCGCGGGCCGCGCAGGAACTCCGGGTGACACGGCTGGGCGAACCGTCGGACATCGCAGAGCTCGTCACCTTCTTGTGTTCGAAGCAATCGGCCTGGATGCAGGGGGTCATCCTCGATATCGATGGCGGACAGAATAAATCAGTGTGACCGCTACAATCACTCAAGAGATGACCGACGAGTTCCCGATTTTAGGCAATCAGCTGACCCTCGATTTTCTGAATACAGAGGTCGTGGTCGATGGCAAGCTGACGGAGCTGTTGCCCGACGCCACTCGCCTGGCCGCGTGGCTGGGAGCGGTCGGGTTGCTGACTTCATCGCAGTCCAGCCAACTCGCGCAGGCATGGGCGCATCGAGACGCATCAGGCATGGAGCGACTGTGGGAACTGCGCGACTCACTGCGCTCTGCAATCCTGCAAGTGGAATCGGGCAAGCCTGTGCCCCAAGCCCTGCTCGACCTTCTGAACCGGTTGCTGCTGGAATTCCCCCGTACGGACGAACTGGTGCGATCGGGCTCCGGGCTGGCACGTCATCCTCGATTCGCGCCGAAGTCAGAGAACGACGTGCTGGGCGTGCTCGCCTCGTCCGCAGCGGATCTCCTCACCAGCGTGCCAGCCGACAAAATCCGGAAGTGCAAGGGCTGTGTTTGTCACTTCTACGACACGAGCAAAAAAGGCGCGCGCATTTGGTGCTCCATCGCATTGTGCGGGAACCGCGCCAAGGTCGCGGCCTTCGCGCTGCGAAATAAAGCAGAGCGGAAGGCGTAGCCACGGACCGTCCCACTGTCGCGCGCCCCAGCCGACTGGCGGTCCCCTTTCACATCGCGGCGAACTACAATAGGAGCCATGCTGCGAACTTACCTTTCCTTGGCGATTGCCGCCGCGTTGAGTTTTTCTGTCGTGATGGTCGCTCAGCCGCCTGCTGGCGGGGGCGGGAAGGGCGGAGCTCCGAAGGCCGGTGCCACCGTCGAAAAGATTCGGACTCTGAAGCCGAACCTATACATGATTACCGGTGGCGGCGCGAACACGCTGGTGCGCGTGACTCCGGAAGGCATCATCGTCGCGGACACTAAGAACCCCGGCGACGATAACTACAACCGCGTGATGGAAGAGATCAAGTCCGTCTCGCCCCTGCCCGTGAAGTGGGTCATCAACACGCAGCACCATCCCGACCACGTCGGCACGAACCAGAAGTTCATCGACGCCGGCGCTCAGGTGCTCGCGGTGGAACCGCTCGCAAAGTTCATGGCGAGCGATCCCCGCACCAAAGACATCCCCGGCCGTCCGCAAGTGACGTTCGCCAAGGACTACTCGTTGAAATTCGGCGGCGCGACGGTCGACCTGCACTTCTACGGTCCCGGCCATTCCGGTGGCGACACGCTGGTGTACTTCCCTGCGGAGAAGATCCTGATGGTCGGCGACCAGATGGCCGACAACGCGCCCCTTGTCGACTTCGCCAACGGCGGCAGCCTGAAGACCTGGAACGCTCTACTCGACGGCGCACTCAAGCTCGACTTCGAATTCGCCATCCCCGGCCGCGGCGAGCCGAAGACCAAGGCTGAAGTGCAAGCCTTCCGCGACAAAATGGCAAAGGTAGCCGAACGCGCCGCAGCCGCAGCGAAGTCCGGAGCCACCACCATCGACACCACCGATCTCGGCTGGACCTTCCAACCCGCCGCCGTCACCTCGATGATCGCCGAGATGAAGTAGCGCACGCACTCCTGCGTGCCGCGTCGAGACTCATCTCGACGCCTCCCGTCACTTCAATAACGACGGCCACTGCTCGATCTTGACGCGCGCGACCAGTGACGACCCAGGTCCGAAAATCAACGCCTCCCCCTGCGCGAAGGCCGTACCCACCGCAGGAAACGCGTCGCGCAAATTCGGCTCATGCGTGATCAGGATCGTGTTCGTCCCCTTCGGCACCTGCGTCACCCGCTTTTGCAGCCACGCGGCCTGAGCGGGAGTTCCACCCGCCATGCTCTGTGCGTTGTCCCCGAGCTCCACTGTCTCGACCGCCTTGCCGAATTGTCCATACTTCACGGTTTCGAGCGCTCGATAAGTCGGACTCGACAGAACCTCGCCAATTGGAATTTTAAGATCCCTTAGAGCCTTCCCCATGGCCGTCGCCGAGGCACGGCCAGCCTCGTCCAACTGCCGTTCAGAAGCGCCCGCCGGGATCGCCCCCGGCGAACTCGCGTGTCGCAGTACGATCACGTAGCCCCCTTGCTGCAGCGCCTTCACCAGCGCATCGCCGGAAAGCGTCTGCGCAATTCCGAGCGAGCTAAAGAGAGTGAGCGCGAGCAGGATTCGTCGGGTCATGTGGGTATCATAGCTGGGTGACGGAAGATTTGTTGAAGGCTGCTGCCTTCGTCTCCTACCTTGCGGCTCTGGTCGTTCTAGCGCTAGCCGCGCTGCTCGGGATCGCCAAAGGCCCGAAAGCCGCAGGCGGGATTTCCTTCCAAGGCGCGATGGGGACCTTCTTACAAGTCGCCGCGGCTGGCGTCATTACGCGATCCATGGGAAGCGGCGCTCTGCACCCCGCAGCGTGGGAACTCATCGGCATGCTGGTTCTGGCTCCCGCTTCGGCATGGCTATTCGTGTGGGCACAGGTCCCTGCGGCACGCTCGACCGGCGGATTAGTCACCGACGGAGCCTACGCATGGGTTCGCCACCCCATGTATCTCGCGTTTCTTGGCATGCTCCTCGCAACAGGCCTCGCCGTGTCCGCGCGCGGCTCGCTGCTGGCGGCTGTCGCAATCTATCTCTTCGGAACCGAACTGCGCATCGCCGTGGAAGAAGCGGGCCTCGAAAACTACGCCGACTACCAGCAGCGCACGCGATGGCGCTACCTGCCCAGCCTACGCTGAAATCACGCTCGCAAAGAACCCATCGCCCGCATCGCGACCAGGAAGCCGCAAGTGCGTCGCCGGTGCGACATCCTCATTCTCTTCGCGCTCCAGTGAGCAAGTCGAATAGACCAACTTGCCTCCCGGCTTCAAGCAAGCGAGCGCGCTCTGGAGCATGCGTCGCTGTAGCTCCTGAAACTCCGCGAGATCGGCTTCGCGCAGCCGCCACTTGATCTCCGGATTGCGCGCCAGCGTCCCCGTCCCCGAACACGGCGCGTCGAGCAGAATTCGATCAAACACCGCGCCAAACGGCAACGGCGAGCCTCCATCGAGAACCACCCGCGCAGCAGTAGCATCCACCGCTTTGAGGCGCTTCAGGTAGAGATCGCACGCGACCACGCGACCACCCTTCGCCACGATCTGCGCCGTTTTGTTCCCCGGAGCCGCACACAAATCCAGCACCAGCATCCCCGGCTCGACTTCCAGCAACGGAACAATCGTCTGCGCCCCAGGGTCTTGCTGCCGACCCGTTTCCGTATTGATCACCGCTTCCGGCTCGATCAGCGCAGCCCGCGCCATCTCCGTCGCCGCGTCCACGCCATAGTGCGATTCCCAACGCGCCAGCATCCACGGAGGCATACTAAGTTCCGTCGCCCGATCGGGCCACGCCACGGCATCGCGATGCACTTTCCGCAGCACCGCGTTCACGAACCCCGTAGCCGAGCGCTTCTTTGCCATCTTCACCAGCTCGACGCTATCCGTCACCGCCGCGTGGCTCGGAATGCGATCCAGATAGCGGAGCTGGTAGATCGCCATGCGCAGCGCGATGCGCACTTCCTCATCCAGCTTCGCTGTCTTCCCAGAGAAGAGGGTGATCAGAAAGTCGAGCTGCCCTTGATAACGCAGGCACCCCAGAACAATCGACTCCGCGAGCCCAATATCCCGCGCTCCGGCCTTTTCTCGACGTAACAAATCGGTCGCGTAACCGCCCTTGCCCGCCTTCTGCAAAACACGAAACGCAATTTCACGCGCTGGAGAAATCTTGCTCACTGAAGGGGGATCAATCCCGTCGTCAGCGAAGTCCCGAAGCGAACCAGTACAGCCGCCTCGCCCGGAGTCAATGCAGGCACCACGACGTTCAGTTGGTACAGCCCGGGTCCAGCCACTCCCGCGAATGTAACACTCGCCGCCTTGCCCCCGATCGAAACGCTTGGGAGAGCGGGCAACGTCCCTGCCTGCGAGGAAGATCCCTCCGTGAGCGTTCCAAGGGTAGTTCCGAATCCTCCCGCGTAAAGCAGGATCGTTTCCCCCGATCGCGCCGGCGTGAACGTGTAGCCCGGCACCGACATATAAGCGGGACCCAGTGGTGAATAGTCGGCGTGCAGTGCCGCGATGTAGCTGGTGGTCCCCACATAGAAAAAGCTAGGCGACGATACCGCTTTCGTCACAGAGAATGGATCGCTGGTGACCGCGCCATTCGTTACCTCCACATTCACAGCGCCTGTGGCTGCGTCCAGTCCCGCAAGCACGTTCACCTGGTTCGGACTCACGAAGTAAATATAGGCAGGCTTGCCATTGATCTTCACGCTCACCCCACCCAGCGCCGTCGGCATCTTGCCCTGTGTGAACTCGGGAGCATTGCTCCACACCAAACCCGATCCTACACTCGTCGGCGCCAGCCCAACTCCCTTAATCTCGATCCACCCATTGCGCGAGATCGAGAATCCCCCCGACGCTTGGCCCACCCACTGAATCTCCGGCTTGGTGGGCGCAATGTAGTTGGCAATATCCCGGATCATCGGGTTAATATGCCCCAGCCCCAGCGTGCGCTGATTGAAGAGTCCATCCATCAATGTCGTGGCGTGGTCGTAAAACGCCATCTCGTCCGCCGATGCCATCCGGTCGAGCGTCAGGTAAATCGTCGCCATGCGGAACGTCTTCTGCGAGGCCGTCGAATCCGGAACGCGCGCCCCATTGTTCAACACGATCTGCTGAATCGTCACCGTGTCCGCAGGCCCCGACAGCAGGCCCGTGTTGAGCTTTGCGATCTGCGTTTGATCGCGCAGCACAAAGTGCGGCCCCACCTGCGACGCCGGAACAAAGCCCATCAGGTACAACTCCAGGTCCTTAAACGTCTGCGCCGGAATGCCCGCCCGGTTCTGAATCCGGAAGTCCGGACCCTCGGGAACAAGATCGCCAGGGATCCCGAGGCCTTGTCCGTTGTTCGGATCGGAGAACCCCATGATGCCCGGCGCAAGATCCGAGAAGGGCCAATGCGGACGGCTCCCCGCGAACAACGGATCCGGCAGGAAGGTCAGCCACTGGTGCGCTGTTTCGTGCAACCAACCAACGGCCCCATTCCTCCCCTGATCTACGTCGAACAGCGAATCAATCGGGAATCGCGACAACCCCAGCAGCTTCCCAGCGGACCCGAAACTCGACGTGCTGTTGTTCACCAGCATTCCGATCCCGCGTACCTGGTTCTGTGCGCCGGCATGATACCGATTCTGGAAGAGCGAACCTTCGTACACAACGTTGATCAAATCGAAGTCGTCCGGGAACATCGTATAGAAACGCTTGGTGATGAAAGCCGGACTCTGAAAATCGCCGAAGAACTCCGCGTTCGTCAGCCGCATGTTGACGATGTTCCGGCTAATCTGCGTCGTCGCGTTCACGGAAACAACATTGACAGCAGGCGCTTCCTTCAATACGCTCACCGTGGCACCCAGCGAGACTACGCGCGTCGAACCATTGAACGCCTCGATCAAACCGCCAATCTTATGCGGGTCGATCTGTAGATAAGGCGCAAAATCGGCGGGCTGAATAGTGATGGTGAACGTCCGATCCCCCGCCACCAAATCGCCGCCCGTGCCCTGATCGTTCATCGTTAGGCGAACCGGCGTTTGCCCAGTGGAACAAGGCAGGCAAAACGTCATCGAGTCAATCCCCGCCGCCGCCCGCGCTTCCAACCGTATCGGCACCGGTTTACGCAGCGAATACAGCGGCGGATCGAAGCGCGTATAGACGACGTCCGTGCGCAGTTGGGCCGCAGCAGTCCACGCAAACAGGCACAACGCGACGACGTGCTTCATGCGCTCTAGCGTACCGCCAGCGCCTTCAGCGTGTCCAGATTTCGGCGACCATCGCCCGGCTTGTCCACCGGCGTTTCCAGAATGAAGGCCTTCTCGCGCAGTTTCGGATGGTTCACGATGCGCCGAAATCCTTCCAGACCAATGCAGCCTTCGCCGATATTCTGATGCCGGTCGAGATGCGATCCCAGCGCTCCCTTGGAATCATTGGCGTGAATCACGCGAACATTTTCAAGCCCGAGCAGGCGATCCGCTTCATCCAGCGTCTCCCGCAATCCAGCTTCTTGCGCGATGTCGAAGCCCGCTGCCAGAAGATGGCAAGTGTCCAAACAAAACCCGATCGGCAGTTCGGTCAGCTTCGGCGCGAACTCCCGCATCACATGCAACTCCTCCAGCTTGCTACCCAGCTGCGCGCCCGACCCCGCCGTATTTTCGATCAACAGCATCAACTTCCCGAACACCAGCCCCTGCGCAGCCTCGGCCACACCTTGCAGAAACGCGAAAATCCCCTGCTCGACGGTTTGTCCCTTGTAGTTGCCCGGATGCGCCACCAGATACTCCGCCCCCATCGCGATGCCCCGCACCAACTCGCCGCGAAACGCCTCCACCGACTTCCGCCGGATATCCTCCTGCACCGAAGCGAGATTGATCAGGTAGTTGTCATGGATCACCATCGGATACAAATCGTGTTTCTCGCGAGCCTTGTTCAGCAGCGCAATCGCTGGCGCACTCGGTACCGAGGCCTTCCACTGCCGCGGGCTGGACGAAAAAATCTGGAACGTGTTCGCGCCCAGCCTGGCGGCCTCCAAAGCGGACCCTTCGAGGGACCCCGAAATCGATGTGTGCAGCCCGACGCGCATTCCCTTATCATAGGGGCAAATGCAGCGATTTCTGCTCATCTTCCTGGCCCTCGCAACTTCCGCGTTCGCGGCGAACCTGCGCCTCTACCTCAAAGACGGCGATTTCCAGATGGTGCGCGAATATAAGGTCGACGGTGATCGCGTGCGGTTCTACAGCGTCGATCGTAAGGATTGGGAAGAAATCCCGCTGGATCTGGTTGACATTAAAAAGACGGAAAAAGAATCCACCGAGAAAGCCGCCTCACTGGCAGAGACCATCCGCATCGAACAGGAAGAAGAAACCGCCATCAAAGCGGATCGCAAGCAGGTCCAGAGCGTGCCCGACATGCCCGGCGTATATGTCGTCGACGGAACCGCGCTGACGGCCCTCACCGAATCCGAAGTCGAAATCGAGGACAGCAAGTCACGCAAGATTCTGCAGATTCTAGCCCCGGCCCCCATCATCGCGGGCAAGTCCACGGTAACCATCAAGGGCAAGGCCGCGAAATTCCGCATCACCAATACGACGCCTGAGTTTTTCTTCCGCCTCGCCCAGGAAGAACGCTTCGTCATCATCAAGCTGGAACCCAAGAAAAACGACCGCGTCGTCGAAGTGGTCACCATTCTGCCCAACGAAGAAGGCACGTTCGAGGATCAGAAGCAGGTGGCCGCGTTCAAGAAGCAGTTCGAGCCACAACTGCACAAACTCTGGCCCGAACAACCCTTAGAGCCGGGCGAATACGCCGTAGTCGAATACACCGAAGGCAAAGTAAACGTCCGCGTCTGGGACTTCGCCGTCGATAAAAAGAAGTAGGGCAGCCAATCTGGCTGCGGCGGGCACCTTGCCCGCCTCCTCTACCCGCGATTTGCAAACACAAACTTCCCGCCACTCGCCGCGACCTGGTGCAACGCCGCTTTCCCCACCAGCTCCTCCAACCGACCCACCGACGGACCTTCCACGCAAATGTAATACAGCTCCCCCGACTGCCACAGCGACCGAAATTCCTGATCGTCAATAAACACATCCTGCGGCGCGTTCGGAGCGTTAGACCCGTACTCCAGATTATTCACGCGCCCATTCAGCAGCAGCACGCGCTCCCCGTGATAATCCTCCGCGTAGAACACCACCGAGGAAAACGTGTAGTACTGGTTATCCAGAATCAACTTCCCGTGCGGAGCATTGTCCAACGCTTCCGCCAGCGGTTCCGATGTCAAGTACGGATCGAACGCCACCAGCGCCAGCCGCGCGGCATGAACGAACAGCACCATCATCACCACCGCTCCCGCGACATACCTGCGCCACGAAGCAACCGCACCAATCACAAATGCGAGCCCCGCGAGCATAAGCGGCACGCGCAGATACGCAAACGCCTGGATCGTCAAATCCCCCATGTGTCCCAGCGATAGAGTGTACGCATCGACTTGCTGCGTCGCCAATGCGCGCGAAATATCCCCCGGCGCAGGCAGGTTCCACACCTGTCCCAGCACCAGCGCGATCGCGATCGCCGCCAAGGCCGCAATCGCTGCCAGCGCCACTTGCCCGCGCCGAACCCACGCAGCCGCGCGAGGCTCCGTCAACGCCGCCCCCAGCAACAGCGCCAGCGCTGGATAGCAAGGCATCGAATAATATTCCTGCGTCGACGAGAACGTAAAGAACGTCAGCAGGAACCCGGTCCAACACAAGCACAGCAGCCGAGTGCGCGATGCCCGATCCGCCGCTGGCTTGAACGACAGCTTCGCGACCGCAGGGAAATACACGCTCCACGGGAACAGCCACAGCAAATGAAAGCCCCAGAACAAGGGCCGCGAGACCGTGTTGTAATCACGCGGATAACGCAGATTCATGAAGCGCAGAATATGTTCGTTGAAAAAATAGAACCAGAAGAACCCGCGGTATTTCCCTGGACCACTATCCATCGTGAAATCGAAGAAAGGCGGATTCCGCAGCGTCGCGATAATGTGCCACGGAGCCGCGATCGCCAGAGCCAGCAACACGCCCCGCACGACCCGCAACCGCTGCCACGTCTCCCGCTTGCGCCAGTCCCCGGTGAAAATCAAAAAGAGCACCGCGGCCGCGACCGGGAACACCGCGGCGATTAGTCCCTTGATCAGCAGCCCCGTGCCGATCGCGGCAAACATCACCGTCCCCCACAATCCAGGCCGCGTCTCTTTCTCATCCAGCGCGCGCAGGAACGCCCACATCGCGAGCGTGATCGTCGTCGTCAGAATCGCATCCGGAATCTGAAATCGCGTGAACAGAAACAGCCCAATGCAAGTGGCCAACGCCGTGCCCGCGTAAGCCCCCGCGAGTTCTGAGAACGCCCATCTCCCGATCAGGAACACCAGCCAACACAAAATCACCGCCGAGCCGGAAACTGGAATGCGCGACGCCCAATCGTGAACGCCGAAAACCTGAAACGCCGCCGCCATCATCCAATACTTCAGCGGAGCCTTCTCCATATACGCGATGCCATTGAGGTGCGGCGTCACCCAGTCGCCCGAATCGAGCATGTTACGCGCAATTTGCCCCTGCACCGCATCGACGTCGTCCATCAAAGAAGGAGGGCTGACCATGCAGCCCAGGAAGACGATTGCTGCCACAGCCAGAACGATGGCTTGGTAGCGCGAACGAGAAGGCATCTCTTCGAGTCTACAACGCGATCAGGACCACTCCAGACGTCGCACGCGTCCAAATCCGAAGCCAGACACGATAAAAGTCCAGATCGTCATGGGCAGCGACCGCAGGTCAGCCTCTAACGATTGGCCGCCGCTGCCTACCACCAGGACCCCGCGCCGCATCGCGTGCAAGTTGAATGACGTCGAAACAAGCGTCAACACCAACGACGCAAGGATGCTTGTCCGCAGGTTCGGCGTGCCGCGCAGCCAGTGTAAACAGAATTCGATCGCGTGCGAAACGCCCGGCACTCCGATGAGAACCACCAGCGTCGCCGCCCAGCGAGGCTCAGCTTTCCGAAACGCCTGCGTCAGCGCGCCATAGAATCCCGCGCTCACCGACCGGTACAAAAATTCCGTGAGCATCGCGCCCACAGCAGCGTCCATGCCCGAAGAAAGATTCGCGAGGTAAAACACCGCGGCCCGGCACAGCGAACTAAAGATGGCCGACTTCCAATTCCACTGATGGATCAGCGTCGGCACAGGGTTGCGCAGCAATTCGAGCAGGGTCCATTCCAGCGATTGGTTCACGATCCCAGCCTAGCGATGCTTCGCCACAATCCTATGAATCGCACGTTACGCTCGCGTGGCACACTGAGAATCATGCGTTGGACCGAATTGTCGATCCCCACACTGCGCGACGAACCCTCCGAAGGCGATCGCCGCCGGAAACTCTTGGTCCGAGCCGGGTATTGGAAAGCGTCCGGAGGCCCGCAATTTCTCGGACAACGAACTCTCGAAAAGATCGACCGCGTCTTGCGTGACCAAGGTGTAGCCGGACTCCGCTATTGCGGCGTGCGTGGCACGGCGGAGGAGATCGACGGCGACCTTGCACCCGAACTCTTCCACACTCCAAACGTGAAAACGATCGCCGCCTTGGCTTCGTTCACCGGTCTACCGGAGACCGCGCAAATGAAAAGCGTCGTCATGCGCGCAGCCGACGACCTGGTTCTCGTGCTCGTCCGCGGCGATCATTCGTTGAGCGAAGCCAAGCTCCGCGCGATCCTCGGCTCCGCCGTCCAGCCCGCGACCGCCGAGCAAATCCGAGCGCAATTCAATGCCGACCCCGGCTCCCTCGGACCCGTAGGCTTGCAAGGCGTCCGCATCCTGGCCGACGAATCCTTGCGTGGCCGTCGCAACATGATCTGTGGTGCCAACCAGACCGACTATCACTTGCGGCACGTCACTCCCGGCGAACATTTCGTCCCCGAAGTTTTCGACCTCCGCGTCCCTATCGACGGTCCCGGACAAACCGGCGTGCCTGTCCGCGTCCAGGGCGGGGGGCTCATCGGCAGCGTCGGAGACATCTCCGCCGAATACGTGCTCGTCGAACTCTCGCAGCAAAACCGCGACGACGTGGGACTAATCATGCCTCCGATGGTCGCCCCGTTTTCCGTACTCATCGTGCCCGTCAATATCCACCGCGAAGACCAGCGCACGACCGCAGAATCCCTCTACGAAGCCGCGAAAGCCTCCGGCTGCGACGCCCTTCTTGATGACCGCGACCTCCGCCCCGGGATCAAATTCAAAGATGCCGAATTGATCGGCATCCCGTGGCGCATCACCATCGGCATGAAGCTCAGCGAAGGTCTCGTCGAAGTTCAGGAACGCCGAGGCAAACAATCCTGGGACGTCCCCGTCGCCGAAGCCGTCGAGTTCGTCCGCGCACGCTGGGACTCGGTCGTTGAGGGCGTTACAATCGACCCATGAAGAAATTCGCTCTCCCGCTCTTCTTCGGCGCGCTCCTCGCCAGCGCGCAAATGAGTATCCAGCCGCTCACCAACAGCAGCTACCGAGGTCAAGGCGACGCGCAAGGCAATAGCTGGGGTACGCTAAGCATCACCTTGCGAACTCCGGTTCCGCCCGCTCTCCTCGGCGCGCCGTTCTCGGCCAAAGAAGAACGCAAAAGCGAACAACTCCTCCCCGAAGGCGGACGCCTCACCCTGCCCAGTTCCACGGGAGTTACGGTGTCGCGCGACGCCCTCGGCCGGACTCGCCTGGAACGCTCCCTTTCGCAGGTCCTCTCCTCGATCCCCGGCAGACCCGCGCAGATCCCCCTCATGATCGTCGAAATCAACGACGTCGTGGACGGCTATTACTACGTCCTCGACCCCGCGAAAAAGATCGCATATCGAATGAAGTATTCTCCCGCGCAGCCGCGCTCCATTCCCGTCTCTGCAACCCCGCGGGGATTCCAGGTCAAGGGCGCACTGATTCCCGGTGGCAGTGCCGAGAACGCACCCCAGATCAACGTTGAGCCTTTAGGGTCGAAATACATTCAAGGTGTCCAGGCGGAAGGTCTACGGCAGACCACTGTCTACCCGGTTGGCTCGCGAGGCAACGATCGCCCCATGACCGATGTAAATGAAACGTGGACCGTCCCAAGTTTGCAGCTACAGATCCTGCAATCCTCCAAGACCCCGACCAGCAACACCACGTTTGAGCTGACGAATCTCAGCACGCTAAATCCCACGCCCGATCAATTTCGCCCGCCCCCCAGCTACGAAGTACGCGATCAGCCGGAGAGCTTCACCGTCGAATTCGGGAATCGGCCTCCGGGTACTCAACGCTAACCAGAAACAATCCCCGAGCAGGAGCCGTCGGCCCTGGATCGCGCGCCTGCAGCACCTCGTCCGGAGCCAGGTTGCCCTTGCCCACCTCAATCAGCACCCCAACCACGTTGCGCACCATGTGCTTCAGAAATCCACTGCCCCGTACCCGATAAATCAGCCGCTCGCCCTCGCGCGTTACCGACGACGAAAAAATCCGCCGCACCTTGCTCCGCCCCAGATCATCGCTCTCATCCGACGTCGCGAATGACGTGAAATCGTGCTCACCTTCCAAAATCTGAGCCGCCTCCATCATCCGCTTCTCGTTCAACGGATACGGATGATGATGCACGAATCTCCGATCGAACGGCGAGCAAATCGCCGAGCGCAGAATGCGATATTCGTACGTCTTGGCCACCGCATCGAAGCGGGCATGGAAGCTATCCTGCGTTTCCGCCGCCTCGATGACCCGAATGTCCCGCGGCAGCGTCTGATTCATCGCACGCTGCAGGTTCTCAATCGGAATCGGATTCTTCAAGTGGAACGCCGCCACTTGGGCCAGCGCGTGTACCCCCGCATCTGTACGCCCGGACGCTTCCACATTCACCGGCGAGCCCTCAATGTCCGACAAAACCGCCTCGACCGCCGCTTCGATCGTCGGCAGCCCCGGTTGCACCTGCCAGCCGCGATAGTCGGTGCCGTCGTAGGCGAGCGTGATGCGAATCCGCCTCAAGCTTTTCTGGATCCGGGCTTCTCGACCGGCACGCCTTGCTGGCACAGAGGGCAGAAATCAGGCGGCCAGGTTTCCGGCTTCAGCACGGTCAACGCCACGCGCGGAACGCCGACATCCGCGGTACCGCCGCTGCGATCGATAATCGACCCGGCTCCCAGCACCTTCGCTCCTGCGGCCTGCAGAAGGTCGATCACTTCCTTTGTACTCCCTCCCGTCGTGACCACATCTTCCACCACGACGAAGGTCTCGCCCGGCTCAATCGCGAAGCCGCGGCGCAGCGTCATCTTCCCATCCGCGTCACGCTCCGTGAAAATAAAACGGACGCCCATGGCGCGGGCAACCTCGTGACCGATGACCAAGCCCCCGAGTGCGGGCGATGCAACCGCGCCGCCTTTTGGCATACGAGAAGCGAGTTCCTTCCCAAGTTGCTCCGCAATGTTAGGGTTTTGTAAAACCTTCGCGCTCTGCAGGTATTCAGCGGAGTGCAATCCACTCGTCAAGCGGAAATGCCCACGCAGATAAGCCCCTGTGTCTAGAAAGGTTTGAAGAGTTGTGTCGGTCACGTGATCCTGTAAGTTGATATGCAATAATAAGACTTGGCTCAGCAGTCGAATTGACACCCCCTGTAACACCGGACCCTCCCGGAGTCGTCAATTCACTTGAGAAAACAAAATCCTTGGGGAGTAGTTTACTACGATGAAGGCAAAGTTGTTCGTGACGCTAGCGGTGCTGGCAGCGGCGGGATACGGTGGCTACACCTATTTCAACAAGCCGGCCAAGCTGACGTACTTGAAGGCACAAGTGACAAAGGGTTCCGTGGAGGCCGTAATTTCGGCTACCGGAACGCTGTCTGCCACGCGTTTGGTGCCGGTCGGTAGCCGGGTATCCGGCAACGTCGTCAAGATGTACGCCGACTACAACACTGTAGTGAGGAAGGGACAGCTTCTCGCGGAGATCGATCCATCGACCTTCCAGAACGCGGTCGAACAGCGTCAGGCTGCTTTGAACAGTGCGGAAACGCAGCGCCTGCAAGCCGCCGTGGCCGAACGCCGCGCGGACGTCGATGTGCGCAACGCTGAGACGCAGATCGCCAACCAGAGAATTGCCGTCGCCCGCTCCAAGTCCCAAATGGACCAGGCAAAGCGCAAATACGACCAGCAGAAAGGTCTCGGTGATGTTACCTCTAAGGACGCCATCGATACTGCTCGGGAAACCTTCGAGCAAGCCCAGCTGAGTCTCGAATCCGCCGAATCCCAATTGCTGACCGTGCAAGCCACGCTCGAATCGACCAAGGCGCAGCGCGAAGTTACCTTGACCCAAAAAGTCCAGGCGGAATCGGCCATCGCCCAGGCCAAGGGCCAACTCACCGACGCCGAACTGAACATCGGCTTCACCAAGATCCTCTCGCCGGTAGACGGCATCGTCATCAATCGCAAATTGAACGAAGGTGAAACCGTGCAGGCGTCGACCACTGCTCCGCAGTTGTACGAAATCGCCGAAGACCTCACGGAGATGCACCTCGATACCAATATCGATGAGTCCGACATCAGCCGTGTTCAGATCGGCCAACAGGCATCCTTCGCAGTGGACGCCTTCCCAGGACAGCAGTTCCAGGGCGAAGTCATCCAGATTCGCCGTGGCGCGGTGAACGTGCAGAACGTCATCAGCTACACCGTCGTCATCAGCGTGAATAATGCGGACCTCCGCTTGTTCCCCGGCATGACGGCCAATACCCGCATCGTTGTGGACCGCGTGGAAAGCACACTGCGGATTCCGAGCTCGGCCCTGCGCTTCCGTCCCCCGGCGGAACTGACGGTGGTCGGCGATGTGGCCGGCAAGGGTGGTAAGGGTAAAGGCGGCAAGGACGGAGCTCCCTCCACGGACAGCAAGGACGCAACCCCGGCCCCGCAACCCCTGCGGGAAACCTCCAAGGCTACTGAACCCGTCAAGCAAACGCGACCCCAGACCGAGACCGCCAAAGCGGACGGCGGCAAAGATGGAAATCCGGAAGGCGGCGGTCGCCGCAATCGCGGTGGCGGCGATGGAGGTTTCGATACCAGCCAGTTTAAAGGTCCCGATGGGCAGGTCGACCGTGAAGCCCTGCGTGCGGCATTCCAGGCCAAGGGCGGCGGCAATTTTGATCCCAGCCAGTTCCAAGGCAAGGGCGGCAATCGCGGCGGTGGTACCGGTGATCCTAGCCAAGTTCAAGGTCGCGCTGGCGGCGGCACAGGTCGTGGCGGCAACGGTAACGGCGGCACAGGCCGTGGCGGCAACGGTGGAGCCAATCCCCGCGTAGCCGCTTTCGGCGCTGCTCCCGGTGGACGCGGTGCCCGTGGCTTCGGCGCACCCCAGCAGACACAGACCGTGTATCGCCTCAATGCGAAGAACGAAGTCGAAGCGGTTCGGATTCGCACCGGACTGAGCGACGGCAACTGGGTACAACTGCTCGGCAACAACACCGGCCTCGAAGAAGGCGCGGAGTTGATTACGGCTGTCGAAGGTCTGCCCGCTCCGGCCAACGCCAAGGGCGGCAATAACCCTCAGGGCTTCCCCGGCGGCAACAACCAATTCAAGGGCAATCAGGGTGGCGGGGGCTTCCGCTTCTAACGGTATGTCGAGCGCAAGTCCTCAATCCACTGGTGACGCTTTAATTCGCACCGAACACCTGGCCCGAACCTATACCATGGGCGACCAGCAGGTTCACGCTCTCCGCGGCGTAACCAATTCCATCGAGCGCGGCTCCTTCGTCGCCATCATGGGACCCTCCGGGTCCGGCAAGTCCACCTTCATGAACATCATCGGATGTCTGGATAAGCCCACTGGCGGAAAATATTGGCTCGACGGAATCGACGTCAGCAGCTTGAACCGGGATGAACTCGCGGAAATCCGGAACAAGAAGATCGGTTTCGTCTTCCAGCAGTTCAACCTTCTGGCGCGCACTTCCGCGCTCGAAAATGTCGAACTGCCGCTGCTCTATACCAACGACGATAAGAAGCAGTTCAAAGCGCGCGCCGCGGCTGCGCTCGAATCGGTTGGCTTGGCCAATCGCATGGAGAACCACCCCAGTCAGCTTTCTGGCGGACAGCAGCAGCGCGTGGCGATTGCCCGTGCTCTGATCTGCAACCCGAAATTGATTCTCGCCGACGAACCTACCGGCGCGCTCGACTCGAAGACCAGCGTCGAGATCATGAATATCTTCCAGAAGCTGAACCGCGAAAAGGGCATGACCGTCGTCATCGTGACGCACGAACCCGACATTGCCCACTACACCGACCGGCTGATCGTGTTCAAAGACGGACACGTGCTCACCGACGAAAATGTGGCCGAGCCCCGCAATGCGGCGCTGGAACTCGAAAACTGGCAAGACGATCTGTTTGAGGAGCCTGTGGCGTCATGAACAAAGTATTCCAAAGCATGCGAATCGCATTCCGCGCTTTGCGCGTGAACAAGCTTCGTTCGATGCTCACCATGTTGGGCATCATTATCGGTGTCGGCGCGGTCATCGCGATGGTGTCGATCGGCAGCGGTGCCGCCAATCGCATCAAAGAGCAGATCGCCTCCATCGGCAGTAACGTCATCCAGATTCAAGGCGGCAGCCAGAATCAGGGCAACGTCAAAACCGGCAACGGCAATCAGCCGACCCTCACCGAAGATGACGCGATTGCCATGACCCAGGAACTGCCTTCGGTCGCCTACGCCAGCCCCAGCCAGGGTGGCCGCCAGCAGGTGATTTTCCAGAGCAACAACTGGCAGTCGCAGGTGCAGGGCGTGTTCCCCGACTTCCTCGCCATCCGCGACATCAAGATTGAAAGCGGCGAGACTTTCACTATGGACCAGGTTCGCTCCGCGGCCAAAGTTTGCCTGCTGGGCAAAACCGTGGTCGACAATCTGTTCGCTGGTGCCGATCCCATCGGCCAGACAATCCGTATTCGTAAGATTCCGTTCACCGTCATCGGTACCCTGGTTCCCAAAGGCCAATCCGCGCAAGGCCAGGACCAGGACGACACGATTATCATGCCGATTTCGACCGCCAAGAAAAAGGTCATCGGCGGACGGCAGAATAACGCCGGCAGCGTGGGCAACATCATGGTGCAGGCGCGCGACGGCCGTACCCAGCAGGCACTCACCGAAATTACAGAGCTACTGCGCCAGCGTCACAAGTTGGGGCCCAATGAAGATAACGATTTTCAGGCCCGCAGCCTCGAAGAAATCGCCGCGGCCGCCCAGGAATCCGCGAACACCACCGGCTTCCTGCTCGCTGCCATCGCCTCCGTCTCCCTGGTTGTCGGCGGTATCGGAATTATGAACATCATGCTGGTGTCGGTCACCGAACGCACCAAGGAAATCGGCCTCCGTCAGGCCGTCGGCGCCAAGACCAACGATATTCTCGGCCAGTTCCTGGTTGAGGCCGTGACCGTTTCCCTATTGGGAGGTCTGATCGGTATCGTGACCGGCGTACTTGCCAGTATCGCCCTTGCCCGCGTAGGTGGATTCCCGACTCTGGTGGACGTGAATTCCATTGTGTACTCCGTTGTGTTCTCCGCTCTGGTGGGAATTGTGTTCGGCTACTACCCCGCACGCAAGGCAGCAATGCTCGACCCCATTGAAGCGCTACGCTATGAATAATGCCCGAATGCGGACAGCTGCGTTCCAATATCAAACACTTTGACTCTACTCACCATGAATGCTTGCAGCGCCCTAGGGCTGGTGCGCCGCGTGCGTGGTGATTCCGGGAACCTTGGGTTCCCTTCCAACGTAATTTAATCGAGGTAACGACGTCATGAAATCTGTGAAGAGCTATATTTCCTTACTAGGTGTGGTCCTGGCCGCGGCGCCGGCTGGATATGGACAGAGCCGGAGCGACAGAACTCCGCAGCTTTCGAGTGAATCTGGTTTCGTGAACAACCTCACTCGCAAGTACAAGCCCAACTCCGTGGCACCCATCGACCTTTCCAACTCCGGGCGGCTCGACCAGTTGATCCGGGCAGGCAACCTCTACCTTTCGCTGAACGACGCGATCGCGCTGTCACTGGAAAACAATATCGGTATCGAAATTCAGCGCTACCAGTTCGAATTGACGGATGTCGCCTACCAGGGTTCTCTCGCCGGTGCTAACGGCGCGTTTGATCCGGTCTTCAACATGAACCAGTTCACTATCCAGCATACGGTGCAGCCGGTGACGCAAACGATTACTTCTGGTAACGTCCCGACGAACATCAACGATGTGTACAACCGTGGTTTTCAGTTGCAGCAAGGCTTTAAGACCGGCGCCACCGCGACTCTTGGTTTTACCAGCAACAAAACTCTCACCAACAACTCCACCCAGACCTTTAGCCCGAGCTTGAGTGGCGGCCTGAACCTAAACGTCACCCAGCCCTTACTACGAGGTGGCGGCATCGGCTTAAACACCATCAACATCAAAGTCGCCAAGAACAACCAGCGCGCCGCAGACTACACCTTCCGCACGCAGATCAACACGCAAGTGAACCAAGTCGTCCAAGCCTATTGGAATCTGGTAAGCGCGTCGTTGAACGTCGGTGTCGCCCGCCAGTCGCTGGAACTCTCCCAGCGCTTGCTCGATCAAAACAAGCAGCAGATTCAGATCGGCACCATGGCGCCCATCGACATCAAGCAAACCGAGGCCCAGGTAGCTACCGGTGAGCAAACCTTGATCACCGCCGAAAATGCCGTCGCCACGCAGGAGATCGCCATCAAGAACCTCATCAGCCGCAATGGTCTGGGCAGCGCCTCGATTCAGTCGGTGCATATCATCCCGACCAGCCGCGTGGACGTTCCCAATATCGAACCGGCGATCCCGTATCAGGACCTGGTTTCGCAGGCCCTGGACGCACGTCCTGAACTAGCGTCTGCACGCATCGGTCTCGAGAATACAAACCTGCAGATGAAAACAACTAAAAACGCTTTGTTGCCGCAGTTGAACCTGACCGGCTTGATTTCGCAGCCTGCGCAGAGTGGCACCTTGAATCCCCTGCGCAACGGTCCTTCTCCAAATCCCGATTTCGTCGGCGGTTACGGAAACGTACTACGTCAGTTGTTCTACGTCCCGAATATCAACTACAACTTCGGTGTGACATTTAGCATCAACCTCCGCAACCGCTCCCAGCAGGCCGCCGTCGCGGCTGCACAACTCAATCAGCGCACGCAGGAACTGCAACTCCAGCAGCAGGTCAACCAGATCCGCGCCGACGTACAGAGCGCCCAGATCAACATCACCAACGCCCGGGCGCGTCTCAATGCCGCAGACCGTGGCTTGGCCGCACAGGAAGCCGTCGTGGACGGTACACAGCGCAAGTATCAGCTGGGCACCTCGACCCTGTTCGAAACCATCCAACAGCAGAACAGCCTCGCCACCGCACGCCAAAACGTAGTCACCGCCCAGGTCGCCTACGCCACCGCCAAGCTCGCCATGGACGTGGCGACCGGAGGCCTCATGGAGCGCTACAACATCATCTTCGACGAAGCCAAGAACGGTACGCTCACCCGCCGCGCCGACCCCATCCCGGACATCGTGAACCAAAACGCACAGGCAGCCCGCTAAAATCCCATTCCTGTACCCAATCTGACACCCGCCGGATCGTCCCGGCGGGTGTTTTCTTTTGTCTTCAAGCAGTTCCCGCTTGGCCCATCGCTTGCACCCTCACGAGTCACGCAAGGAGCCGAAACCGAACCGCCCATCACCCCGTAACTCTCCCCGACCCGAACCCTGCCCTAAGAACTCCCCCACTTCCCGCTATCTCCGGTCTCGCTCCTTGCGCCTCTCTCCGTCGATCGAGTCAGCTATAATCGACACGAGGGTTGTCCCATGCAATCGCGCTTTCCCCGTTGGAGTTTCGCGCTGGCCGCCGCCAGTATTTCGATCCCGCTCGCCTTATGGGCCCAGCAGGAAGAGATCGACGTCCCCCTCATCCGCACCGGCGTCACTGAAGTCGTCGTCCCGGTCACAGTGACCGACGCCGACAACCGCTTCGTCAGCAACCTCAAACAGAGCGACTTCGAAATCTACGATCAAAACATCCGCCAGAACATCAAGTTCTTCACCGCCGAACACAATCAGCCCGTGGTCGTCGGCTTCCTCATGGACCTCAGCAACTCCATGAAAATCCGCTGGAAGGAATACCACGAGACCGCCGTCGAAATGGTGCTCTCGCTGCTGCCCGGCGATCCCAAATATCAGGGCTACCTGATCGGCTACGGCACCGAAGCCGAGGTGATGGTCAACACCACCTACGACGCCGACAAAATCGTCGCCAAACTCGACAAAGTGACTCCCGCCGGTGGAGCCGCTCTCTACGACGCCATCTACCTCGCCTGCACCAGCCGCAAGCTGGTCAAAGGCGAGCCGGTGGAACCCCGCCGCGTCGTCGTCATCGTGGGCGACGGCCATGACAACGCCAGCCACCATACACTCGACGAGGTCATCGAACTTGCCCAGCGCAGCCAACTGACCATCTACGCGATCTCCACCGACGCCTACGGCCTGACTTCGCCCTTCAAGAAGAACCTGGTCCGCCTGGCCGAAGAAACCGGCGGCCGCGTCGAGACCCCGCTCGAAGACACCTACGACAACACCCAGGGTTTCCTGTCCCGCCCCTCCGATGAAGGCGCGTTCGAATTCAAGGTCGGCACCGGCGGCTTCCAGGCCAAGATCCTGGGGTCCATGTTCAAGTCGATCACCGCCATCGCCGGCGAGGTCACGACGCAATACATTCTGCGCTACCAACCCAACACTCCGGGCGATGAAAGCCAGAAGCACGAAATCAAGGTGCGCGTGAATCTAGCCAACGCCAAAGTGCGCGCCAGATCGTTCTATTACGTGGCAAACCCTTAAGACAGTATGGCCACAGATGAACACAGATAAACGCAGATAGAACTCTTTTTCATCTGTGTTTATCAGTGTTCATCTGTGGCCCCTAACTTTTTCGCCGATACGTCCATAGAATGCCGGCCATCGCCACTCAATCCGCGCAGCTCTACGTCCTCGAACTGGACGCCCCTGGCTGCGAGCGCATTCCAGCCGGTGTGCTCCTATTCGACCCCACGATGAACGCCCTGCACGTCCGCCTGCGCCGCGACTGGGCAGAAATCGCGCCCGAAGAGGCCGAGATCCTCGAGGCCTTACAAGACGACCTCGAAGCCAAATCCGCCGAAATGGGCGGCACCCGCCTGCTCGAATACCTCAACGGTTCGCTGTCCAATCTCCTGCGAATCTCCGAACCCCGCGAAGTCATCGTCGAAAACTTCGACCGCGCCCTCGCCCGGCTCTACAAGCAGAACGTCGATCCGCGACCCCAACCCTTCCGCACCCATCTTCCGCGCTTCACCCTGGCCGTTGCGGCGGGAAAGTTTCTCGATAACGAAGAGATCACCGAAGACGGATGGGAAGAAGCGCCCGTCGGCCTGCGCCTGCACGAGAACATGTTTGTCGCCCGCATCGTCGGCCAATCCATGGAACCGCGCATCCCCGATGGCAGCTTATGCGTGTTCCGTTCCGGAGTAGTCGGATCGCGTCAAGGCAAGCTGGTACTGGTCGAATACCAGGGCGGCGGCACCAACGATCGCTATACGGTGAAGCGCTATCACAGCGAGAAAAATTCTTCGGGTGAGCACGAACGCGTCCGTCTGGAACCGCTGAATCCCGAATTCGACGCCTGGGATCTCGATCCGGAAGAAGACCGCTTCCGCGTGATCGCCGAATTTATACAGGTACTCTATTAGGGTGCTCCCTCGACTGCTGATCGCGCTTCTCGCCGCGATCTCCCTCTACGGCCTCTGGTCTGAGCAACTCTTCTCCCAACCGATGTGGGCCGAAGAAGGCCTGCGCCGTTTCGCCGAATACGCCGCGGTCTTCTGGTGCGTCGCCGGGCTCCTTCTCTGGCGCGCCCCGAGCCGCGTCCCCTGGATCATCCCCGTCGCTGCTCTCTACGCCGCGTGGTGGGCGGGTCCACTAGCGCCACTCGCCGTCCTCTTCTTCCTCGGCTCGTGCTCGGCCTTGGGAAAAATTCTCGTCCGCACGGCTGATCCCGCCACAGCGCTGCTCCTCGGAGCCGCCGCCTGGATGCTCATCCTGTGGCTCGCCCTTCACTACCCCGTCAACTACTGGTGGACCTACGCACTGGCCTTCGCCGTCCCCTACATAGGCGCCCGCCCAAGCCTCGCACTGCCCCGCTGCAACGATCGCAAACAAGCCGCAGCCTTGGCCGTCTTGCTCTTCGTTCTCGGAATACATTTTCTAGCCGCGCTGAAGCCCGAGATCAGCGCCGACGGCCTCTCCATGCACCTGGCGCTCCCCGCCTTCGTCGCCGACCAAGGCCAGTGGCCCTTCGACCACCAGCATGCCATCTGGTCGCTGATGCCCGCCGGCGCCGACGCGCTCTACACCGGCGTCTACCTGCTCGGCGGCGAAGCCGCATCGAAGCTCCTCAACTTTGCGTTCTTAGCCATCCTCACCAGCCTCATCGTTACGGCAGCGCGCCGCTGGAATGCCCCCTACCTCAGCGCGGCCCTCTTCCTGTCCACGCCTCTCGTCCAACTCGTCACCGGTTCTCTGTTCGTCGAAAACGTCTGGGCCGCCATGCTCGTCGGCGCGACGCTCGCCGTCCTTCGCTACAGTGATTCCCACGAGCCTCACGAACTACACACCGCAGGCATCCTCACCGGTGCCGCCGTCGCCGTGAAACTAATCGCCGTCGCCTTCGCCGTGCCCCTCGCCCTGCTCATCGCGATCTTCACCTGGCGCACCCGAGCCTGGAAGCCCGCACTCATCTCCGCCGTCGCCGCACTAGCCCTCGCACTCCCCACCTACGCCTTCGCCTACGCCCGCTCCGGCAACCCCATCTTCCCCTTCGCCAACGCCGTCTTCCGCTCCCCCGACTACGACGCCACCAAGTCCTTCGTCGACCCCCGCTACGGCGACCTGCACCCCTCCTGGGACGCCCCCTACGTGATGACGTTCCGCTCGGACATCTACGTCGAAGGCCAAGGCGGAGCCGCTGGCTTTCAATACTTCATCCTCCTGCTCCCCGCCGCCCTGCTCGTCCGCCGTCGCGACCAGGCCGTGATCCTCACCGTCTGCGCCATGGGCACCGCCATTGTCCTCCTGGCCGCCCCCAACTTGCGCTACACCTACGCCGCTCTGCCCCTCGCGAGCCTGGCCATCGCCTGGCTCCCCCTGCGCGCCGCAGCCATCGTGGGCTTGACCGCGCTGAACCTATGGTTCCTCCCCGCCTCCGGCTACTACAATCCCGACTTCGCCCTCTACTCGAAAGCCGACATCCGCCCGTTCCTAGAAGCCAAAGCCCCCGTCCGACTCCTGATTGATCGCCTCAATTTGGAGTCCCCCGGCGAACCCGTCGCCTTCTTCTCCACCGACGCAACCGCCGAACTGCACGCGAAAGCCTACACCGACACCTGGCATAACGAGCATTACTGGGAGCGCGTCCGCAACGCTCCCGATGCCGCCGCAATCGCCGAGCAGTTCCGCAAGCTAGGCATCCGCCACGTGATTGCCCCTGCCACCCGCGAAGCGCCATTTGAAGTCGTGAAGACGTTCCTCACCCGCTGGCTCGATCCTGAACCCAATGGGTCGCTCGGCGCTCTGGCCCTCTACCGCGTACGCGATTCCGAGATCCCGATCCCCAAAGACACCCGACCGCTGGAACCCGGCACCCATGACGACACCGAGCCTCGCATCGAATACAGCGGAGCCTGGCTGCACGACAAGCAGTTCGCCGAGCCCGTTGGCCAGTCCCTCAGCTACTCGGATGTCTCTGGCGACACGCTACACTTCACCTTCGCCGGCCCCGCCATCACCTACGTCTACACGCTGGCCGCCAACCGAGGCATCGGCGAAGTCGTGATCGACGGACGCCTCGCGAAACGCCTCAACCAATACGCAGCGAACACCCAGTGGCAATCCTCCGCGCGCATCGCCGGACTCGCCCAAGGTGTCCACACGTTTGAATTGCGCGTAACGGGCCGCAAGGACCGCAAGTCCACCGGCAATTTCGTCGACCTCGACGCCGTCCGCGTCGAATGACCGGCTCCGTGGTACCGTGGCAGAAGCATGGCACTCACCACACAAGAACTCATCGAACTGTTACAGAATGAAGTCCGGATCCTGTTGCACCTGGCGACCAAGATCGACCCCAGTAAAGTCGACTACAAGCCCACCTCCAGCCAACGCAGCACCATCGACCTGCTGCGCTACCTGAGCGTCATGGGCCCCGGCCTGGTCCCCGCCATCAAGACCGGCAACTTCGACCCCGCAGCCTGGGGAGCCGCAGTCGCTGCCGCAGCCGCAAAAGATCTGGACGGCATCCTGGCCGACATCGCAAAGCAGCCCGCTATGTATGCGGCAGAATTAAGTTCCATGTCGGAAGCCGACATGGCGTCCCCGCTCGACCTGTTCGGCCAAACCAACAGCCGCGGCAAGCACATCGTCAACCTGGTCTTCGGCGGCCACGCCGCCTACCGCACTCAGCTCTTCTGCTACCTCAAATCCTGCGGTCGCGACGAACTGAACACCATGAACCTATGGGGCGGCATCGACGCCTCGATGTAAAGCTCGGACAATCTCTCGCAAAGCCCGCAAAGGAAATTCAAAGTCTTCTTGGCGATCTTTGCGAACTTTGCGAGAGATGTCTTTCTTAGCTTTTAGTGACTTTCCCGCGGTATCCCCGCGCCCCTGCACCCGACCAGGAAGTCCAAATCCGCCCCCTGGTGCGACTGCAGCACGTGATCGATATACATCCGCTGATACCCACTCGTAGCCACCGGCGCGGGTGGGACCCACGCAGCCCGTCTCCGAGCCATCTCTTCATCCGAAATACACAGGTTCAGAATCCGAGCCTCTGCATCCAGCTCAATCTCATCCCCATTCTGCACAAACGCCAGCGGCCCACCCGCAGCCGACTCCGGCGAAATATGCAGCACTACAGTCCCGTACGCCGTCCCTGACATCCGAGCATCTGAAATCCGTACGATGTCCGTAATCCCGCGCGCCAGCAACTTCGGCGGCAGCGGCATGTTCCCGACTTCCGGCATCCCCGGGTACCCCTTCGGCCCCGCGCCCTTCATGACCATCACCGAGTTCTCATCCACGTCCAAATTCGGATCGTCAATGCGAGCCTTGAAGTCCTCGATGCTCTCAAACACCACGGCCTTGCCACGATGCTTCAGCAACCGAGGCGTCGCCGCAGACGGCTTCACCACAGCCCCATCCGGAGCCAGATTCCCGCGCACCACAGCCAGCCCCGCGTGCTCGCGGATCGGCTTGTCGATCTCGCGAATCACCTCGCGATTCCAGCACGGCGCGTCCGCCGTGTTCTCGCCTATGGTCTTGCCGTTTACCGTCAGCGCGTCGCGATGAATGCGATCCCCTAACTCGCGCACAATCGCCGGAACCCCGCCTGCGTAGTAGAAGTCTTCCATCAGGAAGCGCCCCGAAGGCATGATATCGACCAACAGCGGCAGATGGTGCCCAATCGCGTCGAAGTCGTTCAGGTCGAGCTTGATGCCCACGCGCCCCGCAATCGCCAGCATGTGCAGAATGAAATTGCTCGACCCGCCGATGGCCGCGTTCACCATGATCGCGTTCTCAAACGCTTCACGCGTCAGAATCTTGCTGACTTTGACATCTTCGTGAACCATGTTCACAATGCGTCGACCAGCCTCGTGCGCCATCACATAGCGCCGCGAATCCACCGCCGGAATCGCCGCGTTGTTCGGCAATCCCATACCCAGCGCTTCCACCATGCACGCCATTGTCGACGCCGTGCCCATGCTCATACAATGCCCCGCCGACCGCGACTGGCACTGCTCAGCTTCGAAGAAATCCTGCATCTTCATCTTGCCCGCGCGCACGTCTTCGCTCATCTGCCACACCGAGGTGCCGGAGCCAATGGTCTTATCCTGAAAACGCCCGTTCAGCATCGGCCCGCCGGAAACCACAATGGCCGGCAGATCGCAGCTCGCCGCACCCATGATCAGCGACGGTGTCGTCTTATCGCAGCCGCACAGCAGCACGACCCCGTCAATCGGATTCCCGCGAATCGACTCCTCGACATCCATGCTCGCGAGGTTACGAAACAACATGGCAGTGGGCCGAATGTTCGTCTCGCCTAGCGACATTACCGGGAACTCCAGCGGAAAGCCGCCCGCCTCCCACACGCCGCGCTTCACGCGATCCGCCACTTGCCGCAGGTGCGCATTGCAAGGCGTAAGCTCGCTCCACGTATTGCAGATGCCGATCACCGGCCGTCCGTCAAAAACATCCGACGGGAAGCCCTGGTTTTTCATCCAGGAACGATGCATGAATCCGTCGCGGTCGGCCAAGCCGAACCAATGGGTACTGCGAAGTGGTTTAGACATTTTCGGGAATGTACGCGCTTACACTGTGACTCTATCACGAGCTTAGGTGACGCGGTAACAAAGAATCTTCACGCCCTCCGGGTAACGCTCGCCCGCCGTAACGAAGAGCGATCGCGTCAACCACTGCAAACGCGGCGACGCCGTTTCAAACGTGGGGATGGCCCGGAAATAGATCTTCGACGGGTCCACCGGCCTGCCCGCGTTCAGCTCCGCCATCACCTCGGGTGCGGCATGTCGCATGCCCTTGTTGGTGACGTAGATGCGCTCGCCCTGATCGGTCTCCACCACATAGCGCGCTTCGATCTCCGTAAATCCATCGGCATGCACTACCTGGTAATCCGCGCCACCGGGCACCACCTTGCCGCGCAACAGCGGACCTTCCAGCGCGCCACCCAGGATGGGCACGATCCGCCGCTCCCCCGCGTTGGTGGGAATCCTGTCCGGTGCCGAGACCTGCGCGGTCAATTCAAATACGAATTCCAGAGTGGGAGCCATCAGGTAAATTCTAGCGCCGATTCGTAGGGTCTTGAATCTTCGTTGACAGACTTTGTGGCGCACGCTTAAGCGTGCTGCGTCGACACTCGTGTCGACGACTGTAGGTGTCGAGATGAGTCTCGACACGGCACGCACGAGTGCGCGCGCTACAGGCTTGCCGCCCAGTATTGGCGACGCAGCCTCCTCACTCAGTAGCCAATGCTTTTGTGGCGAGTTCCTTCGCATCAGCAGGAGCAACGATGCTGGGCTTCGATAACTCCTCCAGTAAAGCGTTGGCTGCTGCGCGGATCACCCTAGTCTGTTCAGGAGAGGGCTTCTTGAGCATCGGGCCGAGGGCGACAATCTTGTACAGAAGCGGGATCCGTCGAGACGCCGTTTGCCCGAATTGCTGATAGGCATAGATCAGCGTTTGGGTTCGTTCGACAGCAAACTCGCTATTCGGATATGCGCTTTCCCACACGAGTAGGCCGTCTATCATCCGCCCGAAGTCTTTTTCTCCAAACGCATTGGTGGCCATCTCATACTCTGCTCGGCCAGCCCACTGTCGCAACACCTCTTGCGCTTCCGAAACGACTGCGAGGAGTGAAGCCATCACCACGACTGCAATCACTTTCATGATTCACCGGCCTCCTAGCAGAGGAGTATAGTCTTTTTGCGGGGCGAGAGCACCCAGGGCCCGCCCATCCTTACGCAGTGCGCTACTATCGATAGGTCTATGGCCGACCTCGCCGTCTCAACCGCACCCCCCACCCGCGTCCGCTACGGCGTGCTCGCCTTCACCGTAACGCTCGCCGTGATCACTTACATTGATCGCGTAGCGATCTCGGTGGCCGGTCCCTACATCCGCTCTGACCTCGGTCTGACCGACGTTCAACTCGGCTGGGTGTTCACGGCCTTCGCCCTGGCCTACGCGATCTTCGAAATTCCCGGCGGCTATCTCGGCGATTGGCTCGGCCCCCGCCGCGTGATCCTACGCATCGTCCTGTGGTGGTCCTTCTTTACCGCAGCCACGGGTTGGGCCACCAACTTCGTCATGATGACGACCACCCGTTTCCTCTTTGGAGCGGGGGAAGCCGGCTGCTTTCCCAACCTCACCAAGATGTTCACCATCTGGTTCCCGGAAAAGGAACGCGTGCGCGCGCAAGGCGTCCTATGGCTCAGCGCCCGTTGGGGTGGAGCCTTCACGCCGCTGATCGCCTCGCCAATCATCGTCGCCCTGGGATGGCGGCATTCCTTTGAAATCTTCGGCGTGCTCGGTCTGCTGTGGGCTGTCGCGTTTTACTTCTGGTATCGCGAGAACCCGCTGGATCACCCCAAGATGAACGACGCCGAAAAAGCCTTGCTACGCGCCGGTGCCGAACGTGTCGCCGGACATGGCAACGCACCCTGGGGCGTCATGTTGCGCTCGCCCCGCGTCTGGCTTCTCTGCTGGCAATACTTTTTTCTGTCCTACGGCTGGTATTTCAACATCACCTGGCTGCCCACCTATCTGCGCGAAGCCCGCGGTATGAACGTCGCTCAAGCCGCGCTCTTCGGAGTTCTGCCGCTCTTCATGGGAGGCCTGGGGAATCCGGTCAGCGTGTTCCTCACGGAGCAGCTATTCCGCATCACCGGCGATCTGAACCGCACGCGCCGCATCGTTGCCGGCTTCGGCTACGCGGGCGCCTGCGCGTCCCTCATCGCGACCACCTACATGCCCGACCCGCGCTTCGCCGTCTTCTTCATCGCGCTCGCCAGCTTCTGTAATGACCTCGCCATGCCGCCCTCCTGGGCCGCCACCATGGACATGGGAGGCAAGTTCGCCGGCACGCTCTCCGGAGCCATGAACAGCTGGGGCAACCTCGGCGGCGCCGTCGCCCCCACCGCCATCGGCTACATGCTGGCCTCGTCCGGCGGCAACTGGAACCTGACCTTCTACATCTCCGCCGCCGTCTACGCCGCAGCCGTCCCCTGCTGGTTCTTCCTGGATTCCGTCACCCCCCTAGAAGGCACAGAATAATCCTAGAATCGGTGTCAGACACCATAACTCCCGATCTATAGGCCGCTGGCCTTCACCCAAAAGCTCTCCGACCACCGAGCCCCCGGAGCCACCGTCTGTAGCATCGGATACTTGCCCGCGCCCGCCATGTTGACCGCGTTCGGCACACCGGTCATCGGCTCCAGGCACAGGAACGGTTGCGCCGCCTCGCCCCGATTCGGGACCCACACCACCGCCGCCGGATAATTCGGACCGAAGCTCGTCTCCACCGTCGCGTTCCCCGCCTTGATCGTGAACCGAGCGCGCTTATCGGGATCGCGCATCAGATCGATGAACCCATCGTCCAGCGTGACCCCCTTCAACGTAAACTCATTGGTCAGATCCATCGCCCGATACTCGCCCGTAGGCAGCAACTGCGGAGTATAGTTCACCCGCGTCCGAGCCGGAATATGCAGCATGTATTGGTCCCGAGGCACGCCCGGAATCTGATAGTAAGGATGAAATCCCACCGAGATCGGCATCGTCTCCGCGCCCAGGTTGGTCACCGTAACTCGCACCTCCAACTCCCCCTGCTTGAGCTGGTAGGTCATCTCGTACTCGTGCGCGAACGGCCACTGCGCCATCAGTTCCGGATACTTCCAGAAGCGCAGACGAGCGGTATAGCGCGCAGCTCGCGCATCGGCCGTCACCGTGGTCACTTCCCAATACGCGGAATTCGTCAGCAGCCCGTGCAGCGGAATCTGCCCGCGCACGTTGCCCAGTTCCATATCGAAGTTGTACTTCTTGCCGTTGGCGAAAAATGCCTGCTGGTCCAACCGATTCGCCCACGGTGCCAGGAACGGAATCCCAGTAAGGCTCGGCCGAGCCTTGAACTCCGACACATCGGCGTATGGGAAATACAGAATGTTCTTCCCGTTCACCTTCATCTCATACGCCGTGTTCCCCACCGACGGGATCACAGCGACCTCAACTTTGTTCACCTTGTCCACCAGCCGGATCACCGGAATGCCGTGGTCTGAGGTGCGCTCCGCAGTGTAGTCCTGTGCCTGCGCGGCGAGGCAGGCGAAAAGTACGATGGCGAGTTTCATGGGTCCTTGAGTGACAGAATCGCACATAGTTCGGGAGTTGTGGTGTCTGACACCGATCTCCCCCCATGCGATAATTCGGACATGCGGAACGTCATTCTACTTGTCCTCTGTCTGGCTGCGTGCTTGCCGTCCTTTGCCGACAGCGACGTCACCCGGGTCACCGTCAAAGTGGTGGACGACCGGGGCAAGCCGATTGACCGGGCTAATGTCCGGCTGGTGTTCAAGCAGGGACGCCGCAAGTCGACGTTGAAGAAGATCAAACGGTCCTGGGAACTGAAAACTTCGCAGGAGGGAACGGCCAAGCTTCCCGGCATTCCCAAAGGCGACATTATGATCCAGGTCACCGCCAAGAATCATCAAAGCTTCGGGGATACTTTCACCATCGAGGAAGACGAGAAGCTGGTGGAGATCACACTGAAACCGCCACAAGAGCCGTATTCAGTGCATGGTCCCAACGACCCGCGCGCTAAGCAACAGTAGCGATACAGTCGATCTCGACGCGCACATCCTTCGGCAGCCGGGCAACTTCGACGGTCGCTCTTGCCGGCGGGTTATCCGTGAAGAAGCGCCCGTAGACCTCGTTCATCGCCGTGAACTCCGCCATGTCTTTCAAGTACACGGTGGTCTTTACGACATTCGCGAGCGACGACCCCGAAGCTTCCAGAACAGCCTTCAGGTTCTGCAGCACGCGAACCGTCTGGTCATCAATCCCACCCGCAACGATCTCGCCCGTCGCCGGGTCCAGCGCAATCTGTCCGCTCAAGAACGCGAGCCCGTTTGATACAACGGCCTGCGAGTAGGGCCCGATCGCAGCAGGCGCGTCCGTAGTAGAAATGGTCTTCTTCATAGCTTCAGTGTGCCCACAAGATCCGCGGCGCGGGCAACTCCCTCCTCTGCCAGAAACGTATCGAGCTCGCTTGCGATGCGTGCGGGTGATGCCGGGTCCCAGAAGTTCGCGGTGCCAACTTCGACCGCAGTTGCTCCCGCGATCATGAACTCGGCAGCATCTACGCCGCATGCGATGCCGCCCAGTCCCACCACGGGGATCTTCACGGCCTGCGCCGCTTCATACACGAGGCGCAGCGCGATGGGCTTGATGCCGGGTCCCGACAAGCCACCGAAGCCTGCTCCGAGCCTTGCCTTGCGAGCCCGCGCGTCAATCGCGAGCGAGATGAACGTGTTCACCAGCGAGATCGCATCCGCCCCAGCATCTTGCGCCGCGACCGCGAGCGGCTGAATCTTGGCGACGTTCGGCGACAGCTTTACCATCAACGGTCGCTTCACAATCTTGCGCACCGCGCCGACCAAATCTGCCAACACCACAGGATCGCTGGAGAAGAAGATGCCACCGCCTTCGGTGTTCGGGCAGGATACGTTCAGTTCGTAGGCGGCGATACCCTCTGCATCCTCCAGAACGCGGACCGCTTCCAGATAGTCATCGAACTTATAGCCGAAGACATTGGCGAAGATCGCTGTGCCGCACTTCCGCAGCGCGGGCAGTTTGTCAGCCACGAACGCTTCGACTCCGATGTTCTGGAGTCCGATCGAGTTGATCATCCCGGCCTCGGTCTCCCAGACGCGCGGCGGAGGATTGCCGGCGATCGGGTGGCGCGACAGACCCTTGGTGACGATGCCCCCGAGGCTGGAAAGATCCACCAAGTCGGCGAACTCGACCCCATACGCGTACGTCCCCGAGGCGGCAAGAACAGGATTCTTCAGGGGGATACCGCAAAGCGAGGTGGCCAAGCGGGAAGACATGCGAACCCCAGAATAACAAACGCCCTCACTAGTTGCGAATCTAAGGGGTGGCTAAGGTGTCCTACCCATGGCCTCTTACGCAGCCGAACCGCATCATGGAACTGTGGACTACCCTCGTCCAAAGCAGTATAAATCGGTCGCCCGACGCTACTCCATCTTCACGCTGGTCGTGTTGCTGTGGGTGGTCGGGGTGTCGCTCGTTTGGGATCTGAACCAACATACTCTCGACTGGCGCAAGTTTGTCGTGCTCGCACTTGTCGTGGGCGGCGTCGCCGTGGCGATTTCGCGGTTCTCGGTCAGCGTGTTCAGCCGACCCTTAGAGAACCTGGAGAAGGGCATGCTCTCCGTCGGCCAGGGCAAGCTCGAGCCGATGCAGGTGAGCCGCACCGGAGACGAGATCGAGTCGCTGGGCGAGAGCTTCAACCGGATGATCGCGGCGCTGGCGGCATCGCAGGAACAGATCCTGGAGCACCAGGAGCAACTCGAAGAGCGCATCCGGGCGCGTACAACGGAGTTGCAACAGGCCATGCAGGGGGCGGTGGTCGCCACGCATGCCAAGAGCGAGTTTCTGGCGAACATGTCGCACGAGTTGCGCACGCCGATGAACGGGCTGCTGGGCATGCTGGACCTGGTGCTGGACGGCAAGATCGGTGGCGAGGATCGCGAGAACGTCGAGATCGCGCAACGCTGTGCCTACTCGTTGCTGGGACTGCTTAATGACATTCTGGACATCTCCAAGATCGAAGCGGGCCGCATGCAGCTTGAGCGGGTTCCGTGCCACGTTCGCGAGGTGACCGAAGAGTGCCTGCGTCCGCACTTGGCGAAGGCGCAGCAGAAGGGGATCGCGCTGCAGTATGTGTGTACCTCCGGGGCTGGCCTGGTGGTCACGGGCGATCCGCTGCGGCTGCGGCAGGTGGTCAACAACCTCGTGTCCAACGCGATCAAGTTCACGGATGAGGGCGTCGTGCGCGTAACGCAGTCGAGCTCCAAGCCGTTTGATGGCAGGACGATGGTGTCCATTGAAGTGTCGGACACGGGAGCTGGCATTCCGGCCGACAAGCTGGCGCTGATCTTCGACAAGTTCACGCAAGCGGACTCGAGCATCTCGCGCAAGTACGGCGGCACGGGCTTGGGTCTGGCGATCACACGCAAGCTCGTCGAGTTGCAGGGCGGGACGATTCGCGTGGAGAGCGAGTTGGGCAAGGGGAGCAAGTTCACGGTAGAGATTCCGTTCGATGTGGTGGCGCGGGAAACGTCCGCCCCCGTGCCCGTAGCACGAGCCATCGCGCCTGCGGCTTCCGTGACCGGCAGCGCTCGGTTGTTGTTGGTCGAAGACAACGCGATCAACCAACGCGTCGTTCTCGCGATGCTGCGCAAGAAGGGCTACAACCTGGACGTCGCGAACAACGGGCAGGAAGCGTTGGAGCTACTGGAACTGGCGAGCGAGCCGTACGACCTGATCCTGATGGACGTGCAGATGCCGGTGCTCGACGGCCTGGAGACGACGCGCGCGATTCGTGCGGATATACGCTGGACTCGCTTGCCGATCATCGCGATGACGGCGCACGCGATGACCGGTGACAAGGAGCGCTGCTTGAGCGCGGGGATGGACGTTTACCTCACCAAGCCGCTAAAGGCGCCGCAGTTGATCGATGCGATTGAGAAATTCCTGCTAGCGCGCGTCGCGGCTTAGGTGGCAGGCGAAAACGCCTGCCCCACCGGCTTGGTAGGGCAGGCATTCAGCCTGCCAGGCGCTGGATCAGAGTCCACACTTGGCGGACATCGTCCGTCGTCGTCTGGATGTTGCCGATCGCCATACGCAGGACGACCTTCCCGTGCAACGTGGTCGATGAGAGCAGCGCTTCCCCGGAGGCATTCACTTTCTCCAGCAATTGGCGATTCTGGTCGTCGGAGCCTTTGTGGCGGAAGCACACCAGCGAGAACAGGACGGGAGCGCAGATCTCGAAGTCCGGATGCGCGCCGATTTCAGCGGCGATCACTTGGGCTGACTCCATGTGTCGGCGCAGCACTTCGGCGATACCTTGGCGGCCGAAGGAGCGGAGCACGAACCACAACTTCAGGGAGCGGAAGCGACGGCCGAGGGCGAGGCTGTAGTCGGAGAGATTGACCAGGCGGTCTTTCGCGTCGGACTGCAAGTACGCGGGTGCATCGACGAGAGAGACTGCTCGGCGCATGATGTCGGGGCGTCGCGTGTAGAGCGCGCTGATGTCGACGGGAGTGAACAACCACTTGTGCGGGTTCACGACTAGGGAGTCGGCGAGGCTCGCGCCGTCTAGGATGTGGCGATGTTCTTCGAGGATCGCGGCGGTGCCTGCGTAGGCGGCGTCGACGTGCAGCCAGAGGCCGTAACGCTTGGCGATCTCGGCGATGGGGCGGATCGGGTCGATGCTCGCGGTGGACGTGGTCCCGGCGGTCGCGACGATACAGAAGGGCTTCTTGCCTTGCGCGAGATCGGCTTGGATCAGGGCTTCGAGGGCCGCGGGTTGCATGCGGAACTCGGCGTCGGACGGGACGTGGCGGATGTTGTCGAGACCCGTGCCCACAGCCATCGCGCCTTTGTCGACGGAGGAGTGGGCGTGCTCCGAGCAGTAGAGCGTGAGTCCGGGGAATTCACCGGAGTGGCGGATGCCGGGAGCCGCTAATTCTCTCGCGGCGAGGATCGCGTGCATGGTTCCGGTCGAGGCGGTGTCGTGGATGATGCCGAAGAATTCGTCGGGCAGGCCGAGCCACTGGCGAAGCCAGCCGAGGGTGACTTGCTCAAGCTCCGACGCTGCGGGGGAGGTCTTCCACAACAACTGGTTGACGTTCAAGCCGGCTGCTAGCATCTCACCGAGGATGCCGGGGCCGGACGCGGAGATGGAGAAGTATGCCAGGAAGCGTGGGTGGTTCCAGTGCGTGAGGCCGGGAACGATGAGTTCGCGGAAATCTTTGAGGATCGCGTCCATCGGCTCGCCTTGTTCGGGGGCGGACGAGGGGAGGGCGTCGATCAGCGCGCCGGGGGCGACGTCGGGAACGACGGGGAGTGTGTGGACATCACGCAGATAGTCCGCGATCCAGTCGACGACTTCGTGGCCGGATTTGCGGAATTCTTCGGGCGTCATAGTTGGCCTGCCCGAGGTGTCGAGAAGAGTCTCGACACGGCACGCACGAGTGCGTACGCCACAACATCGGGTCTCATATTAGAAACGCTTCGAGGTCAGCTTCGCGACGTCGAACTTGGCGGTTTGTGCGACGGCCATTACGGTCATGACGCCGGCTTGCACAGGGTCGGTGACGACGAGATCGGCGGCATCGGGGACGCTGCCGGCCATGTTGAGGCTGACGATCAGCAAGCCGTCTTCGCGGACTTCCTTGACGGCTTCGGTAATGTCGCCGCCCATCAGGGCACCGGCTAAGACGAGGGCTTTCACCCGTGGCAAGCGGGCGGCTGCGCGCACGGCGGCGGCGAGGTTCTGTTCGCCAACGAGCGGGATGGTGTCGATCGAGATGTGTTCGCCGCGGATGTTGTGGCGGTCGGCTTCGGAGATGGCTCCGAGGGCGACCTGGCCCACCTGTGCACCGCCGCCGATGATGATGATGCGTTTGCCGTAGATCTTTTCGAGGCTCTCGACGATGTTGGCTTCGTGTACCGGATCGAGTGCGTTCAACTCCGCAATGATCGCGTTCGGGTCGCCCGGAACGTCGACTTCAAAATAGACCCACTCGGTTCCATCTTTGCCGTCGACGATCATCACGCTGACGATGTTGCCATCGTGATTCGCGATCGCGCGGGCGAGCTGGTGCATGATGCCAGGCCCGTCTTTCGAATGAACTTCAATTCCTACCTTCTGTGACACCCTATTCCACCTCGTACTTCTTCAGGATAGCGGCCCAGTGACCTTGCGCTTGCAGGATCAGCTCCGCTACCTCGCGGATCGCTCCGGAACCGCCGGGTACGTTGGTGACGTAGTGCGCGGCCCGCTTGACCTCGGGACGCGCGTTGGCGGTCGCGATGCCGAGGCCGACGCGGCGCATCACGACGATGTCGGTGAGGTCGTCGCCGACGTAAGCGATGTTCTCCGGCGCGATGCCGCTCTTCTCGCGGATCTCATCGAGGATCGGGATCTTCTCGATGTGGCCTTGATACACGTAGCGGATGTCGAGCTGGCGGGCGCGCTCTGTGGTGGCGGCGGAGATGCGGCCGCTGATCACTCCGGCGTCGACGTTATTCCAAGCGAGCCAACGTAGCGCCATGCCGTCCTGCGAATCGAAGCCCTTGGTCTCGACCATCGTGCCATCGGGACCCGGAAAGTGGAACAGACGACCGTCGGTGAGGACGCCATCGACATCCATTAAGAGCAAGCGAACGCGCGCGAAGCGCTCTTGTAAATCGGGTGAGAGACTCATGCAACTGGTCCGAACAGTTTCGCATACAACGCGTGCTGATCGTTACGGAGACGGGCGTACGTCTCGCGATATTCGGGGCGCGGTTCGAAGATGGCGCCGGTGGAAGCGGGGAGGTCGGCGATGTTGTGGATGATTCCCGTCTGTTCCATCGCCCACAGCGCCGCGCCTCGGCAGGAGGATTCGAGTTCGGTGCATGTGGTCACGGGCTTGTCCAGAGCGTCGGCCATCATCTGTGTCCAGGCGGGACTTTTGAGAAGCGCGCCACCGGAGGCGATGACCTGGTCTGCGCCTTGCGGGTCCAGCAGGCGGTAGATTTCGGAGAAGCCGAGAGATACCGCTTCGAGGCTCGCTCGCAGGATATCGAAGGCGTCGGTGGAGAAGCTGAGGCCGGTGATGGCGGCGCGCAGGTCGCCGCGCCAGTAGGGGGTGCGTTCGCCGGAGAAGAAGGGGAGCACGGTGAGTAAGTGGCTTCCAGGGACAGCGGCATCGAGCTTGGCTTCCTGATCTTTGGGAAGTTGTAACGTACGCTTCGCCCAGGCGAAGACTTCGCCGCCGTTGGAGAGTGCTCCGCCGATGACGAAGCGCTTGCGGTCGACGCGGTAACACCACAGGCCTCGGGGGATTTGGATGGAGTCGGCTTCGACGACGAGGCGCATGGCTCCGGTGGTGCCGACCATCAGGGACGCGCGTTCGCGCGAGACGCAGCCGCTGCCGAGGTTGTTGCAGGCTCCGTCGCCGAGGGCGGGGAACCATTTCGCGCCTTTGAATGCGGGCCAGTCGGTGGCGTAGGGTTCGAGGAGTTCGGTCTCGGGTTGGTCGAAGGTTGCGGGGTCGGGCAACTGATCGCGGCGGATCGGGAGGTCGGCTACGGCTTCGAAGTCATAGTCGTTTTTGTTCTGATTCCACAGGCCGGTGGCGGAGAGCATGGAGGTGGAGGCTCGGGCGCGGCCGAACAATTTTTGGAAGAGATATTCGGGAAGGCTGAGCCAGTGAGCGGTGGCCTTCATCTGGTCGGCTCGGTTGTCGGCGAGCCACAGCATTTTCGCGGGCCAGTAGCTGGAGTGCGGCATGGTGCCGGTGCGCGCGTGGGTATCGGGGACGCGGCTGACGTAATCGGCGCAGCGGGTGTCGAGCAGGTGGAGGATGGGCAGGGTGGGCTTGCCGGTGGCGTCGACGCCGAGAAAGCTGTGCCAGAAGGCGCTGCCTCCGATGGCGGTCACGGTGAAGCCGGCGGCGTGGATCTGGCGGTGCAGTTCGTCGAGGCAATCGATGGTGAGGTTGGCGAGTTCGTCGGCGTCGACCTCGGCTCCACCGTCGGGGGTGGTTTTGATTCGATAGGGGACCTGGGCGCCGAAGCCTTCCATCTGGTGTGCGCTTTCGTCGAAGAGGAGGGCGCGAACGGAGGAACTGCCGACGTCGAGGCTAACGGTGAAGGGTCCGGGCATGGGTTCGTTTTCTTATAGCACGAGGCTCAGGGTTCCGGCGATTGAAACGGGATGTGGTTGCAGGGGAAGGTTGTTGGGTGGGGGGTGCGTGGGAAAAGCTTGGGTTTGTTTTGTCATTTTACGTTTTGTGGGCGTCCTTTCTTCTTGGGGCGCGCGGCAAGTGGCTTGGCCCGGAAGGAGAGTAGCACGGGGGGTGGGGCGGAGGAGGGTGGATGCGGAGGGAAAGGGTTGAGGGCGTAGTTAGAAAGATCTCACGCAAAGGCGTAAAGGTCGCCAAGGTCGAACGGAATGCTCTCGCAAAGATCGGTATGATTTGAGGCGCTGGAGCTACGGCAGGGTTGGTTCTGTGGGAGACGCGATGTATTCCTCGATGGCACGTGCGATATGGGAGACGGCGTGGGTTCTGAAGTCGCCCGTTTCGGAATTTTTGAGGGACGTGAGGGCAGTGAGTAGGCCTTGGTTACCGCGTTGAATCAAGTCCAACGGATGGACGCCCGAGGACTGGTAGCGTTCGGCGACGGTGACGACGAAGGGCAGGGCAGTGTCCGGAATTCTGTGTAAGCGCCATTCCGGGTAAGCAGCTAGCGCTGGGAAGCAGCGCGGATTCTATCGTCCCACAGGACGGTGAAGCGAGTGAGAGCGGCCTTCCAATGCTGGACGGTCTCCCACCGTTGGACGACGTTGCGAAGGGCGAGGAAGAGGAGTTTGATGGCCGCCTCTTCGCTCGGAAACGAGCCGCGCGTTTTGATGATTTTGCGCAGGCTCATGTTTAGCGATTCGACGGCGTTGGTGGTGTAGATGATGCGCCGGACCTCGTTGGGAAAAGCGAAGAACGGGATCACCTGCTGCCAGTGGCGCTGCCACAACGCGGCGATGGTGGGATAACGCGCGTCCCACTTGGCGGCGAAGGCCTCCAGCGCCAGTTCGGCTTGTTCCGCGGTCGTAGCTCGGTAGATGGCCTTCAGATCCGTCGCAACGATCTTGCGTTCTTTCCAACCGACGTAGTTCAAGCTGGCGCGCGTTAGATGCACGATGCAGAGCTGCACCTGGGCCTGCGGGAACACCGCTTCGATAGCTTGCGGAAATCCCTTCAACCCATCCACGCAGACGATGAAGACGTCGCGGAGGCCGCGATTCTTTAAATCCGTCAAGACCTGCATCCAGAACTTCGCGCCTTCATTGGCCGATGTCCATTGGTGATTTCTCTAGAGAAATCACTTTCACGCCCAGCACGTCTTTCTGCCCTTCTAAATCGATGCTAACGGCAACATAGACGGCACGGTTCTCCACCCGTCCATCCTGCCGCATCTTCACCATCAGCGCGTCGAGAAAGATCACCGGATACAGCGGCTCCAGCGGTCGGTTCTGCCACGCCTTCACTTCTTCGATGACTGCATCGGTGACTTCCGAAATCAGCGACGGGCTGATCTCCACCTGATAGATCTCGGCCAGGTGTCCTTGGATCTCGCGCGTGCTCATGCCGCGTGCGTACATCGAAAGAATCTTGTCGTCGAAGCCCGTGAAGCGCCGCTGGTGTTTGGCCACGATCTGCGGTTCGAAGCTCCCGTTGCGGTCCCGTGGGACGGCGATCTCGACTTCGCCGAAATTGCCTTTCAGCGTCTTCCCGCTCGACCCGTTGCGCGTGTTGCCGCTCCCCGCACCTTGGTGCTTTTCGTAGCCCAGGTGGTGCGTCATCTCGGCTCCCAGCGCGCCTTCCACCAACTTCTTGGTCAGCCGCTTCAAGAGTCCGTTCGACCCGATCAGGTCTTCTGGCCCCTGGTAGTTCGACAACAACTCCTTGATCAACCGGTCTTCTTCTGTCTGTTCCATGCGTTCCTCTCAAGTCTATGAGGAACGGCACTTACACAAAACCTAGGACACCCTCAAGGGCAGGCTGGTTTCGAGCAACCGGATTTTCGCGGCTGGCGCTTCTTCGCCGCCTGCGTGCAGGAGGTTGATGCAATGGATTTCTTCGTTACTGGTCAACGGTGGAAGTTTGGTTACTTCCTCCAGATAGATCCTGACCGGGTCATCGCCGAGTCGATCATGGTTGTCCAGGTTGATGTCCTCCTGTTGCCCATTGTCCACTAGATGTACGCTGCCAGAGAAAATACCGACGGTGAAGGGTCCAATAATCACGCGCGGCGATCATCCGGCGGTGCGGAGAGAAGTGGTCGACCTCAGGCGCTCTTGAGTCTCTGTTCGGCATCCATCACATTCGCCAAGATCGCGTTGATGCGGCTGAGATGACCGGGCCCCTTGGACCTGAGCCAGGTGAGCACGTCATTCTGGACACGAAACGAGATCAGGGTGGTTTTGGAGCGAAGGCGGAACGGCACCATTTGGGCTAGTTGCTCATCGGTGAGCGGGGGGATGTCAGAGAAGTCGATCTCGGAATCCGGTTTGGCGGCCAAGCGGTTCAGCGCGGCGCCCTGTTGTTTCGTGGGTGCCTTATTGAAAATATGCTCGGCCTTCACGCGTACTAGCTTTTCTGGCCGAGATGATGCGGATAATTTCTTCGCCATAGTGTGCCTCCCTATAAACGTGAACGACAACGAGGAGTGGTTCGAGTCCGCAAGCTAGCCCTAAAGCCTGCCAGCGCTGTTCACCGCCATCGTCAGTTCGATCTTCTCTGAGCACCAGTTGAGGGTCTCCGAACACAAGCGCCGCGAGGGTGAAGTCGATTCCATGCTTGGCGAGGTTGGTCCGTTGCTTGCTCAGATCCCATTCGAACTGCATGTTCGTTAATACAATCGTATATACGAACTTGGGAGAATGCAAACGCGACCGCTCGCATTGGCGGGGGTTCGGTAGAATGTGAGCCCAGGAGATCCTTTATGAAGCTACTTGCGGTTCCTTGTGTTTTATTGGCGGCGTTCGCCTGTTCTTTGCGGGCGCAGAGTGGAACTGTGGCGGGGGAACTGTATGCTGAGCCTCCGACCTTGATCTCGCTGGGGTTTGAGTGGTCGATTCAAGGGGACGCGAATCGGAATGCGTCGGTTGCCATTTCCTATCGGCCGGTGGGTAGCACCGAGTGGGCGACGGGGCCGCAGATGTTGCGGATCGGGGGCGAGCGGATGAATGACGGGCCCATTCAGTACACGACTCCGCACATGTTCAGCGGGAGCATCTTTGAGTTGAAGCCGGATACTCGTTATGAGTGCCGCTTTGTGCTGACCGATCCGGATGGAGCGACGGGGCAGACGGAGAGAACGATTGTGGCTCGCACGCGTCCCGAGCCGATGCCTGCACAGGGCGGCAAGGTCTATCACGTGTATCCGCAGGGTTATCAGGGAACGCGGGAGCAGCCGGCCTTCAACGGCCTGCTGGCGGCTTACTTCACGGGTTCTTCGCACTCGGATAATTTCAATACATTCCCGGCGCGGGTCCAGCCGGGGGATACCATTCTGGTCCACGCCGGACTCTATAAAGACAATCGCCGTCGCTACGGTGGAGGGCAGGGGACGGTTACGACCGGCACCTATTTCCTCACGCAGAGCGGAACGGCGGAGCGGCCGATCGTGATCAAAGCGGCGGGCGATGGGGAGGTGATCTTTGACGGCGATGGCGCGTACAACCTGTTCAACGTGATGGCGGCGAACTACAACTACTTTGAGGGGCTCACGATTCGCAATACGGAGCTGGCTTTTGAGGGCGGATTGAAGAACATTGTCGGGTCAGTGGGGCTGACAGTGAAGCACAACAAGTTCGAGGACATTGGCATTGGCGTGCATACGGATTGGTCGGGGTCGAAGGACTACTACATTGCGGACAACGTGTTCGTCGGCAAGAACGACCCGACGCAATTGATGGGATGGACGGGGCGTAGCTGGCAGACCTACATTGCAAACGGTGCGCCGCCGCTTCTTTCCGAGTTTGCGGTGAAGGTATACGGGTCCGGGCATGTGGTCGCCTACAACAAGGTTTCCGGATTTCACGATGGCATCGACGTGGCTACGTATGGGAATCCCGATGGTTCGCCCAATCCGATCCGAGAGCGGATGGCGGTGTCGATCGACTTTTACGGTAATGATATTTCGAACGTGGATGATAACTGTCTGGAAGCCGACGGAGGGGCACATAACATCCGGATCTTCCGCAACCGGTGCTTCAACATGGCGCATCGGGCGCTGAGTGTGCAGCCGGCGTTTGGCGGTCCAGTGTATTTTATGCGCAACGTGGTGTATCACGCTCCTGAGGGCGGGGTGGCAAAGTTCACCTCCTCTTCGGCGGGCGTGGTCGTCTACCACAATACGTTCTTGGCCCCGGTGCATCCGATGCTGGGGGCCGTGTCCAACCAGCAATATCGGAACAACCTGGTCCTAGGTCAGTCGGAGACGCCGGAGTTGTTCTCTGTGGAAACGTTCACGAACTATTCCAGCTCCGACTACAACGGGTTCCGGCCAAACAGCGGCGCCGAGTTCTCTTTTGGTTGGAGCTCGCCCCCGAGTGGAGTGATGGCGGATTTTCCGGAAAGGGCGGCTCCGGGGGCGCGGGGTCCGGGGGCGGCGCCTGAGGTCACCGGGCGGGAAAATCGCAGGTACAAGACGCTGGCCGAATATCAGGCAGGTTCGGGGCAGGATCGACACAGTGTGCTGGTGGATTATGACGTGTTCGAGAAGGTGATGCCTCCGGGCAAGGACCCGCGGACGCTGTACAAGCCGGCGGATTTCAATTTTGCGCTACGCGCAGGGTCGGCTGCGGTGGATGCGGGCGTGGCGATGCCGGGCATCAATGACGGCTTCATGGGTCGGGCACCGGACTTGGGTGCGTATGAGAGAGGGCAAGCGATGCCGCACTATGGGCCTCGGTAGAGCAGGACTTGCGCGGGCATCTGCCTAGCGAGGTCTAATCCAGCGACGGGCGCTCCACGCTGTCGACGATGAACATCTGTATTGGCTCCCTGCGCTTCTCGAGTTTCAGCCCGAGTTGTTCTTCCAGAGCGGTGACGAGGGTGGGATAGGCGCTTTCGGTTTCTGACCATGTCAGATGGAAGTCGTAGCGACCGTCGAGTCCGGTGCGATCCAGGACTGGCTGACCTTGCGTTACAGAGAAATACTGCGCGAGCTGATTCATGCTCCACGCGTTTATCGTCATGGTTGCCCCTTTTAGCATCATGGAACCCTTGGCGTCCGGATCGCTGCTTTTCAACTTCGACCCTGTCTTCGCCAAGCTTAGCGCCAGACTGGACATCTCCTTCGTTTCACGGTGGAACTTCAGGTGGAAGCGTTCCGCGAGGAGTGCCTGGAAGAGAGGACGGAATTGATCGCGCGTGAGCACTGCATCGCCTTCGGCCTTGGCGAGGATGTCGAACGTTTCGGCCTTTAACGAGGACCAATTCCGGTCGTCGATCTCGTACGGCTTCAAATCGTAGGCAAATGTCACGAGCCATCCCAGGGTGGCCCCGGTCACTCGTACGGAGGGGCCGGTGAATGTTGGCCGGACTCCTTCCACGATGGTTCGATTCCCAATCCGTTGGTCACCCACGGAGATGTGGGGTCGGACGGAGGCGACTTCAAAAGACGCGGCGGAGACGGGGAGGAGTGTGATGGCGAGAGCGCACAGGGTGAGCTTCACGGCATGCCTTTCTGATGATGCGAAGTCTATCACGTCCTCATGGGCGATAGAATCGGGGAGTGCTGCAGAAAGTGTCGATGACGATCGCGCTCGCGCTGATGGCCGCTACGTTGGTGCGGGGTCAGGGGATCGATGCCTTCGAGGTTGCGTCGGTGCGGATCAGCGCGGTGGCGGAAGGCAAGCCGTCGTGGACGGACGCGGGCGAGGCGACGTTCACGGCTACGAATATTCCGCTGAAGACTCTGATCCAGATGGCTTACAAGGTGGACGAGAAACAGATCTCGGGCGAGAATCTGTGTGGTCACGAACAGTATGACGTCGCGGCGAAACCGCAGGGTGGGATGCTCACGGCGGAGCGTTTGGAGCCGATGCTCGCGTCGCTGCTGGCGGACCGGTTTGGACTCGTCACACACAGGGAAGTGCAAACTGTCTCGGGTTATGCGCTGATCATGGGGAAGGGCGGGCTGCTGCACGCGAGCGAGGCTTCGGGTGCGGGAAGGGCCGCGGTACTGCGTGGTCGAGTGATCGGGCGGGCTGCGGAGATGGGTGTGTTGGCGTCCATGCTTGGGCAGGTGCTGAGGGTGCCGGTGGTGGATAGGACGGGGCTCGACGGGCGTTACGATCTCGATCTGAGATTCGCGGCGGAGGATAGTTTGGATATTTCGCTTCCTTCTCTATTCACAGCCATCCAGGAGCAGTTGGGGCTCAAGCTGGAAGCCCAGAAGCTGCCGCTGGAGATGCTGGTGATTGATCGGTGCCAGCGGGACCCTACGGCTAATTGATTTTTGAATTTGTATGAACAACACGAGAGTATTCAGAATGGCGTTCGCGGGTGTTTATCCGCACTACATCGCCAAGGCGGAGAAGAAGGGTCGTTACGAAGGCGGAGGTGGATGCGGTCATCCACTGGCTGACGGGGTACGACGAGCGGGGGTTGCTGCGGCAGATTGAGGAGCGGGTCGATTTTGAGACGTTCTTCGCGCAGGCTCCGCGGATGAACCCGAATGTTTCTAAAATCACGGGGGTGATCTGCGGGTATCGGGTGGAAGAGATCGAGGACAAGCTGATGCAACAGATCCGGTATCTGGACAAGCTGGTGGATGAGTTGGCGAAGGGTCGGGCGATGGAGAAGGTTTTGAGGTCGTGAGGAACCCCGCGCGACCGCACGGGCTGGGGGGGCCAGTCTACCGGAGGTGGCAGGGCGTATGCTTTATTTCGCAGTGACAATCGCTTGGAGCTTCTCGCTAATCATCGTTAGTGTTTCTTTGGTCATTTGCGTCGACGCCGTCTCAAACGAGTCGACTAACTTCTGGCGAGTTTGGGGCGAGTGCCGAGTCAGCACCGCGAAAGATGTTACGTGGACAAACTTGGAGTACAGCTTGTTAAGTGTCTCGAACTGGGAGGAAGCGCCCAATTCCTTTGCGACTGACCCCACCCTCAGAAATCTGTCGTTCTCGTCTACAAAACACAGGTTTGGAAGACTGTTGGCGCTTACCTTTCTCGCCTCGGCAATTTCTGTTTCGTGTCCCGGATGGCGCGAAAAAGACGCTAAGAGGTCGTTACCGTCAATCCATGCATCCTCGTAAAACCTTTGGGCGTTCTCCTCTGAAACCAAAATGTAGCGTGTCCAAATGTGGAGCTCAAGCAGATTGCGCGCTTGCCAAGCGGTGTCGTTCACGGCTACCTGTGAGAAAGCCGTCTGCAACGCGATGAATGCTCTTAGCGTTTCTGCGCCTAAGCCGCAGAGTACCGTAAGGTATCTTTGATCGTCATAGTTCGTTGAATTCACGAGGTCGATCAAGTGCGCGAGTTGATCTGCTTCGGCTTTAAGGGGCAGCGGCATGTAGGCACTCTAGCATCAAGAACACTGCCAAGAAGATCGCTCTCCGAGGTAGGGGGAAGGGCGACCTGGGAGGTCGCCGCAGGCAGGGTGCCTGCCCTACATGGGTAGAATCGGGTAGTGGATTCACGGGTTTTGGCTACGATTGCGCGGCATGACATGCTTCCGGCGGGGGCGCGTGTGATTGTGGCTGTGTCGGGGGG
>JBDSXJ010000004.1:0-7369 GCA_039926185.1 Bryobacteraceae bacterium | reverse complement strand
ACTGCGACGAGGAGTAGAAGGCATTTCATCGCCTACATTATCCTACATCAGTAGTCCGCCGTTGACGCTGAGGACGTGGCCGGTGATGTAGCCGGCGTCGTCGCTCGCGAGGAAGCGGACGGCGGCGGCGATGTCTTCGGGCTTGCCGAGGCGCTTCAGCGGGATGTGGGCGAGCATGTTGGTCTTCTGCTCTTCGGTGAGGACGGCGGTCATATCGGTATCGATGAAGCCGGGTGAGACGGCGTTGACGGTGATGTTGCGGCTCGCGATTTCCTGAGCGAGAGACTTCGTCAGGCCGATCAAGCCGGCTTTCGAGGCTACGTAGTTGGCTTGGCCGGGGTTGCCGGATTCGCCAACGATAGAGCTGATATTAATGATTCGGCCCCAGCGCTCTTTCATCATGCCCTGCATCACTTGTTGGCAGGCGAAGAATGCTCCGGTGAGATTGGTGCGGAGGACAGCGTCCCAGTCCTCGGGCTTCATACGCAACGCGAGGCCGTCGCGGGTGATGCCAGCGTTGTTGACCAGGATGTCGATGCGGCCGAAGTCCTTCGCGGTGGAGGCGATGGCTTCCTTAATGGATTCAATGGACGCCATGTCGATAGCGACGACGTGGGCTTCAGCGCCAAGCGCTCGGATTTCGGTCGCGACCGCCTCCAACTTGGCCATATCGCGGGCGGCTAGAGCGACGCGCACTCCTTCCTTGGCAAGCGCGATTGCGCATGCTCTTCCGATTCCGCGGCTCGCGCCAGTGATGAATGCTGTCTTTGTGCTCATCTAATCTTCCATAATAGTACCTACATGGCCTACGATGACCTGCGCGGCTTTATCAAAGCACTTGAGAAGCAAGGGGAGCTGAAGCGCATTCCTTTTGAAGTCGACCCGTATCTGGAAATTACCGAGTTTGCGGACCGCAGCGTGAAAACCGGTGGTCCCGCCCTCCTGTTTGAGAAGACGCGCATGCCGGTGTTGGTCAACGCGTTTGCTTCGATGAAGCGGATGGAAATCGCGCTGGAGGTGGACTCGGTCGAGGACATCGCGACGAAGATTGCGGACCTGATTGCGATGCAGAAGCCGGAGGGGCTGCTGGGCAAGCTAAAGATGCTGCCGAAGTTGGCGGATCTGGCCTCGGCATTTCCCAAAACGGTCTCGAATGGGCCGTGCAAGGAAGTTATCCGCAAGGACAACTTTTCGCTGAAGGATATTCCGGTGCTGCATTGCTGGCCGCAGGATGGTGGTCCGTATATCACGCTGCCGATGGTGTTCACGCGCAATCCGGAGACGGGCAAGCAGAACTGCGGATGCTATCGCATGCAGGTCTACGACGAGCGCACCACCGGGATGCACTGGCAGACGCATAAGCAGGGTGCGGAGCATTTCCGGCGCAATCAGGCTAGCGGAAAAAAACGCATGGATGTCGCGGTCGCCATCGGCTGCGATCCGGCGACAATGTACTCGGCGATTTTGCCGCTGCCTCCGGACTTGTACGAGATGATGATCGCGGGGTTCCTGCGCGGGAAACCTGTGGAGATGGTCAAGTGCGAGACGTCTGATATCGAAGTGCCAGCGAATGCAGAGATCGTGCTCGAGGGGTATGTCGAATTGGGCGAATCGCGCACCGAAGGACCGTTCGGGGATCACACGGGGTTCTATTCGCTGGAAGATGAGTATCCGGTGTTCCACGTGACGTGTGTGACGCATCGCAAGGATCCGATTTACGCGACGACGATTGTGGGTCCGCCTCCCATGGAAGATTTTTACATGGGCAAGGCCATCGAGCGGATTTTCCTGCCGCTGATGCGCCTCACCTGCCCCGAGGTTCGCGATATCGCGATGCCGGCGGAGGGGATTTTTCACAACCTGATTTTGGTGTCGATACGGAAGTCGTATCCGGGGCATGCTCGTAAGGTGATGCACGCAATCTGGGGGCTCGGGCAGGCGATGTTCTCCAAGGTGATCGTGGTCGTCGACGAGGACGTGGATGTTCAGAACTTCAGCGAGGTCGCCTGGAAGGCTCTAAACAATATCGATCCCGAGCGCGACATCCAGTTTGTGATGGGCCCGGTGGATTCGCTGGATCACGCTTCGCGGCTGGCGAATTACGGGAGCAAGATGGGCGTCGATGCGACGAAGAAGTGGCCAGGTGAGGGGTTCACGAGGCCGTGGCCGGACGTGATCACGATGTCCGCGGATGTGAAGGCTCGGGTGGATGCGATGTGGAAGAAGGCGGGGCTGTAGAGTTCAGCCAGCCCGATGCAGCGCCTGATGCAGCAATGACTTTATGTACGTCTGATACGGGAGCCCCTTCTCCGCCGCCTGCTTACGAGCCATCTCGATATCGTTCTCAGGCAGACGAATGGAAACCACTCGCGCTTTGGACGGGGCCAAGCTCGCCTTCAATGTGGCCGGGTTTAAACGTTGTAGTTTGCCAGCCTTCGCCGCGTCCAGGAAATCTTTGTCCAAGCGGGCACGGTTTTTGTACCACCATGCGGCTTCGTCGGATTCCGATTTAAAAGCAGGGATCGTTCGTTTCTGTTTCATTTGAGATTTTCCGAAAAGAGTTTCTTGTAAGCACGGCCGGCGTTATATGCCGTGATGGCGCGGACCCGTCCGTCTCTTGGCGTCCAGACCGCAATGAGCAACCTGCTAGATTTCGTTGGGCCAAGCACCTTATAACGCTCCTCACCAGCGGCGTCTTCGTAGGCAAGAAATGCAGGATCGCCGGTCAACACTTCTTCGAATTCCATGGGCGTGACGCGATGACGCTTCAAATGGGAGATATTCGCGGCATCCCAGTCAAACTCGACGGCGTTGGCCACAGGTATGAGTATGAGGCAGCGTATATACGTTGTCAACTGCGAGATCGCGGGCAGAATTTCAACAGGTTGCGTGGAAGGCGTTGAACAACATCGATCCGAAGCGAGACATTCAGTTTGTGATGGGCCGGTGGATTTGCCGGATCACGCGTCGCGCCTGGCGAATTTCGGCAGCAAGATGGGCGTGGACGCAACGAAGAAGTGGCCCGGGGAAGGGTTCACGAGACCGGGGGCGGATGTGAATACGATGTCCGCGGATGTGAGGGCTCGGGTGGATGCGATGTGGAAGAAGGCGGGGCTGTAGGTAGAGCACTGCTGCTATAAACTTCCCACAACCCGACTTCACCAGAGCGATCGTCTAGAAAATTTGTCCGAGACGCCGGATGCTCATCCACGCTAGCCCTTGCCGCACGCTACTCGCTCAGGATCAAGCTTTGTCCCCACGCCCACGATCTGGGCCGGCCCTTCCCAGGGCCTCGCCGACACGATAAAGTAGCACCATGAGATTTCTGCTAGCTCTCCTCGCTATCCCCGCGCTAGCCCAGCCCTACGAAATCTACGGCTCTGTCATCGAACAAGGCCTCAACATCGGACTCCCCGGAGTCCAGGTCATCCTCACCGAATTCGTCCCAAACAACAACACTCTCGACGCCAAAGTTTTCGCCACCGCCTTCACCGACGCAGCCGGGAACTTCTCCTTCAAACCCACCCACATAGGAGACTTCCGCCTCAACATCCAAAAACCCGGCTACGTCCCCTCCGGCAACTTCGTCAGAGCGCGCAACCCCGATTCCATTGAGGAATTCGTCGTACTCACCACCCAACGGCCCTCCCAGGAATGGCGCTTCACTCTGATGCAGCCAGCCTCCCTTACCGGCCGCGTTGTCGACGATGAGGATCAGCCCATCCCAAATCTCCCCTTGCGTGTTGTCAGCCCCGATATGGTCGCCGGAGACGCGGGCATCGACGTGACGACCGCAGCGGACGGCACCTTCACCGCGAAAAATGTGCCCCCAGGGCCGTACATCGTTCGCGTCCTCTCCGATGCTGTAGACCGCAACAAACACCTCATCGACTACACCGAAGACGACGCTAAAATCATCGACGAGGATTACGAATCCACTTACTGGCCCGGCGGAACTACCAATCCCCGCACCGCACTCCCTCTGAATATCTCCCCCGCTTCCTCCGGCGACATCGGAACCATCAAAGTTCGCAGAGTGAAATACTTCCGCACCCACCTCTCCGTCGAAGGACCCTGCGCCGCCGGCCGCAAATTGGAACTGATGGTGCGTATCGAGGGCGATCCCGGCACCAATGCCCTGTTCAATACCCCCATGGCCTGCGGAAACGAGTTCATCTTGCGTTACTTCAGGCCTGGTGCCTACAACCTCTCCCTTTACGCCCGGAGCCTTTCGGCCAAAGGTGAATACGAGAACGACACAGTCTGGGCCAGCGCATTGCTCGTGCTCAAGGACGAGACCAGCCGACTCTCCATGACCTTGGCTTCCGGCACCGATATCCCCGGTCGCCTGATCGCCGTCCAGGGAACCAAGCTCCCCGCTTCGAAAAACCTCAGCCTCGTGCTCTGGGTTGATCCACCCACAAGCGGCCAATTGAACAACATCGCTCGCATCGACCCAAACGGTAGCTTCATTGCAAGGAGCATCCCGTTCCGCACGCATCGTGTCGGCATGGACGTCCCTGCCACCCACTACATCAAGGAAGTACGCTACGGAGGCGTCCCCATCCCCGACGGGCGCATCACCTTGGCCGCCGGAGCCGAGCTAGAATTCCTCATCGACGAACAACCCGCCTCGGTCTCCGGCACGGTGGCCCTGAACGACAAACCTGTCGCGATTGGCGCCGTCTTCCTAGTGAAGCAGTCCGTGACCGGCCCCGGCATGGCGCAGATGAATGCCCCCTATTCGTTCCGAGCTCCCGTGCAAAACGGACAATTTCAAATCGGCAGCCTCCCACCGGGCGACTATCGTATCGGCTCCATCGCTATCGATCTCCTGCGATCTCCCAACGAAGCCGACTTCCGACAGCGCGTCGCAAGCCAAGGCGAACGCATCACTCTCCAACGCGGCGAACAAAAGATCATCCAACTAAAGGCCGCTCAGCGCTAGATTTGGCCTCGCGCCCCGCATGCCCTGTCAGTAGCGTGAGAGTACGGCCTTTAAGAGGCCATAACGGCGTTATGGGAAATTGGGATCATCACAGCTGTCCCTCGTATTGAAATACTACGCGAATGCTCTAACCGACCCTCGTTCAACACTTAGCGTTTCACAGGGGGTCCGCGAGACTTTTACGGGTTACGCTGGCCTCGTATGTCACGCAAGCCCGACTCCGGAAAAATCGGCCTCGCGCAGGTGTTTCGGCGCGTGCAGGCGGAGATGGTGGCGCATCTCTCGGTCAACAACCTGTATGAACACGGGGCCACGCAAGGTGCGGCGTCCGAGCAGGATTGGAAGCACCTGTTCGAGCTCTACCTGCCGACGCGGTTTCGAACTGCTCCGGTGTTTGTCGTCAATGGGGATGGGCGGCGGTCGCAGCAGATCGATCTGGCCATCTTTGACACCGATTTTTCCATGCAGCTTTTTCCGCGCAGCTCGGCGCTGTATGTTCCGGTGGAGAGCGTCTATGCGGTGTTTGAAGTGAAGTCGTTGATTTCGAGTGAGACGATCCTGGACGCGGCGGAGAAAGCGGGGTCGGTGCGGGAGTTGCGGGGCAAGACGGGCCGTCCCATACTGGCGGGTATGTTGGCTCCGACGTCGCGGTGGCGGTCGGATCTCTTCTCATCGACGTTGGCGCGCAATCTTGAGAAGCTTTCGGAGTTGCAGAGGATTGACTTGGGTTGCGCGCTGGACCGAGGGTCTTTCGAATGCTCCGGTGAGTTATTGGTGAGCGAGAAAGATGAGGCGCTGATCTTCTTCTTGATGCGGTTAGTGGAGCGGCTGGATACGTTGGGTCCGGCGGCGCGGGTCGATTTGATGCACTACGCTCGCGGGGTACGGTCCCTCCAGCAGTGCCGGGCGGCGAAGAAGAGGAAGAAGACGCGATTGTAGATGTATCTGCTATCGCTTCCGGTGCGCGCTCGCGCGGTTGATTGTTATTCTTTCCAACCGTCCGGCGGATTACTGCCGCTCGCGATCTGGCGGGTCTTGTAGAGCCACTGACCCTTGACCTTGACCCAGGTGGAGTACTCCTTGCCCTGCGTCGTAAACTTCATCGGATCGCCCGCCTTCTCCTGCCGGTACTCGGTGAAAATGACCTGCGAGGTGGCCGTGTCGCCGTGTACGATGATGAGCGGATTCCCGATCTCCACGTTGAAAGCGAGCCTCGGCGCTGCGGCCACAGGGGCAGCAGCAGGCGCCGCTCCCGCCGCAGGAGCCGCAGGGGCACGGTTGTATGCCTGCTTGATGCCTTCGTGGCCCTTGTAGTGCCGGGTGCCGAGAATCAACTCGCCATCTTCGGCATAAAAGCTCACTTCGCTCTGCTTCTCCGCTTTGCCGAAGTTGTAGTAGTAGCGCGTAAGCTGGTCCTGGATCAGCTGGCGGTCAATCAATGTCTGCAGCGTCATCTTGTCTTGCGCATGGGCAGCCGGCGACATTGCCAGTGCGACCAAGCACAGCCCCAACGCGACCGTCCGGAAGGTCGCCTGACGAATGGAATTCTTGTTCATAACATCCTCCTGCTCACTTGACCCGCAAGCTCCTGCTCACTTGACCCGCAAGTTCTTGCGTTCCGAGTTAGGGTAGCAGACCGCTCCGCAGAAAATGGGTACCCTCTTGCGACCCACGCTGATGTCATAATTATTCGAGCTGCGCGATCTGGAGTAGAGCAGCCTTCAAAAAGGAGTCCGAATGCTCATCGTTAGAGAGAGATTGCTTGCGGCCTGCGTCGGCGCGCTTGGGATCGTGTTAGGGCTGACCGCCATCCTGCCCGGCCAGACCGGAGGGAACGCGACCAAGGCTGGAGGGACTGCGGCCCCCAGTGAAACCGAATGGCGCTTCTTCGGCAGTGACACCGGTGCGACCCGGTATTCGCCGGCCAATCAAATCAATGCCAGCAACGTGGCAAATCTGGGCGTGGCGTGGCGCTTCTCAACGCGGAACCTCGGTCCACGGCCGGCGACTGGGATGCAGGTCAGTCCGCTGATCGTGGATGGCGTGATGTTCACCACCGCGAGCGCAATGCGCGATGTGGTCGCCCTGGATGCGGCCTCCGGGCAGTTGCTTTGGCACTGGCGCCCGACGGGCGACCTGCTGAAATGGAACGATATCATTGACCCGCTGGCGAGAACTTCAGGCCGCGGCGTCAGCTACTGGACGGATGGCGCGGCAGACCAGCGCATCTTCGTCGTCATGGGGAACTACATGCTGGTCGCGCTGGATGCGAAGACCGGGCGACAGGTGACCAGCTTCGGCAAGAACGGCGTCGTCGATATGGGCGACAACCTAAGGTGGAACGAGCGGCCCGGCTTGCCCCGCGATGGCCGCGTAGCAAACACCTCTCCACCGGCGATCGTGGGCAACGTCCTGGTCTCG
>JBDSXJ010000003.1:0-121054 GCA_039926185.1 Bryobacteraceae bacterium | reverse complement strand
TGCGCGACACTGATGTCCAGCAGCCGAATACGGCAGCGCATTTATCGCTGGAAAGAAGGCCACGGGCCTTTTCCGCAAACAACGGCCAGTTTGAAGCAGGGTCAACCACCACAGCTTCAAGCTTTTTGCCGAGCAAACCGCCCTTGGCGTTTTGTGCTTCAATCAGCATCAACATGGCATCTTTCAGCGTGGTTTCGCTGATGGCCATGGTGCCTGAAAGCGAGTGGAGAACACCCACCTTGATCGTGTCTTGCGCTACCGCGAGTTGCGCGAGCAACACGCCGGCTGTCAGCAGCCATGCAGTCTTTAACAGTGAGGTACGTTTCATCTAGAGTTAATCCTTTCCAATCTGAAATTGAGGAACGAGCATTTCGAGAGCGATAGCACCGCTTACATTTGGATCTGGAAGCCGACGCCGGCCTTCCAAGAATCCGGGCGGGTGTTGCTGAAATCCGTCTTCTGCCAGAACGTCATCACGCGCGCGTTGAATTCCTTCAGCAGGTAGTTGACGTTGATCTCTGTGGTCTTCTGGTTGAAGCTGGGCGTGACGCCGTGCGAGAAGTCAGCCTTCGCGAATTTGCCGAGCAACTGGATCTTGCCGGAACCAACAGCCATCGGGAGGATGTACGCGGCCAGTCCGTAGGTGCCGGAGCTCTTCTTGTAAGCAGCAAAGTAGCCGCCCAGGCTGTTGTAGTTGGCATATTCAGCTTCGAGTGTGATCACGCCGCCACCGCCGAGCTTGCGCTCAAGCAGGAAGTCCGCCGTGGAGGCAGTGTTGCCGGACTGGATCTGCGACGCGAGGCCGAATGCCAAAAGCTTCTTCGCGCCGTAGTAGGTGCTGTTCAGGTAATAGCCTTCTTCCTGATCCCACAGGTCGACCTGCACGCGAGCTGCGCCGAGCACGTCCGGGTTGCCGGTCGCCGTGCGACCGTCGAATGCACCGACGGAGACTTTCACCTTCTTCGCAAAGTCGCCCCAGTAAACAACGCCGTTATCGCGGCCCTGGAATATGAAGGGGTGACCGTTCTGAATTCCATCCTGATAAACGTTCCAATGGCTGTTGTAATACGGACCGGCGAGGTTCGCGCGATCGGAGGGGGGTAGCAAACGGCCGGCCCAGATATTGAATTTGGAATTCACTTCCACGCGGGCTACGGCATCCAATACGTTTACCGTGTTGGTCGCACCGTTGTACTCCGTGTTGAACATGAACTTGATCTTGCTGGTCACAGGTCCGTTGACGTAAAGACGGACGCTGTCGAGCGGAAACGTGTCCGTGTCGTCCGCACCCTTCGAGGAGTTGTGTACGTAACTGGTTCGCAAACCAGCTCCGACGGTCACTGGACCCAGTTGGACCTGCGCCCAAGCGGGCACTGCGGCCAAGGAACCAAGAACGAAAAGGAACGCGGGGACACTTCGTCTATGCATGAATAGATCTCTCTTCTGGTGCCGGGGCACCCTCGTGAATTGTTCGAAAATTTAAGGATTGAAACGAGCGCGAGGACCGTCTGTGATAACGCGAGTCCAAATCTGCGCTGACGCCATAGACAAGCATTGTCTGAGGAGAAGCAAGTGAGACTGCGATTTATGAAGGGTGCCGCGGGCTAGACCGGAGCCGTGCAGCGATCAGTGGGGCAGACTGGGCACGACTTGCGACACAAAGCGTAGTGTCGCCCTTCTAGGTACCTCAAGAAGTTAACACGCGCGGCGATTGGAGTCTAATAGCTATTTCTGATGAGGCACCCAAAATATTTCGATCCTGTTGCGACTAGCCTAAAGTGGTCATTGCGCAACGCGGAAAGCCGAGACATTGGACCAGGTGCGGAGTTGTTCTTTAGCCCATGTGGTCGACTTATCGGTGTGGCAGGAGGTGCATCCGTTGGGGACCTTCAGTGTCTCTGTTTCGCTGGGAGCAATGAACTTGAAGGTGTGGCTGCGCACGTTCACATCAGCGATTTGCTGCGCGATTTTGGGCATGTGGCAACCGACACACTCATTGCCGGTGCTGCCAGCCGCGTGATGCGTATGGTCCTCGATCGTGGCACCTCGAGGGCCGTTCGGAGAGTTTGGACCGTGGCAAGTGAGGCACAGCGTGTTGGCTGGCTTGATCAGGTCCGCGTTGTTTGATGTTCCGTGGACGTCGTGACAGCTATTGCAGGCGACGCCGTGCGTGTACATCGCGCTCTGCACGAAGTCATTGCCCTGCATCCGATTCTTGTGGGCGCTGCCGTCGGCGAAATGGGTGAAGCTCTCCTGGCCGGCCTTGAACTCCTCCAGCTTCCAGAAGTCCTTCAGGTCTTTGCCGACTTCGAAGCCAACTGGCCATCCCCAATATTTGCCATTGATGGGATTGGATATGGGCTGGCCCTCAGAGTGACACTGCATGCACACGTTGACCGCCTGCATCGAGTTCAGGCGGGCAGGATTAATGATGTTGGCGCGTTGCGGTCGTGCGACGTGCGTCGACCCGGGTCCGTGGCATTTTTCGCACCCGACGTTCCATTCGGAAACTGTTTTTGTCTGAATGTTGAAGTTGACGGAGTGGCACCCGTCGCACAGTTGCGATGTCGGCCGCTGCATGTTGTCGTCAGGAAAGAACGGCACCCACCAGTCCGTACCCGCAGCCACTTTGTAGGGCCGGAAAATCTGCTTCGCAACGTCCCAAGTCACCCCAAGCGGATAGTAGTCATCGCCGCGCTTGGTGAAGTAGCGCTGCTTCCACTTGCTGCCGTAGACCCACGCGATGTCGCTGACCTTGAAGTTGACCAGAGGATCGGGCTTGGACAGGTCGGGGAGAATGGCTTCGGGATGCACCTTCGGGTCTCGCACGACGTTCGCCATCCGCGTCTTGCTCCAGCGCTCAAAGGTCGCCGGGTGACAGGTTTTGCATTGCTCAGAACCGACGTAAGTGGACTGCCCAAGGACCGCGACGGGCAGAAGAAACATAAGGTTATACAGCTTTTGCGTTCGCATAGAGCAACCTACATAAACGCTAGCACGATGGATAGGAAGCTATTTTGCGGAGGGACGTTCGATCTGATCGACGACGATCGTGTGGACTGGCCCTCGTGCGTTTTCGATCTTTAGCCCGAGTTCTTGAATTGCGGAAAAGATGGACGAACCATCCTACGTCCCCGGCTGGGCTGGCGTCGCGGCCGGCCACGAACCTTGGGTTCAGGTCTCTCGGGTCCACTTGTAGCGTGAGGTCGTATCTGCCGGTAAGTCCGGTTGCGTCCGTGACTTCTCGATCCAGGGACATACCGAGGCGCGCGCTGAGATCACCCATCGTGGCGCCGCGGAGGTCCACTTTCCCGTCCTGAGATACCGAAACGCTGGTGCAATTGGGCAGCGCGGCCAGGCAGCCTTGGTCACTCGATGGTTGGAGCTTGGGGCCATCTCGATCAACCGTCAACTTATAGATCCGGCCTTCTTTGGTTTCGCGATGGACCTTCAGATGAAATCGCTCTTCGAGCAGCGACCTGAGCATCGGCCCCAGAAGTTCCGCTGTAGAAGGATTGGCCGCCGTCCTGGCGAGGATTTCAAAGTGCTCTTCGTCCATCCATCGGGGCCCGCCGACCACCTGCATTCTAAAATCGGCGGCGTTTACCGCGCCGTTGGCATAAATACCGTACGCGGCCAGAATCAAGTCTCGAAGATCCGCACACTCCAGAGCCAATTGCCCCTGCCCGGACATGCCGCGGCTGGGAGCGAACGCGTCACAATTCGGATTCGGTTTGATCGAGACGACGTCAAACGCGGCTTGGCTGAAGACCGGGCTTGCAAGCAGCGCAGCGAGTACCCACAGCTTCATGGCGAGTGCTCACTGGTTCTTGGAGAGCGTCGAAGTCGCGAGCATTCCGCCCAGACCCATGGTCTCCACGGCAGAGGAGGGCACGATCACCATGGCACCCTTTTCCTTCATCGCTTCGTAGAGCATGTTCATGGCTCGCAAATGAAGCGCTGTCGGGTTACTCGAATAATACTCAGCGGCTTCAGAGAACTTCTAGGCGACTTGCGTTTCGGCCTGCGCGAGGATCACCCGGGCGTGGCGTTCGCGATCGGCCTGGGCCTCGCGGGACATTGCGTCCTGCAGTGCGGGCGGGATCTGCACGTCGCGTATTTCGACGGACTGCACGGTGATGCCCCAGGGATTGGTTTTGCTGTCGAGGATCTTTTGCAGTTCGTGGCCGAGCACTTCGCGCTCCGACAGCATCTGGGCGAGATTATGGCGACCGATGGACTCGCGCAGAGCAGTTTGCGCGCTGAGTGCGATCGCGTCGTCGAAGCTTTGCACCTCGAGCAACGCTTTCTCGGCGTTCCATACGAGCCAAAAGATGGCGGCATCGACGTTCACTGGTACGGTGTCCCGCGTCAACGTGGACTCGGCGGTGACACTCGTGACGCGCGTCCGCTGATCGACTGCAGGCGTAACCGTCTCTACGATAGGAACAATCATAAAGGTGCCGGGACCACGCAAGCCCACGTACTTGCCGAGCCTCATGAGCGCGACTCGTTCCCACTGCTGAACCACCTTGATTGCAAATAGGAAATAGAGGCCGATCAGGCCACCGACCAACATCGGGAGCGGATTCTGCAGCACTACGGTAACGATCGCTCCGCCTGCCAGGGATGCGATGAAAAGCAGCACTCCAGGGCCGCTTATATTGACGTTGAATTCCGGCACTTTGCGATTCGTCGCCATTACTTGTTCCTCTTTCTGGGATCGGGGCTACTTTCTAATTTCTCCTGCAATGCTTCGGTGACTTCGCGCAACGTGAAGCCACCAGCTCCCGCACGGGCGATCACGTCGCCCACTAACTGTTCCAACTTGCGAGCCCGCTCGCCATTGTTCTCGGCTACCGGCTTGTCGGATACAAACGTTCCCGTGCCCTGCTGCGTATCCAGCACACCGCGGATTTCAAGTTCGCGGTAAGCGCGCAGGACGGTGTTGGGGTTGATTTCCAAATCCACCGCTACGGAACGGACCGTCGGCAGTTGGTCGCCGCGAGCCAGGGTTCCGGACGCAAGTCCGGCCTGCACCTGATCGATGATCTGGCGGTAAACCGGCACACCGCTGTGCGGGTCCAATTTGAAGCGGAAGGCTGCAGCCGGGGTCATCTTGAGCTCTAGTGTATTACTCTACTAGCACACTATCAACGGAAATCTCAGCAATCTCTGCTAAACTGGGTCTTCCCTATGCAGATTACGTCCACACAACTCCGTCCGGGCATGGTGGTGGTGTTCAATAAAGAGCTCCACACGGTCTTCAAGATGGAGCATCGCACGCCTGGAAACCTGCGCGGTTTTGTGCAAGCCAAGATGCGGAATTTCCGCAACGGCGCGATGATCGAACATCGCTTTTCGTCCGAAGACAAGGTCGAAAAGGCGTCGCTGGACGAGCAGGAAATGGAGTATTTGTACGACGACGGCGACTACTACTACTTCATGCACACCACGTCCTATGAGCAGATGCACCTGACGAAGGAACTGCTGGGCGACGCGACCAACTTTCTGATTCCGAACCTGAAGGTGATCGTGCTGTTTTATGACGGCAAACCGTTAAGCGTCGACCTGCCCGCAGCCGTGATCCTTACGGTGGTGGAGACAGAACCGGGCCTGAAGAGCGCCACGGCCTCGAACGTGACCAAGCCGGCCACTCTCGAAACAGGTCTGGTAGTGCAAGTGCCGCCGTTCATCGTCGAAGGCGAAAAAATCCGCGTCTCGACAGCTGAGTCGGCCTACCTGGAACGCGCGTAGCGCCCTTATCAGGCGGCCTTAAAATAAAAGGGCGCACCACCGCAACCTGCGTGTGCGCCCATGGAATTCAACTCCCTACGGTTGACGACTACAGCGCCGAATCGCCGCGATCGTCGTTGCGGATGCGAATGGCTTCGAGTACGTTACTCACGAAGATCTTGCCGTCGCCGACCTTGCCACTCCGTGCAGCGGTACCCAGCGCTTTGATGACCTCTTCCGCGCGCGCGTCCGTAACCACCATCTCAAGCTTGACCTTTGGCAGAAGGTCCACTTTATATTCCTGTCCGCGATAGGTTTCGGTGTGACCTTTTTGCCGACCATGCCCGCGAACCTCAGAAACGGTAATTCCGTCGATACCGATCTTGGTCAACGCTTCTTTAACATCATCCAGCTTGTGGGGCTGAATCACCGCTTCGATTTTTTTCATTAGATCCCTTCCAAATTCGGTATATCGGACCGCGGCGGCGGGGGCGCGGAAGGCGACAACCCATAATGCACCCCCAGTCAAGTCCGCGCCAAACGAAACCTTTGGATTGGCTGGATAAAAATTATCGATTGGACGCCCCACTGGATCGAGGTTAGGCTTAAAACCTAGAGAAACGTGCCTCTGCCAACGCACAAATCTTAACCTGAGGAGAAATAATTTGAGACTCCGCTTTGCGTATCTCGGTATTTTAGCAACCTGTCTGGCGACCTCCGCCATGGCACAAGACGCCCCGTGGACCATCGGTAACGGCGACATCAAAATGAGTGGCCTTGTCGACGCCTACTATAGCCATAACTTTAACAACCCCGCCAGCGGCTACAACACGTTGCGCAACTTTGAAGTGAAATCTCGCCAGTTCTCATTGAATATGGCAGAATTTTCGTTGTATCAGGATGCGGATCCGATCGGGTTCCGTGTCGACCTTGGCTTCGGCCGCGCGTGGGACGTGTTCCATGCCACCGAGCCGGGCGATCGCAGCATTCAGCGCTTCATCCCGCAGGCGTACATCACGGCGAAGAAGGGTTCGCTCACCTTCGATTTCGGTAAGTTCTATACCTCGGTCGGTGCTGAACTGACGGAGAACAACTACACCTGGCACTACGGCCGTGGCTACATGTACACGAACGGACCCTACTACCACATGGGAATGCGCATGACTAAGGCGCTGGGTGATCAGTGGAACCTGGGCTTCCAGCTGGTGAACGGTTGGAATAACGTGGAAGACAACAACTCTGGCAAGACCATGGGCTTCACTTCGTCCTACACGTCGAAGAGCAAGAAGTACTCGTGGCTGACCGCCACCTACGTTGGTCCCGAAAAGACCGGCACCAACAAGGGCTGGAAGAACATCTATGACACGGTCATCAACTTCTCGCCGACCGACAAGTGGACTGGCTACTTCGACTACTACCACGGCTGGGAGAACCTCTCTGTGGTTGGCACGGGCGGCAAGTTGAACGCTGCGAATTGGGATGCATTCGGTATCTCGTCGAACTTCAACATCAGCGGTCCGAACAACCTCGCCTTCCGCTACGAATACTACGCCGATCACGATGGCTGGGCGACCGGCTACGGCTCCCAGTTGAAATTGCAGGAATTCACCGCCACGTACACCTACAAGTGGGCCAAGGGCCTCAAAATGTTGTGGGAATACCGGCATGACGCCGCCAACAAGGGCTTCTTCGAGAAGGGCAGCCTGGGTCAGCCTTTGAACCCCGGCATCGGCACCTTCACGCCGGGTCCCGCGAAGCATCAGGACACGATTACGGTCGGGTTCGTCGCCTTCTTCGGCGGTAAGTAGAATTCCAAGCGCACAGGGCATGAAGCTCCGTTGTGCGCGATCCAAGAGAAGTTATCCCTTTTTCATTCCCCTGGGAGGCGCAAGCTTCTCAGGGGATTTTTTTGTCGGTTCGATAAAGACTTTCTATCGGTCTAGACATTGCCAAACCGGCCCCGTTCGATCACAATTTAGAGTATCCCTCAGTCGGTAAATCAGCCAAGGAGAAGCATGAGCAACCCGTTGCACAATCATTTGTCCCTTTCCTACTCGGAACTGGAGACCAGGAACCTGGCCATCAAGGAAGACCGCATGAAGCGCGGCTCCTTCGAGAAAGCTCGTGAGGCGCGTCTCAAGACCCTCACCGACGAAAAAGGCATTAAGGCCGTCACGCTGCTGTTCAGCGATCTTGAAGGCCGTCTTCACATGCTCGACTACGACAAGAAGTTCCTGCTGAAGAGCTGGGACAACCTGACGTTCGACGGCTCGTCCATTCGAGGATTTACAGCGCAAAAGGAAAGCGATCTGCGCTTGGGCCTCGACTGGCAGGCGTTCTACTACGCCCCGTCCGACTACTTTGGTGCCGGCAAGGTTTTGATCTTCGGCGAAGTCATCGACAAAGACGGCTCCCCCTACGTCGGCGACCTGCGTGGCGTACTGAAGAAGTTCTCGGGCGACCTATATAAGAAGGAAGGCTTGACGCTGAACGCAGCCAACGAAATCGAAGGCTTCCTCTTCCAGGGCCGCGATGCCGAGCGCATGTATTCGACGACCGGTAAGTTTGAATACGTCAACTCAGGCGGCTACTACCACTCGCTCCCAGGCGACCCGCTGCGCACCTTCATCGACCGCGTGTCGGAAGTGCAGCGCGCCATGGGCTTCCAGAATGAAAAGGATCACCCGGAAGTTGCGCCGTCGCAATTTGAAATCAACTACACCTATGGCGAAGCGACTTCGGCTGCGGATCAAATTCAGCTCTACAAGCTGATCTGCCGCCAGGTGGCAGACACGATGGGGATGTCGGCCAGCTTCCTCCCGAAGCCGGTTGTCGGCGTCAACGGCAGCGGCATGCACACCAACGTTTCGATCGTAAAGAATGGCAAGAATACGTTCTGGGATCCTAAGGGCGAAGAGAAGATCTCCAAGTACGCTTGGGAATTCGTGGATAGGATCCTGTCCTCCGGCAACGACATCTGCTGCATGCTGAACGCCAGCGTAAACGCGTATCGCCGCCTGGATCCGCACTTCGAAGCTCCGAACCAGATCATCGCTTCGGCGGTGGATCGCGGTTCGATGGTTCGTATTCCGATCGGAAACGAAAAGAGTTCGCGCGTCGAAGTTCGCTCGGTCGGTCCCGATGCGAACCCGTACATGGTGCTCTACTCGGTTTTCAAGACCGGTATCGAAGGCCCGATGTCCAAGGTTCCGAACCTCCGCACGGCGAAGCGTTACCTGCCGGACAACATCTACGACGCTCTCGACAACTTCGAGAAGTCGGAATGGACCACCAAGATGCTCGGCAAGGACGTGAAGGGTCGCTATTCGGACCTGAAGCGCGCCTCTGCTGACCGTTGCGCCCGCTTGTTGGGCACGGTGGTGAAGCAGGCCGAAGTGCAGTTCCACCACGAAGTCTACAATCAGTACCTGTGGAACCAGTTCTAAACGACGGCAGTCAGTTCTAGAAACCGAGGACGGCGGGCGCAGGCAACTGCTCCCGCCGTTTTCGCGTCTGGCAGCCCTACAATAGTAGGGTCTCCTTTCATGATTTTCGCGATCCTCTCCATCTTGTTGCTGCCTGCCTTGGCGGTCGCACAGACTGTCAATCTTGCCGACCTGCTAAAGCGTTCGGAAGCCGCCAGCAAAGCCAACGGCGTGAAGGCGGATTTGTACGCGTATCGCGAACGCACCGTCAATGTTCAACTGGATCGGGATGGCAAGGAGAAGAGTCGGAAATCCGAGACTTGGGATGTAATCGGACTAGAAGGCTCCGCCTACCGCAAGCTCATCGAGCGCGATGACAAACCGCTGCCTGCAAAGGAACAGAAGCAGGAAGAGGAACGGCTCGCGCAAGAGGCAACGAAGCGACGGGCAGAAACTGCGGAGCAACGGAGAAATCGACTCTTCTCGTTCACCTACCAGGTGTCTTTCCGTCCAGAACAGATGTATCTCTTCGACGCCCGCCTCGTAGCCGAGGAATTGGTGAACGGACGCCCGGCGTACGTGATTGAGGCCACCCCGAAACCCGATGCGAAACCGGCCACCAGCAACGAGGCAGAAGTCTTGCACTACAAGGTCAAACGGTGGATCGACAAGGCCGATCTGGTCGACTCGCGCGCAAGCATGGAGGTGGTCCGCAAGGGGTCGCGCATGCAGCCGGGTACGGTCGTCGACGCGCAGGTCGTCCGGAGCGCGGATGGCACCTGGCTGGAGAACGAGCTTCGCATTCGCTACCAAATCCGTTTCTTCAAAGTCGCGGGTGCACGGGCTGAGCAAACGACCACGCGGTCGGATTTCCACAAGTTTGAAGCGACTTCGCGCCTGGTGGATGAGTCGCGCTAGGCGGCTACACTGTATTTATGCCTGCCTCCCTGTTGCAGATCAGCGTCTCGCGAGGAGGCTTGCCCAAGCGTCCCGTGCTGTTCGGAGAGATCGGAACTCTGGGCGTCGCCGGCGATAAGCAAGGGCACCCTGAAATTCACGGTGGGCCGCGGCAAGCGCTGTTACTGATTACCGCGGAAGGCATCGAGGAATTAATAGCCCAGGGGTTTGCGCTCTATCCTGGCGCGATGGGGGAGAACCTCACCATACGCGGCATCGATCGCCGCGCCATGCGACCGGGACAGCGCTATCGGATCGGTGAAGTGATCGTGGAGCTCACGAGAGTCCGTCGGCCGTGCGAGCAGCTTTCGCCCTATGGCGACGGTATCCAAAAGGCCGTCTATGATGCGGAAGTCAAAGCGGGCAACACCGCGTCGCCCTTGTGGGGCCTCAGCGGCTTCTACGCGTCCGTGATCCAAGCCGGGACACTGCGTCCCGGGGACGCCGTCAGGCTACTGGAGGAAGTGGTCTGACCGCACCCCAGGTAACCGACTATCTCGCGCGTCTGCGGGAAGGACACCGCGCGTCTTATGAGCGGCTCACCGCGATTCCGCTGGGCATGCGTTATTTGAGCGCGGTGTTTCGGCACAGCCGCTTTCTTTCGGAAGCGATCCTGGCGCATCCGGAGTGGGCGGACGAATTGCTGCGTCCGGGATACGTGGAAAGCGCGTTTTCGCGGGATCAACTGCGCGCTCGGCTGGTGGCTTCCTTGTCGCCTGGAGTGCCGCCGCCGGTGGAATTGGCCATATTCCGTCGCAAGCAGATCCTGCGAATCCTGTTGCGAGACGTGCTGGATATCGCCACTCTCCCGGAGATCACAGGCGAGCTTTCGACGCTTGCGGATGTGATGCTGGACGTCGCCTATGAGCGCATTCACGACGAGCTGGCGGACCGCTATGGCGAACCACTGGCCGAAGGCAAGCCGGCGCAATTCACGGTGATCGCGTTGGGCAAGATGGGCGCCGAGGAGTTGAACTATAGCTCTGACATCGACTTGATGTTTCTCTATTCGGCAAACGGAGAAACCGCTGGTCCAAACCGGATCACGAACCGCGAATTCTTCAAGCGGGCCGCAAACCAGCTTACAGGGCTGCTTTCCGCCTACTCGGCGGAGGGCATGAGCTATCGCGTCGATCTGCGCCTGCGCCCCGATGGCAGCTTGGGCGAGGTCTGTATTTCGCTGGAGGGCGCTCGCCGCTACTATTCGGAGCGCGCGCGCGACTGGGAATTGCAGATGTTGATCAAGGCTCGCGTGGCCGCTGGGGACGTGGCTACAGGCCGGGCGCTGTTAGAGTTCGTCGAGCCGCGAATCTACGCGACTTCCACGGACTTCCGCACCATCGAGCAACTTTCGCTCACGCGCGAGCGGTTGACAGAAAGACTGAACGCGCGCCAGGCGAGACAATCCAAACCGGGCGCCATCGATGTGAAGCTGGAGCGCGGTGGAATTCGCGATATCGAGTTTCTTGCGCAATGCTTGCAGCGCCTCTACGGGGGCGCGGAACCGTGGGTGCAGCATCGTGCGACGCTGCTCGCGCTGGCTCGGCTGCACGATAAAGGCGTTTTGACGGACGCGGACTATGGCAGGCTCGCAGCGGCCTATCAGTTTCTGCGCCACCTGGAACATCGCTTGCAGCTGGATGAAGATCGGCAGACACACACGCTGCCCGAGAGTCCCGAAGTGCAGGCGCAAGTCGCGCAACGGATGCCCGGTGGCGGAACGGCAGAATCGCTGCGCAAGGAACTTCGCTCGCACTTCGATAACGTGATTGGACTCTATGACAGAGTCGTCCACACCAGCGCGCAGGAACCCGCTCCGACGGCCGCAGCCATGCAGGTACCCATTCTCGATCAACGCGCTCCGAATCTTGCAGCGGCCTTCGCGAATGCCCAGATGGATCGCGGCGTGCGAGCCTTTGAACACTTCCTGGCGCGCCTCGCCGACTTTCCCGCGACACTTGCCCGCCTGGACTCCGATCCTGCTTTGACGTCTACCGTCATCGATCTCTTCGCGCACAGTCCCTTCTTCGGAGAGGAACTGATCCGCCGCCCGGAATCGGCGCTCGACCTGGGAGTTTCGCCGGAATCACTCATCCACGGCGAACCGCCCCCTCCCGTCCCCGCCGACCTTCGCCGCTGGTATCGACGCGGCATTCTGATGATTGAAGCGGACAGCATCTGCCGCTCGCAGAACATCTTCGACACGCTCGCCCGCACCTCCGAACTCGCGGACGCAGTGGTCGCGCGGGCCTATCGCATCGCCGTGGATGAGGTCCTGATCACGCATCCGCCACAGAAGGCGGGCTACCAGCCAGCGGGACAATTGTTCGTCATCGCGCTGGGGCGGCTGGGAATGCAGGAGTTCGACCTGGCGTCGGATGCCGACCTGACGTTCGTTCTCGCCGACTCGGAAGCGGAACACTTATCCTTTTGGACTCGTGTTGCTGAGCGTATTGTGCAACTCATCGGTTCGTATACAGGCGAGGGAATTCTCTTCACCGTCGATACGCGCCTACGCCCGAACGGCAGCGCGGGTCCCCTGGTGCAGACGGAGGTCGCGGTGCTGGATTACTTCAGCCACACGGCCGAGGCTTGGGAAAGCATCACCTACCTCAAGGCACGCGTAGTTGCGGGAGAGCGTAAGCCCGCTGAACGGTTCCTGCATGACCTCCAACAGGCCTATGGTGATCGCTACGGCCAGATCGGCAACTCGCGCCTCGACCTGCGTGAAATGCGTGCGCGGCTGGAGCGCGAGCAGGGTTCGACCAAGCCGTTGAAGGCCGGGCGCGGCGGCTACTACGATATCGACTTCCTGCTGCTTTACCTGCGCTTGAAGAATGCCGGAGTCTATTATTCGTATCTGAACACAATTGCTCGAATTGAAGTTCTGGAGACTGCGGAGAAACTCAGCCGCTCCGAAGCAGCGCTGTTGCGCGAGGCAGCGACATTTTATCGGGCGTTGGATCACGGTATGCGGGTGTTCTCCGGCCACGCGGAGTCGCGCTTGCCTCGGGCAGGCGCGCAGATGGATGCGTTGTCCGCCCTGCTGCCACGATGGACCCCTGTGCCGCTTACCGATCTAGACCGCATCCGCGACGAAGTGCGCGCACTGTTCGATCGCTTCTTCTATTAAGGTGGCGCACGCTCTCAGCGTGCCGCATCGAGACTCGTCTCGATGCCTGGACGGGTTGATTTCGAACCCAAGCGTCGCGAAATCTTCGACGCACACGTAGGCGTGTGCGCTACGCTAGCGCGCGGCTATCATAGCCAGATGCCAACTGCATTGGTTACTGGAGCCAGCCGAGGTGTCGGTCGCGGCATCGCGATTGGACTCGCGAATTCGGCCTTCGATGTTTGGGCGACCGGTCGTTCGATCGCCGCTGCGGACCTGCCGTCAAAGGCTCATCGGATCATCTGCGACCACACCATCGATGCGGAGACGATTGCCACAGTGGAACAGGTCCCCGAGTTGGACGTCCTGGTGAATTCTTCGTGGGGCGGCTACGAACGCATGATCGAGGACCGGCAATTCACTTGGGGCTTGCCGTTCTGGCAGCAGCCTGCGCATCGCTGGCCATCCATGATGGACGCGGGTCTGCGAGCGGCCTTTGTGGCGTCGGCCCACGCGGCACGACGGATGGTCCCACGCAAGCAAGGCTTGATCGTCAACATCAGCCATTGGGCTGCGCAGAAGCATATCGGCAATGCGATCTATGGGATTTCCAAAGCGGCGACAGACAAGATGACCTCGGACATGGCGCATGAGCTGCGGCCGCACAATATAGCGGTGGTTTCGCTCTATCCAGGGATGGTGCGAACAGAAGCCGTAGTGGCTGCCGCGGACTGGTTGGATCTATCGAACAGTGAAAGCCCTGAGTTCATCGGCCTCGTGATCGCAGCGTTAGCTCGCGATTCGGGGTTGATGGAACGCAGTGGAGGCGTGTGCGTGGCTGCCGCGCTAGCGGAAGAATATGGCGTGAGCGACATCGATGGCAAACAGCCAGTGCCGCTCAACCTGGGAACACTCTAGAGCTGCTCCCGGACCAACGCGTCATACCGCGCTTTGCTCGCGAGCCCCAGATGGGTCCCGACGATGCGCCCAAAACGATTGATCATCAGCGTCGCAGGTAGGCTTTCAATCTTCCTGTACTGATCCGGTAAATCGGGCCCCGCAAGCATCACAGGATAGTTCACGTGCCGCGATTCGATGAAGGGCCGGACAGCCTTCCATCCATCTTCATCGAACGAAACGCCCAGCACTACCAAGTCGTCAGCATAGATTTTCTGCAGATCCACAAACCACGGGACTTCGGCCTTGCAGGGCTCACACCAAGTGGCCCAGAAGTTCAACAGAACCACTTTCCCTCGGAAACTGGAGAGCTTCACGACCTGCCCATCCTGGTCAGTCAGTTTGAAGTTCGGAGCCGTCTGGCCGCCGTGCACCATGCCGATAAGCGCGTCCCAGTGATAGGCCAGCATGTAGTGGATATGCTCAAAGGCAATCGGCGGCGACTGCATGTTCGCCACCGCGCGCGACACAGGCAGGGCCATGGCGATCAACGCCACAGCCGCCACGGGAACAGCGGTCCACAACCAGCGACGGCTCGACGGCGCCTGTCGCACTTTCAATTGCACCCGAGCCCTGGCGGCACTGGGCGTGAATCCCTCCGGCTCGCGGAGCGCGGAGAGTTGCTCATCCACAAAGTTCTTATCGTTGTCCATAGCGTTTGATGTATTCCTTCCGGAACGCCTGTTGTGCTCGACTGAGGAACGTGCCGACTGAGGCAGGATGGATTTCTAGAGAACTCGCGAGTTCATCGTAACTGGCACCGTCGTGGCGCAGCAGAAGAAGTTCTGCATGACGTGTGCCGATCGTAACAAGCACCGCACGGACGCGGCCTTGCTCTTGCGAAGCGGAGAAAAGCTCATCCGGGGTGCGCGGCTGACCGGCCCAAGCAAGCAGGCCCTCATAGCGGGTCCTTCGGGCACGTCGACGCAGCTCATCCAACGCCAAGCGGATCGCGGTACGGTGCAACCAACCACCGGCGCGCTCACCTTGCGCCTGGGGATTCCGGGAAAGCTTCCAAAATGCTTCGACAGCGAGTTCCTCCGCGCGGCCGTTGTCGTGAATGACGCGGGCAATGGCACGGGCCGTGGACTCATAGTGAGCCTCAAATAGGGTCTCGAAGTCGGATGCAGCAGGCTCAAGACCTGCCGCTCCTAAAGTGTCGCTGGGTGCGTTCACAATCTATCAACGCCGGTGGCGCTCAGATTGTGACACAAATTCGTTACCTATTCCTTCGAGGCGATTCCGAGCGCTTTCATCTTGCGATAAAGATGGCTACGCTCCAAACCAAGCGCCTCTGCCGCACGCGTGACATTGCCTTTGGTTTCTTCCAGCTTGCGCGCGATGTATTCGCGCTCCGCAGCTTCGCGAACGTCCTGCAGGCTGCCGAAGCGTTCTGCGGGCTTGTAGAAAACCGCACGACGAGCGCGATCCAAAGGGATATGCCGAGCGTCAATGCGGTTCTGCGGATTCATGATGACGATGCGTTCCATCAGGTTCCGTAGTTCGCGAACGTTGCCGGGCCACGGATAGTCGCTGAGGGATTGCATTGCTTCCGCAGTAAGTTCCTTCGGCTTGCGACCGTAGGCCGTGGTGAATTCCTTGAGGAAGTGGTCCGCGAGGAGTGGCACATCTTCCATGCGCTCGCGGAGGGGAGGCACGTGAAAGGGCACGACGTTCAAGCGATAAAACAGGTCCTCGCGAAAGTTGCCGCGCTCGATCTCTTCTTCGAGATTCTTATTCGTCGACGCAACGACGCGCACGTCCACTTGAATCGATTCAGCAGCGCCGACAGGCTCCAGACGTTGTTCCTCCAGGGCGCGCAGTACCTTGGCCTGAGTCTTGAGAGACATGTCGCCGACTTCATCCAGGAACAGCGTTCCACCGTCAGCCTTCTGGATCTTGCCGATTTTGTCTTCCACTGCGCCAGGAAAACTCCCGCGCCGATGACCGAAGAGTTCGCTCTCGATCATTTCCTCCGGGATGGCCGCGCAGTTTACCTCGATAAAGGCTTCACTCGATCGCAGGCTGGCGGAGTGGATCGCGTGGGCGATCAACTCTTTGCCGGTCCCGCTTTCTCCGAAAATGAGAACGCGTCCGTTGGTCGCGGCCATCAGCGTCAACTGTTGACGCAGCGCCTTCATCGGAACACTCTCACCGATGATCGGATGCTTGGGCATGCCGGTCTCGCGCAGCCGGTTGATCTCGCGTTCCAAGCGGCGCTGCTCTGAAGCGTTTTGAACGACGACCGCGACCTTTTCGATCGTCAGCGGCTTTTCCAGAAAGTCGAACGCACCTAGCTTCGTTGCACGCACCGCAGTTTCGATGGTGCCGTGTCCGGAAATCACAACCACCTCGGGCCGGTCCTCGGCGGGGATCTCCTGAATGCGGCTCAGCGTTTCCAGGCCATCCATTCCTGGCAGCCATACATCGAGCAACACTACGTCGTAGCTTTGATGACGAAGCTCTTCCAGGGCCAGCTCACCGCTCTCGACCGCTTCGCAGACAAAGCCCTCGTCTTCCAAAACACCGCGCAAGGATTCGCGAATGCCCGGCTCATCGTCGACTATCAACACCCGCGTATTCTTCAAACCTTCGCTCCGCTTTCCACGATCTCAGATTCGGGCGTTGCCGTGTCCGCCGCTACAGGGATTTCAACGTAGAAGCGCGCGCCGGAGGGACGATTATCTTCCACGCGAATGCGACCACCGTGCTCAGAGACGATATGGCTAACGATCGCTAGTCCCAAACCGGTGCCGCGCTCTTTCGTCGAAAAATAGGGCAGGAATAGTTTCTCTTTGTCCTCCGCCGATACGCCGCGCCCGGTATCCGCTACCAGCACTTCAATGGTGTCCGGCGAATCCCCAGGTGTCGCACGTGTCACAACCAGCAGACGCTTCACCATGGAATCCCGCATCGCCTCCGCCGCGTTGTCAACCAGATTGACGACAACCCGCTTCATCTGTTCCGGGTCCACGTGGACCGGAGGCAAGTCCTGCGCCAGATCCACGCTCAAAGAAATGTCCTCAAGTCGACCAGCAAACACATCAAGCGCATTACGAACGATTCCGTTCATGCTCGTGGTGACCGGCTGAGCGGTGGGAAAGCGCGAGAACTGTGAGAACTCGTCCGCCAGCGCCTTCACCGATTCCACTTCGCGCGCGATGATCACCGAGCACTGGCGCAGAATGCGCTCAGCCTCCGGCGTGACCGGTCCGCGATCCAGTTGGCGCGCAATCCGTTCGGCGGAAAGTGCGATGGGCGTCAACGGATTCTTCAATTCATGAGCAATGCGCCGAGCGACTTCGTGCCACGCCGCCGCTTTCTGGGCCCGCAACAATTCGCTGGTGTCTTCCACAACCACGACATATCCGGGCGCGGTGGCTTCGAGTCCAGGCAAAGCGGAAACCGTCACAGCGAGATGCAATACGTGGCCATGTCGATCCACATCGATCTGGCTCGAGGCGACGCCCATGCGGCGGGCACGCTTCATCAGGTAGCGGACTTCAGCCGAGTGGTCCGCCGTCAGCAAATCGGAAACCGCACTCGCCTGGGCGAGTTCCTCTTCGGAAAAGAGCGCCTTCATGGCGCGATTGACGCGCTGAATCTTGCCATCGGAAGCGAGCGAAATTACGCCCGTCGGGATACTTTCCAATATCGCCTCAGTGAATTGCCGCCGGCTTTCCAGCTCACGGCTATTCGTCTCCAGCCCCTGCGTCATGTCGTTGAACGCGCGCACCAGCGATGCCAACTCGTCTGCCGCGGCCGCTGTGACCCGATACCCAAGATTGCCTTTGCGAACCTGACTGGCCCCATCCAGCAGCGCCAGAATCGGATTGCTGATCTGCCGCGATAGCAACAACGCCATCCAGGTGGCGACATACAAAATAAACAGCGCGATGAGAAGAATAAAGAGAAGGTAAAAGCTCCGTATGTCCCGCTTCCCCGCGGAGACGCGGGCGTAGTCGCGCAGGAATTGGTCAATCAGCAATTGCTTGGCGATCAAGTCCACTTGCGGCTCGACGGACAGTTCCAATAGGCCCAACCCCGGCAGGTCCGCCTGCGCCCGAGCCGTATTAATTCCCGTCGCGGTGGATGCGCAGAGTATGCGCCGCTTGCCGTTCGCATCGCGCAGAGTCAATTCCGCAATCCGGTTGTCCTTGCAGATCTGCACGAAGTTTGCGGTGCCAGCCCGCACGTCGGATCGCGCAGAAAGCCAGTTCACCAACGCATCGGCGCGGCCTTGCACTTCCTGATTGAAGGAGGATGATGCGTCCTCCAATTGCGTCTTGATCCCTTCTACCGGCACCATGAACCACTTTTCGATGTTGCGATTCAAGATTAGGTAGCTAAAAGCGACCAGAAATACCACCGGCAGCAAACTGAGAGCCAACGCACCCGCAACCAGCTTGAACTGCATGCGCGAGCCTTCACGGCCCTGTTGTCTCTCCAGATAAAGCTTCACGCCCGTGCGGAACAACATGAAGCCGACGGTGACCGCGAGGACAAATACGAGGCTGGAAGCCGCCCACCACACGAATGTCTGCTCAAGGCTGGACGGACCGTAGTCACCGAACGTGAACGAGGTCTGCCACACAATCAGTGTGATCAACATCGCCAGCAGGACGACGCCCGAGCCGAGCACATATCGCTTGCGCATCGATTCTCATTGTATTCTGAAAGATCACCCATGAACCGTATTTCTCTGGCATTTCGCAGTTTCTTCTCCATCCTCTTCGGAGGGTCTTTGCCCGCGGACATCGCGCAGGCGTTTGGTTACGCCAAACCGATGCCGGTAAAAGCCGCCGCGCCCGTCGCTCCGCCGAAGCCGCAAGCAAGTGCAGCCGATGGCGCGGTCCAAGTGCTCGGCATTCTGCAGCGCGACTCCCGCCTGGTGGATTTCCTGATGGAAGACATCTCCGCCTACACAGATGATCAGGTGGGCGCCGCCATTCGCGACGTGCAGGTGCAGGCCAAGCAGGCGCTGGAGCGCTACCTGAAACTGCAGCCGGTGATCGATGCGGTGGAGGAAACCACTGTACCCACGGCTGGCCTGGATTCGGCGTCCTATAAATTGATCGGCAAGGTTCCAGCCAATGGCAAAGCGCCCAGCGGCGTGTTGCGGCATCGCGGCTGGAAGGCTGGCAACGTGGACCTGCCGGCGGCAAAGTCGAGCATGATCCTCGCGCCCGCCGAACTCGAAGTCGAATAGATGAACATCGGTATCGACCTCGGGACTACGAACTCCGCGCTCGCCTATATTGATCCGCAGCAGGCCGCGGAAGCGGATGCTCCCGAAATTCACGTTCTCGAAGTCGCGCAGACGGTTGCGCCAGGCCGCATCGAATCGCGGCGAACGCTGCCGTCGTTCCTGCATATCGGCGACCAGGAGTTCGTGGGCGTCTACGCTCGCGAGCAAGGCGCGCTGGTGCCAACCAGGTCGGTTCACTCGGCCAAGAGCTGGCTGTCGAATCCCGATGTCGATCGCACAGCGAAAATCCTGCCTTGGGACGCGCAGGAAGGCGGGCGGATTTATTCGCCGGTCGAAGTTTCGACGCGGATCATCAAGCACATTGCGGATGCTTGGTCGGCGAAGCACGGCACGAAGATCGGCGAACACTCGGTCGTCCTGACGGTTCCCGCGAGCTTCGATGAAGAAGCCCGGGAACTAACGGTGATGGCAGCGCGTGAGGCTGGGATCGAGAAGCTCACACTGCTCGAGGAACCCGCAGCCGCGTTCTATTCGTGGATCGCGAACGATCTAGCTCGGTCGCAGAAATCTTTGTTCGACGGACAGACCGTGTTGGTGTGCGACGTCGGCGGCGGGACGAGCGATTTCACGCTCATCAAGGTAGCGCGCGAGGGCGATCGCGTGGACTTCACGCGCACTGCGGTCGGCAAGCACTTGCTCTTAGGTGGCGACAACCTGGATTTGACGCTGGCATGGCTTGTGGAATCGAAGCTCGGCAAGCAGTTGACCATCCGTCAACGCAGCGGCCTTCGCCGACAGTGTGCAGCGGCCAAAGAAAAGCTGCTCTCCGATGAGACGGTGAAATCGGTTGAGGTTACGGTGCTCGGCGGCGGATCGTCGCTCGTCGGTGGAACGCTACGTACCGAGATCACGCGCGAAGAGATCCTGGAGATCGCGCTGGACGGCTTCCTGCCGATGTGCGAGTTGACCGATCGCCCGCAAGAAGAAGCGAACAGTCCTTTCCGAGAGCTCGGCCTACCGCTGGTTTCCGATCCCGCTGTGACGCGTCACCTTGCAGCGTTCCTGGCCAGCGCAGGGGACGCCAAGCCCGACGCGATCCTTTTCAATGGTGGATTTTTCATCCCCGATATTCTGCGCCACCGCGTCGCGGACGTGCTGGAACACTGGTACGGCACGCGCCCGTTGATTCTGGAGAATCGCGATCTGGATCTGGCGGTATCAGTTGGTGCTGCGTATTACGCTCACGTCCGCTCGACGGGCGCGGGGTTGTTGGTTCGCGGCGGCATTCCGCGAGCATACTTCATCGGCCTCGCGAGCGAAGGCGATTCTCTGCGCACCATGTGCCTGGTCCCGCGCGGAGCCGAAGAAGGTTCGGAATTGGAACTCGATCCGGGCAATCTGCAACTGGTCACGAACAAACCTGTGGCATTCCGGCTCTACAGTTCTCGAACGCGCGCGGATGACAAGCCGGGCGACCTGGTCACGTTCACCAAGGAAGAACAGGCAGACCTGAACCTGCACGCTCCCTTGAACGCAGTCTTGCGCTTCGGCAAAAGTGGCGAGCGTCTGATCGCCATCAAGCTGGGTGCGCGGCTCACCGAAGTCGGCACGCTGGAAATCTGGGCTGATTCGAAAGAGAGCGAGCATCGTTGGCGCTTGCAGTTTCAACTCCGCAAATCAGCGGAAGCCAGCGTATCCTCACGACCCGCAGCCGTGATCAGCGAAGAAGCTCTGGCCGCCGCCATAGCGCTATTGCCGCAGGTATTCGGCACAGGCGATTTGGAACCAGAACAACTCCCCGCGAAGTTGGAACAGGCCTTCGGCGTCGGACGCAACGCGTGGCCCGTTTCAGCGATTCGCAACCTAGCGGATCGGATGCTGGAACTTTCCGATGGTCGCCGTCGAAGTGCGGCCCATGAATTCCGCTGGTTGAGCCTCTGCGGTTTCTGCTTACGCCCCGGTTTTGGATTCCCCGGCGACGACTTCCGCATTGAACAGGCACGCCGCGTGTATGCGGAAGGACTCATCTTTGGCAATCAGGTGCAGAACGAGATCGAATGGTGGATCTTCTGCGGACGCGTTGCTGGCGGCCTCAACAAGAACCAGCAGACCGACATCTTCCAGCGCGTCGCGCCTACCCTGCTACCTCGAGGCAAAGCCCAGCGCGTGAATGCAAGCCTGCTGCGCGAAATGTGGCGAGCGGCAGCGAGCTTGGAATTGCTCCCTGCGCAGACCAAAACCCAGATGGGTGACGACATCCTCGCGAAGATCAAAAAAGGCGACTTCGTGGACACCGGACTCTGGTGCCTCGCGCGGTTAGGGGCCCGCAAGCTGTTCTACGGGCCGATCAATCAGGTGGTGCCGTCGTCCACGGCATCCCGTTGGACCGAGCAATTATTGAAGCTCCCGAAAGCGGCTGACGCCGTTGCATCGCTCGCTCGACAAACAGGCGACGCGACCCGCGACCTACCGGCCAACACGCTGACATCGGTGCGCAGCGCATTCCCGGCCCTGGATCTCGAACGCGATTCTTCCGACAATCTCGCAGCCATGGGGCGTATCTTTGGAGAAGAGTTACCCTCTGGCCTTGTGTTCCATGAATGAAGTTGCACTAGTCGAATGGATTCGCGAGCACGCCGCGTCTCCCAAATCTCGCCAACTGGTCTTGGGCATCGGCGACGATTGCGCCGTTTTTCGACCCCGCCCCGGCGAAGACCTCCTCTTCAAAACCGACCCCGTGATCGAGGGAATCCACTTTAAATCGGACATGCGCGCCGAGGCTGTTGGCGAGCGAGCACTCGCGCGCAGCCTGAGCGATATCGCAGCCATGGGCGGCGAACCGCGCTTCTGCCTGGTATCGCTGGCGATCGGTCCGAATCACGATGAGCGCTGGCTCAAGGCGTTCTTCCGCGGCCTCCTGAAACTCGCGCAACGCACCAACACCGTGCTGGCTGGTGGCGACCTTTCCCACAGCAATCTCGAAACCCATACCGACGTCATGGTCTGCGGCGCTGTCCCGAAAGGCACCGCCCTGCGGCGCGACGGCGCGCGACCGGGTGACGTGCTCTATGTTTCCGGTCGTCTCGGCAAACCATGGGATCGCCCCATTCAACCGCGCCTCGCGCTAGGCGTGAAGCTGCGCGGCATTGCGACTTCCTGCATGGATTTGAGCGATGGACTCTCGCTCGACCTGCAGCGCCTCTGCCAAGCCTCCGGCGTCGCGGCTCATGTAGACAAAGTTCCTGTGGTGAAGGGAGCAACCCTCGAACGCGCCTTGCACGGGGGCGAGGATTACGAACTACTCTTCACGCTTCCACCCGGCAAACGCGCGCCAGCCGGGACAACGCGAATCGGCACCATTGTGAAGGGCAAGCCAGGAAGTCTGCTATTGAACGGCGAGGCCCTCATCTCGCTCGGCTACGACCACTTCGCTTAAAAGCCGGCGAGCACTTCGAAATCAACGTTCCCGCCCGACAGCACGATCCCAACGCGTTCTAAACCCGGCGGCAACTTCTTAAACAACGCAGCAGCAGCGGTCGCGGCACCGCTCGGCTCTACCAGGATCTTCATCCGAAGCAGCAGCCACTTAACCGCTTCCCGAATCTCATCGTCACTGACCAGCAACACCTGTTCGACATTCTTGTGAATGATCGAAAACGTAAGCTCGCCCAACTGAGGCACGCGCAAACCATCCGCGATCGTATCCGGTGGCGCGATCTCGATCCGCTTTCCAGCCGCAAGCGATAAAGCCGCATCGTTTGCCGTCGCTGGTTCCACACCAATCACGTGAATACCAGGACGCATGTGTTTCGCGGCGATCGAGCAGCCCGACATCAAGCCGCCCCCGCCGATAGGCACCACAATCGCGTCCAGGTCCGGGACCTCCTCCAGCAACTCCAGCGCGGTAGTTCCCTGCCCTGCCACGATCCACGGATGATCGAACGGCGGCACCAGCGTCGCGCCGGTCTCAGCAGAAATCCTGGCTCCAATGGCCGCGCGATCCTGTGTAAAGCGGTCGTAGATGACGATCTCCGCACCCTGCGCGCGAGTCGCCGCGAGCTTTAGTTTCGGAGCGTCTTCAGGCATGACCAGCGTCGCCTTCACTCCGAGATCGCGAGCCGCAACGGCAACGGCCTGTGCGTGATTGCCGGAAGAAAACGCTACGACCCCGCGAGGTAAGTCAGCTTTCGGGATCGAGCGCAAGAAGTTCGCCGCGCCGCGAATCTTAAAAGCTCCGCTGGTCTGCAGGTTCTCGCACTTGAAGAATGCGGTTACTCCCGAGGCCTCGTCAAATCCGCGCGACCGCATGACAGGCGTGCGTTTGGCCAGCGGCCGGATCCGTTCCGACGCCGCCTGAATATCCTCGAAGGTGACGCTCATCAATATCCCGCGCGCTTATCGACGATATTTTGCAGCGGTTGCTTGGCCTGGAACAAGCGCATGTTGTCCAGGAAACATTCCACCGCCAGATGCACGAAATCCTGCACATGATCCGCCGTATGCGGGGACATCAGAACGTTTTTTAGCTTGTAGAATGCATGCCCGGTCGGCAGCGGCTCAACGGTGAAAACGTCCAAAGCCGCGCCGCGGATCTTCTCGCCCTCCAACGCCGCAATCAGTGCGGGTTCGTCGATGATCGCTCCCCGTCCCACGTTGATGATGACCGCATTCGGCTTCATCGCCGCGATTTGCGCCGCTCCCACAAGCCCGCGGGTCTCCGGCGTCAGCGGAGCGGCCACCATCACATAGTCGCTGGCCGACATTAAGTCGTTGATGTGCGCATGATCAAACGTCTGCTCGACCAGCGGATCCCCGCTGGACAACTCGGGGCGCCGACGCAGTGCCAGCACTTTCATGCCGAATGCCTTCGCGCGCTCTGCTGCCGCACGGCCAATCTCGCCGTATCCGATGACGCCTAACGTCCGCCCGTAGAGCTCTTCCGTAGTGAAGATCTCCCAAACTCCGCCTTCCTGCTGCCGGATCATTCGCCGCATTTGATACGAAAAGTGCAGCATCGCACCGATGGTCCATTCGGCCAACGACACGCGAAACACACCCCGGCCGTTGGTCAGCGGTATCGGACTCGCCTGCAACTCCGGGGACCAAACGCTGTCGACTCCGGTCCACAACGAATGCACCCACTGAGCCTTGGCCGCGAGCGGCACCGCAATACTAAGCATGCGCGCCGTGAAAGTGCCGTTCAGGATCGCGTCCGCGTTGGGCGCTGCCGCGCGCACCTCAGCCTCATCATTGGTGATCGTCACTTGCACATTCGAATCGAGCCTCTCCAGCAATTTCAGCCAGGAAGCGTTGGGGTCAGCCAGAACAAGAAGGTTTAAAGACATGGGCAATCTCTAGAATAACGTGGCACACTGAAGACGTGCCTGATTCCTGTACGTGCGGCGCACAGCTTCCGCCAGACGCCCGCTTCTGCCATAAGTGTGGGAAACCCCAGCGTGACGAGCCGATGCTGGTGGACGAGGTGATCCAGGCGGTTGTGAACCCTCCCGTTGAGATTCCCACCATCCCGATTGACGCCCCCCCTGTGATAAATCTTCGCAACGGGCCGGCCGTCCGGTCCGCGCTGCTGGCCTGCGGGTTAGCACTCTTACTGTCCGTCGTTCTCGGCCCCTTAGGTCTGGGCCTGCTGGCCTTGGTCGGCGGTGGATTTTTCGCTGTGTTTCTCTACCGGCGGAAAACCGGTCAACCGGTGTCCGTGCTGAACGGTATCCGCTTGGGCTGGATTTCGGGGATCTTTGTTTTCACGTTGATCACCCTTGTCACCACGATGACAGTGGCCGCGCTTTCGCAACCTGAGCTTGCGGCCCAACTGCGCGATCAAATGCTGAAGAGTTCCTACCCTGCGGACGAAGTTACGGCCCTGTTTGAAGGCCTACAGAATCCTTCGGGCATCGGACTGCGCCTGCTGGATGGATTTCTCTCCTCAACGCTTCTGATGGGCTTGGGTGCCGCCGTCGGCGCGAAGCTTCTCAGCCGCAACTGACGCTCTCCGCACCATCCACACACCGACAAAAATCACCACCATGGCTGCCGCCTCGCGCAAACCGAACGGCTCCCGATACGCCAGCCATCCCAGGAAAACAGCCACCACCGGATTGACGTAGGTGTAAATCGAAACGATCGCCAGAGGCAATCGGCTCAGGGCCATCATGTAGCAACCGTAGCCGACGATTCCGCCGAAGATGGCTAAATACAAGACAGCTCCGGTCGCCCGAGTGGTCCAGACCGAATCCGTGGGCTCCAGTATGGCGGGCAGGATGAACGCGATTCCCGTTGCGACCTGTTGCACGCCAGCGAGCACAAACGGATGCACTCCCACCCTTCGATTGCGCTGCAGCAGAGAGCCTAGCGCCCAACACACGCCGCTGAACTGAAGCACCAGAAAACCAAGCACGATTCCACCGCCCGATGAAAACTCACCACCGGTGAGGAAGCTCCAAGCGGCAGGCGCCACTAATCCGATCACGCCGAGAAAGCCTATAGACAATCCCAAAATAGTTGGGCCGTGCAATTTCTCGCCGCCCGGCATAAGCGCATCCATGCCGGCGTATAAGAACGGCCCCGTGGTGATGAAAAGCGACGCCAAGCCACTGGGTGTCCATAACTCCGCCACCGCAAGAGTTCCGTTGCCAATGCCGATCGTCATGATGCCATAGAGACCCGTCAGCCAAAGATCGCGACCGCGCGGAAATTCCTTGCGCTTCCAATAGGCCCACGCCACCAGCAAGCCGCCGGAGATGAAATTCCGAATGCAAACGATGGTCCCAGGACCCAGATCATCAAGCGCGATGCGAAATCCCAGGTAGGTCGTACCCCAGAAGATGCTAACGCAAATTAGAGCCAGATATGCGGAGAATTCGGGGTGTTCGCGTACGCTCAGGGTACACTTATGGTAGCGTGATTCTCACTCTTACCATCAATCCTGCCATCGACCGAACCATGATGGTCGACAAACTCGTCTTCGAAGATCGCGGCTATATTCTTTCGCGCACGGAGGCTGCGGGCGGGCGCGGCATCAACGCCTCGCATGTCATTCACACCTTCGGAGGCAAGACGCTCGCGCTGCTGACGTCCGGTGGCGAGGTCGGTACCCGCATGGAAGTGTCGCTCGCCAGCATGGGCTTCCCGTATGAAGTGGTGCGTGTCGCCGCAGAGGGGCGCGTGAACCTGACGATCTCTGACCAGCAAGGCCTCACCGCCAAACTGAACGAGCACGGCGCTCCGCTGAGTACGAGCGAGATTGCGGCGATCCGCAAACTTGTCGAGGCACGCATCAAGAAGGCCACCTGGCTCATGTTATGCGGCAGCATCCAGCCTGGCGTACCCACGGACATCTACGCCGACCTGATTCAGATGGCAAAGGACAACGGCGTTAAGACCTTGCTCGACACCGATGGCGAAGCGCTGTTGCGTTCCCTGGAATCCAAGCCGACCGTGATCACTCCAAACCAACCGGAAGCCGAGCGGCTGTTGGGCCGCGCGATTCTGACCCGCACACAGTCACTGGAAGCTGTCGCGCGCATTCACGCGATGGGTCCGGAGACAGTGATTCTTTCGCTGGGCAGCCGCGGCGCGATGGCATCCAGTGCCGAAGGCGTCTTTGAAGTCCTGCCTCCACGCGTGGACGCGCTGTGCCCGATCGGCGCCGGCGATGCGATGGCCGCAGCCTTCCTGTGGGCACTCGAGAAGAAGAAAGCGTTCCCCGATGCGCTGCGTTGGGCTGTGGCGACTGGTACTGCGACCGCAATTTTGCCCGGCACGAACTTCCCCACGCTGGAGCAAGCCAAGGCGATCTATAAGAACGTCGAAGTCCGACCGGTCTCGTAGACTACTTCAGTTTCTTGCGCTTCTTGAAGAAGACATCGCCCGATCTGGGGACTAATCCCAAGAACAGCACCAGCAGCGCGACAAGCGTTGCCACACACCCTGCGACCAGATAGTCGGAGTCTTCAATCGGCTCCGGCATGAATCGCAGGATGATCGCCGCAACCGCGGCGAAAACCAGCAGCGCTCCAACGACAACTAGAATTGTCTTCTTCATCAGTCGTATTTCTCGTAGCGGATTTGCTTGCGGTCGAAGCCCATCTCTTTGAGGGTTCCTCGAACATCATCCACCATCTGCTTTAATCCGCACAAATAGAAATCGACGTCGGTCCGACCACCAATAGCCTCTTCGAGATGCGCCTGCACATGCCCCGTGCGACCTGACCACCCCGACCCGGATCGGCTGAGCGTCGGCCGAAAGCGGAACTGCGAATACCGCGCCGCATGATCTTCAAACTCCGCTCGATACAAGAGGTGAGACTCGTATCGAACTCCGAACAGCAGCGTAAACTGCGGCGTACCGTGCGGCAGCTGTGCACGCAGCATGGCACGGAACGGCGCTACACCCGTGCCCGTGGCGATCAAAATAGAATCCCGGGCAGGCTCACGCAACACAAACGTTCCCAGCGGCGCGCTCATCTCAATCGAGTCGCCCGGCTGCATCGAAAACAAATGCGGTGACAGTTTCCCACCCTCGACGCGATTCAAGCAAAGCTCGAAACGATTGTGCTCGTGCGGAGCCGACGCCAGCGAATACGCGCGCGTAATCGGCTTGCCTTCGATCTCGTGCTGGACGGAAACAAATTGCCCGGGAGTGAACGCGAGCCTCTCCATTCCCACCGCCTCAAAGACGAACTGGTTTACGCCCTCAGCCAATGGTTCGGAACGAACTAGCCGGGCTTGCATGCCGATTCCCGCGCTCGATCGAGCAGCGCATCCACCATCGCCGGATGTTGATCGAGCGGCGCAGCGACATCAATGCGCAACCCCGGATGCGCCAGCTTCACCTCGTCGATTAACTTAGGCAAGTCCCGTTGCAGGTGCAACCCCAACGTCAGGAAATACGGCACCACAACGACGTGCGATACGCGATCCGCCATAGACGCCAAAGCGCCGCTCAAGCTAGGCTTGCCGCCTTCGAGGAACGCCGCCTCAACGATTTCCAGGCCTCCCCGCCGCGCCATGTCCGCCGCCACCACCCGCACCGCCTCGTTCGCCGATTCAATGCTCGAACCGTGGGCGAAAACAATATATCCGGTCATGCCGCCACCGCCGGGAAATGATCCATCAAAAAGTCGAAAAACACACGCCCTCGCCGCCGACCGTTGTCATACTGCAGGGCCAGCCGCTGCAGGAACACGAGCGTTCCCAACAAGTCCTTGTCGCGCACGGAATTCTCTCCGGTAGCCTCCGCCACCTTCGCCCGCAATTCCTCAATCATCGACTTCAGCGCATCCTGTATGTCAGCTGCATACGGATTCGCGAGCCGCGACTCGAAGATCAGCCCGCTTTCCAAACCGCGATACACCTGAATCATGGCTTCGATCGCCTCGCGAGCATCGCTATCCACAGCCTTACCCTTCTCCATCGCCCGCGTGATTGTATTGCCCAGCATCAAAACCAGATGCTCATGGTGCCGCACAAAGTCTTCGCTGACCTCAATATCTCTGTTGGGAACTTGGTCCGCGGTCAGCACTATCTTGGCTTCATGCCCCCGCGCCTCGCGCAAATGCGGACATTCGCGAGGGCAATCAATCGTGATCTCGCGGCCCTCCGCGCAGCAAATCGCGCAGATCTCGCCGTCCACGCCGGGGCAGTGCCGCTTCGCACGCCGTTGGTTACAAATCTTGCATTGGATCGTCACAGGCAGGTGTCTCTTTCATCCTACTATCATGAGGAGATGCCGCGAACGGATGTGTACTTGAAAGTGGAACTCGATTTGGACCCCAAAGAATCCCCGGAGCGCGTCGCCGCCGAGATTTGCCGCATGATCGGCAGAGTCTACAGCGTGCGCAAAGCCGAGGTCTCCAGCATCATGCCTCGGGAAACCTCCTAAGCAGTAACGCTTTGCCCCGGCACACGTCGAACAAGTATGCAAAACTTCTGTGCCATCATAAAAATGTCCCTTGGAGGTAAACGATGAATCTACGCCTGCTCACCACTTTTGCCTTAACTGCTGCTCTCGCGTCCGCAGCTTCTGACGCAACCGAACGCCTGAAAGCCTCTGCGGAGGCATTCAAAGAAGTTATGGGAATCCCCGACCGGTCGATTCCCCAAGAGCTTCTTGCGAAGGCCTATTGCGTCATCATCGTGCCGGACTTGAAAAAAGGTGCCTTCATCATCGGCGGCCAATATGGCAAAGGATTCGTCTCCTGCCGCAAGGATAGTGGCGTGGGCTGGTCCGCGCCAGGTGCGGTTCGCATCGAGGGCGGTAGCGTTGGCTTCCAAATTGGCGGCACCGAGACCGACGTGTTCATGTTGATCATGAATAAAAAGGGTATGGACCGTTTGCTGTCCACCAAGTTCACGGTCGGCGGAGAAGCATCCGCGGCCGCTGGACCCGTTGGCCGCACCACGCAGGCAGAAACCGACGCTGCCATGACCGCTGAAATTCTCACGTGGTCTCGCTCACGCGGTCTGTTCGCGGGCATTTCGCTAAAGGGTTCCACCCTCCGCGAAGACAAAGATTGGAACAAAGACCTCTACGGCAAAGCGACCACCAACCGCGACATCATTACCAAAGGCACCGCCGCTCCCGCAGCCGCCGCCGAATGGATGAGCGAGCTGAACCGCTTCTCCAGCCGCAAGTAAACCCATGCCGGATCCCGACGTTTCTTCGCGAATGCGTGAGGATTGGAATGCCCGCGCTCGCGAAGACGCGGGCTACTACGTGGCGTTCGGCGCTCGCGATCAGGACGACGCCGCGTTTTTCGCCACCGCTACCGAAACAGTCAACAGCCTGGAAACCGAGCTTCGTCGCGTTCCTGCCAAGCAGCGCACGCACTGGAAAGCCCTCGAAATCGGCTGTGGACCCGGGCGCTTGCTCCGTCCCATGAGCCGCCACTTCGCCGAAATCTACGGCGTCGATGTGTCAGACGAAATGGTCGCGCTGGCAAAAGAGAAATTGCGCGATACCCCCAATGCCCACCCGCAAGTGTGCAACGGAGCGCAGTTGACCGACTTCGCCGATGAGTCGATCGACTTCGTCTATTCCTACGCGGTCTTCCAACACATTCCCAGCCGCGACGTCGTGCAGGAATACCTGCGCGAAGTGCAACGAGTCCTGAAACCCGGCGGCCTCGCGCGTCTGCAACTAAACGGCCTGCCCCGCAGCCTCGACGATCAATACACAACATGGTCAGGAGCCCGCTTCAGCGCCTCAGAGATTTTGGAGTTTGCACAACTGAAAGACCTGCAGGTGCTCGCTCTCGAAGGCGCATCCACACAATATATGTGGACCACCTGGCGCAAACACCCGCGCGGCTGGCAGTCCACGCAAACCGACCGCGTGTTCGACGAATTGCCCGCTCGCATTCGCCGCATCACCAACGCGAACAGCTCTGAACCACTGGCCCCGTCGCGAGGCCGTTTCGCGTCCATCTCCATCTGGGTCGAAAACCTTCCCGCCGACGCCGGTATCCATCACCTGCGCGTCACCATCGGCGATGCCCTCGGCCATATAATCTACATCGGACCCGCCGATAACACAGGCCTACAGCAAATCACAGTGATCCTGCCGGAACTCGAAACCACCGGACTGTTGCCCGTGGAACTGCGCTGGCTGGAAACTCCCATCGCGAAATCGACAACCCTGCGAGTAATTCCGCCCGGCCCCTCGGTCCCGCGTATTCGCTCCGTGACCGACGGCGTAAATCTGGTCGCCGGCACGCGCATCGAAACCCAGATGGTGAAGGTCACGCTCGAAGACATCGCCAAGCCCTACGAAATCGCCGCGCGAGTGAACGGCCAGCCTGTTCAGGACCTCGAATATTTCTGCATCGATCCGCGACCGCAAGTCTTCGAAGTAAACTTTCATCTACCCGAAGGTCTCGCGCCCGGAATGTATCCTATGGAAGTTTCCATCGGCCGCCGCAAGCTCGCTCCCGTCACTCTGAACGTGGTCGCCTAAATGGCCAAGGCCCTGATGGTCGGCGGCACAGCCTCCGGCGCTGGCAAAAGTTGGATGACCGCCGCGATCTGCGCATGGCTCCATCGCCGAGGCGTTCGCGTCGCTCCCTTCAAAGCGCAGAACATGTCGAACAACTCGTTCCCCTGCCCCGGCGGCGGCGAGATCGGTCGGGCACAAGTCGCGCAAGCAGAAGCCTGCGGCCTCGAGCCCACCGTCGACATGAATCCCATCCTGCTGAAGCCCACCGGCGAAGCGGGCAGCCAAGTCGTCGTGCAAGGCAAAGTGTGGAAGAACCTCACCGCCCGCGAATATTACGAGAACTTCGACTATCTCTCGTGCAAGGTCGACGAATCCTACGAGCGCCTCGCCTCGCAACACGACTTCATCGTGATGGAAGGCGCCGGCAGCGTCGCCGAACTGAACCTTCGCCGCACCGACCTGGTGAATCTCGGCCTCGCGCAAAAACACAACGCAGGCGTGCTGCTAGTCGGCGACATCGACCGCGGAGGCATCTTCGCCTCGATCTACGGCACGCTAGCCCTGCTGCCTCCCGACGAAGCCGCGCTCATCAAAGCGTTCGCCGTAAATCGCTTCCGAGGCGACCCCTCGCTCTTCACCGACGGCGTGACCATCCTCGAAGAGAAAACATCGAAGCCCTGTCTCGGCGTTTTCCCCTACGCGATGGACATCCACCTCGATGAAGAAGACGGCATGTCGACCGACCGCTGGCAACCCCGCCCCGACGGCGCACCGTCCATCGCGATCCTGGCGTTCCCGCGCATCTCCAACGTCACCGACTTCCGCCTGCTCCCCTGGGCGTCATGGATTGAGCGCCCCCCGCCACGCGCATTCGACGTGGTCATCCTCCCCGGCTCGAAGAACACCATCGGCGACCTCGCCTGGATGAAATCGCAAGGATTAGACGCCTGGGTTCGCGAACAGTACGCCAACGGAGCGCGCGTGATCGGCATCTGCGGAGGCTACCAAATGCTCGGGCGCTCTGTCGAAGACCCCCATCACGTCGAATCCTCACAAGACGCGGCAGAAGGTCTCGGCCTACTTCCCGTGACCACACGCCTACAGCAAGACAAAGTCACCCACGCCGTCCAAGCCCACACTCCCAGCGGCCAATCCTTCGACGCGTACGAGATCCACATGGGCGAAACAATCGTGCCACCCAACGCCGCCCCCTTCGCATTCGTAAATGAAAAACCCGAAGGCATCTCGACCAACCGATGCGTCGGCACCTACCTACACGGCGCTCTCGAACATCCCGACGTCGTCGAAGAATGGCTCGGCTACCGCCCAGCAGCAGTTCCCACCAAACGGCGCTCCTACGACCAACTAGCCGAGTGGTTCGAGACCTCCGCCGACATTCCCCTCTTCGAAAAACTCTTCCTCTGAGCTTTGGGTGGGGCAGGCGCTTTCGCCTGCCTTAGCGCTTGATCGAAGGCAACATCAACTCCGGCGTCGGATTCGGCACATGCTGATCGACGGCGTGCAACATGATCGCCGCCATCGCATAATCCGCCATCGCCGACGTCAGTTCGTACATCCCCTCCTGCCCGAACTCCTTCACCACACGCGCGTACAACTCCGAGCTAACTCGATGTTCATTACGAAATAGCGCCCGCCCAAACTCGACGACTAACGCTTCCTTCGCCGGCAAGTCTTCCAGCCCCCGATTAAACTTCACCGCCTGAATCGTCTTCTCCGCCACCCCCGCCCTCCGAGCTCCCGCCTCATGCGAATTCCACTCATACGGCTCATCGAACTCCCGCGCCGCGATAATGCTGCACAACTGATACATCGCCGGCCCCACCTTGATATTGCGAATGAACTTGTTCAGCACGTCCATGGGCGCAGCCACACCCAAGCTGTAAAGCGACGTCGCCGCCGGCCCCAGCGGAGGCGTGGGTCGTGGCTTACCCTCTGTGTCCTTGCCGACGACCGCGTCGTAGACAGCCAACGCCTCACCACTCAGCGTCGCCCGCTTGATCATCGGCAGCCGCGAATACGACTCCTTATCGATATCCGCCGGCAACGCCTGCCCAAACAGAATCGAAGCCGCCAAGCTCATTAAAATGACCGTTTTCATTTGCGTCTCCCCGCTGACCTGGTTGCCGCTCGCATGCGATCGTTCTCCTTCCGGGACATTCTATCTCAAGGCCGCGCTTCGAATACGAGGTTGAACGGAGTCTCCGCCGCGCGTCGAAACCGAGTGAATCCGCCAGCCATCACCACCTCGCGCAACCGAGCCTCTCCCGCCTGCGCGCCCAAGGCCAACCCTACTTCCTGCGATAACGACGCCGGCGTGCACAACATCGTCGACGCCGAGTAGTAAATGCGCCCCACCGGATTGTGATTGTCTTCAGCCTTGTCATTCGCAAACGGCTCCACCAGCATCCACGTCCCATCCGGCTTCAGTGTCGACAGCACATGCCGAGCTGCCCCCACCGGATCGCCCATGTCATGCAGGCAATCGAAAAATGTGACGAAATCGTAGCCACCGTTGGCCGGATAATTCTTCGCCCCCACAGCCTCAAACGTAGTCCGATCCTGCACACCCTCCTTCGCCGCAACCCCGCGAGCGTGCTCAATCGAACCAGCATGGTAGTCGAACCCATAGACGTGCGACTTCGGAAACGCCTGCGCCAAAATCATCGTGGACGCCCCGTGCCCACAACCCACATCCGCCGCGACACCGCCAGCCTTCAGCTTTGCCTCGACGCCTTCCAGCGCCGGAATCCACGAAGTCAGTAGGTTCGCCGCATAGTTCGGCCGGAAGAACCGCTCGGTTCCGCAGAACAGATTGGCATCGTGTTCGTGCCATCCCATCCCCTCCCCGGTGCGAAACGCTTGCGTGACCTTCGGCTCATCTTTGAAGCACGCGGAGACAATATGAAAGGCACCGGGCACATCCAATCCCGTCAGAGCGAAAGCCTGCTCAGCAGGTAACTCGAAACGTTGCGTAGCAGCGTCGTAGGTGACGTATCCACTCGCCGCGTTGGCGTTCAGCCACTCACGAACATATCGCTCCGTGGTGTCGGTCTTCTTGGCCAATTCCCCCGGCGTCATCCAACCCGCACCCGCCATTGCTTTGTACAACCCCAATTTATCGCCGATCACAATCAAAGCCGCGTGGATCGCAGCCCCCATATCCGTGACCACCTGACCCATAAACGCATTCAGCTTCGCCTCGTCCATCGGTGTAACTCCTTGTGTCGAGTCTACGCGACCTTTTCAAGGGCAACAATGCCACCCACAGCCGCGTGCGTGAGCGCGCGGGTAAGAGGTGCAGCACCGCGCTAGCGATCAGTCGCTGGCCTGCGCCGCCGCATTCCCGCAAGAATACCCGCGATTAAAGAACCGGCAATCGCCAACGCTTGCTGATTGTCTGCAAGAAAGTTCCTCACCCGCAGATCTTCTCCCCATGGAGCTTGCGCAAGCCGCTCACCATTTTGGAAAGCGGCGTGAGAGTCAGCCCAGTTCCCCACCATAGAAATCAGCAAAAAGGCGATTCCCCCAAGGAGTCCTGCCCTCAGCCCCAGCTTCAATCCAAAGCGTTGCCAGTAAAGGATGGCGCTTTCCGGAGACTCCGATCACTGCTCCGCCCAATAAACCGATCGCTGCGATCGCTAGGACCATGCCGAAAGTTGAGAACATCCGAGTAGTCTAGTCTATGTGCACAATGCCCGGATTGCTTCGGGCCTCTGATTCGCGCCACCACGCCCCAGTTGTTACGATAAAACCTAGCGCGTTCATGCCCAAGATCGACCCCAAAAGCAAACTCGGCCTCTTCGTCAGCCACGTGATGCCGGGAGTCGTACGTCCGATGCGCGTCCTGTGGAACGAAGTCTTCGGCTTCATCTTCTGCGTGCTCGGAGTCATGTTCGGAGGCTCAGCCATCCGCCGCTATCAAGCCATGCAGCCCGGCGAAGCCCATCCCGGCAACTTGCTGCTACTTTTCATCCTGCCCACTGTAATGCTCTATTTCGGCGTCACCTCATTCCTTCGAGCGCGTAGAATCAACCGCTCATGAGCTCCGAACAGCCGGGCCAATTCCCCTACACGCGCGGCATCCACGCGCGCATGTATCAAGATCGCCTGTGGACCATGCGCCAATACGCCGGCTTCGGCAGCGCCGAAGAGAGCAACCAGCGCTATCGCTACCTGCTCTCCCAAGGCATCAGCGGACTCTCCGTCGCGTTCGACCTGCCCACGCAAATGGGCATGGATTCCGACCACCCCCTCGCCGCTGGTGAAGTCGGCCGTGTCGGCGTCGCCATCTGCTCGCTCGAGGATATGGAGCGCCTGTTCCACGAAATCCAACTCGACAAGGTCACCACTTCGATGACCATCAACTCGACAGCCGCTACGTTACTCGCGCTCTACGTATTAGTCGCCAAGTCGCAGGGAGCGGATCTCAAAAAGCTCTCCGGCACCGTTCAAAACGACATCCTCAAGGAATACATCGCCCGCGGCACCTACATCTATCCGCCGCGCCCCGCAATGAAAATCATCACGGACATGTTCGCCTGGGCCGGGGCCGAACTGCCCGAGTGGAACACCATCTCCATCAGCGGCTATCACATCCGCGAAGCCGGTTCGACCGCCATCCAGGAAGTCGCCTTCACGCTCGCCAACGCCATCGCCTACATTGAAGCCGCCATCGCCGCAGGCCTCAAAGTCGACAACTTCGCCCCGCGCCTCTCGTACTTCTTCAACGCCCACAATGACTTTCTGGAAGAGATCGCCAAGTACCGCGCAGCCCGGCGCTTGTACGCGACCATCATGCGGGACCGCTTCGGCGCGACTAATCCGAAGTCGATGCAGCTGCGCTTCCACACCCAAACCGCCGGCTCCACACTGACCGCCCAGCAACCCGACGTGAACGTCGTACGCGTAGCCCTGCAAGCCATGGCCGCGGTCCTCGGAGGCACGCAGTCGCTCCACACCAATAGTCGCGATGAGGCACTCGGCCTGCCCACAGAAGAATCCGCGCGCCTAGCCCTGCGCACCCAGCAGATCATCGCCCACGAAACCGGGGTTACGAAGGAACCCGACCCCTTAGGCGGCAGCTACTTCATCGAAGAACTCACCACCCGTATCGAGTCAGGGGCCAGCGACTACATCGCCCGCATCGACGCCATGGGCGGAGCCATCGCCGCCATCGAACGCGGCTTCATCCAAGGCGAAATCCAAACCGCCGCCTACGACTACCAACAAAAGGTAGAGCGCGGCGAACAAATCGTAGTAGGCGTCAATAAATTCCGCCAGGAATCCGCCTCCCCTCCGCTCTTCAAAATCAACCCCGAAATCGAGCGCCAACAAGTGTCCCGCCTCAAAGCTCTACGCCTCCGCCGCCCCAACGGCACAGCCCAGCTCCGCCTGAACGAACTAGAGACCGCCGCCACCCGAGGCGACAACCTGATGCCCCCCATCCTCGCCGCCTGCGAGTCCCTCTGCACCGTCGGCGAAATCTCAGACCGCCTGCGAAAAGTCTTTGGCGAATATCGTGAAGCTAGATAGCCCCGCTTTCAACAACATCGCGTTTCGTCCACTGCCATAATTCAAATCTCGCGCTACTTTGCAATCAAGAAGTCGGGTGTTCGTCTCGCAGAGTACCGACTCGCCAAAGCAACCCGGTCCTAGGCAACCGGCGCCAGCACGGTAAAAGTCTCCCGGCAGGGAGGCAATGGAAGATTCAAGTCGGTTGGCATCTCAGCGCACAGGCGCTAGTCCGTTGTGCGCACAGAATGGCTGGGATGCCCGGGAGATGGTCCTCGATACCCATCCATCAAAACAGAGAGCTCTCCGAAAGAAAAGTTGCTTCTGAGGAGTCAAGCGGACCAAAGAACTACCTGCAAAGACGTATAACGCCCCGTCCGGCCCCTGCCGGACCTCGCGAATCCGCTCCTTCAGGTCGAGCAGCAATTTCTCCTCCGCCACAACCTCGTCTCCATCCAGCACCAGCCGCACTAGGTGTAGGCACACACCAAAATGGCGCAGCAGAGAGACAATGAAAGTTACTCGATGCCCTCACAACCCGTCCACATCATCGGCGGCGGACTCGCTGGATGCGAGGCTGCATGGCAAGTCGCCCGCGCCGGTGTCCCCGTCGTCCTGTACGAAATGCGCCCCGTGCGCTCGACCCCCGCGCACAAGACCGATGCGCTCGCAGAACTCGTGTGCAGCAATTCCCTCAAGAGCGAGCAGGAAAATTCAGCTCCCTGGTTGCTGAAGGAAGAACTCCGCCGCCTGGGCTCGCTGCTGATCGGCGACATCGCCCCTCGCGTACGAGTCCCCGCAGGCCACGCTCTCACCGTGGATCGCGATCTCTTCGCAGCCGAAGTCACGCGCGTGATGGAAGCCGAACCGCTCATCGAACTCCGCCGCGAGGAAATCACCACGCTCGATCCCGACAAGATCTGGATCATCGCCAGTGGACCTCTAACCTCCGACGCACTCGCGTCCGAAATCGGGCGTCTGACCGGCTCGCAGCGGCTTTTCTTCTACGACAGCATCAGCCCCATCGTCGAGACCGAATCGATTGACCGCACCATCGCCTTCGCCCAATCGCGCTACGACAAGTCCATCGATGGCACCGACGACTACCTCAACTGCCCCTTCAACAAAGAAGAGTACGAAGTCTTCTTGAAAGCTCTGCTGGAAGCCAGCAGCGTTCCCGCACATATCGAAGAGGATCGTCCGCACGAGGACAACATTCGCTACTTCGAGGCCTGCCTCCCCATCGAAGAAATCGCCCGCCGTGGTCCCGACACGTTGCGCTTCGGCCCCATGAAGCCCGTGGGCCTAACCGATCCACGCACCGGTCGCTGGCCATACGCGGCCGTTCAGTTGCGAGCCGAAAATGCCCGCGCCGGCAGCTACAACCTTGTTGGTTTCCAAAACCACATGCGCTTCGGCGACCAGCAACGCGTGCTGCGCCTGATCCCCGGCCTCGCGAATGCCGAGTTCCTGCGCTTCGGCCAGGTGCATCGCAACACGTTCATCAACGCTCCTGCATTGCTGAATCCGACGTTACAACTCCGCACGAATCCCAAGATCTTCTTCGCCGGCCAGATCTCAGGAGTCGAAGGCTACGTCGAATCCATCGCAACAGGCTTCCTCGCGGGCCGTGGCGCAGCAGCCATGACGAAAGGCGAACCCATCGTAGCCCCGGCGCGCCCGACCGCCCTCGGATCGCTCACCGCGTACGTTTCGGGAGCCGACCCTACTCGCTACCAGCCAGCCAACATCACCTTCGACCTGTTGCCAAAGCTCGAAAATCCACCGCGTGACAAGAAAGTGCGTTATGCCGAAGTCTGCCGCCGAGCCCTCGCGGCATTGGAAGTAGTCGGTGTCTGAACTCTCCGCAGCCATCGAGCGTTACCTGGGCGAATTGCACGTCCGCAACGCGTCACCGCATACCATTCGGAATTACGCCACCGACCTGCAACGCTTCGTCACCTATTTTTCTCCCAAGGATGCCGAACCTCCACCGCCGAGTGCCTTCACCGTTTTGCTGTTACGCGAATGGTTAAGCCAACTCTACGCGGAGGGTCTGAGCGCCGTCACCATGCGGCGCAAACTCGCCGCAGTTCGATCGCTCTTCGACTTCCTGGCGCGTGAGGGCACCGTTCCCACCAATATCGCGAGGCTCGTGCGCACGCCGAAAGCTCCGCAAAAGCTCCCATCCGTTCCCACTGCCGAACAAACCAACGCACTACTAGACGGTGTCGCCGCGGGCAAACTGGAACAAGCCTTCCCTGAGCGCGACATTCTCATCTTCGAACTACTGTACGGCTGCGGCCTGCGCGTCAGCGAACTCGTCGGCCTGAATCTCGAAGACTTCGACCCAACCGAACGCTGGATTCGAGTACGGGGCAAAGGTCGCAAGGAACGACAGGTTCCCTACGGAGGCAAGGCCGCAAGCGCGCTCGAAACCTATCTGGCGACGCGCAAGGCCCAGATCGGCGAGCACGGGCTTTTGCTCAACCGCTTCGGCAAACGCCTCTCTGATCGCAGCGCCCGCGAAATCGTGAAACTATACTCGCGCGTGCTATCGGGCGATTCCTCACTGCACCCGCACAGCCTGCGCCACGCCTTCGCCACGCATCTCCTTGCAGATGGAGCCGACCTCCGCTCCATTCAAGAACTGCTGGGCCACGCGCGCCTCGCAACGACGCAGAAGTACACGCAAGTCTCGCTCACGGACTTAATGAAGGTCTACGACTCCGCCCATCCAAAGGCGCACAAAAAACCATGAGCTTGCAGTAGCGCGATGATTCACTTTGGCTGAGCAGTACGGCCTTGCTTAGGCTCAGTTTGCATCCAGTGGTGTTGTCCTGATCATGTCCTGGATTTTGGCCACCAAAGCCGGCGTGCCGAAAAAGTGCATCTCTACAGCGTCCACGTCTTCTTTGCGAATGCGAATACGCAGTTCGGATTCCGCCCCGGCATATACGACTGGAAAGGTCAGTTCTTTGGTTCCATCCACTTTTAGAGAAGAAAACCCGCGCTCAATCTCGACAATCTGCTGCTCGCCAAAACCTGATGTGATGCCCGGGCGAATCGCTTCGAACAGCACCCTCATCTTTGCTGCGTCGAACTCCAGAGAGGTTTCGGAACCTTGGCTACACCCACCCAGCACAGCAATGAGGCAGCAGGCGAGCACGACGGCGAAGCGGTTTGTCCTTTTGATCATTCTGCGTGTACCGCCAGTCGATTCTGGTCAGTTAGATGTCGTAATACAGCGCGAACTCGTAAGGATGCGGACGCAACCGCACCGCATCCGCCTCGTGACGCCGCTTGTAATTGATGTAGTTCTCCAGCAGTTCTTCCGTGAACACGTCGCCCTTCAATAGGAACGCGTGGTCGTCCTCAAGTGCGTTGAGCGCCTCTTCGAGCGAACCCGGCATCGACGGCACAACCTTCATCTCTTCCGGAGACAGATCGTAGATGTCCTTATCCAACGGCTCGCCTGGATCGATCTTGTTCACCACTCCATCGAGCCCAGCCATCACCATCGCGGCGAAGGCCAAATACGGATTCGCCGACGGATCCGGCGGACGGAACTCAACGCGCTTCGACTTGGGCGAAGAAGAATACATCGGAATGCGCACCGCGGCCGAGCGATTCCGGCGCGAATACGCGAGATTCACAGGAGCCTCGTACCCCGGCACAAGCCGCTTATAACTATTCGTAGTCGGCGCAATGATCGCAGACAACGCGCGGGAGTGACGCAGCAATCCACCGATGTACCACAGAGCTATTTGGCTCAAGCCTGCATAGAGGTCGCCGGCGAACAGCGGCTTGCCGCCTTTCCACAAGCTCTGGTGAACATGCATCCCGCTGCCGCTATCACCGAATAACGGCTTGGGCATGAAGGTCACCGTCCGCCCATACTGTTGCGCGGTGTTCCGGATGATGTACTTATAGGTCATCATGTTGTCGGCGGACTTGGTCAGCGTGTTGTACTTCTGATCGATCTCAGCTTGGCCGCCGGTCGCGACTTCATGATGGTGGCACTCAATGTCGAGACCGCACTTGATCATGGTCTCGACCATCTCCGCGCGAAGATCCTGGTGCTGATCGGTCGGGGGAACCGGGCAATAGCCTTCCTTGTAACGCGGCCGGTACCCGAGATTGTTCTGCTCGCGCGCCGAATTCCAACGCCCCTCTTCGGCATCGATATAGTAAAACCCGTGATTCGCACCTTGATCAAAGCGGATGTTATCGAAGATGAAAAACTCCGCTTCCGCGCCGAAAAACGCGGTGTCCGCGAGACCTGAATTCTGGACAAACATTTCCGCCTTGCGGGCGATCCAGCGGGGATCGCGATCGTAATTCTGGCGCGTGATGGGATCGACGATGTTGCACGTCATCACCAGCGTCTTCACTTCGTAGAAGGGATCCACGTATGCTGTTTCCGCGTCCGGCAGCAGCAGCATGTCGCTCTCATTGATCGCCGCCCAGCCACGGATGCTGGAGCCATCAAATCCAAAGCCTTCCTCAAAGGTGCTTTCCGTCAACTGGTGCGCTGGATACGACACGTGGTGGTTCACGCCCGGCAAATCCGTGAAGCGTAGGTCGACCTGGCGGATCTTATTTTCCGAAATAAACTGCAGGACCTCTTGAGGAGTCATTCCCACATGATACTCCGGCCCGGTGGCCTAAACTAGAGACTTGGAGCAAATCGCATTCAATCTCGGGCATCAGCGCCGCAGTTTCACCGTAAGCGAACTCACGGCGGAAATGCGTGCGATGCTGGCGGGCGAATTCACCGATATCTACGTGCTGGGCGAGATTTCTGGTATGAAGTTGGCCACCAGCGGACACTACTATTTCACGCTGAAAGATTCGCTCTCACAAATTCGTTGCGTTTGTTACAAAATGACGGCGCGCTATTTGCGGTTCAAGCCGCAGGATGGGGCATCGGTGCTGGTGCGCGGCCGCGTGGATTTGTATGATGCTCGCGGCGAACTGCAACTCATCGTCGATTCTCTGGAGCCGCAGGGCCTGGGCGCGCTGCAAGCGGCCTTCGAACAATTGAAGAAGCGTCTGGCGATGGAAGGCCTGTTCGATGCGTCGCGCAAGAAACCTCTGCCTGCACTGCCGGAACGGATCGGAATCGTGACTTCCCCCACGGGGGCCGTAATTCGCGACATCCTGAACGTGCTCGAACGCCGCTGTCCGGGCCGCCATATTCGGCTCTACCCTGCACAGGTCCAAGGCGAGGGAGCAGCCGAGCAAATCGCAGAGGGGATCGGCTACTTTGCGACCTCAGAGTGGGCCGAGGTGATCATCGTCGCTCGCGGCGGCGGCTCGATGGAAGACCTGTGGGCCTTCAACGAAGAGATCGTCGCGCGCGTGATTGCAGCGAGTGAAATTCCCGTGATCTCTGCCGTCGGCCATGAGACTGATTTCACGATTGCGGATTTTGTAGCGGATTTGCGCGCCCCGACTCCTTCGGCGGCGGCGGAAATGGTGATCGCGACGCGCCAGAGTCTCCTCGATGGATTGCGTGCAGCAACCTATAAGCTACGCCAGAGCGCGCGCCTCACTCTTGCCTTGGCATCGCGTCAACTCCGCGAAGTCGCGATCGATGAAACGCGCCTGCGGAACATGATCGGCCGTCGGACGCAGCGAGTGGACGAATTGGAGTACCGACTGCGCGATTCGATTCGCACAGCGATCGGGACTCGTAAACGTACGTTGGACAGCGCGGCTGTTAGGCTGGCACGCAAGGATGTTCGATTGCGGTTCGCAGAGGCGCGACGCAAGGCCGGCACGCTGGATCAGAGCCTTCGACAACTCGCGCAATTGCGCCTGCGCGATGCGAAGGGCAGCCTCGCTCCACTGGCAGCGAAGCTCGAGCAGCTGAGTCCCGTCGCGATTTTGGAGCGCGGCTACGCGATTGTGGAGCGCGATGGAAACATCGTAAAGTCGCCCGATGATGCGCCTGTGGATTCCATCGTGCGCGTGCGCGTGGCGAAGGGGAGCCTCAAGGCTCGCGTGTTGGGTTAGCTTGGGAATGGATGTGGCGCACGTACTCCTGCGTGCCGCACCGGCACTTTGCCGGTGCCTGTCGCATAACGGCAGCTTCCAGCAGGCGTCGAGAGAGTCTCGACGCGGCACGCAGGAGCGCGTGCGCTACTTTCTGCGCAAGCTAGCGGACGGCAGCTTCCGCGATTGCGTAGAACGGGCGAATAGAAGCGGGGAACGGAGCATCCTGATCCCAGCCTAGGTAACGCCGCGCGGCCTCTGTGGATGCCATCGCGATGGTCTCACGGTGATTAAGGCCCAGCTCATTCAGATACTCCGCGGATTTCCCATCCGGCAGGCCGAAAATCCAAGGCTCACCCCACTTTGCGATCTGCCGCAAGCGCTCTGCCCCGACACGCGCTTGTTCGTTTGGCGGCTCCCAACCCGGCGCACTGAGCGCTGCGATCGAGTCGATGAGCGACTTGTAAGCGAAATCAAAAACCAGAGAGCTGCCCGACGCCTGTTGCGAAATCCAGCGGAGCGTGTCGCGCACCGCAGCATCCGGCAGGTACATCGTTACGCCTTCCCAGAGGAAAAACGTTTTTTGCTTTGGATCGTAGCCGCCTGCGGCAAGCACGTCGGCCAACGTCTGGTGACGGAAGTCGATCGCGAGATAGGTCAGGTTCGCCGGATCTTTGCCGATCGCCGCGGCAACGCGCTTGCGCTTCCAATCCTGTGTGTCGGATTTATCAACTTCGAACACGCGTGCGTTGCGCAGAAGATCGGCAAAGCGATGCGCGCGCGTGTCCCATCCAGCGCCCATGATGACGACCTGCGTCGCCCCGTCCTCCATAGCCTGCTTGAGCTTCTCATCCACAAATTTGGTGCGGACGAGCAACGTCATCACAGACGCCTGCACTTCCGGATGCTGTTCCGCTTTCGGGAGAGAGCGTTTCAAGGCGGAGGCGAGTGGATGATCGCCGAGCAGATCATGCTCGACCGGACCCAGCAGTTTATCCGCGAGTTCGTCGGGATTGTGCCAGTGCGGATGATCGATACGCGAGCCGATCGCGCGGGCGGCGGCGGCCCAGATGGATGTTCGAGACGGGAGTTCGCTCACGTGGCGTTTACTCGATTCTGTAGTTTGGAGCTTCTTTGGTGATGATCACGTCGTGTACGTGGCTTTCGCGGAGGCCCGCTGAAGTCAAGCGTACAAACTTTGCGTTTTCGCGAAGATCCTGAATTGTCGCGCAGCCGCAGTAGCCCATGCCGGCCCGCAGACCGCCGACCAGTTGGAACACCATGTCGGCGACAGAGCCCTTATAGGGAACGCGGCCTTCGATACCTTCGGGCACCAGCTTGCCGCCTTCGGTGCCTTCTTGCGAATAGCGATCCGAGGAACCCTGCTGCATCGCCCCGATGGAGCCCATGCCGCGATAGCTCTTGAAGGTGCGGCCCTGGAAGAGAATGGTTTCGCCGGGGCTTTCTTCGGTGCCTGCGAAAAGGCTGCCGATGGTCACGCAATCCGCGCCTGCCGCGATCGCCTTGGAAACGTCGCCGGAGTACTTGATGCCGCCGTCCGCGATGAGCGGCACGCCGGTTCCCTTCGTCGCCTTCGCGCATTCATTGATCGCCGTGATTTGCGGAACACCCGCCCCGCTGACGACACGCGTGGTGCAGATGGAACCAGGGCCGATGCCCACTTTGATACCGTCCGCGCCCAAAGCAATCAGGTCCCGCGCGCCTTCGTAGGTCGCGACGTTGCCGCAGATCACTTCCACATTCGGCAGCATATTCTTGATCGCCGACAGCGCGTCCATCACGCGGCGCTGATGTCCATGGGCGGAATCGATTACCAGTACATCGACTTTGCGATTCACCAATTCCTGAGCACGTTCGAGGAAATCGCCCGACGATCCGATCGCCGCGCCACAGCGCAAACGACCTTGCGCGTCCTTCGCAGCGTTCGGATATTTCAACTTTTTCTGAATATCTTTAACAGTGATGAGGCCCTTGAGGAAGTAATGCTCATCCACTACAAGCAGCTTCTCAACGCGATGCTGATGCAGGATCGCTTCGGCTTCTTCGAGCGTCGTGCCCACGCCCACCGTGATGAGATTTTCCTTCGTCATCACGCTCGAAATTGGTTGATCGAAGCGATTTTCGAAGCGCAGATCGCGATTCGTCAGGATGCCGACCAGCTTGCCGTTCTTGGTCACCGGAACGCCGGAGATGCGGTAACGCTTCATCACTTCCAGCGCCGCGGCGATCGGCTGTTCGGGATCGACCGTCACAGGGTCGACAATCATGCCGCTTTCCGAGCGCTTTACCTTGTCGACTTCGTCGGCCTGTTGCTCCAACGACATGTTGCGGTGAATCAGTCCAATGCCGCCTTGCTGCGCGAGCGCGATGGCCAGGCGCGACTCGGTTACGGTATCCATCGCAGCGCTAATGATCGGCACATTCAGGCCGATCTTGCGCGTGAGCCAGGTGCGCGTATCCACGTTCGTGGGGATTACGTCGCTTTGCGCGGGGATGAGCAAAACGTCATCAAAAGTAAGACCTTCTTGGATGGTTTCAAGATTCATCGGGGTGTACCTTTGATGATAACAGGCAGGTCAACTTACCAGTCTGTGGGGCGGTAATCTTTCAGAAATTGGCCCCAAATATGCGTTCCGGTGTTGATTCCGGAGATGATCGGGTCCACGATGCGCGCGGCCCCATCGACGATATCGAGCGGGGGATGAAAACGCTGTTCCGCGGTCTTGCGAGCAGCCACTTCCACAGGATCTTCGTCCGTCACCCAGCCGGTGTCGACCGCATTCATGTGGATGCCGTCGTTGTAGTAGTCGGTGGCGGCGGTGCGGGTCATCATATTGAGCGCGGCCTTCGCCATGTTGGTATGCGGATGGCGTGTGGTCTTGAAGCGGCGATAAAATTGCCCTTCGACGGCGGATACGTTGACGATGTGTTTATCGCGTTCCGGTGTGCGGAGCATCAACTGCTTCAAGCGAGCATTCAGAATGAACGGCGCAACCGCGTTGATTAGGTGAACTTCGAGTAACTCGACTGCGGAGACTTCGTGCAGTAGCAAGCGCCAGGAATTACGATCGCGCAAGTCGACTTGCTGCAGATCCTGATCGAGCGCGCCTTCCGGGAAGAGATGCTTCTGCGTCATGATCTCTTCGGGCAACAGGCGAATCTGCGACAGCTCGGCGGAGCGTGACAGGCCTGGCAACTCCACAAGCTTGCGAGCCGGCTCGAGCATCGTTCGCTGCGCTTCGGCTTCGCCTTCCATCATGTGGGCGTAAAATTCCGGCGGCCTGCGAACCGTCTGGCACGCGTTGCTGATGATGAAGTCCAAGCGGGAGTGCGTTTCGAGCAGTTGCTGGCAGAACGCTTCGACACTGGGAGTGTGGCGCAAGTCGAGGCCGTGGATTTCCAGGCGATGGGCCCACTTCTCGAAATCGGGCTCGCTCGCGTAGCGCTGGGCGGAGTCGCGAGGGAAGCGCGTTGTCACGATGAGATGCGCGCCACAGCGCAGTAGTTTCAGGCCGGCTTGATAGCCGATCTTGACGCGTCCCCCGGTGAGCAACGCTGTGCGGCCACTTAGGTCAGCGAGTTCGGTGCGCTTGGTGAAATTGAAGTCCGCGCACTCGGGGCACATCTGATCGTAAAAGTGATGCACTTGCGTGAACTTCTTCTTGCACACGTAGCAGTGCAGTAATTCCGGATCATCCACTTCCTGTTCCGGCATCTCTTCCGGCGGGAAAAAGTTGGGCGTGGTGAACACCGGACGACGGCGAAGTTGACGAATGCCTGTTTCGTGCAGGACCGAGTCCGCACGCTCCACCGCTGCCAACATTCGTTCCTTTTCGGCCTGTTTCAGCCGTTTCCGTCTCGCTACAGGATCAGGGTGATACGCCTTAGCCACCGCGCTGTGAAAGCGCGCGCGGTCCTCCTCCGGAAGGTTGTTCAGCAGGCTATGATCCAACGCGATTTGCTCGAGTAGGTCGGCCGCCGAGCGCAGCCGGTCGCGGAGATCGTCCATTAAGTGTGGCAACTCGCGAGGCCGCGCTTTTCGAGGTATTGCTGATGATAGTCCTCGGCGGGCCAGAACGGCGGGGCGGTCGTAATTTCCGTCACGATGGGCCGCGGGAATCGCTTTTGCGCGTTTGCCATGGATTCTTTGGCAGTTGCCTCCTGCTCCGGCGAGTGAAAGAAAATTGCCGAACGATATTGTGTGCCGTGGTCCGGACCCTGATAGTTCAGCGTCATCGGATTGTGGTTGTCCCAGAAGACTTCCAGCAGGTCTTTGTAGCTGATCACCGCAGGATCGAAGGTGACTTCAACCACCTCGGCGTGCCCGGTGCTGTCGGTACAAACCTGCTTATAGGTGGGATTCTCCACTTCCCCGCCCGCGTAGCCGACTTGCGTAGACTTCACGCCGGCAAGCCTACGGAAGGTGGCCTCCACGCCCCAGAAACAACCAGCGCCAAAGGTAGCTTTTTCCATACCTTGATTGTACCGGGGAGCGGGAGGAAGTAACATCATCACAGGTCAGTTCGATAGGAGGGCAAATGCACGTTGCTCGCGTTCTCACGGTGGTTCTTCTAGCCATTCCTGCCGCACTATGGGGTCAGGAGCATGCCAATCAATTCAAGGATTTGATTTCCTGGGGGCCGAGTAAGCAAACATTCAAGGTCACTCTGACCATTCGTCATGCGGAAGGATCTTTTAGTGTTTCCGAGCAGGGATTCCGGTGGACGGTGGTCGGAAGTGCTGACATTGGTACTGGCCCCATCCCATGGGAGGATATCCGCGGTTGGTCCTGCGAGGCGCCGACTCGCCTACTGATCGCTACGCCCCACGGCACTGCCGACATGGACCTTAAGCGTGAGGAGCTTCTGAAAGTTGTGGATCAATACCTCAAGAAGTTCGTACCAGCGGCGCTTGACGCGGCTAAGGGGTGTTCTCTCTGAGTCTGGCGGACAGAAACATGCGCGTAGCGATTCTTTTGTTGAGTGCAAGGTTGGCCTTAGGACACAGCCGACAGGCTAAAGCCTGTCCCACCTGGTCTCAACAACCTGGGGCTGCTTAGTGGGACGGGCTTCAGCCTGTCGGCCCTTTTGCGCAACCTCTCTCAGCGTGCGCTACGTTCGTTCTATTTTTACGGCGGTGCCGTAGCAGAGGACTTCGGTGACGCCTTGCATCACTTCGGTGGCGTCGTAGCGCATGCCGATGATGCCGTCGGCGCCCATCTGCATGGCGTGGTTCACCATCTGGTCGTAGGCTTCCTGACGCGTCCTCTGGCACAGTTCCGTGAACAGGGAGATGTTGCCGCCGACGATGGTCTGCAGGCTGGCGCCGATGGTCCCGAAGATGGAGCGGGAGCGCACGACGATCCCGGTCACAAGGCCCAGTGTTTGCGTGGTGCGATAGCCGTCGAGCGTGAAAGCTGTTGTTACGAAGTTGTGTGTCATAGAGTCTCCAAACAAAAAAGGGACCACCCGAAGGCGGTCCCTATAATCTACGTAAGTCGAAGCCTACTTGTTCATATACGTCGGCGCCTTGATGCGGCCTTCGTACACTCCCTTGTTGTTCTCTTCGCACGAGTACTCCTGGATCTGCCAGTCGGTGCGCAGCGTGAACACCTTCTTGATGGTCCAGGGCTCGGTGTAATTCACCGGGTCGTCGACGGTGATTTCGTAGTCGATGTGGCCCAGGTCGCGGCGGTTGAACTTTTCGGTCAGCACCATTTTGTCGCTGTGCGGATGCCCGTTCGTGTCGATCTTCGTATAGCCGTTGAAGTTCTTGGTCACGATCACCAGCGTGTCACCCTCATAGTGACCAACCGAATCTCCATACCAGGTCGGGACCTTTTTAGGGTTGTGCGCGCGGCCGTCCGTGGGCAGAACTTTGAACCACGTGTTCTGTTCGTACAGAAATGCGAACGTGTCGTCGGTGTGCACGAACTGCACCGGATCGGGACCATTCATCGAACGGTTGTGCCCGAACGGCAGGCAGGAACCGGTGTAATCGCCCTCTTCCGCGTTGTACTCGTCGAATGCTTTCTTTCCCGCAGGCGTGTACGGCAACGGTTTCCCGTAATTTGCCTCGACGTTCTGGCTAAACGGGCGCGACCACACGCCGTTCATGCTGGGCTTGCCGTTGGCGAGCTTAGGAGCAGGTCCCTCAGGCGGCTGATAGGCGGGCGGACCGCCCTTCCCCTTACCTTTGGCGGCCCCGGGAGCACCCTTGCCAGCTCCCGTCGGAGCACCAGCAGGCGGTTGCGCGATCAGAAAAGCGGCGGAGGCGAGCAGCACCGCGGCTGCGAATACGAAACGATTCTTCATGGAAACTGGTTCTCCTGAAATCTTACTGGCGCAGTACAACGTCGCCGTCTTTGTTGGTCACCACGCGCGTACTACAGGTCTTGGAACCGTCTTTGGCCAGCGAACCATCGAGCACGATGTCATCGCCAATCGCGATCGATTCGGGAGTGAATCCGGCACGGGTCATCGCATTCGGGGATCCCAGCTCGCACTGCCATTTTTCGGTGCTCCCATTGGGCATCTTCGCGTCGATATAAACCCACGCGTGCGGATTGCGCCAATCCAGCTTGGTCATCTTACCGGTCAACTTGATGGGCTTCTTGGTGTCGTATTCCGCTGCCAGAGAGTGATGTGCCCAAACCGAACCGGCACCGAGCGTGGCAAACAAGACGGCGACTGCTAACAAACGTTGTTTCATATAAAGAACTCTGGCTCCTTCAACCGCCGGATACACGCCGGCACAATCAACGATCCTTTGATAGTTCATCACTATTGTTGATCGGGCGCAAGCGGCATGCCTGCATGCGGTCGAGCAACATTTGTCGTTCCTGGGCGTTCGTGGCCAAGGCAGCGGCGCGCTCGAACTCGGGTTGGGCCTCCCCAAAGCGGCCTAATTTGAACAGCAAGTCGCCGCGAACGCTGGGCAAACGGTGGTAACCGCGGAGATCCGGGTTGGCGGCGAGCGCGTCGACGAGGTTCAGACCGGCCTCGGGGCCGAAGGCCATGCTGAAGGCGACCGCGCGGCCGAGCTCGACTACAGGGGATGGGGTAGTCGCGGCGAGTTCGGTGTACAGGTGCGCAATCCGCGTCCAGTCGGTTGCGTCGGCGGTGCGGGCGCGGGCGTGGCAAGCCGCGATCGTGGCCTGCAGCAGGTAGGGACCACGTGTGGCTCCGAGGGCTTCGCCTCGTTTCAGAGCCGCGAGTCCTCTTTGAATGAGCAGCCCGTCCCAGCGAACTCGATTCTGATCCAGCAGGAGGATCGGTTCCCCCGACGGTCCCGTCCGGGCGTGAAATCGCGAGGCCTGGATTTCCATCAGCGCGATTAGCCCGTGGACTTCCGGCTCGCGCGGCACTTGCTCGGCGAGCATTCTGCCCAAACGCATGGCTTCCTCGCATAAGGCCGGCCGCATCCAGTGATCGCCGGAACTGGCCGAGTATCCTTCATTGAAAATCAGGTAGAGAACGCTGAGCACGGACGAGAGACGGTCAGCGAGTTCCTCTCGTTCAGGAATTTCGAAGGGGATTTGATTTTCCGCCAGGGTTCGCTTGGCGCGGACGATCCTCTGGGCAATGGTCGGCTCGGCGGTCAGGAACGCTCTCGCAATTTCGTCGGTGGTCAAGCCGCCCAGCATGCGAAGCGTCAGCGCGACCCGTGCATCAGGCGTCAATACGGGATGGCAAGCGGTGAACATCAGGCGCAGCAGGTTGTCGCTTGGGTCAGAGTCGGGAGCCGTGTCGAAATCAGGCATCTCCAGTTCGCGGGCCTGCATGGTCTGGCCCAGTTCCTGATGTTTGCGGTCGAGAAGTTTGGCGCGGCGCAAGCGGTCGATGGCGCGATGTTTCGCGGCCGTCATCAGCCACGCTCCGGGATTGCGCGGGATGCCCTGCCTCGGCCACTGTTCCAGCGCCGAAACCAAAGCGTCCTGGGCAAGATCTTCAGCAACGCCGACGTCACGGACAATGCGCGCCAGCACGCCAATCAGCTTCGCGGCCTCCATCTTCCAGACCGCTTCGATGCTGCTGTGTGTGTCAGTAACGTTCAACGTTACCGATCACACCACGTCCTCTAGGAACGGCGCAACGGGATCAGCGCGCGCAGCTGCTCATCCCGCAACCACAACCCGAGCCAGATCAGAATGCCGACGGTGAGCGGCGCGAACATGAGCGGATCATGAATGCGTACGTGCGTCGCCACCGCGCCGCCCAGGTAGCCGGTGAGCAGGATCGCGCCCAACACCGCCGTTCGCGGGATGAAGTACAGAATAGACGACACCAAGGCCGAAGCCCCGATCCCGAAAATGACGTCCTCCGGTATGCCGAACGTCGCGAAGCCTGCCGCCATCTCCGCCGAGCGGATAAACATCAGGTTGATGCCGCTGGTAAACATAAAGAAACCCGTGGCCCAGCTGAGAATCCGTCCTGTCCAAATCATCTTCTTTGACATGTCTTCCTTTAGTCGAACATCTGCCGGACTTCGCACGTGCCTTCGTATCCCGGTCCCAGAACATCGAGGTGCAGCTGCATCATGCGCTTGCCTTCCTGGACGGCGGCTTCGAGAGACGGCAGTTCCATGATGGCAAACCCGGCGACAAGCTCCTTGATTTCCGCGAACGGCCCATCGACCACAGAGATCTTTCCGCCCGCGGTCTGGACGCGCGCGCCCATGGAACTGGGTCCGAGACCGGCCCCCATGACCATCTTGCCCTCTTTAAAGGATTGCTCCATGAGCTTCCCCATCGCTTCCATCATCGCGGGCTCGGGTGGCAGGCCGGCTTCGGACTCACTGGTTGCTTTCATCATGCAAAGAAATTTCATTTGTGTACTGCTCCTTCTGTATAGGCGTCGATTGAAGAGGTACAAAATCGACACGATCCGCAAAAAAGGTTCTAAAAATATTTTCGCGAAAATGTCGATCGCGCGTTTCCCCGGTCGTCGCCCTAGTGAAGGCGGCAGTTACCATACGAAAAGAGGAAGAAGACAATGCGCGTTTTAGTTTGTGTGAAGGCCAGCAAGGCCAGCGAAGCGGGCCAGATGCCCACGACCGAGCAGCTTACCGCAATGGGCAAGTTTAACGAAGAATTGGTGAAAGCCGGCATCATGTTGTCGGGCGAGGGATTGCACCCCACCTCCAAAGCGAAGCGGGTGAAGTACACGACCAAGGGACCTTCGATTGTGGATGGACCGTTCGCCGAGACCAAGGAAATGATCGCGGGCTTCTGGATGTGGCAGGTTCGGTCCATGGAAGAGGCCGTCGAGTGGTTGAAGCGTTGCCCGATGAACGAAGGGGATGAGGTGGATATCCGCCCGGTTTTCGAAGCCGCCGACTTCGGCGCCGAGTTGACGCCGGAACTGCGGGACCAGGAAGAGCGGCTGCGGGCTGAGTTGGCCCAGCGCAAACCCTAGCGGTATCCTGCACACCACACCGACCGGGGCTCGCGTATAGTCAACGCTAGCCATGAAAGCACTTAAGAACGCTTCCCTTGCCGCCGCTACTGCCGGTTGTGTTCCTGCTGGCCCAGAACGGACGCACATTCGACGCCGTCACGAGGAAATGCGAAGAACCCCGGTTCCATCGACTGGCTGATGTATAACCGCACCTACGATGCAGCGTGACACCCAGTCCGCCGTGATCTGTTCGGACCGAGCATCCTGGTTCGGACTGAATTGGCGACTCGATTGCATTTGTAAGGGCCGTCGTGTCTCTAATTCCTTCATTCCCCGTTCCCCGGCTACGCAGAACTGCGGCCTTCCGCCACATCCTGCGCTTCGCCCTGACTCAACTTGCCGTGTCTTCCCTCTTCGCGCAAAGCAATCTCACGCTGCGGGTGGCGAGCGAAACCGGGCCGGCTGGTGGGTGGGCGCAAATTAAGGTTTACGCCGATCAGCCCGCCCTGATCGCAAGCGGCGTCCTCGCACTCGACCTGGATCCCCGGATGTTCGGACCCATCGAAAGCGTCGCCGCCTTTAGCGCCACTGGCGATGCGATTGGCTCCGGATTTGTGAGCGGAACTCACGCCGAAATCGGCTTCCGATCTCCATCCGGCGGCATCGGCCAGCTACCCGGGACTCCCGTAATTGCCGTACGAGCACCCATCCTCAGCAACGCGCCGTCAGACAGCTTTGTCGCGCTTAGCCTGCCCGACGGCGTCCGCTTCACCTATTTCCCGAGTGACAACACGCTCGATGTTTGGACCGATCCACAGGGAGCGAAATATCAGGTGAACGTCCTCTCCGGTCGCTACTTTACCGGTAGCGAGTTATCCGTACGCAACGTGACCCCGAGCGGAGGTCTACTCCCCGTCGGGACCGTGCTGCAAATCGAAGGAACGGGATTCAGCGTAGGTACGAAGGTTACTGCAGACGGGCTGGCCTTCTCCAGCCTGAAGGTAGTCTCACCGACAAAGATCGAAGCCACGCTCGCAAGCTCCGCCGAACTCACCGGAATTCGCTTCCACTTTCAGAACCCGACAAACGAGCCGGTAGATTTCTTCCCCGCATTCGCAAGCGCGGTGCAATTCCTGGATAACCCGACTACGCCTCCTGCATCGGAGCATGTGATTCTCCCGCTCACCGAATCGAAAACGCACGGTACCGGCGGTGACCGCCCGTTGTGGTCCACCGTTCTCCTCAACCCCACGCAGGATCCCGTACAAGTCCGAGTGCTGCGAAGTTCCGGCTTCGATCCCGTCTCGAGTCTCACGTACACCGTCCCCCCAGGCGGGGTACGGCTCGGACCCGCGGCCGGTGGGCTGGCAGCGGCCACCATCCAATCTGACACTCCCTTGCGAATGGCGACCCGCTTGGAAGCCTTCGGACGCTTCGGCGTCCAGTCGCAATCCACAGGCGGCTACCTTGCCCCTTTGCAAGCGTCCTTCTCCTATCCGCAAGAACTGACAGTCGACTGCCAGACCGGCACGTCCGCTCCCGCGCAACGCACCATCCGCTCGACTCACCGCCCCAATATCCAGGAGTTGAAAGTCGCCGTGGACGCAGGCAGCTGGCTGCACGTAGTGTCATTCCGAGACGCCCAATTCATCGAGCACACCCTGAACTTCGACCCCACGGGCCTCGCTCCCGGTAAATACACCGGCACCATCACCGTAACTCCTGTTGTCCCGTCTAGCCTCACCGGCTTCCCCGTAGTCTCCGCGACTTTCAAAGTCACTCTCAACATATCCGCTCAGCCTACACTTCTCTTTGAACGCGGCATCGATTCCCAACCCAGCAGCGGAACGCAACTCTCACCGGCCTCCTGGAAAATAACAAGCAACGGGACACCGGCGTCGGTCACGGCGCGGATCACGTCTTCGCCGGATGGCAACTGGCTGACGATGGACAAGACCGGCGGCACGACGCCCGAGACGTTGAATTTCACCGCGAACCCCACGGGCCTTGCTCGCGGGAGCCATTACGCAACGATCACGGTAGAGGGGCCCAACGGCCCGCAGGAGGTACAGGTCGGGCTGGTCGTAATCAGGCAGGACCCGCCAACACCCCTGACAGTCTTCCCGCTAACACAAACTGTAGTCAGGGAAGCTGGCGCGCCTGCGGATACCAACATAGGTTTCGCCGTGGCATTTTCTACCGTCCCACCCGCACTCAGCGCGACACGAATCGAGACCACCGACGGAGGCAACTGGCTTCTTTCTGCTGGATCGGCGAACGCGGGGGGGTCCACCAGCGCCGCCATGCGGATCGATCCCTCGAATCTTGCGCCTGGAACCTACACGGGTTCGATCACGGGAGTTCGCGGAGATGAGACCGCTACCTCCCGCGTCACGCTGACTGTTGTGCCGAAACCAACGCGACCGCTCAGCACTAGTCCCGCGAGCCTGGTATTCACGGCGAAAGCCGGCGTGCAGAGCGACCCGCAACCGTTGGCGGTGGGGTCCCCCGATGGGACTATTTTCTTTTCCTGGCAAACGAGCCGGCCTGAAATCGCGATCGCCGTGAACGGTTTCGATTCCAGTGGCGTGAGAACTCCGGCCGTCCTTGCCGTGACGGCACTCTTTGACAGTCCGGGAACTTACTACGGATCGATCTCACTATCCACCTCCGCTGGCACCATCCAGGTTCCTTTCGCTGTCTACGTGACCGCGACTGCGGATCGTCCGCCGACAATCTCATCGGTGACCAATTCCGCGTCGAATGTCTCCGGCCGCATCGCGCCGGGAGAATTGATCACTCTTCGAGGTACGGGACTTGGCTCTGCTCCCACGGGACTGACACTCGATGCCTCCGGCAAAATCCGCAGCGATCTCAATGCGGACACACGCGTGCTTCTCAATGGCACACCTGCCCCGATCCTCTACACGTCCCCCGAGCAGTGGAACGTAATCGCACCCTACGAGCTGCACGGCAGCAATTCGGCGCTGTTGAAAGTGATTTCCGGTGGCATCGAATCGAAATCCTGGACAGTCCCCGTCGGGACCGCCGCGCCGGGCATCTTCACCGTTGGATCCACCGGCGTCGGCCAGGGAGCGGTGTTGAATCAGGACAATACCGTCAACTCGCCGTCCAATCCTGCCGTGAAAGGCACCGTCATCCAGATCTACGCAACAGGAGGCGGCCAGACGACACCCTTCGGCATCACCGGGTCCGTGACCCCGTCAAATGGTGGAGGCAGCCAATTCTTACGGACAAAGGTGCGGCTGGATGGCTACGACGCCCCGGTAACTTTCGCGGGACCGGCCCCTGGATTCGCGGCCGGGGTGCTCCAAGTGAACGCAGTCGTACCCGCAGAAATCTTCGGTCGCGCCAACGTGCCGTTGGTGGTCGAAGTAGATGGCGCGTTATCTGCCCCCGCCAGCATCGCCATCCGCTGAACACTGCATACCGGCGAGGAGTATAATCATCGCTAGCCATGAAAGCACTTAAGATCGCTTCGCTTGCCGCCGCGCTGCTGCCGGTTGTGTTCCTGCTGGCCCAGAACGGCCGCACGTTCAACGCCGTCACCGAGGACATGCTGAAGAACCCCAGTCCCAATGACTGGCTGATGTATAACCGCACCTACGACGCGCAGCGCTTTTCGCCGCTGAAGCAGATCAACAAGGGCAACGTGAACGATCTGCGCATGGCGTGGTCTCGCCAGCAAGCAGCGGGTATACAGGAGGGCATCCCGCTGGTGCATGACGGCGTTATGTACATCCAAACCCCCGGCTCGGTTATGCAGGCGCTGGACGCCACCAACGGCAATCTCCTTTGGGAATACACCCGCAACATCCCGGCCGCCCAGAAGAACTCGAAGTCCAAGACCATCGCGATGGCCATGGACATGGTCTATTGGACCGCGCCCGACGCGGTGGTCGCGCTGGACGCCAAGACCGGCGAGATGCGCTGGGAAGCCAAGACGGATACCCGCGGCCAGACGCAAGGAGCGGTGATCGCGGGCGACAAAGTAATATCGGGCGGCTCTTGCCCCAACGCGGCCAGCTGTTACATTTCCGCGCATGACGCCAAGACCGGCAAGGAATTGTGGAAGTTCTACACGGCGGCGCGCACCGGTGAGCAGGGCGGCGACACCTGGGGTGACACTCCGGACGACAAGCGCACGGCCGCGACCTGGGGCCTCCCGGGCACCTACGATCCGTCGACGAACCTGATCATCTGGGGCGTCGCGAATCCGACGCCGAACAGCCGCGCGGAACGGCACGGCGGGAAGTATCTGGATCTGCCGGATCACGGTCCGATGGACCTGTTCAGCGATTCCACCATCGCGATCGACGCCACCACCGGCAAGCTCAAGTGGTATTACCAGCATCTGCCGGGCGACGATTGGGATTCCGATTGGACCAATGACCGCACGCTGGTCAGCACGGGGATGAATCCCACAGCGGCTACTGCGAAGTGGTTCAACAAGAAGTTGAAAGCAGGCGAAAAGCGCGATGTTGTTCTGGTGACCGGCGAGCCGGGTGGTGTTTTTGCGCTCGACAAACATACGGGCGAGTTCCTGTGGGCCAATCCGTGGCCTTACGATGTGCCGAGTTTCTGGCTGAAGAACATCGACGAGAACGGTCTCACGTACTTGAATAAGGATCTGCTGTTCACGGGGCCGAACCAGGATCGCATCCTCTGTTTCTTTAACACGCGCAGCTATTGGTCGCAGGGATATAGCCCGATCACCAATTCGCTCTACGTGCCGTGGGTCGATACGTGCAACAGTGTTCATACGAAGGACGTGGGTGTTCGCTCCGCACACGATGGCGTGGTGCGTCCGGGCTCCGATAAGAATGAGTTCTCCGGGGTTTCGAAGATCAACGCAGCGACCGGCAAGGTAGAGCATATCTTCAAGGGACCGGCACCGATCAACTCCGCGATGCTGCTGACGGCGGGCGACCTGCTGTTCTTCGGCGATCTGGATCGTAACTTCCGCGCGCTGGATGCGGAGAGCGGCAAGATTCTGTGGGAGCAGAAAGTCGGCGGGCCAATTGCGAACAGCACGATCACTTATGCGGTGAACGGTCAACAATACGTCGCGATCCTCACCGGTGACGGCGCGTTGACGGGCAGCGTGACCCGTTACGCACCGGGCGTGAATCCGCCGAAGGGCGCGAATTCCGTCTACGTGTTCGCACTGCCGAAGAAGTAGGTATGCGGCGGTTCCTGCTCATCCTAGCTCTGGCGGTTTCGGCATTCGCACAGGCAGAGCGTGTGACCGTGGTTACGCACGTTGACCTGATGCCGCCGTTCGTCGCCGAGGCGAACAAGCTGCTGACGACGCTCGCCACCGAAGCTCGTAAGGAGCCCGGTTGCGTGCGTTACGAAGTCGTCGTGGAACCCGGTCGCCGCAATCACGTCGCGGTTGTGTCCGTGTGGGAATCGCAAGCCGCCTTCGACAAGCATCTGACGCAGGCCAGCACCCGTACATTCCGCGAGAAGATTCAGCCGATGCTCGGCGGGCCGCTCGACGAGCGGATTCATATTACGCTGGTTCCATGAAGTTTGCATTGGCCCTGGCGGCCCTTCTAGCGGCGTCCTGCAGCAAACCGCCTTCTGGAATCGACTCAGCGAAACTAGTCGACCTCAGCTACACTTTCGACGAGACCACGGTTTACTGGCCCAACGCGGAGGGCTTCCGCCATCGTAAGGACACGTGGACGAAGACGGCGGCGGGGTTTTGGTATGCGGCGGGGGAGTTTACGTCGGCGGAGCATGGTGGCACGCATATCGATAGTCCGGTGCACTTCAGCGAGGGGAAGCTAACTCTCGACAAGATTCCGGTGTCTCGGTTGGTTGCTCCGGCGCTGGTGATCGATGTGAACGCGGCGGATCGCGACTATCGAGTTTCGCCGGACGACATCACGAAGTGGGAGCAAGCCCACGTGCCGATCGCGGCGAATTCGATCGTGGTCTTCCGCACGGGATGGGGTAAGTTCTGGCCGGATAGGAAGCAGTATCTGGGCAGCGACGTGAAGGGCGACATCGCGAATCTCCACTTCCCTGGACTCTCCAAGGAAGCTGCGGAGCTACTGGTTGCGCGCAAGGTCACGGGAGTTGGGATCGACACGGCGAGCCTCGATTACGGGCCGTCGACGGACTTTATCGCTCACCAGGTGCTCAATGGGGCGAACATTTACGGTATCGAGAATATCGCTGAGGCCGACAAGCTTCCTGCGACAGGTGCGACGTTGATCGTGATGCCGATGAAGATCGGCGAAGGCTCGGGTGGTCCGGCGAGGGTGGTGGCGCTGTTGCAGTAGCTATTCCACTGTCACGTTCACGGTCTGAATGAAAGTGTAGTTCACTACGGCTCGCACAACGCGACCGTCACGTCGCAGCATGTTGAACTGCGGCCGCCCTGCCCAATGAGGGATCACCGAAATCGCCACGGTACTCTCCAGCGAGCGAATGGGCTTGGGCAAGGTCACGCGACCGGTCCAGGCTCGGGTGGTGCAACTCGCGCCGCTGGGTAGGGATACTACAACCAGATCGTTCGGTCCAAATCCCGCAGGATTCCAGGTGACCTCCAATTCTTTTTCGGACGAGAGCACGCTGTGTGGAGCGATATTGAAGTTCGAGATCGGCGGCGGAAGTGTGAAGGCCTGATCAAACGGGAAGAACAGGTCTCCATCGTCTGCGCGGAGATGCCATTCGCCCGGCGTGTAAAAGGGGAGGGGGTCCGTGGGTGTAACCGTAGAGGGGGATCGGTCCATAACCACATGGCGGGCATTGGGTCCGACCAATGTTATTGGATCAGTCGCGATCATGGGTGGGCCGAACCCGCTTATATAGTCGTAGTAGCCGATGGGCGGCGGCGCGCAGGAGAGATAGACGGAATCGGGCATTTGAGTTCCCGCGAGGGCCGCCATGACGGATGCATTGGCAGAGAAGGGCCAGAGCGTTGCCCGCTCACTCAAAGGCTGGTCATCGGTTCGCCAGGCGCTGATGTAGAAATTCACGCTTGGTACGTTGACGCCGGTGTCCAGCGACCTCATGTCGGCGTAGGAGAGTCCCAACGGATGGGCGCACGCGAACGAGTCAGAATTGATGGAAAGCGTCGCCGCATTGCTCGCTACCCCTCGCACGCGAATCGTTACGGGGACATAGCAGCCGAGGTAGGCTTCTTTCGGAACGACAAAGTTGATTTGATCCATCCCCGGCGTTCCTTGCGGGCCCGCGAACACGGCAGGAGCCGTCTGCCCCGCCACATCGATCGTGACGTCCGCGGCGAGCGCATCGTTGAGACCGGTCGCGTAGAGAGAGACGAAGCGATCGGGGACTGCGGCGGATGTGAGTGCGTTGCGGGCGGGGGTTGGTCCACCGTAACTGATCGCCAAGGCGGGACCAGTGCCTGCGTAGTTGGCGGTGAACAATCCAGGCGCCGAACGCTGGGTAGAGATTGTGGCGGAGTATCGAACTCCGTCACGAATCAGCGTGACGATGAGCTCGTCTGTTGCCGGCAGATCCTTGGGGATCACGGCCCAGGTGTAGCGTGCGCCAGCGGGTGGAGTGAAAAGAGGTAAGGGGCGCACAGCGCCGGTTCCGACGCGCAGTTCCGCGGTGACGCCAATCATGGGTTGCAGTTCCGCAGCCCGAGGCTGGATCGCAATGAGGGATCCCGGCGCGACGTTGACGCCGGTGGTGGATGCAGCGTTGCGGACGAAGAAGGGAGCAGTAAAGGGCTGCGCGTGCAAGAGCACAGCGGTAAGGAGGAGCAAGAATAGCCGGGTGAGCATGAGAGGTCTCCGAGGGGACGCGGCTGCTTGATTGTACCTCACCAAGCGGGTTAGCCTGAGTCTTGCCCAAACTACGGATCACCAACAAGACTCGCGGACGGGTATTAGCGGATCGCGCCGATATCGCCGACACCAGCGCCAAGCGGCGGACTGGGTTGCTGAAGCACACGGGGCTCGCTCCGGGCGAGGGGTTGTGGATCGTGCCCAGCGAGGGCGTACACACGTTCGCGATGAAGTTCACGATCGACGTGATCTTTCTGAACAAGAAGCGCGTGGTGCTGAAGACGCGTCCGCACATGGTGAAGCGGCGCATCGCGCTGAGCCTGTTCGCGCATTCGGTGGTCGAGCTGCCTGCGGGAACGATTGACGAAACAGGCACGCAAAAGGGCGATCAATTGGAGCTGGAGAAATTCGAGCCATAAATCCGACTTCCAAACGAGGGTACAATTCAGCTGATGAAACCCTCTCGGATACTCAGCTTCGCTCTCGCTGTCGCGGCCTTTGGGCAGGTGCAGAATTTCAAGCCGGTCACCGAGGACATGCTTCGGAATCCCAGCCCGAATGACTGGCTCTCCTTCAGCCGCACGCAGGACGCGCAACGCTACAGCCCGTTAACGCAGGTCAACAAGTCGAATGTCAGCAAGCTTGGATTGGCGTGGTCGCGCGGCATTGGAACGGGCAACACGGAGTCGATTCCGATCGTGCATGACGGCGTGATGTATCTCATCGTGCCGGGCGGCAACGTGCAGGCATTGAACGCGACGAACGGCGACATTCTTTGGGAATACAAGCGACCGAACCTCGCGGCAAACGTAGCGAGTCAGGCTCGGTCGAAGTCCATCGCGATTTTTCAAGACATCGTTACGTATACGGCTCCCGATGGATTCGTCGTTGGACTCGACGCGCGAACGGGCGAGAAGCGCTGGGAAACGTTTGCGGGAGAAGCGAATCAGACTTCGGGTCCGGTGATGGCGAACGGCAAGGTGATCACCGGTCGAGCGTGCGCCCGCACTCGTGAGAGCTGCTTCATCGCGGCGCATGATGCGCTGACGGGGAAAGAGCTTTGGAAGTTTTACACGGTCCCTGGCAAGGGCGAGCCGGGTTATGAGAGCTGGGGAAATCCGTCGCCGGAGACGCATGAGAAGAACATGGCGTCGGCGTGGGGTTTGCCGGGATCCTACGATCTGGTGCGCAACCTGGTGTACTGGGGCGTCGCGAATCCGATGCCGAACACTCGCGCGGATCGGCACGACGGCAATCCCGATGCGACGTCTCGCACCTCGCCGTCGGATCTGTACAGCAACTCCACGCTCGCGATCAATCCGGATACAGGCAAGCTGGTTTGGTATTACCAGCATCTGCCGGGCGACGATTGGGATGAAGACTTCACCAACGAACGGATTCTGACACGCATCAAGTTCAATCCGGATCCGAAGTTCGTCAAGTGGATTAATCCGAACATCAAGCGCGGCGAAGAACGCGATGTCACGGTGATGATGGGCGAGGGCGGCGGCATTTTCGTGAATGATCGCGGCACGGGCGAATTTTTGTGGGCGACTCCGTTCCCCTTCAACACGCCGCGCTTTTTGATTTCGGATGTGGACGTGAAGACCGGGAAGACTTCGATCAACTGGGATCTGGTGTTGAAGACTCCCGGCGAGAACCACCTGATTTGCTACTTCAATACGACCAGCTACTGGCCGTCGTCGTATCATCCGGGCACGAAGTCGGTGTACATTCCGTATGTTGATAATTGTCTGGACATGACGCGCAAAGGTCCGCAAGGTGGAGAGCGCCGGGTTGGTAAGCAGCGTCCCGAGGGGATACCCGAAGAGTTCGCGGGCGTAGCCAAGGTGAATCTGGAGACCGGCGAGATGCTGCACTTCGGCAAGGGTCCGATCCCGAGCAACGGTTCGACCTTCACGACGGCGGGCGATCTGGTGTTCCACGGCGACTTGAATCGTCGCTTCCGCGCGTATGACGTGAACACTGGGAAGCAGCTGTGGGAAACGATCTTGGGCGGTCCGATTGCTGTGAACACCCTGACCTATGCCGTGAATGGAAAGCAGTACATCGCGGTGACGACCGGCGACACTCTGATGTCGAGCATCGGTGCGGCGGCGAAAGCTCCGAGGAATCACGCGGCGGTGTATGTGTTCGCGTTGCCGGAATAAGCCGAGAGGTTTACCGGTTGAGCCGCACTCTACTGTGTGGCCACCTTCGACTCTTTGGCTCTCTGCGTCTCGTATATACAACAGGTGTATACTTGAGGTTCGAATGGAGTCCTGCAAAGGCGAAACTAAACCTGCGAAAGCATGGTATTGCCCTTGAAGACGCGATCACTGCCTTCAGCGGGTCTTATGTGGAGTGCGCGGATGAACGCGAGGAGTACGGTGAAGACAGAGTCGTCGTCCTAGGCGAAGTGAACACCAGGGTGGTCGTAATTGTCTACACTTGGCGTGGCGTGACCAGGAGAATTATCAGTGCCCGGAAAGCAACGAAACAAGAACGTGAAGTCTACTATTCGGAAATCGACGGCAGTCGCCCGTTCTAAAGCGGGGACCGACTGGAATCGATTCGACGCGTTGACCGACGGCGACATCCGCAGTGCAGTTAAAACCGACCCCGATGCGGCACCCATACTCGATGCCAACTGGTTCCGTCGCGCGAAGGTCATTCTTCCGGAGCCGAAGAAGGCCGTCTCGATTCGTCTGGATCGCGACGTGATGGAGTGGTTCCAAAAGCAGGGTACCGGCTATCAGACGCGCATCAATGCTGTTCTAAAAGCGTACGTTGACGCACACCGCTAGCAGAAGCTACGCTAACCATTCCACTGTGACGCCAACCAGGAGCGGACCTAGCAATGCTGCGGCTTCGTGCTCTGCTGCTTGCAGGACTTTTTCGGCATAGGGACGATCGGCAGATACGGTCACTGCGGCGATCAGGCCGCGCTGCCAGGTTTCCTGATAATCGATTTCGGCGACCGCTACATTACAGCGGGCGCGCAGGCGGTCCTTCAGGCCTTTGACCCAGTGGCGTTTGTCTTTGAGTGAATGAGAATCGTGCAGTGCCAGCTCGAAGGTTATGACGCCGACGCAAGGCACTGCCGGTTACGCAACGGCGGCCGTATCGTCGCGTTCTGTGACGAACGCTTCGATAATGTCGCCGGCTTTGATGTCGCTATAGTTAGCGATCGAGATGCCGCACTCGAAACCAGCTTTGACTTCGCTGGCATCGTTCTTGAAGCGGCGCAGGCCTTCGACTTTGCCGGTGTGGACCACGATGTTGTCGCGCAGCAGGCGGACCTGCGAGTTGCGGGTGATGACGCCGTCCACCACCTGGCAGCCGGCGACCGTGCCAGCCTTGGTGACCTTGAACACGTCGCGGACTTCGGCTCGGCCCTTGTAGACTTCCTTGAAGACCGGGTCCAGCATGCCCGCCATGGCTTTCTTAATTTCGTCGGAAAGCTCATAGATGATCGTGTGCAGGCGGATATCGACCTTTTCCTGATCGGCGATCGATTGCGCTTTGCGTTCGGGACGCACGTTGAAGCCGATGATGATGGCGTTGGACGTGGTCGCGAGCAGCACGTCGCTCTCTGTGATGGCGCCAACACCCGCGCGTAGGACGCGGATCTTGACCTTGTCGTTCGAGAGCTTTTGCAGCGTGCTTTCCAGAACCTCGGCGGTGCCGCCGACGTCTGTTTTGAGGATGATGTTGAGTTCCTTAACCTCGCCCTCTTTCATCTGCGCGTGCAGCTGATCGAGAGTCATACGGTTATTCTTGGACATCGCCACTTCGCGCGCCTTGGCTTCGCGATAGATGACGATCTGCTTGGCCTTGGCGGTATCGGTGACGACCTGGAACGTGTCGCCCACTTCGGGCACGGAATCGAGGCCGAGGACTTCGACGGGCATCGACGGGCCGACTTCACGGACGCTTTCGCCCTGGTCGTCGAATAGCGCGCGAACCTTGCCGAAGACGGAGCCGCAGATGAAGTGATCGCCCACGTGGAGCGAACCGTTGCGGACCAACACTGTCGCGACAGGACCACGCGAGCGGTCGAGTTTCGCTTCCAGCACGTTGCCCATACCGGGACGCGACGCGTTGGCACGCAAATTTTGAATTTCGGCGACGAGGAGAATCATCTCCAGCAGATTGTCGAGGCCGGTTTTGGCCTTAGCGGAGACGGGCACCATGACGGTGTCGCCGCCCCAATCTTCGGCGAGCAGGCCGCGATCGGCGAGCTGCTGCTTGATACGTTCGGGCTGCGCGTCGGGCTTATCGATCTTGTTGATAGCAACAATGATCGGGACCTTGGCGGCCTTCGCGTGATCGATAGCTTCGAGGGTCTGCGGCATGACGCCGTCGTCGGCTGCGACCACAAGGATGACAATGTCTGTGACCTTGGCGCCGCGAGAACGCATGCGGGTGAAGGCTTCGTGGCCAGGGGTATCGATGAAGGTGATCTTCTGGCCGTTCTTTTCGACGTGATACGCACCGATATGCTGCGTGATGCCGCCGGCTTCGCGGCCAGCCACGTTCGCCGTGCGAATCGCGTCCAGCAACGAGGTCTTACCGTGATCGACGTGGCCCATGATGGTAACCACTGGAGGCCGTTTTTCGCGATCCTCGTCGACTTCGGTCTGCTGAATTTCGTGCGTGGTTTCTTCTTCGTAGCTGAGGCGATTGGTCATCGCGCCGAAATCGCGCGCCAACTCTTCGGCCAGCTTCAGGTCTAGCGTTTGGTTGATGGTCGCGTAGATCTTGCGATCGACGAGGCGCTTCACCAAGAGATTCGCCTTGATGCCGAGCTTCTCAGACAGTTCCTTGACCGTGATGCCTTCCGCGAACGTAATCTCGCGGTCGACATCGGGCTGGATGAATTCCTGCTGGCGGCGTTGCTGCGGCCGCAAACGTCCTTCGTCACTATCCACGTCGCGACGACGGGCACCGTGGGCGCCGGTCCCCGGCTTGGTCGCGTGGCGACGGCCTGGGTCAGTGGGCTGCGGAACTGCGGATTCCGACGTCGGGTGCATCGGACGACCGCGCATGCCACCGGGACCACCAGGTCCCCCGGGGCCGCGCATGCCGGGTCCACCAGGACGCTGCGGATAGGAACCGGGAGGACCCGGAGCGCGCATCAGCGGCTGGCCGGGACGAACGGTTCCACGATAAATGGGTTGGCCGGGCACGGGGCTCGCAGGACGAGCGGGTGCGCCAGGGCGCGGCAGGCCGGGAGCTGCGGGAGGCGGCAACGGCGGACGCGTTAATTTCGCGACGAGGTCAGGACGCGGCGGCACGATCGGTCGCGCTTGCGGTTGACCGGCAAGGGTCGGACGAGCAGGCGGACGCAGCGGGCTTCCTGGACCAGGAGCTGCGCTGGGCGCGCCGGGTCCACCAGGACCTGGAGCAATGGTTACTTGAGGCGGCCGCATCATTGCAGGACGCGGAGGCGCGGGCCTGCTTGGGATCGCCGGCATGCTCGGAATGGCCGAGGCTGGAGGCGGCGGAGTCGGGCGCGGTGCGCCGGGAGCAGGAGATACGGGTGCGGCCGTCGGCGCGGGTGCTGCTGGTGCGGCCTGCGGAGCCGATGGACTCGGCGGCGGGGGCAACGGCGCAGACGGAGTCAAGGTCGGTGGCGGAGGCAGCGGCTGACGCGGACCGGAAATAATCTGGCCGGGCCTCGGCAAATTCGTTGCGGGCGGCGGCGTGGGTCGTGCAGGAATCGGGATTCCACGCGGAGCAACCGGCGGAACCAACGGCGATCCGCTCAACAATGGCGGGCGCAGCGGCATGGCGGCCCGCGGCGGCGCGGGAGCTGTGTCTGTCGCTTCCTTCGCGGCAGGCTCTTTCTTTTCCGGTTCGGACTTCGGCGTGTGCGTCTCTACCACCGGCGCAGAGGACGATGTTGCTGTCACGGGCGCAGATTCGTGGCGCGGAGTTTCATCGGCTTCCGGGCGCGGCTTTGAGGACGGTGCGCCGGAGGCAAAATGGGCGCGAACAATCAGCGCGTGATCTCCGTCGAGCGAGCTCGAGTGGGTCTTCTTTTCGTGTATGCCCAACTCGGGTAACAACTCGATGATGAAGGCTGTCTTCACCTCAAGCTCCCGCGCCAGCTCGTTGATCCGGATCTTACTCATAACGGAAATTGCTCGTTGAAATACGCACTACGACGAGCGAATTTTTGTTATTCTCCCTTTTCCGCCTGAGGCGCTTCCGTGCCTTGCGGAGAATCCTGAGTTTCTATCGTAACAGATTGCTCTTCCACAGCTTCTGGAGCATCAGCCAAGGCCGCAGCTTCCGCCTGTTCGATTTCGAACTGGCCGTAATAGGCCACAACTGCATTTTGAATTGTTTCGACCTTAGTGGGCTCGGTGCCATCCGGCTCCATGCCAGCAACTTCCTGCAGCTCTTCTGGAGTCATCGCACCAAGTTGTTCGACAGTGGTGATGCCGGCAGCCATTAACAATTCGATGAGCGGCTCCGGAATGCCGTTGTCGGCAAGAACAGAGACAGGCGCGCCGGGAACCACCATCGCGGACATTTGCGATTCCACTTCCTGACGTTTCTCTTCCTCGCTCTTGATGTCGATACGCCAGCCTAGCAACTTCGCGGCGAGGCGAACGTTCTGGCCCTTCTTGCCGATGGCGAGGGAAAGTTGCGTGTCGTCCACGATGACTTCCATGTGGTGGCCGACGCCGTCCACAACGGAGACACGCGCTATTTTTGCGGGGCTCAACGCATGGGTCGCGAATATCACAGGGTCTTCGCTGAATTCAATGATGTCGATTTTTTCACCGCGCAGTTCGCGAATGATGGACTGCACGCGCATACCCTTCATGCCTACGCATGCGCCGACGCTATCCACGTCGCGGTCACGACTGCTCACAGCGATTTTGGTGCGCTCGCCCGCTTCCCGCGCGCAGCCTTTGATGATGATGGTGCTGTCGTAGATTTCCGGGACTTCCTGTTCGAACAGGCGCATCACAAGCTCGGGCGCGGCGCGCGAAAGGATCACGCCAGCGTTCTTGCCGGTTTTCTCTACGGCTTTGATCACGCAACGAACGCGGTCGCCCACGCTGAAGCTTTCGAGCTTCGATTGTTCCTTGCGCAGAATGCGAGCCTCGGTCTTGCCCATGTCGGCCACCAGATCCGGACCTTCGATGCGCTTGATCACACAAGTGACCATTTCGCCTACTCGATTGGAAAATTCTGAGAATACGTTCTCGCGCTCGGCTTCGCGAACCTTTTGCAGAATGACCTGTTTCGCGGTTTGGGCGGAGATGCGGCCCAGCACATCGGTGGGCTTGGGGAAACGCACTTCGCTGCCGATTTCGGCATCGGCACTGTACTTCTGAGCTTCGGCGAGCGAAATCTGGGTCTTCGAGTCTTCCACTTCTTCGACAACCGTCTTCACGCCGTAGATGATGATCGCGCCGCTGGTGGAATCGATGTCGGCAGCCAGGTTCTCTTCCGTATGGAAATGCTTGCGCGCCGCGACTAACATCGCGTCTTTAACGGCCTCCAAGATCACCTTGGGGTCGATGCCTTTTTCCTTGGACAGAATCTCGATCGATTGATAAATCGGTGCCAGGCTGCTCATATTTTTGGGTCCTGTGAGAGAGTTCGCGGTGTTACCACTCGAACTTGAGGTTGGCCTTTTCTACTTGTTCCAAAGGGAACTGAATCGTCTTGCCGGGACTGGGTTCCAGCGTGATGATGCCTTCTGAGAAGCTGCTCAGCAGGCCCATCCAATGGTTCTTTTCCGCGACGGGTTCGCGCAAAGTCACCTTGATCTTTTGCCCCGTGAAGCGCTCAAAATCGCGCGGACGGCTGAGCTTGCGCTCGACACCCGGGGAGCTGACTTCGAGAGTGTACTTGCCGCCGGGAATGATATCTTCCACGTCGAGAATGGTTCCGACTTGCTGCGACATCATTTCGCAGTCGGCATGGGTGACGCCTTCGGGTTTGTCGATAAACAGGCGGAGCACACGAGTTCCGCCGCCGCCCAGCAACTGGACGTCGACGATCTCGATGCCTTCGCTGGCAGCTACGCGCTCAGCGATCACCGCTATTTTTTCGACAACTGTGTTGCGATCGGCCATTAACCTTTCCTCTAGAAACAAAAAAGTGGGCTTTCGCCCACTCACAGTTTCATAACTCAACTGATCTTAGTATACACCCGGAGCAAGAGGATGGAAGTCACGCCTAGGGATTATCCTCCCCGGATTAACCTTGCAAATTGAACAGCGAAAGTTTAATATGCATGGTAGTGATCCGAGAGAAGGCTATCAGAGACGCTTTTTACGCCCTGGAGGGGCAGGCTGCGGTCGCATTGATTGGGCCGCGGCAGGTGGGAAAAACTACGCTGGCGCTCGATATCTCTGAGCGATTACCCTCTGTTTACTTAGATTTAGAGTCCGAAGAGGATCGCGTAAAGCTGGGGGACGCGGCGCTTTTCCTGCGCGGATATGAGGACAGGCTGGTGATCCTGGACGAGATCCACCGGGTCCCTGAGCTCTTTCCGACACTCCGCGGGCTGATCGATCAGGGACGGAGGAAGGGGCACCGGAACGGGCGGTTTCTAATTCTGGGATCGGCTTCGATGGACCTGATGCAGCAATCGAGCGAGAGCCTGGCGGGGCGCATCACTTATATGGAGATGGGTCCGCTCAATGTGATGGAGACGCACGCGATGCAGCCGGATCCGACGCGGTTGTGGGTGCGGGGCGGGTTTCCGGACAGTTTCCTTGCCGACGACGATCAGCGGAGCCTGCAGTGGCGGCGCAATTTTATTCGCACGTATCTGGAGCGCGATGTGCCGATGTTCGGGCCACGCGTGCCGGCGCAGTCGCTGGAGCAGTTGTGGACGATGCTAGCGCACAATCAGGGCGGGATTTTGAACGCTTCGAAGCTGGCACAGTCGTTGATGGTGAGCGCTCCCACGGTGACTCGATACATTGATCTGCTGGTCGATTTGCTGCTGGTGAGGCGGCTGCAGCAGTATCACGGAAACTCGGGCAAGCGGGTGGTGAAGGCCCCGAAGGTCTATATTCGCGATAGCGGGCTGGTGCATGCGCTGTTGCGGATTCCCGATTTCGAGGCGCTCGCGGGGCATCCGGTAGTGGGGACCAGTTGGGAAGGAATGGTGATCGAGACGCTGATCGCTGCCGCTCCGGAGCGAACGGTGGTGAGCTATTACCGAACGGCGGCGGGCGCGGAGATCGATCTGTTGCTGGACATCCCCGGGCACGGGCTATGGGCCATCGACGTGAAACGCGGCCTCAGTCCGAAGCCGCAGCGGGGATTTCACAACGCGGTTGAGGACGTGAAGCCGCAGCGGCAGTTCCTGGTCTACTCCGGCGAGACGCGCTTTCCGATCACGGAGCAGCTCGAAGCGATCAGCCTACATGATCTAACGGCGGTTCTGACCAAGCTACACGTTTGATATACTGCCGGAAGTTCAGCTAAGGAGAACTAACCATGTCGCGACGTTTCGCCTCGTTTTTGATTTTGAACATTTTGATCGCCGTTGCAGCGGTATCCTCGCTGGTGGCGCAGGCCCCGGCAGGTGCGGGCGCGGCCAAGGAGAAGGGTGCAAAAGCCACCCCCGGCAAGGCGACTCCGACGCGCCCCGGCCTGTTCTTCAAGGAAGGCTGGAAACAGAACCCGAACGGCGCGGAAGCGAAATTGACGCAGGCTAACGTCGAGAACCCGGACCTGGAACTCCACGTTTACGGCTGCGGCGGCCCGGAAGGCTTGCTGATGACGGGCTTCGACAATAGTGATGCCAACCCGACCCACACCTGGACTGGCGTCTGCGAAAACGCGTCCATGTTCACGCTGCGACACAAGACCAAGCTGGGCGATTTGAGCCCGGCTACGGCCCGCCTGCGTGTGAACGCGAAGACGAGCGGCTTCCACAAGCTGCGTCCCGTTGTGAAGACAGCGGAAGGCGTGTGGATGATCGGCAACATCGAGATCGGCACCAACGCAGACTTCCTGGTTACCGAAGTGAACTTCAGCGAAATCAAGTGGTGGCGTTTGAACGGCGTGAAGGTTGCGCCGACGGGCAATGCCCTGGCGACGGCGGATCTGAGCTCGATCGACGAAATCGGTTTCGCCGACATGCTGGCAGGTAGCGGCCACGGTCCTGGTGGCTGGGGCGACGTCGCGCAGATCGAAGTGTACGCGAATTCCAAGCCGCGCGAATAGGGCAGCTCCCGATGGACTGGGCCTGTGTCGCTTCGGCGGCGCGGGCCTTTTTCTATTTCCAGTGCATGCGCTCGCGCAAGGATGTGATGTGGGCGACGTGGTGGCGACCGTGCCAGGCGTAGTTGGCGATTTGGTGGTCGAGACGCGTGGGTCCGTTCTCGAATGGACGTAGACCCGGGCGAAATCGGCGTCGGTGAGGGATCGCAGTAAGACAACCCAACGCGCGTGGAGGGCTTCGAGCAACGCCAGGGAAACCTCGACGGGCGTGGCTCGGTAATCAGGCAGCGCAGCGTATTTTTGCTCGTCGTAGGCTCGGACTAGAGGGTGGTCTTCGGTGAGCGCCGACTTCACGCGGATGTAGGCGTGGATGTGGCTATCGGGGACGTGGTGGACGACTTGGCGAACGGTCCAACCGCCGTCGCGGTAGGGGGTGTCGAGTTGGGCTTCGGTGAGGCTGGCCACGGCAACTCGCAAGGCAGTTGGCGCGACGGCGATTTCATCTATCCAGGCGACGCGCTGGTCGGCCGTTACCGTTTCGGGCGCGATATAGGGGCCGATCGGGAAACGTAGATCCTTGGTTTCGAGCATACTGGCGGCGTCATTCAGCGGCATCGAAGCTGATCCGGAGGCGCGTTCCGGTCCACCCGTCCAATCCGACACGATTATTGCATATTTGCAAGATGGCCTGGCGTTCGAGACGAACAGCGCGTGGCGGAAGATTTGCGGACTGGAAATTGGAGCCAGACACCGAATTCCCGCCCTAGCGATCGTAGTGTTTTGTGGAGTGGCGGCGGGAATTCGGAATCTGGCACCAAGTTTCCGAATCGGGCACCTTGTCTACCGGGCCAGCATACAATAGAAGTAGCTGTGACACCCCTCGTAGACACTTTCGGACGCCTGCACAATAACTTGCGCATCAGCGTCACCGATCGCTGCAATATCCGGTGCTTCTATTGCATGCCGGAGGAAACCCCTAAGTACGAAGCTCGGGAGAACATTCTTAGCTTCGAAGAAATCGAACGGGTCGCTCGTATCGCGGTCACGTTGGGGATTCGCAAACTTCGCATCACCGGGGGCGAGCCGCTGGTTCGGAAGGACCTGCCGAAGCTGATCGGCAAGCTGGCGGCGATTCCGGGGATTGAAGACATCGCCATGACGACCAACGGGGTTCTGTTGGCGCAGCATGCGCAGGCGCTTTACGATGCGGGGCTGCGGCGGCTGAACGTCCACTTGGATACGCTGGACCGGGCGCGGTTTTTGCATATCACTCGCCGGGACGATTTTCCGAAGGTCATGGAAGGCATTGACGTCGCGCAGAAGATCGGGTTTGGGCCGATTAAGATCAACGCGGTCGCGGTGAAGAATCTGGTCGAAGAAGACATCGTTCCGCTAGCGCGCTTCGGGCGCGAGCGCGGGATTGAGATTCGCTACATCGAGTTCATGCCGCTCGATTCGCAGGGGATTTGGGACAAAGGGAAAGTCCTGCTGACGGACACGATGCTGGAGATGCTGACGAAGGAGATCGGTCCGCTGGAAGCGATTCCCGACGCCGATGTTCGCGCACCGGCCACAGAGTTCCGCTTCAAAGACGGCATCGGGCAGGTGGGCTTTATCGCCAGCGTCAGCAAGCCGTTTTGCCTGAACTGCAATCGCATTCGTCTAACTTCGGATGGCAAGCTTCGCTACTGCCTGTTCGCAGTGGATGAGACCGACGTGCGCGGTCTCCTGCGCGGCGGTGGGTCGGACGAAGCCATCGCCGATGCGATTCGCGAGAACGTGCGGCAGAAATGGCTCGGGCACGAGATCAACACGGCGAAGTTTGTAGCGCCTCCGCGCCCGATGTACTCCATCGGCGGGTAGACTCGGGTTGTTATCCTGAGTCAGCATGGCTGAACCATACGTAGAGCAAGACCACACCCCCTACCCTTTAGAATTTGCGATGCCCGAGGGAGCGATCGACTCCCACATGCACGTCATTGGGCCGTTCGACAAGTTTCCGCTGTCTCCGAAGGCGCAGTATCAGCCGTTCCCGGCGAGCTGGCAGGAGCAGAAGAGCATTCTGTGCGACAAGCTGGGGTTCTATGGATACGTGGTCGTTCAGGCAACGTGTCACGGGACGGACAATCGCGTGGTCGTCGACGCTTGCGAGCACATGGAAGGGCGCGCGGCGGGGGTGGCGAGCGTCACCGAAGATATCAGCGTCGACGAATTGAAGCGCATGCACGAGGCTGGGGTGCGCGGCGTGCGGTTTGCGTTTTTGCCGCATATCGCTAGTGAAACTACGCCTCCTGAGGTGATCCAGCGCGTGGCGGCGAAGATTGCGCCGCTCGGGTGGCATACCGACTTATACTTTCTGCCGCAGAACTTCGACATTATGGAGCCGTTGATCCGGTCGCTGCCGACGCCGGTCATCATCGACCATATGGGGCGGCCAGATGTGAATGTTCCGGTGCCGCAGAACGAGTATTTCCAAAAGCTGCTCACGCTCGGGGCCAGCCGCAACGACATTTACTGGAAGGTGACTTCGCCGGATCGCTATACGCGGTCGGCTCGGCCGGAAGATTGGAGCATCGTGCTGCCGTTCGCGCATGCGCTGATTGCTGCGTTCCCGGGGAACATCATCAGCGGGACGGATCGTCCACGGCCGAATATGAACACGGTGATCGTTACGGGTCGCGGCAATCCGCCGAATAAGATGCCGAATGACGGGGACATTGCGAACCACTGGATCTGGCCGGCCGCGCACAAAGATTCCGCGATTTTGAAACGAATCTTGGTCGAAAACCCCCGTAAGCTGTATTATTTCAAGTAATCGCGGGTGTGGCAAGGTGGATGCGAATGAAGAACGCTATCGAACGTCGCGTTGAGTGCGGTCCCAATGGTAAACCCACTCGGTCCGAATGGACTGTGGGCTCGATCGTGGTGTGGGGAATCGTCGCAATCTTAGCAATGGCCTGGAACTACGCGCTAGTCCCCTTAAGGTTCTGGACATTCGTTAGACCCTAAACTTAAGCGACCCATGCAGTCGATCCCAAGGGGGGAACGACTCGCCTAGTTGTGCTCAATCTGTTTTGCGGTTCCGGCACACTCTTTCTCGGGCGAAACACCGACACATGTTCGTCGGCAGTGAGCTAAATCTCGGCAAGCTGCGTCCCTCGGGTGCGGGAATTTGCTGACAGGCAAGAGGGCGACCAGAATGGTCGCCGCAGGCAGGGTGCCTGCCCCACTCTACTTCGCGCAAGCTGTATTATTTCAAGTAATGCCGCATCTGCGATTGGAAGTGCCGGAAGAGTGGGCTCGCGAGGAGTGGGTCCACAAGTTACTGGAGCATTTGGTGGAGACCGTCGCCGCGATGCGCATGGAGAGTGCGGCGAAACCGGGCGAGATGGTTCCGCTCATCAATAAGACGAATTTGAAGCACGCGATTGTGCCTTTGCACTATGCGCACGTCGCGGGCGACATGGGCAAGCGGTTTATTCACGTCACGCTGGCAGCGGGGAATGATACTCCGGGTCGAACGGCGGAGGTTCGCAGCACGGCGGCGACGAAATTGGGCAATGAGATTGACGCCTACATCGGCGCTCTGCCGGCGATTGCTCCCGTAGTTGCGTCGGTCACCGTTTGGGTACAGGACATTGATCGCGACCGCGGGTACACGACCACAGCCGAACGCCGAAAGGCACGTGAGGCAAAGTAGCGTCACTTCAAAGCTCGGAGTCAACAGAAATGAAAGTCGCAGCTCTCGTCCTGCTCATGGCGATGACCGTTTGGGGGCAAGCTCGTGGAACTGTCGAGTTGAAGGGTTCCATCGGCTCGACGAGTTTTATCGACGACGAGAATCACCTCCAAACCGGCGGATCGGTGCGGATCTACCTGACGCGGCGCATCAGCGTGGAGCCGGAGTTTCAATATTTGCGCGGAAGCGGCGGCCACTACGATACGATCCTGATCCCGAATGTGAATTGGGATTTCCGTTCGGCGACTCGCGTCGTCCCCTACCTCACCGGTGGGGTTGGTTGGATGCATAGCGCAGACCGCACGCGCTTTTTCAACTTCAACCACAATCAGGTACTGGTTCAAGTAGGAGGCGGGGTTAAGTTCTGGTTGAGCAAGCGTTGGTATATCGCTCCGGAGATCCGCGTCGGGAGCGAATTGCATGCGAGGGCCAATGTGGCGATCGGGTACACTTTCCCCCGCTAACTGCTGCTAAAATAGAAGCTTGGCAGAATTTCCACAACGGCGGCAGGGTGTTGTGGCTGCGCTGGGTACTCATAAGATCGAGGCCATGCTGGTCAGCTCCCCCGCAAGCGTTCGGTATCTCACGGGCTACACCGGTTCTAACGGGTTGCTCCTGGTGACACCGACGGAAAGCCATTTCTTCACCGACCCTCGTTACGCGACCGACTCCAAGGCGAATATCGACTGCATCGTCCATATCTGCAAGAAGGGACTGTTCGAGGAAGCGGCGGCCATCGCGAAGCGCAAGCGGCTGAAAAAGGTCGGGTTTGAGCCGTCCTGGATGCAGGTGGAGCCGTTCGAGAAACTGCGGAAGTTGCTCGGGACGGCTGTGAAGCTGATGCCGGTTTCGGGCATCGTCGAGAATCTGCGAGCCGTGAAGTCTCCGTCTGAGATCGCTCGCATTCGAGCGGCGGTGCAGGCGAATTCGGCAGCCTACACCAAGACCTTGCAACGCGTCCGAGTGGGTGTCCGCGAAATGGACATCGCCGCGGAACTGGAATTCCAGATGCGCATGCTGGGAGCGGAGAAGGCTGCGTTTGAGACGATCGTCGCCTCGGGAGCACGAACGGCGCTGCCGCACGCGCATCCCACATCCAAGAAAATCGAAGCCAATGAGTTGCTGCTGGTGGACATGGGCGCGACGCTGGACGGCTACACCAGCGACATGACGCGGATGTCGTTTCTGGGCAAACCTGACAAGCGGACCAGCAACCTGTACAAAGCGGTTTTAGAAGCGCAACTTGCTGGGATTGCGGCAGTTAAAGCAGGAGTGCCGGTGAGCAAGGTAGACGGGGCGGCCCGCGAAGTGCTAAAACGGCATGAGTTAGACAAGGCGTTCGTGCATTCCACCGGTCATGGACTTGGCCTGGAAATTCACGAAGGTCCACGAGTGGCACAGAAGCAAACGACCAAGCTGCAGGCTGGCATGGTGATCACGATTGAACCAGGAGCCTACATTGAAGGCTTTGGGGGGGTTCGAATCGAAGATACGGTGTTAGTGACGGAAACAGGTTGTGAAGTCCTAACCCCCACATCGAAGGAATTCGTGCAGCTCTAGAGATGCACTAGAACGATTTGGTTCACATTTAATGACGATCAAAGAAATCAAAGAAATCCTGGATCTTTTCAACTCGACCGACGTGGCCGAACTGGAAGTTCAGCGCGGGGAAAATCGGGTACGCCTGAAGCGCGCTGGGACGGAAGTTGTGCAGATGGTAGCGGCGAATGCTGCGCCCACTGTGGCAGCGGCATTGCCGGTGGCCGCGACGCTCGCGCCTGCTCCCGCAGCTCCGGTTGCGGACGATACAACACTGGTGCGCTCACCCATCGTCGGAACCTACTACGACGCTCCGTCTCCGGGCGCTCCGACGTTCGTTAAGGTGGGCGATGCGGTGGAGTCGGGCCAGGTTCTGTGCATCATCGAATCCATGAAGTTGATGAATGAGATTGAAGCCGAGGTTGCCGGAACGATCGTGGCCAAGCTGATGGAAAATGGGCGACCGGTGGAGTACGGGGAAGCGCTGTTCAGCGTGAAGCCCCGTTAAGTAAGAGCCAAGATGTTCGAAAAAATTCTCATCGCCAACCGGGGCGAAATCGCGCTACGCGTCATTTGCGCGTGTAAGGAACTGGGCATCCGGACCGTGGCCGTGTATTCGGAAGCCGACCGCAACAGCCTGCACGCCCGCTTTGCCGATGAAGCGATTTGCATTGGACCGGCGAAGAGCGCCCGCAGTTACCTGGACATTCCCTCCGTCATCAGCGCGGCCGAGATCACGAACGCGCAGGCGATTCATCCCGGTTACGGTTTCCTTTCTGAAAACGCGGATTTCGCTGAGGTTTGCGAAACCAGTGGGCTGGCGTTCATTGGACCGACTCCGAGTGTGATCCGCAGCATGGGCCAGAAGCAATTGGCGCGCACGGCGATGCAGGAAGGCGGCGTGCCGATTCTGCCGGGGTCCGAGGGGATTCTGCAGAGCGCGGAAGAGGCAGCCGAGCTGGCGGAGAAAATCGGCTACCCGGTGATGATCAAGGCTTCGGCGGGCGGCGGCGGGCGCGGTATGCGCATGGTTCGCAACGCTGAGGAACTTCCGGGATTGATGGCGCAGGCGCAGACTGAAGCGGCGGCGGCGTTTTCCTGCGGCGACCTCTACATGGAAAAGCTGGTGGAGAATCCCCGGCACATCGAATTCCAGATCCTGGCTGACCAGCACGGGAATATCGAAGTTTTGGGCGAGCGCGAATGTTCGATCCAGCGCCGTCATCAGAAGTTGATCGAAGAATCGCCGTCCACGGTCGTTACCCCGGAGCTACGCGAACGTATTTCGCAAAGCCTGAAGAAGGCGCTGGGCAAGATCGGCTACACCAATGCGGGAACAGTGGAGTTCCTGATGGGTGCCGATGGAAACCTGCACTTCATCGAAGTGAACGCGCGCATCCAGGTGGAACATCCGGTGACCGAACTGGTCACGGGAGTCGACTTGGTGAAAGCGCAGATCCGCATCGCCGACGGGCAGAAACTGAGCGATATCCTCGGCGACCGCAAGAGCGGGCAGTTGAATGGGCACGCCATCGAGTGCCGCATCAACGCAGAACATCCCGATACCTTCACGCCGTCGCCCGGGACCATCACAGGGCTGAATCTTCCGGGTGGTGCGGGCGTGCGCGTCGACACGGCGGCGTATCAGGGTGGCGTCATTCCTCCTTATTACGATTCGCTGGTGGCGAAGCTGATTACCCACGGTTCCGACCGCACCGAAGCGATTGCGCGCATGAAACGGGCGCTTTCGATGTTCGTTGTCGAAGGCATCTATACTTCGATCCCGCTGCACCTGCGCATTCTGGAGCATCCCGACTTCGTCTCGGGCAACATCGACACCGGTTTTATTGCCCGGGCCGGGTTCATGCCGGAAAAGAAGTAACTAGACCGAGAATTGTGCAACCACCCCAGCGTGGTCCGACGCCGCATCGGCGGGTCCTGTGACCGACGGGAAGTGCCCGGGGACCTTCTCCATGCCTCGCCGCTCAATCTTTATCTCTTCGAGCGCATTGAGCAGTGGCATCGAAACTAGCAGGTAGTCGATCTGACTTTTGTCGCCGCGGAAGACGTGCGTGTATTGGTCGGCGGCTGGAAGCGTTGCGACCAGATTGTGCAGGTTCGGCAGGGTAAGCAGGGGCGACAGCGGGGCGGAGGCCGGTGTGTCATTCAAGTCCCCGGCGACCACAACCAAGTCCCGCGTCAGATCGAAACGCTCGCCCAGGATGGCGGCAACTCTTTCGGCTTGCTTCTTTCGCCTGGCGTCGCTGCTGGCGGGGGGGCCCAGCTTGCTCTTAAAGTGATTGCAGATCACCCACAGGGATTTGCCGCTGGCGAGAATCACTTCGTGCTCAATGCAGTCGCGCGAGAAGGTTTTGGAATTGCCATCCTTGTCGTCCACATGCGAGCGCATGCTGCTGAGCGGGAGTTTACTCATGATGCCGACGTCAATGCCGCGAGGGTCGTTGCCGTCCACCACCATGTGATGCGCGAATTTCTTGGTCTTGAGGATTTGCGAGTTGAAGTCGCCGAGCATTTCACGGCTTTCGACTTCGATAGTGCAGAGAACGTCAGCGTTTAAGGCTTTGATAACTTTGCCAGTGTTCTCCGTGGCTGCCTCGCTGACCTCTTTGGTGACAAAGCGAACGTGGGCGTAGAAATCATCGACGCCCTTGGCAACCACTTTGTTCCCAGACATGAATTTGCCGCGATCCACTTCGATAGTGAAAAAGCCTTTGCCCTCCGCGACCAGCGCGACCATCTCGGCTTTGTCGGCGGCGGTGTAGGAGGATTGAGCCATCAGCCCTTTGAGTTTATTGAAGGCAGCGAGTGCAGCTTGAGCTTTGGCAACCTGTTGGGGCGTGTCGCTCAAGTTCAGCACTTTGGATCGGGAGAAGAGATTTTCGCAATTGAAGGTAGCGACTCGCGTGGACATGATCCTCCTTGGACTGGCAGCGATTATACACTGGCGCGATACGACTGAAGAACAAGGCTATGGCTCCGCCGCTGCTCCGCGCGCTGACGGATAATAACATCGATAATGGCTGGGGGGAGAGTTCCATGAAAATCTCACGCCGAGTCATTCTGGAGGGCACTGGCGCGGGGCTGGTCGCCGCGACGGTTCCTTTGAGCGCACAGCAAGTGTCAGTCGCAGCGGTGCCTGTGGCCGTGCCGAAGACGTCCATTCGATTGACGGTGAACGGGCAGGCGCAAAGCATTGAGGTCGAGGATCGCTGGACGCTGGTTGAGGTGCTGCGGGATCATCTGCAACTCACCGGCACCAAGATCGGCTGCGATCGCGGAGAGTGCGGCGCTTGCACGGTTCTGGTGAATGGCAAGGCGGTGTACGCGTGTAGCCAGCTGGCGGTTTGGATGGATGGGCGCACGGTGCAGACGATCGAAGGGCTGGCGCAAGGGACGAAGCTCGATCCGCTGCAGGAGGCGTTCATCGCGCATGATGCGCCGCAGTGCGGTTACTGTACGTCGGGACAATTGATGGCGGCGAAAGCGCTGCTGAATGAGAACCCGAAGCCGACACGCGACCAGGTTCGCGCGGGGATGACCGGCAATCTGTGCCGCTGCTCGAACTACAACCACTATGTGGAGGCCGTGATGGCCGCAGCGGGAACGCTCACGAACGGAGGTGTGGCATGACTCCGCTGAATTCGGTGGGGCATCGCGAGCCTCGGATCGATGCGCTGCTGCGCGTGACGGGCAAGGCTGAGTACACAGGTGACGTGAAGTTGCCGGGGATGTTGTACGCGCGCTTGCTGCGGAGTCCGCATCCGCACGCGAGGATACGGTCGATCGATACGTCGAAGGCGGCGGCGCTGCCGGGTGTGCGCGCGATTCTGACTAAGGACAATTGCGACACGGTGTGGTCCAGCGGGGACACGCTGGGGCAGAGGAAACTTTTCAATAATCCGTTGCGATTTACGGGCGAGGCGGTGGCGGCGATTGCTGCCGTGAATCGTCACGTGGCGGAAGAGGCGATGGCGCTGATTCAGGTGGATTATGAGGTGCTGCCGTTCGTCCTCGATGTGGACAAGGCGATGGAAGACGGTGCTCCGGAGATTCACCCCGGCGGCAATCTTTCCCCGAATAATCAGCGTCGTCGTGAACCGCAGACCTATAAGCGTGGGGACGCGGCCAAGGGCGTCGCGGAAGCCGATCGCGTGTTTGAATCGAGCTTCACGTCGTCGCATCACAACAATGCACAGATGGAGCTGCGAACGTCGCTAGCGTATTGGGAAGGCAGCAAGCTGACGGTATACGCGTCAACGCAGGGCATTGCGAACTGCCAGCGCGATATCGCGAAGGACCTGAACATTGCGGAGCCGAACGTTCGCGTGATTTGCCACTATATGGGCGGCGGGTTCGGAAATAAGAATCAGTCGCACGATTTTGATCTCTTTGCGGCGCTGTTGGCGAAGGAAGCGAAGGCTCCGGTGAAAGTGGAGTTCACGCGCAAGGAAGATTTTGTCGCGGTGCACGGGCGGTGGTCGAGCAAGCAGAGCTACAAGATTGGCGTGAAGAATGACGGCACGCTGACTTCGATCCAGATGACGGCTCGCACGGGGGCGGGCGCCTATCGCAAGAGTTCGTGCGATCTTTCCGGGACGGAGATTTACCAGGTTCCGAATCTGGAGACTGCTACGACGCCGATTTACACAAACACGGCGGTCGCTGCGAATTATCGCGCTCCGGCGTATCCGCAAGGCGTGTTCGGAATCGAATCGGCGATTGACGATGTCGCGTACGCGTTGAAGATGGACCCGCTGGAGTTTCGCCTGAAGAATATGACGCGGAAGTTCCGCGATCAGACTCCGTACACGAGCTTCGGGCTTGAGGACTGCTTGCGCAAAGGTGCGGAGGCGTTCGGCTGGAAGCAGCGCTGGAAGCCTGTCGCGGGATCGGGCACGGGTCCGGTGAAGCGCGGCGCTGGGATGGCGATGGGCATGTTTGGGTCGGCACTGGGGCGCAGCAGTGCAGTGGCGAAGGTGGATGCAAAGGGCAACTATTCGATCCACGTCGGCGTTACGGATTGCGGCACGGCGGCGAAGACCACGATGGGATTGATCGCGGCGGAGGAGTTGGGAGTGCCGCTAAATAAGGTCACGGTGGTGTGGGGCGATACGGATACTTGTCCCTATTCGGTGGGCGAATCGGGAAGCCGCACAACGGTGCAAACCGGCGAGGCTGTCATCGCGGCGGTCAAGGATTTGAAGAAGATGATCGCGGAAAAGGGCATGCCGACCGGGACCAATGATTTGGTGGCGATGGTCACGACGAATCCAGCGGCCATTGCGGGCGCGTCGCGGCAATCTTTTGTTGCGCACTTTGCTGAGGTCGAGGTGAACGTCGAGACCGGGCACATCGCGGTGGTGAAGTTCACTGCCGCGCATGACAGTGGACGCATCATCAATCCGCTGACGGCCGAAAGCCAGGTGCAGGGCGGCGCGATCCAGGGGATCGGAATGGCTCTGCATGAGGAGCTTCGTTACGATCCGCGGTCGGGGCAACCGCTTAACGCTGGTTATTACGGTGCGCGCATTATGACGCACATGGATGCTCCGAAGGTGGACGTGTTGTGGATCGAAACCGAGGACGCGTACGGCCCGTTCGGGGCCAAAACGCTGGGTGAGCCCACGATTATTCCGACGGTGGCCGCTGTAGGGAATGCGATCTACAACGCGATTGGGAAGCGAATGCGGAACTTGCCGATGACTCGCGAGCGTGTGTTGGAGGTGCTGGCATGAAAAGCTTCCGTAACATTAACCCCAAAAGCTTGACCGAGGCTGCGCGAGCTTTGCAGGACCCGAAAGCGATGGTCGCGGGCGGCGGAAGTGATCTGCTCGGGATGATCAAGGAGCACATTGTTGCGCCAGATACGCTGGTAAATCTGAGGGCAATTTCGGGGATCGATACGATTGCTCGGCGTGGGAATACGCTGCATGTCGGGGGTCTGGCGACGATTGATTCGGTGAGCGATCACGCGGAGATCCGGCAGCGTTATGCAGTGCTTGCAGAAGCGGCCGGGCAAGTGGCGACGCCGCAGATTCGCAATGTGGGCACGATCGCGGGAAATCTGATGCAGCGACCGTGGTGCTGGTATTTCCGGAACAATTTCCCCTGCTACAAGAACGGCGGCACCACTTGCTTCAGCATCACGGGTGAGAATGAATTCCACGCGATCTTCGGCGGGGGGCCGAGCTTTATCGTGCATCCATCGGACACCGCGCCCGCGCTGGTGGCGCTGAACGCGCGCTTCCGCATTGTGGGTCCGCAACGGGAACGCGAGGTCGCGGCGGCGGATTTCTTCCAACTACCGACGGTGAATCCGGCGAAGGAGAATGCGCTGGCTTCCGGGGAAGTGCTCGCGGAAGTGATTCTCCCGGAACCGAAGGCGAACACGCGTAGCACCTACGTCAAAGTTTTGGATCGCGAATCGTGGACGCACGCGGTGGTTAGCGTGGCAGCGGTGCTGGAGATGAACGGAGCAGAGTGCCGCTCGGCGCGGATCGTGCTCGGTGGCGTAGCTCCGATTCCGTGGCGCGTTCCCGCGGCGGAAGCCATCCTGCAGAGCAAGTCCCTTACGGAAGCTCTGCTGGTTCAAGCAGCGGAGAAGGCCCTGGAAGGTGCCCGACCCTTGGCGAAGAACGCGTACAAGATTCCTTTGACAAAAGCGACCGTGAAGCAGGCCCTGCGGGCTGCCAGCGGTCTCCGCGCATAAATGGCCCACAAACAACGAACCCAAATAGGCATCATCGGAGCGGGTCCTGCAGGGCTGATGCTCTCTCACCTCTTGCACCTCAACGGTATCGAATCCGTTTTACTGGAAGCTCGCACGCGGCAGTATATTGAGAACCGAGTCCGCGCCGGCGTGCTGGAGCAGGGCACGGTTGACTTGCTCACGAGTACCGGCCTGGGAGAGCGTCTCAAACGCGAAGGCATGGTCCACAAAGGCGTGTACTTCCGCTGGGGCGATCGTGAGCATCGTTTCGACTTCGAGGACCTTTGCGGGAAGACGATCACGGTCTATGCGCAGCACGAAGTGATCAAGGATCTGGTGGCCGCGCGCTTGGCGGCGCAAGCCCAGATCGTGTTTGAAGCGCTCGACGTGAGCGTACACCACGTCGACACAGATCAACCAGCGATCCGCTACACCCACAACGGAGAAGAACACGAACTGGTGTGTGATTTTATCGCCGGCTGCGATGGGTTCCACGGCGTGTGCCGCAAGGCGATTCCCGAATCTGTGCTGGTCGAATACGAAAAGGTTTATCCGTTTGGCTGGCTCGGCATCCTGGCGAATGCGCCGCCATCTTCCGAGGAGTTGATTTACGCGAATCACCCGGACGGCTTCTCCTTGTTGAGCATGCGCTCGCCGGAGATCCAACGGCTCTATATTCAGGTGGACGCGGGTGACGATATCGCCAACTGGTCCGATGCGCGCATCTGGGAACACATGCATCGCCGACTGGAAACCATCGACGGCTGGAAACTGACCGAGGGTTCCATCCTGCAGAAGAACATCGCACCGATGCGCAGCTTCGTAGCGGAGCCGATGCGCTACGGGCGAATGTTCCTTGCGGGCGATGCCGCGCACATTGTTCCGGCGACCGGAGCGAAGGGGATGAATCTTGCGATCGCCGACGTACGGGTACTCACAGGATCGTTCGCGCAATTTTATAAGTCGGGTAAACAGGATCTTCTCAACAGCTACTCCGAAACGTGCCTGCGCAGAGGCTGGAAGGTGCAGCACTTCTCCTGGTGGATGACTTCGATGCTGCATCGCTTCGAAGGCGAGAACGCTTATGACGTGCGGCGTCAGTGGGCCGAACTGGATTATGTTTGCGGATCGCGCGCGGCGGCTACTGCACTTGCAGAAAACTATACCGGGTTGCCACTTGATGCAGCTAACATAGGATGATGCCGTCTCAGGATGCCGACGTTCTTATCGTTGGCGGGGGTTTAATCGGAAGTTCTATCGCGTGGCGGCTGGCGCAGACAGGCGCGCGCGTTACGCTGATGGACGCCGGGAATCTGGGCGGCGAAGCCAGCACTGCGGGAGCAGGAATGTTAGCTCCTGGCTCTGAAGCGCAGAAACCTTCCCCTTGGCTCGATCTAGGAATTGAAAGCCTCCGCATGTACCCGGCGTTCATCGAAGAGTTGCGCGCGGAGACAGGTTTTGAAGTAGAGTTTCGCACGTGCGGGTGTTTGGTGATGGACGCAGGCGATGATGCGGAACGCCTGGAGGCCCTGCATCGATCTGCTGGCATTCGCGTAGAGCGCAGGAGTGATGGGCTGCTGTATCCCGACGACGCCCTCACCGATCCATCCGCGTTGTTGCGAAGCCTGCGCCACGCTGCAAAAAAGCATGCCGTCACCTTGGAGCATGGAAGTTTGAGTGAGCTTGAGGCGACGCAATACAAGGCCGTGGTGATTGCAGCGGGGGCCTGGTCAAATACGGTTCGCGTTACTTATGGGGGCCAAGGCTTGTTGCTGCCGGAATCGACGCCGGTAAAGGGGCACCTGATCGGATTTCAGATGCGTAAGGGGCTGTTGGGACCGTTCCTGCGCAAGGATCATACCTACGTGCTGCAACGGTCCGACGGACTGGTGATTGCGGGGACGACGGAAGAGAACGTCGGCTTCGATACCAGCGTGGAGTTCGCGGCGTGCGATGCGATTCATCGGCGGGCGGCGGAGATTGTCCCGGAGTTGGCTGCTGCTGAGCCTTCTCGGCGGTGGATCGGATTTCGGCCGGGGCCGGAGTCGCCGGATGGCCCGATCTTGCAGCGCGTCGCGGGGACCAATGTGTGGCTCGCGTATGGGCATTATCGCAATGGAATTTTGCTGACGCCTGTGACGGCGCAGAGGATTTCTGCGGAGATCGCAGCTGACGTCTAAGTTAACCCCGCGCTACGGCGCGGGGCTGGCCAGCCGCCTCCGGTAGGGGGCGGTTTCCAATTAGCGCACGGCGAAGGTGAATAACGCGGCACCTGCTTGGATGCTGAGGTACTGCTTCCCCTTCACTTCGTACGTCATCGGGCCCGCGGACACCGAGGGACCTAGGTTCGTCTCCCACAGTTTCTTGCCATCGCGGGCGTCGAGCGCGACGAACTGGCCGTCGCGGCCACCGGCGAACAGAACGTTGCCCGCAGTGGTCAGCACGCCGCCCTCGGTGGAAGGGGCCGACATGCGGAACGTCCACTTGCGATCGCCGGTCTTGGGATCGAGCGCGGCGATGGAGCTGAAAACATCGTCGGCGCTGGATCCGGCTTTCGGGAACAGCCCGGCAAAGCCTTGGCCTTCGTGGAACTCAGGCGGCTCGACACCTTTCACGTAAGTAGTGGATGTGTTCTCCCACGCGGGAATGTAGAACAAGCCGGTCGAGGGACTGTAGGACGGGTTGTACCAATTCGTACCGCCTTGGTTGCCGGGATAGACCAGCGTGCCAGCGACAGTCGGCTCAATGCCGGGACGGCGAATGGGACGGCCCTTCTCATCGAATCCGTCGTACCAGTTGGTCTTGGTGAAAGACTTGCCGAGCAGGAATTCGCCGTTGGTGCGATCAAGGACATAGAACACGCCATTGCGATTCGCCCACAGCATGGTTTTGCGCATCTTGCCTTTGAACTCAAAGTCGGCGAGCACGGGAACCTGGGTCGCGTCCCAATCGAATTCGTTGTGGGGCGAGAACTGGTAGTGCCAGGAAAGCTTGCCGGTATCGGGGTCCAGTGCGATGACGCTACAGCTATACAGGTTGTCGCCGAGGCGGGCCGCGCCGTCCCAATCGGGACCAGGATTGCCAGTGCCCCAATAGGTGAGGTTGGTCGCTGCATCGTAGGAACCGGTGACCCAGATAGGCGCACCGCCGTGCAGGTAAGAATCGCCCGACCAGGATTCGCCACCCTTCTCGCCAGGGCCGGGGACGGTATTGAATTTCCAAACTTGTTTACCGGTGTTGGCGTCGTAAGCCGCGATGAAACCGCGAACTCCGAGTTCGCCGCCGGCGACGCCGACGAGCACCTTGTCCTTGATGACCAAGGGAGCGTGCGTGATCGAGTACGCCTGCTTGTAGTCGGCAACCTCCGTGTTCCAGACTTCCTTGCCTGTCTTGGCGTTGATGGCGATGATGCGGGCGTCCAACGAGCCGAGGAAAAGTTTGTCGCCTAGGATCGCCAAGCCTCGGGTGAGATTGCCGCAGCAGGGGTTCTTGGTCCCGGCGGCGGGTTTGTGCAGATAGGTCCAGATCGTTTTGCCGGTGGTGGCGTCCAGCGCGATGACGTCGTTCGGGCTTTGGATGGCGTACATGACGCCATCGACCACCAGCGGGGTGGCTTCATGTTTGTCCAGGGAACGAGACTGGAACACCCACTTCAATTCCAATTCCTTAGCGTTGCCGGCGTTGATCCCTTTGAGCAAGCTATGGCGCTGGGCGTTGTTGTTGCCACTGTAGGTCAGCCAATTCTGCGGCTGCTGGTCCGACGCCAGAATCCGGGAAAAAGGTACGTCGGTCACCGGAGCCTGACGCGCAGGCGCGGCGGCGGGACCCTGGGCAAGCGCGAGGCCAGCCATCGACAACCCCAGCAGGAAAGCTTGTGTTTTCATTATATTTTTATCCACCACCGTCGCTTATGATATAGGTCGGAGCACACCCCGTCAATGTGGCAAACAGCATGAGCAGCCCTATCCTGATCGTAACGGGCGGTAGCCGTGGCATCGGCGCTGCGACCGTAAAACTAGCCTTAGCACGAGGCTGGAAAGTAGTCTACAGCTACCTCCGTCACCCAGGCGAGCCGCCGCCGAACACCACGGCGATTCGCGCCGACATGGCCAGCGAGCAGGATATTGTCGGGCTGTTCGAGCAGGCTGCGGCGCTGGGGCCGATTCGGGGTTTCGTCAATAGCGCCGCAATTCTGGAACCCCAGCTGCGGCTGGACCAGATGGACGCCGCGCGCATGCAGCGCATCTTTACGACGAATGCTGTGGGGGCTCTGCTGTGCTGCCGGGAAGCGGTGCGCCGGATGTCCTACAAACACGGCGGTAGCGGGGGCGCGATCGTGAATATGTCGTCGGCGGCTGCGCGCATCGGAGCGCCCAACGAATATATCGACTATGCGGCCAGCAAAGGCGCGATCGACACATTGACCGTCGGACTGGCCAAGGAAGTGGCGACCGAGGGCATTCGGGTGAATGCGGTTCGCCCAGGGCTGATCTATACGCAGATGCACGGAGACGGCGGGGAACCGGGTCGGGTGGATCGTTTGAAGACTATGGTCCCGATGCAGCGTGGCGGGAGTCCCGAAGAGGTGGCGGCGGCGATCGTGTGGCTGTTATCGGACGAGTCGTCGTATATGACGGGTGCGATTTTGGACGTGACCGGCGGGCGCTGAAAACGGGAGCCGACAGGCTGAAGCCTGTCCCACCAAGCAGCCACAGGTTGTTGAGAACAGGTGGGGCAGGCTTCAGCCTGTCGACTGTGAGCGCACCAAGGCCCTTTTTCCGGAAGCTCCTAGCGCTTTTCCGCCAGGAACCAGGCCATGCCGGGAACTTCCTGAAAATATCCCTTGGCGGGCAGGCGGCGGGCGCGGAAGCCGCAGCGACGAAGCGCGGTGAGAATATCCGCTACAGGATACAGGCTGAGATCATGCGTCTCCTCGCCGCGTCGGAAGAATTCGCCGTAGCGGCGGAAGAACACCATGCTGCGCCGCAGGCCACTAGGAATTTTTGTGGTCACCGAAACGATCGCCCAATCCTTGCCATCGCGACGGTGCACTCGGGGCTTGCCTTTCGGCGCTCGATCCGGAGTGGCGATGTCGAAGACAAACACGCCGCCCGGCTGCAAGGCTTCGTAGACCCGCCGGAAGAGTTTCAAGAGTGCAGCTTTACTGCTGCGTGCACCTCCGAAGCGGTAATTCAGGCATTCGCCCATCGACGTGATGGCGTTGCAGGGCGGCAACGGCGCATCGAAAATCGAGGCTACGCGAAACATGACTTGCGGAGCCACAGCCTCGGCGAATTTGACCATCGCCAAGGACTGGTCGATCCCGCGGCACTCATACCCCGCGTCGGACAGCTCTTTCACCCAGCGACCCGTCCCGCTGCCTAAATCCACCACAAGTCCCTTGTGGATGCCGCGCTCTTTCAGGATGCTGAGCAAAGCAGGAGCAGCGTCCATGGCGTAGCTGTGGAAGCCATCGTCATGGATGTAGACTAAATCGTCGCTGGAGTAGCCGTCACTTGTTGCCATCGATCATGTGCTCAATGTCTTTGTTATTTTCATTGCACACGTATTCGATGAGTTCCCAGTCGTGGTGGCCTACCAGGGTGTAACCCCAGCCCCACGGCTTGGTGTAGGCGATCGGATCGTCGATGGTAAATTCGTATTTCAACTGGTTCTCGGTGAGGCGGGTGAATCGCTCCACGGTGTGCAGCTTGTCGGAGTGAATGTGGCCGCCCGGGTCGAGCCAGGTTTTGTCATTCATGCCAACGGTGTCGATCACCAGCGTGTCGCCTTCCCACTTGCCCACCGAATGGCCCATCCAGGTGGGATTGACGTCCTTGGGATGCTCCTGATTCATCAGGATGAGGCGGTAGGAATGCACGTTGCCTTCGACCAGCATCGCGATCAGGTTTTGCGTCTGCATGAAGCGGAACGGATAGGGCAAGCCTGTGGTGCGCGGAACGCCGGCGGGCAAGCAAGCCGATTCCGGGTCGTTGACTTGGCCTTTAGAAGTATTGTTGAACTCGTACTTCGCCTTTGAATCCGCCGTGTAGGGAATGTCGACAAAGTCCGCCAGATCGAGACCGACTACGCCTAGGCGCTGCTGCCACACGCCGCTGAGATCGGGATCGCCCCAGAGGGTCTTCTTGGTCCACGGATCTTCCTTGACCGGGGCAGGCTTGGGCTTGGCAGCGGCAGGCTTCGCGGGACCAGCGGGGGGCTGCGCCGAGGCGACCAGCGCGCCGGCCAGCAGGATCATTGGTAATTTCGAGAAAGTCACTTGCGCTTATACTCCGGGTACATTGTCTCAGGTCCGCCGAGCACATCCTGCTGCGTCAGGCCATGTTTGCCAGCATACTCTGTCAGGAAGGGGTTCGTCCCAGGCAGAAAACTTTGCACACGGTCGCGAGCCTGCCCTGGCAGTTCATTTACATACTCGCACGGCCACAGCCAGTTGCCGCCTGGATTGTCGTCCACCGTGTAGTCTTCGCTTTTCACCAGCGGCTCGGAGAGATACACGGGATCGGTGACGACGCTGACATGGGTGAAAGCGTTGCCATGGCGGATGAAGTGTTCGTCGAGCGTGATCAGATCGCTCGACGGCAGGCCATTGCGGCGATGCCAGCCCTGTTTGATGTGCGTGGTGTGGATCGTGAGCACGTTGCCATCCCACTTGCCAGTGGAGAAGCCCATCCAGGTGTGCGCAGCATAGTCTGGCGGATGCGCGCGACCATCCATCCAGATCACGCGATTCTGTTCGTAGGTGCTGGAGTACATATGGATCGCGACGATGTTCTGGGTCTGTGGATCGCGTTCTTCCCAAATACGCAGGCGCAGCGGGCCTCGAAAAATGTAGGCCGCGGTGTGGACCTGGCATTGATGTTCCTGCAAGCCGAGACGGTCGGGGTCCCAGGCTAAAGCCCACTGGCGCGCGAAGTCGTTGATGGGTAGCCCAGCGAAATCCACCAAATCGGGGCCCGCCCCGCGTTCGGTGGCGTCTTCGTGGCGCGCGGATGCCCACGCGCCGGTCAGGTCCACTTGGGCGAAGACATGCGCGGACAAAAGAACTAACGCAAGCATGGGGCGCAGAGAAGTCATGGGAATGCCTCTGGTACATTCTAGGGCATGAGCGCTTCCGTGTGGCAGGCTACGTTGACCGAGTTTCAAACAGGGGTGGCCGCAGCGCAGCCCACCCCAGCGGGAGTCGCCGTATCGTGCGTCACCGCAACCTTCGCTTTGAGCCTACTGGTGAAAGTGCTCCGCATTAGCGGCAAGAGTCCTGAATTGCTGGAGCCGGCGCGGCAGTTGATCGAGGAAATCCGCGCGATTGCCGACGCGGATGTCGCGGCGGTGCATGCTTACATTCAGAATCGCGACAAGAGGGGGTTGAAAGAAGTCCCTCCCCGCGGAGCGCATTTGATCGCAGAAGCGATGAAGCTGTGCGCGGAGGCATCAGAGACGGTGACCGGACTGCTCGCGGCGGACATCGCTGCGGCGACGGCACTGCTGAATGGGTCAGCGACGGCCATCGCCGCCTGTATCGACGCGAACGGCTAGGCACCCGTGGATCTCTCAGCGGGCAAGCTGTAAATCCAATGCCTCGGCGAAGGCGATGTGGTTCCCGTCAGGGTCGGTGAGCATCAGCGTTTTGACGCGGTCGCTGGCGGTGCGATCACCGATTTTTACATCGAGATCGCCGAGCCGCTCGGCTTCCTGATCCACACTGTCCACGGCGAGAGTGAACGATCCCAACCCAGCGCGGGAAGAAAGTTCGTACACCTGCAGGGACCCGCCGCCGACGAAGTGCCACTCCGCCAGTTCTCGCATCGGTCGCGCGGAAACTTTTCCTAACAACTTTTCATACCAGGGAATCGCGATGTCCAGATCCTGCACGGCAACGCTTGCAAGTACGTTTGTAATCGGCACGGAAACTACCTCCGTGGATTGCGATGCACTTGGACTTCCATTGGCGGATCGTGACTTTTCTTCCCGGTATACGTCGCTTTACACCCTTTTTCATACGTAAATTTTCCCATTGACCTATCCAGTACTCTCGGCCATTATGGCCTAGCCCTGCGGTTCGGGGTCCGAGAAAGGAACTACGAATGACTCCCAATGTCCCTCCCCTTCAAATCGATCAACTGCTGCGCTTCAATCCGCGCTGGTGGTGGGATCCCGTGCCCGACTGGGTTCTGTCGAAGATTGATCGTGAAGGCGTAATCGCCGTCGCCGTCAATCATCTTGACGTTCACAAGGCCGTGATCCAGGCGCAGTTGCAAGCGCTGGAGCGCACTCAGGCCATCCTCAATAAGCACTTGAAGTAAATCTATTCGGCGAGAATCTGCGATGCATACTTCCCCCTTTCCAGTCCTTACCTCCACCGTTGCCACCGCGCCCACAACGGGACGGCCAGTGATCCTGATCGGATTTCTCGATCAAGGCAATCTCGGCATCGGCTATCTCTCAGCGACGCTGCGGCGCGCTGGATACGCCGTGGAGGTGCTGGATGTGGAGCAGCCCGCGGAGCAGATTCTCGCCTATGTCTCCCAGCGCGATCCGATTGCCGTCGGGTTCTCGCTGATCTTTCAGTTTTACTTACCGCGTTATGCGGAATTGATTCAACTTCTGCGCTCGCATGGGATCGATTGCCACTTCACGATGGGCGGTCATTTCCCGACGTTGAGCAGCACGGAGACCTTGAAGGCGATTCCCGAGTTGGACAGCGTGGTGCGCTACGAAGGCGAGCAGACTTTGCTGGAGCTTGTCGCTTGTTTGGATCGTGGAGTGGACTGGCGAGGCCTGGAAGGAATTGCTACACGAGAGGGCATGAACCCGAGCCGGCATCTGGCAGAGGACCTCGATACCCTGCCCTATCCCGATCGCAATTTTGAACCCGAATCGATCCTGGGACGCAAAGCGATGCCGATTCTGGCAAGCCGTGGCTGCGCCCGCACCTGTTCATTTTGCTCCATCCATACGTTCTATCGTTCGGCACCCGGCAAAGTGGTCCGCACACGCAAACCGGCTGAGGTGGTGAAGGAGATGTCCATCCTGCATCGCGAGCGCGATGCGCGTATCTTCCTGTTTCAGGATGACGATTTTCCACTATTCGGGCCTGTGTGGAAGCGCTGGACTCGAGATTTTTTGGCAGAGCTGCACAAGGCTCGTCTGCCGGGCAAGGTGATCTGGAAAATCAATTGCCGCGCGGACGCCATCGACGAAGAGTTGTTCGCGGAGATGAAGGCCGCAGGTCTGTATCTGGTCTACATGGGTCTCGAATCGGGGACCGAAGAAGGCTTGCAGACGCTCAATAAGAACATCACGGTGGAGCAGAATATCCGCGCGGTAGAGACGTTGAAGCGGCTCGGCATCCTGTATGAGTTTGGCTTTATGATGTTCGATCCTTCCACCAGTTTCGAGTCCGTGAATGAGAACCTGCATTTTCTGGAAGCGATCACGGGTGACGGCAGCGCCGCTGCGGTGTTCTGCCGCATGCTTCCTTACGACGGTACGCCGATCAAAGACGAACTGGCGCGCACGGGTCGCTTGCGCGGTGACGTCAGCAATCCGGACTATGACTTTCTCGATGATCGAATCGAGCACTTCTACAACGCGCTCCATCGAGCGATGAATATCACTGGGTGGATCCATGGACATCGGTCCATCTCGCCTCGGTTAAACTGGGCGTGGAATGAAGCGGCGGTGATGGAGCGGCTGTTCCCGGACGTGGAAGAGCTGGAAGAGTACCGCGAGCGGCTGCGCGCGATTACCAAGAAAACGAATGAGGTGTTGTTCGAATTCGTGCGGACGACGGGACGGGCGTTTTCCGATGGAGTTCCGCCGACGATGGATGCGGTGCAGCTCAGCAGCTATTGCGATCACGTCGTACCTGAATTGCAGTATGAGCGGGATCGGTTTATCGCTCGGAATCAGCACAGGATGTTAGCGGCGCTGGCTCCGGCGGCTTAAAACATCGCGGCTGCCTTCAGCCGATACAGCATTTCTCCGGCGCGCGGAACGACCAGGTCAAAGGCGGCGTGGTCGACCGTTGCGGGGTCCATGTAGCCGAGGTTGATTTTGCGGCACTGCTCCTCTGGAATCCCGGTTGCGAGCGTCACTCGAATGCGGGGCGTTTCCACACCGTCCTCAAAGGTGCCCTTGCCCTTCACGTGCGTGGAGTGCGCGAGAATCCCGCCTGGAAGGCTGCCGAACTTGTCCCACTGCTTCACGAAATAGTCGCGGCAGTGATAGCCGATCTCCTCAATCAGCTTGCCGTGGACCTTACTCACCTCGGTGATGTGCGGGGCGTAGAGGACGACCTCGCCGCCGTCCGCGATTGCCGGTTCCAGTTTGTACATTCCTTTGCCGCCCGTCCAAAGATCGCCGTACATTTCGGGCAGGATCGCGAGTACGCGTTGTACGGGCTTTTCCAGCCACACGATGTGGCACTGCGCTGACAATTCCGCCGCGGCGCGCCATGCTTTTACCGTTCGACCGCAGAAAATGCCGGCGATCCCCTCCGGCGTCAGGACCGGTGCCAGCAGGGAATGCGGCTTGCGAATAAACTCGGTCGCGCGGTGAATCACCCGCCGCACGGGAGTCTCTTTCGTGCCGATGATGTCGAAGCTGGTCAGCAACGCCCCGAGCCAATGGGTAAAGTGGATGATCTCCGGACCGGCAATCCCTGGGAAGAAATACTTCGCTCCGCCTGAAAACCCGGCGACTTCATGCGGGAACACAGGGCCGCAGATCAGCAGGTGATCGTAGTCCAGGATGAGGCGGTTCAGGCTGACTGGGACTTCCTGCGTCATCATCCCGTCAGTGAGTTCCTCGATTTCGGCAGCGGGGATGCGCCCCAGTTCGACGAACGTCGCCGGGTCGTCCCATTTGTGATTAAAAATCTTCCGCTCGCCAGCTTGGCCGTTGACCACAGGCACGCCCAGGTGTCGCGACAGTTGCTCATCGCTCATTGGCGTGTGCGTCCCCAGCGCAACCAGGAAATCGAGCGCGGCCACGCGCGGACCCAGTTCCTGCACCAGCAATTCGTACATCAACGGCATCGGCATGGTGCGCGTGCCGTCGGGGATGACGACCAGTACGCGTAACAACTCCACCGGCAACTGCCTCAGCCCGCGAGCCACCTGGGCCCGCACCTCATCCGCACTTAGGAACATATTCACTCACCCAAGTATAATGTTCGTCATGCTGAAAACCCTGCTTGTCTTCACTCTCGCGGCCTCTGCGTACGGCCAATTGGCGGACGATTTTACTCCTCCCCGGTCCAATTGCTGCCTCGCGGGTTCGGCGCAAACGCTGGCCAACCAGTTGCAGGATTGGAACCAGCTGGGCCGCTATCACGCGGATAACGTCACGCTGCGCGCGCAGCCGGTGCCCGCCGGACGAGTGGTGTTCATGGGCGATTCGATCACCGACGGCTGGAAGCTCGCCGAACAATTTCCTGGCAAACCCTACGTGAACCGTGGCATCAGCGGCCAAACCACCGCGCAAATGCTGGTCCGGATGTTCCAGGACGTGATTGACCTGAAGCCTGCTGGGCTGATCGTGTTCGCCGGCACCAACGATATCGCACGGAATAACGGGATGCAGACGTTGGAGATGATCGAAGAAAACCTGCAGGCGATGAGCGAACTCGCAAAGCTCCACGGCATCAAGGTGATTCTGTGCTCGGTCATGCCGATCAGCGACTATGTGCCGAATCGTAACCAGACCCGAGGCCGCCCGCCAGCCGACATTCTGAAGTTGAACGCATGGATCAAGGATTACGCGGCCAAGAACGGCTTCGGGTTTGCGGATTATTACTCGGCGACGGTGGATGAGAAGGGTTTCCTCAAAGAGGGTTTCTCGGGCGATGGCCTGCATCCCAATGACAAGGGTTACGCGCTGATGGTCCCCGTGGCGAACGCGGCGATTGAGCAGGCCTTACGGTAAATGGCACGCGAGTGCGCCGCCTGCGGAACGGTCTGCACGGACGCTGCTAGCATCTGTGATTGCGGGTACTCTCTCGCGAACCCCGAGAAGAAGGACCGGAAGAAGATATTTTTTAGAGAACTAGGGCTCGATCTTGCCATTTTCGCCGTTGCCTTTGGCGTGACGGCTCTATTAGAGCGGTCCGGCGTTTCGACACGCCGTGGCACGTTTGCCGGGGGGCTTTTGGGTGTCTCCACGAGAATCGCGATTCATTTCGCAAGCCGCCGACGGTAACTCATTGGCAAGGACAGAATTCGCGGCAATTATGCTGAATTCAGGTATACTGCTGAGGACAAGGGGGATTCATGCCCGATACGTCTAGGCGCGACTTCTTGAAAACTACGGCAGCTGCGGCTGCCCTCGGGTTACTGCCCGACACGCTCCACGCCGCTGAGCCGGTGCTGGGGCTGATGTATCCGCCTCCCAACTATCCTCTGCCGCCGGAAGTCACCCAGCTCTATCCGAAAGGCATCAAATTCCTGGCCGAAGGGCTGGGTTTGGAAAAGATGACGCCGGAGGAATACGACCGGGTCGTCCCGCGCATCATGCCTGCAGCGGATCGGATGAAGAAGGCCGGGGCCACGGCTTTGTCGATCATGGGGACTTCGCTCACTTTCTATAAGGGCGCGAAATATAACCAGGAATTGATCGATGGCGTCCGCAAGGCGACGGGGCTGCCGACCACCAGCATGAGCACCGGCATCGTAAAGGGGCTGCAGGCCGTGAACGCCAAGCGCATCGCGGTGGCCACGGCGTATTCCGACGAGGTCAACAATCGGCTGAAGCTCTTCCTGCAGGAATCCGGTTTTGAAATTCTGGGTCTGAAGGGCATGGGGATCGTCAGTTTCGCCGATGCGCCGCCGGTCACCCAGGAAGGGCTGTTCAAGTTCTGCGGCGACACCTACGCCGCGTTTCCGAAGGCGGACGCGCTGCTGGTCTCCTGCGGCAACCTCAAGACCACAGATCTGGTGGTCCCGCTGGAAGCCCAGTGCAAGGTTCCGGTGGTTTCGAGCACCCCGGCCGCACTGTGGTATTCGGTGAAAACCGCCGGAGTCAGCGGAAAATCCGCAGGCTTTGGCCAACTTCTGTCGAAAGGATAGCCGTGAAGCCTTTTCTCTACACGATCCTGATGTGCGCCGCCGGGGCGTCGTTCCTGGTTGCGCAGGCTCCTGCCGTGCGGGAGCCACTGCCGAACATGCAGGCGATTGCCGAATCGCTGGGCGTGACGTGCGAATATTGCCATGCGCGTGGACCGGGGGCGGCGGATGCGCCCGCGGGACCCAGCAAGATCAGCGTCGCCAAGCAGATGATCGCGATGACGCGGGAGCTGAATAAAACGATCGAAACAGCGAGCGCCAAGGCGACCGGCCTAGCAACAAAGGTGGATTGCGTCACCTGCCATCGCGGCGTGCCGATCCCGAAGCCGCTGGGCGACGTCCTGTGGGAGACCGCGACCAAGCAGGGCACGGCTGCCGCGCTGACTCAGTATCGCGATCTCCGCACGCGATTCTTCGGCAAGGCCACCTATGATTTCAGCGAGCAGACACTGCTGACGCTGTCGCAACGCGTCGCCAATGTTCGACCCGACGACGCGCTGGCCTTCGCGCGACTCAACACAGAGTTCTATCCCAACTCCTCCGCCAGCTACCAGGCCATCGCCTTCGCCTACACCCGCAAAGTGGACGATGCCAACGCGATAGTCGCGTTGGAAAAGGCCTTGGAACTGGATCCCGGCAACAACGTCGCGCGAGGCCAACTGGAGCAGTTGAAGAGCTACCAGCGGCGGAGATAATCCGGTGGAGCCCGATTCCCCCGAAGGGCTACAGCGCATCGATCTGGAAAAGACGGAGCCAGAAATGGTCCCGTGGCACCAGCGCAAGACGGACGAGTTGCTCCAGATGCGTCTGTGCGACCTCGACATCCGTATCCAAGGCAGTGAGATTGAACCGCAAGTCGCGCGGCTCTACGCGCAACTCGACGCCCGAGGCGTTCCGGTCCGCCCTCCGTGTTACCTGGGCGACGAATGGTTCACGCCCACCGGCGTTCCCGCCATCGCGATTCCCTTTTACCTCGCGCATCCCCGCCTGAAAGAACTGGAACTGGCGCAGATGCTCGAAGTCGCGGGTGGCGATGCCGAATCCTGCCAGATGCTGCTGCGGCACGAGTGCGGGCACGCTGTCGATCACGCTTACAAGCTGAATGAGCGCGACGATTACCGGAACGTTTTCGGCGATCACGACGCGGATTACAACCCGGTGACCTACTCGCCGCGGCCCTACAGCAAGGGATTCGTGCAGAATCTGCCCAACTGGTACGCGCAGTCGCATCCGGACGAAGACTTCGCGGAGACGTTTGCGGTGTGGCTGACGGATGCTCCGGAAGTGTGGCGGGAACGGTATCGCGGCTGGAACGCGTTGGAGAAATTGGAATACGTTGACCGCATCATGCGGGAAGTGTCGACGCAGAAGCCGCTGGTCACGGCGATCCGGCGCAGGTTCGATGCGCGGAAATCGAAGAAGACACTTGCTCGGCACTACCAGGAGCGGCGGAAGTTATTTGCAGAAGATTTTCCGGATTTCTATGATGCGGATCTGCGGGCGATTTTTGATCGCGGAGTGCCGGACGATGAGAGCGCCGCGAAGTTCATGCGCCGCAATCGCGCGGCATTGATCGAGTCCATTGTGCAGTGGACGCATCAGCGGAAGTACACGGTCAGCGAGTTGGTGGCGAGGTTGACCAAGCGATGCGCACAGCTAAAACTGCCTTCGCCGAGAGATGCGGCGCGCACGCAGTTTGAGATCGCTGCGTATTTGGCGACGTTGGTGACGACCCATTTGTATACGGGGAAGTTTAAGCGGATTCCGTAACGGCTTTACGATAAAACGCTACGCCGGCGCGTTCTTCGGCGAACTCCACTTGATCCCCGATGGCCACGCGATCGCCTGCGATGCGAACCGTGGTGCGCGAGCCGCCATCCAGTGTGACGATCGCCAGTTGATACGGAGCGTCGGCCACGAACTGCTCCGGTGCCGCGTGAACCACGGTTTCGGTGTAAACGATACCCTTGTTCATTGCGCCCCCAAGATGGTGACCACGGCCGTCGCGCCGGAGCCACCCAAGTTCTGCGCCAGGCCGATCTGATTGCGTGCGAGTTGCCGCTCGCCCGCTTCGCCACGAATCTGCATCGCGATGTCGCACAACTGGGCCACGCCCGTCGCGCCCACTGGATGTCCCTTGGACTTCAGCCCGCCGCTGGTATTGATGGGCCGCTCGCCGGTCAGCGAAGTGTGTCCGGCCAGCGCGTAGGGTCCACCCTGGCCCTTCGCGACAAAGCCAAGATCCTCGCTCGCGATAATTTCGGCGATCGTGAAGCAGTCGTGCAGTTCGGCGAACTGAATGTCTTCCGGACCCAAGCCAGCCATCTTGTACGCCTTTTCCGCCGCCGCGCGCACCGCTCGGAAGGTGGTGATGTCGTCCTTGGCATCGAGTGCCACGTAATCCGAGGTCTGCGCCACGCCCAGAATCCGGACGGCTTTAGACGTAAACTCGGCAGCCCGCTCCAGCGGAACCAGCATGACTGCCGCCGCGCCGTCGCTGATCAGGCTGCAATCGTAGACCGTGAGCGGCTCGGAAATCGGCTTGCCGGCGAGCGCCTGCTCCATCGTGATCACTTTCCGCATGTGCGCCTGCGGATTCTTCGCGCCGTTAGCGTGGTTCTTCACCGCCACCGCCGCCAGATGCTCCCGAGTGGTCCCGTACTGGAACATATGCCGTCGCGCGATCATCGCGAACAGGGCTGGGAACGTCGCCCCGACGCGTCCTTCGCCCGACATGTCGCCCGCCCCGGCCAGGATCTCGGCAACCTTCGCCGTGGTCTGGGAGGTCATCTTCTCCACCCCAGCAACGAGCACCAGATCGTGGATTCCTGACGCCACAGCAGCCACCGCATGGGCGAATGCCGACCCACTGGAGGCGCAAGCGGCCTCAAATCGTGTGCAGGGCGCCCCGACGATCCCCAACGCCCCGGCAATGTAGGGAGCCAGGTGATTCTGCCCGACAAATGACGGTCCGGCGAAGTTGCCGAGATGGAAAGCCTCGACTTGTGAGGGACTTACGTTGGCATCCGCCAGGCACTTTTGCCCCGCCTCGACGGCCAGGGAACGCAAATCCCGGTCGGGAAATGCCCCGAACGCCGTCTTTCCGATGCCGACAATCGCTACCGGTCTCATACTATGATCAGGATAGCGTCTCCACGCTTCGGCCGTTCGCAGCGTCATTCTATTCGTGGCTGCTGTTATTACCAGAGTGGGGACTGCCGATAGTTTGGCTTACGGCGTAACGATGCAGGAAACTCCCGGCACACGATTCGACGCGGCTCCTTTGTCTTCGGAGCTTCAGAACCGCTTTGTGCAGGACAACATGCGCCGCGTGTTCCTGCTGATCTACCGCATTGTGCGGAACGTCGACGACGCGCAGGATCTCACGCAGGAAGCCTTCATCAAAGCGCTGCAGCGCCAGGATCAACTGAAGGACCTGGAAAAGGCCACGCACTGGCTCTCTCGCATTGCCACCAACACGGCGATCGATTTCCTGCGCCGCTCCGGTCGCGTGACGATGACCGATCTGGAAGACGCACCGCAAGCCACGCTGCGGTCGCACGCAGAAAGCGCGGAACAACGCGTGTTGCGCGCCGAGCATCGGGAACATCTGGAAGCGGGGCTCGACATTTTGACCGGCCGGGAACGGTTGGCCTTGATCTTGCGGGACGTAGAAGATTTGCCTGCCGAAGAAGTGGCGGATCGCTTGGGCTGCTCCAAGGCGACAGTGCGATCGCACATCGCCAACGCGCGCGTGAAACTGCGCCGGTTTATGGATCGCGGAACAAAACGGGGGATCGCATGAACGCTCGCCATCCTTTCGAAGCCGATCTCGCACTGTACGCCGGTGGCGACCTGGGCGGCTGGGAACGCGTCAGCACGGCCTTCCATGTGCGCTTTTGCGAACGCTGTCACGAACGTGTCCAGGCGTTCTGCCTGAATCGGCAACAGCTTTCTGAATCGACCCCGGAATTGCCTGCGGGCTTGAACTGGGATCGGCTGTCGGCAGAGATGACGGCGAATATCCGGGTGGGATTGGCCGCAGGGGAATGCGTGGCTCCCGCAACGCGGCAATCCGAATCGAGCGGCTGGAACTGGAAGCCTGCGGTAGCCTTCGCCTCGCTGGCGATGGTGTTCGCCGCTGCCTGGTGGCTGAACATGCCTCTTCGGAACGTGCCTTCCTTCGCGGTGGCCGTGGAAGATCGCGGACCGGTTGTCGAAGCCTCGTCTGAGGGAGTGGAGTTTCGCGAGAATGGCAGTGCGATGGGCGTCAGCAGCAGCGCTGCGCAGCCGGTTGCCACGTCGGTGAGCTTCGGCGGATCGGCCAGCGCCCGCTATGTGGACGACACGGGCCAGATAACGATCACGACGGTGTACGTACAATGAAGTTCTTTCCTAAAATCGCTTTAGCGGGAATCGTGCTCAGCGTTGCGAATGCGCAGACGTTTCCGCACAAGATTGACCTGCCGACGGATTCGCCGGTCGTGTTGCTCTCTGCGGATTTCAGCAACTCACAGGCAACGGCGCGCGGCGGAGCGTATTTGGTAGACGTGTACGCGTCGCTCTCTCTGCGTAATACCACGCAGCGCCGGATTCGCGGCATTACGCTGGCCGTTTACTCTTTGGATTCCGCTCCTGGCAAGGGATCGGTGTCGGTTCCGAGCCTCGACGTAGCGCCGGGTGCGGCCTTTTCCGTGCGGATCGAGAATCACTTGGTGAGGCCGGTGGGCAGCGGCTCGAACGCCCCTGGTGTCGAAGTGAAGCTCGATGGAGTGCTGTTTGACGACCTCGGCTTTTACGGCCCGGACGCGCTGGAATCACAGCGCTTGATGACCAAGTGGGAACTCGAAGCCCGCCGAGATCGGGATCACCTCAAGTCGGTACTCAAAGCCTCCGGACCCGCAGGCCTGGGCAAAGAAATGTTGGCCGGGCTTTCGCGGCAAAGTGAACGGCGCGGACCCAGCGTGCAGATGGTACGCGGGCGTGCCACCAATCAGGATGCCGAACGCGATCTTCGTCTGGCCTTTCTCTCCATGCCGGATGCTCCGGTGGAAGCCAGCGATGGGACCGCTCGTTTATCGCTGACGCCTTCGATGAGTGAAGCTCGTGCGCCAAGGTTTTCGGTGCGCAATCGTTCGCCGCGCGCGGTGGAACATCTGGAGATTGGCTGGATCGTGAAAGATCAGCAGGGCCGCGAGTTCTATGCAGCCTCCATGCCCGCGGACTTGAAGCTGGCTCCGAATCAATCCGGAGACGTTCGCCAGGATGCGTCCCTGCGGGTGCAACAGGCTGTGGCCATCCAGAGCGTGACGGGATTCGTCGCCAGCGTGGAATTTGCCGACGGCGGACAATGGATTCCCAGTAGCGCGGCGCTCGCCTCGCAACACCTGCGCGACTTGGTTCCGGCCTCGCCCGAAGAGCAGCGGCTACTGCAAATCTACAGCAAGAAGGGCCTGGATGCCCTTATCGAAGAGCTGAAGAAGTTCTAGCGGACCGTCGTCTGCCCGCCAACACCAGCCCGGCCAACCCAACTGCGGCCAACGCCAGCGAACCGGGCTCCGGAACGCGCGACTGGGCCACCGAGTAAATGCCTTCTATGCCTGCGTCGGCGTTCTGCGAAAAGTTGCAGAAGTTCGAGTCGTCCACGCAGAAGAATCCGTCCAGCGAGGACGAAAAATAGTGGTCCAAATTTGCAATGTAGACCGAGCCTTGCCCCAGCCCATTGATCACGCCGGATGCGGCCAAGCCGGGATCAGTGTTGGTGATCAGAAACTGGGTGAAATTGGAGGAGTAGCTTAAGCTGACGAAGTTCGTCTCCGAAAAGTAGTCTCCAATCACGTAGTCCTGCAAGGTCAGGACGCCCGTCGCCAAACCGGTGCAGTCGATCGTGCAGGCGCCTTGGAAATTGAAGGAATAGTTCTGCGGGGTGACCGGAATAGCACGGGCCTGGTTCCCCGTCACAACGATTCCCACCATCAGCGAAAATACAGCACCCAACAGCTTCATCCGAATTTTTCTCCCTGAGTATGAAAAACAAAACTAGCACGATATGTTTTATCTAGCCAAGATCCAGTACTTACAGTACGGATTCACTGCTTCGCGAAGCGAGTATCATTGAGAGAATGCCCGGCCCACTCGAAATCTCCGCGCGCGACGTCAAGCAACGCTTGGACGCAGGCGAAACACTCCACCTGATCGACGTTCGCGAACCCAGCGAATTCGCAACCTGCAAGATCGAAGGAGCGACACTCATCCCGATGCGCACCGTTCCTGGCGAACTGCAAGACCTGCAAACCAAGGCCGCCAGCGGAACCGTGGTCGTTTTCTGTCACCACGGAATGCGCAGCATGAATGTAGTCCACTGGCTGCGCGAGCAAGGCTTGGACAATTGCGTGAACATGGCCGGCGGCATCGACGCCTGGAGCGCCACAGTCGATCCCACCGTTCCGCGTTATTAGGATGCGCGAGAAAGCCCCAGCCTACCTCGCAGGCGCGGCGGCGGCTACCTCAACCGTTTCCATCGCGGCGAGCCAGATCCTTTTGGGCGCGGCGATCCTCTCTCTACTGCTGAACCGCAGCAAACTGCGCTGGCCGCCCGTGACGCTCCCGCTGTTGCTGTTCATGGGCTGGACGCTGGTATCGCTAGCCGCATCGCCGGAGCCGCGCGCCGGGTTCCCACAGGTGAAGAAATTCTACGAGTACGCGATGCTCTTCGCCGTCTTCAGCGCGATTCGCACGCTGCGCGAGGTCCGCTGGGTGGTGTGGGGCATCATCACCGGCGCATCGCTTTCTGCCTTGTGGGCGATGCAGCAATTCGCTCGCATCTACCAAAACAATCCCACTTTGTTCTACTACGTTTACAGCAACGGGGCTCGGGTTACAGGCTTCATGGCGCATTGGATGACCTTCAGCGGCATTACGATGATGGCTCTGTTGCTCGCTGCGGCCTTGGTTCTGTTTGATCGCCGTAGCTGGTTATTGTTCGCCGCAATCGGAGCCATGGGGGCGGGTTTGCTCGCGGGCTACCAGCGCACTATGTGGGCAGGGACCGCGATGGGTTCCATGTGGCTGCTGTGGGCCAGGAAGCGATGGCTGGTGGCTCTGGTCCCCGTGGCGGCCGCTGTGGTGCTGGCGGCGAGCCCTCTTTTACGAGATCGCGTGTTGGCCGCGTTTCAGCCGCAACAGAACATCGTGAATTCCACCGAGCACCGCGCCGCGTTGCGCGCGGCCGGATGGGAGATGATCAAGGCTCATCCACTTGTTGGAGTGGGACCGGAACAAGTGTCGGTACGTTTGCTCGACTACGTGCCTGCCGGTGTGCGGAGTCCTTGGCCGACGGAATGGTCGAAGGGACACCTGCACAACGTGTACTACCAATACGCGGCGGAGCGCGGATTGCCGGCGCTGGCGGCGCTACTGTGGTTTCTCGGGCGGGCTTTGTACGACTTCTTCCGCGCGCTACGAAGCTCCAAGACGGAAGGCCGCTGGATGCTGCAAGCGGCTCTCGCGACGATCCTGGCGATGATGGTCGCGGGACTCGCCGAGCACAACATGAACGATAGCGAGCCGCTGGGCGTGTTCCTCGCGATCCTCGCGTGTGGGTATGCGGTTCGCGAAACTCAGACTTCGTAGTGCCGGGCCGATACGGCCACTGTGGACGACTTTCGCAGTGGCTTCTACCTGACGTTTCGTGTGGGACGGCAGGAGTTCGCCATGGAGGCTGGTCCGGTGAAAGCGATCCTACCCGCGCATGAACTGCTGAGCCTCGACGACCCCGATCCGGAATGGCTGGTGGGTGAGGCGAAATTCAACGGCGAAACATTCCCCGTGATCGACCTGCGGGCCAAGCTGAATCTGCGGCACGGAATTTCAGGCCGAACGCCGTGCATCGTCGCGGTGGATACGGACGGCTTAAAGGGGTTCCTGGCAGATGCCGTGACGGAGATCGTCCACGCTCGCGCGCACGACTATCGCAACGGCAAGCTCCGCATCGGACGACCACGAACGATCATGGCAACCTCTGAACTGAATAAGTAGGGCAGCCACCTTGGCTGCGGCGGGCACCCTGCCCGCCTTTAGAGGCAGATGGTCTAGCCTTTGAGGCCAGCGAGCGCTGTGGCGATTTCCGCCTGCGCCGCAGGGCCAACCGGCACGAACGGCAAGCGCGGCGGGCCACCGAAGTACCCCATCAGATCCATCGCGTGCTTCAAGCCCGGAATTCCGTAGGTCGAAGCGATCAAGGTCGCAACCGAGCTGATGCGCCGCTGCCAATCGTCGGCCGCTTCCTTCTCGCGCGAGCGGTGCGCTTCCCAGATGCTGATGCAGGCGTACGGCAGCGCATTGGCCAGTGCCATGACAGCGCCCACGCAGCCCGCCGCTAGGGAATCGGCCAATGTGTTCGCGGACCCCGTCATCACGTGAAAATCTTTCGGCACGGCCGCAAGGAACGCTTTCGTCCCTTCCAGGTTCCCCGAGCTGTCTTTCATCCCGATGATGTTCGGGTGCGACGCCAGCGCAGCTACGGTCTCCGGTAGCAGATGAATGCCAGTGACCTGCGGGAAGTGATAAAGAATAACCGGAATCTTCGCCTGGTCGGCGACCGCGCGGAAGAAGAGCAGCTGCGATTCGGGCTTGCCGAAGATCGCCTTAAAGTAGCTCGCGGGCAATACCAGCGCCGCTTTGTAGCCCATCTCCGCCGCGCGATTCGTCATCAGCACGCACTCGCGCACGCTGTCCGCGCTGGTGCCCGCGATCAGCGTCTTTTCCGGAGCGGCATGCTGCGCCACCCACTCAAACAGCTTCAGCTTTTCCTCCGCGCTCAACAGCGGACTCTCGCCGGTCGATCCGCAGACGACGTAGCCGGACAGCACGGTGCGATTCCAGCGCTCCACATTGTGCTGGACCTTGATCTTGTAGAGTTCGCCCTTATTGTCGAACGGCGTCGCGATGGCGGGGAAAATTCCTTGGAGCGTCATGGTTCCTCAAAATGAAAAAGGCGGACCATTAAGGCCCGCCTTCTTGTTACTGCTGGAATCTAAACTAGGCCTTGACGAAGATGATCACGAGAGTGAACAGCGCCAGGGATTCGATGAACGCGAGGCCGAGGACCATCAGGGTCTGAATGGTGGCTGCAGCTCCGGGGTTGCGGGCCACGGCTTCCGCCGAAGACGCAACAGCCTTGCCCTGCGCCAGTCCGCAAAGACCGGAAGCGATCGCCATACCGACGGCCGCGCCGACAGCCGTCATGTTACCAGTGACACCGCCGCCGTTCGTCTCTTGCGCGAACACGGGGCTGGCCATCATCAGCAGGCTGATGGTGGCGAGGAAGAGAATATTCTTTAAACGCATTGTGTGTTGCCTTTCACTATAAAAATCCGCCAGGAGGTGGTTCCGTCCGTACCTTGGGAGGCCGGGGGCTCACGCTGAAACGGGTACAACCGGAACTTTAATGGCCGTGGGCGTGCACGTTTTCTTCGTTGCTGCCCTCACCATGACCGTGGGTTGCAGTTGCTCCCGCAATGTAGATCATGGTCAGAAACGTAAACACGTAGGCCTGGATCAAGCCCACGAAAATGTGCAGCGCCATGAAAACCACCGGGATCACAACCTTGGTGAGGTCGATAAACACCAGCGTCACCTGCTCGCCCGCGAACATGTTGCCATAGAGACGAACCGTAAGCGACAGCGGACGGATAAAGAGGCTGATAATTTCGATGAGGAACATCATCGGCATCATCCACCAGATGGGACCCGCGAAATGCGCCAGATACCCCAGGCCGTTGGTGCGGAAGCCGGCGTAGTTGAAGTAGAAAAAGGTCCAAATCGCCAAACCGGCGGGCACCCAGACGAACATCGTGGGCGATTCAAACGCCGGAATGATGCCAATCATATTCATAACCACGATGAAGATGAAAATGGTGGCAAAGTACGACATGTATTTATCCGGATCTTCGACACCGGCGTCGGTGGCCGACTTTTTCAGGAATCCGTGAATGGCTTCGAAGGTGTGCTGCAAGGCACCGGGTTTGTCGGCGGAGAGGCTGGCACGAACGATCAGCGCGACCACCATCAGCAGGACGGCGACCAGCACTTCGACTGCGAGCCAGTTGCCCCAGGGGCGCGGATCGCTGGGCAGGCCGACCAGATTGAGGGCAGCATTGGCCGGACCGGCCAGAAAATCGTTAAACAGCTTTGTGAGCTGAAGCTCGTGTTCCATATAGAGATCTTTACTTTTTGGAGACTTGCTGGAGGAGTTCGACGAGTACCGCCGCGAAGGCCACAAACAGACCCAACAGCATTGCCATTGGGGTCACTCCCAAAACCTTTACTGTAGCATACATAGCGGCCCCAATCAGGACGTAGCGGAAGACCAGCAAGATGCTGGATCCAGCGGCGGATGGCCGGGTAGAAGCCTCCGGATTGAGGCTGGCGGCCAAGCGTGACCAGGATTCGATACTGACAAACGCCAGACTGGCCCCCACGGCAAATCCGGCGGCTTCCTTCACCCCCCAGAGCAACGCGGCCACGACCGTGCCGGTGACGGCCAGAATCAGGGCATACCGCTTAATGCGGGGAATCGATATCTGAAACATTTATTTGGACTTTTGATCTCTTAACACTTGCACGACCAGCCCGGCTATGGCCCCGATAACGGCCACGATCAGCACCGCCACGCGCAGCCATGTGGTCCCAAAAAGATAGTCGAGTCCGTACCCCAGCCCATAGCCAGCGATCACGGTGAATGGAATTTGGGTAACCAGCGCCGTGTAGCGCGCACCGCGACGCACCGTTTTTTCGGACTCCTGGCTCACCCCTTTGATTGTAGGATGCCTGGGGCTTGTTGCAGGAGCTCCGTGACCAGGATCCCCATCTTCGGATGGGACGGTTCAAAGTCGACCTGCAAATTCTGCTCGCGCACAGCCTCGGACGTTGTGGGGCCAATCGAGGCGATCAGGGTCTTGCGCAGGGCAGCGAGAACGTCCGCCTCGATGCCATCTTCGGCCGCGATTTGGAGTAGGTGCGTCACTTGCACGGCTGTGGTGAGAATCACGATGTCGAATTCGCCGCGCACAAGGCGTCGAGCGGCGTCACGAAGGGGTCCGGTATCCTCAGGCAGCGCCCACTGGTACACAGGGACTTTGGTGACTTCGGCTCCGCGCGCGAGCAGGCCCTGAATCAATTCCTCACTGGTGCGGCCGAATTCCTGTACAGCGATGCGGTGCTCCGGTCGGCCTTCGGTCACGGCCAGGACCTCGCGCCAGGTGTTGGGTTCGGGGGCCAGGGCCGCCACGGGAACCTTCCATTCGCGCATCACGCCGGAAGGCTTGGGTCCACGCACGACGACAGCAATCTCGCGGAGGGCTTCCTGGAAGAGTCCGGGTGGGTGGCGCGTCTCAATCGCCTGCGCGAGCAGCTTCGCGCCGACGCCGGTCAGGAAGATGACCATGTTGAAGTCGCCGGCCAGGAGGCGATCCATAAAAACAAACGCCGGTAAATTGTTTTGGAGCGGAACTTCCCGCATGGACGGAGCGACGAACGGAATTCCGCCACGGGAACGAATTAGGGTTTCGATTTCAACCGCTCGCCTGCTTTCGAGCGCCAGGACCCGCATGACTTACGCCGAGACTGGAAGACCAGCAATTTGCTCGTCGAGGAACTGCAAGCCGCTCTGCAAGGTTTGCCGGTGACGATCGTTCTTGGAGATTTCAATTTCGCGCAGGATGCGCGTGCGCTGCAACATCAACCCTTCGCGCTTGCGATTGACTTCCGCCTGCTCAGCGTTGAGAACCACCCGGCGAGCGTTGGCGCGGCGTTCCTCGGCATCTTGTTGCTGCTGTTCTACGTTCTTGCTCTCGAAGCCTCTTGCCACGTCTACTATCTTACTTCTTTGGCAGGTAGGGATTCTGCTGCCCGTACGGAAGGCTGACCATGAGGGCGTCAATCTTGCGGATCTGCTTGTCCTTGATGCGGAACAACTCCGCTACATCCACGGCGAATGGCCGAGTCGCGGCAGCGCTCTGGTCGCGGCGGGAGCCATCGGGATTCTTGGTCCACAGGATGTCGCCGGGGTGGTTGAACATGAAGAATCCGAACACCAACTGACGCTCTTCGTCGACCACCAGAAAGCGGCGCGGGTAGATCTTTTGGATATAGTCGAAGACTTTCGTGTCGAGTTGGTCAGAGCAGCTTACGCCGCTGGTTTTCATGCCGTTCTCAAAGCGCGCGCAGTCCGGATGGAATGGGGCGACTTTGCCATTGCCTTGTTCGATGGCCTCAAAGTAAAGGTTGGTGCGCGAGACCAACTCCGTACGCGAGATGCGCTCGGCGGGCGGAACGGTTTCCATCAGCAAGGGATCGGGTGACTCTGCCTCGATTCGCTGGGCCGTCACGGCTCCTCGCAATACCAGGGACTCGGCTTCGGAAATGCGGCGGTTCTCGACTTTCAAACGAAGCACGAGCGTCGTTGGCCGGCCGTTTTCACGAATCGTGCCGAAGAAACCGACTTGACCTTGCTGCGGATCGGCGAAATAAAGTTTATAGCTGCCGAGGCCGCTGGCCGTCTTCCACAGCGCCTCGCCCAGCTTCAGTTCGACATCGTTCTCGGTGAAGCGAACGTCCTCGGTCACTTGCAGACGACCGGGCGCGTGGGCCACCATCGCGTCGAGGTATTGGTTAACGATGCCTTCGAGGCACGCGCGATCGCACGGACCTACGGGACCTCGGCCGGGTTGGGCGATGGCGGCGGATGCGGCGAGGAACGAGAGGATGAGAATGCGGCGCATGACAAGGCTCCTATTTTTTCGCACGACGCCAGTCGTCGCCAAAGAAGGGGTTCGGGGTGCCGTAAGGCAACACACTGGTGATGGATTCGATGCGGCGAATGCGTCCTCCGGTAAGTTTGAACACCTGTGCCGCCTCGACGAAAGCAGGCTGAGAGCTCGCTTCGGGGAACTTGTAGGCGGGCCTACCGGGCGACTCCACTTGCAGCACGTCGCCGGACTGCTGGTGCATGAAGAAACCGAAGACCAACTGGCGCTCCTCATCGACAACCGGAATGCGGCGCGGGTAGACAACTTGAAAATTCGAAAGCATTCGGCTGCGGATCTCATTGGCGCAGTCGTCCGCTTTGCCCACGCCGTTCTCGACGCGGCGGCACTGCGGGTCGAACTGTGCGAGGCCGGGGTTGGAGCTTTCGAGTGCATCGAAATACGTGTTGGCGGCGGCGATCAGTTGCTCCCGAGTCGAACGCTGCGTCTCGGCTTGCAGCCACAAGGGATCCAGCGCCAAGGCATCGAGAGCTGCGGCACCAGCCGTCGGCACCGGAGGATTCGACACGTTCACCAGCGTCTCAATCTCTGAGATCTTGCGATTCTCCAATTTCAGGCGCAGCGCCAGAGTCGTAGGGCGATCATTGGCGAGCACCGTTCCCAGAAAACCGACCTGCTGGCTCTGCGGATCGGACACCATTGACTTGTATTTGCCGATGCCAGTAGTGACGTTCCACAGTCCGTCACCGAGGTCCAGCACCTGATCGTTCTCTGTGAACTTGACGCGCGAGGCGAGCGGCAAGCCGAAGGGATTGTGCGCGACCAGAGCTTCCAGATACTGGGTGACGAAAGCTTCCAGGCACACACGCTCGCATGGTTCCGGAGCCTTTTCTTTGCCCTTCGCTGCTCCGGGTGGCGGGCCTTGGGCAAACAGCAAAGTCACACACGCCGCCAGCGCGAGAGCGCCGGAGACAACGGTCTTTCGCATGCAGATCCTCTACCGTTATCTCGTGCGACCGGCGGCCTTATTCATGTGGCCCGGGTCGGGGTTGTTTTCGATGCACTCGTATTCTTCGACGCGCACGTCGATGGGGCGGCGGAATACGGCTCCCGTGTAATAGGGCTTTTGCAATGCCTCGGGGTCTTCGGCCATGGTTTCAAAGCTCAGCGAGCCGTCGGTGTTGAGCGTGTAGCGTTCCACCACGTGCAGGGATTCCGAGTGGATGCCCTTGGCGGCGATCCAGCTTTTGTCGTTGAAACCGATCGTGTCGACAACGAAGGTGTCGCCTTCCCAACGGCCCACCGAATCGCCCATCCAGGTGGGGACCACGTCGTCCGGGTGCTTCAGACTTGGGTCAATCGGGATGCGACGCCATGCGCGGAAGGCCTCGTGAAGGATGACCACCTGCTTCGGCGTCTGCACGATCTCGAGCGGCATCGGCATGGTGGAGATGCGCGGCACACCGGGGAGCAGGCAGAACAGCGTCGGATCGTCGAGAGCGGCGTCGAGCGGGGCACGCTTGGCTTCCCAGTCGGCTTTGTAAACCAGCGGCTCGCGTCGGATGGTGTGATTGTCGATGGGCGGCAGGGGATGCAGCGGAGGCGCGCCGGCTTCGCCATTAATGCTGACGCCGCCGCTTTGCCAGACCCCGGAAAGATCAGGCTTGCCATCGGCCGCACGTGGGATCGGAGCGTGCTTCACGTCCGGATTCGGACCTTTAGCTTCAGCCTTCGCTTTGCCTTTTCCTGCTTTGTCCTGGCCCTGGCTGGCGACGGGGACGATGATCAGAAGAGCCGCTGCAGTGGCGACCGCGATGGAACCCAAATTCTTAAGCATGGCTAGTTCCCTACCGGCCCAAGAAACTTCTTGCTGCCGTCTTTGAAGGTGAGTTCCCGACCCGCGCCGGTGTTGGAGCCATCCTTGGCCTTGTAGGCTGTGACCGTGATCTGGTCGCCTTGCACCAGACTGGCGCGCGCGAAACCGGTGCGCTTCAGCGTGTTCGGCGGGTAACCTTCCAGCGCCCAACTGACGACCTTGCCAGCGGAATCCTTCACATCGATGTGGACGTAGACATGCGGATTGGTCCACTCAACCTTGCTGATGGTGCCGACCAGAGTCAGCATCGTCTTCGAGTCGTATTCCGCCGCGAACGAATGGTGTGCACTCAAGGGAACGGTGCTGACGAACATCCCGACGACGGCGAGTACCCCTACGAATTTCAATCTCATAACTTATCTCCTGGACACGAGTCTCCGCGTGGAAAGAGCGTGCTCGGCGAGTAGGTTAACGTGCGGGCGCGGTCGTGTCAATGCATGCGAGTATACATGATGTGGGTCCGGCGACGGAACCCGACGAATGCCCTCGTTGACCGGCGCGCTAACGCACGCGGCTGGAAACTAACTATTTTTGGGGTCCGTCGTAGCGCCCGCTCTTCAGCGTGCCGCGTCGAGACTCGTCTCGACGCCTGGATGTTTGTTTGATACGCACATCTCGACGCGGCACACGTGGGCGTGTGCGCCACACCGTCTACGCGGCGGTTTGGGCCACCACTGTCTCTCGAGCGAACGCGTTGACGGTATCGATCACCCGGGCAACCTCTTCGTCGGTCAGGTATGGGTGAATCGGGAGACTGACTTCGGCGGCGCAGATGCGGCGGGCCTGGGTGCATTCGTCGACCATTTCGAAGGTGGCCTTGCCCATCGCGGGTTGGTCTGGAATGGCGGTGGGATAGTGAATACCAGTCCCGACTGCGTTGGTCTTCAGGTGCTCCGTGAACTGCGTTCGCAGGGATGGCGCGACGTGGACTGGGAACAGGTGCCAGCTGGATTCGGAGCCATCCGGTTGTCCGGGAAGGGCGACCTCGCGGTTCTGGATGCCGCCAGCATACGCGGCGGCGATGGCACGCCGGCGGGCGATCCAGCGCTCCATGCGCGGCAGCACGGCGTCCCGCAGCAGCGCGGCCTGCACTTCATCCAGGCGGCTGTTGTAGCCGAGCTGTTCGTGCCGGTAGCGGGACGTTTCGCCGTAGAAGCGCATCACTTTCCCTTGGGCGTCGAGCACCGGATCGTCGGTCAGGATCGCTCCGCCGTCGCCCATCGCGCCGAGGTTTTTGGTCGGATAGAAGCTGGTGGCGGCGATCCGCCCCACCGAGCCAGTCGGGGTTCCCTGCCACGATGCTCCGGCGGACTGCGCGCAGTCTTCGAGGATCTTCAAGTCGAACTCGTCGCGCAGCCATTCCAGGGCTCCACGGTCCAACGCGTGGCCGTAGAGATGCACGGGGACCATGGAACGGATGTCGCGACGGGTCCGCAGCAGATCGTAGCAGCGGACAAGGTCGATCAGGCCATGCTCGTCCGTATCGACAAACACAGGCACCGCTCCGAGCTTCACGATGGCGAGCGTGGTGGCGAAGGCCGAGAGCGGGGTGGTCAACACGCGGTCACCTGGACCACAGCCGAGCAGGCGCAGCCCGATCTCGATGGCGTCCATGCCGTTCGCGACGCCGGTCGCGTGCTGCTTGCCCCAGAATCCGGCCAGTTCTTCCTCAAAGGTCCGGACTTCGTTTCCGAGGACGTACCAGCCACTCTTGCCGACACGGTTGACCGCGCCTAGGACGTCGTCGGCCACGTCGGCCCACTGGCGTTGAAAATCGTTGGCGAGAATCATACGGCCACCTTTAAGGTTTGTTTGCGCAGCGACAAGTATTCGTAGTAATCGCGAATATACTCTGAGGCGTCGTAGTATTCCGACGCCAGCACCAGCAGCACCGCATCGCGAGAAAACTTGTACTGCGTGGCCCAAACCATCGGCGGGATATGGACACCCTTGGAGGCCGCATCGAGAACAACTTCGTGGCGCGTGACGCCGTCATCGGTGACGACGTTGCAGCGGCCGGCGACGCAGACCAGGAACTGATGCAGGCGGCGATGGGCATGCTCGCCGCGGATGTGCTCGCTTTGAACGTCGTAGACGAGGAAGTAGCGCTTGACTTCGAACGGCACGTGGCGCGAGGCTTCGCCGAAGATGAGGCTGCCTCGGAGGTCGACGACCTTCGGCAAGTGATGGATGGTCGCTTCGCCAAGCGCGGTCGGCGAGGTGCCGGGCTTGACCAACTCCGGCTGCGGAGCTTCCGGAACAACGTCGACGTAACCGATGATGCGCGCCGGACTGCCGACCACTTTCGCGTGCGGTGGAACGTTGTGCGTAACTACGGCTCCGGCGCCGACCATGGCGTTGTCGCCGATCGTAATGCCCGGAAGAATGGTCGCGTTGGCACCGATCGAGCAGCCTTTCCGCAGTGTCGTGCGCGGGTACTTCTCCAAGAAATGTTTGCTGCGTGGCCACTTGTCATTGGTGAACGTCGCGTTCGGGCCGATGAAGACGTCATCTTCGACGCGCAAGCCGTCCCAAAGCTGGACGCCGCACTTGACGGTGACGCGGTCACCCAGCACCACGTCGTTTTCGATGAAGGTGTGGTCGCAGATATTGCAGTCTTCGCCCAGGCGGGCGCCGGGGAGAATGTGAGCGTAGGCCCAGATGCGAGTGCCTTCTCCTACGTCGGGAGATTCGACGATTGCGGTTTCGTGTTGGAAGTAAGCCATACCCACAAATAAAGTGGGTTTGGCGGGGGCAGGGTTCTCAGGAGATTGGGCTAGGATTTTTACTAGTTCTCCGACCTGTCTTGAAGAGTCTCCAAACGGGAGTGGGGCAGCCACCCTGGCTGCTGCGGCCTCCCAGGCCGCTGTGGGTTGGAGAATACTGCGGAACATGCGGACTGGGAGTCCGCGGCGGCCAGAGTGGCCGCCCCACTTCACGCGGTCAGAGCTCTCGGCGGGTGGTTGAGGTTGCGGAGTTCCTGGATGATGTGCCGGGAGCGGTAGAGCAGGACCCCAGCTAGAAGAATCGTGCTGACCTCGAAGAAGAGCTTCCACGCGATCGGGCTTTGCTGGTTCAAGAGGCGCGGCAGGGAACCCATCAGCAGGATCGCACTGACACCGGGGGTGCGACGTTGCAGCGTGGAGCGATAGTCGCCCAGAAGTTGGCTGGGCGACGGCATCAGGGACTCCATCGGATACCGATCCCGATGCGAAATAGGGTGGCCAAGACGAGTGTGAAGCCAATCGAAATCAGGCGCTGAAAGTCCGGGTTGGCGAGATGCACAAAGGCGAGGCTGCCCCCACATCAGGAGTAAGAGATCAACAGACGCGGCTCTCCGGAGTTGCTCGGCGCGCAGGCGGAGGGCGGCTTCGCTCGCGTCAGCGAGGCTCGGGACAGGGCCAAGCCATTCGCGCCGCAGGTGGGCGAGCCAGGCTCCGGGCAGCACGCTGAGGATGTCGCGGGCGCGAAAACCACGTTCTTCGAGGTCGCCCAGGATTTGCTCGCGGGAGGCTAGGGGCAGAACAGCCGAGAGAACAGTCCTTAAATCCATGCTTGGCTCCTTTTTCCGATGGTGAGTTCATTCAACAGGCGACGGGCGGTGAGCATTGAATCTCTTAAGGCCTGCTCTCCAGCCGATTCCACCTTGTAGCAGCGCTTGGCTCGCCCGCCTCGTTCGGCGGTGGGTTCGGTTAACCAGCTGGAGAGGAAGCCTTTGTCTTCCAGACGGTCCAGGGTGACGTACACGGCTCCCAGGGTGACCGACTTTGGAGAGGACAACTCTTCCACTTTCTTATGGATGGTTACGCCGTAGGCGTTGTCGTCGAGGCTCAGGACGGCGGTTAGAACCAACTGCTCGAATTGTCCGCACGAATCCGTTCTTGCCATTTGTACAACACTGTATCACAAATGGAAATTGGTGCAAGAGAAAAATCTGCCGATGGTATTCTTAGGAGACCTATGAAGGGTATTGTTTTGGCAGGCGGAAGCGGTACGCGGCTCTATCCGCTGACTCACGCGGTGAGCAAGCAGTTGTTGCCGGTTTACGATAAACCGATGATTTATTACCCGGTTTCGACGCTGATGTTGGCGGGAATCCGGGATATCCTGCTGATCTCAACGCCTCGGGACCTGCCGGTGTATCGCGAATTGTTGGGCGATGGATCGCGCTTCGGAATTTCCCTGACCTACGCGGAACAGGCAAAGCCCGCTGGGCTCGCGCAAGCCTTCACCATCGGCAAGGAATTCATCGGCGCGGACACGGTATGCCTCGTGCTCGGCGACAATCTCTTCTACGGACACGGGTTGTCAGAATCGTTGATGCGGTCGGCACAGATGAAGGATGGCGCGCGGGTATTTGCGTATCGCGTGCGCGATCCCGAGCGCTACGGCGTCGTGAGTTTTGACAGCGAGGGCAAGGCTATCGACATTGAGGAAAAGCCGAAGGCCCCGAAGTCCAACTATGCGGTAGTTGGTTTGTATTTCTACGACAATACGGTCGTGCAGCGGGCAGAGAGCCTGAAGCCCTCGCCGCGTGGCGAGTTGGAGATCACGGACTTGAACCGCCTGTACATGAAGGACGGCAAGCTGGAAGTGGAAGCAATGGGCCGTGGCACAGCGTGGCTCGACACGGGAACGCCGGAATCGCTACTCATGGCAGGGAACTTCGTGGAAGCGATTGAGAAACGGCAGGGGCTAAAGGTCGCCTGCTTGGAAGAGATCGCGTTTCAGAAGGCTTGGCTGACGGCCGAAGACCTGGTCGCGCGGGCGACGTCGGCATCGGAATATGATCGCTACGTGGCCGGGATCGCGAAGGATCCGGTATTCTTCAAGACGCCGCTAGCGTAGCAGCAGCGCGTGCACGCGGTCTAAGTCAGGATTGATGTAGCCGATGCCTCGGCCACAAATCAGCAGGCCGGTCCACAAGATAAGCGAGAGTGTCGCGGCGAGCTTCGCGTTCCCAGGGAGCGTGCCTGCGGCGTCGAATTCAGCCGCCTTCGCGTAGACGCTCTTGCGGAACACCAGTGCATGGATTCCAACTAACACTAGCAATGTCAGCTTTGCGTGAAACCAGGGGTTCAGAAGATATTCTTCCGCCTTGCTTCCGAACATCAGCAGGCCGCACAGGACCATCAGGGTTAAGCCTGCGTGCTTAATCGGACGCAGCGAGTTCACCACTTCGGCTGCAGGATGTTTGGTCAGCGCGACGCCGAGCAGGCGCAGGTCGGTGGCGACGATGAGTCCGCCAAACAGGGCGATCCCGATCATGTGCAGCGACAAGATAAATGGGTACACGTACCAGGATTGCCGCAGCGCTGTGAAGAATCCGGTAGATTGCAGCCAATACGCGAAGTCCATCATGCTCAGCCCGCCTCCCCGGTGAAGGCGATGAAAATGCCGCAGAGCGTGACGCTCGCCCACAGCAACAAGGAGACGGCGCCGACCCACTTAGCTGGCTGATCCTCGAAGGCTCGCTTCTGATGTACGGTGAAATGGAAGATGAGTGCGAACATCAGGATCGTCATCTTGATCTGGAACGACGGGTTTAAGTAGTAGAGGTCGGGATCAGAGTAGAAGAGTCCTCCGGCGGAGAGGAATACCAGAGTGAGTCCGATGGTAGTCCAGCGCGAAAGGCTCGCGGCGATGTCGGACACTTTTGCTTTGGGCAGTGCCCAACCCAGCATGCGGAAGTCGACGACGGCAATCGTTCCCACCCCGAGTCCGAAACCAGCGATGTGGAAGCATTCCAAGGCCGGGAACGTGAGCGGGGATTCGAGAATGGCTTCGAGTTGGAAAAACATCCTCAACCAAGCTATCACCAATCTTGTGAAATGAAAGACACGCGCAGGTCACATCTGTGACAGTGCGCCGATCTTGTTGATAAATGGATCGGGTACTCCTTTGGTATCGACGTGATCGAAATAGTGATCGTCGGACGTTTGCTCGGAAGCGAAGTGCCTGGAAACGAAAAAGGCGCAGGCCCTTTCGGACGCTGCGCCTATTTTCGCAATACTTGCGGGAGTTATTCTTTGGGTTCGGTGCCGTCGTGGTCGTGCTCGCCGTCCTTCATGGCTTGCAGACGGGCTTCGCGGCGCTTCGCGCGGTCTTCTGCACGCTTCACCAGTTCCGTACCCACGAGTTCGATGATGGCCTGTTCGGCACCATCACCCTTGCGCCAGCCGAGGCGGGCGATGCGGGTGTAGCCGCCGTTGCGTGTACCGAAGCGGGGTCCGAGCTTGTCGAACAGCTTCTTTACAGCAGCGGGCGTTTGCAGATAACCAGCGGCTTGGCGACGCGCGTGGAGCGTGTCCTTCTTGCCGAGGGTGATCATTTTGTCGACCAGCGGCTTGATAGCGCGGGCCTTGGTGGCGGTGGTAACGACGCGTTCGTGTTCGATCACACTGGTGACCAAATTTTTGAGGAGTGAATTACGCGACCCAACGTCGCGCTTCATCTTCGATCCGGATATTCTGTGTCGCATGACTTCCTTTATTCCGGCGGCTTATTCAGCTGCGGAATCTCCTTCCTCATCGTCGTCCTCGTCGTCAATGTCTTCGCCTTCCATCGGGTCCAGCGTAGCCGGAGTTCCCGCGGGCGAAACCAGACGTCCCTGAGAGTCGAACTTCATACCGAAGCCCAATCCCAAGCCTCCGAGGATTTCCTTGATTTCATTGAGCGACTTGCGGCCAAAGTTCTTGGTACGCAACATTTCCGCTTCGGTCTTTTGGACCAGGTCGGCGATGGTCTGGATGTTGGCGTTCTTCAAGCAATTGTAAGAACGAACGCTGAGTTCCAGCTCTTCGACGGAGCGGTTCATGACCTCGGTCATCTGAGACATGGCGCGCTCGGCCGGTTCCTCAGTAGTTTCGGCCGTCTCTTCAAAGTTGATGAAGATGGTCATGTGGTCTTTGAGGAGCTTCGACGCCTGACCGATTGCATCGGCCGGCGAGATCGCGCCATTGGTCCACACCTCGATGGTGAGCTTGTCGTAATCCGTCATCTGCCCCAGGCGGGCGGCTTCGACGGAGAAGTTTACTTTGCGAACCGGCGAGTGCACGGAGTCGATCGGGATGTAGCCGATGGCCAGATCTTCATCGTTATTGCGATCCGCGCCGACGTAACCACGTCCGCTGCGAACACGCATTTCGATATTGAGCTTGCCGCCTTCGCCGACCGTGGCGACGTGCATGTTGCGGTCCAGAACTTCGATGTCCGAGTCGGTCTCGATCTGGCCGCTGAGGACCTGACCGGGCTTATCGACCTTCAGACGAATGGTACGCATGCCTTCGACGGACATCTTGAACGGAATCTGCTTCAAGTTCAGGATGATGTCGGTGGCGTCTTCTACAACGTTGGGGATCGGGCTGAATTCATGCGCCACGCCGTCGATGCGGACAGCGGTGATCGCAGCGCCCTCGATCGAGCTCAGCAGCACGCGGCGCAGGCCGGTGCCGATGGTCGATCCGAAACCGCGCTCAAACGGCTGCGCGGTGAACATGCCATACCGATCCGTGAGGGTTTCGGTATTGGCGACAAGTCGCTTCGGTTTCTGAAATCCTTTGAACATAATCTCGGTGGCCCCTTTTTACTTCGAGTACAACTCGACGATCAACTGTTCGTTCAACTGAATCTGGACCAGGTCTTCGCGTTTCGGTACCGAGAGGACTTTGGCCGTAAGGTTTTCGCGATCCACTTCGAGCCAGTTCGGGTTAGGAGCGTGGGCTGTAGCGTCGCGGGCGTGCAGGATGGTGGGGTTTTCCTTGGAGTTATCACGTACGGTGATGACGTCGCCGGGCTTGACGGTGAAGGATGGAATATCCACTCGACGGCCATTGACGTTCACGTGGCCGTGGCGGACCAACTGGCGGCTTTGGGCGCGCGAGGTTCCGAAACCAATGCGGTACATGACGTTGTCCAGGCGGCGTTCCAGCAACGACAACATGTTGTCGCCGGCGATGCCCTTCATCGTGGTGGCTTTCTCGAACAGGTTGCGGAACTGGTTTTCCAGCAACTGGTAATAGCGGCGGGCCTTCTGCTTTTCGCGCAGCTGCAAGCCGTAGCCGACAATCTTGGGCTTACGGTCCTTGCCGTGCTGGCCTGGGGGGAAATTGCGCTTTTCGATCGCGCATTTTTCCGTGTAGCAGCGCTCGCCTTTAAGGAAGAGCTTCATTCCCTCGCGCCGGCACTGCCGGCACACGGGACCAATGTATCGTGCCAAATCGAACCTCCAAACTACTTTCTTCTATTGAGGTGCAGTTTACGGAGCCCAAGGCTCTTTCGTCCTGCTTACTGCTAGATACTACTAAAAACTTAGACGCGGCGCTTTTTGGGCGGGCGGCAACCGTTGTGCGGCATGGGCGTATGGTCCTTGATGGAACGCACTTCGATACCCGCCGACGACAATGCGCGAACTGCGGATTCACGACCCGCACCCGGACCGCTGACGCTCACTTCGACGACGCGGAGGCCGGATTCCTTGGCTTTGTTGGCCGCGGTCATGGACGCCTGCTGCGCTGCGAACGGGGTGCCCTTACGCGACCCGCGGAAGCCGAGCGAACCCGAGCTGGACCACGAGAGAACGTTGCCCACCGGATCGGTGATGGTGACGATGGTGTTGTTGAACGAAGCCTGGACGTGCACGATCCCGGTGGGGACGTGGCGCTTTTCCTTCTTCTTGAAAGACTTCTTTTTGCCAGCTTTGGAAGCTTTTGCGGGAGCTTTTGCCATGATTTGCCTTTACGTCCTACTTCGTAGCCTTCTTCTTACCAGCGACCGTGCCGCGACGCGGACCCTTACGAGTGCGAGCGTTGGTGTGGGTGCGCTGTCCACGAACCGGCAGACCACGGCGATGCCGCAGACCGCGATACGCGCCCATTTCGATGAGGCGCTTGATGTTCATCGAGATTTCTTTGCGCAGATCGCCTTCCACCGAGCCTTCGGCTTCGAGCAATTGACGGATCGCGTTGACCTCTTCTTCGGTCAGGTCGGCAATTTTGGTACCGGGGTTCACACCCGCGCGATGGCACAACGAGAGGGCTCGCGTGCGGCCGATGCCATAGATGTAGGTCAGACCAATTTCGGTCCGCTTCTTGGCTGGTAAATCAACACCTGCTAGACGTGCCATAGTTCCTATCCCTGCCTCTGTTTGTGCTTAGGATTCGCGCAGATTACGCGAACCACGCCTTCGCGGTGCACCAGTTTGCACTTGGGGCACATCACTTTTACCGACGCTCGAACTTTCATAATTCCTCTTATACCGAAAAGCTCCGCTTCCGCTTCGCTTACGACAGCAACTCTAAGATCCGGCCGCGCGTTTTGTCGCGCTCCGATAAAACCACGCGAACCCGGTCGCCGGGCCGCAATCTCACAAAATTCCGTTCCGTCGCACCTGCGGCGTGGGCGATCACAATCGCCTCGTTTTCCAGGCGAAGCTTGTAAGCCGCGCTCGGTAACAACTCAACAACCTCACCAACTACGGCCGCGTCAGAACCCATGGCCCGTCCGCCGTAATGGCGACCGTATGCTCAAAATGCGCCGAATACTTTCCATCCTCGGTCACCGCCGTCCACTTGTCGGCTTTCACGCGGCTACCAGGCTTGCCGGCATTCACCATCGGTTCGATGGCTAACACCATGCCTTCTTTCAGGCGGGGGTTCTCTCCCCGGCGGTCCACATAGTTCGGAACCTGCGGCTCTTCGTGCATCTGCGTACCGATGCCATGCCCCACAAACTCCCGGACAATCGAAAAGCCGTTGGAGAGGACGTGCCGCTCCACTGTACCGCAAATGTCAAACAACCGGTTTCCCGGCCGGGCTTTGTCGATCGCCAATTCCAGCGATTCGCGTGTTACATCCATCAACTTACGCGCTTCGGCGGAGATCTCTCCCACCGCTACCGTGATCGCCGAATCCCCGTAGTATCCGTTCAACTGGACCCCAGTATCGATCGAAACGATATCGCCGTTCTTCAAAACCTTACCCTGCGAAGGCATCCCGTGAACGATTTCCTCGTTCACCGAACAACACAGAACGGTGGGAAACTTGGTCCCCGCCGAGGCGCTGGCGTAGCCCTTAAAGGCTGACCGCGCACCCGCGTCCTTCATCATCTGCTCCGCACGTACTTCTAAATCCATCGTCGAGACGCCCTCTTTGACCATGGAGCGCATCTCTTCCAAAATCTTCCAGACCAAAAGGCCCGCGGCGCGCATCTTTTCGAGCTCGGCCATACTCTTGCGTATGATCATGCGGCTCGTTCGCGTTCCACGCGGATCAAATCTTCAATCTGCACTGCGATCAACTGCGGGTTCCCATCACCGGAAATATGCCACACCGGATATCCAGCGTCCTTGAAAAAGGCCAATACTGGCGCAGTTTGACGGTCATACGCACGCAATCGCTCACGCACTACATCTTCGCGATCGTCGTCTCGTATTTCCAGCTTCGCGCCTTCCAAATCGCACGCTACTCTTGTGGCGTCCGAAGCAAGGTTATAGAGCGTGCCGCAAACTGGGCACTGCCTTCTGCCGGAGATTCGCTCAACAATAACATTATAATCGACTTCCAGATGGACCACCATGGGCCTCATCTGCTTGGCCGCCAACTTCTCGGCGAACCACTTTGCCTGGGCCACCGTTCTCGGGTAGCCATCCAACATAAATCCGGTCTGGCAGTCGTCGTGGGTGATCCGGTCTTCGACCATTCGGTTCACCGAATCGTCGTTCACCAACCCACCCGCTTGCAGAATCTCTGCCATCCGCTTGCCCCGCGAATCGCCTAAAGCAATCCGTTCCCGGAGCATGTCCCCGGTCGAAATATGAGCCACGCCCAGATCCCTCTTGAGCAGCTTTGCCTGTGTCCCTTTACCAGAACCTGGCGAACCAAACAAGATGAGACAGAGTCGATTCATTCCAGGACGCCGGTAAGCGCTAGACACCGCTACGACGGCCACGGATGCGGCCGGCACGCGGAGTGAATCCTTCGTAATGCCTCATGATCAACTGTGCTTCTACTTGGT
>JBDSXJ010000002.1:0-161710 GCA_039926185.1 Bryobacteraceae bacterium | reverse complement strand
AAGCGCCGCGGCGCACGAAGCTTCGTCGGGGTCGTTTAGAATCGAGAAAGTGCAGGCTCATGGGATTGCAACGCACACCATAAGAGCGCTACTCCCCGTTTCGCAACCCCCACCGTCGATGGGTGCGTGTGTAAGAACCCGCGCGCTACCGCACGCGGCTGACGAAAGTTTTTTGCAATACACAGCTTGACCAGCCGCCTCCGGTAGGGGGCGGTTTCGGCAGTTTTCACACAGACTGGTAAAGGCGCGGGTAGAATTCCGGGCCAAATTCCCCGTCTAACCGACGCGACTGACCTCCCCCAACAACTCCCTCAAAAGCCGCCCCGCGGTCTCCTTCCCCCTCTCCCCGACCTCCCCCACCGGCCCCACACAACTCGGGCACCCCGTCTCACACTTGCACGACCCCAGCAGCTTCGCCGCCCCCTCGATCAACCTCGGCGCGAGCTTAAACAATGCTGCACTCTGCCCAATTCCCCCCGGATAGTTGTCGTAGAGATACAGGTTCGGCTCAAACACCTGCACGCTGCCCGCAATGTCCTCGGTGATCGACACGCCCAAATCCCGCGGATCGCACATCACATGCAGCGCCCCCACCGTCCGCAACAACGCCGCGAGCCCGACCAATCCACCCTGCTTCTCCGTCGGCGACAAATCCGGGAACCGACCCAAAAACTCCGCCGGAAAATGCAGCCAGAACGCCGTCGTGTGCATCTCCTGCTCCGGCATCGACAAATTGCCCGCCCCAACGTTCTCGCCCGAATAAAACTTAATCTTCTTGAAGCCGACAATCTGCCGATTCAACCGCACATCCCCGTGCGCCGCCTTCGCCCCACCCATCGGCGTCCCCGCAAATTCGTCGAGCTCCTTCACCTGCGTGTAATCGATCGCATCCGTGTAATAGTCCGAATCCACCCGCCGCACAAACGCCTTGCGACCGTCGTAATCGAATTTCTCTACCTGATACTGCCGAGCGTCGTGCAGATAAATCGCCTTCTCATGCAGGGTCGTCAGCGCCGACGTGAACGCCACCTCCGCAATGACCTCGTGATCCCCCGTAATATCCACGACGACAAAATTGTCACTGGAGATCGACCGCAAACTCACCGCATCCGCCGGATAACTGTCCGACGTCCAATGCCAAGTAGTCCCCGAATGATGCAGCACACGCTGATCCTGCAGGAACCTGCACATATCCCCGATGTCATGCGCCCCAAACGCCTCACCATCGCGCAACGGCAACTCAAACGCCGCGCACTTCAAATGCCCCAGTAAAATCTCGATGTTGTCCGGATTAATATGAGCATGCTCGGGCGGCCGATCAAAAAAATATTCCGGATGCTCGATGATGTATTGGTCCAGCGGCGCACTCGAAGCCACCAGCACCGCGAGCGAAGTAGTCTGCCGCCGACCCGCACGCCCCGCGCGCTGCCACGTAGAAGCGATCGTCCCCGGATACCCCGCCATCACCACCGCATCCAGCGAGCCGATGTCGATCCCCAGCTCCAACGCATTCGTCGCGACCACACAGCGAATATCGCCCTCGCGCAGCATGCGCTCAATCTCGCGCCGCTCTTTCGGCAAGTAGCCGCCCCGATACCCGCGCACCCCCGAATGATCGTCCTTCAGGTAGGTGAGCAGAATCTCCGTCGCCAGACGCGAGTTCGCAAACACCAGCGTCTGCTGCCCGCGATCCAGCAACTCCTTCGCCATCCGCCGAGTCTCATTCAAGTAGCTCCGCCGAATCCCGAGCTGTCGATTCACCACCGGAGGATTGTAGAAGACGACATACTTGTCTCCCGACGGCGCGCCGTTTCGATCCACCAGTTCAAACGGCTCGCCTGTGAGCGCCTCGGCCAGTTCCTTCGGATTCGCGATGGTAGCCGAGCAGCAAATGAACTTCGGCTTTGACCCATAAAACTCGCACACCCGTTTCAACCGCCGCAGCACGTTCGCCAGATGGCTCCCATACACGCCGCGATAGTAGTGCAGCTCATCGATCACGACGTACTGCAAATTCTCAAAGGCCTTGGCCCACTTGGTGTGATGCGGCAACACCCCCGCGTGCAGCATGTCCGGATTCGTGAGGACCACATTCGCCCGCTCCCGAATCGCCCGCCGAGCGTCCTGCGGCGTATCGCCATCGTAGGTGAACACGCGCAAGTCCGACCCCGCCGCGTCCACGCCTGCTTGGAACTCGTGCAGCTGATCCTCCGCCAGCGCCTTCGTCGGAAACAAATACAATGCCCGAGCATGCGGATCATTCAGCAGCCCATTCATCACCGGCAAGTTGTAGCAAAGCGTTTTGCCACTAGCCGTCGGCGTGACGACCACAACATTCTTACCCGCAGCCGAATGCGCAAAAGCCTCCGCCTGATGCGAGTACAACTGCGTGACCCCGCGAGCCACCAGAGCCTTGCCGAGTGCCGGAGCCAGCGCCTGCGGGAACTCCGCAAACTCCCCCGCGCGAGCCTCCTGCTTCTTGATAGCCCGCACCGGCGAATCCGGATTCGCCATCCACTCTTCAAACCGAGCAATGGCACCCTGCAGCCCCGTCTGCCGAGCCAGAATCCGCTCCTTCGCAGGCTCCGGAAAGGCAAGCGTCAGATTATCGTTCGCCATATATTCGCCAAGTGTACCGCATCACATTCTGCTGTGGATCGGGTACCCCGCTTGGGAAACGCGGAAGCGGTTGTCTAAACCTTCTGCAACTCCGCGAGCTTCACCGCCGTCTCCGCCTCAACATTCGCATGCAGACTATTCCCATGCGAATCCATCGTGACGATGGCAATAAAGTCATGCACGCGCAAATGCCACATCGCCTCGGGAATCCCGAACTCCATCAAGTGCACATCCAGCACTTCATCAATCGCCCGAGCATAGTACTGCGCCGCGCCGCCAATCGCATTCAAGTACACCGCGCCATTTTCCTTCAACGCCGCGAGCGTCTTCTTCCCCATCCCGCCCTTGCCCATCACCACTCGGATCCCGTAATTCTTGATCACGTCCGCCTGATACGGCTCCTCGCGAGCGCTCGTCGTCGGCCCCGCCGCCTTCACCGTCCACTTCTCGCCCGTCTTCAACATCACCGGCCCGCAGTGATACAGCACGCTCCCCCGCATATCCACCGGCGGAGCATTCTTCATCAAGTGCGCATGCACCGCGTCCCGACCCGTATACATCTCCCCGTTGATCAGCACCACATCGCCGACCTTCAACGCGCGAATCTGTTCCTCGCTAACCGGCGTCCGCAACACAATCTCACGCCCCGATAGCGGGAACCCCTCGCCCTCCGTCATCTTCTGCACCGGCCGAGCCGGATCACGATACAACCACTTCGTAATCGCCCCGCTCCCCGCATCCATCCTGATCCCGAGCCTTCGATACGCCCAGCAATCATACGCAACACTGACAAAGAAACTAGCCGGCAACCGATTCGCCGCCATCACCTTGCACCCGATCAGCGACGACTTCCCGCCAAACCCCATCGGCCCGACGCCAACAGTATTCGCCTGCTGCATGATCTGCGCTTCCAACTCCGCCAGCACGGGATTCTCATTCACATCGTCCAGCGTGCGAAACAGTTGATTCTTCGCGAGCACGTACCCGTGCGCCCGATCGCTCCCGATGCAAACTCCCAGCGCCCCCGGAGCGCACCCCTGCCCCTGCGCCTGCCACACTGCGTGCAACAAACACTTCCGCACACCCTCGAGATCGCGCCCCGCTTTCCCGAGATGCTCCAACTCACAAGGCAGCGAATACTGAATGTTCTTGTTCTCGCAACCGCCGCCTTTGAGAATGAGCTTCACCTCAATCTCGTCATTCTCCCACTGCTCAAAATGAATCACCGGCGTCTCGACCCCGAGGTTATCCCCCGAGTTGTGCCCCGTCAGCGAATCCACCGAATTCGGCCGTAACTTCCCGCGCTTCGTAGCCTCCGCCACCGCCGCCCGAATCGCCTTCTTCACTTCGATCTGACTCACGCCCACCGGAGTATGCACATCAAACGTAGGCATCCCCGTGTCCTGACAAATCGGCCCCTGGTCGTCCGAAGCCATGTCGATGTTCGACGCAATAATGTTGAGCGCCTGAGAAGCCTGCGTCCCCGGAGTCTCCTCCCGCAACGCAATCCCCATAACCTCCCGCACATCCGGCGGCAGATTCGTCGAGGTCTGCGTAATCAGTTCAATGAGGCTCTCTTGTAGAAATTGCATGGCGTTCCTTAGATTTTAGCGTGGACGCTGACTGCCGTCAGGGTTCACAGTCCTTGCACTGAGCCGCGACCGTGAGGGAGCGGATTGACGGGATCAGATCCGACTACGCTGAAGGCACGAAGCTCCGCGTAGTCATCGACTACGACGCAGAAGCCCAGTTCTACCCCGCAGTCTGCCCCGAACTCCCCAGCTCCGTCTCCATGGGTGCCACCAAAGTCGAAGCCAGTCTGTACTGTCAGACCATCGAACAATTTGAAGACGAGACGTTTGCAGATCGGTTTTGGAGCGCGGGAATCATGTGGGCGCGAAATATAGTAGCTCCAGTGTTACTCACCGGATTGTCGGTGGCTGGATCAGCTGGGTCACCGTTCTTGGTTCGGCACCAACTCAGAGTCCATCGCGATACTGTTCACGAGGTTAGGGGCGCGATGGAGCAATACAAAACTCGTGGAAACTTTGACCTGACTCTGCGCGGCCAGAATGTCGGGTATCAGTCAGGCGACTGGAGGCTTGGCTTTCTTGAAGACCGCTTTCAACACCGAGATCGCGCGGTCTACGTCTTGCTCGGTAAGAATGTAGGGCGGTAATGCGCGGAGAACGGTGGTGTGGGTGCAGTTGATCAGCAGGCCCTTGGCCATGCAGTCCAAGACGATTTGTTTGCCGGCGAATTCGAGTTCGACGCCGATCATGAGGCCGAAGCCGCGCACTTCTTTGATGAAGCCGAATTGGCGGGCGAGTTCCACGAGGCGCATGCGGAAGTAGCCGCCTACGTGGATGATGTTGGGGAGGAGTTCTTCTAAGATGTCGAAGAATTCCAGGGCGGCGCGACAGGCTAGGGGTCCGCCACCGAACGTTGTTCCGTGCTGGCCGGGGGCGATCACTGCGGCGGCCGCTTCTTTGGCGGCTACGAATCCCAGCGGGAGGCCGGCGGCTAGAGGCTTGGCTGCGGTGATCACGTCGGGCAGCAGGGGGTGATCCAGCATCTGATACGAGAAGTAGGTGCCGGGGCGGCCTACTCCGCATTGGATCTCGTCGCAGACTAACAACGCGTTGTGTTTGTCGGCCAGCTCGCGGGCTTTGCGGATGAACTCTTCGGTGAGCGGATGAATGCCGCCTTCGCCTTGCACGATTTCGAGCACGATGCCGGCGGTGTTGTCGGTGACGGTTTGCTCCAAGGCTCCGATGTCATTGCGATTGACGAAGCGGGCTCCGGGGAGCATGGGCTCAAAGTCGCGGCGGTAGTTCTCCTGGCCGGTGATGGAGAGCGATCCGAAGGTGCGGCCATGGAAGGAACCGTTCAGCGCGACGGTTTCAAATTTGTCGGGCGAGATTTTGCGGCCGTGGGCGCGGATGATCTTGAGCGCGCCTTCCATGGCTTCGGTGCCGGAGTTGCAGAAGAACACGCGGTCGAGGCCGGAGACCTTCGCGATGCGCTCAGCGAGCGGGCCCTGGTATTCGTTGTAGTAAAGATTCGAGCAGTGGATCATGCGCGCGGACTGTTCGCGGATGACCTTCATCATGCGGGGATGGGCGTGGCCTAGGGCGTTGACGCCGATGCCGGCTACCAGGTCCAGGTAGCGCTTGCCGGTATTGTCATAGACATAGGATCCGCGGCCTCGAGTGAGGATGAGGGGGAAGCGGGAGTAGTTTTGGAAAAGGTACTGCTTTTCCTGGTCGATGACGGAGGGCGAGGCGACGGGAACTTCGGACATTTTTCTATTCTAGCGAGACGGCGATGGCGGTGTCGCTTGATATCATTAGGAATGTCTGACGATGTTCGGTCCGTCGCGGCCTTGATTGACCACACCCTTCTCAAACCGGATGCTACCGGTGTCGCTATTCAAAAGCTGTGTGCCGAGGCGCGCGAGCACGCGTTTGCGGCAGTCTGCGTGAATCCTTACTGGGTGCGGCTATCGGTGGCGGAATTGGCTGGGTCGGGCGTGGCGGTGGCGACTGTGGTCGGATTTCCGTTGGGCGCGAATGAGACGGCGATCAAAGTGGCCGAGACCGAACTGGCGGTGCGTCAAGGCGCCACTGAAATCGACATGGTGTTGAACGTCGGTGAACTGATCGCGGGTAATTTGAAAGCTGTTGGGGATGACATCCGTGCGGTGGTCGAAGCGGCTGGCGATGCGTTGGTAAAAGTGATTTTCGAAACGGTGCTGCTGAACGATGTGCAGAAGACGCAGGCGTGCCAATTGGCTCTGGAAGCGGGAGCGGGGTTTGTGAAGACGTCGACTGGATTTGCGGGGGGCGGCGCAACGGTTGCGGACGTCAAGCTGATGCGGTCTGTGGTGGGTTCGGGGATGGGCGTGAAGGCATCCGGCGGCATTCGCACGACCGAGGACTGCCGTGCGATGATGGCAGCCGGTGCCAATCGCATCGGGACCAGTGCAGGGGTCGCGATTTTGCGGGGCATTTCAGCATAGAACATGGCGGCCACAGGGAAATCAGAAGTTCAATTTCGGGAGCGGGCGGAACTGCTCGACTTTCTGCTGGAAGTGTCGCGCGTCACGGCGGAGACGCTCGATCTAGATGAGCAACTGGCGGCGATCGCGACGATTGTCAAGGAAGTTGTACCGTACGATCTGTTCGCCATCCTGCTGTACAACGAGCGGGAAAAAGGGCTGGCGATTCGTTATGCGATCGGGCATCGCGAGGAAATCGTCAAGAGCCTGATCGTTTCCTTGAACGAAGGCATTGTGGGCGCGGCTGCGGCGGGGCGGAAGCCTGTCGTGGTGCCGGATGTTCACCTAGATCCCCGGTATTTGAATGCACTGGACGCGGTACGGAGTGAACTCGCGGTGCCGTTGGTGGCGCGCGGGCGCGTGGTCGGCGTGCTGGATGTGCAGTCGACGCGGGTCAATGCGTTCACGGAACGCGAAAGCACCATGTTGCGGCTGATCGGGTCGCGTGTGGCGATTTCGATTGATAATGCTCGTTTGTTCCGGCGCGTGGAGAAGCAGAATCGCACCTCGCGCACGATGGCCGAGTTGTCGCGGGAGTTCAGTTCGATTCTGGATCTGGATGAATTGCTGAAACGGATCGCAGAGTCTGTGCGGACATTGATCAATTACGACGCCTTCGGGATCTTTCTGGTGGATGCGCCGAACGATGTTCTGCGGACGCGGTTTAGCGCTCGCTATGACGAACGGGTGGAGATCGCGAACATCCCGATGGGGAAGGGCATCACGGGATCGGCTGTGGAGACCCGGCTGCCGGTGCGCGTGGCGGACACGGCGGCGGATTCGCGATACATCGCTTCTCATCAGGGAGTTCGGTCGGAGTTGGCTGTGCCTTTGATGGTGCAGGATCGCGTGGTTGGCGTGTTGAACGTCGAGAGCGAGAAGATCAACTTCTTCTCCGAGGAACATCAACGGGTGTTGATGATGCTGGCGCCGCAGATTGCGAGTTCGGTGGAGAACGCGCGGTTGTACGAAGAACTGGCGACACGCGAGCAGATGTTGGAGCAGGATTTGAAAGCGGCTCGGAAACTGCAGCGGTTGCTGTTGCAGTCGGCTCCGGAGTTACCCGGCTTGTCGGTGGGCATCCGATCGCGACCGGCGCGGGAAATCTCGGGCGACGTCTATGACTTCTTCGAATCGAGCGAGGAATCGTCGGTGATTGCGTTCGGGGACGTGAGTGGCAAGGGTGCCGCAGCGGCGCTGTATGGAGCATTGATCAGCGGGTTGCTGCGCATCTTGGGTCCGCGACGGAAGACGCCGGCGATTTTGATCAAGTCTCTAAATGAGACGTTGCTGGAACGCAAGGTGGACGCGCAGTACGCGACGTTGTTCGTTGCGTTCTGGCAGCCGCAGACGCGGATGCTGCGGATGGCGAATGCCGGGGCGTGCGCTCCTCTGGTGTGGCGGCAGGGCGAGATTCTGAAGCCTCGGATCGAGGGTGTGCCGATCGGGCTGCTGGAAGATATCGACTACGAAGAGTTGGAAGTGACGCTGGAGCCGGGCGATGTCGTGCTGCTGTATTCGGACGGCGTGGAAGATCAGGTCAACGCCAAGGGCGAGGAGTTCGGCCGCTCGCGCGTGTTGAAGCTGCTGAAGAAGCATCATGCGGATACGCCGAAGGATGTTGCCAATGCCGTGATCGCGGAGTTGGACGAATATCGCGGCGGCACGGCGATTTCCGACGATCAGTCCGTCATTGTTTTACGAGTTCCCTAAATGAAACCTCTTGAATATTTGGACCGGTCGCTGATGTGCGACGGTGTAGCGTTGGCCGATGTTGCGGCGATGGCCGGGACGCCTTGTTACGTGTATTCGGCGAAGACCATCGTTGAGAACTATCGCGCGTACGCGGATGCGTTCGGCGATACGCCTCATCGGGTGTACTACGCGATGAAGGCGAACGGGAATCTTTCGATTCTGCGGTTGCTGGCTCGCGAGGGCGCGGGGTTCGATATTGTCTCGGGCGGCGAGTTGTATCGCGTCTTGAAAGCTGGAGGCGATCGGGGGAAGGTGGTTTTCTCCGGCGTGGGCAAGACGTCGGCGGAGATCGACCAGGCGCTAGAGGCGGGGATCTTTGCGTTCAATTGTGAGTCCGAGCCGGAGCTGGCGCTGATTGACTCGCTGGCGCATCGCCGTGGGGTGAAGGCTCGCATTGCGATTCGCATCAATCCGAATGTGAAGGCTTCGACGCATGCTTATATTTCGACCGGCGGCAAGGAAAACAAATTTGGGGTCGATCTGGATGAGGCCGAGGGCGTCTACGAGCGTGCTCGGCAGCACAAGAGCTTGTTGATCGAAGGCGTGAGCTGCCACATCGGGTCGCAGATTTTTGATACAGCATCGTTGTTGAAGGCTGTGGATCGGGTGGTGGAGTTCATCGACAAGCTGCGTGCGAAGGGGCTTGATATTCGGCACGCGGATCTTGGTGGCGGATTGGGAGTCGCGTACACGCCGGAGGATGCGGTGCCTTCGACGCGCGATTTTGTGGCTGCGCTAAAGGAAAAGACAGCGGGTCGGAATCTGCACGTGATGGTGGAGCCGGGCCGGTCCATTATCGGGAATGCGGGCGTGCTGGTGACGCGGGTGCTGTATCGGAAGCGGACTGGCGACAAAGAGTTTGTCATCACTGATGCGGCGATGACCGATTTGATTCGTCCAGCGCTGTACGATGCGCACCATGAGATTCTGCCGGTGCGCCTGAGTGCGGGTGTTCCGCAGATCACTGCCGATGTGGTGGGTCCGGTGTGCGAGAGCGGGGATTTCCTGGCGCACGATCGCGTGATGCCGGAGCCGTTTCCGGGGGATCTGCTCGCGGTGTGCACGGCGGGGGCGTATGGGTTTGTGCAGTCGTCGACGTACAACGCTCGGCCTCGTGCGGCGGAGGTGATGGTCGAAGATGGTGCCGCGAGGATTGTGCGGGCTCGCGAGACCTACGAGGATCTCATTCGCGGCGAGGAGTAGCCGGTCACCTTTTGGGAGCGGCGGCGTCCAGGGGATCGAGGCCTCGGGGATAAGCCGGGTCCATCGCAGCGAAGTCGGTGCGGTAGCTGACCGAGTTTGCCGTGGGGAAGCTGGCGGGGACTTTTTGCGTCACCTTGCCGGTGGCGGCCCATTCGGTGCCGCGTTGGAAAGTGACCACGAAATCGACCGAGCTGATGGCGTTGATGTCATGGCCGAGCGTGGTGTGGAAGACGCGGCCCTGGCCGTAGGCGATGGTCATCAGCATGGGCTCGTCACGACCGGTGCCTCGGTTGGCGGGGTCGGAGAAGGCGGTGGCTAGCACCGTCATGTTTTTCCCGGGGCCGCGCATCCGCGAATAGAGTTCGTCACCCTGGTGCATCCAAAGTTTTGGGAGGCCGTTGGTGATGGGGTGATCCTGGCGGACCGCGAGCTGGTACGGCGTGCGTTGGCCGTGGCTGCCTGCGTTGCCGGGAGCCGGGTCTGAGGTGAGCTTGCCGTCCTTGAAGAACCAATAAGGACCGCTCTTTTCGCTGCGACCGCGCCAGCCGCCGATGCCGATCATTTCGTTAAACGCGGGCCAGTTGCCGAAGGCGTTGTCGGCGGCGTGGACGCTGACGAAGCCGCCACCGCCTTTGACGTAGGTCTCGAAGGACGTTTTCAATTCGGGCGACCAGCGTTCATCCGGGGCGTCGTAGTTCCACACGATGACCTGGTATTGACTGAAGTTCGGCTTGAAGCTGGAGAAGTCGCCACCAGCGGGTGGGGCTGTGACCACGTCGACTTTGAAGAGGTTGGTTTCTTCAAGCTGCTTCTTCAAGACGGGCGTGATCTGCTGCCACTTGTGATAGGGGCCGCCGCTTTCGCCGTCGAGCAGCATGACGCGGATGGGGTCGGCCGCGAAGGCGACGCTGGCGAAAACACACGTTGCGGTTAATAGAGTCAGTGCTTTCATTGCGAATCTCCTTTAGGGCAGGGTGTAGGCGTAGAGCGAACTGCCTCCGCCCACTACGATGTATTGCTTGCCATCGAGCTCATAGCTGATCGGGCCGTTATTGACGCGGCCGATGGAATCGTGCCAGAGCGTGGCTCCGTCGCTGGTGCGGAACGCGATCACGTTAGTAGCGTTGTCGCCGCTGAAGGTGATGCCGGACGTCGTGGTCATGACGCCTGCGGTTCCGCCACCCTCGCCGATGGGATGGTCCCAGACGATCTTGCCGGTTTTGTAATCGATGGCGCGTATAGAAGACTTGCCGGCGACGCCGTAGTCGGCACCGGCCCAGCCGTAGGCTCCGTGTTCGGGCTTGAAGAAATAGGTGCCGTAGCCGTCCTGGGCGCTGACGATGAAGAGGCCGGTGGTGGGGTCGAAGCTGGGGGGGCGGAAGTTGGTGGCTCCGCTTTCATTAGGTGCGACGAGCACGCCATCTTTGGCGGGTTCTTTCGCGGGGTTGGGGATGGGGCGGCCTTCGGAATCGATGCCCTTGGCCCAATTGACGGCGGCGAACGGCGTGGTGAGCAGGTTCTTGCCGTTGGTGCGATCGAGGACAAAGAAGTAGCCGTTGCGCGACGCCTGCATCAGCATCTTGCGGGGCTGGCCGTTGAAGTTGGCATCCACCAGTACGGGGACTTCGTTGGCGTCCCAGTCATGGGTGTCATGCGGCGAGGCTTGGAAGCCCCACGCGAGTTTGCCGGTGTCGGGGTTGATGGCGACGATGCTGCAGGTCCACGGATTGTTGCCCGGGCGCGCGGCTCCGTTCAGCACGGGGGTGGGATTGCCGGTGCCGACGAAGACAAGGTTGAGAGCGGGATCGTAGGTGCCGGTGGTCCACATCTGACCGCCGGTGGCTCCGCCGCTTTTCGGTTCGGTGGCTCCGGGAGGAGGCGTGCTGTAGAAGATCCACTGCGTCTTGCCGGTGTCGGCGTCGACCGATTTCAGCTGGCCAGCGACGTTATCGAAGTCGCCGGAGACGCCGACCATAACGTGATTGCCAACGATAAGCGGAGCGTTGGTGGACCAGTAGCCTTTGGCGGAATCGGCGATGACCACGTCCCACTTGACCTTGCCGTCTTTGGCGTTGAACGCGATGAGGTGGCAGTCGGGCGTCGTGAGGTAGACGGTGTCCTTATAGAACGCCGCGCCGCGGTGGCCGATGTGGAAGGCGTTGTTCTTCTTGTAGGTGTAATGCCACAGCTCTTTCGCTGTGCGGGCGTCGATGGCCCAGATGTTGTCGGGCGTGGTGAGGAAGATCACGCCATCCACCACGATGGGCGTGGCTTTGATGGACTGGGTCTGGCCGGTCTGAAAGCGCCAAGCCTGTTTCAAGTTGCCGACGTTGTCCGGAGTGATGGCCGAGAGGCTGGTGCTGCGGCGACCGGAGTAGTCGCCGTGATAGGTGAGCCAGCTATCTTTGCCGGGGTTGACGAGTTCACTCGGCTCGATACTTTGCGCAGACAGGGTGGCCGCAAGGCCGAGGGATAGAAAGTATTTGCGTGACATTATTTCAATGTGTCCAAGTAGGCGAAGATGTTGTGCATGTCGGCGTCGGTGTATTTTGCCAGTTGGTCGAAGTGGGCGGTGATGGGGTCATCGACGACGAACTTCACTGCGGATTTCTGAAACGTTTGGCGCGTCTCCGGTGTTTCGCCGATGACGATGATGAATTCGTCCTGGCTGGAGACGGGTCCGGTTACGATTTGTCCGTTGGCCAAGGTGACAGTGGCTTTGGGGCGGGCAGGGGCGGGGCGGCCGCTGGGGTAGAGCAGACGCTGCAGCAGGGCCAGTCCCTTGAAGCGGGTGCCGACACCGGCGAGGTCGCCTGTGGGGGAATGGCAGGTGGAGCATTTGCCTGCGCCATTAAAGTACCGCTGGCCTGCTTCGGCGTTGCCGGTGGCGAGATCGGAGGGGTCCACGCTGCGGCGGTCGCCGGCCACGCCTTCGAATTTGGTCTTCTGGGCATGAATGAAGGCGACCATCGCATTCAGGTCTGCGGGGCTCAGGCTTTTGAAACCGGGCATGCCCTCTTCGGGACGGCCCGCTTTGATCAGGGGTATGAGCTTATCGCCACGCGTGTCGGAAGCGACCAGTTCAGAGCGGGTGAGATCGGGTCCAGTCTCGCCGCCCGCGGCGTCGCGCCCGTGGCAGAATCCGCATTGGCCAGCGAACTTCTGCTCGCCGGTTTTGACTTGGGCGGCAGGATACGTTTGCGGCGTCAGGGTGGGCGGCAAGGGTCGCGAGGCGGGACTTTGCGCGGACTTGGCTTTACCAGCGGCCGGCTGTTGGGCGAGGGCTGGTTGGTGAATCATAAAGGCTGCGGCGAGCAAGGCAGCGGACGAAATCCAGAGGGCTTGTTTCATGCGATTTTCAACAACTGAGTCTACCAAATGGTGAGGTGGAGGGAACGGGGTGGCTACTTAGCAGGGATGATGGCTTCGACCGACAACGTGGCGTCCTGCGAGGGGAGGCCTTCGATGAAGACGGCGGAGCGGGGTGTTGGGGCGGCGAGGGCGCGGGCTTTGTCGGCGACGGCGCGGGAGGTGGCGTACGCGTTGACCAGCACGGCGTCGGAGCGATGGATGCCTTGCGGCTCCAGGGCCTTGTCCAGTCGATCAAAGGCCAGAGCGAGGTCCGCTTCTTCTTCGCCGAAGGTAAGCTGGGCCGCCGCGAAGACGAGCTTCGCGCTTTGCACCGGACCCCCTTGGGCGATGGCCTCGCAGGCCGCGCGCGAACCCAGGGTGTAGCGGGTGCTTTGTGCGAACACGCCGGTGAGTTTCGGGAAGAGCTTGGCGGCGGTGGCGCGGGCGGACTCGGCTTCGGCTTGCGAATCGGCGAAGCACGTCAGTCGAAGTGGGGTGGCTCCGGCGAGGGCGGTCTGCATGGCGGTGACGGCTTCGGCTCCCGTTGCGGTCTCGACGGTGGGGAGGAACGCCAAGCCGGCGGGGTTCACAGGCTTCTTCTCTTCGCTGATGCTTTCGATGATGACCTGCGCGCCTTCGAGGGGAAGCGATCCGACTTGTACGGTGGTGACGACCGGAATGGGAAGCTTCTTTTCCGAGAACATGACGTTGACGATGGTTTGCACGCGGCGGAGATCGCCGGTGCCGGCGACGAAGGCTCGGATTTTTAGGAACGTGGCTGCGCCGTTGGCTTTGTCGAGGGCTTTGATCGCATCTTCGATCTGCTGCGAGAGCAAACCTTTCGCGGAGAGCGGGGAGACGTGGAAGACCAGTTGGCTGGTGATGCCGGAGACAGCGAGGGTCGCGTCGATGCGGCCGATAGCGGTGTCGTTGGGGCCTTCGAGTGCCAGCTGATTATTCGGGGGACGCTTGATAGGGCGGACTTGGGGCTGGGCGCACAGTGTCGCACTGAAGCAGATCAGGGTGAACAGCGCGGCAATGGAGCGCGAGGCCATCATGAAAGGCGATTGTAGCCGTTACTGCAGGGCCTTTTCAATCTGCTCCAGAATGGCTTTGACCTTGGGGATCTGCGCGTCGTTGGGAGAGAGGTTCGCGAAGGTGACCAAGCTTTGCGCGGCGGCTTGGTAATCGTGTTTTTGGACGAGCACCAGGCCTAGGACGTAGTGGGCTTTGGGCTGGGTGTTACGGCGGTCGGCGTCGATGGCTTTTTGCAGGCTCTGTTCGGCGGCCGGGTAGTTCTTCAGTTGGTAATGAGCCACGCCGTTGTAGTAGTAGGCCTCCGGGAATTCGTAGGGGTTCAGGCGAAGCAGGCGGTCTGTGGTGTCGGCGAGCTCCTGCCACTTGACCTCTTCAAACGAAATCCGGTACAGCTGCTCGTAAGGGTAGACGAACTGCGGGTCGGCGGAGACGGCATGGTTGGCTGCGTCGCGGGCTTCGGGGAGGCGCTTGGCGGCGAGATACAGTTTGCTTAATTCGACCCAGGCTTCGGCATACTTGGGATGCAGCTCGACGGCTTTGCGGAGCGATTTCTCAGCCGATTCGGGTTTCTGGTTCTTAGCTTCGCTGAGACCTTTTTCAAACGCCTTGCGGGCGTCTTTCGAGGCGGCGGCGCTGGTGGCGCTGATGGCTTGTCCGTCGGTTTTGCTGAAGGGGTAAAGCACGAGGGTTCCGATGGCGGGGTTGTCCAGAGACCTGCGGCCGGCGAGCGGGATGGAAGAAGAGCGATACCCCGGGAGACGCGCGCGCAGCTCGCAGGCAAGATAGGGGTCGACTCCGAGTCCGGCGCTGTTATTACTATTGTTGTTGGAGAAGCCGCCTTGTGTCGTGTCAAACAGCATGGATTGGCTGGCGTCGGGGACCAGTTGCAGGCTCTGGCCGAGCTGCAGACTGAAGCGGCCTTTGGAATCGGTGTAGCCTTCGGAGCGGACGTTGTTGGCGGAGCAGAGCCGCTCAATCAGGACGCGTTCGGGTGGCTCCGTGCCATCGGCCAGAGTGACGTTGCCGGTGATGAAGACGGGTTGCTGGATGCGCGGGACTTGATTCTGTTGCGTCGTTGACGGGGCGCTTTGCGGGATCACGCCGCCATTATTCGGGTTGCCACCGCCTCCGCCGGTTGTGGGAGGCGCGGTTGGAGGTGTGGGCGCGGGGGCCGGCGCCGGACTGGTTCCGGTGGTTTGGGCGAACGCGAGCGTGGCGACGAAAAGGCCGGTGATGGCGATCCGAGTTGCGATGGGCATGGCTTCCTCCTGGACCATCGGCGGGGTTGATCCTTGCTCGGATTATACTCCCGTGCAGAAACCGACGTATTGCGTGTGCTATATCTTCAGGGAGGAGGTTTCACGATGAAACGCTTTGTGGGTATGTCTCTGGGTATGGTCGCGGCTGTTTGGGGGCCGCAGTTTGCAAGCGCGCACTTCAAATTGCTGGCTCCGGAGTCGGCGATTATTGAGAGTGCTTTGGGCGATCCGCAGAAGCTGGGTCCGTGTGGCGGAGCCTCGGCGAATGCTAAAGGACCGGCGAATCCCGGGATGCCGAGCGGCATCGTGACCAAGGCGATTGGTGGATCGAAGCTGCATATTAAGGTGCAGGAGACGGTTTACCATCCGGGGCACTATCGCATTTCGCTGGCTGTGAATTCGCGGGAGGAATTACCTGCGGATCCGGAAGTGACGTTGCGACAGTCGGAGCGCGGCGATCAGTCGGTGTCGGCTGTGATCATGAATCCGGTGAAGCCTCCGGTGTTGGTCGACGGGTTGTGGCCGCATCAGGCGAAGATGGCGGACGCGTTGGAGACGGACATCACGCTGCCGAACATCAGCTGCGCGAAGTGCACCTTGCAGATCGCCCAGTTCATGGCGGAGCATGGTCGCAATAAGGATGGGGACTTTACGTATCATCATTGCGCGGAACTGAACATCACGGCGGATGCCACGAAGCCGATCACTGCGGGCTGGCCGGGACAGAAGTAGAAATTCAACACTGTGAGAAGGGCGTCTGACCTGCTGGTACACAGCGCGGTCGGCGCCCTTTTTGTTTTGGATTTGCTACACTCCAGGGCGGAATAGGAGGACGCATGATTGCAAAGATCGTTTACGTAGCTGCGGTCGCGCTGGGGTCGGTGGTCTTGATGGCGCAGGTGCAGAGTTCAACGCCGAACACGAAGGCGAATCCGAATTTCACCGGTACGGTGACGCCGGTGGAGGACAAGTATAAGGTGGCGACGGCGCACTATCGGTTCGATCCGGGTGCGCGGACCAAGTGGCATACGCACAGTGGTGGGCAGATCATGCTGGTGGAAGAGGGCGTGACGCACCATCAGAATAAGGGTGGTCCGGTGATGGAGCTGCATGCCAACGAATCGTATTACGTGCAGCCGGGTGTGATGCACTGGCACGGGGCGACTCCCAAGGAGAGCACGGTGCAATTCAATACTACGCGCGGCGACCTTACCTGGGGCGAAGTGGTGAGTGAAGCGGATTTCGGCGCGAAGGCGAAACGATAGGCTACTTTTCGGCGAGCACGACTCGCAGCCGACCGTCGGTGGTCTTGTCGACAAAGTAGCGGTGGATGCCCGCCTCGTCGATGGTGTCGATTCCCAAGTGGTTGGGCAGCAAGAGGCGGTCGCCAACTCGGATGATTTCCGAGATCCGGTCGGGCGTGTCGAAGTGTTTGTAGGTCTCCGTTGCGCGATCAAAGCGGAGGACTCCACCTGCCACGTCGCCGTATTCGCCACGGTGGACAAGGGCGAGCCAGATGGCATCGGCCTCTACCAACATGGCGGAAACGGACCAATTCGCAATTTCAGGCGGCGAGAAAAGTACATACTTGGCGCTGGCAGGATCGAAGTATCCGAAGCCACCGACTCCTACGTGGCCTTCACTATCGTAAAAAGTCTTTCCGAACCACAGCCTGCCCTCCAAGAGTTGATGCGGGCCGATGGTTTCGTGAAATTCCGCGAATTCGCGCCGGTTGCCGTTTTGTACGCTTTGGGGGCGTGCTGCCGCGAAGGCATCAAAGGTTGAGATTGGAAGTTCGTGTCGAATGGGCTTGCTGTCGCTGGACTCGGTGATCACAAGTTTGCGGTCCCACGGGGAGTCTCCTTCGTCGATAAGGGAGAATCTGCCGCCAGACCCGAAACGTAGCGGCTGCAGCTTGGCGGGAGGAAAGAAGATTCTGGAGGTCGAATCGAAACTAACAACGCCTCCTTCCATTCCCGAGCGGGCAACCCAGGATTGAGCGGCCTCCGTCGTCATGATCTGAAATTCTGGTTGCCGCCCTGGGACGAAGTCCACTGCAAGCGGTTTGGACTCGTCCGCTCCAACGAATACGGCACCCGTTGGTGTGCGGAAGGTTCGGGCCATGGAGAAAGGTTGAAATTCCAGACGCCGCACTAACTGTTTCGCCCGGACGTCGTAGACGAACTTCTGACTCGGGTGCATGGATACTTTCTCAGCGGTGCAGGAAAGGACCGTGTCTGTCACCGTGGCTCGTTCGATGCGGGCCCAGCAATCGGGGATTCCGGGGGCTAGGGTAACGGTGAACACCAGGTTGGGATTGCTGCGGTCTTGCAGGAATAAGCCCAGGAACTCGTTTTCGGTCCACACGAAACCGGGACCGTCCGGGCGGGTCTGCACTTCCGCGCCAGGAACGGCGAGGACTAACTCCAGATCCGGGGTGACGGGAGTTCGATAAACGATAGCTGACTTCACTCCAGGCGCCGCTCGTTGCAGGACGCCGAAGACCGCGCGATCGTCTATGGACTGCGCCGACGCGATTAGCGCGCCACACAATAGCAGAGTTACAGAGCGCATCTTGCCCGGATGGTATCATGCTCGCGTGTGGATCCTATTCTTACTCGCCGCGGTGGCGTTGGCGCAGTCCCCGAAGGAAATTCAGACGGCGATCGACAAGGCGCTGCCGCCGTTGCAAAGGTCGGCTGCGTCGTTTGTGAAGCAGCGGGCGTGCTTTTCCTGCCACCACAATGGGCTCGCGATCATGACCTTCCGGATGGCCAAGGATCGTGGCGTGCGGATCGACGACGCGGTGCTGGGGGCGGTGGAGGAGAAGACGTGGAAGTCGGGTGGGACGTTTGATGAGGTGTTCCAGGCTCGCAATGTGAACGATCCGACGCCGAACGATAGTTTGCTGTTGATGGCGAAAGAGGCTGCGGGGGTTCCGCGCGATGCGGCGGACCAGGTTCGCGTGAAGCGGATGGCGAGTTGGCAGCGGGAAGACGGGCATTGGATCACTTCAGATTTTCGACCGCCGCATTCGAGCAGTGTGTTTACGGCAACAGCGACTGCGGTTCGGGCGATGGGGTGGACGGCGGGGGATGCGAGGATCGCCAAGGCGGCGCAGTGGTTGAAAGCGAACAAGCCTGTGTCCACGGAAGATGCGTCGTTCCGGCTGATGGGGCTGGTGTGGGCGCACGCGGGGGATGCGGATGTTGCGGAGGCTCGGCGGGATTTGCTCGCGATGCAGAAGGCGAATGGGGGATGGGCGCAGCTTGCGTCGTATGGGTCGGACGCGTACTCGACGGGCGAGGCTGTGTTTGCGCTGAAGGAGTCGGGGATCGACTCGCCGAAGGGAATTCGATTTTTGATTTCGAATCAGGCGAAGGATGGGACCTGGCACGTACGGTCCCGGATGGTGTCGCCCGCGGAGGTGAGTCCTCCGTATTTTGAGACGGGATTTCCGTATAAGAAGGATCAGTTTCTTTCCTACGCGGGGAGTTGCTGGGCGACGATGGCTTTGTTGTCGACGTTGCCGGGGAAAGCGACCTCGCTGTCTATGACGAACTATGAAGAGCCGGCGTCGGATGGTTTGCCGAAGTATACGCAGCTGATCATGGCGGCTTCGTATTACGGGAATACGAGCAACGTCGCGGCCTTGCTGGATGCGGGTGCTCCGGTGGCTGCGCCGGAGGGGACGAAGTCGCGGGTTACGCCGTTGTTGCTGGCGTCGATTTCGGGGGACTTGGCGACAGTGAAACTGCTGTTGCAGCACAAGGCTGATCCGAATGCGGGAGCGCCGCTGGCTGAGGCGATCACCTACGACCATGCAGACGTAGCTCGGGCGTTGGTGGCGGCGGGGGCGTCGGCGGATGGCGTCGAGGGCACGGGTATTAATCTGATGCATTGGGCGACGATCACGAATCGGCCGGAGTTGATCCCGGTGTTGCTGGAGGCGAAGGTGCCGTTGGATGAAGTCGATGACAATGGGTACACGCCGTTGATGTACGCGGCTTCGATTGATTTCGGGGAGACGAAGACGCTGGATGCGCTGCTCAAGGCGGGGGCGAATCGGGATATTAAGGACTATAAGAATCGCACCGCACTGCAACATGCGCAGCGCCTCGGGCATGCTGCGATCATTGCGAAGTTACGGGCGCACCGATAGTAGCAGCGTGCTGGGAGATTGTGCGCCGCCGATGCTGGCGACGATCGGCCAGTCGCCGCTGCCGAGGGATGTCGGTACTTGGATCGCTACCTGATACAGTCCAACATAGCCGGAGGCTAAGGCGGCTCCGTAGACGACGGCTGGAATGTTGTTGATGGTCACAGTCGGAGGCGTGGCGGTGGAGTAAGTCTGGTCGCTGGGGACGACGCTGCCGGGGAGTGTGAGCGGTGACGTCGGGCCGAAGCCCGTACCCCACAGGATCAGGACGTCGCCGGGCTTGGCTGCGACAGTCGCGGCGCCAAAGGTTCCATTTCTCACGGCGAAGGTGTAATCGGTGCGTGTCGCCACCACTTGCGATCCAGGCCAGGCGAAGAACGCGGGGTTATATTGATTGGCTTGAATGGGGAAGATCGCGCTGGACGATCCGTTATTGTTGACGATGGCCGAGGAGAAGATGATGCCGATGTCGGGTGCTACGAAATTGATCTGGGTGGGGCTGATGTAGGTGAGGTAGGCGGGGATGTTGCCGATGGTTACGATCACGCCTCCCAAGGATGTGGGCAGTTTGCCGCCCACGATGAATCTGTCCCAGGTGTCGGTGGTGGACGCGAGGTTGGTTCCCTGGATGGTGTAGATGGAGTTGGGTGAGAGGCCCGCCTGGAAACTCGCGCCGCTGACGATGCTGGTGATGACGGGCTTCGCGGGGACAGTTTGACTGATGGTCAAGGTCACGGTCGCGGTGACGGGTTGGTAGCCGGCGATGGTTGGGGTTGCGGTGATCGTGCCTTGGTACGTCCCTGGATCGAGTCCGTTGCGGATGGATATACCAAACGATTGGGGCGTGGTGCCGGTGGTTGAAACGGGCGTCATCCAGGATCCACTGGGGGAGTCGCTGGTGGTGGTCAGGCGAAAGGGCAGGGGCGGGCCTGCGCTGGAAACCTTCATGGTCTGGCTGGCGGGGGCGTTGGTGGGTGTTGAGGCAAAGGACATCGTCCAATGGCTCATGGAGAGGCCGGGGGCGATGGCGCTGAAGTTGATCTTGCGAATGCGCGACGCGTCGGAGTCGGAGATGAAGAGGTTGCCTGCGGAATCCAGGGCTAAGCCGCTGGGAGAGAGGCGTGCGTTGGACGGGAGACCTCGGTCGCCGTTTTCGAGGAAGATGCCGGCGGTTCCGATTCCGGCGATGGTGTTGACGATGCCTGCGGTATCCAGCTTTCGGATGCGGAAGTTGGCGAAGTCGGAGATGTAGAGGTTGCCGGCTGTGTCGGCTGCGAGGCCTCGGAGGTCGCCGAATTTGGCTTGTGTGGCGGGGCCGCCGTCGCCGGAGAAGCCGATGCCATTGCCTGCGATGGTAGTGATGATACCAGAGGCGCTCACTTTGCGGACTCTAAATGTTGCCGACTCGGTGAGGTAGATGTTGCCCTGATTGTCGACGGCTACGGTGAGAGGATTTCCGATGCCTGCTTGCGTCGCTGGGCCGCCGTCGCCTGAAGGGGTGAGGCTTCCAGTGCCTGCGACGGTGCTGATGATGCCTGAGGTATTCACCTTCCGGATCTTGCCTGCGGGCGGGTCGGCTATGTAGAGATTGCCGTCATTGTCGACCGCAATTCCGCTGGGCAATGTGAGCGCGGCGTTCGTGGCCAGTCCCCCGTCGCCGCCGGAGCCACCGCCAGCGTAGGTGGAGATGACGCCCTGCGGGTTCACTTTGCGTACGCGTCGATTGCCGCCATCGCTGATGTAGACGTTGCCTGCGTTGTCGACGGCCACACCTTGGAAGAGCGAGGGGCTGGGGTTCAGGCCCGTGGCAGTGGCCTGACCTCCATCGCCGAGGTTGGAGTTGACTAAAACGCTTCGGATCGTGCCGTCTCCTGCGAAGGTGCTGATGATGCCCGCCGTGTTCACTTTGCGAATTCTGATGTTGCGGACGTCTGCAAAGTAGAAGTTGCCGGCGGCATCTACTGCCACTCCTTGCGGTCCTTGGATCCACGCGGATGTCGCGGGACCGCCGTCGCCGCCGAAGGACGAGGTCGCGGTGCCGGCTACTGTAGTGATGACCTGCGCGAAGGAGAGGCCGCTAAGGAGAATGAGCCCGGAGAGGATACGCATGATCGAGTTTACAACAGGGCGCTAAGCTAGTGAATGATGATCCGTCAGGAAGACCAGGTTGCGTACGAGGCGTTAGAGGGCAGGCTCAAGACGATGCTGCCGGAGCAGTATCAGGAGTGTTACGACGACGTGCAGCCTGTTTCGATGGGGTCGGCGGGGCTCAAGTATGGCGAGGATGGCAAGGTCGCCTGGGACGAAATCTGGGGCAGTTTCTGCGATCTGGCGATGGCGGGAGGGCCTCCACACAAGGGCTCGCTACTGCTGCCGGGGTCGCGGGCCGAGATTGAGGCGCAGCCGGAACGGTATCGCGAGGTTGTAGAGGAAATCTGTCGCGGGATCACGATGGTCACGCAGATTCCAGCGGAGGCGTCGGCCGATCCGGGATGGGTTCGCATGGATTGCGAGAGTTACGGCATGGCGGGGTGGCTGGTGCGGGCGATCGTGATGGAGAACGTCTCGGTACGTTGCGAGGGGACGTTTATCGAACTGCCTGCGGGGCCGAGTTATCGGATTGAGAAAGAGATCAAGAACGTCATCACGGTGATCGCGAAGACGTGCCATTACTGGCTGGATCACATGTGGGCAGGGCAGCAGAGGGACGTGGGGAATCTCTTCGCGGTGATGGCTGCGGAGTTTCCCTTGGTGCAGCCTGCGGCGGTTGCCGATGATGCACTCCGCGAACGGATCGCAGCGGAGATCGAGCAAGCGACCGGGTTGCGCGCGTCGGATCGGCTGGCGGAGGGGTGGCTCGATTTGGAGTGTCCGGATGTTCGCGCGGCGATTTGGATGATGCGCGCGCTGGTGGTGAGCAATATTCTTGCGCGGCGCGAGGGGACGGTTTTGTTTGTTCCCGTGAATGCCGCTGTGGTGGCCGGCGTGGTTCGGGTACACGGCTTCGCTGCGGCGCGAGGCGTGCTCTAGGCTACTCTTCTTCGGCCAAGGCGAGTATCGCGTAGGCTGTTGGTGCCAGGATCTCCATCGCCAGGCGTTCCTGATCGTCTGCGTCGAGGAGCCAGAAGTCCAACTGGTGGGACTCATCGAAGGGATCGATGTAGTTATTGTTCTGGCGCACTTCAAAATGCAGATGAGGTGCCGTGGAGTGGCCGGTGGAGCCTACCAGTCCGATGAGTTCGCCGCGGGAAATCATGGCTCCCTTTTTGGCGGTCGGCTCAATCTTGGATAGGTGCGCGTAGTAAGTTTTGTAGCCGTTCCCATGATCCAGGATGACCACGTTGCCGAAGCCGCTTTGGCGTCCACTGAAGGCGACGGTGGCATCGGCGACGGCGTGTACGTCCGTTCCCTTGGCGGCCATCATATCGACGCCGTAGTGCTTGGGTTTCGAGCGGGAAACTATGCGACGGGTGCTGACCGTTCCATTCTTGTTCTTTACACGAACGGTGACCATTCTCGGTCCCACGCCGCGCGATTGGTGGTCGTAGGCAACGGGAGACTGCCACAACAACTGTTCGTAGGCGACGCCCTTCATTCCGATCATCACGCCCTGACCGTTGGGGCGGTCGAGCCACCATGCTCCATCCATGCGCTTGCCGGTGGCCGATTCGACCAGTTCGATGGAACGCAGGCGTTCGGGTCCAAGATCCGTGGGGTCCGTGACTACGATGCGGATGTTGTAGTTGGTGCGCGTCTCGATATTCAATCCGTTGACCATCGAAGGAACCAGGATGTTGGCGATCCACTGGATCTGCGGCGGAAGTTGAGAGATTTCTTCGGTGGCGGGGATGTGCAGGGTAAGGACGCGGTTGGAAGAGGTGGGGCAATCGCACTTGCTGGTGTTGACGGTAATTTCGGTGGCGGACTTGTGCACCATCAGCACAGGCAGCGCTTGCTGCGGCTGGAACATTAACAAGGAGGAGTTATCCACGCCCCCGGTTACCGCGACGTACGGAGTGCAATCGCTTGTGGGCGAAGCCGCATCCAGAACCAAGGTTGCCAGGCGACTTTCTTCGATGCCAAGTTGCGAGGCCAGCATCGGGACATCGGCTTGATTCAAACAGCCTTGCCAGGCGGATGCGGCGTCGGTGATGGGCGGGAGGATGGCCGGGGGGCGGGTGGCGAGAACGGGGCGGGACTTCGCTTTGGGTTTCGCTACGGTTGTTTTTGCCTGGACCTTTTTTACGACGGTATTCTTCTTCGCGGCGACCCTTTTCGTAGCGACGATCTTCTTGGTTGTGGTCTTTTTGACCGTGGTGGTTTTCTTGGCGGAAGACTTCTTTTTCGCCGTTGCAGCGCTGCTTGCAGGCGCGAAAATCCATAGCAGGGCAAGCATTGCCGCGACGAAAGTATTGAGTCTTAACAGAGGCGCCTCCACATAATTGGTCGTTTACCGGTTCTGACAGTCTACCCCAGGTGGGGCTCCAGTACCAAATGCCTAAAGGCTTACTTATGGGAAGCGACTTCGGAGACCACGCTCCAGACATATTGGACGAAGGGATATAGCGAGGATTCGGCCAGGCGTTCCACGTCGCCGTGGGCGGGGTAGTTGAGCGCATCCGCTTCCGTGGAGGCGGGTCCGATGCCGTAGGATTGGATACCTTTGGCCCGCAATTGGGCCTGATCGCTGGCTCCGGTGGACATGGAAGGGAGGATTGTGGCGGCGGGATAAATCTTCTTGGCGACACTCTCCATCACGCGGTACATCTCCGTATCGAGGCGGGATGCGGGTGAAGGCGGGCGGGTCTGCGGGAGGGGCACGATCTTCACGACGGGGTCGGCGATGACCTTGGCCAGCTCGGCGTAGAACTGTTGGATGTCCTCGCCGGGGACGGCTCGCACGTCGAGCGTGGCTTCGGCTTCGGAGGGGATCACGTTGGCTCCGACGCCAGCCTGCAGCATGGTGGGGACAACGGAGGTTCGCAGCATCGAATAACGCGAGGGATCATTTTCGCGGAGGTATTTCTGGGCGGCGGCGGAGGTTTTGGGGTTGAAGAGCGCCTTGTAGCGGGCGGCCTTCTCGGGTGTGCTGATGTTGGCGAGTTTTTCGAAATAGGTGCGCGTGGTGTCGTTCAACTTCATCGGCGTTTCCCAGCGGCCTACTTTTTCTACGGCGGCTCCCAGATGGATGAGGGCGTTGTCCATGCGGGGCACGGAGCCATGGCCGGCGGTGCCGTTGGAGACTAGTCGCACGCGGGCGGGAAGTTTCTCGGCCGTGCCGATGTTCACGATGCTGACGCGGCTGCCGTCGGTGGTTGCGCCTCCGCCTTCGGTCATGGCGAACTCGGCGTCGATCTCGTCGAAGTGTTCGCGCATCATGAAGTTGATGCCGACGCCCGTGGTGTCCGCTTCTTCACCGGATTCGGCCAGGAAAATGACGTCGCGGTCGAGTTGGACACCGAGGCGCTTTAGCAGCAGCATCGTGATGAGGTTGGCAGTGAGGACGGGTTTGTCGTCTTTGCTGCCGCGGCCCCAAATGTAGCCGTCTTTCATCACGGCTCCGAAGGGATCGACGGGCCACTTCTCGCGCTGCACGCCGACCACGTCCGTGTGGGCGAGGATCAGCAGCGGTTTCTTGGTGCCGTTGCCTTTGAGGCGGGCGACGATGTTGGCGCGGGCGGGGTCCAGTGCGAAGGTCTTGGTTTCGATACCTTCGGATTCGAGCACCTTGCGCAGGTAGTCGACGGCCAGAGTTTCGTGGCCGGCTGTGGTGTCGAGTTGGACCAGCGAGCGGTAGCGGTCTAGGATTTCCGGTTTGAGCTTTTCCCAGTCGATGGTCTGCGCGTGCAATGAGCAGGTCAATGCCGTCAGGAGAACGAAGCGGTTCATGCAAGACTCCTTTGAGATTCACGAACGCTACAGAGTTCTTCGATCGCCTACGGGCTGAGTAGGAATACTCGATTGTAGCGAATTAACCCCCGACCACTTCGACCGAGAGATCGTAAAGGTCGCGGAAGCGGAGCGAGTTCTTTCCGATGCCTGGTTCCACTTTGATTCCGAGTTTGGCGAGACGCGCGGTGGCGACAGATTTGTCGTAGCCTGCGATCTTGACGCAGTAGCTGGAGAAACTTGGCTTCTGGCCGGCCGCAACTGTTTGGAGGCCCAGTTTTGTGTCCGCGAGCTTGAACCATACGCGTTTGTTCTCGCGCGATTCTTCCTGTCCGAAGAGCTTGCGATAGTGGGCGACGGATTTTTCAATGTCGGTCACCGAGATCATGATGTGGTCCAGGCCGATTGGGATCAGTGCGGCGGGCTCGGTAGTCACACGGCCACCGGGCATCAGGGTGTCGAAAAGACCGTGCGTGGTGTTGACCAGTTGCAGGCGCAGGTTATCAGGGTCGCCCAGCATGGGGAGAACGCCGGGAGGCGCGTTGAGTCCGGCTGCGGTGAGTTCAGGTTTTGTGTCGGCGAATTTGTCCTCGTCGAACCCGATCACGCCAGCCGCGATGTGGTCGATGTAGGGCGTTGCGGTCGGTTGGGGTCCCAGGGCGATGTAGGCTGCGCCGAGGCGAACATAGTAACGCTGCACGCCGGTGCGTTCGTGGAAGACCTGCGGGTCAAAGATGGGGCCGTAGAATTTAGCGGCGGCCAGAGAGTCTTTAACCGTGATAGAGACATGGTCCAGGCCTGAGTTCTTTAGTGGAAGCAGTTTCTGTTGAGCGGACGCTCTCATCGCTAGCAAGGAACTGGTGGCAAGCGTCGCCGCCTGGGTGATCCATTGACGGCGGCTCGTAGATGCATTTTCAAGTGGCAAGGGGTTAGGCTCCAATCTCGTACATGATACAGCCTTTAGGGGGCTATTGTCGCTGGTGCAAGTGAGGTGAGACCCTAAAAGGGATGAATACTTCGTGGGCCGAGCGAATTCGCCGTGTGATGGCAGATCCTTCGCATTTGGCCCTGGCGCTGATCATCGGGGCGCTTGTAGGTTCCACGATTGTGGCCTTCCTCGCGTTTACGGACTGGATGCACACGGTATTGTTTAGTGCAGCAATGCCAGTGTGGATGCGGCCGCTGATGCCCGGTGCAGCTGCCCTGATCGCTGGCTACCTGCTCCTAAGGGTGTTCCCCGAGGCGCGGGGTAGCGGCATCCCGCAGACTAAAGCAGCTCTATTCGCGGGCGGCGGACACATTGGTCTGCGAACTGCTATCGGTAAGTTCCTCTGCTGTTCGCTTTCCTTGGGCGGGGGCATTGCGCTGGGACGTGAGGGGCCGTCGGTGCAGATTGGTGCGGGCGTAGCGTCGTTTCTGGCGCGTAAAGTTGGGGTGGGGAAGCGCGAGGTGCAGGCGCTGGTTCCGGTGGGCGCTGCTGCGGCGTTAGCAGCTGCGTTCAATACTCCGATGGCGGCTGTCCTCTTTACATTGGAAGAACTGCTTGGGGACATGAATGCCCGTGTACTTGGGTCGGTTGTGATTGGCGCGGCAACTTCCTGGATGGTGTTGCATCTTTTCCTGGGAGACGCCCCGCTGTTTCACGTGCCTGCCTATAGCCTTGCGCATCCGACGGAGTTCTTTTTTTACGCGTTGCTGGGGATTGCGGGCGGCCTTGTGTCAGTGGTCTTTACTTCGTTGTTGTTGTGGCTCCGATTGGAGTATCGGAAGTTGCCCCAATGGTCGCTTGCGCTACAGCCAGCGACTGGCGGCCTTGCAGCGGGCATACTCGCCCTCTATAGCGCGGAGGTGTTGGGTGCCGGTTATGCGGCAGTGGAATTGGCCTTGCACGGCGAACTTAGTACGACGGCGATGTTTCTCCTCTTGTTGTTGAAGCTGGTGGCCACTGTGTTTTGCTATAGCTCTGGAAACGCCGGTGGCATTTTTGGGCCCAGTCTGTTCTTAGGTGCAATGCTGGGCGGAGGATTTGGCTCGCTGCTGCATTCTTGGCTTCCCGAGACGACTGGACCAGCCGGTGCCTACGCATTAGTGGGGATGGGTACTACCTTCGCAGGGGTAATTCGCAGTCCGATCACGTCAGTGGTAATGATCTTCGAGTTGACGCGTGACTACAACATCATCGTGCCTCTGATGATTTCGAACATGGCAGCGTACGCTACGGCACGTGCCTTTTATCACACACCGATCTACGAAGCTCTCGCGTTGCAGGATGGGGTACACCTGCCGCAGGCAAAGGGACATGTTGAAGTTGCAGATTTATCGGTGGGAAACGCGATGCGTAGTCCTGCGAGATTGTTAAGCCCGGACATGACAGTAGCTGAGGCGCGCGCGAGGGTACCAGACGGTGATGTTCTGGTCGGGGGTGAGGAGAAACTGCTGGGCGTGATCCGCGCGGAGGCAATAGAGAAAGCGTTTCTCGAAGACTCCGGCTCGATAACCCTGTACGAAATGATGCGCAGAATTGAGTACCGGCGGTTGCCCCATGTCCATCCCGATCATCCGCCGGAACTTGCGCTGCGTCGTCTGGCTCAGTTTGAGATGACCCTGCTACCGGTGGTGGATCGTCGCGATGTCACGATAGTGTTGGGCGAAGTGAGTCTCAAGGACCTGCTCGCAGCTTATCGAAACGCCAGCGGAAATGACGAGGTGTAGCATTTTGGACCGGTTGACAGAACTTGCGAACGCCCGGATGCCATTCGGCAAGTACAAGGGGCGGTATCTCACAGACCTGCCGGACGCGTATTATGTGTGGTTCCATCGGCAAGGGTTTCCGGAAGGCAAGCTTGGACTGATGCTTGCGGAAATGCATGAGATGAAGACAAATGGAGTGGAGAAACTGCTGATCCCATTACGAGCTAAGGACGTTCGATAAGATTGCGCAGGGGGCGCCCGAAGCCGTCCCACTCGATGACGACGTGGTCTCCCTGTTCGAGGCGGACACCGTCGACGTAGCTGGAGACGCTGCCTCCCAGGAAGTGGAGGTGCGCATCGCCAGGGACTCGGTGGGCCAGGTATTTGAAGTGATGTGTTTCGATTTCTTCCAGGGTGAACTGGGTGTGCGTTTCGCCGGTGGAGACTTCACGGTGCCAGAGCCGCTTGCCGGATCGTTCGACACGAACGGCACCGCTGACGTCGGTGAAGTGTGGATCGAGAATTAACTCGGGGCCGACGGAGCAAGTGCGGAGTTTGGCGTGAGAAAGCAAGCGCGGTTCCGCTTCGGCCAGCGCGGGATCTGCGAATTCGTTGCCTGGGGTGATGCCCACGCGGACGGGCTTGCTGTCGGGTCCGATAATCCAGACGCCAACCAGCTCGGCTTCTTCGGCTCCACTGGATGCGTAAGAGGGAATGGTCAAGGCTTCGCCATGCGCGCGGAGGTTGGCTCCGTTGCCTTTGTAGAACCACGGTGGTGCCGAGGGTCTGCCGTCGCGCGCGCCCGTATGGGCGTTGGCGCAGCCGGAGACGATGCAGCGGGCGAGATCGGTCGGGTGATCGAAGCTGGGTAAGAAGCTCCAGCCGCTGCGCAGTGCGTGGACCTCATCGTAATCGAGAACGATGCCAGCGAGGTCCTCGCTCAGCAGGTCGCGCATCGGCGTTCCTATTTCGATCGCCGCATTCGCGAACTGGTAGGCGCTGCGATACGTGGACAGGAGATGCAATTCGCGATCTCGAACAAGCGCGACGCGACGACCATACTCCGGGTGGATAATTTGAACGATCCGGGTAGAGAGCACGATTCCGTTACGGTAACACGACGTTCTCAGCGGCACCAAAGAAGATGCCGTTGAACAGTAAGCGGAAGGTCCCGTGAGGCTGCGCGCGGAACACGACCTCGGGTCCGTAGAGGATCACCTTGCCTTCACCGACGGAAGCTTCGGCAACGGCGGTTCCTCCGTTTAAGTATTGCTGGCCCCACGCCCAGCCACTCGCGAGGCTTTCGGTGGAGCTATAGGTGGCGATGCTGCGTACGGCGGTGCTGGTGCTCTTGAAGACAGGGCTGGAGTCGAAGAACACGATCGATTCCGAGGGCATCCCGTTGGCGAGCGGATGGGTGGTATCCACGCTCACCTTCATGAGCGAACCGGGGATGTAGAACTCTTCGCGCTTGAGTGGGCGAGTCGCCAGATCGGTGCCGGAGACGGTCAGGTAGTCGGACACTGGCACACCGACGAGGCTCGCCAGGCCCGTGGAGGAGCCGATGGTCAGCAGCGCTCCGCCGGCTTCGACGAAGGCCTTCAGCTGCGGCACGGTTTTGTCGTTGGTGATGCGGCCGGTCATGGATCGGAATTCCGGCGGAATCGCGTCGTTGCGCTGGCTATCGTTGCCGCGGCCGCCGGTGGAACGGTAAGCCTCGTCGGGGAAGAGCAACACGTCGAACTTTGAGCGCAGATTGCCTGCGTCCAGCATTTGCGGATAGACGACTTCATGCGGGAATTCAAATTGCTCCAACAGGAAGCGGGTCCAACCGGACGGGGCCAGTCCGCCGTATTGATCGTAGAGGCCAATGCGGACGGTTTTCAGCTTGCGCGCGGCGCCGCTGGGCATTTTTGCGACGGCCTCCGCAGGTACGCCGAGTTCCGCGGCAGCACTGGTCACGATGGCGCGTGATTCTTCGCTGGCTGGGGTGCAAAACGCGCCGCCGTTCTGCATCCACATGACTTCGCGCTCGGCTTTGAGCAGGCGGTTGACGACGATGAACGCGTCGTTTGTTTCGTGGCCAATGCAGTAGGCTTGCGGGGTCGACGCTCCGCTAATGAGTGCGGGGCGCGGGCTCGCCGGTCCGGTGAGGCGTTCAAAGGGGCCGTCGAAGCCTTCGACGATGCGATCGTACTTCACGCCCATCTGCATGGCGAGTGTCCAACCTGTAATGTCGTACGGAGGCGTGGGCGCGGCGCCGGGGTAAGCGATGTCGTCCGGGTGATCCTGCGGCTCAAACATATCGAGCACGTGGGGTCGGAACGCTTGGGCTGTTTTCACGACGAAGGAGCCGGTGGGATACGGCTTGCCCGCGACGCGGAAGTCAGTGGTCGCGCGCAGCACGGTGACGCCGGTCTTCAATAAGGTGTTGATGAATTTGACGGCGGTGGGAAAGTCGGCCTGCGATGACGGGATGATGTAGGCTCGCGGGTCGCGGAACTGCGGGGCGTGCAGTACGTCGCCAAATAATGCTGCGGGGACGCGGGCGTTGTTGGCGTTGCCGCCGTTGCCATTCCCGCCGTTCCCATTTCCGTTGGGGGTTGGCGTCGCCTGCTTGGCGGCTTCGGCTTTCAGCGCGGCGATGCGCTTCGGCGTGACGGTCCAGGAATCCTTGCTGCCGCGTTCGATCGAGTTGCGGCCCATGCGATAGATGTTCATCAGCAACGTTTCGCGATAGCGGGAGGCGTAGTCGAGGACCGCGCGGTTCTGGCTGATCTCGTAGTCGATGGACTGGCGATAGCGCCATCTGCCAGGTGTTATGGGCAAGGGCAAATCGCCATGAGGAAGTTGGCGCGCGGGCACCAACGGAACGTCGATCGGTGTCGGATTGCCGATGATCTCTGTCAGCAGGCCGATCATGTTGTGGAAGTAGGACACGGTGCGCAGACCGCCGTTCCACCACGTGGAATAGTCGGAGCCGGTGCGCATGGTGGAGCCACCCTTGTTCTCTTCGACCAGACGGCTATGCATCGCAGTGCCGACGGACTCAATGCCGAGGGGAATCAGTGGATCGAGGTTGTAGTTGAACGGATCGCGGAACGGCGGGATGAAGACGACGGCGCCAGCGGGTCCAGTTTGGTGATGGTTGTAGACGATCTGCGGGAACCATTCGATAAACATTTGCCGATTCATGTTCGTCGTCTCCGGCATCGCGGAGAGGAAGAAGTCGCGGTTGTTATCGTGGCCGATGTACTTCTGATACAAGCGCGGCAGGTTACCCGTGCTGCGCTTCAAAGGATCGGCTTCCCTCATGTACCAGTTGGCTACGAGGTCCTGGCCATCGGGATTCGCCGGAACGTAGAGTTGGATCACATCGTCCAGCAGGCGCATTGTCTCCTCGTCGGTGCGCGTGACCATCTGGTAAACCATTTCGACAAGCTGCTGCGAGCCGACAGTTTCGGTGGCGTGCAGACCGCCGTCGATCCACACGACCGCTTTACCCGTGCGCGCGAGCGCCTGGGCTTCGGCTGGCGTCAGGTTTTCTGCGTGCGCCAGACGTTCGGCGATGCTCTTATAGAGATCGAGCTTCGCCAGGTTTGCGGGAGAACTGACAATCGCCATGTACTGACGACGACCTTCGGCGGTGACGCCGATGTCGGTTAACAACATTCTGTCGGACTCTGCGTCGAGTCGTTTCCAATAAGCTTCCATCTGCGAGTAGTTGATGACCGAATAATCATCGCCCACGTCGAAGCCAAACGCTTGCTTGGGAGTTGTAAGAGGTAGGATGCCCTGCGCCAACAGGGGGCAGGTAAAAACCAGCGCTAGTAAAAGGTAGGGCCCCATTCAACGATTGTACGCTGAATGCTATGATTCCGAAATGGCGTTCTCACGCCGGCTCAGTTGGGACCAGCCTGCCAATCGTCTGTCTCTCTTAATCGCCGGAAAACGTAAAGCCGGTGCGGAGATTTTGGAACTCACCGAATCGAATCCGACGCGCGCGGCGTTGGTGTATCCGGACGGATTACTGGCTCCGTTGGCGGATGTGCGCGGGTTGACGTATGAGCCGACACCGCAGGGGTCGAAAGAGGCTCGAGCCGCGGTTGGTGAGTATTATCGCGGGCTCGGTGTCGAAGTGCCGATCGAGCGCGTGATGCTGACGGCGTCGACCAGCGAGGCGTATTCGTACTTGTTTCAACTGCTCGCGGACCCGGGGGATGAGATCCTTTCGCCGCGACCTTCGTACCCGCTGTTTGAGTTTCTGGCGGGGCTGTCGTCGGTGAACATTCGGCAGTATCCACTGCGCTACGACGGGAGTTGGCATGTGGACTTCGAGGCGCTGGAGACGCTGATCACGGCGAAGACTCGGGCGATTGTGGTGGTGAATCCGAACAATCCCACGGGGTCGTTTTTGAAGCGGGACGAATTGGAGCGATTGGACGCGCTTGCGGCGCGCCATGGGGTCGCGATTATTTCGGACGAGGTGTTCTGCGACTACGGATTCGGGTCAGGCGAAAATCGAGCGGTGACGCTGGCGGGTGAGCGGCGGGCGCTTACGTTTTCGATGAGCGGGCTGTCGAAGGTCGCGGGGTTGCCGCAACTGAAGCTCGGATGGATTGTCGCAAGTGGGCCGGGGTGTGGGGCTGCGATGGAAGCGCTGGAGTTGATCGCGGACACGTATTTGTCGGTCGCGACGCCTGTGCAGGTGGCGCTGCCAAGTTTGTTGGGAGCGGGGGCAGCAGTCCGGGAGCAGATTTCAAAGCGGACTGAAGTGAATCTTGCGTGCCTGCGGAGTTCGCTCGCGGGATCGGCTGGCGGGGTGCTCAATGTCGAGGGCGGATGGTACGGCGTGGTGCAGGTGACGCGTACGTATTCTGAGGAAGAGTGGACGCTGCGGCTGCTCGAAGAAGTGAATGTCATCGTGCAGCCGGGCTTCTTTTTCGACTTTGAATCCGAGGCGTATCTTGTGTTGAGCCTGCTCACGCCGGCGGAGCGGTTCGCCGAGGGTCTGCGGCGGATGCGCGCTTTCCTTTAAAATCGCGAGTAATGGCTACCAAACGTTTGCTCGCGCTCGGACTTGCCTTTGTCGTTTCCATTCCCGCGCAGACTCGCGCGCCGCTTTCCATCGACCTGATCATGCAGGGGCCGCAGTTTTTTGGCTACGCTCCGCAGGAGGTGCGGTGGTCGGGGGATGGTCAGCGGATCTATTTTCGCTGGAAGCAAACGGCGGACACGCAGGACAAGCCGTTCGATACGTGGGTGCTGTCGAAGGCGTCCGGTGCGGCTCGCAAGCTGAGTGATGCGGAGGCGAAGCTAGCTCCGCCGCTGTCTGGAGTGAGCACTCGGGATCGGAGCAAGACGGTCTACGCGCAGGGCGGCGACCTTTTTCTGTATGACTACGCGACGGACAAAGCGACGCAGTTGACCAAGACGGCGGAGGCAGAGAAAGATCCGCACTTCACACAGGATGAGCAGAGAGTGGCGTTCACGCGCGCGGGAAATTTGTTCGTGATGCCGCTGGGTGCGGGTGCCGTGGAACAACTGACGGAGATCGGGGCAGGGCGCGAGGAGCCGAAGCCGGCCGATCCGAAGACGAGCCAAGGGACGCTGCAATTGCAAGAGAGCAGCTTGCTCACTGCGGTGCAGGATCGTGTGAAGCGGCGCGAAGAGAGCGATGCCAAGCGGAAGAGTGAACGTCCGCGACAGCCGTTCAAGTTGGAAGAGAAGCAGACGGTGCAGGAGTTGCGGCTGTGTCCCAACGAGAAGTGCGTGCTTGCGCTGGTCGAAGACGGTGCGAAGGGTGCCAAGGGCGAGGACGTGCCGAACTACGTCACAGAGAGCAGCTACACAGCGATGATCAGCGGTCGCACGAATGTTGGCGATTCGCAGGAAAATTATCGCGTGCTGGTGCTCGATGTGGAGTCGGGAGCCGGCAAGTGGGTGGATTTGGGCATGGGGGAGCGGTCTATTTTCCAGTACATGCCGGTCTTCAACGAACAGGGCACGAGCGCAGTGATGCTGGCTCGCGCGAATGACAATAAGGACCGCTGGATTCTTTCCCTGGACACGGCCACGGCGAAGGCGGCGACGATTTTCACGGATCACGATGACGCGTGGATCGATGGGCCGGGTTACGAGATGCTCGGGTGGCTGAAGAATGGCGAGGATGTGTACTTCGTCAGCGAACGCGATGGCTGGGCGCATTTGTACACCGAGCCTGCTTCTGGCGGGTCGATCAAGCAACTGACGTCGGGCAAGTTTGAGGTGGAGTCGGTCGAGGTTTCGAATGACGGCTCGAAGTTCTATATGACGACGAGCGAAGGCGGTCCGGCGGAGCGACACTTTTATTCCCAGAGCGTGACAGGCGGCCTGAGGACTCGGATGACGACCGGAGCGGGGAAGCACGATGTCACGTTGTCGCGGGATGAGGGGTCGATCGCGGATGTATTTTCGTATGTGAATCGACCGCCGGAACTCTATGTCGCAGGGGTGGCGCGGACGGACTCTCCATCGGCGGAGTTCAAGCAGTACACATGGATCGATGCGCCGATTGTGCAGGTGCCTGCGCGGGACGGCGTGATGATTCCGGCTCGGTTATTTAAGCCAGCGAATGCGCGGCCGGGCGGTCCTGCGGTGGTGTTCGTGCATGGTGCTGGATATTTGCAGAACGTTCACAAGTACTGGACGCCGAATTATCCGCGCGAGTTCATGTTTCATCACTTCTTAATGGAGCACGGGTACACGGTGCTCGATCTGGACTATCGCGGGTCGGCGGGATACGGTCGGGATTGGCGGACGGCGATCTATCGGCACATGGGCGGGAAGGATTTGGAAGACAACGTCGATGGGGCGAAGTGGCTCGTGGAGACGCAAGGCGTCGATCCGAAGCGCATCGGGGTTTATGGCGGAAGCTACGGAGGCTTCATCACGTTGATGGCGATGTTCACGACGCCGGATGTGTTCGCGGCGGGGGCGGCGTTGCGGCCGGTGACGGACTGGTCACACTACAACCACGGCTACACGTCGAACATATTGAATACTCCGCAGGCGGACGATGAGGCGTACAAGAAGTCGTCGCCAATCTTCTTCGCAGAGGGGCTGAAAGGGGCGCTGCTGCTGTTGCACGGCATGGTCGACACGAACGTATTCTTCCAGGACACCGTTCGCCTGACGCAGAAGCTGATCGAGCTACGCAAAGAGAATTGGTCCGTGCAGTTCTACCCGGTGGAGGACCATGCATTCGTCCGCCCGGAAAGTTGGGCGGACGAATACAAGCGGATTTTCAAGCTGTTTGAGGAAAACCTGAAGCGTTAGTGGCCGACAGCGGCTGGCTTCAGGGCTTCGATCACCGCGAGCAGTTCGTGCTTCTCGGCATCGTGGACCTTCATGTGGTCGAGCGTTTCGACCATGTGTTTCTCGATGTCGCTCCAGGCTTCCGGCGTCAGATGTTCGTTGGCGACCACGGTGGCCGGACCATGATAGGCGCAGGCACCGCCCGTGGACTTGCAGATGTAGTCGGCAACATTCTTCTCAAACGCGGCCTCGGCGTGCGCGTCTTTGCCCAGGTGGGCGTACCACTTGTGCACGTCTGCATCGGCCACGATGCGATTGGTCCATCCATTGACCAGCGCGTGGACCGTCTTCTCGCCACCAAGGCGCGCGTACAACGATTCATGAGCGTCGGCCGCAGAGGCCACGGTTCCTAATGTCAAGGTTGCAGCCAAGGCCGCGAAGTGAAGTTTCATATGAACCTCATATCGGGCTTCGCGCTCCTGGTTTGAGAAATTAAACGCGGCTGCCGCCAGAACACAGCAGCACTTCGCCGGTGACGTAATCGGAAAGCGGGGAGCAGAAGAAGACCACCGGTCCAGCGGCTTCTTCGGCCGAACCGAAGCGTCCCAGCGGATTCTGCGCGGCGAGCGCATCGCGGACGGCAGGTTGCACGCCGACCTTGATCTTGCGACCCTGCACATCGATCTCCGCGCCTTCGGCTCCTAACGCTTGCGTGAGGCGCGTGTCGATCAGCCCGAATCCGACCGCGTTCACGGTGACGTTGTAGCGACCCCATTCCTTCGCCAGCACTTTGGTCAGCCCGATGATGCCAGCCTTGCCCGAACCGTAACCGGCTTGCCCCGCCATGCCATCCATGCCGGAAATCGAAGTAATGTTCACCACCTTGCGCATCACGCGGCGGCCTTCGGCGGCTTCGGCTTTGGCCCGTGCGCGAATCGGCTCGGAGGCAGCGCGCAGCAACCGGAACGGCGCGACTACGTGAATATCGAGCATGGCTTGAAACTGCTCATCGGTGGTCTTTTGAATGACGTTGTCCCAGGTGTAGCCCGCGTTGTTGACGATGATGTCGAGCCCGCCGAAGCCATCCACCGCGGCCTTCACCAATTTGTCCGGAAAACCGCCGCCCGTAAGGTCACCTGCGAGGACCTCGGCCGCGCCGCCTGCGGACTCAATGAGCGAACGGGTCTCCAGCAGGACGTCGCCATCCAAGTCGCTGAGCATCACGGAGGCCCCAGCGGCGGCGAGCTGGCGGGCGACTTCGCGACCGATGCCTCGGCCTGCTCCGGTGACGAGTGCGCTTTTACCCTTGAGATCGAATAGCATGCTCTGTCATTGTAGGGAAATGCAGAGCGGAGTGGCTATGCGATTGCTAGCATACAGGCATGGCTCAACCAGACACCCCAAACTTTTCGCCCGTGATGCGAGTGTTCATGGGAGTCATCGCGATTGCGATGATCCTATGGCTGCTCAGGCTATCGGGCGTGTTATAGCGGATACTGCTGAAGCTTGTGCTCCAATTCCTCCACCAATTCGGTGGCGGCTTCCACTTCAGGTGAATCCGGCCCGTAGAAGCTCTTGGTATCGCTCCAGGAGCGCAACGCGATGGCGTACTCGCCTTGCAGTTCTTCGCGGGTCGTAAGAAGGATTGCGGTTGCGTTCATGCCTGTTGGATGCGTTGGCGCGGAAAGAGTTGCAGGATTGCGGATTGAGCCGGGTTCCGTGGTAAACTCGTTTTGTCGAGTTGTTGCGCTGCTTTGTCAGAGTGGAGCGGAAAAACGAGACAGTTCTTTAGAAGCTGTTCATCCTAAAGGGCCTGTGGCGCAGTTGGGAGCGCGCTTCCATGGCATGGAAGAGGTCAAGGGTTCGAATCCCTTCAGGTCCACCAAACTCACCCCGATATTTTATTTAGCATCAACCCATCCGCTCGTCGTCGCGTCCGGAAAAACTCGCTGTAAACGTTCTTTTCCCTTCAGTTATCTCCACCGATGTTTGTCTGCCGTACGCGCCAGATGTGGTTGAATACCTGCAAAACGACATATGAGACGTTCGTGTAGATGCCTGTACGCGGGTCTCGGGCTTGCCTGATCGCAAGGCGCACCTCTAACTCGTCACCAGGCGCGATCCGGATGTTATGGGCGTAAAAGCGGTCATAAAATCCCTTGTCAACCACCGGCGCAGAGATCTTTACGCCCCGCCACATGAACTCCCACTTCCTGCTACTTGCTTCGAGAATGGCCTTGACGATATGGAGGTGTACTTGTTCTTCGATGACGCGCGTGTCTGGTTCTTCAGGGAGGTTGAATTCCAGGGTTTGCAGCGCGTCCCGTGAGATCACCAGGTCGGGCGGTGGGGAATCAATTCGTGAGACAAATCCGATACCGGTGATGTCTTCGTCCGCAGTGATTGCTTGGACGCTCTTATTGATACCTTGGACGAATGCGGTGTTGTGCTGGAGTTCTTGCGTGGCGTCGTAAACGTTTCTAGGTACGATGACGCGGTCCTTGCCGTTTTGGATGATTACCTCCTCGGTGCGTATTTCTACTTTGATTTCTGATGATGGGGCGAGCGTGTGTTCGTAGATGAAGGTAGAGACGATGCCCCAGATGATTGCTTTGACTGGTTCTCGGGAGAATAGATTGTGGGCTTCTTTGTAGACGGCCCGGAGCATTGCTCTGAAGCTGCCAGGTCCTAGTGCTTCGACGACGATTTCTACGTCGTACCCGATGTTCAGGCTGGCGTTTGCCGCTTTTGCCGCGTCCGCGATGCCTACGAGTGTGGAGGCGAGGGTGTAGGCATTGATCCTTTGGCCTTCGACGGCAAAGTGGATGACGACGGCATCGCCGTTTTCAGTCAGTTGCGAGATGTTAATTGTTGGCATTATTCGGAGGAATCAAGAAAATCTTTCCTGAATAATAACAAAAGTGGCTCTGGCCTTTGTGGCGATCAAGGATCGAGGCCTTAAGGTTTGCTGAATCAGGCGACGAAGTACACGATGATTTTGCTTGCGATCATGTCGAGAGTGAGTGCTTTGACCATCCCGACCTAGTCGGTGCGCATATCAGAAGTCCACTCCAGCAACAACCGAGTTTAGGATCGCGGTTTGGTCTCTTGCCAGAGTACTCGACGCCACTCGTGAGGAAGCGCCGCTAACATTAGGATCGTTCTCCGGTATTGGAGCCAGCCCTCGGGTGACCTGGAGAGGTCGCCGTGCAATCCACTTACGTTCCTAGTAAGCGCGCTGTTTCTCGTTGCCGTGCCCCTTAGGTGCCAACTTTTTCGGACCTGGTCGCTCGGGTTATTAGTAGTTCAAATACGCGATTCCTTGTAAGTCGTTGATGTTGACTTCCATGGCATGGAAGAGGTCAAGGGTTCGAATCGCTTCAGGTCCACCAAACCCCGCAAAAGTAAAAACTAAGCGACGATGCCGCGCATCCACTCGGAGAACATGGTTGTCCAGTGCTGGTTCGGCTCCCCTGGCATGCCCACGTTGAAGCCGTGGCGACCCAACTGGAAGATGTGCGCTTCGCATTTCACCTTTTTCTCGCGCAGCGCCGTGAGCATCATCAGGCTGTTTTCTACGGGCACCAGGCGGTCATCCATTCCGTGGACCAGGAAGCACGGCGCGGTGTCTTCGGTTACGCACAGTTCCAGCGACCGCGAAGCGATCATCGCCTCGCTGGCGTCGGGTCCTAGGAGCGCGTTTCGTGAACCGGCGTGGGCGAAGGGGGCCTTCAGGGTGATCACGGGATAGCCCAGAGAGGCGAAGGCGGGCTTGGCGGATAGAGAGTCTGCCGCGTCCACTGGCTCATAGACTTTCTCCGCGTGGAAGATGGCGAGGCTGCCGGCGAGGTGGCCGCCGGCCGAGAAACCCATGACGCCGACTTTGTTGGGGTCGATGCTGTATTCCTTGGCGCGGGAGCGTACGACGCGCATGGCACGCTGCACGTCCTGCAGAGGCGCCTTCGCGCGGTCCTTCCAGCCTTGGCCGGGCAGACGGTAGGCCAGCACGAAGACCGTGGTGCGGTCGGCATTGAACTTCTTTGCGATGACCGAGCCTTCGTTGGGCATGGTGAGTCCCACATACCCGCCTCCAGGGCAGCAAACGATGGACGTGCCGTCGGGATTCGCTGGCCGGTACACGCCGATCATCGGCGTCAGGATGCTGCGGGTATTGGTCGGCCATACGGGCGGGTTGGTCGGCTCAATGGCTTCGCCGCCGGGGGCATGGCCCGGCCAGAGGGGAATAATTTGTTGGGGAGGTGTTTCCGGAGGCACGGGGATGAAGTTGGCGCCACCTTTTCCGGCTCCGGGGAGTGGTCCGCCAGGTGCGGGCGGCTGCGCTAGCGTCGAGGCGGCGAAAGCGCCGATTCCCCCTGCTACGATGAATTCGCGTCGTTTCAAAATGTTCACCCCCGCCGTTCGGCAACCAGAAGGTTAACATGGCTGGAAGAGGCTGATGAGGGGCCGCTCAGTCGCCGAGAACGTCGATTTCAGCGTAGCTTCATCAGCACCGGGATTCAGAGGCCGCCATAGCCTGACTCACTTCACTCGCTCTCCCACGGTCGCGGTGCGGTCCACTTGGGGCGATGTCTTCTCGTCCAGCAGCTGATCGAGTGAGAGGTGCTGCCTCACGGCGGTGGCCATCTCAATCACGGCGGGCTCTTCCATCATGTCGAGGTGCTTTCCGGGCATCGTGTGTGTTTGGACCCCATCCGTAAACAATGGCCGCCAGAGTGGTTCCGGGTCATCCCCGACAGCAGCCTTGAATAGAATGGCCGAACCCGGGTAGGGGACGGGGCTGTAGCGTCGCAGAAGGCGAAGTGTATTCTCGAGGAAGTGCTCCATCGTCTTCAGTTGCTTGGTCTCGAGCGATGCGTGCCGTACGCGGAATCTCTGGACTTGCCAGTACAAATTCCGAGCGACCGGGGTTGTGCGCAGGCGTCCCACCACCTCGCGAATTGTATTGGATGTAAGGCGCCACCCCACGCTGGGGTTGCTGGTCGCCAGTCGCGCCACATGTTGTATGGTCGGTGTGGTCTCACGGTCATGCGTTGCATCGACCTGTGCAAGGGTGCGCGAGAGTGCCGCTGCCAGAATGCTCGCCGTCGGAAGGTTCTGGCCCGGAAGCTCAGGGAATGAATCGAACAGCAAGATTGGGGAGCTGATCGTCTCACCCTTCGCACGGAGTTGCCGAGCCATCTCGAAGGCGACGACCCCTCCGAAGCATGCGCCCCCCAAGGTGTACGGTCCGTGACGTTGAATTGTCTGGATTTCTTCAATGTATTGCGCCGCAAGTTCCTCGATACTCTGGTAGCGATCAAATGGTTGGCCACCGCGGTCGGATCGCGTCATCGCCCGCACGCCGAACACCGGTCGATTGGGTCCAAGTCGTACTGCCAGAGCGCGGTAGAAAAATACATATCCGCCGCCGGCATGGATCAGGAAAATCGGGCGCTCGCCGCCGCGAGGCTGCAAGGGTACGACAATCGTGGATGTCGCCGCCGCGTTGGCTTCGATGGCACGCGCGAGCCCGGCAATCGTGGGTTCAGCTTCGAAGGCGACGGCCGAGATACCTTCGGCCATGACGCCGAACTGACTTCGTACTTCGGCCAGCATCGGGAGCAGCAAGGCGCGCGAGCCCTGCCGGTCGACGAAGCTGGCGTCTCGCGAAACGCCCTCAACTCCAAGAAGTGCGGTCCAGATCTCGGCGAGCCTTCGCTCTGTGGTGCTCTGCGCATCGCCGTGACCGCCAGCATGATGTTCCGCCGGCGGGCCTTCCGCTCCCGTCGCCTTGCAGATGATTTCGCTAATCTGGGCGACGGTGGGGGCTTCATAGAGCGTTTGCAGCGGGTGCTCGCATTGGAACTCATTTTCGAGTGCGACCATGAGACGAAGTGCTTTGAGGGAATCGCCGCCGAGGTCGAAGAAGTCGTCGTGGATCCCGAGCTGAGGCACTCCCAGCGCCTCCGCAAAGAGTGCGACAACCCGAGTCTCCACTGGAGTACGTGGCGCTACCACAAACTTCGCGCCAAGCTCCTCTGTCTCCGGTTTAGGCAGCCGTTTGCGATCAATCTTGCCGTTCGGGGTCAGCGGCAACTCATCGAGCCGGACGAACTGATTCGGCACCATGTAGGGCGGCAGCGTCAGGCGGAGGTGGTCCCGCAATGCCGAAGGGTCTGGCTCCGCGTCGAGAGCCGGCACGAAGTAGCCGACCAGTCGCGCCTGGCCTGCTGGCTCTGCGAGCGCGATCACCGCCGATTGCCGCACGGATGGGTGCGTCCCCAGCGCCGCCTCGATCTCCCCCAACTCAATGCGGAATCCTCGGATCTTAACCTGATAGTCGAGACGGCCGAGGTGGACAACCTGCCCGTCGGTTCGATACCTCGCCAAATCACCTGTGCGATAGAGCCGCGCACCCGGTGCAGCGCTGGACTGGTTGACAATGAACTTCTCAGCGGTCAAATCCGCACGTTCGCGATAGCCGCGCGCCAGACCATCTCCGCCGATCAGCAACTCACCCGCGACACCGATGGGTACGGGATTTAGTCGGGCGTCCACTACGTGGAACGTCGTGTTGGCGATAGGGACGCCGACGGTTATTTCCTCACCGGTTCTCGTCACTTGTTGCACGGATGACCAAATGGTTGTTTCCGTGGGGCCATACATATTCCAGAGCGATGCGGTTCGCGCCAGCAGTAGCGGCACCAGGTCCGCTGGCAACGACTCCCCGCCGATCAGCGCCTTCAGTCCGGGTGTTCCGGCCCACCCCGCGTCGAGCAACATTCGCCACGTCGCCGGAGTAGCCTGCAAAAGGCTAACTCCCCCAGCGTCCAGACGAGCGCGCAGGAGACGGCCGTCGGCAGCCACGCTGCGACTGACAATCTCTACCTGGCCTCCTACGATCAATGGCAGGAAGAGTTCCAGTCCAGCGATGTCAAATGACAGCGTCGTGACCGCCAGCACGACGTCGTCCTGCGAGCATCCGGGTTCGGTCCGCATCGCCCAGAGGAAGTTTGTCAGCGCGCGATGCGGGATCTCAACACCCTTCGGCTTACCTGTTGACCCCGACGTGTACAGCACGTACGCCAGGTCGTCTGGCGTGGCCTTCGATGCCACTGATTCGTGACCGGTCGCGTCGTCGAGCTGCAAAGTGTCGAGGATCACCACCTGCCGCGTCCCGGCGTCCACGGCCCCGAGCACTCGAGTCTCTGTCAGAAGGAGGGGTGCGCCGGAATCCGCCAGCATGAAGGCCAGACGTTCGGCCGGAAACGCCGGATCCAACGGAACGTAGGTGCCTCCCGCCTTGAGAATGCCAAGCAACCCGACCAACATATCCAGCGATCGTTCAAGACAGAGCCCGACAAGCACTCCGGGCGCGACGCCGAGCGAGCGCAGGTGTTGCGCGAGCGCCGAGGCGCGGCGATCCAGAGTTTCATACGTCAGCGACGCGTCGCCGCAGCGTGCCGCCAACGCGGTCGGTCGGCGTGCTACCTGAGCTTCGAACAATGCGACGACCGTGTGATCGTGAGGATAATCGCGAGTTGTGGCGTTCCATTCAGCCAGCAGGGCGTGCTCACCAGAGGTCAACAGACCGACGGAGCCAATTGCTTGGGATCGATCTTCGATGCACGCCGTCAGGCAGTTCATGAAGTGAGCCACCGCGGAGTCACGGTGCAACGGAGAAAAGAATTCGGAGTTGAAGTCGAAGGAGACCGACATGTCTCCCGAGTCCCCGAAGTCGTGGACCTGGCACTCGATGCTTCCCGTGCCGTAGCTTGGGCGGTACCAAAGCGGCTTGACTGGAATGCCAGCAAAACTGCCGAGAGTGGTCTTCACGTAGTTCAGACTCACTTCGTACACCCGGCCTCCCGGGTTGCCCGCGGCATAAGGCAGGTTCCGCATGACGTTGCGCGTCTCGGCGTGAACCTTGCGGATCAAGGACTCGAAGGTGTCGCTCGCGTCGAGCGAAACGAAGAAAGGATCTTGTTCCATCAGCAGCCCCACGGTCTCCCGGAATGACCGGGGCCGGTTCTGCCATGGGACGCCGATCGCAAGCGTCTGCTGGCCGCTTACGCGGAACAGGTAGACGAAGAGCGCCGCGGCAAAGATGCTGAAGATCGAAAGGTCATCCGAGATGAAGCGAACGCCCTCGGTGCGCGCTAACTGCCGAATCGCGGCAGATTGCTCAGCTCCGAGGCGAAACTCCAAGCGTTCGCGACGCAAGCCGTGTTCCGAGGTACGAGCACGTCCACCGTAAAAGGTCACTGGGTCCCGATGCTCAGCTAGCTTGGACTGCCAGTAGGACTCGCAGTCGCTATGCCGCTCAGACTGCCGGTACGCGGCCTCATATTCCACGTAGTCGGCAAAACGGGGATACTGAAGCGGAGTTTCGTCAGCACCGTCGACCAGCCGTTTGTAGCAATCACCCACACGCTGATACGTAATTGCCATGGATGTCGCGTCAGACAGAATATGATGCAGGAGCAGTGCCCAGGCATACCGGTGCTCGGAAAGCTTGAGCAGGGTCGACTCGAAGCAATGCACGGATATATCGACGGCTGAATCCACATGGCCACGAGCCCAATGATCTAGCGCGCTGTCGGGATCATCGGTGACGGAAAGGTCAATATACGAACTCGTACAGGGAAAATGATCGAGAACTTCGGCACGCGGCAGACCGTCCACCTGACGCACCACGGTACGCAAAGCGTCGGTTTGGTTGACAACCATCTGGACGGCTTGCGAGAAGAGCGATCGGTCGATGGGGCTTTCCAGAACGAAGACAGTCAGTTCGTTGAAAAGCGGTATCCCAGGAGAGGCTTCCTGCCCGAGCCAGATGAAGAACTGGTTCCGCGTGAGGCCTGAACCTGCGTCCAGGTCGAATTTCGTGATGCCGCTCATGATTGTTTGTAAATTCCTCGCCCGGGCACCGTAGCGCAGCCATGCGGCTGCGGATCATTGCAGCGCCGCTCGGCCTACCGCGACACCGGGTTTGTCGGTCAGGGAAGCTGTTTGAGTACCGCTTCGGCGCAATCGTCAAGAGTCAGTTGCCCGACGCGAGACCATACATCCACCGGAATCTCAACACGAAACTGTTGCTCGACTGCCGTCAAGAACTGCACCATTGCCAGGGAGTCGAGTCCGACTCCTTCCTCTCCAAGCAATTCGTTTGTCTCAATATCCCGGTCGCTGCCGTCGAGAACGGCTTCCCGCATCACATTGACCAATCGTTCGGCGACTTGCCCTTTCGTTTGCACTTAGACGTCTCCTGATAAATCGCTCATTTTGGTTGCTTCACGCTCTGCAATGGACTCCGCGATCTCAATACGTCGAGGTACCTTGTAGTCCGCGAGGTGCTGCCGGCAGTACGCCAGGATGTCTTTTTCCCGCATCGACTGGGAAAGGGTCACCACCGCGTGGACAACTTCCTCGCCCGTCGGGTCCTTCACCGCGACCACGCGTGCGCCGCTGACGCCCGGACATCGTTCCAGCACCTGAACAACCTCGCTGGGGTAGACCTTGAGTCCGCCCACGTTGATAACCTGGTCCAGGCGGCCACGCCAGAAGATGAACCCTTCCTCGTCAATGATGCCGATGTCGCCCGTCCGGTATTCATTCACGTTGTCGTCGATGCGAACGAATGCCTGGCTGGCGCTGGTGAGTTCGGCTGTGGCGTATCCCACCGCGACCGCCGCACCGCGCACGACGATCTCGCCCTCGCGGCCGGGTCCGAGGGTTGTGCCATCCTCTCCGATTACCCGAACCGACACGTTCTCCATGGCGACACCCACGGATCCAGGATGGCGCGCGACATCACGTGGTCGATGGTTGGCGATCGCCCCGGTCTCCGACGAGCCGTAGTGTTGACATACAGGAACCTTCAGTCGCTCCTGACATTCGGCAACGAGACTCGGCACTAGTGGAGCGGTGCAGGATAGCATGTAGCGAACGTGCGATAGATCCGGAACGTTTACCGGGTCGGTCTCGACCAGGACTCGATACATGCTCGGGACACCCAGGAAGACGGCTGTCGCCGGGTGCGCAAGATCCTGAAGCACTTCTCTCGGGATGAACGACCGGCGTAGGACGGCGTGCGCCCCGGCCACGATCACAGGAAGCAGCCCCAAATCAAAACCGTAGGAATGGGAGACCGGCACCGGGACGAGAATACGGTCGGATTCGGTGATGCCGAGTGTCGCTACGACATTCTCCGCTTCCGCCAGAAGGTTTGCCTCGGTTAGGGCCACCCCTTTAGGGGCCCCGGTTGAGCCCGATGTGAACTTCAGGAGCGCAGCGGGAGTCGTGACCCGGTGCCCACCATACAGCGGATAATCGGCCGCGACTTTTGCCCGCTCGGATTGCCGCCGCTCCGGAAAGATCAGTGACAGAGCTGGCTGGTCCGTGGAGTAGGAAACGGTTCGTGTCTCACGAACGTCGATGGTTCGGTTCAGTACTCCCGCCAGCTGTGAAGTGGTGAGGAACGCCGAAGGTGGCATCCGCTCCATCAACGCGCGGAACTCGGCGTCACGGTACCGTGACGAAACCAGCCCAATCGTGATCTTCAAGCTGCTTAAAGCGAGCACTACGGGTAGGAAAGCGGGCACGTTTGGCGCAGAGAAGTGCACCCCGTCACCTGCGCCGAGTCCACTATCGCTCAGTAGACCAGCCAATCGCGAGGCCGCTCTCTCGATTTCCGCAAAAGTCATTTCGCCGTCCGAGGTTGTTAAAGCCACCTTGTCGGGAAATCTCGCGGCAGTGCGTCTGAAGACCGTCCAGAGATCGCGTGCGTGTGTTTCGCTTGCCTGGTTCATTTTTGACTCCGAAGTAGAATCGTCCGTTTAGTTAACGACATGGTGTGTGCCCCCATCTGAATCGGCGGGGAGCTTCACGCGTTTGAGGAACGATTTTGCCTCTGCCATGTGCCCAAACATGACGTCATCGGCCTTGAGAAATGGTACCACCGCGCGGAATTCTGACATCACGCGCTCTACCACTGGCGAACTCCGCAGCGGCCTCCGGAACTCCAAGGCTTGCGCTGCTGTGAACAGTTCGATGGCCAGGACCTGGAAGACATTCTCGATCACGGTTAGCAGCTTCGTCGCAGAGTTGGCGCCCATGCTGACATGATCTTCCTGTCCGTTCGAACTCACGATCGAGTCCACCGAAGCAGGCGTGCAGAGCTGCTTGTTTTGACTTACGATGCTCGCGGCGGCATATTGTGGAATCATGAAGCCGGAGTTGAGTCCCGGCTTGTTCACCAGGTAGACCGGGAGGCCGGCGCCCCCTGCCAGCATCTGATAGGTTCGCCGCTCGGATATGCTGCCAAGCTCCGCGATGGCGATTGCCAGGAAGTCCAGCGCAAACGCGATGGGTTGGCCGTGAAAGTTTCCAGCTGAAATGATTTTATCCTCGTCGACGAAGATCAGAGGATTATCGGATACGGCGTTCATCTCCCGTTCGACTACCTGGGTGGCGAACTCCACGACGTCCATCGTTGCGCCGTGGACCTGAGGCATACATCTGAATGAGTAAGGGTCCTGGAGGCGGACTTTAGGCTGCGCAAGCATTTCACTGTTCGCTAGAAAGGCCCGTAGACGCGTCGCCGATGCGATCTGTCCGGGATGCGGCCGGACCTGGTGAACCAGCGCGTCGAAGGGTTCGGCGCGGCCGCCGAATGCGTCCAGCGATAGAGCCCCGATAAGATCAGCCAGGTGCGACAGTCGGCGCGCGTGAATGAGCGATAAGACTCCGTGGGCGGCCATAAACTGCGTGCCGTTCAGCAGTGCCAGACCCTCTTTCATCTCGAGCTGAAGAGGCTCCCATCCGAGAGAGTCCAGAGCCGCTGAAGCGGGCAATACGGTACCTCGAAAGTAAACCTCTCCTTCGCCAATCAAGGGCAGACAGAGATGGGCCAATGGCGCAAGATCGCCGCTTGCCCCCAGCGAGCCTTGCTCGTAGACCACGGGCAATACGTCTGCTTCAATATGCATGAGGAGGCGATCCACTGTCTCGCGTCGCACCCCGCTGCACCCCTTGGACAGCGATGCCACTTTGAGTAGCAGCATAAGTCGCACGATCTGTTGATCAACCTGCCTACCGGTCCCGCACGCATGGGAGCGCAGCAGATTCGTCTGCAATGCCCCAAGGTCATCGTCGCTGATGCGAGTGGCATGAAGCGAACCGAAGCCGGTGTTGACGCCATAGACGATCGCGCCACCCAAGACCTTGGACCGCAGATATTCGCAGGCCCGGTCGACCTGGTCGTAGTTTGCGATTCGTACGTCGCTAGTAGCGCTCCCTTCCAGGAAGGCTTCGAGATCCTCGATCCGAAGCGCGCTCTCGTCTGCGATCATAGCCGCTCGTTTTTCTTCGTCAATACGGGACACAGTGATTAACTCGGCGTTTCTGCCGTAAGGGTTTAGCTTTTTGGATGTCCCAGTTGTGGGTAGCTTGCCGTGCCGCAAGTGCCCCTACCTGAATCGGTGAGGTGGGGTCGGATCCCTCATAGTTCCGCGACACCATTTGCTGGCTCGGTAACGCCGCGCGCTGGGGCGAGAGAAGAAAAAGAGAAGATCGGCGGGTCGCTGCGGCAATATGTCGCATTCCCAAGACCGCCGAATTGCCGCATGCTGGGGAATCCCGCAATGTCCTCAGCCCCGTATGCCCTCCGCCTGTTCATGCTTGGTTCGATCCTGAGTGCGGCGTGCTTCGCGCAAGACAGTGTCTATCTCGGCAGTATTGGCGGTCGGGTGACGGATGCGAGTGGCGCTGTGATTCAGGGGGCCAGGGTGACGGCTCGCCAAACGGAGACTAATCTCACGGCCGACGGAGTGACGGATGGGGAGGGGCGATTCCGGTTTGCGTATCAGCGGTTGGGTCCCTATGAATTGCGGGTCACGCAGTCCGGGTTTGCACTCGCTACCCGGCAATTGACGCTCACAGTGGGGTCGGCGTTTGAGATCCCGGTGGAACTCAAGGTCGCGGCCGCCGGGGAGACGATTACGGTGAACGATATTGAGGTGCTGGAAGCTGCGCGCACACAAGTCGCGGGGACGGTGTCGCAGGCGGAGATTCGGAATCTGCCTCTCAACGGTCGCAGCTTTCTGGATGTTGCGCTGTTGATTCCCGGCGTGTCGCCGACCAACACGGCCAGCAACCAGTTATTCGCGGAGACGTCGTCCGTGCCGGGGCAGGGCATTTCGGTCGGTAGTCAGCGTAATTTCTCGAACAACTTCATCGTCGACGGCTTGTCCGCCAACGACGACGCGGCGGGTTTGTCTGGATTCTATGGGCTGGATGTGGTCAGCGAATTTCAGGTGGTGACCAGTGGTGGACAGGCCGAGTTCGGCAGAGCCTTGGGTGGATCCATGAACGTCGTCACCAAAAGCGGGACCAACGCGTTGCATGGCGATCTCTACGGTTACTTTCGCAACCGTGACTGGAATGCGGCGAACGCGTTGTCTCATACCGTGCTGCCGCTGACGCAGGCGCAGTATGGTGTGAGTCTCGGCGGTCCGATCCGCGCGGATCGCACCTTCTTCTTTAGCAATTTTGAGCAACGCATCCTCAATCAGTCGGGTCTCATCACGATTGCGCCGGTGAATGTGGCTGCGATCAACACGAGGCTGGATGCGGTGGGGTTTCAAGGTCCGCGCATTTCTACGGGTCTGTACTCCAACCCGGTTCATTACTGGAACTACTTGGGCAAGATCGATCACCAGGTCAACAAGAACGACTTGCTGACGGTGCGGTACAGCGCCTATAGCGTGAACGCGCGGAACCAGCGTGGGGCGGGAGCCTTGAACGCGGCGTCGGCGTCGCAGCATCTGGACAATACGGATCAAACCATCGCGGCCAGCAACGTCTGGACCATTTCTCCGCGCCTGCTGAATGAAACGCGGGGGCAGTTTACGCACAGCGACCTATCGGCTCCACCGAGTGATGAGACGGGTCCCCAAGTCAGCATCGCGGGTGTGGCGACTTTTGGCCGTTTGTCGAGTTCGCCGTTGGGGCGGAAGAACAAACTTTATGAGTTGGTGGACAATCTTTCCTATCAGGCTGGCGCTCACTCTTTTCGTCTGGGCGGCAGCTTCCTCTACAACAACGACGACATCTTCTTCCCGCGGACACTGCGGGGCAGCTATGCGTTCTCCTCTCTCGCGAACTTTCTGAGCGGTACCTACAACAATCAGGGATTCGGGCAGACATTCGGCAATCCTACGGTTCATCAAACGAATCCGAATCTCGGGTTCTACGCGCAGGATCAATGGAAAGTGCATCCTCGGCTGACGTTCAATCTGGGGTTGCGTTATGACTTGCAGTGGTTGCGGACGATCTCGACGGACACCAACAACCTTTCGCCTCGCGGTGGCTTTGCGTGGACCCCGTTTGCTTCGCGCAAGATGGTGGTTCGCGGGAGTTATGATTTGTTCTACGACCGCGTTCCGCTGCGGGCCGTTGCGAATGCGCTGCTTTCGGCAGGGAATACGACGAATGTCGCGCAGATCAATCAGGTCACGGTCGCTTTGTCGCCCGGGCAAGCGGGCGCTCCCGCGTTCCCGTCGATCTTGACCTCGGGGTCCTTGCAGCCGGGTGTGTTGTTCAACTTCACCACCATTCAGAGCAACCTGCAGAACGCCTACTCGCAGCAGGGGAGTCTGGAGATTGAGCAGCAGATTGGCCGCAACGCGACCGTCAGCGTCGGCTATCAGCATCTCCGGGGCTTGCACTTGATCGTGACGCAGAACCAGAATGTGCCGACTTGCGCGGTGGTGGGGACGAACAACGGTTGCCGTCCGAACTCGGCCTACGGCAACAACAGCCGCTATTCGTCGTTGGGCGATTCCCATTACGATGGGTTGCACGTTTCCTACTCGCAGCGTCCTGCGCGTTTTGGTGCGTTCCGCATTTCGTACACGTATTCGAAGTCGCTGAACAATGTAGGCGAGTTCTTCTTTAGTCAGCCGATTGACCACTTCAACATCTGGCGCGATTATGGACGCTCGGACGACGATCAACGGCATCGGTTTGTGTTTGACGGGAGCATTCACAGCTCCTTGGCTCAGCCGAAGAACGTGGTCCAGTGGATTACCCATGGATTCACACTGAGCACGATGCTGCAGTATTATTCCGCGCTGCCCTTCAATATCACCACGGGCGTGAATACGGTGCAGGGTACAGGCGGGCGGCCTACGATTAACGGGGCGTTCATCAATCGCAATGCGGGCACCGGTTTCGACTTCTTGAATCTCAACATGCGGCTGAGCCGCGCTGTGCAGGTGAAGGAGCGGCTCCGATTTGAAGTGCTCGCGGAGGCGTTCAACTCTCTGAACCACACCAATGGGGTTACGCGGAACGGCGTGTTTGGAACGGGAGCGTACCCCTCGATTCCTTCGTCAGCGTTCGGTCAGACGACAGCCGTGCAGGACCCACGCACCCTGCAGCTTGCCTTGCGCATCGGATTCTAATGTCACTACTTAGACTTGGCTTTTGGACGCGCGGGTTGTTTCGCTTTGGTATTGGCGGGGGCGTTTAGTTCGCGGACCCGGCTCAGCGCGTCAGCTGCTTTGTCGTCGCTGGGATACTGCTTCGCGAAGGCATTGAACTCTTTGATGGCGTCATTCTTGCGGCCCAAGTTGGCCAGTTGTTCGGCTTTCTGGAACTGGGCATCCTTGCGCATCGGATTGTCGCTGAACTGCTCGATCACACGGTCAAAGGCTTTCAGGGCTTCGCCGTATTCTCCATTGGCCGTGTAGATCGCGCCAATTTCGAACATGGCCATGGGCGCGTAGGGAGTGTCTGGATATTTCTGCGCTAGATCCCCGAAGGTTTTCAGCGCGAAATTGGGTTTGCCAGCCAACCTGTCGGTCTGTCCGGAGGCGAAGAGCATGGCGGCTGCGTCAGATGGGGAGGGAGCCGCGGACACTGCGGGAGCTTGTGGCTGCGCCTGTTCGGTCTGCTTCAGCACCAGCTTCATGGCGCTGGACAAGTCCGACAAGGTGCCTTCGAGCCGTTCCTGACTCTTGCGTAGTGCGCCGAGGTCTCCTTGGATGCCCGCGACGCTCGCAGAGGTGTCGTCTACGCTGAGGGAGAGTTTGTTCAGCGGCGAGATTACGAGCGACTGCTGGTCGGTCTGCGTCTTACGGGTCGCATCCTGGATGCTTTTCAACTCCGCGGTCAGCGCGGCGTTAGCGTCCATCACCTGTTTGAGCAGCGTCTCCATCTGTGCGGATTTTTCCGCTTGGCCGCCCTTCAATTCGTCGATCTTGCGCGACAGGTCATAGATGTCGCGTTGCAGCGCTCCGATTTCCTTGCTCTGCCCGTAGACTGGCTGGGGCTGATGCAACAGCCCCGCCAGCACTGCGACGGCCAACAACGATGGCAGTGTGAATTTCATGCTTTTATCCTACTGTGCCGTGTTCAGATGTGCACGCCGGTTGCGTTGCCAGCATCCTTCATTGGCTTCATTGCACACCGGAGCTTCTTCGCCGAAGCTGATGGTGCGGAGTCGGTTGGCCGGGACGCCGAGCTGCACGAGCGCGTCGCGCGTGACGATGGCTCGGCGGTCCGCGAGGCCCAAGTTGTATTCGGCGGAGCCGCGTTCGTCGGCGTGGCCTTCGATGAGGAAGTTGATGCGCTGGTCGAGGGCGAAGATGCGTTTCAGAATGTCTGCGTCCGTGTTGAGGGCGCGGCGGGCGTCTTCTCGGAACTCGCTTTGGTTGTAGTCAAAGAGGACGTCCTGCAATTGGTTCGTGAGGGTGATGACGGTCCCTGCACCGTCACCGCCGGAGTTTGTCGGGATGGACGTGGGGATCGGCGGCGGCGCGACGACCTCAACCGTGACGGTGCGTGTGTCCGAGCCAGTGCCACCGCGTGCGAGCAGAACGTAGGTGGTGGTGGCGGTGGGGAACAACTGGCGGCTACCCGAGGTTGCGACGGCTCCGATGCCCTGGTCGAGGGTGACGGTGTCGGTGTTGGTGGTAGCCCAGCGCAGAGTGATGGATTGGCCGCGTTCGACGCGCGCGGGCTCGGCGGTGAAGCTGTCGATGCGCGGCGCTCCGGTCGTCAGCACAGGACGATCGATGGGGGGCGGCGTTGCCGTCGCCTCCGCAGCAATGGGTGCGGGAGCCGGTGGAACTTTCTTCTTGCACGCGGCGGAAAACAGCAGCGTGCTCATCAAAATCATCAACCCCGCTTGTTTCAAGTTCACCCTGGTCATTATTGTGTCCCTTTTCTCAATTCCCTTTAGACGACCATACCGGCTGCGCGTTGTTCCCCGAAGACGTCAATTGCTTCACGCGCGTCCCGTTTGCCAGCATGCTGTAAATTTGCGTGCTGCTGCCACGCTTGTTCGAATACACCAGATGCACGCCATCTGGTGCCCAGGACGGATTCTCATTAGATCCGTTTTCCTTGGTCAACTGCACGAACTGCTTTGTCGCCACCGTCTGAATAAAGATGTTGAAGCTGCCCGGGACGTAGCCTCGGGTCCAGGCAAAGGCGACGAAACGGCCGTCGGGGCTCCAGGCTGGATTCGCCACGTCGCCGTCGTTCGTCGTGATCATTTCTACGCCGGAGCCCTTGGCGTTCATCTTGTATAGCTGCGGCTTGCCTGTGCGGCCGGAGATGAACAGGAGTTCGTCCGGGTTCTTCGGGTTCGGGCGAGGTTCGACTTCTACCGCGCGGTTCTGGGAAACTCGTTCCCGCCCGCTGCCATCGATATTGGCGACCGTGAGCTGGCCCGCGTCGCCATACGCCATGGCAAACCACAGCTTCTTTCCGTCCGGGGAAAATGCGGGACTGGTCAAGTAAGATGTCTGCGGATTGAGAAACGGCTTCTGCCTGCGTGTTTCCGTGTCGATGACTCGTAATTGCCAGCCGACGCCATTCACCATGCTGCGGTAGGAGACTAACTTTGCGTCAGCGGAAACGGTGGGCGAACCGACATTGGTGCGGTCGCGCGTCATCTGTTGCTGATTCTGGCCGTCGAAGTCCATGGACCAGATTTCTGTTTGGCCAGTGCGGTCAGAGACGAAGTAGATTTTAGTGCCGGAGAGACTTTGAGCGCCGAGATATTTCAGGATGTCTGCCGCGTATTCGTGGCCAATCTTGCGCGCTCCCGCTTCGTTCGCGGGACCAAAGTAGGGATTGTTGGCGAAGGTGGTTGCGGTGCGCAGATCCGCGAGACCGACGTTCAGCATCGAACCGCGAAGTACCATGTCGGTGCCCGTCGTATCTACGGAACCGATGCCCAGATAGTTTGCACTCACCGGGGAAGCGGACCAATCGGTGAGCCACATTCCGTTCTTGATGGTTTGCCCGTTCACCACCGACGGCGGGCGGAATTCCGCGGGCGATTGCGGAACGTCCAGTGGGTAGGAGGTCTTCGGGACCAAGTCGACAACGCCGGAGTCTGCCAGGTCATTCCAGATCGTGTCATTGACGATGCTCATGTAGGCTTGGGCAGCACCCTTGCCTTTGAAATCCGGAACAGCGATGCGTCCTTTGGAATCGCCCGCTGTGATGACTCCCGTAATGGATCTGTCCTGCTGCGCGATCAGAAATGGGATCGAGACCGCGGAGAGAATCGCAATGAAGAAGAGAATGCGTAGTTTCATCGTTTCAATACCATGGTGAACTCCACTGGCACGGAGTCCCGATTAAAGCCTGGGGGAAGGGGCGGATAGTTGGCGGACTCGACGGCATTTTGCACCGAAAGGTCAAGCGAGATGATCCCAGTGCGCTTCACCAGGCGGATGCCGGTAACTTTTCCGTTTTTCTGCAACTCGAATCGAATGGTGACCGGTGGACCGTTGGTCACGTTGCGGTCAATTTCCTCGGTGTGCCAGCCGCGCCTCGTAATCTCCTGGATCGCGGCTGCGTACTCGGGGAATTTGTCACCCAGCGTCGTGTCGCCACCGACGTTGATCTGGTTGCCGCCCTTGGCTTGCATCATCGGAGTCGACATCGCCTGCGGACTCTTCGAGGTCAGCTGGTTGTCCTTGAGCTGGTCGAAGGGGATCAGTTTGCTCTTGGGCGTGAGCGGCGCCTTCTTGCGATCCGGAGGCAGCAGCGATATCGCATCTTCGGGTTCCGGCTCCGCTTTGGGTTCGACCTTCGGCTCGGGCTTGGCGACTTCCTGCGGGGCGTCGGACTCCGTGTCTTCGGCGACGGGATTCTTCGGGCCGCGGCTCGGGAGCGGAATCGTATCGACCGTGTTTACTCCTACCGCCGGCATCCCCGCGTCTTTGGCACCGAAGGTGTCCAGCGCTCCATTCAGGTAGGCATAGGAAGTGAGTCCGCCGACGATCGCGGCATGAAAGAGCAGCGATCGGGTAAAGGCTCCCCGGACGTTTTCCTGTTGGTCCATGATCGCCATTTCCGCTGTCATTTTACTTCCCGATCGTTTCCGTCTTGGTTACCGCGTTGACGGCGAGCTTTGCCTGCCCCAAGGTGGAGAGAACCTGTGCCACCAGATCCCATCGGACGGATTTGTCGGCACGCACATAGACCGTCGTAGGATCTTTATACTGCCTCCGAATTTCGCCGACCAGCAGGTTGATGCTGATGGGTTTGTCTTTTACGAAGATGTTCCCGCTTTTGCCAATGGATACGACGGCGGCGTCTTCCAGCGATCGCGAGGACCCCTTCACCTTGGGAACTTCGATCTCCAGTCCGAACTCCATGGCGCTGGCCGTGACCATAAAGATGATGAGCAATACGAGCATGACGTCGACCAGCGGCACCACGTTCATTTCGGACATGCTTCCGCCGCCGCGCCAACGACCGCGGCCGCGTGCCCCGCTCGAACTCATGCCGGAAAACGCCATTGCTGCCCTCTTACCTAATAGATTACTGCTCGGTGAAGTTTCGTTCCGTCAGATTTAGAAATTCCAGCGAGAAGTCATCCATCTGCTGGCCCATCTCTTTGATGGAATTGCCGAAATAGTTATACATAACAGCGGCGGGGATCGCCGCGAACAGTCCCAGTGCAGTCGTGAAGAGCGCTTCGCTCAAACCGGGTCCGACGGCTGCCATATTGGCTGCTCCGCTGGAACCGCCCAGAACCTGGAAGGCGTCGATGATGCCGACGACGGTTCCCAGAAGACCAATGAACGGGGCGACAGCGGCCGTGGTCGCGAGCCAGTTCATGTTCTTTTCCATCCGCGTGATCTCGACGCTGGTGCCCAGCTGCAAGCTGCGTTCCAGCGCGAGGAGATTGGTAACGGTGGTGCGTGCGTTGACCTGCCGGCAGACTTCCGCGTAGCCAGCTTCAAAGACGCTAGCGAGCGGGGCCGCCTTGAACTGTTCGGTGGCAGCCGAAATTGCGTCCATGCGGGAAGTTTTGCGGAAGGCTCTGAGGAACTGTGCGTTGACTTCCTTGGCTTTACGGAAGGCGCCAAATTTGGAGAAGAAAATCGTGAAGGAGAAAAGCGAAAAACCGAGCAGGACACCCATTACCGTCCAGGGGATCACGCCTGCGTGCCCGATCATGCCCCAGTAGTCAATTTGCGCGAGGATAAACGTCAACCTAATGTACCTTTCTCCCCGGCTTTTCCCATTTTCCCATTGTACGCCTGAGGGCACTAGAACATGCAAGAGAAAAAATGTTTTATCTCTGTTGAATGCTAACAAGGTAGAGACGCGCTCCCGCTATAATCGTTTCGGGTCCATGCTCGTCGAACTTAGCGTTGAAAATTATGCCGTCATCGAATCTGTGCGGGTCCGCTTTCATGCGGGGCTGAACTTGCTGACGGGCGAGACAGGAAGCGGCAAGTCGATCGTGGTCGACGCGCTGGGTCTGCTGCTAGGCGGGCGGGCGTCGGCGGAGATGGTCCGGGCGGGTGCGGCGCGGGCGCGCATCTCCGGGATCTTTGAGGTGACGGCTTCGCCTGCGCTGACGGCGATCCTGGAAGGCGCGGGCATTGAACTGGAAGACGGCGAGCTTCTAGTCGAGCGCGAGATTCAGCCGAATGGGAAATCCCGTGCCTTTGCGGGGAATCGTCCGGCGACGGCGGCGCTGTTGCGCGAACTGGCTCCGCACCTGGCGGACATCCACGGGCAGCACGATCAGCAGCAACTGTTCTCTTCGGAGATCCAGTGCCAGATGCTGGATGCGTTCGCCAAGGCGGAGCCGTTGCTGGCTCGCGTGGCCGAATCGTTTGGGCGATGGAAGCAGGTTACGGCGGAACTCGAAGATTTGGATCGGACGTCGCAGGAGAAGTTGCGGCTCGCCGATCTGTGGCTGTTCCAGCGCAATGAGATTGAGGCTGTGGCGCCGGTCGTCGGTGAAGATGCCGAGTTGGAGAATGAGCGTCGGGTGTTGCGCAACGTGGTCCGGCTGCAGGAGATTTCGGGTGCTGCGTTCGCAGCGCTTTCGGAGGACCCGGATAGTGTCTCGACACAGCTGGGGTTGATCGCGAAGAGGCTGGACGAACTCGCGCGGATTGACGAATCGGCGAAGGAAATTCACGACGCGATCGAGCCTGCTCGGCTGGCGATTGAGGATGCGGCACGGTCGCTGTCGCGCTACATCGACAAGTTGGAAGCCGATCCTGGGCGGCTCGACGAAGTAGAAGCCCGGATGGCCGCGATCGAGAAATTGAAGCGGAAGTACGGCGGCACGGTTGGGGAGATCCTCACGTTCCTGGACGAAGCCGTGCGCGGACTGGCTGCCGCAGAGAGCTCAACGGATCGGCGGGCCGCCTTGCAGAAGGAACTGGACCAGCTGACGAAGACCTATGAATCGGCTGCCAAGGAATTGACGTCGAAACGCAAGGAAGCGGCCAAGGCGCTGTCGAAGAATGTGGCGCAGGAATTGGCGGCGCTGGCCATGGAAAAGACGCGGGCGGAGATCCGGATTGAAGCTGCGCCGTGGTCGTCGCATGGGGCGGACAAGGTCGAATTTTTGATCGCGCCGAACCAGGGCGAGGAATTGAAGCCGCTGGAGAAGATCGCCAGCGGTGGCGAACTGTCGCGCGTGGCTCTGGCGCTGAAGACTTGCACGACGGGTCCCGCGAAGAAGAACGAGGTCCAGCGCACGTTGGTGTTCGACGAAGTGGACGCCGGTGTTGGCGGCAGCGCGGCGGAATCCGTCGGGCGGCGGTTGAAGAAGCTGTCGACGTCCAGCCAAGTGTTGTGCGTCACGCATCTGCCGCAGATCGCGGGGTTCGGGGACCATCACTATTACGTGGAGAAACACTCCGAGCAGGGGCGCACGGTGGCCTCGATTCAGGAACTCACCGGCGCGGCGCGCACCAAAGAAATCGGCCGCATGTTGTCCGGTGAGCGCATCACGCCTGAAGCCTTGCGCCACGCCGAGCAGTTGATCAAGATGGCGGCGGGCTGATGTATCAGTCTCGGATCGACGAACTTTCAACATCCTTAAATGACGCCGAAGCCCGCAAACTGACAGCCCTGGCTATGGCCGTGGGAAGCATCGGCATGAGCGTCTTCTTGCTGTTCCGGTTTCCGGTCGCGTCTCCAGTCCCGTTGATCCCTGCGTTCCTGGCTGCCCGGCGCTACTTTGCCGCGCGCGACGAGGCGCTGCGGTTCGACCTGCTGCGATCCTTTTATAAGCGGGGAATGGAGCGGATCGAAAATTCCTGGCATGGGACCGGGCAGACGGGCGAGGACTATAGCGAGCCGGATCACGTCTATGAACAGGACCTGCATGTCCTGGGGTCGGGATCGCTTTACGAACTGGTGTGTACGGCGCGCACGGAGATTGGTCGGCGAAGGCTCGCTGAATTTTTGCTGCGACCGGTATCCTCGGAAGAAGCCCAGGCGCGGCAACTGGCGGTTCAGGAATTGCGGGATCGCGCAGAGCTGCGCGAGCAGATGGTCGGGTTGGGGACGCACGAATTCAGCAAGGCGGAGCCGAGTTCGCTACTGACGCGCATCGCGAAGCCGGGGCATACGTTCCCCGCGATGCTCGGACCGCTGCTGCAGGTTTCAACGGGGATCGGCACTGTGCTGATCTTGATTGGTTTGCTTGGGCTTGTCCCATGGTCCGTGCTGGCTCCCTACCTAGCGGCGGTCGGTGCGCTGCACGTTGGAATCGGAATGACGCTGCACGAACGAGTGAAGCCGATCCTCGATGCGGGCCGCGACCTCTCGCCGGAGATCAGCATCCTGGGGCAGGGACTGACGTTGCTCGCGAGCCAGAAGTTCTCCTCGCCGAAACTCGCGGAATTGGTGCAATGCGCGGCTGCTGCTCCCGGTCCTCTGCGCAGCTTGGAACGCATTACGTACTGGATGCGCGAGCGGGAGAAGGACATGCTTTACGGTCCATCGCTCTACCTGATGTTAGGTACGCATCTTTCCATGCGGATGGAGCAATGGCGCGCGAAATATGCAACAGCGCTGCCGCAGTGGGTCGACGCGTGGGCGGAATTTGAAGCGCTGCATGCGATCGCGACCTATGCTCACGAGCATCCTGCGGACGTTTACCCCACGTTTCATCCGGAGATCGCCTTCGCAGCCGAAGGGCTCGGGCATCCTTTACTCCTTAAGGACGCGTGTGTCGCCAACGACGTGCGGTTCGATGCGCAGACGCGGTTCTGGATCATTAGCGGTTCCAATATGGCGGGTAAGAGTACGATCATGCGGTCCATCGGGACAAATGTCGTGCTGGCGCTGGCGGGTGCTCCTGTACGCGCGACCTCGCTCAGTCTGGCTCCGTTCCACGTGTGCGCGTCTATCTCGACGGCGGATTCTTTACTCGAAGGCAAGTCGCGCTTCATGGCCGAGGTGGAGCGAATCCGCGACACGCTGAGCGCGGCGGCCAAGGGACCCGTGTTGTTCCTCATTGACGAAATCTTCAGCGGAACCAACTCGCATGATCGGCGCATCGCGGCTGAATCGGTGGTGAAAGCGTTGATCGCGAGCGGAGCGGTGGGCGCGTTGTCCACGCACGATCTCGCGCTGACCGAGATTGCCCCCTTGCCCGGATTGATGGGCGAAAATGTTCACATGTGCAGCCGCAGTGACGAAGATGCGCTCGATTTCGACTACCGCGTGAAGACGGGCGTGAATCGACAATCGAACGCGCTAGCAATCGTACGCCTTGCGGGAGTTCCACTGTGAGGAGGCTTGTGGCGCTGCTCGCGATTCTGGTAGTCGCTCAGCCAGCGCCCGCCTGGAATGGCACAGGCCATCGAATCGTGGCCGCTATCGCGTACGATGCGCTTACGCCCTCCACGCGTGCCCGGGTCGACGATCTTTTGCGACGGCATCCGGACTATTCGTCGATGTTCCTTCGCGACGCGCCGTCTGGTCCTCCTGCTGCTCGTGCTCGAGCTGCCTTCATTGCCGCATCGACCTGGGCGGATCAGATCAAGTCCGATTCGCGCTTCTATGATGATGACCGTCGGGAGGCTCGACCTACGCCGCTGCTTCGCGGGTATCCGGACATGGCGCGCCACCAATATTGGCACTTCGTGAACTTGCCTTTTACGCAGGACGGAACGCGCCTGCGTGATCCGCGAACGCCGCATATTGTCACTGAGATTCAGCGGCTATCCCGTGCGCTCGCCAAACCGGTAGGTGATCCGGCCAACCCTGTATACGCGCTCCCGTGGCTTTTGCATTTGGTGGGTGATCTTCATAACCCACTGCATGCCGCGACTCGTTTCACCCGCGACGATCCAAACGGGGATCGCGGAGGCAACGCGGTTTACGTAGATCCAGGGCGCAACCTGCACTCCTATTGGGATGGACTCGCGGGCAGCGATCCTAGTAGCGCCTCCTATGTTGACCGTTACGCTGAGCGCCTTGGAGGGGGGCGATCCGGTGTTGCTGGTGGTCCGGCAGACCCTGCTTTATGGGCCCAGCAGGGGGTAGAAATCGCGAAGGAAAAGGTTTACCGTTCTGGGGGAAATTCAGGTACAGAAAATCGTCCTATTCGTTTGAGTCGCGAGTACCAGAATTCTGCTAAGCAACTGGCAGAGAAGCAGTTGTACCTGGCCGGGGTGCGATTAGCTACGCTGCTTAACGGTCAGATTCCCTAGTTTTGGGTGTAGTTGGGTTCGTCCTGTATTCGCCTTGTTTCGGCCTATTACTTCTCTGCTGGAAATATTGTTTTCTTGCCGTCATAATCCCCTGTACAGGGCAAGACACTGGTGGTATTCTGGGGTCGTCCAGTTGTGGAACCTTCCAAGGTTTCATTACGTCTCTTTCTGTAGGGTGCCCTCTTTACCTACTGCCGGGTGGCCCCAACAAGTTCGGAGAGCTGCTGCCTTAGGGCGCAGTGAATCCGGCCGGTGAGTATCTTCCTCCGAGTACTCACCGGCATTTTTCTTAGAGGCAGACCACATTCATAAGTCCTTGGCATTACATCCGTTCTGTTGAGTGCTATGCTAGACTCCAAGTAGTGAGGCACTATCACGAAAATGAAACTTGGTAGGTGTCTTTTGCGTCCTTATTAGTGACGCCTGAACTGTAGGCGGAGGCAGCATGGCGGAACAGCTTCCCAACAATCCGATTCCCGAACGGCACGAGGCTGATGCCCACCTCGACCACCTACTCGCACCCGCGTCTGTCAATACCCCTCTGATCGTCAGTTTGATCCAGTCGATCAAGGAATTGATCAATCCGCCGAAACTTCCGCCACTCGAAATTACTTCGAAGCCGATTGAGATCGACACCAAGAAGGGCGCGTACGCCGGCAACGAATGGAAAGCCGGGGCCCTTTCTATCGTCATAAACGTGGGTGTCTTAGGATTGCTGATTTTCATCGGTACGAACAAGGAAATCCAAGAGGCGATCAAGGAAAACGTGATTCCTTTGGTTGCGCCTGTCATGCGCAAACCTCCACCGTTGCCGCCCAAGGATAAACTCGCGGGTGGTGGTGGCGGCGGCTCCGATAAGACTCCCGATACCAAGGGCAAACTGCCCCCGATTGCGAAGAAGCAATTCATTCCGCCTACCGTACATACGGTAGAAAATCCGAAGCTCTCTGTAAGCCCGACCATTATCGCTTCGGCTGACTTGCCGAATATTGACTCGCCGAACTTTGGTGATCCCCTCGCAGGCCTCGGTGTCCCGTCAAACGGCATCGGTGGTGGTGGCGGCATCGGACCGGGCAAAGGTCCTGGTGTGGGTCCCGGTAGCGGCGGCGGGTATGGCGGCGGTGTTTTCAAGATCGGTGGTGGCGTGAGCGCCCCGCAAGCGATCGTGAAGCCGGAGCCTGAATATTCCGAGGAAGCTCGCAAAGCGAAATATCAGGGCGAAGTTTGGCTCTCCGTGATCGTCGACGAAAAGGGTGTGCCGCAGGACATCAAGGTCACGCGTAAGCTTGGCCTGGGCCTGGATGAGAAGGCCATCGAAGCCGTCAAGAAGTGGCGCTTCAAACCCGGCATGAAAGACGGCAAGCCCGTCGCCGTGCAAGCAACCATCGCTGTTAGCTTCCACCTGCTGTAGCATGTAGGGGTGCAACCTACCTTCCCCGCTAGTAGTCCCGTTCGATTTAAAGGACTGCTCCTCGGTGCTCTTCTTCTCGTCCTTTTCCTCTTTAGCCGCAGTATCGCCGGGCTGATTCTCGACTACCGATGGTGGGGCGAGATGGGACAGGTCAACACCTGGGCCAGGATGTGGCTATTCCGCTGGGCTCCCTTCGTGGCGCAATGGTTCATCCTTTTCGCCATTGTGTGGCTGGCCCATGCTCGCGGATTGAAGTACGCAGGTACAGGCCTGCGCGCGAATCCCACTTACGCGAAACTCGCGACGGTGGCAGCGATGATCGTGGCTCTGTTCCTCTCTGGTTTCGGCGTGGACGGATGGACAGTTGCTCGTTACCTCGGTGGGCGGGATGTGGTCTCCACTTGGATCGATCCTGTCTTCGGTGAAACGCTCGCGTTCTACTTCTTCAAGCTGCCTTTCTATTCCAGCCTCGCCCAGTTCTTCGCGGCGTGCGCGGCCGTTGGTGCCGTGGTGTATTACGCAACGGCTCGCTTGTGGCAACTTCGCTTGCGCTTCCCGGAATTATGGAAGCAGGGGCAAGTCGAATGGGATGACGTGAAGCGCTTGGGTCGTCTCGAAACGGGCATCTTCAAAACAATGGTCGCGCTGTTCCTGCTTGGGCTCGCGGTTAGTTTCTGGCTAGGCCGCTATTCGATGCTGTATTCCGATCACGGCGAACTCATGGTTGGTATCGACTATGTCCAGCAGAACGTCGGCCTGCCATTGCAGACAGCAAAAGCGGTTGCCGCGGTGCTGGCTGCGATCCTGGTTTTGTTAGGCCAGCGAAAATGGGCGATCGCCTGCGTGATCGTGCTGCCGATCGATATCATCGTGCCGCCGCTGGTTAGCTCGCTCTATGTGCGTCCGAACGAACTCGCGTTGGAGCGTCCGTATCTGGAACGCCACATCGAAGCGACCCGCGATGGTTTCGGTCTGAATCAGCGGACAACGGAAACAGAATTCGCGGCCCGCAAGGAAGCGCCGATTGATTTCGCAGCCAATAGCGTGATGCTCGATAACGTGCGCTTGTGGGAATGGCAAGCGTTCCACGATACGCTGAGCCAGAGCCAGCCGCTGCGTCCGTATTCCTACGCCGACACGGATGTCGATCGGTATGTAATCGATGGCCAGATTCGGCAAACCATGCTCGCGCCTCGGGAGTTGGACATCAGTCAGCTTGGCGATGCGTCCCAGCGATGGGTCATCTCGCATACGATCTACACCCACGGCTACGGACTCGCATTGGCGGAGGCCAGCAAGATCACTCCTGAAGGCTTGCCGCAGTTACTGATTCGCAATGCTCCCGTGGAAGTGAACGCGCCGGGATTGAAACTGACGCAGCCCGAGATCTACTACGGCGAGGAGTCGCAAGACCCGGTCTTCGTTCGCACGACCCAGCCCGAGTTCAACTATCCTTCCGGTTCTCAGGACGTGAGCACCAAATATGAAGGTCGCGGCGGGTTTTTAATATCTTCGATGCCTCTACGCGTCGCCGCTGCATGGGCCATGGGGGATTGGAATATCGTTCTCTCCGATGCGCTGACCAGCGAAAGCCGTATGATGATGCGCCGAGCGGTTCGGCCGCGTCTCAATGCTCTGGCTCCCTTCCTTACCTGGGACGCCGATCCTTACCTGGTCATCAACAATGACGGGCATCTCATCTGGATGGTCGATGGCTATACCACCAGCGACCAGCATCCCTACGCGCGCGGCTTGGTCGCGGGCAATGATTCGTTCAACTACATTCGCAATTCCGTCAAAGCCACCATCGACGCCTACAACGGCGATGTGAAGCTCTACGTGTTCGATACAGCGGACCCGTTGATTCAAGGCTACTCGCGCTTGTTCCCTGACCTGTTCACGCCATCCGCGCAAATGCCCGCCGATCTTCGCGCGCATGCACGCTCGCCTGAGTTTTTGTTCCGCACTCAAGCCGAGATGTATCGTGCGTATCACATGCGCAAGCCGGAGTCTTTCTACAATCGCGCTGACTCCTGGGATCTTGCGACGTTCACCGGTGGTCAAGCCGGGACGCCCGAGCAAGTGAAGCCTTCTTATATGTTGGCGACGCTACCTGGAGAATCAAAACCAGAATTCGTGCTGACGTTGCCGTTCACGCCTCGAAACAAACAGAACCTGATCGGTCTGATGGTGGCGCGGTGCGATGGCGAACATTTAGGGGAACTCGTCTTTTTGCAACTCCCCAAACAGGAGATTCTCCCGGGTCCTTTGCAGATCGAAGCGCTGATCAATCAGGACCCCTTAATCTCCAAAGACCTCTCCTTGTGGAACCAACAGGGTTCTCAGGTGCTGCGAGGGCAGATTATGGTCCTTCCGATCAGCAATACATTTATGTTCGTCGCTCCTATTTATATCCAGGCGGCCCAGGCGAGGATGCCTCAGCTGGAAAAAGTGGTCCTCGCCGCCGGGAACGAACTCGTCTACGCCGACACTTATCCACAGGCTCTGGAAATCCTGGCGTCGAGGCAGCGGGGAGGTCGGGCGCCGATTTCCACAGGACCAGTGGTATCCGAAAATCGCCCTGGAACCACCTCGCCGACGCAACAAATCGACTCTCGCATCCAGACCATACGCGGCCACATCGAGCGCTACCGCACTTTGACCTCGCAAGGGAAGCTTTCCGATGCCGGTAAGGAACTCGAAGCAATTGAGTCACTTGTGAAGTAGTGCTAGCAGTGCTAGCATTGCTGAATCATGGCTACTTTGACCATTCGTCGCCTGGATGAGTCGGTAAAAGCCCGTCTTCGGATCCGCGCCGCGCAGAACGGGCGGTCCATGGAAGAGGAAGCCCGCGAACTGCTGACCGCCGGGTTGGCGCAATCCCCTTCGACCCAGCCGAATCTCTTTGAGGCGATCCGGAAGGTGGTCGATCCGCTGGGCGGGATCGAGTGAGATGCTGATCCTCGACACCCAAATCCTGGCGGAGGTGATTCGGCTCTCGCCCGACCCCAAAATCGGGGCGTGGCTGGGGACCCAGCCTCGGGATGACCTGTATACAACCAGCCTCGCGCAAGCCGACATCCTCTATAACGTCGAGCGCCTGCCCCCTGGGAAGCGCCGAAGTGATCTGCTGAGCGCCGTCGCCGAGATTTTCGCCTTTTTCGACAAGCGGGTTTTGCCGTTCGACCCCGACGCGGCGCGCGCGTATCCGCAAATCATCCTGAATCGGAAAATGATGGGTCAGCCGATTGAGCCGGCCAACGCGATGCTCGCTGCAATCACTCGATCCCGGGGTGCGACGCTCGCGACACGCAATACAGAACAGTTCTCGGGCTGTGGCATTCGTGTGGTAAATCCGTGGGAGAGCTAGTGTGGTGCTTCACACGCTTTGAGCTCTAAAAGGTTGGGGAAAAAGAGCCGACAGGCTGAAGCCTGTCCCACCAAGCGGCCACAGGTTGTTGAGAACAGGTGGGACAGGCTTCAGCCTGTCGGCTGTGAGCGCACCAAGGCCCCTTTTTCCGCAACCCCTCTTTAGCGTGCTGCGTCGGCACTCATGCTAGCGCACTACCGGCGCTTTCGCCTGCCTTTAGAGCTACGATGGAGGTAGATGGCACACTCCCATCAAGGACATTCGCATAGCCACCACCACCACGGTGCAGCAACGGGGAAAATCCTCATCGCTTCGCTGGTGGTGACACTCGTGTTCGTGGCCACCGAAGCGGTTGCCGGATGGTGGTCCGGTAGCTTGGCATTGCTCTCGGACGCAGGGCACAACTTCACCGATGCGTTCGGCCTAGTGCTCGCGGCGACAGCCTACAAATTGGAATCGCGCCCAGGCGATCAGATCAAGACCTTCGGCTACCAGCGCACAGGCGTGCTCGCCGCGTTCGTAAATGCTTTGATGCTGGTGGGGTTCTCGGTTTTCCTGATTTGGGAGAGCATTCAGCGCCTACGGGCGCCTGAACCCATTAACGACAGCGTGATGATGATTGTCGCTGGCGTTGGCCTGGTGATCAACCTGGCGATTGCGTGGGGCATCGGCGGGCACGGCAATGATTTGAATTTGCGGGCCACGTTCCTGCATCAGCTCGGCGATGCTGCAAGTTGTGTCGGCATCATTCTAGGTGCGATCGTCATTCACTATACGGGTTGGGTTTCGGTCGATCCGATCCTCTCGATCCTCATGTCCATCTTCATTATTTGGACGGCATGGGACATCTTCAAAGACTCGCTCAATATTCTTCTGGAAGGTTTGCCCAAGGGACTCAATCTGGCGGAAGTTACCCATGAGATGCGTGCGATACCCAGGGTGTTCGACGTTCACGACCTCCATATCTGGAGCCTCGGTTCAGAAGCCAGCGCGCTGAGTTGCCACGTAGTGATTGAGGACATGCCGACTTCGGAAAGTGAACTGCTGCTCGCAAGCCTGAACCGTGTTCTGTCGGACCGTTTCCACATCCATCACGCCACCATCCAGTTTGAACACACCCGCTGCGCAGCGGCCGATGATTGCGCGGGTGGCGCGTCCAGGGAAATGGCGAGCCACGTGCATTAGCCATTGCAGCAGCGGCCACCAAGCCAAGGCTGTTATACTGAAAAACACCCGCGATCCGTTCGTTCTCAATGCTCAAAACCTGTGCTCTTTTTTCACTCTGTGCCTATGTGAGCCTTGCCGCCGAGTTCGTAACCGGCCAAGGGGCCCGTCTCGTTATAGGGCAGAATACATTCACTACCCAGGACTTCGGCGCCAGCAAGACTTTGCTCGGCGGCGTGGGAGCTGTTGCGTTCGCAAACGGCAAGCTATATATCGCCGATGCCAACCGCCTGAACCTCACGCCGGTGAACAACCGCGTGCTGGTGATGGACACCGCTACCTTCCCGAAGGCCACCGATCAGATCCAGCCCTACCTGTCCCGCTGCCCTGTGTGTGTGGGTGAGGCGAGCGTGGTGTTGGGTCAGACAAATTTCACGGACAGTGCCCAGGGTCTGGCCGCGGACAAGCTGCGGTTGCCCAGCGGAATCGCCACCGACGGTCAACGCTTGGTCGTTGCCGATACGTTGAACAATCGAGTTCTCATCTGGACCTCGCTTCCGACCTCCAATGGCCAGCCGGCGAATATCGTGTTGGGCCAACCCAAGTTTGATGCGGTGAAGGCACCCATCGTAACGGACGCCAAGAGTTTGCGAGCGCCGCAGGGCGTGTGGATTCAGAACGGTCGCCTGTTTGTAGCCGACGCGCAGAACCACCGCGTGTTGATCTGGAATACGTTCCCCACCGCCAATGAGCAGGTCCCCGACATCGTGCTCGGACAGAACGGTTTCAACGACAATGTCGAACTGGATCCGATCAAGGCGAATATCACCCTCGCCGCAGACTCGCTCCTGACGCCCACGTCGGTTACCAGCGATGGCACCCGCCTCTTCGTCACCGACCTCGGTTTGAATCGCGTGCTGATTTGGAATACGATCCCGACGCGCAATCATCAGTCCGCGGACGTGGTGATCGGGCAAAAGGACTTCACCACACACCTGTCGAACAACGTCGTCGCTCTCTGCAAACCGGTCGATAACGATCGCGACGGTGTGGACGACAAAGACGCCGACGGCAATCTAATCTATCCGTTCCGCTGCGGTAATACGATGAACTTCCCGCGCTATGCATTGAGCGATGGCACGCGCTTGTTTGTAGCGGATGGCGGCAATGATCGCATCTTGATTTACAAGACCATTCCAACGACGAATGGTGCACCTGCGGATATCATCCTGGGCCAGCCCGATGAATTCCAGAGCGTGGTTTCCAGCGCAACGGATCTCTTTCATCCACTGCTGCGCCAGTCGGCCGCCGACATCACGGCCACGCCCACCTCGCTCGCATGGGATGGCACAAACCTCTACGTCACCGACCCCAGTAACCGCCGCATCCTGGTATTTACGCCCGGGGAAGCGCTAATTCCCATCAATGGTGTTCGCAACGCCGCCAGCCGTGAAGTATTCGCCCTCGGTTCAGTTGCGGTGAATCTGGCCCAAAGCATCAATTCGACCACAGGCTTGGTCGACACCGGCAAGATCACCGAAGGTGACACAGTCACGCTGACCATTGCGGATACCCGCAAGTACACCTATACGGTTGTGAAGGACGACACTCTCGATACCATCATGATCGGCATTGCCAATTTGGTGACTGCCGCTGGAGACTTCCAGGTGTTCGCTAAATATGAGCCGACATTGGGCCTGGTGAAGTTGCAAGCCAAGCTCGGCGGCACGGCGGGTAACGATATTGCTATTGCCATTGAAACCAGCGAGGACGCGGAAATCGTGGCCGGGGCGAGTGGTTCGTTCCTGCAAGGTGGGCAAAATGCTACCGTGATTGCGCCCGGAACCCTGGTGACCATGTTGGGAACCAATCTGGCCGCGGCGGTTGCCATCGGCGACGCCAGCGGGAAGAACTTACCTCTCGAACTGGGTGATGTGCAAGCCTACTTCGATGGCATTCGTTCCCCTCTGCTTTTCGTTTCTCCCACGCAGGTGAATGCGCAGGTCCCGTTTGAGATCGGTGGTTCCAACAACATCAGTTTCTACTTGCGCATCAAGCGTCCTGATGGAAGCGTGATCGCGACCACCGCCATCGCGGTGCCCATCGACAATCAGAATCCCGGCATCTTCGCCGAAGACGGAGCCGAGGAGCCGCGCATTGCGGTCGCTTACCACGCATCCAGCTTCGCCACGGGAATGATCACGGTGGACGGTGGTATCGAACAAGGCGACACGGCAACCATCACGATTTCCGACCGGGTTTACAACTACACGGTGAAGGCCGACGATACTCTGGACTCCGTGCGCGACGCCCTAATTGCCCAGATCAATACCAACACCGAAGAATCCGTGATCGCTGTACCCACGGGTTACGCACACCGTATGCAGTTGCGGGCAAAGATTCCGGGTCCCGCGGGCGAAGGTACGACGTATTCGGCAACCTCCGCGCAAGGCGACAATGAAACGGTGTTCCTGATCATGAGCGCATCGAGTCCCGCGTTGTGCTGTTCCAATGTGAAGGATTCGCGTGTCACCCTGCAGAACCCGGCCATCCCTGGGGAAATGATCTACGTGTTCGCTACCGGCCTGGGTCCAGTGACCCCGGATCAAGCGCAGGTTTTGGCCGTGACCGGCGAACGCTATTCGGGTCCTCCGCTCAACACCCCGCGCGAGTTCGTGTCTTCGTTGGCGGGTGGTTCCACGGCTGACGTTCTCTCCGCGGCCTTGGAGCAAGGCGGCCGCGGCCTCTACCGCGTCCTGCTGCAGCTATCGCCCGGAACGGCTGTTGGCACCAATAAATACGCCGGCTTGACGATCTCGCAGTTTATCTACACCAGCAACACCGCGAACGTAGCGATCCGCGATCCCAACGCGTCGACGGAAACGCAGTAGCCTCTGCTGCGTCCTGCAAGCATTAGGGATTCTCAACATCGTACGGTTTGTAACCGCCCCCCGCAAGCGTCGCGCGAGCCGCTACCGTGTGCTCGGGTGCCACGTAGAAGAACGCCCCAATCCGCTCCGATTGGAAAATGACGCCGCCCTTGTATTTGTCCGGCTCCACCAGATAGTCGAGCTCGGTTTGATCGAGCAGTACCTCCAGGCGCAGGGCCTCATCCAGCTTCTTCGCTACGTAGATGAGGTCCAGTTCCTGCTCACCAAAATACTCGGGCGGCTGGCGCATTACGAGATCCGCGCGACGAAGGCCTTGTACGCTTCTTCACCCGCGGTGCGCGTGATGTACTCGGCGGCGGCGCTGCCGGCCTTTTCCAGATTGCCCAAGTAGCTGGGGTCCTTAAACGCGGCGCGCAACTCCGTGATGATCGGCTTCACTCGTTCCCAGGCCAACAAAATCTCGCGCGTGCTGGTGAAGAAAAGATCCCCATTCAATACGCCGGAATTCACGAACGAACCGGCCATGTCCCAGTAGCTGACCACCTGGCGAAAATACGCATTGGCTTCGGTGCCGGGAGGGCACAGCGCGCTCATCTCCGCCATCGTCTTGCAACGGAAGTTCGCGACAAACCAGCTGCGGGCCGCACGCATCTTGTCTTCGCGGCGCAGTTCATAGAGGCGGAGGATCAAATTCGCATCATCGTAGGTGGATTGAGCCATAGATTTACAGGGTAACGCGACTACAATCGTTATTGGTGCGGGAACCCGTCAGACTACAGCTTGCAGAGTTGGGTGAGGACCTGGAAATCATCCCGGACCGGCCCGCCGTCTTCCTTCTTTGGGCCTCCGAGGGTGCGCCTTATCTCGCCAAAACAACGTTGCTGCGGCGGCGATTGAAGCGGCTGGTGGCGCGAGCCGAAGGTCTGTCGCGCGTGCTCAAGCTCGGTGGCGTAGTGGAGCGGGTGGAATACTGGGCCGTCGGCTCGCAGTTGGAGGCGATGCTGGTTCACCTGGAACTCGCACAGATATATTTCCCCGACGATTGGCAAAAGATCACAAGACTGAAGGCTCCGGCCTTTGTGCGCTTGCTGACCGAGAATCCGTTCCCGCGCAGCATGGTGACCACCCGCTTGGGGCGTGGCCTGTTCGCCGGTCCCTTCGCGAGCCGGGCGGCGGCGGAACGCTATGAAGCTGGCGTGCTGGACTTGTTTCAAATCCGCCGCTGTGAGGAAGCGCTCTCGCCCACGCCAGAACATCCAGGCTGCATCTACGGGGAGATGAACAAGTGCCTGCGTCCCTGCCAAGCCGCCGTTTCCCGAGACGAGTACGCGCACGAGGCTCAGCGCGTGGAGCAGTTTCTTAAGACCGCCGGAGCGTCGCTGGCTGACCCTGCCGAGACCGCGCGCGATCAAGCCAGCGCGGACATGCAGTTCGAAGAAGCCGAGCGCCTGCACCAGCGTGTGGACCGCATTCATGAGGTCGCATCCGCAGCCGGAGATCTCGCACGACCGTTAGAGCAACTTGCGGGTGTTGCCGTGGTCCGAGCCGCTGCGGGCGCTGCCGTCGACTTGTTGTTCTTCCTTGGCGGCCAATGGCTGGAGCCAAGGAGATTGGTCTTGGCCGACACCGTCGACGGCGGACAGAGCATGGATCGCCGAGTTCGCGAATTGATTGCCGGCGTGGCTCCGGCTGCGACGCCGAACCTGGAACACATGGCCATCCTGACGCGGTGGCACGGAGCCAGTTGGCGGGATGGTGAGTGGATCGGTTTTGAATCCATCGACAAGATTCCGTATCGCAAGCTGGTGAATGCCGTCGGTCGCGTCGCGGCGGGGCCTGCGGGGAAACCCTCATGAAGCTTCGCGAACTGTGGCGACGACAAAGAATCACTGCCGCCGGCGGCGCGTTCTTGCTCACGATCGTACTTGTGGCGGGGGCCGCGTTCATCTCCGCGAACAATTTATTGTTCCTGATTCTGGCCGCGATGGTCGCGACATTTCTCATCTCCGGCTTTGTCGGACGGCTTGGATTGGCTGGCCTGGAATTGGATCTGCTGCTCCCGCAGCATACTTCGGCACGGCGCAAAGTGATGGCGGCGGTCCGCATTCGGAACGTCAAGCGACTGGCCTCCTTCAGCATTCATCTCGCGTTTAGCCGCCAACCCGATGGTCCGCTGGTGCCCGCGATTTATTTCCCGCTGATCCCCGGAGGCGCGACCGCGGAAGAGCCGATGGAGTTGTACTTCCCCCACCGCGGCGCGCATAAACAGCGCGACTTCCAGTTCTTCACGCGCTTTCCCTTCGGCTTCGTCGAACGTAGCGAAGATGTCGCGATCCGGCACGAGGTCATCGTGTACCCATGTCTCGATCCTCGCCCGGAGTTTGAGCAGTTGCTGCAGTCGGTCAGCGCCGAGATCGCGACGCTGGAACGGGGGCAGGGGAGCGACTTCTATCGCATCCGTCCCTATGAAGCGTCGGAGAGCGCGCGGCACGTCGATTGGAAGGCCACTGCCCACACGGGAGCGCTGCAGGTCCGTGAGTTCGCACGAGAGCAGGACCGCACCGTAGTGGTCTGCCTGGATCTCGACATCCCGAGCGGTGCCGAGGCGTGGCTGGAGGCGGCCATCGAATGCTCGGCGTTCCTGGCGTTTGAACTCGCTGGCCGCGGAGCGCGAGTTCGCTTTCTCACCCAAGGGCTGGATGTAACCGTGCCCGATGTCGCGGACATCTATACTATCCTTAAGTATTTGGCGCTCGTGTCCCCTCTGAAGGGGATACCGCCGGTGGGTCCGCTTGCGAAAGATTTCCACATTATTTTCACTCAGAATCCTCGAAACTTCGCCCTGGGAGAGTTTGGCCATGAAGGTTCCAATGTTCGATTGCTCGGTAGTGACTTTGCGTAAGCTTGGTTTGATCGGTTTGCTGGTTACAGCGCAGCTCGGCTATGGGCAGGTGGCCGCGTCGATCAGCGGCCGGGTCACAGATCCGTCCGGTGCGGGCGTGAGCGCCGCTGCTGTCACAGTCAAGAGCGTCGAAACGGGAGCCACCCGAACCGCGAGTTCGAACGGCGATGGCGATTACTTTATTACCGGCCTCGCTCTCGGTCGGCAGGAAGTCCACTTCGAGAAAGCCACCTTCAAAACGATGGTGCGCACGGGTGTGGATCTTGTTGTCGGGCAAAATGCCGTGGTGAATGTCACGCTCGAGGTGGGTCCCGTCAGCGATTCCATCACCGTAACCGAAGAATTGCCTCTGGTGAACACAACCACCTCGCAGGTATTTGGCTTAGTGAATGAGCGTCAGATCAAGGACCTCCCGCTGAACGGGCGCAGTTTCGACAATCTGATTACTCTGAATCCCAGCGCGATCAATTACCCTCTGCGCAGCTCTGGAACCAGCACCAGCAACGGCAGTAATTTCTCGGTCGCCGGACGCCGTCCCTTAGAAAACATTTTTCTGCTCAACGGTATTGAATACACCGGCTCCAGCCAGTTGTCGAACACTCCAGGCGGCGTGAGCGGGCAACTCCTGGGCGTGGAAGCGGTGCGTGAATTTAATCTGCTGACCGATAATTACTCCGCGGAATACGGCAAGCGCGCTGGCGCACAGGTCAACGTGGTCACGCAGTCCGGCACCAACGCGGTGCATGGTTCGGTATTTGAATTCATTCGCAACAACAAACTGGACGCGCGCAACTTCTTCGATCGTGCATCCACCCCGGCGTTCCGCAGGAATCAGTTCGGCGTGGCCTTGGGCGGCCCGATCAAGAAGGACAAGATTTTCCTGTTCGGCAACTACGAAGGCTTCCGCGAGCGTCTCTCGGTAACCAACGTCACCGTGGTCCCGAACAATGAAGCCCGTCAAGGCCGCATGCCGAACGCCGCTGGAGTGTACTCCACTGTGGCGAATCTCGATGCCCGCATGTTGCCCTTCGTGCAGCAGCTCTGGCCTGAAGTGAATGGTCCGCAACTGCTGGCCAATGGTGTGGAGACCGGGACCGCGCTTTCCTTCAATAATCCGCGCCGCAAGATCCGCGAAGATTTCGGCACCGCGCGCGGTGACTACAATATCGGCAGCAACGATACGTTTAACGGCAGCTACACGATCGACGATGGCGATGGGATTATCCCCGCCGCCGATCCGCTGTTCGGTTCCAACTTGAAGTTGCGATCCCAGGTGCTGAGCGCGCAAGAGACCCACGTGTTCTCGCCCCGCGTTGTCAATACCTTCCGCGCGGGCTTCTCGCGCGCTGCCTTCGGCTTCGACGCGGTCGAGTTTAAAGAGTTCCCCGCGAGTCTCGCATTTGTCCCCGGACAGAAGCTGGGAGGCTTCATCATCGGTGGCGGGAACACCACTACTGGCCTGGCTGCAATCACCGCGGGTGGTTCCAATAATGCCGCGAATGTCATGAATCGCCGCAACCTGTTTACTGTCGCGGATACGGTTTCGATTTCCACGGGCCGGCACCAAATCAGCACCGGTGTATGGTTCCAGCGCATGCAGGATAACGAAAACAGCGCGTCCCGCCGCTTGGGCCAAGCGACCTTCGCGACCCTCACCACCTTCCTGCAAGGCACAACGACAAACCTCCAAGCAGTCCCTAATCCTTCCGGCGTTGGCTTCCGTAGCTTATTCGGCGCGTGGTTCGTCGACGACACGATTCGCCTACGCCGCAATCTGACGGTGGAACTCGGCCTTCGTCATGAGTTCACCACCGGCTGGAACGAAGTAGCTGGTCGCGCTGGCAACTGGATCACGGATTCGAACGGCGTGTTGATTACCGAACCTCGCACCGGCAGCTCCGCGTTCACTAAGAACAACGCGACGCGCCTGTTCTCTCCGCGCGTGAGCTTGGCGTGGGATGTCTTCGGCAACGGCAAGACTGCGATCCGCGCCGGCTTCGGAACCTATTACACGCTGATCGACAACTTGGCGTTCCTCCTGAATTCGATCCCGCCTTACAACGGCTCAGTGACGTTCACCGGCTCGCTGTTTAGTGCCCTGCCGATCACCGCAGGCGTCCAGCCCCGCCCCGCGTGCAGCCCCACTGTTCCGCAACCGTGTACGACCTTCGCGCCGCAAGGCGTGCAGGCAGACGCGAAGACACCCGCATTGCAAAACTGGAATTTCTCGATTGAGCAGCAACTCACTTCGAACATGACCCTCCGCGTCGCCTACATCGGCTCGCACGGCTACCACGGCCTGTTGAGTCTGGATCCGAATACCGTTCCCGCGCAGATCTGCGCCACGGCCACTTGCGTTACCGGTGGCACCGGCACAGCGCGTGGAGCGGTGAATCAGGGGCAACAGTACATCCCCGTGGGGACACGCCCGAATCCGTATCTCGCCGGTGGCTTTTTCTGGACCACGCAGGGCAACAGCAGCTACAACGGTTTGCAGGTGGAGTTGACGCGCCGCTTGGCGCGCGGCTTCCAGGCTCGTGGAAACTTTACCTGGTCCAAGAACTTGGATATGAACTCCGCGCTCACTGGCGCGCAGGCTAACAATCAGGCACAGATGTTGATGGACCGCAGCAACCTGAGGCGCGATTGGGGGCCAGCGGCGTTCGACGTTCGCAAGCAGTCCACGATCTCCTTCCATTACGATCTGCCTTTCGGCCCCGGTCAACAATTCATGTCGGCGAACTACGGCGCCATGAGCAAGATCGTCGGCGGCTGGCAGCTCAACAGCATCACGACGCTGCTCAGCGGCTTCCCGTTCACGCCCCTAGTGGGAGCAAATCGTTCCTCGAATGGCGATACCCGCAATCCCGATCGCCCAAACTACAATCCGAATTTCACTGGCGACATCATCCTGGGCCAGCCCACGCGCTGGTTTGATCCGAACGCGTTCTCGCTTCCCACCGTAGGCACCTTTGGCAATGTGGGCCGCGGCGTTCTGCGCGGACCGGGCCTTTCGAACGTGGACTTCTCGGTGAACAAAAACACCCGCATCTCCGAGCGTTTCAATCTCCAGTTCCGAGCGGAGTTCTTCAACTTGCTCAACCGCACGAACTTCAGCGTGCCGAACACCACCGTGTTCAGCGGGACGTCGTTCAATGCGTCGGCAGGCCTGATCACGGCCACCACCACGACCTCGCGGCAGATTCAGGGGAGCCTGAAGCTGATCTTCTAGAGGCGCTCGTGGTCAAAGATATCCGCATCTACCCCATCAAGGCGCTGGACGCGGTGCGCGTGGACCAGGCGCGGGTGTTGGCCAGCGGCGCGTTTGAATTGGATCGGCGCTGGGCCTTGGTGGACGCGCGCGGAAAGTTCGTCAACGCAAAGAACCGAGCCGAGATTCACTCGATCCGCGCCGTCTACGATCTGCTGCGGCTGGAAGTAGCTCTGGATGGGCGTGTATTCTCCCTTGTCCGCGATGGCAAGGGAATCGCGCGGTCGTTTTCGGACCGGTTCGGCGAACCGATCGAATGGCGAGAAAACCTCGACGTTGGATTTCCGGACGACACGGATTCTCCCGGCCCGACCTTTCTCTCTACCGCGTCTCTCACGCGCGTGGGGGAATGGTTTGGCCTATCGCTGGACGAGGCGCGACGACGATTCCGCGCCAACGTCGACTTCGATGGCGTCGAGCCCTTCTGGGAAGACCGCTTGTACGGAACCCTATTCCGGGCCGGCGCGGTCGAAATAGACGCCATCAATCCCTGCCAGCGCTGCGCCGTGCCCTCGCGCGACGCGCTCACCGGTGCGCCAACCGACGGGTTCCAGAAGCGATTCGCTGAACTGCGGCGCACGGAGCTGCCGGCCTTCGCCAAAACCGCCCTGTTCACCCACTTCTATCGATTGTCCGTAAATACGCGCATCGCCGCCAGCCAAGCGGGTAAGACGATCCGCGTCGGCGATGAGATTACCTGCGCATAGTGCGAATTTCGCGGCACGCGTGTTACACTTGAAATTCCCACGCTTTTTGCGGGCCTGTAGCTCAGTTGGTTAGAGCGCTACCTTGACACGGTAGAGGTCACAGATTCGAGTTCTGTCAGGCCCACCACCACTTTCCAAACACTTACCCTTTTCATCCCGAGAGCCGGATGCACGACGCCAGGATGGGCCAAAGCAGTGCTGCCTCCAATGTGAGGGGGAGAAGGGTTCCTTGGTCCATCGCCGAAGGGCGGAAATCACTCTGGGCTGGTGGCTCTAACCTCTCCGCGAGCAATTCTGTGAGCTAGACTTCAGGCAAATGGGACTTTTGACCTTCAGCATCAACGTTACTCTGGACGGCTGCGTCGACCACCAGGAGGGAATCGCCGACGACGAAACACACGCCTTCTTCACCCGGCTCATGGACGAGGCTGGGGCGATGATGTGGGGCCGGGTCACCTACGAGATGATGGAGAGTTACTGGCCGACCGTCGCCCGCGGCGGCGAGGAGGTCCCACCGGCGATGCGCGAGTGGGCGGTCAAACTGGAGGCCAAGCCGAAGTACGTGGTGTCGTCGACGCGAAAGGATTTCCCGTGGCAAAACAGCCACCTCATCGCAGGCGACTTGCGCAGGGGCGTGCAGGATCTCAAGGACGCGACCCCGGCCGGGGTACTCCTCGGTAGCGGCAAGCTCGCGACCGAGCTGGACCGGCTGGATCTGATCGACGAGTACAAGTTCCTCGTCCACCCCAGGATCGCCGGCCACGGCCCGACCCTGTACCAGAGCGGACTGCCCAGCACGCGACGGCTCGAGCTGGTCTCGGCGAAGTCGCTCCGCAGCGGCGCGGTGGCCATGCACTACCTGCGGGCGCGCTGACTCAGCGCAGACCCATAGCGCCCAGCTCGATTCGAGTGCTGGCAGGCCCACCATCCCCTCCCACCCGTTTGTTCTCTTCCTACGATCCCCGCTGTCTACAATAAAGGGACCGGATGCAGACAATTTTGGTGATCGACGACGATCGATCGTGTCCAGATCTACCGACTGGCGGCAGCCGCCTCTGGAACCCAACGCTCGACCATTTTGACCACCGTCTCGCGATAGGTGTCCAGCACCGCTGGCTTGTGGACGAATTCCCTTGCGCCCAGAGCAAGAGCTCGCCGCGCATCCTCTTCGTTTGACGACAAACTGAAAACGACTACAGGAAGAATAGATGATGGGCACTGCTCCAGGACGTCATAACCAGAGAGTCCGGGCAGGTTCAGATCCAGAATCATGAGATCAAATGTTTTCTGGCTTAGGGCCTCAAGCGCTTCCTTACCGTCCTTGGCATGGTGGAAAGTCACCGCACTTCCAAACTTCTCGAAGGCGTACACCATCAGGTAAGTCTCCGCTGGATTGTCGTCCACCACAAGCAAGTTGATCATCCTCCACCTCTAGGAAGGAGACCCAATAAAGTACTGGTTGTTTCGGATTTCCTGGCGCCCGCCCGAAGTCGCCCTGCTCAATCGCCCAAAAATTCAACGACCACCCGAAGCCCAAGGGGTAAGGAACCCACGCCACGGTCCGGCACGATCAAGGTTTCCAGAATGTCGCGATCTGATCGCTCAGCGGGATCCGTGCTGCGCGCAGTCTTCCGGCCCATCACAACGGAGGACCAGGTGACCGTGCCTCCCACGGGTCCAGGTAAACCCTCCGCTCTAATACGCACCCGTTGATTCACATGTATCTTGGCGAGATCACGCTCATCCACTTCGGCCCGGATGCGGCGCTCCGACAGGTCGGCAATGGTCACGATCGGTCTGGGCACAACGGTGCTGAAGGCTTCTCCGACGTGGAGATTCACATGGGTCACAGTGCCGTTAATGGGCGAACGTACGGTGCATTTCGCGCGTTGCGCGATGGCGGCGCCGAGCTTCTGTTCGGCGGCGAACACCTCGGCGTCTGCTTTGGCAATCTCTTCGGGAAGCGCTCCGGAGTTCGCCAGTTTTTGTCTTTGGACCGCGGTCTTCCAGGCAGACTCGGCCGTATCGAAATCGCGTTGAGCAGCTTCCGCGGTCTGCCTGGGAATGTCCTCCTTGGACAGCAGCATCTGCATGCGATCATTTTGGCGTTCTGCCTGATCCAGGATGATCTTGGCGTTGCGCACGTTCTCTTCCGCGAGTTGTTTTTCCTCATCACGGCTACCGCGAAGGATACGGGCGCGTGCCTGCTTGGTGGCTTCAATCGCTGCTTCGAGTGAGCGAACTTCGGAGTCGAGGTTATCGCAGGACAGCGTTGCGATCACCTGATCTTTGGCGACCCATTGACCTTCCCGCACGAGCAGCGTCTGAATCGTTCCATCCGCCGATGCCTCGACTTCGACTGCATCCGAGCGGCCTTCCACGCGCCCTTGCGCGGCAGCGATGGCGAGCGTCGAAGATGCAACGACGGGAGGAGTTTCGGGCGTTGCCACCGCTGGGCCAGCGGCCCTCGCCACGGGATCTGGTAATGCAGTGGGATGGCGGAGGCCTACCAGCACGCCCAGCCCAACTGTGCCTCCCCCCAGGATCACTCCAAGGGCGAGAAGGGAGCCAACTCTCATGCAGTACTCCTTTGCTCTGCAACGAGCCTGCCGTCTCGCATCTCTATGATACGATCCCCGAACGGAATCAGTCTAGGATCGTGGGTGGCAATCACTGTGGCGATCTTATGCTCCCGCACCAGCGCACGAATCAACTCCGCGATCTGCAGGCCCGTCGAACTGTCGAGCGCTGCTGTCGGCTCGTCGGCGAGCAAGACTCTGGGTGCTTTGACCAAAGCTCGCGCCACGGCTACCCTCTGCCTTTCTCCACCGCTTAACTGGTCTGGCCGAAGGTTTCGCTTGGCGGTTAGGCCCACTGCGTCCAGCGCCTCACGGGGAGACAGCCGAGACTTCGTTTTGCCCCCTGCGAGGTCCAGACCCAAGCTGACATTCTCCAAAGCGTTCAAGGAACGGATCAAACGGAAGAATTGGAACACAAAACCAATTTCGCGGCTGCGAATTCCGACAAGGTCTTTTTCACGATAGTGTGAGAGATCCCGGCCCATAAGCGAGATGCTGCCGCGGTCCGGGCGGCGGAGACAGCCGAGAATCGAAAGCAGCGTAGACTTGCCGCTTCCTGAAGCTCCCATGAGCAAGGTAACTTCTCCGCCATCGAAGGTCGTAGATATGTCGTCGAGTGCCTTGGACGCTGCAGCACCCGCGCCATAGGTCACCGAGACGTGTGATACAGAGATTACGGGTTCAGGCACGGAACACCCTCCCGGGCTCGATGCGCATGGCTGGCTGAACGGCGAGGATGGCCGCCAGCAAGCAGAGCAAGATTAAAATTGCACCGACGATTCCGTACGTCATTACGGGGGCTTCGATCCAAGTGATCACACTGCGAGCTGCGGTTACAGTTGGCGGCACCGCAAGAAATCCAATTGTCGTGCCGACTAAGCCGCATAAAAAGGATTGCCCGGCAACCAAGCGGAAGACATAGCCCCGGGTCGCCCCGAGAGCCTTCAAGGTAGCGAACTCCTCGATGTGTTCCATGGTTGAGGCGTACATGGTTTGGGTGACAATGGCGAGCCCGACCATGAAGCCAAGAGTGGCCGCGAGGAGGAGCGCGCCTCCAGCGCCGGTTTGCAGCAGCCAGAAGCTCCGCGCGCGTTGGGAAAACTCCTCCGTGCTCCAAATGTCGTACTCCGGCAGCCGAGCATGCAGATTACTGCGAGCATCTTCGATTGCTGTTCCTGGGGTCAGCTTCACCACAATAAACATGGTTTTCTCCGCAGGGACAGCGAGTAGATCGAGAGCGTCGCGATACTCGGCAAAAACGAAGGGCGTTCCCAGGAACGATGAGAATCCTGTGGTCACCGCAGTGATGCGAGCGCCCTTGGATGCCACCTCGACATCGTAGGGAAGTTTTGACTCGCCGAATAGATCGACGTCACTGATGTCCACTGTCGCATTTCTAAAGTAGCCCTGACCGGTTTCGAGCTTGGATGGTGAAGGGATCCGGCCGGCAAACTCGCGCTCCACGCCGACGATTAGGACCGCTTGTCTCTGGCCGTCAGGCTTCTGCAGGCTAGCAAAGCCCGCCGCGACCAAGCCGACGGAATGCACTCCCGGAACCCCGAATGCCAGCTCCTTCACCCCCCTGGGCATGGGCGCGGCGTAGTCGAAACAGGGGACTCCTTTCGGCATGATCCAGATGGAGGCGTCCGCGGCGTCAATGATTCGAGATGCCGAACGCGTAAAACTGAACAGGAGATCCGCCTGAACTGTGATCAGAAATGCGGAGAAGCTGATGCCGGCCACGGCTATGAAGAAACGCAGCTTGTCGAAGAGTAAATTCTTCCACAATAGGGTCCTCATCATCTTAAGAGGAGTCTACTAGGTCCGAGGGTGTTTCCAAAGTTCCAGTTAGGCCTTTGGGGGCTGGTAGCGGCCGGGAGCGAGGATGCCCGAGGGGTCCAAGTGAGCTTTCAAGGTTCGAACCAGAGAGGCCGCACTTTTATTGGCACCGGCCAGATTCATGGATTGGATGCCCAAGCGATACGGGAGGTAGCCGTTTTGCGCCATCGCTAATAAAACTTCTTCATAACAGGCCCGGGCGCGGTCATCTTCGCCGGGAACGTCGCGATCGTAGGTGATCGCAATCACGCAGATCAGGGATCGGTCCGTAAGGAGCGTGATCGAAAGAGCAGGCTCAAAAGAATGGCGCAACAGAATCGGACCTGCGAGCGCGGCGATCTTCTCCGCATGCTTGCCTTCGGTAGGTGCCACGGGCGACAACCAAAGTAGTCCGCATCCGTCGGCGTCAAGGTTCATTGGCACCTTGGGAGCCGTGCGTTTGCGCCAGTAGACAGAAGCCAATGACGAATCGGTGGGAATACCTTGAAGGAGTCCGTACACCGGACGCACCAAGGCTAGCGTGCGTCCGAAATTGATCCCTGTGATCAAGTGGAACAGGCGCGAGTAGCGTCCCGCGAGGTCCAGCCGCTTGTCATTCAGGAAGTGGATGCGCCGGATCTTTCCTTTGAGCGCCAAGCGTACCAGCCGCCGTGCTTCGGCCACCTGCGCTGGCGTTCCGTACAGTCCGCCTGATCCGTTCCAGGCTCCAAAGTGCAGCTTCCGGCGAATCCCACGCAGCGTCTTGGGTTGTAGCGGGACTGTCCCGCCAGTTTCCTCCCACGGGTACTGCTGAATGCCCTGCAGCACCTTGTAGTCGTTCGCGATGTGGATCGCGCTACGGAGGGTTCCGTTGAGGCGCAGCGGGCGCAGAGCATCTACAACGGCCGCGAGCCCGGATTCTGAATCGCAACTAAAGAAGAAGGCTTCGAAGTATTCAGGGGCTGGCATCAGCCACACCGTCATCTTCGTGACGACACCCAGGTTAGACTGTGCGAACAAGCCACCGAGGTCGGGGCCGAGACCGGTTTTGAACACCGGCGCTGCCGCAATTCCCGTATTGCGGGGAAAGCCTGTCTCCAGCAACTCGCCGTTAGGCAACACGACTTCAAAATTGCAGGCGTGACCAAAATGATCGCCGTATGGCGTGTGTCCGAAGCCGCGCTCCAGGGTGTTCCCGATGATGCTGCTCAGAGGACTCGACCCAGTGGCATCCATCCAGAGCTTCGAATTCCGTTCCTTCAGGTAGGAATACAACTGTGACTGTGTGACGCCAGGCTCGATTGTGACGTAACCCAGGTTCTCGTTGAAGTCCAGGATAGAGCGCATAGCCCCTAAGTCCATCACCACCGAATTGTCGGCGGTCGGAACGCTCGAGCCATAGCCCCAATTCTTCCCGGAACTGATGGGGTAGACCGGCACCTTGTGGCGGGTCGCGATCCGCAGGCACTCCTGCACATGCGCGACGGTACGAGGCTTCAGGACGGCAGGGATCCGGTTGGAGGTAGAGAACGTTGCGGCGGCGTAGGATTGAAGCGTGGTGATCTCGGTGACCACAGCTTCGGGTTCGAGCAGCGTGCGCCACTCCCGCAATGCGAGGTCAAACGCTAGCGCTTGAAGCTGCTGCTCCGTTCCAGAGATATTGTCCGAACCCATGATTTACGGGCAGCGCGGCGACATCGGTTTCGCGATATCGATCTGCACTGCTGGCCAATTGCCTTTCTTCCTGTTCCAACGTGTTCCCCAGAATGACGGGGGCGTGTTCCAAATAGTCCTCGAAAGCAGCGACCTGGGGGCCAAACTTCCCACTCAGATCTTCGGAGGAAAACCGAAGGAGTTCCATCTCACATCCGTACTCAGGATCTGCGTACTTCGGTATCGCACTGCCGTCAAGACTTAGCCTCTGCCCGCCAAGCCTTTTTACGATGGATGCCGATTGGTGCCGATGTGTTACTGTTCCGATTCCTATTCCGCCTCCCAGGATCCGCCAGGTCGCGTAAGTGGCGAGGACCATGCGCAGCACTTCGCAGGTGTAACGGGCTTGCGGGGCGATTGCCCAACCTCCGAGTTCCACGAAGGAAACTCCCAGTTGCCGGGCCCGCGCCAAATCGCGTTCCACCGCCAAGCGAGTTTGAAATCCCCACTCGCGCGACTGTGCGATTGGCGAAGAACTCATGGCTAGCCTACCGAACTTGACCGTGTTTTCATACTGACGATAACGTAGGCAACTCACCGCCACGCCATCTGGGTCGAGACCGATGAGATGCCAGGACATCTCATCGACGGCTTGCGAATGTCTTCCGTCGCCGGAGAGTTGCCCCTTCTGCACAGCACCATCTGCAAGGTACACGTTGCCGCGGAGGCGTTGCACTTGCGCCATCAGGTGGCGATGACGAGACGGGTCTGAAATCGCACTGCGAAATTTCTTCGCTATGCGTGCCTGCGGTGGTGCTACTAAAATCAACCCGCCACCAAGTCGAGGATCTGGGACTAGCCTCATGCATGGGCTATCGACAACTGCCCGTGCGAGAGTTATGGGGAGAAATGACCTATTTTTTCGCTACTGCGAATAATTTTCCTAGGCCTTGCAGCATTAAATTGTACTTAGTACTACGAAACAATTTCCCAGTAAAAATACTTAAGAAAAGCAGTAACAATTCTTCGAGAAGCATGGTCAACACGGTGAGGACAAGCCTCTCAAAAAGAGGCTTGCTTCAGATGAGACTACATTCCGGAGGCTGGGTAAAAAATGAAAATAGTGAGTAGATTTGTTTCAGGTGTGCTGCCATTGGCGGCAGCCGTTTTGATGGCGGGTTCCGCGCAAGGCGCACCGATCGGCATTCTATCGGTGGATAGTTGCGCCGGCACGGTCAGGGTGGACGCAACCAGCATCGACTTCACGCCGCAGTGCGTTCAGGCGGGTTCCCCGACAACAATTACGTCGACATTCGGGAATATTATTACGGGCGATCAGGGCACCATCAACGACTTGGTGGGTCCACTTCCCCTGGGTGGCGTGCCTTTCATGATCTTCGATCCCGGGGCTCCGGGCGGTGGTCTGCTGACGTTCATTCTCACCTCTGTTGGACCGGGTTCGGCCAACACCAACTGCGCGACCGCGACACCGTCTAACGGTTGCTCCGTCATTGCAGGCTCTCCGTTCATCCTAACGGGAAACGCAGCTAGCACCACCGCAAGACTAGAGATCGCAGGAACAGTATCGGATTCATCGGGTCTCTCCACCTTCGTTGGAAGCTTTAGCGCCCCGTTCGCCGGTCAATCCCCAGCGCAGGTGGCCGCCATGTTCGCGTCGGCGGGCTCCATCACCTCAACGTTCTCTGGGCAGCTCATCCTCACCGCCGTACCGGAACCGGGCGGATTGGCTCTGATGGGCCTTGGCCTTCTCGGAGTGGGCTTAGTCTCTCGCCGTCGGTTCAAAGCGTCTGCGTAAGGACTGTTTCGAAATGACACTGGTAGGCAGCCGACACGGCTGTTTACCAGTGTTCATAATGGCGCAACTAATACCGAGTAGTACATCTTACCTAGTAAGATCGCCGTAGCAGTATTACTAAATCTCCCACCACCGACGTAAAGTCTACAGCTTAGAAGTCCTAAATAATTTGTATTTTCTGGCCCTCCGCTTGCCTCTCTCCTGCTTTCAATTCAACTTAGATCTTTCCATCGGGCTCCCGCTCAGCTCTGTGAAAGTTCGTGGCGGGAGAGGCTTTTGCGAAATTTATGTTCCCCTATTCAACAAGACGGTGTTGCTAGAAAGCAGTTGGTGATACTAGCTCCGACCGCAGACACCGTAAGCCAAGATCACGGAGATCGCGAGAATCTCATCGCGCGCATGCAGGAGCTGCGTGGAAGGATTTACCTTCACGATGGCGCCATCCGCGACTGGGACTTGAGAAACGGTCGGCACCATATGCCGGCGGATTCCGAAAGTTGGCACATCCTTCTGCAGGCGCATGGCGAGATTCGAGGTTGCGTGCGAGCCCGAATGCACCGCCCTACAAGTCAGATGCAGTTGGGCGTCAGCAAGGCGGCGGTCGCCGACGATCCCCGGTGGGGCAAGACCTTTACGAGTGCTTTGCGATCAGAAATAACTCTGGCGCAACAGCTACAGGTTCCCATCCTGGAAGTAGGCGGGCTCGCGATCGACAGCAGCTTCAGAGGGTCTACCGCGATTCTACAGATGGTATTCGCGATTTACGGCCTCGCTCAGTCCCTGGGTGGTGCGATCGGCATCAGCACCGTTACCAAGCGCCATCAGGCAGCCATGGTGTTAAGGCGCTTGGGAGGCCAGTCACTGTCTCACGAAGGCCAGGAAGTTCCTGCCTACTTCGATCCTTCCTATGGCTGTGAGATGGAGCTATTGAAGTTCTATTCGTGGTCACCCCGGACCCGGCATCAGGACAGGTTTGCAGGATTGCAGGAGCAGCTCTTCGAGAACTTTCCGCCCCTTGTCCCAAAACCAAACCGATACGCGAATTAGGGAAAGTCAATCGCGGTCAAAATGCAGGAAGTGTCGACCGCGCCGAGACCTTTCAAACAGAGTTAGATCCCTGTGATCGCGACGGATCAACCAATCTGGGATTCCGCGATTCGCGCCGCGCTAAAGAAGGCAGATGTTGCGGAAGGCGGCGCGCGGTCGCCCTGCTGCACTACCTGCGCGCGCTGACTCAGCGCAGGCCCATAGCGCTCAGCTCGATTCGAGTGCTGTCATGCTCGTCATCCCCTCCCAGCGTTTTGTTCTCTTCCTGCGATCCCCGCTGTCTACAATAAAGGGACCGGATGCAGACAATTTTGGTGATCGACGACGATGACGGGCTGCGGGACACCATCGGGTTGATGCTGGAGAATGAGAGCTATCGCCCTTTGCTGGTCGCCAATGGCGCGGCCGGCCTCGAAACGGCACTCTCCGCCAAGCCCGATCTGATCCTGGTCGACCTCCGCATGCCTGGGTTAAGCGGCGTCGAGGTCTGCAAGCGACTGCGCGCCACCGGTGCCCTAACTCCTGTTATCGTACTCAGTGCCATGGGCGACGAACTGGATAAAGTCCTGCTGCTGGAAATCGGTGCCGACGACTACGTGGTGAAGCCGTTCGGGACGCGCGAACTGCTGGCGCGCATCCGGGCGCTGCTCCGCAGAACCGGGCAGACCGCCGTGAAGCTCGGGTTTGGCGATGTCGAAATCGACCTGGAGCAACGCTCCGTGCGCCGTGCCGGCTTGGAATTGCGGCTAACCAAAGCGGAATTCAATCTGCTCGCCTTCTTTCTGCAAAACCCCAGCAAGGCCCTCTCTCGCGACGTCATTCTGAACTCTGTTTGGGGCTACGCCTCGTTCCCAAATACGCGCACTGTGGACGCACACGTTGTGCGACTGCGCCAGAAGTTGGAGCCGGATCCGGAAGCCCCGCGCTACTTGCTAACGATGTTCGGAGTGGGATACCGGTTCGTGCCATGACGCCGCAGCGAGTGCTCATCGTCGAAGACGAACCCGCTTGCGCTGCGACTTTGGAACTGGCGCTCGAAGGATTGCGCGGCATCGTGTCTCTTCGCGCCCGAACTGCGGAAGCCGCTATGGAAGAACTTGGGCGCTTTCCTGTGGCGGTCATCATCACCGATATACACTTACCAGCCATGTCGGGATTAGAATTGATGCAATGGGTGCATCAGATGCAACCAGGGGTGCCGGTGGTTGTCGTGAGCGCCTCGACGGCCGCCTCGGCAAAAGGTGATGCGTTGCAAGCGGGGGCTGCCGCCTTCTTTGCCAAACCATTCTCGCCCGCCGCCGTGTGTCAGAAGATGCTGGAGCTACTGAAGGAGTCTAGCGATGTCTAAGGGGTTCATTCTGGGGCTGCTCGCATGCGCGATGGCGTGGAGCCAGCAGGCACCCCCGGCCGACGCCATGCGCGAAGTGCTGGAGCGAATCGCGAAGCTCGAAGAACAGAATCGCGCCCTGACCAATGAGGTCCGCGAATTGCGCGAGCGCTTAGGACCCGTCGGAACCGCCGCCGACACTGCTCCCCTGGCCGAGCGCGTGGAAGTCACCGAGCACCGCGTCGCCGAACTGGATCAAACGCGCGTCACCACCGACAATAAGCTCCCCGTTTCGCTCACGGGGATGCTGCTTTTCAATGCCTACCTGAACGGACAGGCGTCCGCCGGTGGGGCCTATCCAACGCTCTTGCCCGCCACTGGTCGTGCCGCGGGAGCTGGCGCGACATTCCGCCAGTCCGTCATCGGAATGCGCTACGACGGGCCGACCGTTTTAGGCGGGGCCAAGGTAAAGGGCGCTCTCTTTATGGACTTCTTCGGTGGAGGCACCGGCTTGAACCAGACCATGCGTCTGCGTGTCGCGTCCATCGATGTCGCCTGGAAGAATACCACGGTGGGGTTCGCGTTCGACAAGCCGATCGTGGCTCCGCGCGAACCCGATTCTCTGGCGCAAGTCGGCGTTTCGCCTCTGACGGCCGCTGGCAATCTCTGGTTATGGCAGCCACAGGTTCGCTTGGAACACCGTCGCTCCTGGAAGGAGCACGCTGGCGTTCGCGCGCAGGTCGGTTTGTATCAAACGGCCGAAGAACGCACTGGCGTGGCCGCCATCTACTCAGATTCTTTAGCTGCATCTCGGCCCGGTTATGAGGGGCGCGTTGAGTTGTGGGCGCAACGCGGCAGCCGACGCATTGAGATTGCGCCCGGATTTCACCTGAGCAGCACGCGCGTCGTCGGGAGGTCCCTGCCATCACGGATCTTTACCCTGGACTGGCTGATTCGCCCTGCTGCGCGCGTCGATCTTACGGGAGCTTTTTTCAGTGGCGAGAACACCTCTGTGATCGGCGGAATCCGGCAAGGCGTGAGCATCTTTTTCACCTCCGGCGCAGGCCTTCGCGCGACGCCCGTGCACTCCATCGGCGGCTGGGCGCAACTGAAACTGCGGGCAACCCAGCGGATGACCTTCCATGTGTTCGCCGGGCAACAAGATGATCGGAATCGCGACCTGCTTCGTGAGGGCGTGGCTAAAAACCAGGCGCTCGGGGCCAACGTGATGTATCGTTGGGGTTCTAATATGTTGGTCAGCTTTGAGGCTTCACAGGTTCGCACCACCTACTTCAGCAGCACACGCATCAATCCACACTATGACCTGGCGATCGCATATTTGTTTTAGCCTACTGGCAACTGCGTTGGCCGTGGCCGCTCCCGTCACCGGGCGTGTGGAACTGCGCGACTCGAAAGACGCGACCGTTCGCAAAGGGTTGGACTATTCGGGCGTAGTGGTTTGGTTGGAGCCAATGACGCCCGCCGCTATGCCGCCCAGAGCCGCCCTCAAGGCTCGCATGGATCAACGCGGCAAAATGTTCTTACCTCACGTGCTGGCAGTGCAAATCGGAACGATGGTGGATTTCCCCAATTTCGATCCCATCTTCCACAACGCATTTTCTAATTACAATGGCACCTTGTTCGACATCGGACTGTATCCACCCGGAACATCCCGCAGTGTGCGCTTCGGTCGCGCGGGCATCGTGCGCGTGTTCTGCAACATCCATCCGAACATGAGCGCCGTGATCCTCGCTCTGGACACGCCGTATTTCGCGACCACCAAGAAGGACGGCACCTATCGCATCGACGACGTACCGGCCGGGGAATACCGGCTGCATGTATTCCATGAACGCGCTACCGATGCGACCCTGACCGCGTTGAGCAAAGTGGTCGCTGTGGGTGCCGGACCACTCGTGATTCCGGCGTTGGCGATATCGGAAAGCGGATACCTCGCGATTCCGCATACCAATAAATTCGGGCATGAATACCACACGCCGGCCGACGAGAACAGTCTGTATCCAACGGCCCGCCCATGAATAGCAACGCCAAGTCCGCGCGGCCCGTATCGCTCTTGTGGCGGGTGCTGCTCTCGACGTCCATCGCCATCACCGTGTTATTCGGAGTGCTTGGCTGGGTGATTCAGGACCAATTCGGACGCATAGCAGCCGCGACCATTGAAGACGAAGTCCGGGCCAGCTTCCAGGCCTATCAATCCCTGTGGCAGGCGAGGGCCGAAGAGTTGGCCTCCGTCAGTTTGGTGATGAGTCGCATGCCGGATATCCGCGCCGCGTTCGGAACCAACGACGAAGCAACGATCCAGGACACGGCCACCGAAGTGTGGGGTCGCCTGGCGCAAGGCGGCACCCTGTTTGTCGTCGCCGATCCGCGTGGCGCCGTGATCGCGCAGGCCGGTTCTGGAGCCAAGCTGAAATCGCTCGATTTCGTGCAAGCCGCTGCGAAAAAGTTCCCCCAGCAGGCTCGCGGATTCGTGACCTTGCAGGACGGTTTGTACCAAGTGGTTCTCACGCCGGTCTATGTGGCTTCGGGAACTGGTTCCGGACTGCTGAATGTCTTAGTGGTTGGCGTCGCCGTCGATTCCGAGCATGTAGCCGAGCTCAAAAAGGTTACGGGAGGCAGCGATTTTGTGTTCGCCGCGGGTGGACGCGAGATCGCCTCGACGTTGCCGGCTGGCAGCGCGGCGGAATACTTCAGCTCTTCGTTTCCGTTGACGGATATCGACGGCCGCGAAGTCGGCAAGCTGTCGATCCTACGCTCCTTTGAGTCCGCGCGCACGCGAATCGAGACCATGCGAGGCCGCCTGATCGCCCTGTGGATCGGTGCCGTGATCGCGGGCCTGGGCATCACCTTCTGGCTCACCCGACGTTTGCTGCGTCCGCTGGGCACCTTGAGCGTCGCCGCCGCGGAGATCGGTCGAGGCAACTATCAGGTGCAGGTTCCCGTCGACGGCAGCGGCGAGATCGCAAGTCTGGCGGAATCCTTCAACACGATGTCCGTCAACCTGACCACAGCCCGCGAGGAACTCATCCGGCAGGAACGGATTTCCACCATTGGCCGCCTTTCTACATCGATCATCCATGACCTGCGCAATCCGCTGGCGGCGATCTACGGCGGCTCGGAAATGCTGGTGGACCGGCAATTGTCCGACGCACAAGTCCAGCGCCTGGCCGGGAACATCTACAGCGCCTCGCGCAAGGTTCAGGACATGCTTCAGGAGCTTGCTGACGTCACCCAGGGCCGCGGGCACGCCCGGGAGGTGTGCCGGCTGCGCGATGTCGTACAGGCCGCCTATGACCCATTGGTGGCCAGCGCCGAGGCCAACGGCGTTCGCGTCAAGATCGACGTTGCGACGAATGTCGAACTGCCACTGGACCGTTCCCCCATGGAGCGTGTGTTTCAAAATCTGCTGTGTAACGCGATTGAGGCCATGCCCGGCGGCGGTGCCGTTCAGGTCCGCGCCGAAGCCACCGTCGGAGAGGTCATGGTTTCGGTGGAAGACACTGGGCCCGGCATCCCGCCTGGAATCGCAGGTGCCTTGTTCCAGCCGTTTGTGACTTCGGGGAAGCAGAATGGAGTGGGCCTGGGACTCGCACTATCGCGAAAAACCCTCCACTCGCACGGCGGCGACCTTTGGGTCGAGTCGGCCAAGGCCGGCGCGCATTTCAGGATGCGACTGCCAGTTTAGCTGCGGAATTCGTGCGCCGCGGACGCATGGCTGCGTCCAACTTGCGCCGCGCGCTGACAATATACGCTTTCGCACCGCTCTTGTTGGTCAGGCTCAACACGCGGCTCACCGCGCTCAGCGGCATTTCCTCGCCGTAGTGCAACAGCATCACACGAGCTTCGGTCTTATCCAGTGTTTCCAAAATGAAGCGCCAATTGCTTTGCCGCTGCTGTTCCTGTTCAAACGCGTCGTGGATGCCGCTTGTCACCCGATCCGGCAACTCGGTCGATTGCGACTTCGCGATCCAAACCGGTTCCGAGGCGCGCCGCTGGATCGCGGTGAAACACAGATTGCGCGCAATCACGTAGAGCCACGTGGAGAAACGGCATTCGCCGCGGTACTTGTCCAGATTGCGATAGGCGCGCAGCAGGATTTCCTGCGCCAAGTCCGCCGCAGTCTCGCGATCATGCGTGAAGCGGCAACACCAGCGGGCAATGCGCGGTTGGTGACGCCGGAAAAGTTCGTCCGCCGCATCCTCCCGCGTCTGCGGTCCCCACCCTGCCCGGTAGGCGGCGATCAGTTCCTCATCCGGTAATTCGCGCCAAACCTCGCTGTCCGTTACCGTCGGGTCAAACAGTGCCTGGGCTGCCATACCGGAAGAATACGCCGCCTGCCCTAGTCGAGTGGTTGCGAAGTTGTAAACAAGTTGTAAATTCGACGGTGTGTTACGTTCGGAACGTGGCCACTGCTGCACCGGCTGAGCGAGCATCCAACCATCGACGTGTCTTTCAAGACGCGGCGATCGTGGGCATGATCACCTCCGCCACCAAGGTCGCTGCGGCCGTGAAAGTGGCCGTGACGGCGAGTTACTTCGGCGCCAGCGATGATCTGGACGCCTTCCTGATTGCGTTTCTATTGCCGGGATTCTTCGTCGATACCGTGGCCGGAACATTCACGCCCAGCCTGGTTCCGGAGTTGATCCGCGCCCGCGCCGCCCATCGTGCCGGAGCCTTAGTGCAATCCGGATTGGCACTGGTGCTGGTCGCCATGCTCCCGCTCACTGCCGTCCTGGTGGTCGCCGGACGCTGGATCCTACCGTTGCTCGGGTCGAGCTTTTCCGCCAGTAAACTGGATCTCACTGTCGCACTGTCGCTAAGCATGCTGGTCTGGTTGCCGCTGGGTGCGTGCGCGGCCACTTGGCGAGCCGTGCTGAACGCCCACGGCCGCGTCGCCCTGCCGGCCGGCGTTCAAATGGCGACCCCTCTGCTCACCATGTTGTTCCTGTTCCTGGGCGGGGCTCGCTGGGGCGTGGCGGTTTTGTGCGCGGCGGTGGTGGTCGGGTCGTTGACGGAATTCGGAGTGCTGGGCTTCGCGGTCCGGCGGCTGGGTTATTCGCTGCGGCCAAAGTGGTCGGGTTGGTCTGTCGAGACGGTTGCGATTCGCGCCCAGTATATCCCCTTGCTCGCGGGCACACTGATTGTCGCAGGCTGCGGTTTGGTGGATCAGGCAGTGGCCGGGTCGCTCGGATCGGGCAGCGTGTCCGCGTTGTCGTACGGGGTCAAATACGCAGCCGTGCTCATCGCCATTGGCGGCACCGGCATGGCTACAGCAGTGCTCCCCGAGTTCTCAAGGCTGGTCACTCTGGAACGCTGGACCGACTTGCGCCGGGCCCTGCGCATGCACGTCGGCGTCGCGATGCTGGTCATGATCCCTCTAACGGCAGCGTTCATTTGGTGGTCCGAAGATGTGGTGCGCCTCACCTTCCAGCGCGGGGTGTTTGGTCCGCAAGAGGCTCGCGTTGTGACCGGCATTCAGCAATTTTCTTTGCTGTTGGTTCCTTTCGCCGTGATGCTGCTCATCGCGCAGCGCCTGGCGACAGCCTTGTCCGCCACCGGTCTGATTTTGCGAGCAGGAGTTGCGGCAATGGCCGCGAACATCGCTGGCGATCTCCTATTGCCCCGCTGGTTCGGTGTTCGCGGCGTGGCCCTGGCCTCGTGCATTGCGCACGTGGTCTACCTTGCGGGACTGCTGCTGCTGTTGCACGCCAGGGAGCCCCGTTTATTCCGGCGATCCCGCTAGTGGTCGTGTAGTAAGTGGAGCAATGGGCGGCAAGCACGTGACGCACGCTAACGAGAGGTTGCGGAAAAAGGGGCCTTGGTGCGCTCACAGCCGACAGGCTGAAGCCTGTCCCACCTTTTCTCAACACCTGTGGCTGCTTGGTGGGACAGGCTTGAGCCTGTCGGCTGTGAACGCAACCTCAGAAGTGCGCTAGCAAAGTGTGCTGCGTCGGCACGTGTGTGATTCCCTAGCCGCTCCGTCCATCCCGAAATCAACAACTTGCGCGTGGCAGGCAACGTGCATTCCTACGAATATGCAACGCCCAGCTCAGCCGATTTCTTCGTGGCTTGTCTCCTCCTGCCTCCATGTCACCGCGCTGTTGCTGTTGCTACTGGCGGCGGCAGTTGTGGGTCCCCCTCCTCCCCTGTCGCCGCACGTTATTCCCGTCCAACTGCATGTCCCGCTTACCGCGCCGCCCCTCCGGCAACTGGACAGCGGCGGCGGGCAGGGAACTCCGGAGCCGGCAAGCAAAGGCCAGCTTCCGAGCAAACCCACCCGCCGCTTGTTCCTTCCGCCGCAGGTCGCGGTGAACGATCAACCGCGCCTGGTGATGGCCGTGGGAATGATCGACGCGCCGTTGCTTGAGGACGCGCTAGGCATTATCGGCGATCCTCGCGGGCTGCTCGATGGCCTGGGTGGAGGTCCCGGTCGCGGCGGTATCGGCAACGGTCCTGGCGACGGCATCGGCGATGGACCGGGCAGCGGAATCTCGGGACTTGCTGCAACCAAGGAAAAGCTCACCCGCACTCCCCAAATCATTTTTCAAGTCGAACCCCAGTACTCCGAAGAGGCCCGCCGAGCGCACGTGCAAGGTTCCGTGCGCCTGCGCATTGACGTCGGACTCGATGGACGCCCCACCAACATCCGCGTAGTCCAACCGATGGGCATGGGTCTCGATGAAAGCGCCATCGAAGCCGTGAAACGCTGGCGCTTCCGTCCCGCTCTTATAGGAGACCGACCCGTTGTCGCACCCGCGTTGGTGGAGGTCGGCTTCCACTTGCTTTAGAATCGGGATAGGATGCTTAAAACATTTCTTGGTATTTTGTTTTTATCGGCCACGGCCTACGCACAGTCGCTCGGTGTCGGATTAAAGCTCGGCGTGCCTGCGACTGAGGCATTCAAGGTGATCCAGGCGCAGTCGATCGCTGATCAACAGAATCTCGTCTGGGGCCCGTATCTCGATCTTGGTTTGCCCGGCGGCAACTCGATCGAGATCGATGCGCTGCGCCGCAAATATAGCTTTGGCACCGCGGGCTCCGCTTCATCGTGGGAATTCCCGGTGGTGCTCAAACATCGCATTGGCCAAGGTATGATCCGCCCGTACTTCGAAGGCGGGGCCGCGTTCAGCCGCTTGTCCGACATCAATCTCAACACGCTGAAACATCGCCAAAACTACGGACTCGTCGTGGGCGGCGGCGTCGAAATCAAATTCTTGTTTCTGAAGCTGTCGCCCGAGGTTCGCTACACCGCCTGGGCGGTGAGCAATTTCGACGGCTCGGTGCAGTCGAAAAAGAATCAGCTGGCGGTGCTGATGGGCTTCGGTTTCTAACCTAACATCCCTAACGGCCCGCCACCACCCGCAGGACGCGTCGGCTTCACTTCTGCCGACTCCGGCACGCTGTCGCCTTCACCCGGAGCCAGGAACATATTCTTCTCCAGCCCATGCTGGCGAGTATAGAGGTCCCAGTAACGTCCGTTCAATTCGTAAAGCGAATCGTGCGTTCCGCGCTCGACGATCTCCCCTGCTTCCACAACCAGGATCTGGTCCGCGCGGCGAATGGTCGACAGGCGATGGGCGATCACAAACGTCGTGCGCCCCTTCATGAGGTAGCGAAGGCCTTCTTGAATCAGCGCTTCCGATTCTGAATCCAGGCTCGACGTAGCTTCGTCCAGAATCAGAATCCGAGGGTTCGCCAGAATCGCGCGTGCGATCGACACACGCTGGCGCTGTCCCCCAGAAAGCTTCACGCCGCGCTCGCCGACGACGGTTTCGTAGCCTTCGTCGAAGCGTTCGGCGAATTCGTCCACGCGAGCGATGCGGCAAGCCTCGCGGATCTCTTCCTTCGTCGCCCCCGGCTTCGCGAAGGCGATGTTTTCTTCGATCGAGCCGTCAAACAGGAACGTATCCTGCAGCACCACGCCCAGCTGCGTGCGGAACGTCGACAGGCTCACCTTCGAGAGATCATAGCCGTCCACCGTGACCATCCCCGCGTTCGGTTCATGGAACGCAGCAATCAGGCTGATGATCGTCGACTTGCCGGAGCCAGACGAGCCGACCAAAGCCGTCACCGTGCCCGGTTCGGCGCGGAACGTCACACCTTTCAGAACCGGCTTGCCCTCTTCGTAACTGAAATCGACATTCTTGAATTCGACCGTGCCCTGGATCGACGGGATCGCGATGGTGCGATTCGGTTCGGCATTCTCACGCCGCTCGCCCAACACCTCGCGCGTGCGATCCAGCCCCGCGAAAGCCTCCGTCAGCTGCGTCCCAATGCCGACCACCTGAAATACCGGTGCGACCAGGAATGCGAGGAATGTTGTGAACATCACAAAATCGCCCAGCGACAAAGTGCCCGCGAAGATCTGCCGCACGCCGACGAACATGACTCCGGCGCTCACGATACCCATCAGCACAGTGGAGGACAGCGACATCAGAGACATCATGGTCAGCGATTTGAAGACGTTGTCGAGCAGACGCAGAACCCCTTTGGAGAATACCTCCGCCTCACGATCCTCAGCGTGATACCCCTTCACCACGCGAACGCCGCCCAACGATTCGGTGAGCCGACCGGTGACCTCCGCATTGATCTTGCCGCGCTCACGAAAGACGGGGCGAATGGCCACAAATGCTTTGCTCAGCAGGATGCCGAACACGCCTACCGCGGCGGCGGTAACCAAGGTCATCACCGGACTGATAGAGAGCAGGATTACGAGCGAGATTACGGCTGTCATCAGTCCTCCGACGAGGTCCACCAGACCCGTGCCGATCAAGTTGCGAACGCCTTCGACGTCCGTCATGATGCGTGAAACCAGCGTGCCGCTTTTGTTGGCGTCGTAGTAGGAGACCGGCAGCAATCCAATATGTCGCTGCACTTTTTGTCGCAATTCCGCGATCAGGCTCTGACCTGCCTTGGACAGCAACTGAGTAAGCGCGAACGAGGTCGCTCCTTGCACCAGTGTCGCTGTCAGCACCCCTAGGACCAGATAAGTAAGCAAAGCCGACTCGCGTTTCCCAATCACGTCGTCGATCAGGTACCGCGTGGAGAAGGGCAGCACCAGCCCCATAGATCGGTTAACGATCATGAGCAGAAGACCGAGGCCGATAATCTTGCGCCGCGGCAGAATCATCTCCCGGAGTTCCGGCCACACGTTTTTCATCTGCGTAATCGGGGACTTCGCCGGTTTCTCCGGTCCGCTTGGCCCGGCACGCCGCCCTCCGTGATTCATTCGCGGAACTCCCATAGCTCTGGATGCCATCCCCTCAGTGTACGATCAACGTGTATGCCCACCTTGCGAGCAGGCACCTCCGGATTCGCCTATCCCACCTGGAAACCCGATTTTTACCCCGCCAAACTGCCGGCGAAGAAGTTTCTGGAATATTACGCCACCCGCCTCAACGCGGTGGAGATCAACTACACCTTTCGCCAGCTGCCAAAGGCAACCACCCTGGAAAATTGGATTGCCGCGACGGGCGAAGGATTCACTTTTGTTTGCAAGGCCCACCAGCGAATCACGCATATCCAGCGCCTGAAGGAATCCGAATTCACGCAGCTGTTCTTCAAAGCGATCGACCCACTCCGCGCGACGCGTCGCCTGGGTCCTGTCCTCTTCCAACTGCCGCCGAACATGAAGGCCGATATCCCGGTGTTGACCGCCTTCCTGCAAGCGCTCCCAGAAGATATCCGCTGCGCCTTCGAGTTCCGCAATAAGACTTGGCTTGTGGACGAAGTGCACAAACTGCTGGAGCGGCACAAAGTCGCGCTATGCTTGGCCGAATCGGAAACATTCGAAGTGCCGGAGATCGTTACTGCGGACTTTGTATACGTTCGTCTTCGCAAAGACGACTATTCGCCCACCGAGCGGGCAGAGATCGCCCAACGCGTGCAGCGTCAACTTGCTGACGGCAAGGACGTTTACTGCTTTTTCAAACACGAAGACACGCCCGCCGGTGCGGGCTACGCCGAAGAGCTGCTGCATGCAATTGAAAGCGCAAGTCATTCCCATTTGACATAGGCGCTTGGACTTGTTGCAATGATAGCTGTCAAAATGAGCACTCTCGAACGTAGTGGCGTCACCATCAATGCGAGCATTCCCAAGGAATGTGAAGAGATTCTAAGCCCTGAGGCTCTGGCGCTTGTAGCCGAGTTGCACCGTCGTTTCGACGGTCGTCGCCGCGAACTGCTGGAAGCCCGGGTGGTACGCCAGAAAGCGATTGACGGTGGCCAGCTGCCGGATTTCCTGCCGGAGACGGCAGACATCCGCAAGAGCGATTACAAGGTCGCTCCCATCCCCGCCGACCTGATGGATCGCCGGGTGGAAATCACCGGCCCCGTGGACCGCAAGATGGTCATCAACGCGCTGAACTCCGGCGCCAATATGTTTATGGCGGACTTCGAGGATTCGAACGCGCCGACCTGGTCCAACAACATCCTGGGCCAAGTAAACATGCGCGACGCCGTGCGCGGCACCATCGACTACACAAGCCCCGAAGGCAAGCAATACAAGCTCAACCCCAAGCACGCGGTCCTGTTGGTCCGTCCGCGCGGCTGGCACCTGGTGGAAAAGCACGTCACCATCGGCGGCGAAGTTGTCTCTGGCTCGTTGTTCGATTTTGCCCTGTACTTCTTCCATAACGTGAAGCCGCTTATGGCGAAGAACTCGGCGCCGTACTTCTACCTGCCGAAAATGCAGAGCCACCTGGAAGCTCGCCTGTGGAACGACGTGTTCGTCTACGCGCAGCAGCATTGCGGCGTGCCGAACGGGACTGTCCGCGCCACCGTGTTGATCGAAACGATCCTCGGCGCGTTTGAAATGGATGAGATCCTGTGGGAACTCAAGGATCACTCTGCGGGCCTCAATTGCGGCCGCTGGGATTATATTTTCAGCTTCATCAAGGTGCTGCGCGCGCATCCGCAATTCGTCCTGCCGGATCGCGGCACGGTCACCATGGACAAGCACTTCCTGAAGAGCTATGTGGACCTGCTGATCCAGACCTGCCACAAGCGCGGCATTCACGCGATGGGCGGCATGGCAGCGCAGATCCCGATCAAGAACGATCCCGCTGCCAATGATGCGGCTCTTGCCAAGGTGCGTGCCGACAAGTTGCGCGAAGTCATGGCCGGCCACGACGGCACCTGGGTTGCTCACCCGGGCTTGGTGCCTATCGCGAAGGAAATCTTCGACGAACACATGCCCACGCCCAACCAGATCCACGTCAAGCGCGAAGAAGTCAGCGTGAAGGCCTCGGACCTGTTGAACGTTCCCGAAGGCGCGATCACGGAGCAGGGCCTGAAGATGAACGTCGACGTCGGCATTCAATATCTGGAATCCTGGCTTCGCGGCTCCGGTTGCGTGCCCATCTACAACCTGATGGAAGACGCCGCCACCGCCGAAATCTCCCGCACCCAGGTCTGGCAGTGGATGCACAACGGCGCGCAACTGAGCGATGGCCGCAAGGTCACCGGCGCGATGATCCGCGACGTAATCAAAGAACAGCTGGAGAAGATCCATGGCTTGGTGGGCGATGCCCGCTACGACGCCGGCAAGTATCCGCAGGCAGCCGCCTTGTTTGAGCAGATGATGGTCAGTCCGGAATGCAAGGACTTTCTAACCTCTGAGGCATACCGGTACCTCTAATCGGAGGTAAATGTGTCTCCTACTCTTCTAGCGGAGTTCCGCGCGGTGGTCGGTGAGCAAGGGCTCATCTGGTCGCCCGAGGAGCTCAAGACCTACGAATGCGACGGCCTCACGAATTTTCGCGTGATGCCGCTCGCCGTGCTGCTGCCCACCACCACCGCACAGGTTCAGGGCGTGGTGCGCCTTTGCCATCGCGAGCGCATTCCGTTTGTCGCGCGTGGCTCCGGAACTGGGCTGAGCGGTGGTGCGCTTCCGGTTGAAGGTGGCGTTGTCATCAGCCTCGCCCGCATGAAGCGCATCCTGGAAGTTGATCTACCGAACGCCCGCATGGTCGTGGAACCGGGCGTGATCAATCTGGAAGTCACTGGCCGCGTTGCTGCCTCGAATTATTTCTACGCGCCCGATCCGTCGTCGCAATCGGTGTGCAGCATCGGTGGCAACGTTGCCGAAAATTCCGGTGGAGCGCATTGCTTGAAGTACGGCTTCACCACCACCCACGTGATCGGCCTGGAAGTGGTTCTGCCCGACGGCGCCGTCGTGAATCTGGGCGGCAACACGCTAGATGCTCCCGGCTACGATCTTGCTGGTGTTTTCGTAGGGGCCGAGGGAACGCTCGGCATCACCACGAAGGTGATCCTGCGCATCGTCAAGCGTCCGGAACTGATTCAAACCTTGCTAGCCGCCTTCAACACGGCGAACGAAGCGGGCTCGGCCGTCAGTGGAATTATCGCCGCCGGCATCGTGCCCGCCGCGATCGAAATGATGGACAATCTTGCCATCCAGGCAGCCGAGGCGGCTGTCCACGCTGGCTATCCCAATTGCGGTGGCTTGCTGTTGGTCGAACTCGACGGACCGATTGCTGAGGTCGAAGCCCTCATGGTTCAGGTCGACAAAATCTGCCGTGAACACGGAGCCTCTGAAATTCGCGTCGCGCAATCTGAAGCCGAGCGCATGGTCGTGTGGAAGGGCCGCAAGGCTGCCTTCGCCGCGATGGGCCGCATCTCACCAAATTACATCGTGCAGGATGGCGTGATCCCGCGTACCGCGCTGCCGGAAGTCCTCGACGAAATCGATCGCATGAGCGCCGAAACCGGTCTGCGTGTCGCCAACGTTTTCCATGCCGGCGATGGCAACCTGCATCCTCTAGTGCTCTACGATCGCCGCATCGCGGGCCAGGAACACGCCGCCGAAAAATTCGCCGAAGACATTTTGCAGTTGTGCATCGACAAGGGCGGGTCGATCACCGGCGAACACGGTGTTGGCGAAGAGAAAAAACACATGATGCCGAAAATGTTTGCCGAGCCGGATCTGCAAACCATGCAGCGCGTCCGTTGCGCCTTCGACCCCCTGCATCTTTCCAACCCGACCAAGGTTTTCCCGCGCCCTCGCATGTGTGGCGACACCCCTGGCGAGTATCACGCCCATCCCCTGGAAACCTCCGGCGTAGCGGAGCGATTTTGAGCGAAATTATTCAGCCGGATTCCGCGCAGGCCTTGGCGCAAGCGCTTGCAGAGGCCAATGCCGCGCAGCGCCTCGTCGCCCCTCGCGGAGGCGGAACCAAGTCCGACTGGGGCAATCCCGGTGCGCGCGCCGACATCGTGCTCTCCACCGCCGGTCTGAACCGCATCATCGAACACGCGTGGGCCGACATGACAGTTACCGTCGAAGCCGGTTGTACCATCGCGCATTTGCAGAAGACCTTGGCCCAGCATGGTCAGCGTCTGGCGATTGATCCTCTTTGGCCCGAAAACGCGACCATCGGGGGCATCCTCGCCACCAACGACAGCGGAGCATTGCGAATCCGCTTCGGCAGCTTGCGAGACTTGATTATCGGTATGACCATCGCGCTCCCGGACGGCACAATCGCGATGAGCGGCGGCAAGGTTGTGAAGAACGTTGCCGGTTACGATCTGCCCAAGCTGATGACCGGCGCCCTCGGCACCTTGGGCGTGATCACGCAAGCGATTTTTCGTCTGCATCCACTGCCGCTAACTGCAAAAACTCTCTCGGCCAACCTGCCCACGCTCGAAGCCGCGCAGGCCTTGATGCTGGCGATTCAGGATTCTCAACTCGCGCACAGCGCCTTGCAACTCCGCGTCGCCACCATGGCCGTCGACATCCTTTTTGAAGGCACCGAAGCAGGCGTCGCGTCGCAGCAGGCGTTCTGCTCCACGCTCGCGAACTTCCAGGAATCTTCGCCGGAGGTCTGGAAAGCACGTGAGCAACTGTGGCCCGCCGAGGGCGCGGACATCATCAAGTTCAGCGTGCTTCCCTCGGAAATCGCCCAAGCCGTTTCACGCCCGAAGGCGCATGACTGCGTTGTGCAGGCGACTGGCATCGGACATGCCAAACTGAAGGGTGCCGACCTTGCCGCGCTTCGCCGCCAGGTCGAATCGGGTGGAGGCTCATTCGTGATCCTGACCCCTTCTGCTCTCGATGCCTGGGGCAGCCCCGGTGACACTCTTACATTGATGCGCGCTGTAAAACAACAATTCGACCCGAACCAGATCCTCAATCGAGGCCGCTACGTGGGAGGCATCTGATGGCCGCATTCGACCAGCACCACCCGCCCGCAACAGACCTGATCAATCAGTGTGTGCACTGCGGCTTCTGTCTGCCCGCCTGCCCCACCTACGCCTTGTGGGGCGAGGAAATGGACTCCCCGCGCGGCCGCATCTACCTCATCAAGATGGCCAGCGAAGGCACCACCGAAATGACGCCCCGCTGGGTGGACCACATGGACAAGTGCCTCGGCTGCATGTCCTGCATGACGGCGTGCCCCTCGGGTGTCGACTACGGAAAACTGATCGAGGCGACCCGCGCGCAGATCGAGCGCAATCATCCGCGCTCATTTGGCGAGCGGCTGCATCGGCAGATGATCTTCAGTCTGTTTCCCAACATTGGTCGCCTGCGCTTGATGCGTCCGCTGCTGAAGTTCTATCAGCGTTCCGGCCTGCGCAGCATCGTCAGCAAGCTACTCACCGGCCGCCTCGCGGTGATGGAAAAGCTGCTCCCAACCTTAGGTCCACATACCGAAATCCCTGCTCTCACCGCCGCGAAGGGGACCAAGCGCAAACGAGTCGGACTCCAACTGGGCTGCGTGCAACGCGAGTTCCTCTCAGAGATCAACGCCGCCACCGTTCGTGTGCTGGTTGCCGAAGGCTGCGAAGTCGTAGCGCCGAAATCCCAAGGCTGCTGTGGAGCCTTGCAAATCCACGCCGGCGACGAAGCCCCCGCACTCGATCACGCGCGCCGCATGATCGACGAGTTTGAAAAGGCCGACGTCGAAGTCATCATCACCAACGCCGGCGGCTGCGGCTCCAACGTGCGCGAGTACGGCCATCAACTCCGCGACGATCCCCAATACGCCGAACGTGCGAAGAAGTTCTCCGCGAAATGCCGCGACGTATCAGAGTTCCTCGCCGAACTCGGACCCCAGGCCCCGCGACATCCCGTGAACCTGCGCGTCGCCTATCACGACTCGTGCCATTTGCAGCACGCCCAGAAAGTTCGCACGCAGCCCCGAGCCATGCTCTCCGCGATTCCCGGAGCAACCGTGCTCGACATCCCCGAATCCGCGCTCTGCTGTGGCTCAGCGGGCATCTACAACATGGTGCAACCCGAGACCGCCGAAACCCTCGCGAATCGTAAGGCCGACTGGATCGCGCCGCTGAAAGCCGACGTAGTAGCCACAGGCAATCCCGGATGCCTGCTGCAATTGCAGTCCGCGCTGCAACGCAAGGGCGAGAAGACCCGCGTGCTCCACACCATCCAGGTCATCGACGCCTCCATCCGCGGCGTGCAACCGTAAACCTGCACCTGCGCTAGACTGAACCAATGCGCTTGCTCCTAACTCTGTTGTTGGCGGCCAATTCTGTCTTTGCGCATACCGTCAAAGGCCGCGACGCCGATTTCCTGAAAAGCGTCACAGGCTCGCACGTTGGCCCGTTTCTTTATCTGGGCGCGAAGCACATGGTCACCGGCTATGACCACCTGTTGTTTCTGTTCGGCGTGATTTTCTTCCTCTACCGCATGCGCGACGTGGCGACTTACGTCACCTGCTTCGCCGTCGGCCACAGCCTGACGCTGCTCACGGGCGTGCTCAGCGGCATCCATGTGAACGCCTATCTCGTGGACGCGCTGATCGGCCTGTCGGTGGTCTACAAAGCCTTCGACAATCTCGACGGCTTCAAGACGCTCTTCGGGTTTCAGCCCAACACCAAGGCCGCCGTGCTTGGCTTCGGATTGATCCACGGCTTCGGCCTCGCGACAAAATTACAAGAGTTCAATCTTTCCAAAGACGGCTTGGTAGCAAACATGATTTCGTTCAACGTCGGCGTCGAACTGGGCCAATTGGTCGCGCTCAGCATCATTCTCATCCTGATGCTGCAATGGCGGCAAACGTCCGGATTCCTGCGCCACGCCGTACTCGCGAACGTGCTGCTGATGACCGCAGGATTTGTTTTGATGGGATACCAACTGGCGGGTTACGCCTGGGGAGCAGCCGTATGACACCGTCCATGCCGAATCGTTCCGGGCTGCTCACTCGCCTGCTCATCGCCGCTGTGATCGGCGCCGTCATCGTCGTTTGCGTCGTCATGCCAGCCGAGTATCGAAAAGACCCGACGGGCTTCGGTCGACTCACCGGCCTGCTCGAACTCTCATCCCCACACGTGGTCACGCCAGCGCCTACGCCGGCAGTGGACGCCGACGCGGCCCCCGCTCCGGACGCAAACTCCGCCAGCTTTTCGCATTTGTACGAAACCCCCTTCCGCACCGAGACCATTCAAATCCCCATCGGTCCCGATGGCGAACTGGAATACAAGGTCAACATGAAGGCTGGCCAGTCCATGATTTACAGTTGGTCGGTCAACAAGGGAGCCGTCTACTACGATTTCCACGGCGAAGCCGCCGATCCCACCAAGGGCCAAAAATACAACGAGGTCCAGGAAACCAAGAGCGCGAACGGTGCCTTCACCGCCCCGTTCGACGGCAAACACGGTTGGTATTGGCTCAACGTCACCGGCGAAAATATCGTAGTCACGTTAAAGGTGACCGGGTTCTACGAGTCGCACGGCTACGTAAAATAGCGCTCGGTCCGGTGCTAACATCGGAACATAGTGTCCTACCTGGGATCGTTTTCTCTATCGCCGGAGCAGCGCTCGGCCTACCAAACAACTCTGGACGAATGGGTCAGAGAAGATAAAGTTCGACGCCTGTGGGATCGCGATGCGTCGCTGTGGACCAACACCACGGAAGCCCAGTGGCTCGGCTGGCTCGGTATCGTTGAGGCGCAGGTGCACGATAACGGGCGCTTCGCCGCCATCGCCGCCGAAGTGAGCCGCCGCGAATATTCGGACATCGTTCTGCTCGGCATGGGTGGCTCCAGCCTGTGTCCCGAAGTTCTTGCGCTCTCCTTTGGCAGGATGAAGGGCTTTCCGGCTCTGCATATCCTCGATTCGACCGACCCCGCGCAGGTGCGCTCCATCGAAAAGCGCGTGAATCTGGCCACCACGCTGTTCATTGTGTCGAGCAAGTCCGGGTCGACCTTGGAACCGAACATCTTCAAGCAGTATTTCTTCGAACGCGCCGGCCGCGATGGCAGCCGCTTCATCGCCATCACCGACCCCGGTTCCAAGATGGAGCAGGTCGCCCGTGAGGACAAATTCGCGCACATCTTTTACGGTCTGCCTTCGATCGGCGGACGCTACTCCGCGCTCTCCGACTTCGGCATGATCCCTGCCGCCGCCATGGGCATCAACACGTCGCGCTTCCTGGAAAAGGCCAAAGCCATGGCCGACGCCTGCTCGCCTTGGCAAGCCCCGGACCAGAATCCCGGGTTGCAACTCGGCGTGTTCCTCGGCACGCTGGCCAATGCAGGCCGCAACAAGCTGACCATCGTCTGTTCCCCAGGCATTCACGATCTGGGAGCCTGGATGGAGCAGCTCATCGCGGAATCCACCGGCAAGGAAGGCAAGGGCATTATCCCTGTCGATCGTGAGCCGCTCGCCGCACCCGGCAATTACGGTAAGGATCGCGTCTTCGCTTACCTGCGCCTGGAAGGTGCCGCAGATCGAGCCCAGGATAGCTCCATCGCCGCCCTGGAGGCCGCCGGCTTCCCCGTCGTGCGCATCACCGTCGCCGACGCCTATCAGCTGGGAGCCGAATTCTTCCGTTGGGAATTCGCCACGGCCATCGCCGGAGCCATCCTCGGCATCAACCCTTTCGATCAGCCCGACGTCGAGTTCAGCAAGATCGAGACCAAGAAGCTGACCACAGCATTTGAAGAAACCGGAAAACTGCCGGATGAGATTGTGCTCTTCGAGTTCAAAGGCATCAAGGTCTATGGATTCACGTCAGAGCGATCGATTTCTTCCTGTCTCCGTAGCCTCCTGAGCGATATTTCGCCGACCGGCTACGTGGCGGTGCTGGCGTACGTGGAAATGACGCCGCACAACGAGGCGGTGCTGAATTCCGTGCGCGAACACATCCGCGATCGCACCAAGGCCGCAACCTGTCTCGGCTTCGGCCCGCGCTTCTTGCATTCGACCGGGCAAGCCTACAAAGGCGGACCCGCAGGCGGCGTCTTCATCCAAATCACCGCCGACGACGCCGAGGATGTCCCCGTTCCCGGCCAAAAATACACCTTCGGCATCGTGAAAGCCGCGCAAGCGCAAGGCGATCTGGCTGTCCTAAAGGAGCGCGGCCGCCGCTGGCTCCGAATTCATTTAGGAAAAGATGTGCGCGCAGGCCTCGCAGAAGTGGCCTCAGCAGTGACTCGCGCGTTACAATAAAAGCTCCCACCTTGGCGCAGTTGCTGTACGTGCGCCTAATGAGGGCCGGTAGCTCAGTTGGTAGAGCATCGCACTTTTAATGCGGTGGTCGCGGGTTCGAGTCCCGCCCGGCTCACCATTTCTTTTCTCAGCGCGTTGATGCGATTCAGCGTCGTTCGCTAGCGCACCTTTCACTCCTTGCCTAAATTCCGCGGGGTTTAGGCAAAGCGTCCCCAATTTAGGGCAACAATATGGTTAGCAACTCATCGTTACCGTTTTGTGACTCGCCGAATTGCTGCCGAAACAAACTCCAGGATGGCGACAAGAAGGTACAAGGCAAGTACCACACTCAAGAGTAGAGCTATATCCCTGAACCAACTAACGATGCCACTAGGTTCCAGTATGATGTACGCCAGAACGATCGCTAGCGTAATAATTGCCTTCCCCGTATACAATCGACCGAGCCAATCCACCTTCCCGTGGTTCGGAGCGGCTCTCTTCTTGTCGCTCGCCTTCTTCACGCGGGCTTCATTCTTCAGCATTGAGTGTGTCACCATGCTCGACCTGCGGGACGAGCTTCCTGATGATCTTCGCACCCTACGGAACTAACATCACCTGAGCCTGCCAGAACGCCGCCTTTTGCCCGTTCGGATTCAGCACCGTCAACTGCAGCGAGTATTCGCCCGGTACCAGGCTATCCAGCGGGAATGTCATCTTAATCGGCATTGTGTTCAACCGCCCCGGCACGCGCTCGGTGATTTGGATGGGCGTCGTCTCGAACGCCTTTGTGCTGCCGCGATAGAACGTCACGAACGCGGCGAGCGGTTGTACCGGTTCGGCGCCCTGCTGGTAGGCTTGCGCGTACACGTAGATTGGCTTCTGCTTGCTGAACACGCGGGTCACGCTCGGAATCAGCTTCTGGCCGTCCTGCACCAGCGGGTTCACCGCTTGCTGCACCTGCGCCTTCTCCTTGTCCTTGGTCGCGTTGAAGAGCGCGTCTGCCATCTCCTCACGCTGGCTGCTCAGCACCACCGAACTAAGGGACAACGCTGAAGCCGGGACTTTCTCCGGATTCAGGTTCGGAATCACGATCGACGTTTCATAGGTCCCGATGCGACCTGTCTCCGCGTCGCGCGCCAGGAATTTGATCTTGTAGTTGCCGGGCAAAACCGTGAAGCCCGTGTCGTAGGTGATCGGTCGATTGCCGAGCTCCGCCGCGGTCGCGTCACTCAGTTTGATGTCAATCTTGTCGCGAATGTTATTCGCCGGGCCACCGCTGCGGATCTCGCCCATGAAATCGATGAGCGTATGTTCCGCACCACCGCGTTTCGCCAGCGCGAGTTCACTGCCCGGAATCTTGACCGCGATCGGAATGAAATACTCCGCTTTGTTCAGTTGGAAGTAATTCACTTCCATCGCCATCGTGAGCTCCGTAATCGGATCGCCCAACATGAAGGCTTCTTCCAGCTGACGTTCTTTGTCCGCCGTCGTAAACTTCTTGAATTCTTTCCCTGCGAAGTAGCTATCGCGATACTCCAGCGTGGCTTCCAGCGTACCGGTGAGCGTCACCTTGATCTTGCGCTGCTTCCCATCCAGCGCCGCGTTGGACGTGTAGTAGCCGAGCACGTAGTAGCTGGTAATCGCCTTCTGCGCCTGCACGATACCCAGGCCCAGATCGTTCGCATCCAGCAGCGCCTTGCCGCCAGTGTCCGCCGAGAGCGACCACAGCGTGTCCTGCGATCGCTGCATGCGCGTGGTCACGCCCATCGCCGTCGCGCCGGTGTACGCGCCTTGACCGCCAGGGGTCGCCCGATTCGCATCGCCCAGGGGAGGCGTCGCCACCAACCCGCGCGCGTCGATGGTGAAGAACGCTACGCCCGCTCGTGTGGCAGCGTTGACCGTCGCGCGCAACTGCGCCTGATTGTCCGTGCCATTCAACTGCAAGCCGCTGGCGAAATAGATCAACGACTTCTTCTCATTCAGCGTGCCCAGCATCTTCGCCGCAGTCTGCAGCGCCGCTAACTGGCGATCCGTGCGGAAGATCGCGAACTCGCCGCCGTTCTGTCCGAACGCTCCATCGGAGACCGGCTCCGGGACGTTTTCATCCTCGCCGATGATCATGGTCTCCAGCGTCGAAAGCAAGCGCTCACGATCTGCAGTGAAGTCTTCGTGGACAAGGACTTCATTCCCCGAATACGCCATGATCGCGACCAAGTCGGCCGGCGTCATCTGCTTCTTGATGAAGTCCTGCGCCGCGCTCAACGCGCGCAATTGATCCGCGGGCGGCATGGCCGACATGTCGAAATACAGCGCCAGCAGACGACGGTTGTCGTATTTCAGATCGAGAGGCCGCTCGGCCGCAATCGCCGAATGCGCCAGGCGCGGGATCGCCGCCACCCGATCGGTCAGGATCGGCGCTGGCTGCACTTCTTCCAGCTGCTGAAAGTCCAAAAACGCGATGGTCTGCGGAATGCCGTTCTCTGAAATCGTAAAATCCTTCGTCGTCAGATTCTCGATCGGCTTGCCGCTCTTGTCCTTGACCGTGACCTGCTGTACCACCAGCCGCGTGTCAGTGCGGAACACCGGCTCGTCGGTAGCAGCCGCGCCGGGAACCGGAGCCTGTTGTGCGATCAAAGTGACGGAGAGAAAGAGTGGAAGAAAGCGGCGCATGATTAAAACCTCATCCGTAACGATGTTTGCACGGTTCGCATCGTGCCCGCCGGGTTGGGCAGGCCGAACTGTGCGCTGGAAATAACGGCGTTCCAACTCGGAAACACCGGATGGTTGAGAGCGTTGCTGGCGTCCACCCGAAGGTCGGCGTTCATCCGATCTCCCCAGCGAAACGTGCGGCCCGCCGAAGCGTTCATTGTGAGCTGGTTCGGTCCCGTGATCGTGTTGCGTCCCGCGTTGCCCCACTGGCCAGCCGCCGGTGCGGTGTACGCCAACGGGTTCAGGAACAAGCCCGGAGGCGCGTCGTAAGGGTCGAGCCCCGTGTAATTCGCGCGAATGCTGCCTGTCGCGCCCGTGCCGCTCACTGGCCTCGGGAATGTCGGCGTCAGCGGCAGACCAGTGGCATAGTTGATCTGCGAGGCGAAGGTCCATTCACGGAAGAAGGCCCCAGTGCGCCCCGTGGTCAGGAAGCCCATGCCCGAAGTCGCGCCCGTCGTGTACTGCGTGGTGAAGCCGACCACGTGCCGCTGATCGAAGTTTGAGCGGCTGCGTTCCGACCGTAAATCGAGCCAATTCTGCGCCGTGAGATTGCCGACACCCGCGAGAGCCGCATTGTCGATGGCCTTCGCATAGGTGTAGGTCAACTCCGCCGTGAAGCCGCGACGCAGCCTGCGCCGCAATTGCAGCGTGCCGGCGTTACGTATGGAATTGCCGTTCGACGTCATGTAAGAAAATCCACTCGGGCACGCCGCGCACGGATTGATCGCGCCCGTGGGAAACGTATTCGGCAGGAACTGCTGCACCCCGCGCGTCCCCTTGGTGCCCGCGTACGTCACAACCATCTGCAACGCCATCGGCAAATCCCGCTGCACGATGAGATTCCACGTCTGCGCATAGCCGACCCGGAAATTCGGATCCACCGCAAACGTCGTTGCGCTGATCGTCGGTGTCCCGCGGAACCCGTTGGCCAGCGTCAGCGGATTCGCCGCCGTATTCTGCACCCGCAAGCTGGTTGAGAGCGGAGCCTGCTGCGCCATCTGCCCCGCGATGTTCTGGTAAACCGAGTTGTCAAAATAAATGCCGTACCCGCCGCGCACCACAACTGACGATGCCGCAAACGGACGCCACGCAAACCCAAAACGAGGTGCGAAGTTATTCTTGTCCGGCTTGATAAAGGTCCCCGCGACGATCGGAGTCGCCGTCGCGAAGTTCCCGCCTATCCCCAGATTCACCAGCCTTCCATAGCGCTCCGTGATCGGCGTGTTGTATTCCCAGCGAGCTTGCAGATTCAGCGTCAGGCCGGTCTTGAAGCGATAGTCATCCTGAACATATCCGTCCCACGCATTGGACCGGTAGTATTTGTCCGCGTTGCCGAACGCCACGGACGCCGTGTCAGGAATGCCGTACAGGAACCCCGCAAAGTCCGAGCCCGTCGATGCGCCGGTGAAGTTGAACGCACCCCGCGGATTGTCCTGAGAGATGCTGTTGAGCTGTGTGCGCCGGTAATCGAAACCGTAGGTGATATTATGCCGGGACACCGCGCGGAAGCTGTCGACCGACAAGCCATGCGATGTATTCGCCGTCGAGGAATACTGTTGTTCCCCCAGCGGAGAAATGCCGTTGGCGAAGCTCAAGCTAGGCGGCCCCCAGTTGTTCGGCTCCTGATTGTTGCCCGTGATTCCCGCCAGAGCCGATACGTTCGTGCGATTGGAGAAGAACGGCACGTTGCGCGATTTGTTGCGATTGAACTGGTAGCCGAAATTCACATAGAATCGCGAGCTGAAGTTATGACGCCACCCGAACGTCAGCGCCGTGTTGCGCTGCCGCCCTGTGGCAAGGAAGCCGAAAAGATTCGGATTGTCCGTGCGTGTACTGGTGGTGACCAGCGTGCCCTGGATATTATCTTTGCGCCCCAGTTGCCGGTTGCTGCGGAACTGAATCTGATCCAAGTGGGTGTTGTTGATCAGCGGCACCTGAAAGTTGTAGCGAGCCTGTCCATTAAAATTCGGCAGCGGATAAAACTGGAGCAACGCCTGCGCCTGTGGGCTGATGCTACTCACCGGCAACCGGTTGCCCGCCAGCGGCAACCCGGTCGATGGATCGATGACCTGCACCGGCGTACCCCGCGGCGTGAGCGACTGCGAAAAATCTCCCGCCCGTTCCAGCGCTGTTGGCATCAGTGTCGATTGCGTCGTCACGTTGCGATTGCGCGTCCATTGATAGGTCAGCGTGAACTGCGGCCCATTGCGCAGCAGCCCGGGAATCCGAATCGGGCCGCCGATTGTCGCGATCCCAGTCAGCTTGTTGTAAGCAGGACGATCCGTATTCTGCCCGGTCAGCGAAAACGGCCGCGCATCAAACGTGGAGTTGTCGCCCTGAAACACAACGTTGCCGTTGTACGGCCATCGGCCCGGCGTGCGATTGTTCCCAAATGCCGGTAACTGGCTGAAGGGTGAACTCGCCGCGTTATTCACGCTGCCGTTCACCAGGAATCCATCCGCCGCGCGCTGCGAGACTTCCGCCGTAGCTTCCGTTGCCGGAGGAGGCGGCGCGTTGGTCGTGGTGACATTCGCCTTCTGAAACGCGGACGTCGTGTTGGTCGCCGCAGGAGCCGCTACGTTCGCCGGCCGCTTGACCTCCACCTTGGGGGCTTCTGCGATTCGCACCTCCGCGGACGGAGCGGAAGTGATCTCGGTCAACGCCAGCATGGAGATCGACCATTCGGCGGGTTCCCCGACCGGAACTTCTTTTTCCACCGGCGTGAAGCCGCGCATTTCCACTTTCACCGAAACCGGCCCGTCCGCCACGTCGGCAATCGTATACGCGCCCTGGCCGTCGGTGAGTGCGGTCACCGTTTTTTCACCCTGCTTCGCGGTAACCGTCGCGCCCGGAACGGGAATGTTGCCGAACTTGACCACCCCCCGATGCTCGGCGGCGGTGAGCGCGAATACGGTGGCCGCGATCAGCGCGGCGTAGCGAAACCAGGTGCGAATATGCATTACGATATCTAGTTCTCCGATGGCCTTTCGATGCGCTCGATGGTTAACATCTCTCCCGGCTGCGTCGTGGCTTCCAGCCGCAATCCCAGTTGTTCCTGCAATGCTGTAAAAATCGTCGGTCCGTCCGGGTCAATCTGGGGAGCTACAACTCCCGGGGGTAGCTGACCCTGTGGAGAAGTACGATCCGGCGTCCACTTTAGTTCCACATCAAACAGCCCTGTGAGACCAGTATTGTCTACTACTGGCCGTCCGAGCTGGCGTGACAGCATTTGTACCAACATCGGCAGTTGCATGCCTTGACCGAACACCTCGCCCTGACCCATGCGGATCATGCCTCGCGGCGGTGCACCCAGGGCAGGAGCGGGTCCGCCCCCCACTGGCCGAGCTACCGAGAAAGAGACCGCGCCCGGCGGTCCACCGGGACCTGGACCCGCCCCAATCGGCGTCTGGTCCGCGGAAGCCTTCATCTTCGATCCATTCTTGGCCTGCACCAAGCTATACCCCTGCATCGGCTTCGTCTCGCGCCGGACCTTTAATTGGAAGCGCTCCTCCAGCAACGATTGCAACATCTCGCGATTCTGCTCCTGCGTGGGGGAAATTCCGGCTCCCGGAGTGGCCTCAATGTCGTAACGGTCATTGCCGATCCAGCCAGGACCGCCGGTCAGCTGGAAATCCTGGAGTCCGTAGGCCTGCAAGATCAGTTGGCGAATGGTCGTGCCGTTTGCGGAAAACCGCCCGCCTGCCCCACCGCCAACCATGATGCGGGTCATGCCCGGGTTCTCGGGAGGGCTCGGCTTGATGGACGCGGCGTCGTACGCCAGCTTGGGCTGTGCCCAGGCAGTGCAGGCGGCTAAGAACAGGAGGGCTTTAGTCATACTTGCATTCGACTTCAGGGATCATAAGGTTCCCGAATTTGGTTGCCCGAGTTTCCCATGAAAGCTTGGACGCCCATATCCTCCATTTGTTGCAGTTTTGACCGCAATAATTACAACAAGACTAATTTTCCGTGGGCCGTTCCGCGCCTTCGATCACCCAGGTATCCACCGGCGCTTTGATACCGACCACTTTGAGCCCCAGCGCCTCTTGCAGTGCAGTCGCTAGCGACGGTCCGGGCGCACCTTCCAGCAGATCGCCCGCATACTCAAAGCGAAAATCGAAGGTTCCCTCGATCCCTGTTCGATTGAGCACCGGACGGCGGAAATCGAGGGCCAGCCGGGACGCGAGGAGATCCATGGACGCATTCTCCGCGCACAAAAAATCGGGGCGGTCCGCCTTGCCGGTGCGTCCGTAACAAACCACCTTGAACGCATTGATGTCTTTCGCCGGGGTCAACTTCGGTCCCTTGTCGGCGACCATCAGCGCTAGCCCCGAGCCTTCCTTCGTCTCTTTGCGGAGCTTCAGCTGAAATCGCTCCGCCAGTAACGTCTGCAACATTTCCAACATCTCCGGCGTGGGAGCCGTTTTGATCGTGGGTGGATTGAACTTGCCAGCCTCGGATCCTGGAGCAGGCTGCCCCACAACATCCCAGCGATCATTGTTCGCCCAGCCCGGTCCGCCCGAAAGTTGGTAATCCTGAATTCCGTAGGCCTGCGCGATCAGATTCCGCAGAGTCAGTTGCGTTGCGTTAATTCTGCCGCCCGGGAACGTGAACAGCCCGATCGCGGCTCCGGGCGTGGGCCGCGTGGCTTTCACTGTGGCGACATCGAAGGCGGGTCGCCCCTGGCAGAAAGCGGCGGCGCAGAAGGCAATCAGGAACCACATCAGGTTTGCCATGGAAGGTCTGACGCGGTAAGCGTCAAATGCGTTGCATTGTTCCCTCCGAATAGTTCCGTTCGTTTTTACCCGGCTCTCCCACAAGTGCTAAATTCGAGTCTCATGCAGCTTCGCATCATCCGTCCCTCGCTCGTGCTGCTGATCGGACCATCCGGATCCGGCAAATCCACCTTCGCCCGCCGCCATTTCCGCAAAACCGAGGTCGTCTCCTCCGACGCCTGCCGAGCGCTCATCTGCGATGACGAAGCCGATCAATCTGCTACCAAAGACGCGTTTGAGCTACTGCAATCCATCCTCAAAAAACGCCTGAGCCGGGGAAAACTCACCGTCGTCGATGCCACCAACGTACAAGCCTGGGCGCGAGCCTCATTGCTTGTGATCGCCAGGGAGTGCGATGTTCCCTGTGCCGCCATCGTGTTCGATCTCCCGCCCGAGGTCTGTGCCGCTCACAATCAAGCCCGCAGAGGCCGTATCGTCGCTACAGATGTGATCGAACAGCAGTCCCGCGACTTACGCGCGACACTTCAGGAACTCCCCGCGGAAGGCGTGTCCCCCGTTCACCTTCTGCGCACTCCGCAGGAAGTAGACACGGCAGTAATTTGCTACGAAAATTGACGCTACACCATTCGGTACGCTACCATAGCTCTGCGGGGTGGAGCAGTCTGGTAGCTCGTTGGGCTCATAACCCAAAGGTCACAGGTTCAAATCCTGTCCCCGCAACCAATTCCTTCCCACCGGCAGTTCCCCTCACGGATAATACCCCTCTCGCGCCCGAATGCGCAGATCCTTCTGGCCACCGACCACCACGTGAATCTCGCGCCAGGCGTGATCCTCTGCCGTGGGTGCCTGGAAGTAAAGCAGGTAGCCGTGCGCCAGGTCTTCCGCGATCTTTTCGAACACATCCGCCATGTCGTCCGGATTGCGCACTCGGAATGAAGCGCCGCCGGTGGCGGTCGAAATCTCAGCCAACTGGCGGACCAGTTCGGAGTTGGTCGACGCTTCGCCCTGGGCGATGGTATACACGGGAATACCCGCTACCTTGGCCCGCTCGATCGCGGCGTCCACCGTGAGCATGCTCGATGTGTCCTGGCCGTCCGTAAACACAATCACAACTTTCTTCCCGGTGCGGCCGGTAAGCTCGTGACCGGTTCGGGCGATCGCATCATACAGCGCGGTGTTGCCGAACGCCCGCGTATTCATCACCGCGCGCTTCGTGATCCCGCGATCCGTGGTGTAAGGGGCAACCTCTGTTACCTCGTCGCTGAACGAATACACGGCCACAGAATCCCCGGGCCGCAGGGAGTCCATCAACTTGAGCGCCGACCGTTTCAGAGACGCGATCGTGTCGACCATGCTGCCCGTTGTATCCAGCAGCAGTGCGACGGACAGATCCGAAGTCTGCGGCTCGAACCCGAGGATCGTCTGCGGATCTTTGCCGTTGACCAGCGTAAATTTCGGCAGCGTCAGGTCGTCGACGTAGTGCCCGCGACTGTCCGTGACCGTTGTGTACACTTCTACCAGCTTGGTGTCGCTGCGGAAGTCGGCTGTAGGTTCATCACTGTTTGCAGCGACCGACGGCGCGACGGCTCGCGCGACAATCGGCACGCGCGGTGCGGCCTTCGCCCCACCCATCAGTGTCTTGGCGGCTTCTTCAAACTCCATGAACCCACCGCTGAAATGCGCGCCGTTGGCATCCCGCGCTTCGTGCAACGCTGCGCGCGCGAAAACCGGACCGCTTGCGCCCGCGTAGCGATGCCTCCGCAGCAATCCGGGATCTTCGTTCAGCACCAGCAGCCCCGGATCCAGCGAGGCCGCATAGACCAAAGCCGATAGTGCCGCCGGAATATCGTTGGCTTGCGCCTCAGCTACGCGCGGTACACGCAACAGTTCTAGCGCACGATCGAAACGCGGCCGATGTTCGGCATCGAGCTTGAGCAAATTCATGGCAACCGCTTCTTCTAAATCTCCACTGCCCGCCAGTTGCCGCAACAAAGCTACGGCTTGCGTTCCATGCTTGTCGCCAGAGAGATCCAGCGACGCCTGCCGGAACGCGTTCGCGGCACTCGCGGCGTCCAGCGATCCCGCCTTGGCCCCGCGCGTAATCAGGTCAACAAGGGCGTACCATTCGCCCAACACCGCGTTTCGCTCCGTCGCCGTGCGCCGCCCCAGCGATTCTCCGAACGCCGCCAGCGCCGCATATCCCTCGCGACCCATCGCAGGCAGCTTCTCAAAGTAAGAGTACAAGGCAGTCCATTGCGAGTGATGTTTCGCGAGCAGTTCGACAACCTGTCCGTCGAGCAGTGATCCGCGCTTCTTCTCCAGCCGCGACACCGGTACCAGAGCTTCGATCAGGAGATTATCCAAAGGGACTTCGGCTCCTGGGAACCAAACGGACTGACCACCGGGGAAGTGAATGTTGCCGGAATCATCCAGGGGGACCGACTGAAGAAATTCGGAACGAGTCCCGGGAATGTGGGTCAGGATTCCGCTTTTCAGTTCGTCCGAATTGCGGAACCATGGATAGAACTTCTCCGCGCGTTCGATGGTCCGCGTGAAATATTGCTGGTGCGCCGCATCGGCGCGTGCGAGCGTCGCATAAAACGCGGCCAGCTTACCGGCATCTTTCTCCATCAATGCCCGGAAGAACTCCGCCGGATTGCGCGGATTCGCTCCGACCAGTTTCTGCCAGACCGGATCGGCGGATGGCCCCCCAGGAACATCGACGCGGCCGTTCGTGATCGAAAACACCTCGCCGTATCGATAAATAACCTCAGTATGCTTCGCCGCAAGATCCCGCAAGCCAACGGCGGACATGATCGCGGCCGCGGTGTCCGCTTTCATGGCGTTCAATCCAGCGCACGTCTTGGCGATGCGCGGGTCCGTGGCAAACACCGCAGCGAGACCGCCGGGAGGCACGGCGTCCTTTATGAGGATCTGCGTCCACATGTCGCCGCCCACTAGGCGAGCATTCTCGCTTACGACCTCGAATTGAAACTCGCCTCCCGATTGCAGCTTCTCCTGCATCGCGATCTGATCGATCCCCAAGGCCGATGCGACCATCTGCAGCAGCGAATCCTCTGGGCGATAGCCGGGTTCCACATGCAGGGTTCCCTCGTGCTCTTCCAAGGTCCAGCCGAGCAGAGCCAGTACGTGACGAGCCTGTTCACGCCGCTCGCGGTCGACGGCGGAAATGCGGATCACCGCGTTGTCGCCGCGCTTCTCACCCAGTGGAATGAGTTCCGTCACGCTTGCCAAAAAGGCACGTAGACTCTGCGAGAAGCGCGGAATCCCTCGCCCTGTCCCCACCGATACCTCGCGCCCGACGCCGCGGCAGTATTCCTCGAAAAAACTCTGGTACACCGGCTCGCCCGGCATGCTCGCCATCTTCGCCAGTGCCTTCATCCCGCCCGGAACCCAGGCCTCTCCCGCAGCCTCCACCGTCGCGTGGAGGGCCCCCAGCGTAGGCGCCGACTGTCCCCCAGTCGCCTTGCCGATGTTGCTCATGTGCTCGCGAATGTCCGCCGCATCGGCCGCGCGCGGGTCCAGTTCCAGATAGCGCAGCATGTGTTCCCGTGCGCCGCTAAATTCGCCACGCGCCTCCAGAATCGTCCCCAGCACCATCTCGGATCGCGGCAACTGATGTTTTGTATCGAGCCGGATGCCTTCCTGCGCGCTGCTCTCCGCACCGGCCAGATTGCCCAGTTGAAAACGCGCGATCGCACGATTCGTCTGGATCTCCGGATTCTGAATGTCGGCCTTCAGTTCGATCAAGGAGTTGGCGACGGCTTCGGCCTCCGGCCACTTCCGAAGCTCAAGGTCCGCCCAAAGTACCCCCATCCGCGCTTTCGCCGACTTCGGGTCCAGGCGTGCGGCGCTATCGTACGCGGGGGCCGCTTCTTCAGGACGGTTCATGCGCTGCAGCACTTCGCCCAGCGCGCTCCATCCCTCCGCCATGTTGGGCGCTTCCTTGACCACGATCCGTAGCTGGCGCTCGGCCAGAGCGAAATTCCCGCTTCTCATGGCCTGTATCGAGTTATTCCACGGCTGCCGAGCGTTCGCCGGGATCGACGAACTGGTGAAGTAGATGTCCGAGGTGTTCAGCCCATTCCCCTCGCTGATGCTCGCGTCGCGTTCCCGCAAAATGATGTCGGGAAGGTTGGGGTCGCTCCACGGATTCAAATGTGAAATCGGGACGATCGTCGACTCGTAGCCGCTCATCACTGCACGGAGCCCGCAGTTGTCCACAACCAGAGGATCGGCGTTCGTGTTGTAAAGGTAGTGACCCGTCTTTTGGGCGTTGGCCGCGATGGTCGTACCCGTCCTGCCGTAACAGAAGCGTTCGATCGTAACCGATTTCCCCGGCGCCGAGCCATCCTGCATGACGACTTTTCCACGCAGCAGGATAAACGCACCCGACGCTGGAAGCGTCCCGAGGAGCAAGCTTGCCACAACAATCTGAACATTGGTCCGCTGCCGCATGGGTGCCATCATATCAAGGCTTCCAAGGTTAAGGCGGCTGTGCCGAACGGCGATTCGCGACCAGTGTATGCTGTGGAGATCATGACTTCACAGCGAAAGAGATTGCTCCTCGTGGGAATCCCAGCGATCGTCGTCCTGGCCTGGACAACCTTTGCGTTTGCACAGCAGGTCAAGAAGATTGACGACAAGGTCCTGAAAGCTTCGGGGAAAAGCACGGAGTGGATCGTCAACGGCATGAACTGGGGTGAGCAGCGCTACAGCACCATGACCCAGATCACTCCCGCGAACGTCGCCAAGCTCGCACCCGCCTGGTCGTATGAACTCGGTCCCGGCGGCGGCAGCCAGCAGGCAACTCCTCTCTTTTCGAACGGCATCATCTACACCGTTACCAACTGGAGCATCGTCGCCGCCGTCGACGCGAAGTCCGGCAAAGAACTCTGGCACTACGACCCCCTGGCCGATCGCACCATGACGCAGCCCGGGAAATCGCGCCTCTGCTGTGGCGTGAACAGCCGAGGCATCGCGCTCTACGAAGGCAAAGTCCTCGTCCCCGTCATCGACGGACGCATGCAGGCGCTCGACGCCGCCACCGGCAAGCTCCTGTGGTCCTCCTGGGCGATTCCCGAACCGAAGGAGGGCGAGGTCTCCTCGTACTCCCTCACCATGGCCGCGCGCGTCGCCAAGGGCAAGGTCTTCATCGGCAACGCGGGCGCGGAATTTCCTCCCTTCCGAGGCTACGTCGCAGCCTTCGACGTGAATACCGGCAAGGAGCTGTGGAAGTTCTACACCACTCCTGGCGACCCCTCCAAGGGCTTCGAGAACAAAGCCATGGAAGCTGCGGCCAAGACCTGGGCCGGCGAATGGTGGAAGCAGGGCGGCGGCGGATCCATGTGGGACGGTATGGCCTATGATCCCGATGAGAATCTTCTGTACGTCGGCACCGGCAACGGCTCCGTGTGGTCCGCCGACGTTCGCAACGGTGGCCGCAAGGCAACCAATCCCGACAATCTCTACGTCGCTTCGATCGTCGCCATCAACGCCGACACCGGCCAGTTGAAATGGCACTACCAGTGCACCCCCGGCGATGAATGGGACTACGACGCCATCCAGCACCTGCTGCTTGCCGACATCCGCATCAACAATCGCAATCGCAAAGTCGTCATGCAGGCCAACAAGAACGGCTACTTCTACGTGATCGATCGGACCAACGGCGAATTCATCTCCGCCTCGGAGATGTCGCAAGTCAGCTGGGCCACCAGCATCGATCCGAAGACCGGCCGTCCCAACGTCCACCCCGACGCGCTCTACTCTTCGACGCAGGGCACCACGGTCTATCCCGTGCAAATGCACAATACCTCGCAGATGTCCTTCAATCCGAACACTGGCCTGATTTACGTCCCCATCGCCGTCGAAAACACCTTCAGCTTCGTGGCTTCGGAAGGCTACACGCCGACTCCCGGCAACCAGAACTTCGGCCTGAACCTGGGCGGAGCGCGCGGCGGCATTCCGATGAAGACCCCGCCCCCCCACGGTCCCGAGCGCATGAATCCCGACGGCACCAAAGTTCGCGGAGGCATCCTCACCGCCTGGGACCCCGCCACGCAAAAGGAACGCTGGTTCGCCCTAGGCGGCGGACAGACCGGCGGAGGCACCGTGTCTCTGGCGTCGAACCTGGTGATCCAGAGCTTGAGCAATGGACGTCTGAAAGCGTTCACCGCCGACAAAGGCGAATCGCTCCTCGACATCGCCCTGCCCGTGAACTCCGGCGTCGGCCCCCCGATGACCTACATGTTCGAAGGCAAGCAATACATCGCTCTCATGGGTGGCACCGGCCCCGCCGCCGGTCGCGGAGCCGCCAAGGGCAAAGCCGCCCCGCAAGAAGCCACCGCCGCCGCAGCCAAAGGCCCGGAGAATGCTCCCACCCCGCTCAACACCAATCCGAAGCTTCTGGTCTACTCCGTCCCGTAGCGCGCGCACTCGTGCGAGCCGTGTCGAGACTCGTCTCGACACCTGCAGACGCCACATCAATAGATGCGCTTGTTCCCCCGCCCAAGCGCATCAAACAACTCGCCTGCAATCGTCTGCAACAACGTTCGATTGTCCGGCTTCGCCTCCTGCGGTCCTGCGATCAACTCTTCCAGGTCCGCCTTCCACCCCTCGCGCAAGCTCTCCGGATAAATCGTGCCATCCGGCAGGAAACACATGCCCAACTCGTCGTCGTAAACCATCAACCCCAGCTTCGCCGCCGCCATCACGACGCCAGCTAGCCGCTCCATCCCCGGTTCGTCCGACGGAAGCTTGATCCGATAGACGGCCGTCGTGCACGCCGCGACACCCTGCACGGGATCGCTACCCCAAAATGCCTTCGTGTCCTGAGGCTCCCCTTGCGACGAAGTCTGATGATGCTCGACCAACGCCCGCGCAAACTCCGCAAACACCGGATTCGACGGCTCGTTGACCTTGCTCAGCCGCTCCATAATTTCCGCCGCGTCATTATGATCCGTCGGCAACGTTGGATGCCGCGCGGTGTCCCAAACGCAAAGATCGTAGCTCACAGACCCAATCATCACATGAACGACGCGTACGCCATTTCCTTCCTCGGCTTCGACTTAATGCGGCAACCCTCCGACCCTTCCCAAGTGCCGCGTTACACCTCTCTCAGAGGAGCTTCCACATCCCGCAATCCAACGCGAAAACGATTTCGCCAAACGAACCCATTTTCAACCCGCAACTCTAAGAGCATCCAGGTATTTACATGTCCCCAAACGAACCCATTTCCACCCGTGGCGCTCACCCTCCATTTGTGTTAAAAAAGGAGGGCTTTGATGAAGCGTTTCATTTACGCGAGCTCCCTCCTCGGCGGGATCGCTCTGCCTGCCTTCCTGCTGTTTGGCCAGCCCGCCACGCCGGATCCCCATACGGCGCTGGTCAACACCTACTGCGTCTCGTGCCACAGCAAGACGCTGAAGACCGGCGGCCTTTCGCTCGACGGTCTGAACCTGAAAGCACCTGCGAGCGACGCGCAGATTTGGGAGAAGGCTCTGCGCAAACTACGCGGGCATCAGATGCCGCCACCCGGTAGCCCGCAGCCGATGCAGAAGGACGTGGATTCGTTCGTCACCTGGATGGAGGCCACGCTCGACAAGCCAGCCGCAGGTCCGAAGGCTGGCTACGTTCCGATCCAGCGCATGAATCGCACGGAGTACGCCGCTGCCGTGAAAGCCTTGGTCGGCGTGGAAGTGAACGCAAAAGACGTTCTGCCGCAGGACATTCAAGTCGAAGGCTTTGACAACATCGCCGCCGCGCTCAGCGTATCGCCCGCGTTTCTCGATCAGTATGTTGCCGCCGCTCGCCAAGTCGCGCGACTCGCCGTGGGTAGCCCGACGCCTCGCGTGTCCAACGTGAAGTACTCCGTCGCGGCCAATCAGAATCCTGACGATCCGCCGCCTCCCGGCACGCGTGGTGGCATGAAGTTCAAACACAACTTCCCGGCCGACGGCGAATATCGCATCACGCTCGACAACCTGGGCGTCGGTCCGTATTCCAACGCGCTCGAAAATGTGAGCACGGTCGTCATCATGATTGATGGCAAGATCGTCTTTCGCCAGCCGATCGGAGGCCCTGCCGATGTATCGGTGACGGATCGCAAAGCAGGCAACGGGCGGGATGAGGTCATGGCCCGCTTCACCAAGATTCCCGTAAAGGTGAAGGCCGGAGTGCGAGACGTTGTGGTCGCGTTCGTCGACCGTTCTCACATCGAGACCCGTGAAAACTGGGAAAAGCTCGAAGGCTACGCTGGCTTGACTGGAGGAGCAGCCATCCTGGAACGCATGGCTGTCCTGCGCGACGGTGTTGTAGTCGCCGGTCCCTTCAACCCCGAAGGCATCTCCACCACGCCCAGCCGAGCGCTCATCTTCGTCTGCGATCCCAAGGCTACCAGCGAACCCGCCTGCGCTAAGCAGATCGCGGAAACCCTGGCCCGCCGCGCCTTCCGACGTCCCATCACAGCCGCGGATCTGACCCGCCTAATGCCGTACTACGAAGCCCCCCGGCGCGACGGCGGAACCTTCGATCAGGGCATTGAGCAACTAGTAGCCGCAGTCCTCGTCAGCCCGCAATTCCTCTACCGCTCGCTGCTCGGCACCGGGAGATCGGTGTCAGACACCGATCTCACCCTCACCGATCTCGAACTCGCCTCGCGCCTGTCGTTCTTCCTGTGGAACACCGGCCCCGACGAAGAACTTCTGACGCTCGCCGCCGCGAATGGCTTGAGCAAACCCGGAGCCTTGGATAAACAGGTGAAGCGCATGCTCGCCGATCCCCGAGCGTCCAGCCTCGTCACCAGCTTCGCCATGAAGTGGTTGACGCTCACCAACCTTGAGCAAATCATCCCTGATCCCAAGTTGTTCCCCGACTTCAACGAACAACTGCGCCATGATTTCTCGATGGAGGCGGAATCCTTCATCAGCAGCATTTTCTCGGATGACCGCAGCGTCGTCGATTTGTTGACCGCCAACGACACGTTCTTGAATGAGCGCCTCGCCCGCCACTACGGAATCCCCGGCGTGACTGGCGCGCAGTTCCGCAAGGTCACCCTGACAGAGAAGGAACGCTTCGGCTTGCTGGGCAAGGCCGCTGTTCTGCTACGGACTTCCTACGGCGATCGCACCTCTCCGGTATTACGCGGAGCCTGGGTGCTCGACAAGTTACTCGGCACCCCGCCGACGCCGCCTCCGCCCGACACCGCAACCGACCTCTCGCAAAAAGCCGGTGAGCAGCCGAAAACAGTTCGCGCACGCCTGGAACAGCATCGCGCGAAAGCCAGCTGCCGCATGTGCCACGGCGTGATTGACCCCACGGGCCTCGCTCTGGAGAATTTCGACGCGATCGGGCAATGGCGCACGATGGACACGCAGGCGAATGTCCCGATCGACGCGAGCACCGTGCTGCCCACCGGCGTTGCGATCAACGGCGTCGTCGAATTGCGAGCGCAGTTAGTCGCCAAGCCCGCCCTGTTCGCGCAGACCGTCACCGAGCGATTGCTGATGTACGGCACCAATCGTCAGCTGGAATATTTCGACATGCCGCAGGTCCGCGCCATCGTGCGCAGTGCGGCCAAAGACAACTACAAGCTGTCTTCACTCATACTGGGAATCGTCAAGAGCGACGCTTTCCGTAAGCAAGGCCCAGGTAAATAACCGACGAGGTAAGCATGTTCATCACCAGGAAACACATCAACCGTAGGGCTGTGCTGAAGGCCGCCGGAGTGTCCTTGGGCTTGCCGTTCCTCGAAGCGATGGTGCCTGCCGGTACGGCCCTCGCGCAAACCGCCGCGGTGCCGAAGCTGCGCACCGGCTTCTTCTATCTCCCGCACGGCGCGATCATGGGCAACACGGCGCACGGTCCGGCGATGGACAAGTGGACTCCCACTGGTTCCGGTGCGAATTTCAAACTCAGTCCGATCCTCGCGTCGCTGGAGCCATACAAGAAATACGTTTCCTCCTTTGGCAATCTCGAAAACGCCGCGACCGCAGGCTCCGTGCATTCCTTCACGCCCGCGACCTGGCTCAGCGCAACGCGTCCCGACACCGGAGCGGCGCGCGCGCACATGGCGACGACGCTTGACCAAGTCATCGCGAAAGTGGTCGGCCAGGACACTCCTCTGCCGTCACTTGAACTTGCTTCGGAAACCATCGTCCAATCGGCCGCAGGCGGCGGTGGCTCGTATGCCACGCTGTCTTTCCGCGACGCGGACTCTCCGCTGCCCATGGAGCCGAATCCGCGCAAGATCTTCTTGCAGATGTTCGGCGAAGGCGACACGCCGCAAGAGCGCGCCGCGATCAATCGTCAAACCGGCAGCCTGCTCGACCTGATCCTCGAAGGCACGCAGAGCCTCAAGGGCAATCTCGGCAATCGCGACAAAGCGGTGCTCGACGGCTATCTCGAAAGCGTCCGCGAAATCGAGCGCCGCGTGGAGAAGGCGGGGAACAATGACCTCTCCGCACTCAAAATCCCCGAAGCCCCCATCGGCGAACTCGATTCTTTCCCCGAGCAAGTGACGCTGATGTTCGACCTTCTCGCCCTCGCCTATCAGGCAGACCTTACGCGCGTGGCCTCCTACATCATGGTGTCGGAAGGCACCAACCGCACCTACAACCACATCGGAATTCCCGATTCCTTCCACCCCGTTTCGCACCACGCCAACGACTTGGAACGCATCAACAAGCTGGTGAAAATCCAGACGTGGCACGTCGAGAAGTTCGCCGAATTTCTCAAGAAGATGGCCGCCACTCCGGACGGGCAGGGAACGCTGCTGGATCACTCGATCTTCATGTACGGATCGAACATGAGCAACAGCGACATGCACAACAACTACCCGGAGCCGAACATCCTGGTCGGCGGCGGCGCGGGCAAGATGAAGCTCGGTGGCCAGCATTTAGTGCTGCCGGAGCGCACGCCCATCGCGAACCTCCACTTGACCATCCTGCAAAAGGTCGGAATCCAGCGCGAAAAGTTCGGCGACAGCACCGGCACAATCTCTGGCGTCTAGCCTCCCATCAACGCGGTAGCGCACCGCATTCGCATATGTCTAAACCCTATTCGGCAGTAGGGTTTCACCCGAGTTGCCGATAGGAAATCAACTTATAGAACTAAAGATCGTCAGGTACTATTCTGGGTTCCAGCCCGGCCTATTATGGGCCATTTGCGGAGGAATCGGTGTACCTAGAGCGGATTGGTGAAGATCGGCGGCTGAAGTCGGTGGACGGGCTTCGGACACTGGCGTTCCTTATCGTTGTGCTTTGTCATTTCGGAGGAATGATCGGTTCCGGATTCCCGAAAGGCAGCGTTGCTCGCATCGTTTGTGAGGCGCTCGGCCGTTCAGGCTCGGTTGGTACCGACACGTTCTTCTTCCTCGCCGCGTTCCTGTTGTGCCGGTCGCTCCGCCGCGGGGTGAACTGGAAAGAAGCGATGGGCCGTCGGCTTCTCAAATTCTACCCCGGCCTGCTGGCGATGCTGACACTGTACGTGCTCCTTTCTACCCTGATGCCCTCGGTTGCCAAATTGCCCAAGGATGGGGTTGACGCCGTGATCTACGTTGTGGCGAACCTGCTGCTGCTGCCGGGGATTGTTCCCATGACGCCGATCATAACAATCGCGTGGTCGTTGAGTTACGTGGTTGCGGGCTATGTGCTTGTGGGCGGGTTGTTTCGGCTCACAGCTTCGCACTGGCAGCGGTGCCTGGTGTGGGCTGGGGCGGCGGTCCTCATTTGGAGTGCGGATCAATTCGCGGAATTTCCCCACGGCCGATTGCTGTTTTTCCCCCTGGGGGCACTCTTCGCGGAGATGATGCCAAGGATCAGCCGTATTGGTTCCTGGTGGTGGCTCGTCGCGCTCGCAGGTCTCAGCGCTGCCTTCTTTTGGCCCGGACTCTCCACGCGTGCGATAGGCATTGGCCTGTTGGTTACCGGTGCGCTGGCTGCTCCGGAAATCCAGTCACGGACATTGAATGCCCTGATTGCCACTCTCGGCAGGAACTCCTACGCTGTCTTCCTCTCACACGGAATCGCGCTTCATCTTATCCAACTGGCCGATCCGGTGCGAGAAACGCTGACGGATCTGTTCGCGCTGGTGTTTGCCGGAATGTCCCTGGTGCTCGTGGTTGCGTTGGTGTTCCGTACGTTGGTCCTGGACCCATTGCGAGGAGTGTCGCTGCAACTGCCCGTCGGGGATCGGATTCCCGCTCGCTAGACTAGTATTTACGGAGCAGTCGTACTGCCTTTTCTTGGGTCAAAACTCAGTCATTCTCCCAATATTGCCTAGGGTTATCCCTACCTCCATCCTAAAAACGCACCTAAGCTATTGTTTCTCTGCGGTTCAAGGCGGAAACTATAACCACGGTACCGATAGTACAACTAATCCAGTACCTGCATCCGGAGAACAACATGACATTTGTACGAGTTTTTCAAAGGGGTCGTCGGCAAAAGGGCTTCATCGCCGTCACTTTTGCGGTGATGATCACAGCGATGGTGGGCTTTGCGGGTTTGGCGGTGGACGCCGGCTATATGCAATGGAACAAGCGTCGCGTGCAACTGGCGGCCGATGCAGCGGCCATGGGAGCCCTGCGCGAGATGCAACGAGGTCATGATTCGAGTGCCGTCAGTGCGGCAGCACTGAACGATTCTGCGTTGAACGGGTTTGTCAATGGAGCGAGCAACACGACGGTTACGATTAACCGTCCGCCCACGTCCGGTGCCTTCTCCGGCAACGCCAGTGCGGTGCAAGCCGTAGTGCGCCGGAACTTCCCCACTATGTTCATGCGCATTTTTGGGCAGAACACGGTCTCGATCGCCGCATCGGCAGTAGCGCGCACCACCATCTCCACCGGCAGTATCGGTGGCTGCATCTTCGCGCTGAACAAGACGATGGCCAGTTCGATCAACATGAACGGCACCACGCTTAACCTGAACATTTCCTGCAGTGTGATCGACGAATCGAACAATGGTGGGGCTTACAGCATGGGTGGCGGCGCGGTGCTTCGCATCAGCAACCAGGCTAAGGTCGGCGTCGTCGGCGGTTGGACGCTAGGTGGTCAATCGCAGATCCTGAACGTCAGCTCCTCGCCGTACACGTCGCAGTCGCCTGTCCACATCAGCGACCCCGGTGATCCTCTAGCGGGCGTACCCGCACCGAGTTCGGTGGTGGGCAACCCAGGCTACGTGGGCGCGTCGAATCTCACCGTCCGGACACAATCGGGTGTGACCTACAGCAAGAACAACGTTCCAGCGGGCAATTCGATTCAACCGGGTGTCTATTGCGGTGGTATCAAACTGGGAGACAGCAACGGCGTCGATTACACGTTCCAGCCAGGTATGTACATCCTGGTCGGGGGCGGCTTGGACGCGGGTTCTTCGGCGAAGGCACACGGCTCGGGCGTCACTTTCTACAACACGCAGCGAACGGCCTCGCAGACCTGGGGCTGCAGCTCCGCACAGAGCTACACGCCGCTCTCGGTGACCGGCCAAGCGACACTGACACTCTCGGCTCCGAACACCGCTTCGGGTTGCACCACATGGTGCGGCATGTTGTTCCTGGGCGATCGCACACTGGGTGCCGGCAACGGCAAATTTGACCAGATCGTTGGCGGATCCACTGGAACATTGGACGGCGCGGCGTACTTCCCGAAGTCGAACGTGAAGTTCGCCGGCAACAGTTCCACGACGGGCTACCTGGTTTTGGTCGCGGACAACATTAGTATCGTCGGCACCAGCACCTTCGGTAGTAACTACAGCAGTTTGCCTGCGCAGAATCCCTTCGCCCCGTACTCCACGGGCGGCGGTCTTGTCGAATAAGGAAGCAATGAAAACGCAGATTCCAGTTACCCGCAGGGTACGCAATTTCGGTCAGCGCGGCAACGCGCTGATCGAATTCGCCCTCATGTCCACGGTCCTTATGATGCTGACTATAGGCGTGGCTGATTTCGGCCGCATCTTCGCAATGGCCAACAAAGCCACGAATGCAGCGTCCGCAGGCACCGCTTACGGAGCGCTGAGTCCCGCCCACTACACCGATACCGACGGCATGCGTGCCGCGGCGGAAGCGGATCTGGGGACGATTGCCGGCTCTCAGGTCACCGTGACGCGAACCTGCCGTTGCAGCATCGGCGGGACCGCCACCACCTGCCCGGCCTCCTGTTCCGGCACCGATCAGCCGCAGACCTACATTCGCGTTGACGTTCGAATTCCGTTCCAAACGTTGAGCCGGCTGGTGCAGCTCCCCAGCCTGACTCAGGTAAGCGGCAAGTCCGAAGTTCGAGTGGAATAGGTCCCTATGGTCTCCAAATATCCTATTTCCAGACGGAGAATCTCTCGTGGTTGGCGCAAACAAAAGGGCAGCACGCTGGTGGAATCCACGCTGTGCTTTCTCGGCTTCGTCTTCCTGACGTTCGGGTTGATGGAGTTCTCCATGGCGGTCTACGCCTACAACTTTGTGACGTACGGAGCCAGCAGCGGAGCGCGCTGGGCCTCCATGCACGGCACCAACAGTGCGGCACCGGCAACGACGGATTCCATTCAGACCATGGTGCGCAATCAGGCGATCTCTCTGGTGCGCAACAGCGTGAACGTCACGACTGCATGGGTTCCGGACAATCAGCCGGGCAGCGTAGTGCAGGTCACGGTTACCTACAACGTGATCCCTCTGGTGCACCTGGTGATGCGGAATAATATGACCGTGCGGAGCACGTCCAAGGTCGTGATTGCGAACTAAACTGCGCGGAAGCAGTCGTCGGCTGGGATCACGGCGGGGATGTCTCCCAGCCCATTGAGTTGTCCGATCAGCTTTTCCCAACGTTCGCGCGTCATGCTGCCCAGGCCAGCGTTGGCCGTGTCGTCATTTTCGATGAATGGCTTCTGCGCTTCGGCGACCTCTGCGAACGTCGCAGCATCCATGGACGGATTCATTTCGCGCATCTTGTCGTTGGTAGGTTTGGCATTGGCCAGATAAGAACGCCAGCCTTCGCGCACGGCGCTAACCACTTTCTCCACGACGGCGGGGTTGTCCTTTAGGTACTTGCCGCTGGTGGCGAGAACAGTGGTGTAGGGGTTGTAGCCGACATCGGCGACGGGGAACACAGTCACCTTGGCTCCCGCTTTTTTCGCTTGCAACGGCTCCGACATGATGAAGCACTGCTGGGCGAACTTGGGATCTGCCAGAAACGCACTGATGTCGCCGCCGGGTGACGGGACGATTTTCACGTGGTCGAAACGGAACTGCTTTTCGAGCAGTCGCGCGTACGGCAAGCCTTTTTGTAGGGCCACGGTGCCCTCCTCGAACACTTCTTCGATGGCCATCAAGCCGCGTTCCGCGTGGACCATGATGCCTTGCGGCGAATCCTGGAAGACGGCGAACAGAGCGACCACGTCATTGCCCATCGAACGCGCGACGATCAATTCGTCGGCGGAGACGATGCCGAACTCGGCTGATCCGGCGCCGATCATCTGCACCGTGGGAGTGCCCGCGCCGCCCGGTAGGATCTCAACGTCGAGTTTGGCCTCTTCGAATGGGGCCGCGTAAAAGCCGCCGAACTGCGGGTCGGGTTTCCAGTTCAGCGCGAGGCGGATCTTGGAAGTGGAACCGCACGAGGCCAGAAATCCAAAAGCGGGCAGAGCGAGAAACGCGCGACGTTGCATACCGCTAGTTTACGCTTGTTCCGATGCGTGCCAACGGCGTAACGTGAGGGTGCTGATCAAGTTGATGAGTCCAAACAGCGCAAGCCCGAGCACAGAGGCGAGCAGAACCGCTGCGAACACCTTGTCGACGCGTTGCTGGGTGCGCGCAATGTCGACGACGGAGCCGAGTCCTTCGCCTCCGATAAACTCTCCGACAATCGCGCCGATCACCGCGAGTCCGGAGGCCACGCGCAGTCCTGTGAGGATCTGCGGTAGCGCTGCGGGAAAGCTGAGCTTGAAGAGCGTGACGCGGGGGGATGCTCCGTAGAGTTGGAACAGGTCGCGCAAGGCGGGATCGGTGGAAAGCAGCCCGGTGAGCGTGTTGGCGATCACGGGGAAGATCGATACGACGAAGGCGGAGGCGACCACCGTTCGCATTCCATAGCCGAACCAGATCACGAGCAACGGCGCGATGGCGATGATCGGCACGGTCTGAAAGAAGACAGCGTAGGGATAAAACGATCGCTGAATGGTTCGTGAGGACGACAGCAGCACCGCGATCGCCACGCCGCCGAAGGTGCTGAGCGCGAAGCCCAGCAGCGCGCCCGCCGACGTCTTGAGGAACGCCTGGGCCAGTTCCACGCGGCTTTCGATCATGGCGGCGAGGATGGCTGTGGGCGTCGGGACCAGGTAGGACGCCACCCAGTGTTGACGCACGGCGACTTCCATCAAGGTGATGACGACGATAAGCGGGATGAGCGGAGGCAGCACGCGCTGGATCATTCTTCCTCCATGGCGGCGTATAGCTCCTGCATATAGTTGCCCAGGCGTGGGTCGGAGCGGAGGGCGTGGGTTCGCTCTTCCGGTAAGTCGATGCGACGGTCCAGCAGGATGCCGCCGCCGCGTCGCGCGAGCACGATGGCACGGTTGGCGAGGAACGCGGCTTCGGAGATGGAATGCGTCACGAAGAGCACGGTCATTCCTCGAGTGCGCCACAATTCGCGCAACTGGACTTCGAGGTTGAAGCGCGTAATTTCGTCGAGTGCCGCGAAGGGCTCGTCCATCAACAACAGGCTCGGCTCGGTGACCAGCGCGCGCGCCAGCGAAACACGCATTCGCATGCCTCCGGAGAGTTGGGCGGGGTAGCGCTGCTCGGCTTCTGCCAGGCCCACGTGCGCGAGCGCGGTGCGTGCGGATGCGTAGCGTTTTTCCGGATCGATTCCTTGCAGTTCCAACGGGAGGGCGGCATTGTCGAGCACGCTGCGCCACGGGAGCAGGTGGGCGTCCTGAAAAACGAAAGCGGTGCGCGGCGATGCGGGCGTCGAGGTGATCTTACCGGCGTCGGGCTGCGCGAGCTTTGCGATCATGCGCAGTAAAGTGGACTTGCCGCAGCCGGAGGGTCCCAGGATGGCGAGGAATTCGCCCGCCGCGACTTCGAGGCTCATGTTGGCAATGACCGTTGGTCCGTCCGGAAAACTGCGGCGCACACCGTCAAGCCGTAAGGAAGTCACTTCCGCAATTTTACCCTGCATCGTAGAATGAAGTGGATGAAGGCGAGCAAGCCCGGTCCGACAAGAACTCCCAGTCATGTGTGGAAGGCACTCATGGTCAACCTGGGCTTCGTCTTGATCGCGCTCGGGGGGCCGCCTCTGTTTGCGGATAGCGAGTCCGCGCCTTTGTTTTTCGCGATTCCCATGGCGCTGATCCTGATGGTGGGCGCGGGTGCCGCGATCCGAGCATTCATCCTGGCGCGCAGGGAAAATCGGTCGCTGCGCTGGACCGCATTTCTGCCGCTTGCCGTCTTCCTGGTGGGCATTGTGGGCACCGTTTTGCTGGTGCAAACGGATTATGCGTGGACGAAACCGCCGGTGGAGGTTAAATCCGGCCAGAAGTAGAGTTCGTGATAGATTTGACCCATGCTACGTTGCACGGTCATTTTTGCTCTGCTGGGAACGACGCTTTCCGCGCAGTGGATTCACTACCCCACAGCGGGCGTTCCGAAGACGCGCGACGGTAAGCCGAACCTGACAGCGCCCACGCCGAAGACGCGTGATGGGAAGCCGGACTTCACCGGTATGTGGTGGACCGGCGATACTCCACTGCCGTGTCCGGATTCGATTGGCGGTCCGAAAGACTGTGCGGAGAAGGGGTTGGGGCTCGCAGGGCAGCAAGGCGCGGGTCTTTCGGCGCCGACGCGCAACATCGCGGCCGATCTGCCGGGCGGATTGTCGTACACTCCGTGGGCGATCGAGGAACTCAAGCAGCGTCAGGCCAACGCGCTGAGTGATCCGCACGTCCACTGCCTGCCATCGAGTCCACCGCGAATCTACACGTTGCCGCATATGCAGAAGTTCGTGCAGACCCCGGGATTGCTCATCATTCTGAACGAATACAACGCGAGCTACCGTCAGATTTTCACCGACGGCCGACCGCTGCCGGTAGACCCGATCCCGGCGTGGAATGGGTACTCGACCGCCAAGTGGGACGGGGACACGCTGGTCATTCAGAGCATCGGGTTTCGCGACGATATCTGGCTCGACATGGCGGGCAATCCGTTGACGGAATCCGCGAAAGTCACCGAGCGCATCCGTCGGCCGAATTTCGGGAGCTTAGAGATTCAGTTCACGGTGGAGGATCCGAAGGCGTACACCAAGCCATGGACGGTGACGCTGCATCAGTTCCTGGTTCTGGATACAGAGATGATGGACGAGATGTGTCTGGAGAACGAGAAGACCGTCATGCACACGCCAAAGTAGGTTGCGTTACTGAGGGCGTGCTGCTCGCTTGCTGAAGACCTGCGTTCCGACCAGGCCGGATAGAGCGACTCCGCCCAGAGCCAACATGAAGGCTGCTGAGTAGCCGAAGCGCTGCGCTAACGCTCCGGCGGCGAACGAACTGGTGCCGACGAAGAGATCCACGAACGCGCTGAGTACGCCGACCGTGGAGCCACGCTCGTGGCTTGCCGCTCGTCGCATCACGACGGACGCGATCGAGGACCACGGGAATGCGAAGCCGAATCCCAGCAACAAAGCCCCGGCAAGCGAGGTGATGGGTCCCGGCACGAAGGCCAGCAGCGCCAGCCCGGCTGCCATCGAGGCGAGCCCTCCGTAGAAGGTGAACTGCGGAGGAATGCGGTCCGGCAGGCCACCCAGGAAGAATCGCGAGAGCAGCACCATCAGCGCATAGGCGGAGTAGGCAGTGGGGCCCGAGCCGCCGGTTTGCGCCATGTGGAGGATCAAAAAGCCGGTGACCACCGGGTACTGCACGTTTGCCAATCCGATCGCGAAACCCGAGGCGATCAGTTCCTTCGGCAGCCACCGGCGCTTGCCGGGGGACGGATGCGGTTCGTAATTTTCCGGCACGCGGGACAGCAGCGCGAAGCCAGCGATCGCCATGACCACCTGCATGGTCGCCGCACGCTCGAACGATCCCAACCATTGGCCGATCACGGGACCGACGGCGAAGCCTCCCCAGATTCCGGTGGAGACGAACCCGAGCGCGCGTCCGCTGCGATGCATTCCTGCGGCTTCCACAGCCCATGCAGCAGCGCCTGTGTAGAGGCAAGCTTCGCCGAAGCCCTGCATGCCTCGGCCGAGAAACATGCCTGCGATCCCGAGCGGCATCAGATACAACATGCCGGCGACGGAACAGCTCGCGAGGCCGACCAAGAAGGCGACTTTTCGACCTTTGCGATCGGCTAGAGGACCGGAGATGAAGCGCGAGGCGAGGGCGACCACCGAAAAGGTTCCGATGACAAAGCCGACCGTTTGATCACTGCCTCCGAGGTCGTGCCGCACGTGCAGGGCCATGCCGGGCAGCACGGTGCCGATGCCGGAGAACGCGAGGAACGTCGCCGCGATCAGTGTCCAGAATCGGGCACCGAGACCACGCGCGCCGGTCTGCTGAGGGACAACTTCTGCGGAGGGAACTTCCATGAGGGTCTAAAATCATGGTGACATGTTTATCCTCAATGCCGCATCCACCGCTCAGTTTTCCGACTCGAAAATGGGCAAGACCACCCTTGTGAAAGGCTCGCAGATGTTCGCCGGCTTGAACTGCTTCGAGCCGGGGCAGGAGCACGCGCTGCACTGTCATTCGGGGCAGGAGAAGCTCTACGTGGTGATGGAAGGGACCGCGATCGTGCAGATTGGCGAGCAGCAGGAGACGCTCTCCGCCGGGGGCGTAGCGTTTGCGGCGGACAATGTTCCGCATTCGGTGACGAATCCGGGTCCGGGGCGTTTGGTGGTGATGGCGATTCTGTCCCCGCCGCCTAAGTAACTACGGTTGGCAAGCAGAGTTAACTATAGTTTAGTATCCTGATAAAGTCTGTATGAAGATCTGGATGCTATCTATAGTTACGGCTGTGGCCTGGGCGCAGTCCACTGCATCGCTGCATGGCCGCGTCACCGATGGGACGGGCGCGATTGTTCCGGGGGCGACCTTAACGCTGGAGAATGCGCCCGCAGGCTTCCGGCTGGACAAGGTATCCGCCGACGATGGCAGCTTCGCGTTCACGAATCTTCCGCTGGCCTCGTATTCGCTGCGCGTTGCGCAAACGGGGTTCGAACCCCAGATGCAGACTCTGGCGTTGCGCTCGATTGTGCCTATGGAGTTGACGGTGAGCCTGGAGATCGCGGGAACCAGAACATCCATCACAGTCGGCACCGACGCTCCGTTGATCGATACTGAATCGTCCGGTACCTACGCACAGATCAACCAAGCCGAGATCGATCGTATCCCAAGTGGTGCGGGGGCTCGAGGTCTGGAGGCCGCGCTCGCCCGTTTTCCTGGCTTCGCGAAGAATGCCAACGGAGCGATTCATCCGCGCGGCGCGCACAACCAGATGACCTTCGTTGTCGACGGAATGCCGATTGCCGACCAGCTCAACGGAGCGTTCGCGAACACGCTCGATCCGTCGGTCGCGCAGACGGTGGAGTTATTCACCGGCAATATCTCCGCGGAATATTTCGGCAAGGTGGGAGCGGTCGCGAACATCACCACGCGCTCGGGTTTAGGCTCGGGGCATCGCTTCATCGGGAATACCACGCTGGAGGCCGCGCAGTTCGACCTGTTAAGCCAGACGACGCAGATCGCCGGCGAGCGCGGGCGCTGGGGTTATAGCGCTTCGACGACCACGATGAAGTCCAATCGCTTTCTGGATCAGGTGTCGCTCGACAATCTGCACAACGGTGGCAATTCGCAACGCGGCTTCACGCGCGTCGACTATCAGGCCTCCCCCCGCGACACGCTGCGCCTCACGATGATGACCGGCCGGTCGTCGTTCGAGTTGGCCAACGTGCGTTCGCAGCAGGCGATGAGGCAGGACCAGCGGCAGCGGTTGGGCGACGTTTCGATGACGCTTGGTTGGGTACGCTCGCTGAGCCCGCACGCGACTCTGGATGCGAACGCGTCCTATCGAACTGCGGTAGCGCAGCTGAATCCGAGCGCTGGGGACACTCCGGTGACGGCCAGTCAGGCGCGGCATCTGACGACGATCAATCTTGGTTTGCATACGAACTACTTGACCTCGCGCCACAACCTGCGGATGGGGGGCGATTATCAACGCTACCCGGTGAGCGAAAACTTCACGTTCGGGATTACTTCGCCAGGCTTTAACGATCCCGCATCGGCGAAATTCAATCCGAATCTGTTGGCCTACGATTTGACGCGCGGCGGCAGGCTCTTTCAGTTCTCCAGTAAAACATCGGGAGAACTCAGGGGTCTATTCCTTCAGGACAATATTCGTTTCGGACGGCTCACCATGGCGCTCGGTCTGCGGTACGACCAGTATCGATTCCTGGTAGATGCGGGCCAATGGCAGCCCCGCATCGGCGCCGCGTATTCGATCAAGGAATCCGGCACCGTATTGCGAGCTTCCTACAATCGGACCTTTCAGACTCCGCCGAATGAGAACCTGCTGCTGTCGGCGTCCAATGCGGCTGCGCTGCTCGCGCCTCCTGTGGTGCAGCAGACTCTGGGCAACACGCCCGCGCAGATCCGGCCGGAGCGGCAGAACGTGTTCGAGCTGGGGTTGCAGCAGGCGCTCGGCAGGCACCTCACATTCAACGGAGCGTTCTATCACAAGAACGCCGTCGATCAGCAGGACAACAATAACTTTTTGAATACCGGAGTGATTTTTCCGATCACGCTGAAGAGCATTCGCGTCAATGGAGCGGAGGCGCGCGTCACGCTGCTACCGATTCACGGGTTTTCCGCGAATCTTTCGGCGACGCACTCGCGTTCTATCTCGACGCCGCCGTTCACCGGCGGGCTTTTCCTAGGGAACGAAGCGGTCGACGCGCTCAGCCAGGGACCGTTCGTCATCGACCACGACCAATTTCTCAGCCTCAACATCTCTGCCCAATACAACCACAAGAGCGGTTGGTGGATTGCTCCGAGCGTGCGGTATGACAGCGGGTTGGTGGCGAATCCTTCCGATCCCACGCAGGTGGCGGGCGATCCTGACTACGCGGATCTCTTGCCGTACGTAAAGCTCGGCGGCGTGACTGCGCGCGTGCGTCCGCGGACCATCACGGACGTAGTATTTGGCTACACGCCGGTCGAAAAGCATCGCTGGGAGGTGAGCGCGAATATCGGCAACGTGTTCGATACGACCGCGCTTTACAATTTTCAGTCGATCTTCGTGGGCACGCGGTTAGTGGCTCCGCGAACGTTGGGCGCGCGAGTCCGCTGGTTTTTCTAGACTGGTAAGCGTGGCGCACGCGAAAGGATTGCTGAAGGGGCCGAAGTTCAACGGTCGCCATTCGACCGTGATCGATAGCGCAATCCCCGCACTCGAAGCGGCACGCGATTGCGCGCTAGTCACGAAGATCGCCCTCGGCGTGATCACGCCCATCCGCGTGGGTACGGAGCATCTGAAGTTCACCCCAGCCACGGGCTGCCTGAAAATGCAGGTGCGCGGCACCAACGCCGTGCAGACGTTCTGGGTCTACACGACGAGTCCTGACGCCGTCGTCGCCGAAATTACGGACAAGTGGGATCTGCGCTAGCGCTCTGTAGGGCGGCCACTCTGGCCGCTGTGGACTCCCAGTCCGCATGCCGAGCGGCCTGCGAGGCCGCAGCAGCCAGGGTGGCTGCCCCACAGAGCGTCTATTGCAAGCTCATGTTCACCACGTCGAAGTGAAACCGTTCCGGGGGCAGCGAACTAGCCGAATCTGCACTCATCCCGGCCCACGTGTTGTACGCCGTACCCGCAATCGACGTGTTCAAGTACAGCAGGAACTGATCGGAGAAGCACTTCAGCGGCGGTGGCTGCCGGAATGTGAGTCGCATGCCGACTGCTTTCTCGATTCCCACGCCATGCGTCTCCACGTGTTTGTCTCCGAGCAGAGTCACAAAGCTCGACCGGTTTGCGTGCGGCCACAAATCTGCGCGCAGCAAGTTGCGCAGGTCGCTCTGATTGCCGAACGTCGTTTCGCACTGGCGAATCCATTCGAGCACATCATCGCCCCACTTCCAATGCAGTACGAACGTTAAATACTGTTCCGCAAGATTGACGGCGAGGTCCATGCGGCGACGTTCAAAGTCCAGGGGAGTCGCCAGAGGGTCGAGCGGCAGGATCTCTTCTTGTTCGACGAGTTGCTCCGCCATCTCCATCACCCGATCCAGTCGCTTGACCGAAGGGGACATGCGCACCAGCAGTGGGGGCAATTCGTGCAACCTGCCTCCCGGAATCTCTACGAATTTCCGATCGCCAAGAATCATAAAGGTACCGCCTACCTTTCTTTTCGGCTAACGCGGCCTCTTGCTTATATGATGTGTCATCGGCTGTCTGAGTTCCAAATGTTAGAATTCAGCCAATGCTGCGATATTCGATTGGGATCGACCTGGGAGGCACCAACCTCCGCGCCGCCGCTTTTGACGAATCCGGCCAATTGCTGAAAAAGGTGTCGGGTTCGACGCCCGTTCAGGCGGGACCCGAGGCCGTTATTGCCGATATGGTCCGTTCGGCTGAACAACTTCGTGCTGAGTATGGCCGCGAGTTGCTGGCAGGAATCGGCGTCGGCGTCCCCGGCAATATCGATATGAAGACCGGAACGGTGGTGGCGTGGAACAACGTCCCGGCGTTCAACGGCTACCCCACGCGCGATGAACTGGAGAAGCGGCTAAACACTTCCGCCATCCTGGAAAACGACGCCAACGCCGCGGCGCTGGGCGAACATTGGATGGGCGCCGGGCGCGGCGTCGACGACTTGGTCCTGCTCACGTTGGGCACCGGAATCGGCGGCGGGATTATCTCGGGCGGGAAGATCCTTCACGGCCATATCGGCATGGCGGCAGAACTGGGCCACATTACCGTGGTCCCCAACGGCAACCCCTGCGGCTGCGGTAACCGAGGCTGCGTCGAGAAACACGCTTCGGCAACGTCGATCGGCGCGATGGCTCGGAACCTTGGGCTTGGCTCAGATTTGACGGCTGCGGATGTGGCAACGCTGGCGGAGAAGGGCGATGCACGGGCGCAGGCGATTTGGCATTCGACTGGCGAACACCTCGGCATCGCGCTGGCCTCGCTGATCAATATCTTCAACGCTCCGCTCTACCTGCTCGGTGGAGGCGTGTCCGCCGCGTGGGACCGCTTCGCGCCCTCGATGCTCGCGGAGATTGAGCACCGCAGCCTCACCTATCGCCTGACGCGCGAGACCACGCGCATCGAACGGGCGCTACTCGGCGGCGATGGTGGACTCTATGGAGCCGCCAGCCTGCCGTTGCGATCAGGTAGGGCAGGCATTCAGCCTGCCAGCACTTTCTAGCGAAACAGTGTCAGGTACGCTGCCATTGTCATCCCCGCGCCCGCGAGCAGCAGAGCTAGCACCACCCCCGTCATCGATGGCTTCCCTGTAATGTCCACACCCGCATTCAGATCTCGTATGACCTTCATGTGCTGCACCGCGGCGATGATATTCACCGCCACGCCAACCAGCACCATCGTCGTGCCAGCCCAAGTCGAAAACCCTGTGACCCGGGTTTGCTGATCGAGCGCCGCCTGTCCCAACTCGCGCAGGAACAATCCAAACCGAGCTACAACAAACCCGAATCCCATCAGCGACAGCCCTGTCCGGATCCACGCCAGGAACGTGCGTTCCGCCGCCATGTAGATGCGAGGGTCGCGCTCGGGCAAAGTCATTTACATAGCATCGCATGTGGCATCCTGAAGCGAATGCCGTTCCCCGTTCGCCCAGCCACCAGAGAGGATATGCCCGCCATCCGGGGGCTAGTGCGCCTGTTTCCTCATCAACTGGTCCAGCGCGATCTGCCGCGCGTGACCTCGTTCTTCGTGGCGACGAGCAAAGGCGAGGTGATCGGTTGCTGCGCGTTGCAGATTTATTCGAAGCGCATTGCCGAGGTCCGCACGCTGGCCGTGCATCCGGACTTCCAGGACAAAGGCGTCGCGTCGAAGCTCGTGGAAAGCTGCCGCGACCGGGCGAGGGAGCGGGGCATTAAAGAGATCTTCGCCATCACCAGCCAGATCGACTTCTTCGCCAGCCTCGGTTTCGCGACGTTCAGGAGGGAGAAGACCGCCATGTTCTACGAACTAGCCTCCCCCCGAACCGAGCCGCGACCGTGAGGGAGCGGACAAGCGAGACGTAGCCCTTTGCCGCGGAGCTCACGATTCTGTAAAGTTTAGGCGTGACCGCGACGGAGGCCTACGAATCGACGACGCAAGGAGGCGCGACCGACTTCGCCCGCTTGATTAAGGCGTGCGAGTCTTTCGGCCCCTATTGCCTGATCGGCGACTTGGCCGTGAACTGCTACGTCGAACCTGTCTACACCTTGGACGCCGACTTGGTTGTCATCGCGTCAAACCTTGCCACCCTCGCGACGGACCTCCAGCAGCAAGGTTTCGAACTCGAAGAGCACCCGCACTCTTTGAACGCGATCGTACCAGGTAGTCAACTCCGCATCCAGTTCACCATCGATGCTCGATATCAAGCGTTCTTAGACCGCGCTACGGTAGCCGAAGTTCTCGGGGTCCCGGTCCGCATCGCTTGTATTCAAGATGTCACCCAAGGCAAGCTCTGGGCGTACTCTGATCCCCATCGCCGATTTAGCAAACGCAAGAAGGACGAACTCGATCTCATTCGACTTGCCGAAGCCTACCCGGAATTGAAGGCTATCTATCCCTCTGACCTCCGTGGGCAGATCGAAAGGGGATAGAACTCGCTGGAAGCCCGCACCCGGCGGCAGTGACGCCACCTGTCTGAAACAGTGTTCTACGAACTGGCACCGCGATCGCAGGAGTGATAAAGTTACCTCGTAAGAATGCGACCCCTGGTACTTCTTCTCTGCATCGCGACCAGTTCCTTCGCGCAGCAATCCTTGCACGATCAAATTCAATCGCTCTATCGTGACCTAGGGGAGGGTCGCTTAAGTGCGCAAGCGCTGAATGACTATTGGAACAAAGCGAAAGCCAATCCCGCTCCTTACGTCTCTGCCCTTCGTGTCGAACTAAGCGATCGCGACAACTCGCCGTGGGTTCTATTTGATGGAGGCGTTCGTTTGCTGAATCTTTCCTCAACCCCTCTCGATCGCCGGCTGGTGACCTCAGCCCTTCGGCGCTTCGACATTCAGGCACTGCACAGCGCCTCTGCGGTCGGCCTATACTATGGCGTCGTATTCACGCTTACGCGACTGAATGAAGACGTTACCTTGGCAGCGTTCCGTGTTTTGGAGTTTCCAGAAATTTCCCTCCAGATGTGGCGAGGAATCTTCATGCATCAAGGCGAGATGTTGGCGTATTTTCTATATCCCACGCCGCGGGAATACTGGGTCGACTCGGCGGTGGAGCGCCTGTCCTCAGAGATGGACCCGACCGCGCAGCGAAGTTTGCTTGAATTGCTCTGGTTCGCGCAGGATGATTTTGCCGACCAGGAGATTGCGGCCTTCGCGAAGGATGGCAAGCGCCCACCGGAATCCCGCGAATTCGCCGAAGAACTGTTGGCGCGGCAGGCCAGTGTTTCATCCTTGAACGAACTCGACGTTCTGTCGTCGTCCGAAGACGAACTCCGCGCAAGGGCGCGCGCGACGGTCCGTCTGTACTCGGTGTCGGGACTCGCGGATTTGCGCAAGGCCACGCTCAAAGTGGCGGCCAAACGCAAATTGAACGGAGGCCAGTAGGCCTGCATGTTGCGCTTACTTCTATTGCTACTCGTCTGTTCCGGGACAGCCTTTTCTCAAATCGATGCGCTTCGCGCGGAGATCCGCGCCGCCTACGCAGACGGCGATCTGCTGCGGGCCAGGGACTTCTTTGAAAGCGTGAAGGAGAAGCCAAACGTCGCTGACTACGTTGAGGCGCTGCGGGCCGAACTGGATGACAGGGGGAACTCCGCCCGAATGCGCGTCGACGCAAGCGTCCGGCTGCTGATCCTATCGCCACAGCCGAGCGACTACGCCCTTGCGGCTCGAGTGTTGGCCCGCGCGAACTTTCGTGAAGTCGCCATCGCGTCATACTACGCGGCCCTCAAGCGCCTCGCCAACGTGAATGTGAATATTAGTCTCGCTGCCTTCAAGCTGCTAGAGAAGCCGGACGTACAACTTCGATGGGAGGGAGAGTTCGTGTTTGACCAACCGGCAATTGTAGCCTCCCTACTGCTCCCGACCGACCAGAAATACTGGGCAGATTCCGCGATCGAGCGCCTTCCAGTCGAAGAGGATGAAATGGCGCAGCAAACTCTGCTGAACTTGTTGTGGTTTGCGCAGACGGATTTTGCGGACGTAGAACTGGAAGCCTTCGCCAAGGACCCGTCAAAACCCTCTGCCACCCGCGCACTGGCCGCGGGGTTTCGCGCCCAGGAACCAGACCTTTCCTCCTTGGATCGAGTGGAAGTGCTCGCGAACTCAGAGGAGCAGTTGCGGGAACAGCGCCGGCAACATCAGGCTGCAGGAATCTATTTCAAGAACATCATGCCCACCATGCAGAAAGACACCATGAAAATTCTCCTCAAGCGCCGCCTCGCTGCCGCCGACGGACCGCACTAGATTCCCCGATCTCGTTTCGCCCGCGAAATCAAGCAGTTGTCCTTTTGCCGCGAATCCTACTTCCTTGGGGAACATCTATATTGAGTAGCGGCGCGACTGCGTCGGCTGTTGAAGCCAGCGGGTCGGTCGAATAGGGAAAATTGCAAAACGAACCCAGGAAGTGCTTGAAAACACTCATCGAGCCACCAAAAAACGAACCCAAACGAACCCACGCTATACTTGAAATGGAGCTATCTGGTGTCACTAAAGCACTTCATCCGTAATCAGGCCCACCTGCAACTCATGGTCGCGATGGAAAGCGGCGAGGAGCCGACGCTCGTGGGCGGGCAAGCCGTGCTCGAAGGCGTCATGATGCGCGCCCCGCACAGTTACGCCATCACCGTCCGTAAATCCACGGGCGAGTACGTCACCGAACAGCAACCCGTGCCCCGCATCTCCGAAAAATACCCGATCTTCAAGTACCCCATCCTGCGCGGTCTCGGAACGCTCGGCCAGGCCATGCAGCTCGGCTTCAAGGCCCTCAACTTTTCGACCAACGTGATGATGGAGGAACTCGACCCGGAGGCCAAAGCGAAACCAGCCCCGGCGTGGCTCAGTTGGATGCAGGCCATCCTGCCGATCGCGTTTTTCATCTTCATGTATAAGTTCTTGCCGCTCTACCTTGCCGAACAACTGGCGACCACGCGGCTCGGGATCAATCTGTGGGACGGCTTCATCCGCCTTGGCATTTTCCTATTGTTCATGTTCGCGATCTCCAAGGTGAAAGACTTCAAGCGCATGTTCGAATACCACGGCGCAGAACACAAAGTCGTCTTCAACTTTGAATCCGGCAAGCCCGTCAACACCGCGAACGCGCAATCGTTCACCACGTTTCATCCTCGCTGCGGCACCAGTTTCCTGATGGTGCTGATGATTCTCTCCATCGCCTTCTACGCATTTCTCCCGATCGACGGCTTCGTGCCCAAGCTGATCGCGCGCATCCTCGGGTTACCGATCGTGATCGGAGTCAGCTACGAATTGATCCGCTATGCAGCCCGCAAACCGGGTGCTCTGCTCAGCCTGATGACCGTTCCGGGATTGTTGCTGCAGCGCATCACCACGCAACCGCCGGATGACAGCGAAGTCGACGTCGCCATCCGCTCACTCAATGACGCCATGGAACTGGAAGCCAAGCAGGGCGGCCAGCTCGTGATCGCGTAACCCAAAGGACCCCGTGCAATTTCAGAGCAGACTCGAAGAAGTCGAACGCCGCTACGACGAACTGACGGCGCAGATGGCCGATCCGTCCGTCATTAGCGATTCCGCGCAATACCGCAAGGTGTCGAAGGCGCAGAGCGACCTCTTCGATCAAGTCACGAAGTACCGCGAGTGGAAGCTGGCGTTTAAGAACCTCGCCGAAGCGCGGCTGATGCTGACGGAGACCGATCCGGAAATGAAGGCGATGGCGCAGGAAGAGATCGCGCGCCTGGAGCCTGACCTTGCGCGTTACGAAGAAGAACTCAAGGTTCTGCTGCTGCCCAAGGATCCGAATGACGAAAAGAACGTCGTGCTCGAAATCCGGGCCGGCACCGGTGGCGACGAAGCCACGCTGTTCGCCGACGAAGTCTTCCGTATGTATCTTCGTTACGCCGAACTGCATCACTGGAAGGTCGAAATCACGTCGCAGAGCGAGTCCTCTGTCGGCGGCCTCAAGGAAGTTATCGCGCTCATCAGTGGCGACAAAGTCTTTAGTCAGTTGAAGTATGAAAGCGGAGTTCATCGTGTCCAGCGTGTTCCTCAAACCGAAACCCAAGGGCGCGTCCACACCTCCGCCATCACCGTGGCCGTCCTGCCGGAAGCGGACGAAGTAGAAATCAAGCTGGAAGCAAAAGACGTGCGAGTCGATACGTTCTGCTCTTCGGGTCCCGGCGGTCAGAGCGTGAACACCACGTATTCCGCAGTGCGTTTGACCCACTTGCCGACCGGCACGATCGTTTCCTGCCAGGACGAAAAGTCGCAGATCAAGAATCGCGCCAAGGCTGAGCGCGTGCTGCGCAGCCGACTCTACGAAATCGAACTCGACAAGCAGAACGCTCTCATCGGAGCGGAGCGCAAGAGCCAAGTCGGTAGCGGTGATCGCAGCGAGAAGATTCGCACCTACAACTTCCCGCAGAATCGCCTGACCGATCACCGCATCGGCCTGACGTTGCATCAGCTGAATCTGGTGATGGAAGGCAAGCTCGAGCAGATCATCGACGCTCTGACCACGCACTACCAGACCGAAAAACTCAAGGAACAGCAGGCCGCGTGACGTTGAAGACCGCTCTCCTCCAGGGCCAGCGGCTCTTGGAAGAGGCTGCGGTCAGCGAGCCTCGCTTAACCGCCGAAGTCCTTTTAGCTCACGCTACTCAGAAGGATCGAGTCTGGCTCTTCACGCACGCCAATGACGAGTTGATCGAGCTGTGGTGGATTCACTACGGCCGTTACTTACACCAGAGAATCGAAGGCAGCCCGACGCAGTACATTGTCGGCAAGCAGGAATTCTACGGCCGCGACTTTCGCGTGACCACCGACGTCCTGATCCCGCGTCCCGAAACCGAGCACTTGATCGAAGCAGCAATCGAGCGCCTGTCCGCTACCTCACGGTCGCGGCTCTGCAACGAGCCGCGCGCGTCAGCAAGCGGATACCAAGTCCTCGATGTCGGCACCGGCTCCGGCTGTATCGCCATCACCCTAGCCCTAGAAACCAACGCCCAAGTCACCGCCACCGACATCTCTCACGCAGCCCTGCAAGTCGCGAAGGAAAACGCCGAGCGCCTGGGCGCCACCGTCCACTTCCTTGAACGCGACCTGATCCCCGAAGGCCGCTTCGACCTGATCGTCTCGAACCCTCCCTACGTCCCGCTGACTGACAAGCCCACGTTGCAACGCGAAGTCCGCGATCACGAGCCGGAGCTCGCGCTTTACGGTGGTGATGACGGGCTCGATATCTACCGCCGCCTCATTCCCGCAGCGTCGCGAGCACTGAACCCCGGTGGCTGGTTGATGATGGAGATTGGCGCGACGCAGGGGGCCGCGGTCAGCGCTATGCTGGCAGCGTGGGCCGAAGTGAAAATCCTCGACGACCTCGCGGGGTTGCCGCGTATCGTGATTGCTCGAGTGTCATGAATCCACGACCACCCTGCACAGAGCCGCCATGCGTTAGCATGCGGGCAGATAGAGAGATGGAATGAGGACCTACTTCCATCTCGATATGGACGCCTTCTTCGTCTCCGTCGAAGAACTCTTCGATCCATCGCTCAAAGGCAAGCCCGTGGTCGTCGGTGGCAAACCCGACCAGCGAGGCGTCGTCTCCGCTGCTTCCTACGCCGCGCGCAAATTCGGCGTCCACTCCGCCATGCCCCTGCGCACTGCCTACAAACTTTGCCCTCAGGCGATCTTCGTCGAGGGCCATCGCGAGCGCTACAGCGAATACTCGCACCGTGTATACGAAGTCCTGCAACGCTTCACGCCGAAGGTTGAGATGGCGTCGATTGACGAAGCTTACCTCGACATGACGGGCACGGAGCGCCTTCACGGGCCTCCGCTCGAAGCGGCGCACAAACTGCACAACGCCGTAGGAGCCGCGACCAATTTGAACTGCTCCATCGGCATCGCGACCTCGCGCATGGTGGCCAAGGTGTCTTCCGATCAGGCCAAGCCGAATGGTGTTCTGTGGATTGTTCCTGGGCAAGAGGCGGACTTTCTCGCGCCCCTCGAGATTCGCAAGATCCCCGGCGTCGGCAAAGTCACCGAGCAAAATCTGCACGCCTGCGGCATCAGGAAGGTTGGCGACCTCGCGGCGCTCGATTCTTCGTTTATCGAGAAACGCTTCGGGCAATGGGGGCTGGCGCTCGCAGGGAAGGCTCGCGGTCTCGATGCAGGAGGATGGTTCGACGGTGAGATCGGTGACGGCAATCAGCCGAAATCGGTCAGCCACGAACACACCTTTATGATCGACACCACGGATGCCGTCGCGCTGGACGCGATGCTGGTGAAGTTGTCGGAGAAGGTCGCGCGGCGCCTTCGCGATCATGGGGTGTGGGCGCGCACGGTGCAGATCAAGCTGCGCTACACAGACTTCACGACGTTCACGCGATCGAAGACGCTCGACCACGCGACGCAGATTGACACCGAACTCGCCGAGGCAGCCCGCTCGCTGTTTCACAAGGCCTGGACCAAGCAGCCGATCCGCTTGCTCGGGGTTTACGCGCAGCAGTTTGAGACCAATGAGGGACAGACGAGTCTGCTTGGCGAACCTCGCTCCGAGGGATGGAGAAAGGCACTGGCAGCGGTGGACAAGATTCGCGGCAAGTACGGCGATGATGGCATCGTATCGCTGGCAGCTGGAATGCCCGCACAGTTCCGCGCGAAGGTGCATGAGAACCCTGAGAATCTGCCGGGGAAAGAGCCTCCGAAGAAGTAACTAGTTCTCCGTCGGCGGCTGCGCTGCGTCGACGATGATTGCTTCGAGCAATCCCTTCGCGGGTTCGAGCTTCAGTCCCCACTGCTCTTTGATCGCAGTGAAAACTGAGGGTCCGTTGGGGTCCGGTGTCCTTGTGAAGGTGAACTCCAATTCCATTTTGTAGCGACCCGTGAGTCCCGTGCGATCTTGAACGATACGCGCAACACCGGTCTGCGGAAGCGTGAGCATCTCCGCTACTGCGAACATGGTCACGCCGTCGAGCACCATTCCCGGTGAGCGCATCGCAGTGTTGCAACGGGGCATCGTCGGAGTGTCGTCCGTAGGAGGGCGTCCGTCCGCGCAAGTGCCGTTCCAGGGTTGAATCTTCGGCCCCAATTTCCCGTCCACGACGAGCGCGTACACGTCGACCGACCTGGTTTCATGATGCAGCTTCACCGCGAACCGCTCCTCGACCAGCGACCGGAACATCGCGCGTAGCTGACTGTCGGTAGGATTGCCCGACGCTTGCGCCTGAATGTCGTAGCGATCTTTGTTGATCCAATCCGGTCCGCCGGAAACGTTCAGCGCGGTGCTCATGCCGCTTCCGTAGGCGTAGTAGATCAGCCCTTTCAAGTTCATCCCCTGCGCCGTAAACCTGCCTCCGCCAGTCGCGAAGGGTCGGACTACGGATGGGCCAATCGCCGGCTTGATGGTTGCGACTTCGAACCTGAGCGGAGTTTGGCCGAACAGGGGCGCGGCTGTTAGCAGGAGAAAGAGGCGGAACGGACCCATGCGACTCAGTTTAACGTGTTGGAGGCGATGCTTTCGCCAGTGGGACTATTCGTTCCCATAGAGGCTCCAATACTGGCAGCCGGAATGGGAACCTACTCCCCGAAGCGCAAAACAAACCCGCCGCTAGCGACTACGTTGTGCACGCCTCCGCGCAACCCCGCAAGGTTCAACGCCGGGATGCCGGTGTAGAAATCCCGCACTTCGCCGCGCAGGGCCAGCCACTTGGCCACCTTGATATCGAGGCCGCCTCCGTATTGAAATGCCCCACGCGTCAGGTGGCGCGGCGCGGGATTCGGCCCGCCTCCGAGCGTGGTGGTGCTTTGTTCGTAGAGTGCGTAGCCACCGCCGATGACGCCGTAGGGTTGGAGTAGGCCTTTGGGGTTCAACTTCACACGAACACCGGGCGTCAGATACAAGCTGGCAAAATCGCGTGTGAGGAACGAGGGTCCACTCACCTGTCGCTGCGGGTTGGCGAGGAAGTGCAGTTCGCCTGACACTGCGACTGCGTCATTGCCCCAGAAGCGGTAGCCGTAGTTGACCTGGAGCGCCCTGCCGCTGGTGGTTCGTACGTTTAGCGCGGTCTTCAAATCATTCGCCGTGCTTCCCAGGGTGAAGGCGAGTTCGTGTTTCTGTGCCCAAACCGGAGCGGCGAGAGCGAGTAGTCCAAATGTGAGGAGTGTACGTTTCATAGTTAGTTAAGTTTGCTGGCGGAAATGGAAAAAGTCAGGGTCATTTCATTCTTGGTGCCGATGACACCCAGGATGGCCGAAGGTGGCTTCAACTTGTAGTCTGACAGCTTGATGATGGCCGAGCCATCGACCTTCAATTGCGAGGGATTGGTGGCATTGAGTTGCACGGTGACGACAGCGGGCTTGGGGATGTCGCGAATCGTCAGTGTGCCTTGGGCCTCATACTTGCCCGTGCCCAGATCCCGAATCGAGGTGCTGGAGAAGGTCATGGTTGGGTAGCGCTTTACAGCCAGCATGTCTTCGAGCGTGGTTTGCATGACCTTCTTGAGATCGCTTGCGCTGACCCAGTCGTCTTTGCAGACGACGCTGCCGGCGTCGATGGTCAGCTGGATTTTGGACTCCGCGGGTTTGGCTGAATCGAATTGCAGTGAACCCTGATATTTCTCAAAGAGGAACAGATGCTTCTTGCCGCGATAGAGGCCGGTCTTTTCGACGGAGAGCGCGAAGCGGGAGTCTGGGGCTGGCTGGATCTGATAGGTCTCGGCTAACGCCAAGCTGGCCAGTGCAAGCAGTGCGATGGGAATGCGTCTCATATTAAAGCCCTCTTGCCTCAATCTTGCTGCGTTCCCTGGCGAACAGAGGACTATCCGGGAACTGCGTCGTGAGTTCATTCATCAGACGGCGCGCATCGGCGTTGCGTTTCTCCCGGATGCAGACAAGAGCAAGCATGGTTTTCGCGTAGGGGCCCAGGTACGGTCCGCCGCGGGCGGCTTGGGAGAGTTGGTCCATGCCGCGCTGTTTGTTGCCTGCCATGCCGCCGAACCACAGAAGGGCGCGCTTATAGCTAGGCATCGCCGCCAGGATGTAGTTAGCGGCACCCAGCGCCACGTACCCGTCGGTCACCTGAGGCGCTACGGCCAGCAGCCTCTGCCCGTAGTTTTCTGCGTCTCGGATCTGGCGCAGGCTTTCGATTTGGCGTTTGGTGATCAGCGCGGCGTAGTCGGCGGCCATGCCGGTGACCAGCGTTAGGGCCAACAGCGCAGTCGCATCGCGTCCGGTGGCGAGCTTACGGGCGCGGGCGTTGGCCTGTTCGAATGCCTGGGTGCGCGCGGCATCGGCTTTGCCTTTGATACCGCCCAGCAGGAGGTCGTCGTCGAGGAAAAATTCGGTGGTCAGGACGCCGTGTTGTTCGAACTCTTCAAACAGATGCGAGGCTGCTTCGGCGGCGTGGCCCAGAGGGTCTGCGGGATGGGTGCGCTGCCAGTTGAGGAAGATCGCTCGGGCTTCGGCGAAGCGCAAGTGGTAGAGCTGGTGGAAGCCGGGCACCAGGTCCGGAGACTGCGCGAAGGCGGCGAGGGGCAGCAGTAGCAGGGTGCGGCGAGTCAGACTGCACCTCCGGCCATACCCAGCAGTTTGGAGAAGAGTCCAGGGGTGTGTGCGAGTACGGTGAGCGCAGGCTTGAGCAGCACAGGATGGCGAGCCAGCGCGAGCACACCAGCGGTGAGGCCGCGGTAGCTTGCGAGCATCGCTTCGCGAGCCTGATCAAAGGTTGCAAGTGAATCTATGTGGCACGCCAACAGTTCGGCGGAGAGCAGCGCCTGGGAGATGCCGCCTCCAGTAATGGGATCGCAGTTGCCCGCTGCATCGCCCAGCAGGACACAACCCGGGCCGAAGCGCTGCGTGGCGCGAACGGCGAGGGGGGCCGCGCCGCGGAGCGGGCCGATGGGTGTGTGACCCGGCCACGGCGCGCGGAATGCGCTGCCCCGGGTTTGCAGTGTCGCGACCAGGACCTCGCCTCCTGGGAGTGGTGTTCGGTAGGTCTCTTCCCCTTCGGCAAGATGCACGTCGACCCATTCGGAGGTTGGGCCGCGGTAGTGGCCGACCACGGCGTAGCGCTGCATGCGCTGGGAAGCATCCCAACCGAGCTTGTGGCGCATAACGGAATTGGCCCCGTCCGCAGCGATGGTCAAGTCGGCTCGGATCTCTTCCCCGTCCGCGCGCACTCCGACCACCACACCATTTTCCTGCAGGGGAGCTTCCACACGCACGCCGGTGATGGTCCGCACGTTGGGTTCGCGGCGGGCGTTTTCGAATAACTGGGCATCGAGTTGCAGCCTGCGTATGCCGAGCCCGTGTTGGCCGTTCGGGAATTTGCCTTCGACCACGCGGTCTGCATGGTGGTAACGTACGCCGCGAAAGGGAGTGCCATCGATGAGAATGCCGAGCCTGGCGAGTGCGGCGATGCCTGCGGGCATCAAGCCTTCGCCGCAGACTTTGTCGCGCGGGAATTCATCGCGGTCGAGTAGCGTGACGCGATGGCCGCGTCGCGCGAGTGCGATGGCAGCGGCTGAGCCAGCGGGTCCAGCGCCTACGATCAAGATGCGGTTCACGGCAGGAACCTCGGTCGCTGTGCGAACGCGGCTTGCCAAGCGGGATTCCGCTGCAGGACGGACTCTTCGAGGGCCACGCGGTGGCGCAAAACAAAAATGTGGGCGAAGGTGCCGATGGCCGCGACGATCCAGGCAGAATGAATCAAGGGCAGCGCCAGCATCTCGACGAATACGGCGGTGTAGTTCGGATGGCGGACGTACCGGTAGGGTCCATTGGCGATGACGCCCAGGGAAGGGGAGACCACTTGCACGTTCCAGCGCGGACCCAGCGTGCGGATCACCCACCAACGTGCAGCGTTCGCCGAGAGAAAGAGGGTGACGGCCACGATGCCGAGGGAGGGAATCCAGGGGCGGTGCAGCCACACGGTCTCCAGCGCCGCGCCGACGAGTATGGAGACGTGAAGTGCCACCATCCATAGGTACCCTGGCTCGGGGCTCTTTGCTCCTCCGGCGGCGAGGAGGCGCATCTGATTTTTTCTCGAACGTCGCAGTTCCAACACCCGGCCCACAGCGACCAGGGCGAGCAGCGCGAGATACAACTGGACGCTCAGTTCCATTCAAGCAACACCATTTCCATGCTGAAGCCGGGGCCGAAGGCGGCGAGCAGACCGCGCGATCCGGCGGGTGGCGGTGGTTGCGCCAGGAAGTCCTGCATGACGAAGAGCACTGTGGCGCTGGAGAGGTTGCCGTACTCGGCGAGCACGGCCCAGGAACTGCGGGTATGGTGGTTGGTGAGTTGCAGTTCTTCTTCGACGTAGCGCAATAATTTTTGACCGCCGGGGTGGAGCAGATAGAACGCCAGGTCAGAGCGCGAAAGTTGGTGGCGTGCGAGGAACTGGTCCGTAACGGCGAGGATTTCATCGCGCACCAACTGCGGCACGCTGCGCGATAGAACGATGTGCAAGCCGGAGCCCTTCAGATCGAAGCCCATGGCGTCGAGCGAATCGGGGATGAGGTGACTATGGCTGGCGGTGATGCGCAGGCCGGGGGCAGGGCGGCCCGTGAGCACCGCGCCGGCGGCTCCATCGCCGAAGAGGGCGCAGGAGACGAGGTTGGCTAGCGAAGGATCGTTGCGTTGGAGTGTTAGGGATGGCAACTCCACTGCGATCACCAAAGCGTTTGCGTCGGGATAGGCGCGCAGGTAGTCGGCGGCCCGCGCGAGGGCGGCGGCACCGGCGGCGCAACCGAGTTCGGTGATGGGAAGGCGCTTCACGTCCGCTCGAAATCCCATGGCGTTGATGAGGTAGGCGTCGAGCGAGGGGATCATGATCCCGGTGCAACTGACGGTGATCAGCAGGTCGATATCGCGCGCGCCGAGGCCCGCTTGGGCAAGCGCTGATTCGGCAACTTCGCGACCAAGTGCGATGGAGTGGGTCTTATATTGGCAGGTGATCTCTTCGAGCGGCCGGGACGTGATGGTGTAGTCGAGGGGGAAAACGAAATGGCGCTTATTGATGCAGGCGTTGCCCACCACGGAGTGGATGCTGGCTAGACGACGCGGGTCGAGATCGAACGCCTTGGGGAAGTATTCCTTGACGTCGGCGGTGGTGACGGCGTGACTGGGGACCGCGGTGGTGACTGACAGAATCGTGGCGGACACGGGAGACCCCTATAGATGCCGAAATTCGGTCGGCGTATTCCCATAGTAGCGGACGATTCAGGAAGTTGTTAGTAAGAAGGAAATGGCGGGGACGACGGGGCTCGAACTCGAGTTATGCTACATTTCTGCCTAGCTGTTGAGGCATTTATGTGGTCCGATCCGCGCGCCAGTGTGTCCTTCGGAATTGCACCTTCGACATCTATTGCCCTGGAACGGTGATGAAATCAAGGAACCGGTCTGCCAATCCTGTGGTCCTTTTCGCCACGATCCCCTGTCCGGACATCATTCCGTGAAGCGATGATGTACTGAACAGTCCCCGCTGATGAAGGTCGGTCACGATCCGATCATAGGACTCACGTTGGTTAGCCAGTTGTGGATATACCGCGAGAAGTACCTGCTCGGGCGCGCCTACTATTTGGTAGGCGTTCAGCCCGACAGCGTTGGCCCGTTGTTCGGTATGCCGATAGAGATCGAGAATCTTGAGGTGCCAGGTCGTGAAGTCTTGGATCCAGCCCAAGAAAACAGTTTGCTCTTCCTCTTCTGGCCCTCTACCGATTGCGACGTTCAACACCGCATTACGGAGAGCCTCTAACTTTTCCTTGCGATGTGTGCGCTGAGCTGCGTGCGAGGCTTCCATTGCCGCTGAAATGAAAGCCTCGTCGTCGACTAAGGCTTCGACCGAAAACCCCTCCACCTTTGCGGCAATATCAGCGAGTTCAGCAGCTAGTCCAGAAAACCATTCTTCTCGCCGTTTCGAGAGTGGCGGAGCTAGGACCGCTGCGAAGAATTCTGCCGCGGGGCCGCCCGCGACGGGAATCGCGGAGATCGCGGCCTTGACGACCAAATGCACGTGGTCGCCGGTTGTAGGTTGGGGAAGTGGATTTGAGGGAGCGGAAGGTTGGTTCATTGGTCGATGTTATCTCGCAAGTATTTACTAATTTGCGCTGATGAAGTTCCCGGGGTTTGGGGAATAGACGAACCAACGCGGGGTTACCTTAAAAGGAAGGAAATGGCGGGGACGACGGGGCTCGAACCCGCGACCTCCGACGTGACAGGCCGGCGCTCTAACCAACTGAGCTACGTCCCCGCATTGCCATGTCGGCAGACCTCAGGATAACACATGCACGCCGGATCGCAACTTTTTGGAGCGAATTGGGCTTGTAATCGCAGGAGGTTTTTATGATCAAGATATTGACGATCGGACTGCTGCTGGCGGGATTGGCGAGTGCGGATACGCTGGTGGAGCGACAGGGCAATCAACGGGCTCGGATTCGGCAGGGCGTGCAGAGCGGTTCGCTGACGCAGGGCGAAGCGGCGCGGCTGCGCGCGAATGAACGGCAGCTGCATCGCAAGGTGGTGCGGAATCGTGTGGATGGGGGCGGGCTTACGCCGACGGAGCGGGGTCGGCTGCAGGCCAACGCGAATCGCAATAGCAGGAAGATCGCCCGATTGAAGGGGAATGGCCGCACACAGTAGCGCCCGCGGTTTGATATCGTAGAAGGATAGATGTTGCCCCAGCACCCGGTTGCCTCGACGGAATGAGGTCCACCGTACAGATCAGCCGCGGCATCGAGTCCCTCTTCGGGACGCGCGATGAGAACATCCGTCTGATTGAATCTTCCTTAAACGTCCGGGTACAACTGCGCAATGACTCGTCCCTGGAAATTGAGGGGGAGGATGCGGCGGTGGCTCGGGCTGCTCGGATCTTCGAGGACTATGCGGAGTTGGTTGCTGATGGCCACGTTTTTAACAATGGCGATCTGAACAGTTTCCTGCGTGTGGTTACGGGCGATCCAGACGCTTCGCTACGTGGGTTGGTGGACAGCGGCAAGCAGCGCGCGTTTGGCAAGAAACTGATCACGCCAAAGACGGTGATGCAGCGGCGTTACGTGGATGCGATTGAGCATTCTGACCTGACGTTCGGTATCGGTCCGGCAGGCACCGGCAAGACGTATTTGGCGGTCGCGATGGCGGTGGCGGCGTTGTTGTCGAAGCAGGTCAGCCGCATCATTCTGACTCGTCCCGCGGTGGAGGCGGGGGAGCGATTGGGATTCCTTCCCGGCACGTTGCAGGAAAAGGTCGACCCGTATCTGCGTCCTTTGTATGACGCGCTGTACGAGATGGTGGATCAGGACAAAATCGAGAAACTGCTGGAGCGGAACACGATTGAGATTGCTCCGCTGGCGTTCATGCGCGGTCGTACGCTGAACGATGCTTTCATCATCATGGACGAAGCGCAGAATTGCACTCCGGAACAGATGAAGATGATCCTGACGCGGCAGGGGTTCAATTCGAAGATGGTGGTGACGGGCGATCCCACGCAGGTGGACTTGCCGGGCGGCCATCGAAGCGGACTGGCCGAAGTGGTGGATGTGTTGCGCGGAGTCGAGGGCGTGCGGTTTGTGCAGTTCGATGATCGCGACGTTGTGCGGCATGCATTGGTCCAGCGGATCGTGCGTGCTTATGAGCGTTACAACCAGAGAATTGGCGCGGACCGGCAGATGGCGTTGAAGCTGTCTGATCCAGCGGCTCCCGCTGCGACGCCGGAAGCCACCCGGGACACCCCGGCGGATTCGAATGCGGACGTCATTGTCTCCTAGCGAAATGTCTCCTAGCGAAATGCTCTTCCAACATCGGTCGCGTGTCGTGCGGCGTGGGGAACTGCGTGCGTTTTGGCAGGGCCTGGTTGCGGCGATGAAGGCTGCTCCTGCGAATTGCCTGGTGACGACGGATGAGGAATTGCGGCGTTTGAACAAGCAGTTCCGCAAGAAGGATTCGGCGACGGACGTGTTGTCCTTCCCTGGGGTGCCGGGAGAGATCGCGATTTCGTTGGATCGCGCGGCGGAGCAGGCGGCGGGGATGGGACACTCTGTGGATGAGGAATTGCGCATCCTGATGTTGCACGGGTTGCTGCATTTGTCGGGAATGGATCACGAAACGGATTCGGGAGAGATGGCGAAGGCCGAGGCCCGTTGGAGAAAGAAACTGAAATTGCCTGTAGGATTGATTGAACGGGCCCACGCATGATACTGCTGCCTCTCACCATTGCCGCGCTCATCATGGTGTTGGTCGTCACCTTGGTGACCTCTATCCAGGTGCTGTACCTGGAGTCCTTGCGGATTCGCAGCCGCGAGTTGCCGTCGCTGGTGTTTTTCAAAGAGTCAATTGAGCCGAAGATCGGCCTGACCACGGAAAAGGGCGCGCTGGCGTTTTCGCTGGTGAAGCATGTTGGCCTCACGATTCTGGGATGCCTGTTGCTGGCGATTACCTACGACAAGGCGTCGTTAGGGGAAGCGCTCACCGGGTCCATCCTGATTGGGTCGCTGCTGGTGTTGGTGTGCGGGCATCTGGTGCCGCAGCTGATTTATCGGAAGACCAGCGGGGAACGGTTGATGGTGTTCGTGCCGCTGCTCAAGCTGGTGGCCTTGCTCATCGGACCTCTGACCTGGACAGTGGAGTTTATGTCGTCGTTGTTTGGTTTGGATGGCGGCACTGCGACGGACGATTCTCCGGGTGCTGAAGAACCCATCGAGGCGCTGATCAACGCTGGTGAAGAAGAAGGCATCATCAAGGCGGATGATCGCGAATTGATCCAGTCTGTGGTCGCGTTCGGGGACAAGACGGTGCGGGAAGTGCTGACGCCGAGGCCGAAGATTGTTGCTGTATCCGCGGATGCGAGTCTGGAAGATCTGCGCACGCTGGCGAAGGCCGAGCAATACTCACGCATGCCTGCTTACGAGGGCGATATCGATTCCGTGGCTGGATTCGTACACGTGCGCGACATGTTTGAGTTGGATGAGAAGGAACGAGCCACGAAGTCGGTTCGGGATATTCTGCGGCCCATTCGCACGGTTCCGGAGTCGAAACCGGTGAACGATTTGATGCGCGAGATGCAGGAAGAGGGCGCGCATATGGCGATGGTTGTGGATGAGTACGGCGCCACTGCGGGCATCGTGACCATGGAAGACATGGTGGAAGAAATTGTCGGCGAAATTCATGATGAACATGAGCCGGAGCGGGACGTTAAGAAAGAAGCAGATGGAAGTTACCTATTGTCCGGGAGTTTTGACTTGGATCGCTTGAAGGAGTTGTTGGACTTCGAGGTCCCGGAAGATACCGAATCCACGACCGTCGGCGGGTTGATCACGGAGTGGCTGGGACATGTTCCGCGGGTTGGGGAAGAATCCCAAAAGGACGGTCTGGTGATTCGTGCGATGGCCGGCAACGATCTGCGTGTGGACCGTGTGCGTGTGTCGCGAGTGTCATCGAATGAATAGGCGCGCCGCATGAGAAAAAAACACGTTTCCGGATTTGTTTCGATTCTTGGACGTCCGAACGCTGGTAAGTCGACGCTGCTGAATGCGCTACTGGGGACCAAGGTGGCGATTGTTGCGCCCAGGCCGCAGACCACGCGTAACGCGATTCAAGGCGTGCTGACGCGGCCCAACGCGCAGATTGTTTTTGTCGATACGCCGGGAATTCACAAGTCCACCACAATGCTGAACAAGCGCATGATGGATTCGGTGCGCGCGTCGGCGTCGGCGGATGTGGTGCTGTTCCTGGTGGACGCGACGGCGCGGCCGAGCGAGGAAGATTCGGAAGCGATTGACTTGATCAAAAAGCTGGAAGCGCCGGCAATTGCGGTGCTCAACAAGGTGGATCTGGTTTCGCCGAAGCAGAAGGTGCTGGAAGTGATCACGCGCTACCAGGGGATTCACGAGTTCGCGGCGTTCGTGCCGATCTCGGCACTGAAGGGTGACGGGCTGGATCTGTTGCTGAAGGAAATCATCAGTCGGTTGCCGCCGGGTCCGGCGCTGTATCCGAAGGATTACCTCACGGATCAGCCGGAGCGGTTCCTGGCAGCGGAGTTGATTCGCGAGCAGGTGTTGAAGCTGACGCGCGAAGAAGTGCCCCACGCGGTCCACGTGATGGTGGACAAGTGGGAAGATACGCCGAAGCTGATCCGCATTGCCGCTACCATTTACGTGGAACGTCCGGGGCAGAAAATTATTGTCATCGGGGCGGGCGGGGCGATGCTGAAGCGGATTGGCACGGCAGCCCGGATGCAGATGGAGACGATGGCCGGCAAGAAGGTTTTCCTCGAGACGTTCGTGAAGGTGCAGGCGAACTGGCGTGAGGATCCAGCCTTTCTGCAAGCGACCGACTGGCGCGGCACGAGTGGGGTATAACGAGGTATGAAGCTGCGACTCTGTGGTCTCTTGCTGGCGGGTGCGTTAATGATGGTCGGGCAGACGCCGGATCGCAAGGACGCGGTGATGCGCGATCAGGTGAGCATGGCGCTGACGCTCGACTATGAGGTGCGCGGCGGCGGGCTGCAGATCACCGTGGTCAATGGAGCGGTCACGTTGAAGGGGCTCGTGAAGGACGAGAAGGCTCGGTTGAAGGCGACGAAGTTGGCGAAGAAGGTTAAGGGCGTTAAGACGGTCGATAATCAGCTGCGGCTGCCGGACGATAAGGCGTAGGCGACCTGGGAGGTCGCCGCAGGCAGGGTGCCGGCCCTACCGGCGGGCGGCTAGGGACTGCAGTAGGGACTGTGGGTTGGTTTCGACTAGGAGCGAGTCGAGGTGCTTCTGTTTTAGGAAGCCTTCCTGATAGCCGTGGCTGATGAGTGCAATCAGCGGGTCGTAGTATCCGGCTACGTTGAGCAATCCCAGCGGTTTGTTGTGCAGGCCCAGTTGCGACCACGTCCAGATTTCGAAGAGTTCCTCAAATGTTCCGATGCCTCCGGGCATTGCGATGAAGGCGTCGGATAGGTCCGCCATCAGGGCTTTTCGCTCGTGCATGGAATTCACAACGCGGAGTTCTGTGAGGCCGAGGTGCGCGACTTCGTGACGGACTAGGGAGTCAGGGATGACACCGATAACTGTCCCTCCGGCTCCGAGGCAAGCGTCGGCGAGCACGCCCATGAGTCCGACGTTGCCTCCTCCGAAGACCAAGCGAATGCCGTTTTCCGCGAGCATGCGTCCGACCTTGCGGGCAGCATCCGCATACTCGGGACGTGTGCCCATGTTTGAGCCACAGAATACGCAGAGGCTCTGCATCCTAGTGTCGGAAGTGGCGGATACCGGTGAAGACCATGGCGATACCTAGGCGGTCCGCGGCGGCGATCACGTCCACGTCGCGCATGGAGCCACCGGGTTGGATCGCGGCGGTGATGCCGTGGGCGGCGGCTTGTTCGAGGCCATCGGGGAAGGGGAAGAAGGCGTCGGAGGCGACGATGCAACCTTTCAGAGGGAGCACCGCTTTCATGGCTCCGACTTTGACGGAATCGACGCGGCTCATTTGTCCGGCACCAACGCTGATGGTTTGTCCGGCGCGTGCGTAGACGATGGCGTTGGACTTCACGTGCTTGGAGATCTTCCAGCCGAACTCCAGGGCGTCCCACTCTTCGAGTGTGGGTTGGCGTTGGGTGGCGACTGTCGATTCCGCGCGCGTCAGGCGGTGCACGTCGGCGGTCTGGGCGAGGAAGCCTCCGGTGATCGACTTCACGACGGTGTCGAGCGGTGCTATGGTTACGCGGAGCAGGCGCAGATTCTTTTTTGAACTTAGAATTTCGAGGGCTTCGGTCGAGTAGCCAGGAGCGGCGATGGCTTCGATGAAGGTTTTGGAAATCTCCGTCGCGGTTTCCGCATCAACGTCGCGATTGAAGGCGAGGACGCCTCCGAACGCGGATATGGGGTCGGCCTCGAAGGCTTGACGGTAACTCTCGGCGAGAGTCTTGGATTCGGCGCAGCCGCAGGGGTTAGTGTGTTTGATGATGGCGGAGGCGGGCTGATCGAACTCCAGAACCAACTGCCAGGCTGCGTCGAGATCGACGAGGTTGTTGTAGGAGAGTTCTTTGCCTTGCAACTGCTCGGCTCCCGCGATACCGGTTTTGCTGGTGGTATAGAGAGCTGCGGACTGGTGGGGATTTTCGCCGTAACGGAGCGAGAGCGAGCGGGGTGCGCGGATGTCGAGGGTTGCGGGGAGGGCTTCGCCGGTCGGCGGAATTTGCGCGAGGCGATTGGAGACTGCGCGATCGTAGGCGGCGGTCGTGGCGAAGGCCGCTTTCGCGAGTCGCCAGTGCGTGGCTTCGGACAGCGTTGTGTTGTTGGCGCGGAGTTCGTCGAGGATCGCTACGTAGTCGGATGCGGAGGTGACGACGCCAACGTCCTGCCAGTTCTTGGCGGCTCCGCGGATCATCGATGGTCCGCCGATGTCGATGTTTTCGATCAGTTCTTCGAGCGTTGCGTCCGCCTTGGCGGCGATCTTTTCGAATTCGTAGAGATTGACCACCACCAGGTCAATTTTCGGGATGCCGTGCGCGGCGATCGCAGCCATGTGCTCGGGGTTCGACCGCATCGCCAGGATGCCGCCATGCACGCGGGGATGCAGGGTTTTCACGCGGCCGTCAAGCATTTCGGGGAACTCTGTGACCTCGGCGACTTCGAGCAGGGGCGAGATGCCTGCGTCCTTGAGAACGCGGAAGGTTCCGCCGGTGGAAAGAATCTCGATGCCCAGCGCGGAGAGGGCTTGGGCGAATTCGGCGATGCCGGTTTTGTCGGTGACACTCAAAAGAGCGCGTTCAATGCGGGCCATGGTGAACTCTAATTGTCACATGTTACCCTCAATTCTTATGCGTCTTGTGACATTTTCCCGGGAGGGCGCGAAGCCCGAAGCTGGCGTGATTCGTGGCGAGCAGGTCATCGGTCTAGGGATGGATATGTTGTCCGTCTGCGCGCTGGGGAAGGTTCCTGAGCCCACTGGGGCGGCTTACGATCTGAGCAGCGTGAAATTGATGGCTCCGGTGCCGCGGCCGAACAAGATGATCTGCGTAGGGCTGAACTATCGCGATCATGCGGCGGAGTCGCGGTCTGAGATTCCGACGGTGCCGACGATTTTTAACAAGTTCCCGAACGTCGTGATCGGGCCGGGCGATTCCGTGGTGTTGCCCAAGGCGTCGCGCAAGCCGGATTACGAGGCAGAGTTTGCGTTCGTGATTGGCAAGGGCGGGCGGCATATTTCGGAAGATCGTGCGATGGAGCACGTATTCGGGTACACGATCGTCAACGATATTAGCGCTCGGGATTTTCAGACGGCGACCACGCAGTGGCTGATGGGGAAGACCTTCGATACGTTCTGCCCGATGGGTCCGTGGATCGTGACGGCGGATGAGATTGCCGATCCGCATGCGCTGGATATTTCGCTCGAGATTGGCGGAGAAGTATTGCAGAAGTCGAATACTCGCGAATTAGTGTTTCGTATCCCGAAATTAATCGAATATGTTTCGACGGCGGTTACGCTGGAGCCGGGCGATGTGTTTGCGACGGGGACGCCAGGGGGCGTGGGTTTCGCCCGGAAACCGCCACGCTGGTTGAAGGCCGGGGAAGAAACAATTGTCCGGATCGCGGGTATCGGGGAACTGCGAAATCCGATAGTCGCTGAGCAATAACGAGTAATATAGAAGCTACGCCCGCTGTGGGGACGCAGCCTCCGATGTCCGCCTGGATCCGAGACACATTTCAAGCCGTCATGCAGGACGCCCGCTTCGGCGCGCGTATCCTTCTGCGCTCGCCTGGAATCACGCTGCTGGTGGTGCTGGCGTTGGCGTTGGGGATCGGCGCGAATTCGGCGATGTTCAGCGTAGTGGATGCGCTGTTGCTGCATCCGCTGAGCTACGACAAGCCAGAAGAACTCACCATCATTTTCGACCGCGACACGCGCGGGCAATTGCGCAGCGCCTCGGCTGGAAACTTTCTCGACTGGAGAAAGGCGAAGTCGTTTAGCGGTCTAGCCGGATGGGCACCGTCGGTATACGTGCTCGGTGGCGAAAAGCCGGTGCAGGTGCAGGGCGCGCGGGTGACGGCGAATATATTTCAGGTGCTGGGTGTGAATCCGTTCATGGGGCGCAAGTTCCTGGAGGGTGAAGACGGTCTGGATGGAAGCGCGACGGTGAGCCGCGTGGCGGTCATCAGTTATGGGTTGTGGCAGGATGCGCTGGGTTCGGACCCTAATGTGCTGGGGCGCGAGATCCGGCTGAACGATAATCCGTTTGCGATTATCGGAGTGATGCCGCGCGACTTTGAGTTGTTCAATCGGCGGCATCAGATTTGGGTTCCGGCGGTGTTGGACGGAGCGAATCGGGACTATCACTATCTGCAGGTGGTCGGTCGGCTGAAGAAGTCGATTGGGGAAGCCAAGGCCGAGATGCAGTCAATGTCGCAGACTTTGGGGGAGGCGTATCCTTCTGAGAATCGCGGGCGCGTGGCGCAGGTTGAGAGTTTTGAGGACTGGCTGGTGGATCGCCCGGTACGCACGCGATTGCTGATTCTGCTTTCGGCGGTTGGGTTGGTTTTGTTGCTTGCGTGTAGCAATGTGGCAAGCCTGCTGCTGGTAAGGTCGGCGAGCCGTAGCAGGGAGATTGCGCTGCGGGCCTCGCTTGGAGCTTCGCGCGGGCGCATCATGGGGCAGTTGTTGGTGGAGAGTTTGTTGCTGTCGTTGACGGGCGGGGTTTTGGGATTATTGCTGGCGGCTGCCTTGATCCAGGCTGCGCCGTCGTTTGTTCCGGCCAGCGCGATTCCCACGACCGCGCCGTTGGAATTGAGTTTGTCGGTAATCGGATTTACGCTGGTGATCTCCGTGCTGACTGGCGTACTGTTTGGGCTGGCGCCGGCAGTGGCGGCATCCAAGCCGGATGTGCAGGAGACACTGCAGGATACGTCCAGGGGTTCCACGGGGAGTCGAGGCCGGCAGTTTTTTCGGCAGGCGATGGTTACGATTGAGGTTGCGGTGGCCCTGGTGTTGCTGTCGAGCGCATTGCTGATGGTGAGCAGTTTGCAGAAGCTTGCGGCGGTGGATTTGGGTTTGAATATCCACAACGTGCTCACGCAGCGTATCTTTCTGCCGGCGACGACTTACAAAGCGGATCGAGTATTGCGGTTTCACCGGCAGGCGATGGAGCAGGTGGCCGCGCTGCCCGGGGTATCGCAGGTGGCGATGGGCAGCAATCTTCCTCTGAGCCGTATGGGCATGCAGGTTCCCTTCGATCTGGAGAGCGCTCCCGTGCGAGCGATGGGCGAGATGCCGGGCGCAGGCTACACGACGGTGACGCCGGGATTTTTTGCATTGTTGAAAGTTCCGCTGCGGACGGGGCGGGAGTTTACGGATCAGGATTCAGAGAACGCACCGCCCGTGGTGATCGTCAACGCAGCGTTCGCGGATCGATTTTTTCCGAATGGAAACGCGGTGGGGCAGCGGCTCCGGATGAACAAGCCGGCGCTGGGCACGAATGGATTCGGCGATACGGAATACGTGCAAGTGGTGGGCGTGGTGGGGAACGTGACGCTGGAAGAAGTGGGCGCGATACCGATCCCGACGATTTACGCGCCGGTGGCGCAGAACGTTTGGTCCACTGCGCATTGGATGACGGTAAAGACCTCGGGCGATCCGGTGCGATTGGCGGCGGCCGTGCGAAGTGCGATTGCGGCACTGGATACCAACCAGCCTCTGGATGCGGCGACGTCTCTGGAAGGTAGCTTCGCTACGCAGTTCGCCGAACCTCAGTTTCAATCTCGGCTGATGGCGGGGTTTGCGTTGCTGGCGCTGGGGCTCGCGATTGTTGGGATCTACGGGGTGAATTCGTACTCGGTGACGCAGCGGCAGCGCGAGATCGGCGTGCGGCTGGCGCTGGGGGCGACGGGTGGCAGCATTTTGACGGACGTTCTGGGTCGGGGAATGAAGCTGACGGCAGCGGGAATCGTGGTCGGATTGATCGGGGCGGTGTGGCTGAATACGCTGCTGCGCAGCACGTTGGTGGATGTCGGCGAGATCGAAGTGCTCCCAATGTTGGGCGCGGCTGCGATTTTAGCGGTGGTGGCGGCGATGGCGTGTTACCTTCCGGCGCGCAGGGCGACGAAAATTGATCCTGCGATTACCTTGCGGAAGGAATAGGGGTATTTGGTAAGATAGTAATCACCTACTGGGAGATCGTCTAATGGTAGGACAGCAGACTCTGACTCTGCTTATCGGGGTTCGAGTCCCTGTCTCCCAGCCAATTTTCAATTTTGAGTATCGAACCTCCCTTCGCCCCATCCTTCGTTGCACTTACGGAGTTCGATAGTCGCAAAGTTTGGAACGGCTCATGAAGGGTCACTTCCAGGCGAGAATCTCTCCAGGAAGCGGTATTCACCATCAGTACCAATAGCTTCCGCTGCTCACGTGCGCTCTGCCGTTGAAACTCCCGGCAAGCGACACTCGTCAGTCTCATCATGTTGAGCCCTGCGCGTAAATCGGTGCCGGTGGCCTGGTGGTCCCGAATCTTCGTTCTGAGCGCCTCTTGCCTTGATCGGCTATCCCTGGCTTTGCGGTCGTACTGTTCGGGAGTGATCAGTCCGTCCAGCTTGTCGTCGTACATGGCATCGAGGCGATTCTGAATCCGATCACACTCCTCCTGCCATGACTTGATCGTTTGCTGGCGAACCGCTTCTTCCTGGTGTGAAGAAGCTTCCAGTTCGCCCTCCAACCACTTCAGTACTGATTCCCCGATCACTACGCCCTTCAGGACTTCCATGAACTGTCCGTGGAGCACTTCCTCGCGAGTATATGGCTCAGGGCATTTTTTCTTGAATCCCGTACAGTGATAGTAGGTGTACCGGTTCTTCTTCAGTTCGCCGACCAAAGCGCAGCCGCAGTGCCCGCAACGCACGAATCCGCTATACGTGAAGTTGTGGATCATTTTCCGGTCTCGAAGCTCACTCCGCGCGCTCAGGAGGTCTTGGACTCGTTCCCAAGTCGCCTTGGTCGTCAGCGGCTCGTATGATCCAGGGAAAGTTTCTCCGTTCCAATCAAACTCTCCGGTGTAGATACGTTTTCGCAGGATGCGATGGATTGTACTGCTGTTGACATGGATACCACCAAACGGTAAGTCCTCTGCTCGCACCTTGGCGGCGATGCTTTTGATCGTGTAGCTACCGGTGGCAAACCATTCAAATATCTGGCGTATGACCGGAGCCGTGA
>JBDSXJ010000001.1:0-124163 GCA_039926185.1 Bryobacteraceae bacterium | reverse complement strand
TTTCAGGCATCCTCCATACGTTGAAACCCGAGTATCGTCAAGCGTTGGACACTGTGGACCTGCAGGAACGGAGCCTTGCGGACCTGGCGGGCGAAGCACACATTACCGAGAATAACGCGGCCGTTCGTATCCATCGCGCTCGACAAGCGTTGCGCAAGCAGGTGACGGCCACGTGCGGCATTTGCGCCACGCATGGCTGCCTGGACTGTACCTGCCGCCAGGGTACATCCGTGAAGCTGCCGAACTAGCTACAGCAGTTATGACCGCCCTTGGTCATTTCTGCTAACTTACCGCTGTATCGCTCCGGGTTGAGATCGAATTTCTCTTTACAGCTCGCACCACAGAAGTAGTAGGTTTGCCCTTTGTGTTCGGTTTGTCCAGCGGCGGTCGCGGGTTCCACGTCCATGCCACAGACCGGGTCTTTCATAACTGTTGTGTTCGTCATATTTTTCTCTTTCCTCGATCCCTAGTGGTGGGCATCCGCTGGGCTCGCCATCATGGGCATATGATCGGTCATCGATTGCATGTGATCCGTCATGGTTTGTAGCTGGTCAAGCATTGCCTGCTGCAACTCCATCTGGCCCTTCATGTTGGCTTTTTGCGTTTCCATGTGACTTTTCATGGCGGCATCGGCGGCAGCCATCTTGGCCATGTTGTCCTTCATCAAGGTCTGCATCTTCCCCATCTGTGCACGCATGCGCTCCATTTCGGGTTTCATATTCTTCGCGTCTGCGGCTGAACTTTGGGCAGGTGCTTGTTTTGGCGCCTGTGCGATTGCGCCCGTCGTGCCGAGCACTGCTGCGAGCACGATTAGGGGCAGAGCTTTCACATTCATATTCATGGTCAATACCTCACCTAGGTCCAGGCACGTCAAGGGCCGTCACGAAGCGTCCCGATCTCCAGGGCTGGCGAGGCGGGTGTGTCGCTGTTCGGGAGTGTAAGGTTCTGAACGCGGCTCCGTCAGCACAAATGAGAGCGTAGAATGCGCTTTCCCAAAGGAGATCCCATGAACAAGACAATCCCATCCCATGAAGTTCCAGTTACCGAGCGCGAGTTGAATGCCTTAGTCGAGGCACCCGCGTCCGCTGGAGGGTGCTGCTCCAGCGAGAAACCCAAAGAAAAGGCCAACGGAGGCCAGCCTGTGGTGACCAAAACCAGCTGCTGCTGCCACTAATCCGTGTTCCGCCGGTACGGACCGGATGTTTGCCGACCAATCTCGCGGTCCGGTCCGTCCAGGAAACAGCTCCGGTGCTGTGGATCTCACATTAATAGGTGTTATTACGGGAGACTGGAAATGAACCAATACAGGCGCTTCGGCGCGATGCTCGCTACCTCGACGATCGCAATGCTGGGACTGATGTATCTGAATACCTACCAACTCGATCATCTCTTTTTCAGTGAGACCAGAGCATACATGGCGCTGGTGATGGGGGCAGCAATGGCCATCATCATGCTTCTCTTCATGATCAAAATGTACCCCAATCGCACAACCAACATCGGTATTATTGTCAGCAGCGTGGTGGTATTTGCCGGGTCTCTCTGGCTGGTGCGAAGCCAGGAAACCGTCGAGGATATTTCGTGGATGAAAGCGATGATCCCGCATCATTCGATAGCGATTCTCACCAGCGAACGCGCACACATATCGGATCCCCGTGTACGGCAGCTCGCCGACGGCATTATCGAGGCTCAGCGTCGTGAGATTGAGGAAATGAAGAACCTCATTTCTGATCTGGAGAGCAAGCGCTGAAGTTCCTTGTGATAGAGTCTAATTGGAGATTGACGTGGGTAAGATTGCGATCCTGATGGTCGGCGTCGTACTGGCTGCGAGTGCGCAATGCATGGCCGCATGCGGTGTGCTGCCCTGCAACGATTCTGCCGCGCGTCAAACCGCTCCGGTCGAGGATTGTCATCACGAGCACTCGCCGGCTCCGCCATCGGATCACGATCACAGCTCCACTTGCGGTCATCAATTGTTGATCAGTGAAGCAGGGCCGCAAGCGACGTCCATGCATATAGATCTCGGCATGATGGCGTTGTTGGCGGTCAACCTTAGCGAGTCTCTTCCCGAGACTCCTGTTCTGGTCGGCACAGAGTCGGATAGATCACCACCTCCTTCGCCGGGGTCAGCCTCGCGAACAATCCTTAGAGTCTAGACTTCCAGCTTGCGTTCTGTCTCAACGCCACTGGTGTAGACGCGCGTCTTGCCACGGCCAAGAAACAAGTCGAAGCTGGAGGTATTTCATTGCAAACCGCTAAGATCGTCGCAACTGCGGCAGCCTTGGCCATTGCAGTCGGCCTGGTCTGGGGAGTCTGGAGTATTCGTTCCCACGGATTCAGTGCGCGGGAGAAGCCCGCGCCATACGAGACGTATCTAGCTCGTCGATTGCGAAGCCTTGCCAGCGAGCCGGGAGCCAAGGATTTGAAGAACCCTATCGAGGCGACGCCTCTAACCGTCGCCGAAGCCAGGGATCACTTCGCGGATCATTGCGCAACTTGCCACGGCAATCAGGGTGACGGCAAGACTCAGATCAGTACGGGGCTCTATCCACCGGCGCCCGACATGCGGACGGGCGAGACCCAGGATCTTTCAGATGGTGAGTTGTTCTACATCATCAAGAACGGAATTCGCTTTACGGGGATGCCGGGTTGGGGTGGAAGCGATGAGGACAACTGGAAGTTGGTGCTGTTTATTCGCCACCTTCCTAAGATTCAGCCGGTGGAGATCGAATTCATGGATGAGATCAATCACCTCGGTTCAGGCGGGCAAGAGCACTGAAATTGGACCGCGAGATGGAGCAGTACAGGCAGTCGAATCGCGAGGAGTCTACGTTCAGCTTGGCGTCCTTGCATAGGAACAACGAAGAAGCAACCTGGTCGCAAAAGCGATCACAAAAGAAGGAATCTCAAATGTCGATCAAGAAATATGCAGTGACGATTGTGCTGGCGCTTGCCAGTAGTGTTTTCATGCTTAGTGCGCATGATGGGGATGACCATAAAGGAACGCCCACGCAGGGAGAGATAGCATCCATGGCGGCGGATAGCTTCCAGATGAAGACCGCTACCGGCACGGTCAAGGTCTCCATCAGTAAGGAGACTGTGTTTGAGCACGAAGAAAAAACCGTGGACAAGACTCATTTCACGAAAGGCGCCAAGATCAGCGTATTCGGCACCAAGTTGCCGAGCGGAGAGATTGTCGCTAAGCAAGTCGTGATGGGTGCGTCGACCGCCGGCAAGGCGGCCGATCACAAGCACTGACGCCCCGCGCACCGGGACCGGATGGCGCAGCTGAACTCAGGCTGCGCCTCCAGTCCGCCTGGATCCGTTACCACGAGGAGAACAAGATGACACGACGGGACATTCTAAAACACACCTCAAGCGTAGGTCTCGCGGCAGGTGGGTTTCTACTTCGCCCGGGACTTCCGACCTGGGCGCAAAGTGCCGCAGAGACCCACGGGGGACACGCCGTAGCCGCCAATTTGCACGGTTTGGAAGCCATCTCAGGAAAGACATACGACTTGGTGATCGATCACGCTTCGGTACGTGTGGATGGAAAAGAAGGCCACGCCATCACCGTGAACGGACAGCTGCCGGGGCCTCTGTTGCGATGGCGCGAAGGTGACGAGATCGAATTGCGCGTGACCAACCGGCTGGAGGAGGACACGTCCATTCACTGGCACGGAATCCTGCTGCCGTTCCAGATGGACGGGGTGCCCGGCATTTCTTTTCCTGGCATCAAGCCAGGAGAGACGTTCACCTATCGCTTCAAAGTGAAGCAAAGTGGGACTTACTGGTATCACAGCCACTCCAACCTTCAGGAGCAGATCGGCCACTATGGCCCGATCGTGATCGATCCGGCGGGCACCGATCCTGTGGAATTTGATCGCGAGTATGTCGTGGTCCTCTCGGACTGGACTTTTATGCATCCGCATCGTGTATTTGAACAACTGAAGAAGTCCAGCGATAGTTTCAACTTCCAGAAGCGCACCGTCGGGACGTTCATCAAAGATGTAAACGACAAGGGACTGGGCGCAACGCTTTCGGATCGCCTGATGTGGGGCAAGATGCGGATGAGCCCCTCTGATATCGCCGACGTGACTGCCTCAACCTACACCTACCTTGTGAATGGACACGGTCCCGAGGACAACTGGACTGGACTGTTCGAACCGGGGCAGAAGGTTCGCCTGCGTATCATCAACGCCTCGGCGATGACCATCTTCGACGTGCGGATTCCGGGACTACCGATGACTGTGGTGCAAGCAGACGGCCAGAACGTACAACCCGTGGACACGGGAGAGCTTCAGATCGGCGTTGCGGAAACCTATGACGTGGTCGTTCAGCCGACGGAGGAAGCGCACACCCTAATGTGCGAATCCATCGACCGCAGCGGTTACGCGCGTGCGACGCTCGCTACGCGGCCCGGCATGTCGGCTCCGATTCCCCCTCGACGCCCCCGCCCGACACTCACGATGAAGGACATGGGAATGGCTCATGGGGACATGGCTGGAATGGCGGGTATGGATCACTCGACCATGGACCACTCCAGCACGCACGGCGGGACCCCGATGGAGATGCAAGCGCATGCTCACGCGAAGGGAGTCGGCGTCCAAAGCCTCGCGATGATGCCCACGAACCGGCTCAATGAACCCGGACTTGGGCTTGAGGACCAACCACACCTCGCGCTCTCGTACACAGACCTCATCAGCCTGGATACTAACCCTGACCTTCGTCCTCCCGCTCGTGAGCTCGAAATCCATTTGACGGGTAACATGCAGCGGTTCATGTGGTCATTTGACGGGAAGAAGTTCTCCGATATCGTCGAACCGATTCGTTTCGCGAAAGATGAGCGGCTCCGTCTTACCCTGGTGAACGACACGATGATGATGCACCCCATTCATCTTCACGGGATGTTTTTTGAAATCGTGAACGGCCAGGAGCGAAACAAGCCTCGCAAGCACACCGTGCTGGTCAAGCCGGGAGACAAGCTTTCGGTCGATATCACTGCCGATGCTGTGGGCGATTGGGCGTTCCACTGCCATCTTCTTTACCACATGCACGCAGGGATGTTTCAGATAGTTTCCGTCCGATGACCCCGCAAACAAAAGGAAGTATGCGACAACTACTACTGGCGATCCTGGCTTGCTCCGCCGTCTCCACAACGGTCCTGGCCCAGAAGGCTGAAGATTACTACGATGCCGAAGCGATGCGCACCGCCCGCGACAAGCTGCGGGAAATGAGCGGCGGTCAGGTGATCAAGTTTCTTCAGGTCGACCGCCTGGAAAATTTCAGCCATAACGGAAAGAATGGAATGTTGTGGGAAGGGCAAGGTTGGATCGGCAGCGACTACCAGCGGCTCTGGATCAAAACTGAAGGTGAGTTCCTGGCTCCCCGCATCGGCGGGATTGAGGATGGCGAGATCCAGGCGCTCTATAGCCGGGCGGTGAGTCCGCTCTTCGACTTCCAGGCGGGTGTTCGGCAGGATTTGAAGCCTGGTGAGCGGCGGACCTTCGGGGTAATCGGGTTCCAAGGTCTGGCTCCTTATTGGTTTGAACTGGACACGGCTCTTTTCATCAGTCACGACGGCGACGTTTCGGCACGAGCAGAAGTGGAGTATGAGTTTCTTCTCACACAGCGCTTAGTCCTCCAGCCCCGAGCCGAGGTGAACTTTGCGGTCCAGGATGTTCCCCGCTTGGGAATCGGAAGAGGCCTGAGTACCTCAGAACTGGGGTTGCGCCTCCGCTACGAATTCAAGCGCCAGTTCGCGCCATATGTCGGCATCTCCTGGCTAGGTTCGTCGGGACGCACCGCCGACTTTGACCGTCTGCGTGGACGCGACACATCTGGTCTCACGATTGTTGGAGGGCTTCGGCTTTGGTTCTGACGGGTGCGACTACGGCTTCGCTTCAAGATCCCCTATGAGTGAGTTCATTTCTGCGATTTCCCGGCGTTGTGTCTCGATAATCTGGTCGGCAAGCTGGCGGACACGTGGATCTGTGAGCCGGGCACGCTCGTTCGTCAAAATCGCGATGGAATCATGGGGATCATAGCCTTCATGTACGAAACGTCCTCAACAGTTGCCTGACTGCGAACCAGCCCGTTCAGGATTGCCTGCCGGGAATCAGCGGTGCACCCCTCTGTCAAACCGTCTGAAGCGATGGCTGAAAGAGTTGCACCCTGAGATAATGAACGGGAGGGACGCTGCCATGCAGATTACGTTGGAACTTCCGGAGGACATCGCGAAAGGAATGGAATCCAAGTGGAAGGACCTGGGCCGCGCAGCGCTCGAAAGTTTGGCGCTTGAGGCGTACCGGTCCCGTGCCATCACAGCCGCTCAGCTCCGCCGACTCCTAGCTTTCGAAACGCGGATGCAGGTGGACGCCTTTTTGAAGGAACACGAGGTCTACGACTTCACGGCGGCGGACTTCGAGCAGGATCGCGAAGCGCTTCGTCAGCTCCGGGTGAGAGAACCTCAGCGCTGAGCCGGCTCTCAAAATGGTTGTCATCGCCGATACATCGCCGATCAACTATCTCGTTCTCATCGCGCAGATCGACCTTCTCAAGCAACTCTACGCGCGAATTTTGATTCCACCCGCAGTATTGGCGGAGCTGAAGCATCCGCTTGCGCCGAAACCGGTCCGTGACTGGGCCGATGATCCGCCCGTGTGGGTTGAGGTTCTCACTCCGAAGAGCAGTCTTGTTCTGGCGCAGCTCGACCTGGGTGAGAGCGAGGCGATTGCGCTCGCAACCGAGTTGGAAGCCGATGTGGTGCTCATTGATGAGCAAGCCGGCCCGGCAGGAGGCAATTCGCAGAGGGCTGAAGGTTGCGGGCACCCTCTCCGTTCTCGATGAAGCTGATCACGCGGGACTCGTCAATTTCGATAACGCGATCACTGAACTGCGAAAGACCAGCTTCCGCGTGTCGCACGCTGTCTTAGCGGAGATTAGGGAAAAACGAACGCACTGACGTCGGGTGTTTTCCCATCCGGCAACTCTGTATGGGGCAAACGGAGCATAGTCGTTTTTGAGATCTCGCAGCTTCGTGCATAATTCTTTCAGGATCAAGAGCGGCGTATCAGCATGGCGGGCTTCCGTTGTTAAGCGACGGTGCCGGTCAGCAAAAAACCAGACACCGTCTGGACGTTCAGGGAGAGCCGCGACTTGCCTCGTGCACCACCGTGGCAAAACCGTGACAAAACCTCTCCCGTTGAGACGACTTGGGTTGCCTTTGAGCGAAAAGCAGATTCCCCAAGTTGTTGAAAATCTTGAAAGTGGAGGTAAATCTATAGAAGCTTTGGAGCGGGTCGCTATGCGCCCAAGGCAGGTGCGCTACCAGGCTGCGCTACGCCCCGACATTAAGCTTGTGACTCTCAAAGTGCTGAGCTGTTCGCGCTACCTAAGAAAGATCGAAGGGGCGCACAAGCCTTCAGAGTCACAACCTTTATTCATGCTAGCACTGTTCGAGAAATTCACTGAACAGCGGACCGAATTATCTCGAACGACAACTCCCGCCTACGACGAGGCGGACCTTGTCGGTCATCGGTTCCATGGATTATTGGCATCGCGAGAATCGATTTCCCGTAGCTTTTGGCATTAAGGTATACTCCCTCGATATGACATATGGAAGCTGCGTAGTTTCGAGTATTGCTCTTGCGCTTCTCCTAAGTGCTTCGGCGGTGGCGCACCACGGTAGCAACGTCTCCTATCAGTTGGACAAGACGATCACTGTCACGGGTACGGTGACGGAGTGGGAGTTTGTGAATCCGCATCCACAGCTCTACTTCGACGTGAAGAATGAGGCTGGCGTAGTCGCGCATTGGGCCGCCGAACTTCTGCCTACCCCATCCATGATGAAAAATATGCAGGTGGGCTGGAGCCGCACCAGCATCAAGCCTGGCGACCAGATCCAATTGGTCTGCAATCCGTCCCGCGTCGCGGGGGCAAAAGCGTGCCTTGCGAAGGAACTGCAGGTGAACGGCAAAACGGTGCCTGTGGCACCTGGTGGCGGCGGTGCGCCTAAGGGGAAGCAATAATGCGCCCTACACTTCTTCTCGCGCTCGCTTCCGCTTGTGCGTTCGGGCAGGCGAAGGCCGATTTTGATCCCCACGATCTTTCCGGTCACTGGAATCGCACCAGCCGGTTTCAAACTTTCAGCAATGTCAACGCGGGTCAGGGTCCGGCGCAGGGTACTGCGGACGCTCCGCTGACCGCGGCCGGAAAGGCGAGGTTCGAAGCCAACAAGCCTGGATATGGTCCACGCGCGACACCACCCGCTCTTGGCAACGACCCCATGGGCACCTGCGATCCGCTGGGTATCCCGCGACTGCTGAACACCGAAGTAATTTCGCCGCACCAGACCATGGAGATCGTGCAAATCCCGGGCCGCATGGTTCAGTTTTTCGAGTGGCACCACGATTGGCGCGAGGTCTTTTCAGATGGACGCGCATTACCTGCGGCGGACAAGGTAGATTTCACGTGGAACGGTACCTCGATCGGACGCTGGGAAGACAACGTCTTCGTCGTCGATAGCATCGGGTTTGACGATCGCACGTGGCTCGACAAATTTGGCTATCCGCATAGCGAGGAAATGCGCCTGCAAGAGCGCTACCGGCGTGTGGACAAGGATACGCTTGAGCTGACGATGACCTTGACAGATCCTGAGACATACACGAAACCATGGGTTAGCGATACCAAGATCTTTAAGATTGATCGTGCAAAATCCACGCGTTGGGACGAGCAGATTTACTGTGTACCGACCGAGGAATACAAGTTTAACCAGCGTGTTCGCGATGAAGCCGGCGGTAAGGGCGGGAAATGACGAAGCGAGTCTTCGCGTCGTGCGCGCTCGCCGCCGTCGCGGCGTTTGGGCAGGATCCAGCCGCCATTCAAGGACACATCGACCGCGCGAGAGCCGCAGCCGGCACTCGCTGGTCGGAGGCCGCGAACTACTTCTGTGCGGAATCCTCGATGCCGAATCGCCCCACCGATCCGGCGATCGAGCCAACACGTCTGTTCGACAATCTCGACGTTGTCGGGAGCGTGGGAACCGCGATCTACATCGTGCGCACCAGTGCAGGGCTGATCATGATCGACGCGGGATACCCCGAACAGATCGAATCGGTTCTTCTGCCGGGGCTCAAGGCGTTGAATCTCGATCCCGCACAGGTTCGCGACGTAATCGTGTTGCACGGGCACTCTGATCACTTCGGGGCCGCCAAGTATTTTCAAGACACCTACGGCGCGAAAGTGTTCCTATCCGCGGCGGACTGGGATCTTCTCGACGCACCGCAAGCCAAAGGGAAGGGGCCTGCTGTGCCTCTGCCGCGCCGCGATCAGGTTGTGACCGATGGCCAGCCGATCACGCTGGGCGACACGAAGATCACGCCGATCCTCGTGCCCGGACACACAAGCGGCGCGTTGGCGCTGATCTTTCAGGTCTCCGACAAGGGAACCAAGTACACGGCTGGTCTGTTTGGCGGCACCGTATTGTCGGCTGGGTTCGTTACAGCTGACGGACTGCGCGATTACATTAAATCCTTGCAGCGCTACGCCGGCATCGCGGCGGACAATCACGTAGCTGTCGAGATCCAGAATCATCCCTTGATGGATGGCTTCGCTGCGAAGCTCGCGCTGTTGAAGAAGCGTGCCGCCAACGACCCACATCCGTTTGTCGTCGGTGAAGCGCCCTACGCTGCCTTCCTGACTGTCATGTCTGAGTGCTCTCAGGCGCAACTCCTCCGAAAGACTAAATGATGCGATCTCTTGTTTTCACCGCACTCGCCCTAGCTCTGCCGATTTGCGCGCAGCCGCCCGGTGCAGCCGGGGCGAAGCCCGCAGCGCCAAACGCTCGCCTTGCGGCGCCCTTCGATCCTTCCGGATACTGGGCAGCCCAAATTACCGAAGACTGGCATTACCGGATCAAGCCCGCGGCAAAAGGTGACGTTGGCGGGATACCTGTGAACGCCCAGGGACGGCGAGCCGTCGCTGCTTGGGATCCCGAAAAGGATGCCGCGGCGGGCGACGCCTGCAAGGCCTACGGAGTGGGCGGAATTCTGCGCATGCCTGGACGGCTCCACCTCACATGGGAAGGCGACAACGCGCTGAAGATGGAGGCGGACGCGGGTACGCAAACGCGCATGCTCACCTTCGGTCAGCCGAGTGGACAAGGCGGCGATTGGCAGGGCGTGTCGGTTGCGTCCTGGGACCGGCAAGGTCCGGCGCTCAGCGGGTTCACGTTGGGAAACGCCGGTGGCGGAGTCCCTTCCTTAAAAGTTGTTACGACGAAAGCCAAGCCCGGCTACTTGGCTCGCAATGGCGTGCCTTATGGTGCGAACGCTACGTTCACCGAATACTACGACCTGTTCGCGGTACCTGGTGGGGACACGCTGCTGGTCGTCACCGTCGAGGTCACAGACCCTGAGAACCTAAGTTCGCCTTACTGGTACAGCGTGCATTTCAAGAAGCAAGCGGACGCGGCGGGCTGGAATCCCCGGTCTTGTTCCACCAAGTAGAGGATACGACCCATGAAAATTACTCGATTGCTTTCGGTCATCGTTTCCTTGTCTGCGTGTGTGTGGTTATTGAACGCGCAAGGTCCTGGCGGTTTCGGCGGGGGTGGCGGCAAAGGTAAAGGCAAAGCTGGACCTCCGGCTACGATTGACTTCTCCGGTTATTGGACGGGGAACATGCAGGAAGATAACGCGGAGCGCGGTGCGGGTCCGGACCTGGTCGATTACGGCGGCGTGCCGATCAACGAAGCAGGGCGCTTGTGGGCGCTCTCCTATGACACCTCGCGCCTGACGTCGCGCTTCCATCAGTGTGATGGTTACGTCGCGCCCTATTCGGTGCGATCGATCGGCAACACGCGCGTGTGGGAAGAACGCGATCCGCGTTTGCATACCCTAATCGCGATCCATTGGTTCTCACAGACGTTTGAAGGGCATCGCGTCTTCTGGATGGACGGACGTGCCCATCCGCCTGCGTATGCGCCCCACACCTGGATGGGTTTCTCCACTGGCACGTTTGTCGGGAATGCGCTCCGGGTCGAGACCACACACCTGAAACAGGGGTGGCTTCGCCGCAACGGATTGCCTGAAAGCGATCAAACCACGTTAACCGAGTTCTTCACTCGGCGCGGGGATCACATTACGTACACGTCAGTGATCAACGATCCGGTCTTCCTTTCCGAACCGTGGATCAAGACGACAGACTTCTATCGCCAGCCCACGGACCCGGGCTCCTGGTTGTTCCCATGCGACGACAGCGAGCAGGTCACGGGTCGGGCGCCGGATCAGGTCCCGAACTACCTCTTCGGAACGCATCCGTATATCGATGAGTACGCGAAAAAGAACGGTCTTGCACTGCTAGGGGCATTGGGCGGACCCGAAACGCTGTACGCCGAGTTTGAGGCAAAGGTTACGGCGGCGACACCGGCTGAAGCACGGGCGCGCACGTTGCCCACGCCAGGTCCGTCGCAGACCAGTCGCGCTGTCGATCCGGATCCGCGCGATGGGGAAATTCACGTTCTGCCGGTTCGAGACGGCGTCTACATGCTGGTCGGGGATGGCGGCAACATTGTGGTTCAGGTAGGCGATGAAGGAGCGTTTGTTGTCGACACAGGAGCCGGACAACTCACCGACAAGGTGCTGGCTGCGATTCGGAGACTTTCGCCAAAGCCGATTCAATTCGTCGCCAACACGAACTTCCATCCCGCGTACACCGGCGGAAATGAGAAGTTGAAGAAGGCCGGTTCCGACCCCAGCGTGATCGGAACGTTTCTTGCCATGAGCACTCCTGGGGTGGGATCCACCGCCACGATCATCGCCCATGAGAACGTAGCGGGTCGCATGAATGGCTCCATGGGGAATCCCGAGACCTCGCCTGACTCGTGGCCGCTCGATACTTATATGTCGGATCGCCTGCGTCGGTTCCACAACGGTGACAGTATCGAGTTGTTCTACGTGCCCAACGCGAGTACGGATGGCGATAGCCTTATCCACTTCCGCCGCGCGGATGTGATTGTGACCGGAGATGTCTTCAATACGACGCAGTATCCGTTCATCGATGTGGCGAACGGTGGCAGCGTGCAAGGCGAAATCGATGCGTTAGATGCGATCCTCGCCCGGACCGTCTTCCAGCATTCCGGCGAAGGTGGAACCTACATTGTTCCGGGCCGTGGGTACCTGTGTGACGAACATGAAGTCGTGGAGTATCGCGACATGATGGCGATCATCCGCGATCGCATCAAGGCGATGATTGGCAGCGGCGCAACGGTGGCACAAGTCAAGGCTGCCAAGGTGACCGCGGACTACGACACTCGCTACGGTGCGAATACGGGGGCCTGGACCACAGAGAAGTTCGTGGAAGCCATGTATACCAGTCTCAAGGCGCCCGCCGCAAAAAAATAGTGACTAGGAGAACGTGTATGAAAAAGATTAGCGCTTGTTTGAGTGGCGTGCTTGTGTTGGCTTTGGCCCAAACGCCGGTGTGGGGGCATCACTCCTTCTCCGGAACTTATAGAGAAGACGCCCCACCGCAAGAGATTCGCGGCACGCTGAAATCTTTCCAGATCCGGAACCCGCACTCCTTTGTTCAGATCGAAGATGAGAAGGCCAAGGATAAAGACGGTAACCCGATCCGCTGGGTCATTGAGTGGGGTGCGGCTGGTCAACTCGCCCAACAAGGCGTCAGTAGTGGGTCACTGAAGCTCGGCGACAAGGTAGTCGCCACGGGCAGCCCCGGCCGTAATGCTGAGGATCACCGGCTTCGGATGCGCACGATCACTCGGCCCGCCGACGGATGGAAGTGGCCGGTTGGAAACCAGACGTTTAACTGAGCCTGATTGCAATGAATCCTCTCTGGAGACGCCTGACACAGACCGCAAATGACCCAACGCTCACGATAGCGCGGTGGGTGCTGGCGGCCATCTTTATTGGACACGGAACGCAAAAGACGCTCGGCTGGTTTGGCGGCATGGGGTTTGAGCGATCCCTCGTGTTTTTCCAGGACACGATGGGAGTTCCTCCCGCGCTCACGATCCTCCTTATGTTCACAGAGCTGGCGGCAGCGGCGGGATTCATCGCTGGTTTCCTCACGAGAATCGCCGCGACCGGTTTGCTTATAGTCATGGTCGTGGCTCCGTTCGTGAATCATCTCTATCCACGCTTCTTCATGAACTGGTCGGGAACGCGTGGTGGCGAGGGTTACGAGTATCACTTGCTGGCGATCTCGTTGTTGCTGGTGTTAATCCTGCGAGGGAGTGGCGCTTTGTCGCTGGATCGCTTGCTTGCGCGAGGCCAAGACTCTGACACGAAAGTAGCGTAGATTAGTCGTCTATGCATTTTCGCGGGCTGGACCTGAATCTCTTGGTGGCTCTGGATACGCTCATCAAAGAGAAGAATATTTCGCGCACCGGCGAGCACATCCATCTGAGCCAATCCGCCACCAGCGGGGTTTTGGCGCGGTTGCGGGAATATTTCAACGACGAACTGCTGGTGCCTGTGGGGCGCAAGATGATGCTGACGCCTCTTGCAGAAGAACTAGCGGAGCCGGTGCGCCAGTTTCTGCGCCAAGCCGAAGGAATCCTGCACCGGAACCCGGAATTCGTTCCCGCGGAATCTGCCCGCGAGTTTCGCATCATTATGTCTGACTACGTCGCCACGATCCTCATGAGCCGGGCGATGCCGATGTTGGAACAGCAGGCGCCCAACGTGTCGATACGGATCGAAACCGGAGGCCGGCGCGATGCCCTGGAAAGGGGCGAAGCTGACCTGGTGATTCTTCCGGATCAGTATCTGCTCCCGGAATATCCGAAAGAAGAATTGTTCAGCGATGAGCTCGCGTGCCTGGCGTGCGCGAAGAATCAAGAGGTCGGCAAATCGATCACGATGAAGAAGTACTTGGAGCAGGGACACGTCGTGGTTCGTTTTGGCGAAAATCACGATTTACCGGGATTCGAGCAACGAATCCTGGATGAAGCTGGGATCCATCGCAAGATCTCCGCGGTCGTGTCGTTATTTGCGCTTGTGCCGCAGCTTGTGATCGGAACCACGCGAATCGCGACCATTCACAGGAGATTGGCGATGCACTACGCTCGCTACCTGCCATTGCGCGTTCTCAAACCGCCCATCGAGTTTCCTCCACTTAAGGAAGAAATGCAGTGGCATACCTACCGGGAAGCAGATCCCGGACTGCGTTGGCTGCGGAGCATTTTTAGGTCCGCGATTTCAGAGCCCGCCAGATCGTCTTGACTCAGTTTTTGGAAAGAGAGTTCGCATGAGAGCCATTGACCACATCACCATCACAGACGCTGCCATTGAACAGATGGCCAGCACCCCGGACCCGCGCTTGCGCGAGGTGATGAATGCACTTGTGCGCCACCTGCATGCGTTCACGCGGGAGGTGGACCTTACCCCGGAGGAATGGCTCGAAGGTATCAAGTTCCTCACGGCTGTGGGACAGAAGTGTACACCGGTCCGGCAGGAGTTCATCCTGCTATCGGACACATTGGGCTTGAGCACGCTGGTGAATTCCCTGCACGACAAACGCGCCGTGGAATTGGGGACGAAGACCAGCTTGCTGGGACCGTTCTACCGCGAGGATTCGCCCGTGCTTCCGCTGGGAGAATCCATCGTCGAAAGTCCGCGCCAACAGGTCCTCCTGTACGGGGATGTCACGGATACAAAGGGAAAGAGGCTCGCCAACGCCACCGTGGAAGTGTGGCAAACGGACGAAGATGGCGCCTACGATCTGCAACGCAAAGACACAGCGGGTATGGATATGAGGGGCAAGTTTTTGACGGACGCGGAGGGGAACTACTTCTTCCGAACCGTGCTGCCTTTGGGGTATATGATCCCCTTGGATGGTCCTGTTGGTGCGCTTGTTCTTTCGCAAAAGCGCCATGGCTATCGTCCTGCGCACATTCACTTTCTGATTGGAGCCGCAGAGCACCGCGAGCTGGTAACGGCGTTGTATCTATCTGACGATGACCACCTGGAATCCGACACCGTATTTGGGGTGACGGACTCACTGGTAGTGAAAGTGAATGACGCCGATCCTTCCGCTCCGATGCAGGGGATGCCGAGCATTCGGTTCGATTTCCGGCTTGCGCCGACGAAGGATATAACGATGGGGCGTGTGGGGGCCGATCCTTCGCGCACGATCCGGGTCGGCGCTTAGCGTCATAAAAAGGCAGGCGGGAGCGCCTGCCCTACCGTCGCAAGGCGTTGCAAGCATCACGATCACCGATGCCTGCCATCGCAACAAGCGATTTCTCTGGATGTCGGTCGCCCCCTATACTGACACCCATGTTCAAATTACACTCCGTATTGTGTGCCGCGTGGATGGGGATCCGTCCAAGCCGAGTCTCGCTCCTCGCAACGCTTCTCGTCTCGGCCACGTTGGGGTTCGGTCAGACGAGCCTGGCCACCATTACAGGCACGCTTACGGACCCGACAGGTGCCGTGCTCGCGGATGTTCCTGTCTCACTTAAAAACCTCGATAACGGTTCCATATTTACGGCGGGCAGTTCGAGCACAGGCAACTACACGGTGTCCCAGTTGCCGATCGGTCTCTATGACCTCACGGTGACCGCGGCAGGATTCAAGACGTATACCCGCCCGGGATTCCGGTTGGTCGCGGGCCAGACCTTACGCGAGGACATCAAGCTCGAAATAGGACAGACCAGCGAGTCCGTTACGGTGACCTCGGAAGTCTCGATGCTCAAAACAGAATCCACCGAGATTTCCCACAACGTAACGCTATCCCAACTCGCCAACCTGCCGATCCTGCAGTTGGGCGTGAGCAACCAGGGCTTCCGCGATCCGCTAAATGCTGTCCGACTGGTGCCTGGCGTCATTTACGTCCCGGGCGGACTGGCCAACAGCATGGTGGTCAACGGCACGCCTGCCAATTCGGTGCAGACGCGCCTGGACGGACAGACGGTGAATCCTACCAGCGCACGTCTCTTGGGTTACACAGGGCAGACGCAACCGTCCGTAGATGCGATCGAAGAAGTCGCCATCCAGACCAGCAATTTTTCGGCGGAGTTCGGCACTTCGGGTGGCGCGGTTGTGAATATGGTGGCGAAAAGCGGCTCCAACCAGTATCACGGCAGCGTCTACGACTACATGATCAATGAAGCTCTGAACGCGCGCCAGCCCTACACCGGGCTGCGTAACGTGCAGCGCCAGCACGATTGGGGGTTCACCTTCGGCGGTCCGGTTCGCATCCCCAAGCTGTACAACGGCAAGAGTAAGACCTTCTTCTTCTGGAGCTTTGAGCAGTACAGCGAAAAGCGCACCATCAACACCATTCAGGCTACGGTGCCAACCCCGGAGTACCGCGCTGGAAACTTCGCAAGCCTGATCACGCAAGAAAACCGACTGATTCGCACGGCGGCCGGCAACTATGTGGACTCGCTGGGCCGCACCATCGCCAGCGGCACCATCTTCGACCCCGCCACCCAGCGTGCGGTGGGCAGCCGCCAGGTGCGTGATCCATTCCCGAACAACGCCATTCCAGTTACCCGGTTTGACCCCATCGCAGTGAAGATTCTGGCGCTGGTGCCCCAACCGCTGGGTCCGAATGCCACCCGTGGCCAGCTAGGCAATAACTACCAGGCGCCGGTTGCCCAGGACCGCATCTCTCGCATCCCGTCCATTAAGTTCGATCAAAATATCGGTAGCAAACACCGTTTCTCGTTCTACTATCACGTGACCTCCACCGATTCGCCGCGCACGGCGACAGGCCTGGAGAACCTGCCGGACCTGATCACAGCTTCGATCTCCTCTTACAACCACTCCCCCACCTACCGCATCAACCACGACTGGACCGTAACGCCCCGCTTGCTACTCCACTTCGGCGTGGGTTGGACCGCGCAAGACTTGACGTTAGGCAGCCCGACAACCACCTACGATCCACTCAAGGAACTGGGCCTGAACGGACACACCTATGCAAGCCGCTTCCCGCGTATCGAGATGGGTTTCCCGGCCGCCGCGTTGGGGGGCATGAACAGCCTTGGACCGGGCACGTTCAATGAAAAGTACTTCGAGCGCCGCCCATCAGGCAACGTTTCGTCTTCGTATGTGACTGGCTCGCACACCTTCAAACTGGGCGCCGAATACCGACTGGAAAAGTACCCGAGCTACCCGCTGGGCGGCACCGCTGGCGTCTATACCTTTGGCGCCGATTGGACGCGGCAGACCGACCTGCAGGGGGTCTCCACCACGCAGGGTTTCGATGGCTTCGCGCTGTCGTCGTTCCTGCTGGGCGGGATGAGTGCATTCTCCCAGAACGCGCTCATTGCAGCCGCAGCCCAGAAGAGTCAGACGGCGTTGTATCTCCAGGACACATGGAAGGTGACGCGCAAGTTGACGATGGACTACGGCCTGCGCTGGGACTACGGGACCTACGCGCGTGAGCAATACGGACGTTATTCCTCGTTCGGCACCAAAATCCCCAACCCCTCAGCGGAAGGTCGCTTGGGCGGGCTGCAATATGAGGCGGCCTGCAAGTGCAACTTTGCCGCGAACTACCCCTATGCCCTAGGACCCCGCTTGGGGATCGCCTATCAATACAACCCCAAAACGGTGATCCGCGCTGGCGTCGGGGTGGTGTACAACCCCACGACCACGGTGTCCGGCGCTGCTGCGGGTTCGGCTGCGGCTGGCTCGCCCGGCTTCGGCCTGATCGTCGGAGAACTAAAGAACGGCAAGCCGGCTGGTGTGAATGCTGTCTGGCCCAGCTACCTGCCCAACCTTGGTCAGCCTGTCGGCAGCGTCGCAGCAGCTTCGCCGACGTACCTCGATCCCAACGCCGGACGTCCGGCGCGCTTATTGCAGTTCAACGTTACCGTCCAGCGAGAAATCACTCGCGACATGACCGTGGAAGTGGCGTACGTCGCCAACCGCGGTGTGTGGTGGGCAGATGGCTCCAATCTCGAAGCCTTAAACGCCCTGCGTCCTGAGTATTTGACATCGCGTGGCTTTAACGACTTCACCAGCGCGGCGGAAGCACAACTCCTGACCTCCAACCTGGCAAACCTTTCCGCGGCGCAACGCTCCACGCTGGCGGCACGCGGCATCGTGACGCCGTACTCCAGTTTCCCCACCTCCCAGACCGTGCGCCAATCTCTGCTGCCTTTCCCGCACTACGGAGGCCTGATCAATCCCGCCAGTGCCCCGCTCGGCAAGAGCTGGTATGACTCCATGCAGATCACCGTCAATAAGCGCTTCAGCCACGGCGTTACGTTCAACGCCAACTACAACTGGTCGAAGAACCTGACCCAGTACAGTGCCCTCGACATCTTCAACCGCCCCAACGGCAAGAATTTGAGTAGTACGGATCTGCCGAACCAGTTGCGTATCACAGTGCAGTATGAGGTGCCGCAATTGCGGAACTCCGGACTCCCGGTCCTGTCCAACGGGGTTGTTTCTCACATCCTGTCTGGCTGGGGCACAGGCGTCTACATGAACTACCAGAGTGCGCCGATTCTGGCCCGTCCCTCCAGCAACGGCACCGTGCCGATCAGCCAGTTCCTGGGACGCGGTCCAGGCCTCGCGCAGTTGAAAACCGATCCGGCTACGGGCAAGCAAATGAACCCGTGGTCCGTGGATTGGGTGGACTACGATGGCACCCGCCACACCGATCCGCTGGACATCAACTGCCATTGCTTCGACGCGACGAAGACGGTGATGTTCAACCCCAACGCTTGGGAAAACATTCCGAACGGCTTCTGGGCCGCGGATCAGAGCAACATCCGCTCTTACCGGGGCATCCGCATTCCACAGGAGAACGCGAACTTCAGCCGCAACTTCCGTATCAAGGAAGGCATCAACCTGAACGTACGCGTGGAGTTCACCAACATCTTCAACCGGATGCAACTGCCCCAGCCGACGACGGCCGGGAACTTCGCTGCCGCTCCGACGAAGTTCACCGCCGGTGCCACCAACGGCTTGTACAGCGGCGGCTTCGGGACGATCGTGCCGGTAAACGGCACCCAAGGTATGCGCTCGGGTACGTTCGTCGGACGCTTGACGTTCTAACGATAGGTAATGCAGTTCACAGGGCGGAGCGGCGAAAGCCGTCCCGCCCTTTTTTCGTTCCAGGAAATTCTCGCGCTGAGGATTGCTTTGATGGCGAGGCTCAGCTATACATAGCTGATGCGTTCCAGGTCGAACAAGAGTCGCGTGACACAGACGAATCTAGAATTTCAAAACGTGAAATCGTGACCAGCCGATGGTGGCGGGTCGCAGGCGGGCTGCTGATGAATTTGGCGCTCGGCACGCTTTATGGGTGGAGCGTGTTCGTCGCGCCGCTGGAGAAAACTTTCGGTTGGACGCGGACCGAGACATCCATGGTCTTCACCATCGCGGTGATCGTTTTCGCGGCGACCTTTGTCATCGCGGGCCGGATTCAAGACAAAGTGGGGCCGCTGCCGTGTTCGCTCATTGGCGGCGTGCTGGTGAGTCTGGGCTTCTTCCTGTCGTCCTACACCACCAGCCTCACTTATCTTTATGTTTGCTTCGGTGTCATCGGAGGTTTGGGGAACGGCTTCGGCTACGCGACACCGATTCCGGTGATGGTGAAGTGGTTTCCGGACAAGCGCGGGTTGGCCGTGGGTATCGCAGTGGGCGGCTACGGAGCCGGGTCCGCGATCTTTGGTCCGCTGGCGCAGTTGAAATTGATTCCCACCTATGGGCTGCCCGCAACGTTCCAGATCCTAGGTGCGATCTTCTTCGTGATGACGATCGCCGGAGCTCTCCTGTTACGCAATCCACCCGCCGGTTACAGGCCGGAAGGCTGGTCCCCGGCGGCGGCCCAAGCTGCGGCTTCGGCCCATGAATGGACCCCCTCAGAAACCTTGCGGACCCCCACGTTTTGGTTGATGTGGGCCGGTTACGCTCTAGGCTGTTCGGCGGGACTCATGGTGATCAGCCAACTGGTGCCCTTCGCCTCCAGCGTCGGCATCGCTGCGGCCTCGCTCAGCACGATGACGCTTTTGGTCGGCGCCTTCGGCAATGCGTCCGGGCGCATTCTTTCGGCATGGATGTCAGACCGTTTGGGGCGCATCAACGTATTGCGGGTGATGATCGCCATCGGAATGGTCGCGATGCCAGCGCTGTACGCTGCAGGCAGCAACGTGGCGCTCCTGTATGCGGTCGTCTTTGTCGTCTACTGGTGCTACGGAACACAACTGTCGGTGAATGGCGTGGCCGCAGCGGATTTCTGGGGCACGAAAAACGCCGGCGTCAATTACGGCATGTTGTTCACCGCGTGGGGAGCGGCCGGGATCATCGGTCCTCGCATTGGCGGCGTCCTATTCGACCGCTATCACAACTACCAAGCGGCGTTCTACACGGCTGCGGCCCTATCCGGCGTGGCGCTACTGTGCGAGCTGGGAGCGCGACGGCCTGCGCTGCGTCCACACGCCCGCACAGCACAATAGGACGCCGAAGCGAAGTCGCCATGTTATCCTAAAAGCGATCTGGTAGAGGAGCGAGGGCCATCAGTATCTCCGTGCGTTGTTCCGAGGTTCCGGAGCACGGGTGAAAAAGGGGCAGCTTCGCCGAAATCGTGGCGCAAGACCGATTCGCGCTGTGGTTGGTGGGCAAGGTTAACACCTACTCACTGTCATTCAACCTGAAGTTTGCGGGGCGAATGGAGCGCTATCGGGAAGTGGCTACAACCTCCTTCCTTTGTCGTCTCTTCTGAGATGGCGGCCCTCCAAAACCCCCGACGGTATACGTGTATGAACGCATTTGAACTAACGCGGGCGCTGATTGATATCGATTCGGTAACTCCCAATGAGGAGCGCGTGGGCGACTATCTGTTCGACCACCTGCAGGCGCTCGCATCGCGCACCGATGGGCGAGTCGAGAAGATTGCGGTCGAGCCGCATCGCAACAACATCCTGGCGATGTGGGGCGATCCCATCGTCACGCTCTCCACGCACATCGACACGGTCCCTCCATTCTTTGCGTCGCGCGAAGACTACACGCACATCTGGGGTCGCGGGGCCTGCGATACGAAGGGAATCATCGCGTCGATGATCACCGCGACGGAGGCATTGGTCACCAGCGGCGTTCGCGGTGTCGCGTTGCTGTTCGTGGTCGGTGAGGAACGCAACAGCGCAGGCGCGCTGCATGCGGCGAAGGACAACCGCGGCAGTCGCTTCATTATTAATGGCGAGCCGACGGAGAACAAGTTGGCGCTGGGCTCGAAAGGCGCGCTGCGGTATGAGATCGTCGCGTCGGGCAAGATGGCGCACTCGGCCTATCCGCACTTGGGCGATTCTGCGATTAACAAGCTGCTCGACGCTCTCGCGCGCATCCGGCAGATCGCGATGCCGAACGATGCAGTGCTCGGACCGAGCACGCTGAACATCGGCACCATCAAGGGTGGACGTGCGCCGAACGTCATCCCGGATGATGCCCGCGCGGAGATATTCTTCCGCTTGGTCGACTCCGGCGATACTCTGCGCGCTGCGACCGAGGAAGCTGTTCAGGGTCTGGCCGAAGCGAAATTTGTGTTGAGTATTCCTGCGGTGCGGCTCGGTTCGATGGACGGGTTCGAAACGGCCATAATGTCTTACACCACCGACATTCCCGCGTTCGGCGGAGCGTGGGGCGAGCCCTATTTGATCGGACCCGGCAGCATCCACGTCGCGCACACGGATCAGGAGCGCATTCCGAAAGCCGAGATCACCGAAGCGATCCAGATTTACCAAAACCTAGTGAGGCGTTTGATTCAATGAGTACCCAGTATCGAGTTGCCATTGCCGGTGCCACCGGCGCTGTTGGCGTAGAGTTTTTGCGGTTGTTGGAGGAGCGCAAGTTCCCGATGTCGAGCCTGCGCTTGCTCGCGTCGGCGCGGTCCGCCGGTAAGACGATGACCTTCGCGGGTCGCGAGATCACCATCGAAGAGCTCAAGGAAGATAGCTTCCAAGATGTCGACATCGCGTTCTTCAGCGCGGGCGGTTCAATTTCGAAAGTGTACGGCCCGATCGCGGCGAAAGCCGGAGCCGTGGTCGTCGACAACTCGTCGGCGTTCCGCATGGACCCTGCTGTGCCGCTCGTGATTCCGGAGATCAATCCGGAAGCCTGCGAAGCCCACAAGGGCATCATCGCGAATCCCAATTGCTCGACGATCATCGCGATCACGCCGCTATGGCCGATCCACAAAGTGAACCCGATTCGCCGGCTTATTGCGTCGACCTACCAAGCTGCGTCCGGCGCAGGTGCGGCGGCGATGGCGGAGCTGGAAGACTCCACGCGTGCGTACCTCGAAGGCAAGCCGTATGAGCAGAAGGTGCTGCCGCATCCGTACGCCTTCAATCTGTTCAGCCACAATACGAAAATCGACGCGACCGGTTACAACGAAGAAGAAACCAAAATGGTCAAAGAGACCAAGAAGATCTTTGCCGATCCAGGAATCCGTGTCAGCGCGACGTGCGTCCGCGTGCCAGTGCTGCGAGCGCATTCTGAGGCGCTGACCATTGAGTGCGAGCGCCCCATCACGCCCGCGGAAGTCACCAAGCTCTTGACCGGCGCTCCCGGCGTGAAGATTGTCGACGATCCGGAAAAGAACTACTTCCCTATGCCGAAGGATGCTTCGGGACAGGACGCAGTTCTCGTCGGGCGCATTCGTTCCGATATCAGCGATCCGTCGGGCAAATCCATCGTGATGTTCGTCGCCGGAGACCAGTTGTTGAAAGGTGCCGCGCTCAACGCCGTGCAAATCGCCGAGGTGTTGGTCGAGCGAGGTTGGGTACACGGCGCATGATCGTCATGAAATTCGGCGGCACCTCGGTCGAATCCGCCGAGGCCATCCGCCGCGTCGCGAATATCGTTCGACGTTACCTTCCCCAGCGTCCGGTTGTTGTCGTCTCAGCCATGGGCAAGACGACGAATCACCTGCTTTACGTCGCTGAGCTCGCAACACAGGGGCACCATTCTGCGCTCGCCGTTTTGGGCACAATACGGGATTTCCATTTGGAGCAGGCGTCTGAGCTCGGTATCAAGGATAGCCTCAACAAAACCCCATCCGGCATCGAAGCGACTTTCAAGGAGTTGAAGGATCTCATCAAGGCGCTCGTCGTTATGCGCGAACTTACGCCTCGCCTGATCGACACGATTTCGGCGTACGGCGAACGTCTGTCGAGCCTCATCGTTTTGGGGGCTTTCAATAACCTAGATGTGCCTGCTTTACACTATGACGCTCGGGGTTACATCAAGACCGATGCTCGCCACACGCAAGCGGCACCGCTCCTTGCCGAAAGCTATCGTCGATTACGCGAGTCACTTGTTGACACGTGCGAACACGGAGTCGTACCTGTGCTTGGCGGCTTCATTGGCTCCACGATGGAAAACGTAACCACCACCCTCGGTCGCGGGGGCTCCGATTACACGGCATCGATCGTCGGCGCGGGTATTGGTGCAGAAGAAATCCAAATCTGGACCGACGTCGACGGCATGCTCACCGCCGACCCGACCATCCTCCCCGGCGGCCATCGCGTAAAAATCTGTTCCTTCGCCGAAGCTGCCGAACTCGCGTATTTCGGGGCAAAAGTGCTCCATCCCGCGACGGTGCTGCCCGCGATTGAGAAGAACATTCCGGTGCGTATCCTGAACTCGCAACGCGCGGAATCGCCGGGGACACTGATCGTCCAAACGCCGCCGCCTTCGACCAGCCCGATACGCTCCATCGCGTGCAAAAAGAACATCACGCTGGTGAACATCGTCTCGACGCGGATGCTGATGGCGCACGGATTTCTGCGCCGCATCTTCGAAGTATTTGATCGCTTTGAGACGCCCGTCGACATGCTGGCAACATCCGAGGTGAGCGTTTCGCTGACAATCGACAACATCAGCTCGCTCGACGCGATTCGCGCCGAGTTGTCCACCTTCGCCGAAGTCACCGTGCAGGACGGTCAGTCGATCGTCTGCATGGTCGGCGAGAATATTGGATCGTCACGCAGCGTTGCGGCCCGCGCATTCAGCGCTCTCAATGGCATCAAGACGCGCATGGTTTCCCAGGGCGCTTCGCAGCTGAACTTGAGTGTGGTTGTGGACGCCTCGGAATTGACCAAGGCAGTAGAATTGCTGCATCGCGAGTTCTTCACCGAATTCGACCCGGAGGCGTTTGAATGAAACTGGCGATTGTCGGCTACGGAAAAATGGGCCGCATGGTGGAGCAGTTCGCGCCCGAATTCGGCTTTACTGTGCACTCGAAGATCGACGCCAACGACTCGCTCTCGAACGCGAAGGGCGCGGACGTGGCGATCGAGTTCAGCGCTCCCGATGCGGCATTGGGGAACATCGAAGGTTTGGCCGCGCTCGGCATTCCGACGGTCACAGGCACCACAGGCTGGCTGCAGGAGATGGACCGCGTGAAAGCCGCCGTCACAAAAAATAATAGCTCCCTCATCTGGTCCGCAAACTTCTCGGTTGGCGTGAACGTCCTGCTCCGAGCCGTCCACGAGGTAGCTCGATTGTTGGCGAATGAGTCCGGCTACGAAGCGTGGGCCTGGGAGATTCACCACAGCGCGAAGAAAGATGCTCCTTCGGGCACGTTGTTGGCGCTCGTCCGCGAGATGCAAGCTGCGGGATACACGCGCACTGTCGACCAGAGTTCTAACCGCGCAGGCAAGATCGCAGGCACGCACGAGATCGGCTTCGATTCGGCGGAAGACACAATCACGCTGCGCCACACCGCTCGCACGCGTGAAGGCTTCGCGCGCGGGGCCCTGCGCGCGGCGCAATTGATTCAAGGCAAAAAAGGCGTTTTCGAGTTTAAGGATTTATTAGGGTGACGACATGAAAACATTCCGAGGATGCGGCACTGCGTTGGTGACTCCGTTCGCGAAGGACGGGTCGCTGGATGAAGGCACGCTGCGCAAGCTGGTACGCCGGCAGATCGACGCTGGTATCGACTTTCTGGTTCCGTGCGGGACAACGGGTGAGAGCCCGACGCTGACTCGCGCCGAACATCTGCGCGTGTGCAAGATCACCGTGGAAGAAGCCGCTGGCAAGACTCCGGTGATGGGTGGAGCGGGCGGCTACAACACATCCGAAGTCGTCGAACTCGCGAAAGAGCTGCACGACATCGGTGTCGATGGGCTGCTCTCGGTCACCCCCTACTACAACAAACCGAACGCGGAAGGCCTGTATCAACACTACAAAGCGATCGCGGCGGCGACACCCTTGCCCATCATCGTTTACAACATTCAAGGACGCACGGGGATCAACGTCGAGCCCGCGACGCTGAAACGCCTAGCCGAAATCGAGACCATCGTCGGCGTGAAAGAAGCGTCGGGCAACATTTCGCAGATGGCCGCCATGGCCCACATGCTGCCGGAGGGTTTCAGCCTGCTGTGTGGCGATGATTCGATCACCATCCCGTTGATCGCGCTCGGCGGCCACGGCATCATTTCCGTGGTGTCCAACGAAATTCCCGCGGAGATGACCAAGCTCACGCAGTTGGCCCTCGCGGGCGATTACGCTGGAGCGCGCGCAATTCAGCGGAAGTTTTTCGACCTGATGAGCGTCAACTTCTGTGAACCGAATCCGGCCCCGGCGAAAGCCGCAATGGCAATGATGGGATTGCTGGAACCCGTCTTCCGCCTGCCGATGGTTCCGGTGTCGGAAGTGAGCCGCGCGCGAATTGAGAGTGTCCTGAAAGGCTGCGGCTTGATGGCCGCGCGGAGCAATCATGCAGACTGAAATTGAATCCATATTTGACAACAAACCGGCGGCTTACACCGAAGAGCACTTCGCATTATTTGCACGCTTCAAAGCGGCGCTGAACGCAGGCAAAATTCGCGCCGCAGAGCCTGACGCATCCACGCCCACCGGCTGGCGCGTGAACGCTTGGGTGAAGAAGGGCATTCTGCTCGGCTTCCGCTTGGGCGGCATCGTTGACATGTCCGTCGATACCGCGCGGCAGCCGTTCTTCGATAAGGCGACCTATCCCGTGAAGCAGTTCTCAACCTCCAGCGGCGTTCGTATCGTGCCCGGCGGCTCCAGCGTTCGCGACGGTTGCTACGTCGGCAAAAGCGTCACCTGCATGCCTCCTATGTATATCAACGTCGGCGCGTGGGTGGACGAAGGCACCATGATCGATTCGCACGCGCTCGTCGGTAGCTGCGCACAGGTTGGCAAGAACTGCCACATCTCCGCGGCCGCGCAGATCGGCGGCGTGCTCGAACCTGTCGGCGCGATGCCCGTCATCATTGAAGATGACGTGATGGTGGGCGGCAACTGCGGCGTGTACGAAGGTACCGTCGTCAAGACCCGAGCCGTGCTCGGCAGCGGGGTAATCCTCACCCGCTCGACGCCGGTCTATGACGTCGCGCAAGGGCGCGTCCTGCAAGCCACTGACGATGGACCGCTCGTGATCCCCGAAGGTGCCGTGGTCGTCGCCGGGTCGCGCGCCATCACCAAGGGCGCTGGCAAAGATTGGGGTGTGTCGCTATACACTCCGGTGATCGTGAAGTATCGTGATGCGAAGACCGATGCTCGAGTTCAATTGGAGGACCTGCTGAGATGAAATACGTCGTGCCCGGAATGCTCGTGATCGCGGCCGCGCTGTTAGCGCAAGGCCCCGCGCAATTCACTTCGGACGGCCAGCTCAAGCGGCCCACGAATTATCGCGAGTGGATCTATCTCTCGACGGGCCTGGGCATGACGTACGGAAATCCGACCGCGCAGGGCGAAGCGAACCCGGCCTTCGACAACATCTTCGTCGAGCCGTCTGCGTATCGTGAGTTTACAAAATCAGGCGTGTGGCCGGAAGGCACCACCTTCGTGCTGGAGATTCGACGTAGCGAGGCCGAAACCAAAATCGGCAAGACCGGCCGCTTCCAAACGAAAGTGATCGCGACGGAAGCTTCCGTCAAAGACAAGCGCTTCCCCGATGGCTGGGGTTATTTCGATCTCGGCACCGGCGACACCGCCAAAGTGCTGCCCCAAACCGCAGCCTGCTACACCTGCCACAAGACGAATACCGCCGTCGAAAACACCTTCGTGCAGTTCTACCCGACCTTGATGGACATCGCGCGCGCCAAAGGCACGATCAAAAAGACATACGTAGAGTAAAGCGGAACGCGCGACCGTCGTTCAGCGTGTTGGTGATCCGTCCGAAGTTCGGCGCCGATAGCTCCCTGCCTGGCTCCGCGAATTGGGGAGTGTTGAAGAGATTGATCGACTCCGCTCGCAGCGTCGCGGTCCAGTCGCCCGCGACGGCAAATGTCCGCGACACCGAAGCGTTCACGTTGGCGATCTTTCCTTTGCGAAACGTAGTCCGTCCCAGATTGCCGGCCATCTGCGTTGGCGCATTCATAAAGGCGAATGCGGACGCGGGAAGCAAGCGTGTCGACGTATCCGGATCGCCGATCGTACGACCCAGGATCGACGGGTCGACGATGTTCGGCCTGTCCCCAAACGCTCCGTCGAGGTTGCCGACCCCCAGACCATCCGAGCCCGACTCCACGGTGAATGGAGTTCCACTCTTCAGTAGGTAAACGCTTGCGAAGGACCAGTTCTTAGTGATCGTCCGCAGCAACCCCGAGCCCCCTCGACCGGTGTCGTAGGTGGTCTGCAGCAACAGCGCGTGCGGCTGATCGAAGTCGCTGCGGCCTTTCAGATCCTTGTGCGTGTCGAGCCCGCTTTGTCCCCCTTGGCTGCGCGCTTCGCCGCCGGATGCCGTCGATGTGTAATCGTTCCCTAGGTCGAGCGCCTTGCTGAACCAATAGGAGGCATTCAGAGTCAGCCCATGCCAGTTAGATCGAGTCAGGCTCATGCGCGCTGCATCGTAGTAGGCCCGGCCCCCATTGTGAATCATGAGGCGATCGATGATGCTCTGGTCCAGTCGACGCTCATTGATCGTCGCCGATGCATACGCGATGCCGGGAACAAAGCGCGCTCGATTCAACACCCACGACGAGTACAACTTAGGCGTGCGACTGCCGACGTAGCCCAGTTGTAGATGCCAGTCGCGCGCAGGGTCAAGTTCCCAGCTGAAGTTGTACTGATGGCTATAGGGAGTCGCGATGTCGCGGCTGATATCGTAGACAGCGGATCGAGCGGTGGTCGGATTCAGGTTGGCATTCTTCGTCGGATCGACCAACGGCGGCGCGGGAATGCTGAGGCGGACGTTGTAGGGTAGGTTCAAACGTTCCTGTCCGTAAGTGGCCGCGAAGATCTGCCCGAACATCGTGCCGTACGCTCCTCGCAATACGCCGAGCCGACCGGGCATGCGATACGCGAAGCCGAAACGAGGCGCGAGATTGTTCCAATCGGAATCGAATTTCAGCTGGGTGCGGCCTGTCACGTCGGTAGGTCTTGTTGTCGGATCCCAATTCAACGCGGCGGTCAGGGTGAGCGATCGCGTCACAGCCCATCGGTCACCCACGTAGAGATTCATGTCCCAGTTGCGAAACGCTCGATAGGTGCTTCCCACGGCCAGCACATACGATGTCGGTGTGCCCAGGCGAAGATTGGTGATCGCATCACGACCGAAGTCGGGGCGAAACTGTGTGATCCCCAGGCCGCCGTCGGACTCCGAGCCCGTCGTCTGCGTTCGCGTCAACGCCGCGCCTGCGGTCATCGTATGGTTGCCTGTCACGTGTTGCAGGGAACCGGCATACCGAAAGCGGTTCTGCGCACGGTCCAGTGGCACGTTCGGCGAAGGCCCCAGGCGCGTGAGTCCGGTAATCAGAATCGATCCGGTCTCACCACCTGGAGCCGCCGTGATCAGCGAGCCTTGCCGGTCGAACCCGATCGACAGGTTCATGATCGTTTGCGGCGCGAAGGTGTGATCCCACGTGATCCGCGCTCCGTGCGATTTGTTGCGCGTGTTCGGATTTTGCCCGCGCACGAATTGGAACGCGTCCACTTTTTGCCCGGTGAACTGGTAGCGGAAAATCACGCGATCCTTTGCTCCTAGGCGTTGGGTCAGTTGGCCGGACGTGACGTCCGTGTCAATCAACTGCGGGGCGTTCGTGTTGTGTGCACGGTCGGCGATGTCCGGGCGATTGGGAGACACATTCGGGAATCCGTTCATCAGGTTCTGGACCGCCAGACGCGTCGCGGGATCTGTCGCTAAAGGAGTTCGCTCTGACGGCAGAGGGATCAGGATGTTGCCATTGACCTGCCCACGCGACTGATCTCGCGAGCCGGTGATCGAAAGGAACGCTCCCTTCCAGGGCGCGCCGCCGATGGTTCCGCCGTATTGATTCTGCCGCGCGGGGCGAACGCCCCCGACTTGGAAAAACGAGCGTGAGTTGAAAATGCTGTTGTTGTGGGTCCAGGAAACATTCCCGTGCCAACCAGCGCCGCTTTGCGCCTGCGCGTGAATGGGAGCGCGCGGAGCGTTGCCTAACTCGGTGGAGAAATAGCCGCGATCGGCTTGAAATTCGGGGATCAGCGTTGCCGTTGTACCGACGCGCGCATTCAATTCCTGAGCGGCGCTATTGTTGACCAAGCTGATTGCAACGTTTTGATTGCGGTTACTCTCGCCACCTTGCGCGTTGGTCTGTCCCAGCAAGTTCAGAGAAGTTCGATTTTGTGTTGCAGCAGCGCTCGCATCGGTTGCGGCCTTTTCCTCAACCTCGCCGCTCTCCGTGGTCGCCTGTGGTTCAGGCGCTGCCGATGGTGCGGGCTGCTGCGCCACCAGCGCGGATGCGCAAACGAATACTGCGAGACCCCGTAAAAACATATCCTCCTATGCTACAACGACGCTATTTGTCACACTGATAGAAATGTGCGTCCCGAGATTTCTCTTGACCAACGACGATGGCTGGGACGCGCCGGGGCTCGCTGCTCTAAAACTGCTAGCTGCGGACTTGGGTGAGGTCTACGTCTTGGCTCCGCGCGAGCCCCACTCCTACGCCGGGCATCGCGTGACGACGGACGCCGCGATGCTGCTCGCTGAGACTGGGCCGGATCAATTCTCGCTGACGGGAACTCCGGCAGATTGTGTTCGTGTGGCGTTGATGGAAGTGCTCCCCGACGTGGATTGGGTGCTCGCCGGAATCAATCGGGGCGGGAATCTCGGGGCCGACCTCTTTACCTCAGGCACGGTTGCGGCGGCTCGCGAAGCCGCGTTGCTCGGTAAGCCAGCCATTGCGATCTCGCAATTTATCAAGCGCGGTAGCCCTCTCGATTGGGATCGCTCACGTGAATTGGCGCTCCCGGTTTTGAAGGGCCTGATCGCGAACGGCGCAGAGCCGTGGACCTATTGGAACGTCAACCTGCCGCACCTTATCGATGGAGAAATGGCAACAGTGGTCGAGTGTCAGCCGGACAACCTGCCGCTCGACGTGCGCTTCCGGCGCGAAGGGGAAGCGTTCCACTACACAGGCTCGTATCCAACGCGGCCGCGCACCACCGGCAAAGATGTCGATCTCTGCTTCGGTGGTGCGATTACCATTAGCCGCTTGAGACTCTAGCTATTTCCCGGCCACCCCGTCCTGGTCGATGTTGAATTCGTTGCAAACGTATTCGAGCAGTTCCCAGTTGTCGTGATAGACAAACTGCCGCGTGAACGTGTGCGGCTTGGTCAACGCGCCCGTATCTTCAAGGGTGATCTCGACGTTTATGTGCCCTAGGTCCGGTCGCGTGTATTTCTCGATCACATGCAGCTTGTCGGTATGTGGCAAGCCCTGCTGGTTTAACCATGTTTTATCGTTGAAGCCAACCGAATCCACCACCAGCGTGTCGCCCTCCCACTTGCCGATGGAGTGGCCCATCCACAGATTGTCGAGTCCTTTACCGTGCCCGCGCCCATCCATGAAAATTTGACGATAGCTGTGCACGTTGCCTTCGTCCAGAATTACCAATAGATCCTTGGTCTGGACGAACTTTTGCGGAAATGGAGAGATACGCGGCACACCGGCTGGCAGGCATTTGCCCTCCGGATCGTCATGGTTCATACGGTCGCGGCGGCTATCGTAGATCTTTTGCGCCCACGGCTGCAAGGGAAGCTCACCACCATAACTCGCAAAGTTCAGGGGCGCATAAACCCCGTTGAAATCCACTTTCCCATCGGCAAAGCGAGGCGTCGGGCCCTTGGGCGCTCCATCATCTTTCGCTTTCGCCTTAGTCGGAGCTTGCGCTGCGACCTCCACGGAAACGAGAGGTAGAAGTGCGGCCACCGCAAGCGCTGCGGCTAACCAACCGTAATTTCGATTCATGCGCGCTCCTATTTCCCCGTGGCGGTGGACGAATCTACATCGCCTGAAGATCCTACGAAGACCTTGCTTCCATTGGCGAGTGTGACGGACCGGCTGTTGCCGTGGAGAGAGCCATCCTTCAAAGGCTTAGGGTCCCTGGCTTTGTAGGCATCCACGGTAACCACTTCCCCAACCTTCAAAGACTCACGATTCCATCCCTGACGCGCCAGCGCGTTCGGACTCAGCATTTCCAGCGCCCAAGTATCCGTCTTGCCGGCTTCATTTTTGACCTCAATAAAGATGTACGCGTGCGGATTCGCCCAGCGCAGTTCCTTTACGACGCCTTTCAGCGTGATGGGCTGGTTCGAATCGTACTCAGCGGCGAACGAATGGTGCGCCATCAGCGGCACCGTGGATGCCAACAATCCCGAAGCGGCCACCAGGATGGCCAAGTGTTGCGATTTCATTTGTAGTTCCCCCACTATCTTTCAAGTGCTTTGCGAATGATGGCTGCCGCGACTGGATATTCTTTTTTGGCGTTGGCGAAAAAGACTCCCTCGGCGACCATCAACGGTGTCCAGCCGAGCTTCGTTTTTGTATCGACGCGTGCCCCGTGGTCGATCAAGTATTGCACCAGCGACGCCTGCCCGGAAATAATCGCACCGATCAGCGGCGTGCTGCCGTCCCAACGCGGGTCACCCAGAACTTTGCTGCGCAACTCATCCAGATTCAATGGATAGTAGAGCAGCGTGTACTCGGGAGTGCCTTCCATCTGGTAGTCGCCGAAGTTGGCGCGAGCATTGACGTCGTTGCCGAGTTCGATCGCCAGTTTCATGGCTTCGAGGCGTTCGGCTTCCGAGCAACCGCTGAAGGGTCCGGGCGCTTCGCCTTCCCAATAACCCAGGCCTGCCGCTGCCATCAAAGGCGTGATCCCCTGCACGGTGCCCATCTTCGGGTCGGCGCCATGCTCGACCAGCAAACGCATCAACGGAGCATCTCCGTTTCGTGCCGCGACGTAGAAGGGAGTCGCTCCCACGTAGCTCAGGAAGATGCGTCCCAACTGGATGTTGGGTGGATTGCGCGCCGTGCCGCCTTCTTTGTCGAACGTCTTTTCGGTCCAGCTCACGCGGATGTTGGGGTTCGCTCCGTGCTCCAGCAGCGTCTTCGCGAGCTCGAAGCTGGTCACGTTGCCTTGCGGAACCGGCGGGCCATGCGGCGTGTTGCCCACGCCTGCGGCTCCGTCCGTGCCTGGTTTTCGGAGCCAAGCGATCGTATGCAGGGCAGAACCGCGCGGGTCAGCGGCATTCGGGTTCGCGCCGCGATTCACCAGTACCGACGCGAGCTCGAAATACGCGTTGACCACGGCTATGTTCAGCGCGCTGGTGCCATCAGGCGCGACGTCGTTCACGTTGGCTCCGTGGTCCAGCAGCAGTTTGGCTGTTTCGATGTGGCCATTGCGGACGGCGAAGAGGAACGGCGTGAATTTACCCTTGGACTGCGCTTTGACATCGGCCCCGAATTCCACCAGCATGGCAGCAGCGGCCGTGCGACCTTCGGAAGCGGCCCACATCAGCGCGGTCTGGCCTTGCAGAGGTTCCGCGACATCCACCTTCGCGCCGTGGGCCAGCAACACTCTGAGGGCATCCACGTTTCCGCTGAGCGAAGCGGTCATCAGCGCGGTCTGGCCCTCTTCGGAGGTGCTATTCGCGTCCACGCCGGCCTTCAGCAACCGCTCGATCATCGCCGCATTTCCATTGGTGCAAGCGAGCGCCAAGGGAGTGATTTTGTAACGGCTGACGGCGTCGGCTTTCGCGCCACCCGCGATCAGGAGGTTTGCGATTTCGAGGTTATTCCGCTGCACAGCCCAGTGGAGCGCGGTGAATCCGTCGGGCTCCGTCGCCTTCACGTCGGCGCGCTGGGTCAGTAGCGATCGAACGGCTTTCACGTCCTGCTGCTTGACGGCGTTAAGAAGCCGTAAGTCGGCCGCATGTAAGCCGAGCGCGAATAGTAACAGTGGTGTCAAACGTTTCATGCAAACCCCCGCGGCGACCAGTATAACGAAGTATAATGGCGGTGGTTTTGATGCGTCTCCGTCTGACAAAGCTCGTGGGATTCGGCCTTGCTGCCGTCGTCGTAATGGCGACTCAGTCCCTGCGTTCGCAGGCCCCTCCGGCTCCTGCTGCCGTTTTCACTCAATATTGCGTCGGATGCCATAACGCTCGTCTGAAGATCGGCGATTTCGTGCTGGACCCGGCGAACCTCAGCGACATCGGCGGGCACGCCGAGATGTGGGAGAAGGTCGTTCGCAAGTTGCGAACCGGTGCTATGCCGCCTTCTGGAGCGCCGCGTCCGAGCGCCGCGACGTACGACCGGACAGCCGTTTTCCTCGAAAACGCGCTGGATCGGGCCAAGCCGAATCCCGGCACGCTGCCCTTGCTGCATCGGTTGACGCGCACGGAGTATGCGAATTCCATTCGGGATTTGCTCGCGCTGGACGCGTTGCCGCGCGAGATCGACTATTCCTTGATGCTGCCAGCCGACAACGTAAGCAGCGGTTTCGACAACATCGCCGAGCTGCTGTTCATGTCGCCGACGGTCATGGAGAGGTACCTGGATTCGGCTCGCAAACTGAGCCGCCTAGCGGTCGGTGATCCGAAAGCGCCGCTGATGGCGAGCACCTATCGCTTGTCCGCGGAGCACTGGCAGGATGCGCGTGTCGAAGAACTACCCTTCGGAACGCGTGGCGGAATCGCGATTCACAGCGAGTTTCCGCAGGACGGGATTTACGAGATTAAGGTCGACGTGGCTGGCGGGGGTCGGAACCAGCATCAGTTAGAGATCACGGTCGATGGCGAGCACGCGGAATCGGCCCTTGTAGGTGGAGGCGGCCGTGGCGGGGGAAAGCCTACGGAGTTTCGGATTCCGGTGAAAGCCGGTCAACGGCTCATCGGCGTAACGTTTGTGGAGCGCAACCAGGCTCGCGACGAAGCGACACTGCGCCCGCGCATGCGTGCGCGGGGAACGCAGCCGGCGATCGCGAGCGTGCTGGTAAGTGGTCCTTATGAGGCGACGGGTCCTGGCGAAACCCCGAGTCGTGCGCGCATTTTCGTGTGTCGACCTGCCAATGCTGCGGAGGAACTTCCGTGTGCAAAGAGAATTCTCTCGACTTTATTGAAGCGCGCGTATCGGCATCCGATGGTCGCGGCGGACCTTGAAGACCTGATGCCGTTCTACACCGCTGGGCGTGCGGAGGCGAACTTCGATCTGGGCATCCAACGCGCTTTGGAGCGCATGCTGATCAGTCCCCAATTCCTGTTCCGCATCGAGCGCGAGCCTGCCGGAGTGAAGCCGGGGACCAGTTACCGCGTGAGCGACCTCGAACTCGCATCACGACTCTCGTTCGCCTTGTGGAGCAGCATCCCGGACGATGCACTGCTCAACGCGGCCATCGCTGGGAGGTTGAAAGACCCGGTCGTGCTGGAGCAACAAGTTCGGCGCATGCTGGCTGATCCGCGCTCAGAGGCGTTAGTGAACAACTTCGCGACGCAGTGGCTCTTCCTGCGCGATGTGGACGTGAAGGAGCCTGACGAGATTCTCTTCCCGGACTTCGATGAGACGCTGCGCCTGGCGTTTCGACGCGAGACGGAACTGTTCCTCGATAGCGTGCTGCGCGGGAATCGCAGCGTGCTGGAGCTGTTGACGGCGAACTACGCGTTCGTGAATGAGCGCTTGGCGAAACACTATGGCATCCCTGGCGTCGCGGGTAGCTACTATCGCAAGGTTACGCTCCCCGAAGGCAGCCCGCGCGGTGGATTGCTGGGGCAGGGAGGCATCCTGATGCTGACTTCCTATGCTTCGCGTACCTCGCCGGTGGTTCGCGGCAAATGGGTTCTGGAAAACCTGTTGAACGCGGCTCCTCCGCCTCCGCCCGCGAATGTTCCAGCGCTGAAGACCGAGGAGCAATCCGGCAAGACGATGACGATCCGCGAGGCGATGGTGCTTCACCGTGCTGCTCCCGCCTGCGCCGGATGCCACGCGCGCATGGACCCGATCGGGTTTGCGCTAGAGAATTTCGACGCCATCGGCCACTGGCGCGAGCGCGATAGCGATCAGCCCATCAACGTCTCCGGTGTGCTGCCGGATGGCACGAAGATAGAAGGTGTCGCGGAGTTGAAGAAGGCGCTGATCCGTCAACCCGAGCAATTCGTCTCGACCGTGGTCGAGAAACTGATGATGTACTCGACCGGCCGCAACGTGCAGTATTACGATGCGCCGTCAGTCCGGGCCATTGTGCGCGGTGCTGCGAAGGATAACTATAAGTTCTCGTCTCTGGTGGTGGGCACGATTAAGAGCGCTCCGTTTCAGATGCGACAGGCTAGAGGTAACTGATATGCACTTTGTTACAAAGAAATCGCTCGCACGGCGGACCTTTCTGAAAGGTGTGGGCACGACGCTTGCCCTTCCGTTCCTCGACGCGATGGCGCCTGCGTTGACAGCTGCCACCGCGGCTCCGCCTCGTCTTGGGTTTCTTTACATTGCCAACGGCGTCATCCAAGACCAATGGAATCCCACGACGACGGGCACGAAGTTCGATCTGCCGCCGATTCTCAAGCCGTTGGAGCCGTTCAAGAGCCACGCGAATATCCTCAGCGGGCTTGCGCATCTACAGGCCGACACGTTCGGTGACGGCACGGGCGATCATCCACGCGCGTCCGCCGTGTGGCTCACCGGTGTTCATGCCTATGATCGAACCAGGCCCGGAGCCGAAGTCAAATTGGCGACCACTGCGGACCAAATTGCGGCGCGCCACATCGGCAAGGGAACGCAGATTCCGTCCATCGAAATGTCAGTGGATGCGCCCACCCAAGCCTCCTGCGATTCCGGCGACTGCTTCTACGTCAACACCGTTTCCTGGCGCAGCGAGACCACGCCGAATCCGGCGGAGATGCAGCCACGCGTAATTTTCGAGCGCCTCTTCGGCGACGGCGGCGATGCGGCGGCCCGGCGCGCCCAGGCCAAGAATACGGGCAGTATTCTCGATTCCGTATCGAAAGAGGTCAGCCGCCTTGCGAATACGTTGGGTCCGGGGGATCGCTCCAAGCTCACGGAATATATGGAATCGGTGCGCGAAATGGAACAGCGTATCCAGAGTACGGAAGCGAGCGGTGCGCGAGCCGTTGACCTGCCGGAGCGCCCTGTCGACATTCCTGAATCCTACGACGAACACATCAAGATGATGTTCGACCTACAAGCGCTGGCCTTCCAGGCCGACATCACGCGCGTGTTCAGCATGGTGATGTGCCGTGAACTCAGCTCGCGCACTTACCCGAACATTGGCGTCACAGACCAGCATCACGCCGTTTCGCATCACCGCAACGATCCGGATCTAATTGCCAAAAAAGCCAAGATCGACACCTACAATGTTCTGCTGCTCACGCACTTCCTCAAAAAGCTGCAGGACACGCCGGATGGGGATGGATCGCTTCTCGATCACAGCCTGATTCTCTATGGCGGCGGAATGGGCAACGGGAATCTGCATCGCCATTTCGACCTGCCGACACTGATGGTCGGCAAACTGGGCGGCAAGTTCAAGACAGGCCACCATCTGAAGTATCCAGAGAACACCCCGATGTCGAATTTGCTGCTGACGCTGCTCGATAAAGTGGGCGTGCCGCTGGAGAGATTCGGCGACAGCAATGGTCCGCTAACGGTTGGCTAGGGAGAGACTCATGAAGAAACTTGTTTTGATTGGCGTCGCGCTTGCGGGGGCCGCGTTGCTGTTGGTAGCGGCGGATCCCGCTCCGGCGACTTACGTCGGGCACGACAAGGTGGCGGAGTTGTTCGCCAAGGGCGGATCGGTTGCGAAGGGCGACGATTTTACCGCCTCCGTAGCCAGCCGGACGGCGGCGGGGCAGGTTGAGGTGCATGAGAAGGAGACGGACATCTTCTACATCACCTCCGGTGAGGCTACGTTCGTGACCGGTGGGACGATGGTCGGCGGAAAGTTGAGTAAGGCCGCGCAGTGGCTCGGCACCGATATTCAGGGCGGGGTCACCCACACCTTGACCAAAGGCGACATCATCACCATCCCCGCAGGGACTCCGCATTGGTTCAAGGAAGTGAAGACGCCGATTTTTTACTACATGATCAAGGTGATTCGTCCGTAAACGCAAAACGGGCGGCGGGTTCCGAAGAACCTCACCGCCCGCCTGCTACTGCTAGTTACTTCGAGATCTGGTCCACGTCCACATCGAAGTTGTGTCCGATGCGCACGCCGACGATGCCGTCCGTGTGCAGTCCAGCCTTCGGCAGCTTCTTCACTTCCTTGCCGTTAACCGTGAAGATCACGTCCGCGCCCTTCACTTCCACGCCGAGCACGTTCGCTTGCTTGCCATCCGCGCCCTGCTTCACAACGGCCGGGTCCGCAGTCCAGTTGACCTGCGTTGCCGTGGCTGCACCTTCGCGGTTGGAGATGAAATATTCACCCGCGCCGCGCACTAGGAAATAGGTATAGGTCTGTCCCGCGCCTGCGAGATCCTTGCCGCCGACCATGATGCCGTAGGACGTCGCGTGGCTCGGGGCCTTCACCTGTGTGACGCGAGCCGAGTACTTGTAATCGCCGGTCTTGGCCACGTTGTTATGGAAGATGGAGGCCGCTCCCATCACAAAATGCAACACGCCGCCCGATTCGGTGACTTTTTCCTGATCGGCACTGCCACGGTCCGGACGTGCTACCCAGCCAGCCGGAAGGCCGCCGCCAGTGATCACGCGGTCGGGGTCGTTGTCGCCGCCTTTCATCTTGCCCTGGGGGGTCGCGGGAAGCGACGCGAAAAGCGCCAGCGCCAGCACAGGGGACGCGACGCGAAGAAACTTGTTCGAACGTACTTGGTTGAAAATGGTCATGATTGGCCCTCGGGGTCAGTATACAGGAGGTCTTTGACTCTCCCAAGGTGGCCGAATTACATAGGGAGCTTAGGAATGGTCAAGCTCCAAGGCCAATGCTATGGTTAATGCCTCATCAAAGTGTCGTAAAGCCTCCGGAGCCAAAGTGCCTAGATAGTGAGTGAGCGCCGACTTGGGCAGGCTCATCAAGTCATCGCAATGGATGCTGGAGTCCTTCTTCAATCCCTCATCCGTTCCCACCGCAACCTGCGTGCTCAACCCGTCGTGCTGCGAATACACAGGAGCGCAAACCACGGAAGAATGTCGCGAGTCGATCAAGGCTTGACGACTGGCGACAACAAAGACTCTCTGCTTGCGCGGATCTTCTTTGCGCGAATCGTGCGAGCCAGGCTTGCGGACTAGGTACAGCTCTCCTCGTTTCAACTAGGCCTCACCAGATTTGTTGGTATTCCATCGCGTCTTCAACCTCGCGATTGAGGCGGTCGGCGTTCCGGTTGATGATTTCCACGTCGCGTCGATCGCGTTCTTGCCGCGACAGGCGGTCCAGGTAGGCGAGGGCGGCACGTTCGAGCAGAGCGGAGCGATTTTTGTCGACTTTATCGAGCCTGGAAAGCAGGTCTTCCGGGAGTGTGATGGATGTCTTGACTCGCACAAGATAATTATACTCCCGAATGCGGTATGAGCGGTTGGCTTTGACACCCGGCCCCCACTTCGGCTACTCTCAATAGAGCTAGCCCCGAGCTGGCACAGAGAAGGTCTGTCTCAAAATGAAAACCGTATTCCCTTCGCTCCCCAGTATCGAACGTGATTGGCACGTGCTCGATGCTGATGGCGCGGTCCTCGGACGGCTGGCCAGCCAGGCCGCCTTTATCCTGATGGGCAAGAACAAGCCTCGTTATACGCCGTTTATGGACACTGGCGACCACATCATTGTGGTTAACGCCGCCAAGGTCCGCATGACGGGACGTAAAGAAGATCAGAAGCTGTATCGTCGCCACTCCGGTTATCCGGGCGGTTTGACGGAGACGCTGGCCCGCACGGTGCGTCAGACGCATCCGATCCGGTTGGTGGAAGAAGCGATCAAGGGCATGCTTCCGAAAACGAAGCTCGGCAAGCAGATGTATCGCAAGCTGAACGTCTATGCTGGCGATAAGCATCCGCACCAGGCGCAGAAGCCCGTCGAACTGAAAGTAGCATCCTAAGGAACTCACATGGCAGCAGCATTGGTGCAACATCTCGGAACGGGTCGTCGCAAGACGGCCGTCGCGCGCGTTTTCCTTCGCCCCGGCAGCGGTGCGATCAAGGTCAACGGCCGCGAATTTGAAAACTACTTCCCCAGCCCGACGGCGCGCGCGATCGTGCAGCAGCCGCTGGTGGCGACGGAAACAACCGACAAGTTCGACATTCTGATCACTGCCGCTGGTGGTGGTCCGAACGGTCAAGCCGGTGCTGCGAAGCTCGGTATTGCACGCGCGTTGCTCGAGTTTAATATCGAACTGCGCGGCAAGCTGAAGGAACTCGGCATGCTGACACGCGACGCCCGCAAGGTGGAGCGCAAGAAGTACGGACAAAAGGGCGCGCGCAAACGCTTCCAGTTCTCCAAGCGCTAGGCTGCCTCTGGCAGTCCGTTTGGAAGATGTCTACAGTGTTTTTCGGGCGGGCTTTTGTTTAAGCCCGCTCGTTGTTTCTAACCCCTCTCCACAAATCCCGCTTTGGACCGTGGAGAGGTTCCGCCAAAAGTCCATTAAGGAGGACCTTTGCCCGCAATTAGTATGAAAGAATTGCTCGAAGCCGGCGTTCACTTCGGGCACCAGACCAAGCGCTGGAATCCAAAGATGAAAGAATACATCTTTGGCGAACGAAACGGGATCTACATCATCGATCTCCAAAAGACACTCAAGCTGTTCAAGGACGCGATGCGTTACGTGGGCGATATGGCCGCGCAAGGCAAAACCGTTCTGTTCGTGGGCACCAAGCGGCAGGCGCAGGAAGCCATTGCCGAAGAAGCCACGCGAGCCGGCATGTACTACATCAACCAACGTTGGCTGGGCGGATTGCTCACCAATATGGCCACTGTCCAAAAGTCCATCAAGCGTTTGAAGGAACTCGACGCGATGGCCGAAGAGGGTAACTGGGATGGCCGCGCCAAGAAGGAAGTTATCCGTCTGGAACGCGAGCGCAAGCAGCTGGATCAGAACCTCGCAGGCATCAAGAACATGCAAGGTCTGCCCGACGTGATGTTCGTGGTCGATTCGAACAAAGAAGCCATTGCCGTCGAAGAAGCCCGCAAGCTGGGGATTTCCGTGGTTGCCGTGGTCGACACGAATTGCGATCCGGACAAGGTTAACTACGTGATTCCGGGCAACGATGACGCATTGCGCGCCATTCGCCTGTTCACGACGAAGATCGCGGAAGCCTGCATCGAAGGTCGTCAACTGGCCACCGAAGTGGACTTCGCGCAAAGCGCCGTTGCAGCCGAACCGACCGACGAGATGGAAGTCACCTCGGTCGAAGACATTCCGGAATACGCGCAGTACGTCGATCCGAAGTATGCACAGCAGCTCATGTCGGAAAGCATGCCCGACGAAGACCTGCCGTCCAACTCGCTCAAAAAAGCGATCGTCGATACCGACGCATAGTCAGTATTCTCCCTTGGTGCGCGGTTCGCTTCACAGCGGGCCGCGCCTTGTTCATATCTAAGAGGAAATTATGGAAATCACCGCAGCATTAGTGAAACAGCTCCGCGACCGCACCAGCGCCGGCATGATGGAATGCAAATCCGCGCTCAAGGAAGCGAACGGCGACCTGGCGGAAGCCGAAATCGTCCTGCGTAAGAAGGGTATCGCGAACGCCAGCAAGAAGGATGCCCGTAGCGCGAAGCAGGGTGTCATCAGCACCTACATCAAGTCGGGCTCGCAGCTGGGTACGATCATCGAAGTAAATTGCGAATCGGATTTCGTGGCGCGCACCGATGCATTTCAGGAATTGGTCAAGTCGCTGACGGAACAAATTGCCGAGACACGTCCTGCAACGCCGGAAGCGCTGCTCGATCAGCCGTCGTCCGCGGACAAGGCCATGACCGTTCGCGATTCCATCAAGGCCACGATCGCGAAGCTGGGCGAGAAGATCAGCGTTGCCCGCTTCGAACTTTTTGATATCGCCGCAGGCAAAGCCGGCGTGGTTTCGAGCTACATTCATCCGGGAGCCCAGTTGGGAGTCCTGGTCGAACTGAACTGCGAGTCGGACGCCGTAGCGAAGTCCGACGATTTCCAGGAACTGGTGCGGGACATCGCGATGCAGATCGCCGCTTCCGATCCTTCCTTCATCCGCCGCGAAGAAGTTACCGCTGCCGCGATGGACCAGGAGAAGGACATCCAACGCGCCCGTGCCTTGGCTGAAGGCAAGCCCGAAAAGATGGTCGATAAGATCGTCGAGGGCCGTATGAACAAGTATTACGAAGAGTTCTGCCTCAACGAACAGCCGTTCATCAAAGACAACACGATGACCATTCAGGACTTGATCAAAAGCAAGGCGACCAAGCTGGGTGAGAAGATCGCGGTTGCCCGTTTCGCTCGCTTCAAGGTCGGCAGCACGCAGACCGAAGAGACTCCTGCCGCGTAACGGAACCTTGTGCCTCGTTACCGCCGCATTCTGCTAAAGCTGTCCGGCGAAGTGCTCGCCGGGCAGGCTTCCTTTGGAGTGGACCCCGCTAAGGTCGCCACGCTCGCCGAAGAAGTCGCTGAGGTTGCGAAAGCCGGTGTCGAAATCGGCTTGGTTGTCGGCGGAGGCAATTTCTTTCGTGGTGTAGCAGACGCCGCAAAACACATGGACCGCGTAGCTGCGGATCATATGGGGATGCTGGCTACGGTCATCAATTCCATCGCCCTGCAGGATGCGTTAGAAAAAACGGGTATCCCGACGCGGGTGATGACTGCCATCGAAATGCGTCCCGTGGCGGAGACTTACGTCCGTCGCCGCGCGCTACGTCACCTGGAAAAAGGCCGCATCGTTATTTTCGCCGCAGGAACGTCCAATCCCTACTTCTCTACCGACACCGCCGCAACGCTCCGAGGCTTGGAAATCAAAGCCGAAATCGTCGCGAAAGCGACCAGCGTCGACGGAGTCTACGACAAAGATCCCAAGAAACATGCGGATGCCAAACGTTTTGATCGAATTGGCTTCTCCGAAGTCCTCGGCCAAAACCTTCGCGTTATGGATGCTTCGGCTGTATCCATGTGCCGCGACAACAATCTACCCATCATGGTCTTTGATTTGAACGTCCGAGGCAATATAATGCGAATGGCGATGGGTGAAGCGATTGGAACGCTCATCGCATAAACCAAATTATGTCTGACCAATTCAAAAGTGTGAAAGACGTAGAAGCGAACGCTAAAGCGCGTATGGAGAAGGCTCTGGGCGACTTGCAGAATGCCCTTTCCACGATCCGCACCGGCCGCGCTTCGGTATCCGTTTTCGACAACGTGAGGGTTGATTACTACGGCACGATGACGCCGATCAATCAGCTGGCGAATTTGCACGTGCCGGAGCCGCAGCTGATCACGATTCAGCCGTGGGACGTCTCCCAGATCGGCATCATCGAGAAAGCCATCAAGGCAGCGGAGCTTGGATTGAATCCTGGCAATGACGGCAAGATCATCCGTGTGCCTGTGCCCGCGCTAACCGAAGAACGCCGCAAGGAAATCGCCAAGCGCCTGCTCGGTATTGCCGAAGATCACCGCGTGTCGATCCGCAACGTCCGTCGCGACGCGAATGACCACATGAAGAAATTGCTGAAGGATAAGACCATCAGCGAAGACGATGAGCGGCGGGGTCTGGAAGAGACGCAGAAGATGACCGATGGCTATATTGCCAAGGTCGATGCGACTGCGAAGGCCAAGGAAAAAGAAATCCTGGCGATCTGAGCCCGGGTCAGCGAAGGACCTGGGCGGAGACGTCCTTGCGACGCGCGAAAGCTCGGTCAAAGGTGACCAATGTAAGGTCCGCAGCGGCTGCGAACGCCGCGAGGTACGCATCCGTCCAGGAATTCGGACCCGAGGGGTGGCCCCCAGTCTGAGTTCGCCCACCGGTCTCGATGCCCGTCGGCTCGGCGGCGAATCGGACACGCCCATCCTGAAAGAATGCGTCATACAGCTTCCATGCCTCGGCAGAGGTCAACACGTTCGCGCCCATTACCGGACGGTTGGTGAGAAGCCGCAGGAAGCCCTTTTGGGTGATTCGACAAAAGAAACTTCCCTGAGCGTCGGTAGTTTCAAACCAGTTCTGCGCGGTGGCTTGGTGCGTATGCCCGATCAGTGCCAGCGCGAGCCAAACATTCACGTCAACTAGATAGTTCATCGAAGTCAAAGTTCGAGAGGTCCAGCTTCGGGCCCTTCCAATCACGGACCAGCGGCAGCTTGATGCGCTTCTGTGGAGATTTTGCGGAGGGCTGATTTACATCGTGCGCCACAGCTTTGACAATCAAATCCTTCATGCTGGATCCACGCAGAGCCGCGACGGCTTTGGTCTTCCGATACAGAGCATCCGGCATGTCGATCGTAGTACGCATAAAAGCATATTAGCATAAGCGGTTGCCTCAAGCGCTGTCTTGATACTCTAAGGCTATGAGGAACCCTCTCCTTCTCCTCCTGCTTCCGGGCTTGCTTTGCGCCCAATCGTTGCAGGATTTTGAGAAAAAAGTAACCAGCTTCACGCTGCCGAACGGCCTGCAGTTCCTGGTGATCGAACGTCACGACGCGCCGGTCGTCAGCTTTCACACCTACGTGAACGCGGGAGCGGTCGACGATCCCAGCGGGTCCACGGGCCTCGCGCACATGTTTGAGCATATGGCCTTCAAGGGGACGCCGGCGATCGGAACAAAGAACTGGATCAAGGAAAAGGCAGCGCTCGACGCGATCGAAAAGGCTTACGATCGCCTGGAAGCGGAGCGCAATAAGGGGTTCCGGTCCGACAAAGAGAAGATCGCGAGCCTGGAGGCGTCGCTGAAGGACGCCATCGGGACCGCGGACAGCTTCGTCGAGTCGAACGAATACGACCGCATCGTCGAATCGAACGGCGGGGTCGGCATGAACGCCGGCACGTCGGAAGACAACACGCAGTATTTCTACAGCTTCCCCTCAAACCGCGTGGAACTGTGGTTTTTGCTCGAATCCGAGCGCTTCCTCCGCCCCGTTCTGCGCGAATTCTATAAAGAACGCGATGTTGTGCGTGAAGAGCGTCGCATGCGCGTGGAATCGAGCCCGCAGGGAATGTTGGTGGAAGCCCTCCTCGCCACGGCGTTCGAGGCGCATCCGTATCACAACTTCGCGGGAGGCTGGGCCAGCGACATCGAGAGCTTCCGACGCACGGACGCCGAGGCGTTCTTTAAAAAGTATTACGGGCCGTCGAACCTCACGATCGCGATCGCAGGCGACGTCGATCCGGCCAAGGCTAAGCTGATGGCGCAGAAATATTTTGGACGCATCCCTGCTTCGCCCGCGCCGCCGTTGGTCCGCACCGTCGAGCCGCAACAGAACGGTGAGAAGCGCGTAAAGGTGGCATCACCCGCGCAGCCGATCATGGTGATCGGGTACAAGCGGCCCGACCAGTATTCAAAAGATGCTGCCGCGCTGGACGTCCTGAGCGAGATTCTTTCCGGTGGCCGCACCGGTACGATGTACAAAGAGATGGTTCGCGATAAGCAGATGGCGCTGGCGGCGCAGGCGATCAGTTCTTATCCGGGGAGCAAGTATCCCTCGTTGTTCCTGCTGTTCATGGTTCCGAACGCGGGGCACACGCTAGAGGAAAACGAAAAAGCCGCGTATGAGATTATCGAGCGCACGAAGACGCAGCCCATTGATCCAGCGGCCGTACAGCGCGTGAAAACGAAGCTGCGCGCGGGTTTGATCGAGGGCCTGGCGAGCAATACCGGGTTGGCCGAAACGCTCGCGAACTACCAGGCAAACTACGGGGATTGGCGCAAGGTGTTTACCGAGCTTGACGAATACAACAAAGTTACGGCTGCGGACGTGCAGCGCGTCGCCAAAGAATACCTCATCGAAACCAGCCGCACGGTAGCCTGGACCTACGCCCCCGAAGGAGCCGCCCAGTGAAACGTCTCGCCCTGCTATTTACGCTCGCCACTGCGGCATTCGCGCAGACTGCGGCTCCTGTTGGCTCCTACAAGCAACTTGTTTATCCGCCGCTAAAGGAAGTGCGACCGCCGGAGCCTACCGAAATCACTCTGTCGAATGGCATGCGAGTGTTCCTGCTCGAGAATCACGAACTGCCCATTCTGCATGGCTTCGCGATGGTTCGCACGGGCAACCTGTTCGATCCCATCGACAAGCGCGGGCTGTCCCAGGTGATGGCTGAGGTGATGCGCTCTGGCGGAACGAAGTCCAAAACGGGCGACCAGATCGACGAAGATCTGGAGAATATCGCGGCATCGGTGGAAAGCAACATGGGCGAGACCAGCGCCACCGTGGGCTTCTCTGGATTAAAGGAAACCGGCGATCAGGTGTTAGCCGTCTTTAAAGATGTGTTGACGTCTCCCGAGTTCCGGCAGGACAAGATCGACTTGTCTCTGAATCAGTTCAAGGGCGGGATCGCGCGTCGCAACGACGAGGCGGGGGAGATCCCACGCCGCGAGTTGCTGAGCCTGCTTTATGGTCGCGACAACTCCTACGGCTGGTCCATCGAGTACGAGCATCTGAACAACATCAAGCGCCAGGATCTGGTGAACTTTTACCAGCGCTACTACTTCCCCAAGAACATCATGCTCGCGGTTTACGGCGACTTTACCGTTGCTGAGATGCGTACGAAGCTTGAGTCATTGTTCGGTACGTGGAAAGTGGAGCAGCCGTCGGTTCCTGCGTTTCCGGCGGTGACGGCGAAGCCTGCTCCGGGAATTTATTTCGCGGATAAGCCGGACGTTACGCAGACTTTTTTCTCGCTGGGGCACCTGGGCGGGACGCTCAAGGATAAGGACTATCCGGCGCTCGAAGTTGCGTCAAACATCTTGGGAGAAGGCTTCAAGAGTCGGCTGATGGCGCAGATTCGTACGAAGCTAGGCTACGCGTATTCCATCGGATCGACCTGGGCGGCGAACTATAATTTCCCGGGCACGTTCCGCATCGGCGGGAGCACGAAGTCGGCTTCGACGGTGGAGACGATCCAGGCGATCAAGGTTGAGATCGAGAAGATGCGCACCACCGAAGTCACTCCGGTGGAACTGACTGAGGCCAAGCAATCGGTGTTGAACAGCTTCGTGTTCTTCTTCGATAGTCCCGAGAAGACGCTGAATCGCGTGATGCAGTATGCGTATCACGGTTACCCAAAGGACTTCCTGTTCCAGTATCAGAAGGCGATTGAATCGGTGACGCGCGCGGATATCTTGCGGGTCGCGAAGCAATACATCCGTCCAGACGAGTTAACGATCGTCGCCGTGGGCAACACGAAAGAGATGCCGAAGCCGCTGAGCACTTTGGGGACGGTGAACACCCTCGACCTGACGATCCCGCAGCCGAAGCAGCAACTCGCGGCGGCGGATAACGCAAGCCTCGCGCGTGGGAAAGCCATGCTGCAGCGGGCGCAGCAGGCGATGGGCGGGACGGACAAACTGGCGGCGATTAAGGATTCGACGGTAGTGCTGGACATGACGATGGCGCCGTCTCAGGGCGGGATCAAGATGAAGCAGACGATTCGGACGGTTCTGCCGAGCCACTATCGTCAGGATCAGGTGCTGCCTTTCGGCCTGGTTGTTGCTTACATTAACGGCGACAAGGGCTGGCTTTCGACGCCGCAAGGTACGCAGGACATGCCTGCGGAAATCGTGAAACAGGCACAGGGAGAAGCGTTCCGCAATTTCCCTGCGATCATTCTTTCGGACCGGATGGCTGGTCGCACGGTGAACGCGGTGAACGACAATACAGTGGAGATCTCCGGCGGCGGGGAAACGGTGCGGGTTGAATTTGACGCTACGGGGCTGCCGGGCAAGTTGCTGTATCGCGATGCTGGTGCCAACGGCGCACCCACGGAGGTCACGGAAACGATGTCGGATTTTCGCGAGGTTTCGGGTCTTAAGGTGCCCTTCAAAGTCACGATCCAGCAGGGCACTGAGGGCATCGGCCAAGCCACGATGACCTCGTATGCATTCAACTCGGGGCTCACGGCGGAGGAAATCGGGAAGCGTCCATGAAACATTTCTTGGTAATTTGTTTTATCGCGGCAACGGCCCTGGCGCAGGACGCGCAGGTAAAGGGTCGGCAGATTGTCGACGATGCGCTCAAGGCGCTGGGGGGAGAGAAGTTCCTCGCCGTCCAAAACCGCATCGAATCGGGGCGCGCGTACTCCTTCTTCTTTGACCAGCTGAGCGGTCTGTCACGAGCGAATCTCTATACTCGCTATGTTCCGCTCGATGCGTCCAAGAGCGGCGTGGAGCTGGCGCAACAGGAATATCAGGGGCTCGGTAAGGAAGAGGCTTTCTACCGGTTGTTTCGCGAAGAGGGTGGCTGGGAAGTGACGTATCGCGGGCCGACCGAGCTGGAAAAAGAGCAGGTCTTCCGGTATCACGATTCCATTCTGAATAACTTCTTCTACATTCTGCGAAACCGCTTGAAGGAGCCGGGGCTGGTGTTCGAATTCAAGGGCAGCGACGTGATTGAAAATACGCCCATGAATCTCGTCGATATTATTGATTCCAAGAATCGCGTGGTCACGGTCTATTTTCATCCGGCCACCAAGCTGCCGTTGCGTCAGAAGTGGGTATGGCGCGATCCGGACACGCGCGAGCGCAATGAGGAAATTACGCGCTTCTCGCGCTATCGCGACGTCGCGGGAACGCAGTGGCCGTTCCAGATCAACCGCGAACGTAACGGCAAGAAGACTTACGAATTGTTCTCGGACACGGTGGCCGTTAACCAGGCGATTGACGAGCAGCGATTTGCGATTCCGACAGTGGCTTCACGGCCATTCAAGCCTGCGGCTCCTAAGAAGAAGTAGAGCGTCTGTCCGCTTCCTTACGGTCGCGGCTCTGTTTCGGGTTAGAACTTTCGCAGTACTTCCCAGCGATCTAGCATCCAATGCCAGCCGGTGTGTGCGACTAGCGCCGATAGGATGATGGTGCCCATGCGCTCCGCAACTACGTAGCGGAATAGCAGGGTTAGGGCGGGGACTAGCAGGAGCAGCACGAGGATCTGTCCCAGTTCGACGCCTACGTTGAACGCCAGCAGCGACGTCATTAAATGCGATCCGGCGAATTGCAGCGTTTCATGCAGCGCGAATGAGAAGCCGAAGCCGTGCACCAGACCGAAGGCGAAGGTAATGATCCAGCGGCGATGCACGCTCGCGGTGCCGACGATATTTTCGAGCGCCATATACACGATCGACGCGGCGATCAAGGTTTCAATCAGCGGCGGAAACCACAGCGCGCTCGGGGCGAGATTGAAGGCCGAGGCGATCAGCGTGATCGAGTGCGCGACGGTGAAACTGGTCACGATCATCAGCAACTGGCGAAGCTTGCGGAACGGGATCACGAGGCAGAAGAGGAACAGCAGGTGGTCCGTTCCGTCGAGGATGTGAAAGAAGCCCAACCGCACGAAGGTCAGCGCAGCTTGCAGCCAGCTCGGGTCGAGGCGCACGAGTCCTGCGTCGCCCGTGTACTCGAAGGCTCGGACGGTGCCTTCGGGGGGCAGGAACCACAGAACCGTCACAACGGTCATGCCTAGACGCTCCAGCTTGGGACGGATGGAGAACTGCGAGGTCTCGGAGCGGATCGGGTATTCGAGCACTGCGTCGAGCATCACCTGCTCAACAGGAACGTCTCCGATGGGTTTGCTGGCGCCGGTGATGTGGGCGCGGGCGTCGCGATAGGCGACAAACGAGCGGTCTGACTCCAGCGATGCCTTCACTGCTTTGAGAGTCGGTGCGGCCACGCGGATGTCATTTTCGTAGACCTCCACGACGCTGGCGATCCACATGGTGACGGCGTCGCGGAGTTGGCGCTCGGCGTTCTCAACGTCCAGGAAGGCGCCCCGGCGGGGAAATTCGATATCGCGCATGGCCTTCAGCGGTACGCGCATGACGATGTGCAGCGTCTGGGCTTCGGGTTTAACGTAAGCCTGAACCTTCACATCGCCCGCTATGTCGTGCGCCCATAAAGGAGCCGCAAGCACTAGTAAACTGAGTCGTCCCCACATCGCTGTATCGTGTATAGTAGCGTAGATCCTATGCAACGCTGCATCTTTAAGACCGTGTTGGTTGTCGCTGTGGCCACGCTTGTGGCGTGCTCGAAGAACGAAACCGTCACAACAACGGGACCGCAGGCTCCGCGATTTGAAGTGGATCCGCTGTGGCCCAAGCCGCTGCCGAATCACTGGCGCATCGGGTCGACCATTGGAGTTTCGGTAGACGCGCAGGATCACGTGTGGGTATTGCATCGGCCTTCGAGCTTGCAAGCTAAGGAAGTCTACGCGTCGCAGAGCCCGAAAGCGGCCGTGTGCTGCAGTCCTGCGCCGCCGGTGCTGGAGTTTGACGCGGATGGGACGCTGCTGAATTCGTGGGGCGGTCCTGGCGAGGGCTTCGAGTGGCCGGTTTCGAATCACGGCATCACAGTGGACTACAAAGGCAACGTGTGGATCGGCGGCAACGACCCAATGGATTCGCAGGTGCTCAAGTTCACGCAGGCCGGAAAGTTTCTGATGCAGATCGGGCATTCGGGGCAGAGCAAGGGCAGCAACGACACGGCGAACGTTCATCGGGCTGCGAAGGTGTTTGTCGATCCTGAAGCCAACGAAGCGTACGTCGCCGACGGGTATGGCAACAAGCGCGTGATCGTCTACGATGCGGACAGCGGGGCCTACAAGCGTCACTGGGGAGCCTATGGGAATAAGCCTGACGATACGGAGTTAGGTCCTTACGACCCAGCGGCGCCGCCTGCGCAGCAGTTCCGCAATCCGGTGCATTGTGCCGAGCTGGCGCATGATGGACTGCTCTACGCCTGCGATCGGACCAACAATCGGATTCAGGTGTTCAAGAAAGATGGGACGTTCGTGAAGGAAGCGTTCATTGCTAAGGAGACGCTGGGGGATGGGGCGGTGTTCGATATCGCGTTCTCGCGCGACCCAGAGCAGAAGTTTATTTACCTCGCCGATGGAGCGAATGATCGGATTCATATCCTGCTACGAAACTCGCTGGTGGAACTGACGAACTTCGCAGATGGCGGGAGGCAGCCGGGGCAGTTTTATGCAGTCCACAGCATCGCCACGGATTCGAAGGGAAATATTTACACTACGGAGACTTACGAGGGGAAGCGGGTGCAGAAGTTTGTGTATAAGGGGCTGGCTCCGGTGACGAAGATGGATCAGGGGACTGTGTGGCCGAAGTGACGCGATGGGACAGGCGTCGAGACGAGTCTCGACGCGGCACGCATGAGTGCGTGCGCCACATCTACGCGTGAAGATTTATCTGCTTTATGTGGGGAAGGCCCGCGATACGCATGCCAACGCGATGGCTGCGGAATACATCAAGCGCACCACGCGGTTTGCGACGTGTGAGATGCGCGAGATCCATCCAGCGAAGTTTGATCCGTGGACCAAGTACCCCGGAGCGCTGAAGGTTCTGCTCGACCCCGCAGGCAAGGCAATGGACTCGGCGGGGTTCACGAAGTTGTTCGAGCGCGATCTGGTGTTCGTGATCGGCGGCTCCGATGGATTACCTGCAGAATGGCGGCCTCGGGCGGACTTACTGGTGCAGCTAACGCCGATGACGATGCCGCATGAGCTCGCTCGGGTGGTGTTGGCGGAGCAGATTTACCGCGCGCTCACAACGCTACGCGGGCATCCCTATCCGCGTTAGCCCCGCTTGCTAAGGTAGTCGGCGATCGCGCTGTCGAGCGACGGCATGGGTGCGATACCGAGCCCTTCCATCTTGAGGTTGGACAAGGCGGAATACTTGGGCCGCCGCGCAGAGGTGCGGAATTCGCGTTCGTTGGTGGGTTTGAGTTGAGGTTGCAGACCGGCGGCTGCGAAGATCTTCGCGGCCCAGTCATACCAGGAAATCGGGGAGCCGCCGCCGACATGGAAAATGCCGGACGCGTTGGCCGCCACCAGGTCCGCCGTGCGCGAGGCGAGTGCCGGAGCATAGGTGGGGGAAGCCACGTGGTCCTCGACAACCTTGATCGGATTGCCGCTCGCCGCCAAACGCAGCATGGTCTCCACGAAGTTTCCTCCGGGCGTGTGCAAGCCCCAAGGTCCGAATACACCGCAGGTGCGAATGATCAGAGCGTTTTCCAGATAGGCGCGCGCGTAGGTTTCGCCTGCGAGCTTGGAGACCGCGTAGGCACCCAGGGGACGTGTAGCGTCGCTTTCCTGATAGGCCTGTCCGGCGAGTCCGTCGAAGACATAGTCGGTCGAAAAATGGACCAGCTTCGCGTCGGAGTTCCGGCAGGCCAAGGCAAGGTTGCGCACGGCGAGGGCGTTCACCTTGAAGGCAGCTTCGGGTTCGGATTCGGCGAAGTCGACCTTGTTGTAGGCGGCCGAATTTAGCACCACTGCGGGATCGTAACGGGAGATAGCTTGCTCAACTGCGGCGGCGTTTGTAATATCCACGCTGGCGCGGTCGAACGAGGCAACTTCGTAAGACCGTTCTGAGAAAACAGCCGCAAGCTCCACGCCCAGTTGTCCCTTGCTGCCAAAAATCGCGACGCGTTTCATCGTAGGCTGAGCGCCGCCCACGTTGCCAAAGCGATGCCGAGGGGCACCGCAATTTTCGGCCAGTGCGCCCGTGCGTGCTCCCAGATCGTAGGGATTTGGTGAATTTCTGCTTCGGTCTCGATGGTAGGCGCCACGGCGGCGGGCGTTTCCATCGCCGGGGCGAAGCGTCTCCGCAGTGCGGAGGGCATGCCCTTGAGCGCCCGGCGGACCTCTTCGCGACCGCGCCGGTCGGCGATCAAAATGGTTGCCGAGTTGAAGCCGTTGGTGGATTGCTCAAGCTCCTTCCGGAGCCCTTCCGGTATCTCTCCAACCGAACGATACACGCGCGTGTGGTCGCCTTTGGAGATAAAGATTGTCGAGGTCTTGAGTGTCACCCGCTGCATCGCAAACTCTTTCCGCTTCTATTTTGCCTTAACCCGGACGCTAGGTGTATACCCGTCGATCGCCGCATTCTTCAGCGTGACCTCAATGAAGCCCAAAGCAGCTTTCGACAGTGCTTTGTCTTTTCTATAGATCAACGCGAGCTGGCGGACCATGTGCTCGGGTCCCAGGGAAATGGCTCGCAATGTTCCGGCGGCAACCTCGTCCGCGCAGTGTGTGCCGGCTAGGAAACTTACGCCCAGCCCGGCGGCCACGAAGCGCTTGATCATTTCCGTGGAGTCGAGTTCCATGGACACGTTGAGATCATCTTCCACGGCCGCGAACCACGATGCCAAACGTCGGCGCGTGGTCCCGGTCTTAGGAAGCAGCAGTTGGTGCGGGACCAGGTCCGCGGGCAGTACTTCGGTGTTCTTTTCCAATGGATGCCCTGCGGGTACCAGAGCCTTGATCTCGTCGGAGTGAATCTTGACGACTTGCAGGCGCTTTTCTTCCACCGGCAACTGGGTGATGCCGAAGTCGGCCTGATTATCGAGCACGGCTTCGACGACCCGCGCGCCGTAGGATCGATCCACTAGGATTTGCACGTTGGGGAACTGCTTTTTGTATTCGGAGAAGACTAGCGGCAGCACGTAGATGCAGGTAGCTTCGTTGGCCGCGATCATCAATTCGCCGCGGGGCACGCGTTCCAGTTCGTTAATCGTGTCCTGCGCAACGCGACGGAGTCCCAGGATCTGTTCGGCATACTGCGCGAAGATGTGGCCGGCCGGGGTCAAGGCGATTTTCGTGCCAAGCCGTTCAAAAAGTGGTGCGTTTAGTTCGGTTTCCAGCTGCCGGACCTGGGCGCTGACGGCGGGCTGCGTGCGGTAACACGTCTGCGCAGCCTTAGAGAAGCTCTTCAGGCGGACAATTTCAAGAAACGTATGGAGTTGATCCAGATCCATGCAGGGGACTACCGAGTATACAGTATAGTTTAGCGCACACACTTCTATGTTCTCTAGAACCTCCCTTTCGCTTCTGCTGTTGTTCTTCGCTACCTGTGCCGGGTTGCGGGCTCAGCCGGGTGCGGGGCCGGCGAATGTTCTGGTGGTGGTGAATGACCGGTCCTCACTATCGCGCAGTATCGGCGAGTACTACGTCAGGAAGCGTGGGATTCCGCTCAAGAACCTTTGTCGGATCCAGTCACAGGAAGCGGAGTCGATAGCCCGTTCGGAGTACGACCGGACGGTTGCTACCCCGATCGCCGCTTGCCTGCGGCGGGAGCAGCTGGTCGAACAGGTCCTGTATATCGTTCTGGCGCAGGGGGTTCCGCTAAAGGTTGACGGCCGGGGGGCGGTGGACGGTGATATTGGCTCAGTGGATAGCGAACTGGCGCTGCTGTATTCGGACCTTCATTCCGGCAAGCCCCACGCGGTGAACGGGCCGATCAACAATCCGTTTTTTGGCAAGTCCGATGCCAGGTTTTCCCATCCGGAGTTTCCCATCTACCTGGTGACGCGCCTGGCTGCTTACGATTTTGCCGGAGTGAAGGCTTTAGTGGATAAGGCTCTGCTGGCCCGGAACCGAGGTAAGTTCGTCATCGATATGAAATCGGATGACGATCAGCAGGGGAATAACTGGCTGAGAGACGCCATGATCCGTTTGCCGAAGGATCGAGTGGTGTTCGACGATTCCTCCAAAGTGCTCTATAAACAGACGGATGTGATCGGTTTTGCGTCCTGGGGTTCGAATGACAAGAACCGGCATGAGCGTTACGTCGGGTTCCAGTGGTTGCCAGGGGCCATTGCGACGGAGTTTGTTTCCACCAATGGCCGGACCTTCGCGCGGCCTCCTAAGGGTTGGACGATCAGCGATTGGGCGTCCAGCGCCAAGTGGTTCGCCGGAAGTCCGCAGACCATGACCGCGGACTATTTGGAGGAAGGTGCCAGTGCGGCCACCGGGCATGTCGACGAGCCATATCTAGCGATGACACCGCATCCGGATTTGCTGCTACCGGCCTATTTCAAGGGAAGAACGTTGGCGGAGAGCTACTATCTTTCTATTCCCGTCTTGAGCTGGCAGAATATCGTGGTGGGCGATCCGCTGATGACGCTGGGGCCACCGGGGAAATAGAGTTGGCGCCATTCCATCCGTATTTTAAGAATCCACATCTGGCCACCATCGCCGGCAATTTCTGGAAGCGGCCTGTGAGCGAGGCTCGGTGGCCGGTCGAGCCGGTGCTGTATCGCACGGAGCCGGATGTGCAGGTTCTGGTGCATGCGCAGAAGCCGTCGGCGGTCGCCCGAGGCGAGGTGGTGCTGATCCATGGGCTGGAAGGGTCCAGCGAGTCTGGATACGCGCGGAGCATGGCGTATGGAGCGCTGGAGCGCGGCTACGCGGTCCACCGCTTCAACATGCGCGGGTGCGGGGGGACGGAAGCCCTGTCGCTGATGAGCTACCACGCGGGGCAGACCAGCGATCTGCTGCACGTGGTCCGCGAGCGACGGCGGGTTAGTGGGGCACCGGTTTTCGTCGTCGGGTACTCCCTGGGCGCGAATGTAGCGCTAAAGCTTGCCGGGGAGCTGGGCGAGGAGGCTCACGGGCTGCTGGCGGGGGTCGCGGCCGTGTCGGCTCCCATCGATTTGGCGGCCTGCGCGGAGGCTCTGCGCCGACCCTCCAACATCATCTACCAAAATCGCTTCCTGGACCGGCTGAAAGATCGAATTCGGCGTAAGAATCTGCTATCTCCGGACGTCTATACGTTGGAGCACCTCCCTAAGGTCAAGAGCATCATGGACTTTGACGATTACTACACGGCCCGGTTGTTCGGGTTTGGCACGGCGGCGAACTACTTTGCCACGCAGTCGTCGAATCAGTTTCTGGAGGGAATTCGGGTTCCCGCGCTCGCGGTGATCGCGAAAGACGATCCGATGGTGCCGTTTCGGGTCTATGATCATCCGGCGTTTGCGCGCAACCCGCTGATTCAGTTGCAGCCGGTCGAGCATGGGGGCCACTTGGGGTTCATTTCGAAGGTCCAGCCGCGCTTTTGGCTGGACGAGACCGTTTTGGACTGGATGGAACAGCAACGCCCCTAGGAACGTATTCTAAGAGTCAGGACCTATCACCTTGCAATCCACAGCATCATTCTGGGAGGCGGCCAAAGTCGCGCTCGATTCGCTCCGGGGCAGTAAACTGCGGAGTTTCCTCACGTTGTTGGGGATCATTCTATCCACCACGACCCTCATCGCGGTGATGAGTGCGATCAACGGACTGCAGGACTACATCGCCAATAGCGCAACCACCATGGGCAGCGAGGGCTTTCAGGTGGTCCGGTTTGCCTTCATCGGCAATTTCGATCCGAAGAAGTTCCTGGAGTATCAGCGCAAGAACCCGCAACTGAATCCGGAAGAGTTTGCATACCTGAAAGCGAATCTGACCATGGTTCGCGAGGCCGGGATGTCCGTCCAGCGAGGCGTGCCGGTCACCTATGACGGCGATCAGTTGCAAGGGGTTCCGGTGTTGGGCAGTCCGGAGAACGGTGCGGTGATCACGAATACGGAGATCGCCATGGGCCGGTACTTGACCGATGTTGAAGATCGGCGCAAGGTCCCTGTGGTGTTTATCGGCGCGGATATCAAAGAGCGATTCTTTCCGTCGGTGGATCCAATTGGGAAGCGTCTCGATGTGGACGGTCGCCCGTTTGACGTGATCGGCGTGGCCAAGCCGAAGGGAAGCGTTTTCGGTAGCTCGCAGGACAATTTCGTGGTGATCCCGATCCAGCTGTATTTCAAGATGTATGGCTCGCGGACGGGCATTAGCTACGCGTTCTTCGCCAAGGACAAAGAGCACATGGCGCAGGCCCAGGACGAAGTGCAGGTGCTGTTGCGCGCCTATCGGCATCAGTTGCCGGGCGAAGACAGCACTTTCTCTGTCGTTTCTTCGGATACTTTGGTCAACGCATTTAATTCGATCACGGGGGCGATTCAAGGCGCCGCCATAGGCATCGTCAGCGTATTCATGGTCGTTGGCGGCGTGGTGATCATGAACATCATGCTCGCGGTAGTTTCCGAGCGCACTCGCGAGATCGGCGTCCGCAAAAGTGTGGGCGCGCGCAGCCAGGATATTTTGAATCAGTTCCTGGTGGAGTCGTCGACGTTAGCCGCGATAGGCGGATTGATCGGCGTGGGTGTCGCGTGGCTCGCGGCGACGCTGGTTACTAGGTTCGTTGGTTTCCCGATGAAACTGCCTCTTTCGGGCGTTTTCATTGGGCTGTTCCTCTCCACCGCAGTGGGACTCTTCTTCGGGATTTATCCCGCTCGGCAGGCTTCGAAGCTCGACCCGATTGTTGCCCTCAGAGCGGAGAGCTAAGCCATGCGTCTTATCATTTCTATTATTGGGCTGGCTCTGTCGACGATTCGGGAGAACAAAGTTCGGTCTTTGCTCACTGTGCTCGGCGTCGTGATCGGGACCAGCACCATCATCGCGGTCGGGTCGATCATGGCTGGCATCGATGGTACGGTCACAAGTGTCATCCGGAGCTTCGGGACGAATACGGTTCTGGTAAGCCGGCAAGGTGCATTCGGCGGCACGCGAACGAAGGAAGAACGGCAGCGCAAGCCGATCACCTACGAGCAGGCGAAGGCGATTGAAGAGCGTAGTCCGTCGGTGGAATACGTCAGCCCGATTCTCGGGCCGTCCGGCGGCGGAATTTTACGCGCTCGTTACAAGGGCAACGAGATGCTGCAGGTGCAGTTTCGCGGCACCGATGAACATTATGGCGATACCGGCAGTGTCGATCTCCGCGAGGGGCGCTTTTTCACCGAAACGGAGAATCGCCGGCGCATGATGGTCGCAGTTCTCGGCGCGGACTCGTACAAGAACCTATTTGGCAGTGAGCCGGCGCTGAACAAAATCATCACGGTGGGTGGGCAGCAGTTTGAGGTGATCGGGGTGATGAACAAGCCTGCGACCGCGCTGCCGGGGCAGGGCGATACGCAGATTATCATTCCGTATTTCGTGATGCGGAAGATGTATCCGAATTCCCGCGATCACACGTTGATGGTGAAGGCGCGCGAGGGATTGCTGGCGCGAGCCACCGACGAGGCGCGCGTCGTGTTGCGCCAGGAACGTCGCGATGGCTACTCCGCGCCTGATAGTTTCTCCATGTCCACCTCGGATCAGCTGGTGGAGCAGTTCCGCTCCATTACTGGGGCGGTTGCCATCGGCTTGGTGGTGCTCAGTTCGATTGGACTTTTGGTTGGCGGCATCGGCGTCATGAACATCATGCTGGTGTCGGTGACGGAGCGCACGCGGGAAATCGGCATTCGTAAAGCGATCGGCGCGCGCCGTAGCGACATCGTGATGCAGTTCCTGACCGAGGCTGTCGTGCTGACGGGTTTGGGCGGCATGCTCGGGATCTCGATCGGTTGGGGTTTCAGCTTGCTGATGCACTTTTTTATGCCGACGCTGCCGACGCTGGTGCCTGCATGGGCCGTGATGGCGGGAATCGGCGTCAGCGTGGGGATCGGGCTGTTCTTCGGTATCTGGCCCGCGAGCAAAGCCGCTCGGCTGGACCCGGTCGACGCGTTGCGCTACGAGTGACGCGGGACTAGGAATGTCTCCGGATGAATCGCCGCGAGGGCTTCATCCATCGTGGCGAGCACTCCCTTGTGTTCGGCAGCGAGCAGGACCAAGTAAGCGTCGGTTACTTGGCGATACCCTGTCACGCCTTTCACCGGAATCTTCTCGTAACTCGCGTCGTCTGGCCAGAAATGGTGATTCGGCAAGACAACGATTCTTTCCAGAAGTCTCTTCGCGGAACTGATTGAGGATTGCTTGATCTCGCGGAGGTGGTAGCGGAAGAGCGCCCCCTGTGTAATCGGGCAGGTTGCGAACGGTGTGCCTTTCTGAAACCAGGCTCGGGCGCGATGGTGTGAAACATGGTTCTCATCGGCGAGTGGAATCAGAACGTTCGCATCGAGCAGATAAATTTTACTCATCGTCATCCCGAGCGCGGATCACATCTTCGTTTGTGGTCCGCCGGTCCGACCGAAACGTCGGGAAGACTTCGTCTTTTTCCGTTGGCGATACGGCAGACTGCGCCACATTATCAAATTGCCCGGTGATGAAGTCACTCACCACGCTGCCCAAGCTTCGATGTTGCTCCCGAGCCACAGTTTTAGCGATCTGGTAGGCGTCGTCCGAGATATCGAGCGTGGTCCGCATAACAACATCATCGCACAAACGCATCAACGCACAAGTTGGGAGACTCGGGCGTAACCGTCCTTAGCCTTCTGCATCCAAGGGGCTGCGGCGATTGCGTGCTGATACTCGGCGGCTGCGGCCCGGTAGTCGCCTTGGACCTCGTAGTAGTCGCCCCGATACGCGTAGATGTAGGCGTATCCGGGGTCTTGCTTTTCGGCTTCCGCGAGAACGCGCAACACGTCGGGCCATCTCTGCAGCGCTCCATAGAAAATCGCCATGGACGCAGTCGTAGAGGCGGAAGGCGCGAGGGCGCTCGCTTGCTGGAGCTTCGCCAAGCCCTCTTCGTAGCGACCCAGGCATTCATAGGTCATGGCCCAGTCGACCAGCAACCTGGCGTTCTTCTTGTCGGTTTCTCCGGCGGCTTCAAAATACGGAATCGCTTTGGCGCATTGGTTCTTCTCGAAGTAGGCGTGCGCCAACTGAAAATTCGGGCGCGCTTTGTGGGGAGATTTGGAGACCGCGTCGCTCCACAGCAGAATAGGATCACCCCAGAGTTGGTTGCGCTGAAACGTCAGGACGGCGCACACCGCGAGAATCGCTAGGCTGACCCAAGTGGCCTGGGATACATTCATCCGGCGCAGCACATCGAGCGCGACCAGGGTCAAGCCGAGGAACGGCAGATAGAGGCGATGTTCCGCGAACACGTCCAGAATCGGAATCAGGCTGGACGTCGGACCAAGCAACAGGAGGAAAACTAGGAATCCGTAGGAAGCGACCGGCCACGACTTGCGGTACACCCACGCAACGCTGACGGCGGCGGCCAAGGCGAGCCAGCCGAAGAGTGCTCCGTGTTCCATGAGGCTTTGCGAGACCGAGATGTCAGGGTCAAGATTCTGTCCAACCGGTAGGAAGAAGAAGCGCACGTAGTTCCAGATCATTCGTCCTTGCGTGAAGAAATAGGAGGCGGGGGACAGGTTCTCCAAGCTAAGTCCTGCGGAGTTACTGGACTTCAGGACGGCGGTGACGCCGACGGCTCCCACTGCTCCGATGACCGCAATCACGCTGTAGAGACGAAGGTTTTCGCGAATTCCACGGGGGTTAAAATAGAAGTCGGTCAGCACGAAGAGGAGTGGCAATGTGAGCGTATGCTCCTTCGTGGAAAGAGCGGCGCCGAAAATCAGTGCGATGACGATCGCGCGCATCCAACGGACCGGGCCTTCCGGGCGATAGAGGAACAATGCGAAGGCTGTGAAGAAAAGCATCACGCTGAGCGTTTCGGAACGGCTGACGACATAAGATACCGATTCGGTCTGCAGAGGATGCAGCAGGAACAGCGCCCCGCTGAAGAGTCCGAGGCCGACGCTTTTCGTGCGATTCGTCCCTGCCAGCAGAAGGATCTTGGCGGCGCAGAGACCCACGGCGATGGACGCCCCGAAATGCAGCAGCACGTTCACCACGTGGTAGCCGAACGGGTCGGTTCCCCCGGCGGTGTAATTGAACCAGAAGGTCAACATCAGGAGGGGGCGGTTGACACTAATCCAGCCGAGGAAGGGCTGCGTCGATATCTCCGGGCGCAGGAAGGGTTGAAAGCGATCATCGAAGACGAAGGGGCCGTTGAGCGCGGGACCGTAGACGATCCACAGCAGAACAAATGCCGCGGCCGCACCGGCCACGGGCCACCACGGAAACTCTGTGGCGGGTTTACTTGTCGCCTTCTGGCTTATTCTTTTCATCCAACATTTCCACGCGTAACTGGAGAATGGCGAGCTGCTGGGCTAGCTTGATATTGGAATCGCGCAGCCCGGAGATTCGGATGGAGAGGCGATAGAGCACCACTACAAACGCGCAACCGGCCAGCAGCAAGAGCGCGAAGGCATCTCCCACGCCCAACACTCCAGCGAGCCATCCATGAAACCAACGCCACCGCGACAGCAGCAGCAAAGAACCCACAGCCAGCAGCCAACTTACAGAATACTCAACGCGGATGCGTTCCCGGCGAACTGCCGCGAGCACCGCGAGAAAAGCCACGAACAGCACGACGCTGATGGCATTCAGGAGGCGCTCTGAGTCTAGAACTCCCACTTCCATATTCGTCGGCCCTCCAGTCTGAGGATGTTCACGAAAACACCCAGCAGCACATGCAGCACATAGTAGAGCGATTTCATGGCCGTGATCGAGCTACGGCCCGCCTTGCGGGGGCGCATACGGCAGGAGACTTCCGCGAAACGGAATTGCTTGCGTTGAATCACGACCAATGCTTCAATCTCCGGATACTCCAATGGGAAACTGATCGAGAATTGCGCCAGCGCTGTTCGATTCACGCCGACGAAACCGGACGTGGGATCGTGTACGGGCTTGCCCAGAATCGGCCGCAGAACGGCGCGGAAGAAGGCGATGCCGGCACTGCGAATCCAACTGCCTGAGCTGTAGCCGCCGTCCTGCACCTTTCGGTCTTCGGATTGGAAACGCGAACCGATGACCATTTCCACGTCGCCGCGCTGCAGCACTTCGAGAATGCGCGGGATGTCTTTAGGATCATGCTGGCCATCGCCGTCGACACGGATGACGTAGTCGAAGCCGAGTTCGAAGGCGAGCTTGTAGCCGGCCTGGACGGCTCCACCGAGCCCGAGATGCACGGGTAGGCGCAGCACGTGAGCCCCGGCGAGTTTTGCTTCCCGGTGAGTCCTATCCGTGGAGCCGTCGTCCGCAACTACCACGAACACTCCCGGGAGCACGGAGTGAACTTCCTGGATCACGCTGGCGATCGCACCCTCTTCGTTGAAGGCCGGAATGAGGACCATCAGGCTCACAGCGTGGCGACCTCTCGTAATGAGATCGAGTGGCGGCTCGCGAGGGCTGCGAATTTACCCGCACTGATCCGCCTGCTAGCGAAGATCCTGCGGCGGTCGCGCAATAGTTGCGGGAGCTGTCCCAGTGCTGCGAAGTGGGCACGCATTACCAGCCAGGGGAGTAGCGCAGCGGAATGCCCCGCTTGCCGGAATTCTGCCCCTTTGCCACGACCGTTAATCATCTCCACCACGTGCCACCCATAACGCGCAATCGCAGCGAACGGCACCTTCCAAATCATGCGCATCGGGAACGTCTTCAGCACGGTGTACAAACGATTGCGTTCGACATAGAACGCTTTCAGCGGTGATGCGCGGCCTGCGGAATGTGAGTAGCGATGTTCCACAACGGCCTGCGGGACATACTGACACTCCCAGCCCGCCCAGCGGGCTCGCAAGCCGAGGTCGGTGTCTTCGCAATAAAGGAAAAAGCTCTCGTCGAAGAGACCGATCTCGTCGAGCATCGCTCGGCGTAACAGTGCAGCAGATCCGCTGGGGAACATCGCGTCGCTGGGCCGTTCAAACTCCGCTGTGGGCCGTCCGTGACCGCGCTGCTTGCTGGACCCATCGGCGGCGAGCAGCATTCCCGCGGAATCCAGCTTACCGGTGCCCTCCAAACGAACTTGCGATGCCAGCATGCCGACCTGGGGATGCGCGTCCGCGAAATCCACCAGCGCCTGCAACCAGCCGGGATGCGCGACGGCGTCATCGTTTAGGGGCGCGAGATAGGGGCTAGCCGAAGCGCGAAACGCCTGATTGATCGCGGCGCCGAAACCGGCGTTATGAGGGTTGGAGATCACGCGAATATTCAGGTTAGCGGATAGGCCTTGCAGGAGGCCAGAGGACCGCACACGATCGGCGCCGCCGTTGTCGATCACCACCACGTCGAATGCTGCAAGAGTTTGCGCTTGCAAGGCCCGTAGGCAAGCCATGAAAGTGTCATCCGCAGCCAACGTTGGAATCGCAACCGTGATTCGCGAGGGTGCCGACATCACACGCCCGTTTCCGCCAGCTCCAACGCCCGAGCTTTCACGCCGCGCAAATCCAGCTTACCGGTGCCGAGCACCGGCAGGGCTTCAATACGGTGCATGTCAGCTTGTTTCGGAATCCACAATTTAGGCAGGTCGGTCTCAGATAGCCGACGCCAGAGGTCTTCGGCGGAGATGTCCGCAGTGTAGAGCAGCGCCAGTCGCTCGCCCTTGCGTTCATCGGGCAGGCCTGTGACGGCGCAGGGAGCGTCGCCGGTCAGCGAACTGACCACCTCTTCAATTTTCAGATGCGGCACCATCTCGCCGCCCATTTTTGAAAAGCGCGCCAGGCGATCGGTGATGCGGATGAAGCCGTCTTCGTCGATTGCCGCGATGTCGCCGGTGATGTACCAGCCATCGTGCATGGCTTCGGCGGTCTTCGCGGGTTGGCCGAGGTAGCCCTGCATCACGTTGGGACCTCGGACTTCGAGCAGCCCTTCCTGGCCGATGGGAAGCGGTTCTCGCGTCTCGATATCCACGGCGCGCACCGAGACGCCGGGAAGCGGCAATCCCACGGTGCCGATCTTGTTGCCGACCTGAGTTTCGTGGCTGAGTTCAAAGTCCGGCGTGTTGAAGGCGACTACGGGAGACAACTCCGTGCATCCGTAGCCTTCCAGCAGTTCCTTGCCGAACGTTTCCTGGAATTCCTTACGCAGCGAATCGCGGAGTTTCTCCGCGCCCACCACGCAGTAGCGGAGCGAGGCGAACTGCTCCTTCGTACACTTACGGACGAATGTCCCGCAGAACGTGGGGGTCGCCAGCAGGAACGTGCCTTGGTATTTCTCAACCAGTTCGCCGATGACCTTCGCGTCCGTCGGAATCGGATGGTAGACCACGCCGCAGCCAGCGAGGATCGGCAGCCAGATGGTCGCCATGAAGCCGAAGGAATGGAAGAACGGCAGGATTCCGATGAAGCGATCTTTTTCGCTGAGGTCGAACACTTCCAGCACCGCGTCGCAATTGGACACGATGTTGTAGTGCGAGAGCATGACACCCTTCGGCACGCCTGTGCTGCCGCTGGAGAAGACGACCGTCGCGAGCGAATCCGGCTTCACGTTGGGACGCAGCCAGGACTGCGGTAGGAGCTTGGCTTTGATCGCCGCGAGCAACTTCGCGCCGCTGCCGAATTCCTGTAACAAGTCTTCGAGGTAGACGGCTCCGGCGGGTTCGTCGAGTTTAGCCTTGGCAAGGAATGTCTTGGACGTGAGCACCGTGCGGATCTTGCACTGCGCCACGGCGGCATCCATCGCGTCTTTACCCGCTGTGAAATTCAGGTTCACGGGTGTCTTGCCGGCCAGCGATACTCCTAGGTTCGCGAGCGCGCCGCCGACGGTTGCGGGCAGCAGAATACCGACCATCGCATCGTCGCCGGTTCGCTTGCGAACGGCACCCGCCAGCAAAGATGCCCCGATCAGCGCTTTCCCGTACGTCAGCTCGCGCCCCATGGAATCCGCCATGAAGAACTTGCCCCAATTTGCACGTGCGGTGCGAATGAAGCGGGCAGGAAGTGTGTCCCCAGATTCAGCCCGCAGCGGGAATGAGTCGCTGGCCAACTGCGAGGATATTTGCCGAATCTCGTGGGCTGGTGTCGAGGCGGGCATCGGTTTCCCGAAGCGCACGGTGACAGGCCAGCGCCATCGCGATGGCCAGCCCCCGAACGTACCGCCCTGAAAACTAAAGAGCCCGCCCCACACGCGATCAAGATTCGCGGGGATGATCGGAACGTCCAGCCCATCCATGACGCGCTCCAGACCGCGCTTGAAGGGCAGCAGGTGGCCTGTGCGACTCACGGAGCCTTCCGCGAAGATGCAGACTACGTGTCCGGCTTCCAACTCCGCGCGGGCGGCTTTCAACGCGCCGACCAGATCGCGCGGACCTGACGTACCAATGGGAATGGCTTTGAGAGACCGCAGGAACGCGCCCGAGAGCCAATGCTCGTAATAGGGACGGAAAATCATAAACCGCACGCGGCGGTGGCGGGCTCCCCAGCCGATGAGAAAACCGTCCATTAAGGACAGGTGGTTGGAGACGATCAGGGCGGCGCCGGTTTTAGGGACATTTTCCTTGCCGAAAATGCGAAACCGGTACAAGGAGAGCACCATGACACGGATCCCTAAGCGGACCAACGGTAAAGGGATCTCAAACGGCATCAAAGGAATGATCCGTTTCGGGAGGTAGGGTTGTCAAGACGATGGAGTCTGCCAGCTTAAGTGGATCCACCTATTCGGTATTGGTGGGTCAATGCGCTAAACTTCCCCACGGGGGATTGTTGTGCGCAAATTTGTTTCGATTTTCATGTTGGCCGCCGCCATTGGGCAAGCCCAGAACGCAGTTCAGGTTTCGAACTATCTGTTCCAGGATTCTTTCAATCCCCAGCGGGCTGGCAGCGCGGCACTAACGCCGGTGAATCCGAGCGGGAACAATCGGTTCCTCACGGACACCGTATTCGGCCAAAGCCGAAGAGTATACGAAATGAACGGGGCGGCGCCTCGGGCGGCGGAAGGCGGATTCACCTATAACGCCAAGAACAAGGTGCCCCGCGAAAACTACTCCGTCGACTTCGTGTTCGCGTTCAGCTCTCCCATCGCCGGCACCTGGCGCCGCATCCTGGACGTTGTGAATCGCACTCGTTCGGAAGGGCTGTACGTGGATCCGTCGGGCTACATCAACTACTATTCAGGCGCGGGAACCAACGTTAACGCTTTGCAGACGGGAACTTACTATCACGTCGCGTTGGTGAAGCGTCCCGGCCAGATTTTTGTTTACGTGAACGGCGCTCTGGCTGCTTCGCGCACGGATGGAACCACGCTGGGTGTCATGGATGAAACTCTCAATCCAGACCAGTTGGTGCACTTCCTTTTGGATGACGATGGCGAGTGGGCTTCAGCGAAGATCGCGCTGTTCCGGGTCTATTCCGGAGCGCTGACTGCGGCGGAAATCCAGACGATTTATTCGGCTCCGTTTACGTCCACGGTGGGATTGCCTGCCCCCGGCTTCCAGAGCTCGGGTATCGTAAATAGCGCGTCGTATTCGGCCACCAACGCGATTACGCCGGGCGGATTCTTTACAATCTTCGGAACCGACCTCGGCGATGATTCCAGTGACTGGAGCCAGTCGTTTGTAAACAACTTTGCGCCGCGCCGTTTGAACAATGTTCGCGTTCTGGTGAACAACGTGGAGGCCTTCATCTCGTTCGTGAGTTCTACGCAGATCAACGCCATTGCTCCAGACGGTGTGACTCCGGGTGCCGCTACTGTGGTCGTGGAATACAGCACGCTGCGAAGTACCACGGTTTCGACAACGTCCCAAGCGATCAATCCGGCAGTCTTCCGCTTCACGCCACAGGCGAACCGCTATCTGGCATCGACAGCGAATGATGGCAGCGCCTACATTGCGCCCGCGAATCTGTTCAATACCAACGGATCGCTGAGCGGACTCGCGCTGCGGCCTGCGCGCCCGGGGGAGTTCATCGTGATCTACGGCACAGGCTTGGGCCCGACGGCACCGATCGTGCCTGCGGGGCAGATTCCACCGGCCAGCAACAATGGGTACCGAGTGACCAGCGGCTCGGAAGTTCGCTTGACACGGAATGGGCAAACTACGACTGTGACGCCAGCTTACACGGGGCTTTCGGGATATCCAGGGCTGCACCAGATCGTATTCCAGGTGCCAAATATCGCGGATGGTGACTACGAGACGGTGCTGGTGGTCAATGGGATCGCGTCCCCGACCGGTGCTTTCTTGCCGATCAGCCGCTAATAGCCTACTTGACTACTTTGATGGCGGTCGCATGGAGCTTGCCGTTCTTTTTCCAGCTGCCAGTGACCTTTACCTTCATGCCGGCGAACCGTTCGGGGATGGTTTGGTTCTCAAACTCATACGATCGAGTGCCGTCCCATAGAACGTAAAGAGCCCCGTGGGCACGCACGCATGCTGTGGTGCACTCCGCGTCCGTCTCGCCCATCTTCATGCCGGAATGATCTCCCCGGGCGCACATACTGTCGGTAATGCGCCCGGTGAAGGTTTGCTTGGTGGGAGCAGCGGCCAGAAATACAATGGCGGTCAGTCCTACGATCAGGACGCGCACGTTATTCTCCGGGCGTCATCAAGTGAGCGGTGGTGGTGCCGGCGTTCATCACCCACACGCCGCCGGACTGGCCATTCTCAGGCAGGCCGAGCGACTTGCCGGTTGCGCCAGGAACCGCGATGGTCATGTGTGTACGGGCTTTGTCCGCGCTCGCTCCCATCAAGTGGTACCAAACTGAGCCATACTCCGGCTTCTTACGGGTACCGTCCTTCTCGGCCGCATCGAGCATGGCTTGCTTCTTGTCGCCCATAGCTTCAAATTGCAGATTTTGCGCCGCGCGTTCCAGGTTGCCCATATTGGTACATTCCATGGAATACGCCTGTTGACCCGGCAGGCCAGAGCGGTCGTAACAAACGATCTTGCTGGTGCCCTTCTTCAACGTGTCATAGGTGTAGTCGGGTTTCCACTTAATAACCGTGGCTGCGTCGCGCAATCCAGCCGGGGCTGCAAGCAGCGCCTTTTCGACGGCGGGATCGGTAGGGGCCTGTGCCCAGGCAGTGGCGGCGGCCATCAAGAAACCGGAAACGATGAGTGAGCTTTTCATTTTGTTTGGAACCTCCAGAATGTCAGTCTCGGCGACTGGACCTAGTATATCGCTCCCGGAAGCTAGCCGGCGTTTGTCATTCCACCCGCTGGCGGCTTATCCTCGTAAGAGCAGCAGAGGGAAAGAGGTTCTTGTTGAAACCAAGGTTTTGGATTGGTCCGCTAGTATTGTGTTCGTGGATGGCTATGGGGCAGCAGGCCCCGGCTCCTGCTCCCACGGCTGCGCCCAAGCCCGCTCCCGCCCCAGCGGCTGTTCCCCAAGCCGCGCCCGAGCGCGAAGGCATTGAGGACATGTTTTCCATCAGCGCGTTCTATTGGATGCCGAATTACGGTCAACCCGGATTTCGAGCCGGGAAATTTGTGGCTGACCCGACGTCCGGGTTCCTTAACTTAACTTCCAAGCCGTATCGCGCGAATGGCATCATGCTGACCTTCCCCACAGGCGGCTTCAACCGCCTGGAAATCGGCTACTGGCGGATCAATGATTCGGGCGATTTGCGCGCTCCCGCGAAGCTCGCGATGTTCGGCGCGAACATCGCCAACAATGAGCTGCTGAACACGAAGTACAAGATCTCCAACATCCGCGCCGCGTGGAACTACCTGAGCTTCCCTGTGCCGCCGTACGATGCGAAGTTGCGCATCAAGTCGTTTTGGGAAGTGCAGTACACCACCTTTCTGCCGACGATTTACTTCCCTACAGCGAAGAACTCGCCCGCTCCGATTCAGCCGAAGCAGTCCGTGATCTACCCCGGCGTCGGGCTCGGAGTGGAGTACGTGGCAGGCCGCATGTTTCGCATGGAAGCTCGCGGATCGGGGATGACGTTGCCCGGCAAATCGGGCTACTACGACGTCGAAGGGAATGCCGTGGCTCGTATCAAGAGCGTCGAGATTTTTGGCGGCATCAAGGGCTTCCACTTTCACACGTCATCCAAGCAGGAAACGTGGACCAGAGCCACGATGTGGGGGCCGATGTTCGGCTTACGCTACGTGATTCACTAGGCGAGAAGACGAGTGGGGGTGCTTCTGCGTCTACCCGCATGCTAACGCATGGCGGCTCGGTACGGAGCCGCGACCGTGAGGAAGCGGACAAGGGGTCACGACAGCTTCGCGCGCAGCAGGATCCACAGCTTTTCCGGGGTAGCCACGCGGACGCGTTGAGAGAGGACATCGTAGTCCTCCTCTTCAATCCTATCGAGCAGGCGGGAGTAGATGCCGATCAGAGCTCGCATCGAAGCCTGGCTTCCCTTGTGGACCAAATTCACCAGCGGCGCGGACTCCTCGTAGTAGGCACGCGCGCGTTGGGCTTCAAACTTAAGCAGGTTCTTCAAGTTCGGCGACAGCGCGGGTCCGCACAGGTCTTTGGGCGACACCCCGAATCGGCGAAGGTCTTCTGCGGGCCAGTAAATGCGGCCATTTTCTGCATCTTCCCGAACGTCGCGCAGGATATTCGTGAGCTGGAATGCGATGCCGCACTTCTCGGCTAACTCCAAAGCTTTGGGTGACTCAAATCCAAAGATATAGACGATGGTGAGGCCCACGACGCTCGCTACGTTGTAGCAGTAGCGATAGAGATCGTCGAACGTCTCGACGTTGCGCGCTTCCAGGTCTGAGCTGACGCCGGTAATCATGTCGTCGAAATATTGGTGCGGGATTTTGAAGCGCGCAACTGCGTCGGCGAAGGCCGGCCAGATGGGGTTATCGGGAGGATGGCCAGCCAGCGTAGCCTTCAGGTCTTTGTTCCACGCGGCGATGGCTGCGGCGCGGTTGGCGATGCCTGCGTCGTCGCTCAGGTCGTCGCAATAGCGCATGAAGGCGTAGATGGCGCACATGGCGCGGCGCTGCTCGCGCGAGAGCAGTAGAAACGTGACGTAAAAATTCTTTGCCTGTTCGCGAGCTACGCGTTCGCAGTGCGCGTAGGATTGCTCGACATTCATGCGGCCCTTGTGAAGGCGCGGCGGCGCAGGGCACCGAGCAATAGACCCACGCGCTCCAGTTTCGATACCGAGGGTCGCGAGGTCAGCACGTCGAAGCCTTGTTGTTCGATTTTGTCGAGCACGCGCAAGCCGCCGCGACTGAACAGTTCGAGGTCAATGGAGAGCCGCTTGTCCACGCGATCGGCCAGCGGCAGGCCCTGGGTGAAAAGCTTGCGGGCTACGTCGACTGCCTCCTGCATGGCGGCTCGGAAGCGGTCGTCGAAGCGGCGTTCAAAAAGCGCTTGCACGGGATAGCCGTGGGCCTCTAACAAGCCAACAGGAAGGTAGACACGGTCTTTCTTCAGGTCGACCGTAACATCCTGCCAGAAATTGGCGAGCTGCAACGCGGTACACGTCGCATCGGACAAGGCGTAGCGTTCTTCGTCGCGATATCCGCACAGCCCCAGCACCAGGCGTCCGACGGGATTCGCAGAATACTTGCAGTAGTCGAACAGATGCTCAAAGTCGCGGTAGCGCGTGACCGTCTGATCTTGAACGAATGCGTGGATCAGGTCCGAGAACGGCGTGCTCGGCAGCTGATATTGCTTTGCCGTGCCTTGCAACGCGACGAAGACGGGATGCTGGGGCTGCTCACCGGCGTACATCGCGTCGAGATCGTTCCGCCACCATTGCAGCAGCCGAATGCTTTCGGCCGTGTCGCCGATTTCGTCCGCTAAGTCGTCCGCCCACCGGCAGAAGGAATAAACGTTGTAGAAATCCTGATGCAGGCGCTTGGGTAGCAGGAAGCTCACAACCTGGAAATTTTCGTAGTGATGCGTCGCCAGCCAGCGCGTGTAGGCGAGCGATTCTTCCAGCGTCCAGACGCGATTCATCGCATCGGGTGATGCAAGGAATGCGGTCGGTTGCAGGAACACGGGAGTGTCCGGGGCTACGGGATGATAGCCGTCTTCATGTGGCCGTTGTGACTCATCAAATGCTGCATGACGTCCAGCAGGTTGGTGAGCGGTTCCACACGATTGACGAAATCTTTCGCCGTGACATAGCCTTGGCTCACCGCAGTGAGGGCTTTGAGGATCAGCGCCGGGGTGTGATGGAAACTGGCGCGAAGCGTGAGTTCCGAATAATGCAGGTTGCTGGTGTCGACCGGCACTTCGGTGCCTTCCGGGCATCCACCAAAGAAGTTCACCACGCCGCCACGGCGCAGAAGCTTTACGGCGAGCTGCCAAACTTCCGGCAGGCCAACGGCTTCGATGACGACGTCGGCTCCTCGGCCACCGGTGAGTGCGCGAACCGGAGTGATCACGTCCGCGCCTTCATCATTCAAAATTAATTCGTCCGCGCCCATGCGCGCCGCACGATCGAGCTGCGATTGGCGCCGTCCGATCGCGATCACGCGAGCCTTGTACACGGTCTTGGCCATGCGCACGAACATCATGCCGATGGGCCCTAGTCCGATCACCGCAATGGTATCGCCGGGACGAACGCCGGTTTCTTCCAGGCCGCGCATCACGCAGGCCAGAGGTTCCACAAGCGCCGCGTCCTGGTAGCTGACATGCGCCGGAATTTCGTGCGTATTCTTTTCGACAATGCGCGCCGGAATGCGGATGTATTCGGCATAAGCGCCATTATTGAAGAGCAAGTCTTCGCAAAGATTTTCCTGCCCGCGTTCGCAATAGAAACACTTGCTACAGGGAGCCGAATTGGCCGCCACTACGCGCTGGCCGACCTTAAATTTCTCAACGCCTTCACCCACTTGCACGATGTCTCCGGACAATTCGTGGCCGAAAAGGGCTGGCGGGCGGATCATGCGTGCATGGTAGCCCCGGCGGAAAACCTTCACATCGGTGCCGCAAGTTAAGGCCGCGCGTACGCGTACTAAGATGTCACCGGCTAAAATCTTTGGTACTGCAACCGATTCGATGCGGAGTTCTTCTTTGCCGTATAAAACGGCTGCCGCCATCTGCTGTATCGCAAGGTTCATTGTTGGGGCAAAACCACTACCTTTAACGATACCTCATCTGGATGCGACGCGCGCTGTATGCCCTCATGAATTTGTCCCAGGGGGTACCGGTGGGTGATCAACTCCCGTACTGGTAGTGCGCCGCTAAATACAAGATTCGCCGATTCTTTCTGCAATTCTACGGAAGAGCTATAGGACCCCAGCAGCGTTCGCTCGCCCATGCAAATATCGGCGCCGGAGACTTCCACGCGCTCCTGATGCGAAGTTTGGGCGAAGAGAAGGATTCTGGCTCCAGGCCGGGAACAGGCTACTGCCTGCTCTACTATCCCTTTGGCAGAGGCGGCTACCAGTACGATATCCGCACCCCGTTGATCGGTGATGGAGCGAATGTGTTTCACGAATTCTTCGTCGCGGGGGTCGAACGACGCCTCGGCGCCGAACTTGAGTGAGAGTGCGCGGCGGGTTGCCATGGTATCTGTTGCCACTGTGCGCAGCTTTTCGTGCTTCCCCATCATCGTGAAAATCAGCCCGATGGGTCCTTGGCCAAGGATGGCGCAGACCTCTCCGGGTTTCGGCGCGACAGCTGCCATTCCCTTAAGGCAGGTATTGACAGGCTCCACGAAGCTGGCTTGTTCGAAGGAAACCCCGTCAGGGATCTTTTCAATTCCGCCCTCGACAATCCAGTCCATCACGCGAACGTATTGCGCGAAGCCGCCGCCTGCTGGTTCGAAGCCCGCGGTCACACCGACCTTCTTGTAAACGGCGCATTGCGCGAACAGCTTATGCTCGCAGTAGAAGCAGGTGCCGCACGGGATGTGATGGAACACGATGACGCGGTCGCCTTCGCGGTACTTGGTAACCTTAGCTCCCACTGCGGCGACGACGCCGGCAGTCTCGTGCCCATAGATGCGGGGCGGAGGAAGTAAATCGTAGGAGATCTTCTTGAGATCGGTCGGGCAGATACCGCAGGCCTCGACGCGGATCAAAAGTTCACCGGGACCGAGTTCGGGAACCGGAACCTGTTCTACCCCGATTGCACCAGATCCGCGATAGACGGCTGCCGCCATCGTCGCGGTAACGCTAGAACTTGCTGTCGACAAAAAATGCTCCTAATCTTTCGGCGGCCAACTTACTGTTGCGGTCGAGCTGCATTAATTTTGGAAGGACACGGAAGGGGTGCAGGATTCCTGCGAAGGCGATCCGTGCCAGTTGGAAGCGCCCGTCTGCGTCGCGATAACGATTCAAGTCCAAGGGTAAATCCTCCGTTGAGGAATCCGACACAACGCGCACCGCCCGGCACGGGACGCCCCATTCGACGGCCTTGGCCTGAACGGCTGCAAACTCCATCTCTACAATCCGAGCTCCGGTCTGTTCCCGCAATCGGCGTTTATCCTCTGCACGGACGACGACGCGGTCCTCGGACCAGATTTCACCCACACTAGCTACGACGATATCACCAATTCGCAACGCTGGATCCAGTGCTCCGCAGAAACCTGTGCTGATCGCTTCTGTGACGTTCCACTCCCTTATGACGGGGGCGGAGAGCATTTGGTTCACAAGTCGTGGACCGGGTCCATTGGCGAGCAGAATGGTGCGTTGCCCATGCAGGGTAATTTCCCGCGCGAAGGCTGCGTTCGGGATGGAGATCGGTTGCCCCGGCCCCGCGCGCTTCAGCAGCCCCGCAAATTCGCGAGCCTCAGCCGCGACAAGCAGCATCGTCATCGTCGCCCCTCTGAGGATGTGGCGTACGCACTCGTGCGTGCCGTGTCGACACTCATGTCGACACCTCTCGACCAGTCATCGAGACGAGTCTCGATGCAGCACGCATGAGTGCGCGCGCTACACATACCCATTGGACCTAAACCATTCCACCGCTCTTGCCAGTGCCGCGGATGCCGGGCCCGGCGTGTAACCCAACTCCCGCGCAGCCTTGTCCTGACGAACCCACATCTTCTTCCGCGCCATCCTCACCCCGTCGAGCGGAGCGCGCGGCTCCTGCCCAGTGACGTTCGCCCACGCAGTCGAAACGACCCCCGCCGCATAAGCAACCGCGTACGGAATCTGAACGGCGGGCGGCTTCCGCCCCGCCACAGGAGCCAACGCTTCGAAGATCTGCTTCAGCGTCATATTCTCCGCGCCTAAGATGTAACGCTCGCCGACCTGTCCGCGCTCACAAGCTGCCAAGTGACCCTGTGCGACATCGCGAACGTCGACCACGTTCAGCCCTGTATCGAGATACGCAGGCATCGCACCCCGCACGAAGTCCACGATGATCTTGCCTGTCGGCGTCGGCTTAAAATCGTGATCGCCGACCGGCGCCGTCGGATTCACGATCACCACAGGAAATCCCTCGCGCGCGAATTCCAGCGCGACGTGTTCAGCCAAAAGCTTCGACTCTTTGTACGGACCGCTCATGTCCGCGAGCTGCGCGACCATCGTCTCGTCGCCAATGCCGCCGTCGGGAACCGCAATGCAGCCGACGGTGGAAGTGTAAACGACGCGTTCGACGCCCGCGCGCCGAGCCGCCTCCAACATCGCGCGCGTACCGTCTACGTTAGAGCGATGCATCTCCTGCGGATCACGCGTCCACAGTCGATAGTCCGCTGCGACGTGATAGACAGTGGAGCAGCCCTCTACGGCGCGCTGTAACGACGCAGGATCGCGCAGATCACCTTGGATAGCCTCGACGCCGTCGAGTTCGCGCAACGCTGCAGGATTGCGCGCCAGCGCACGCACAGATTGCCCGCGATCAAGCAACGCGCGAGCTACGTGCCAGCCTACGAACCCGGTCGCGCCGGTGACTAGTGCGGGCTTCACGCTAGCTGATGAGCCAGCTTAGGGTTTTGAAGGAATCGCTGAACTTCGCGTTGATGCCATACGCGGCGGACGGTTCGTAGCCGCAATGCACCATGCACTGCTCGCAGCGAGGATCGTTGCCATGGCCGTAGTTTTCCCACGGCGTCTTGGTCATCAAGTCTTCGAAGGTGTCGTGGTGGGCGTCCGTGATCAGGTAGCACGGGCCTTTCCAGCCTTTGACGTTGTAAGTCGGATTGCCCCACGCGGTGCACGGAAGCTCGCGCTCGCCCTTGAGGAATTCCTGATAGACGGGCGAGGAGACCAGCGGGAAGCGCTTGGAGAACTTCTCGATGTCCTTGAACTTTTCGTGCACGTCTTCACGCGTCATGAAGAGTTCCTGATCGTTGACCGACGAGTAACCGTAGGCCGGAGAAACCGTGTGTCCGTCGACGCCGAGCGTTTCCAGCAGTTCGAACATCTGCCAGATTTCGTCCATGTTGGTTTCGCGATAGACCGTGGTGTTGGTGAACACGCGGAAGCCCTTGGACTTCGCGTACTTGATGCCCTCGATCGCGGTCTCAAACACGCCTTCGCGTTCCACCGCCAGATCGTGGCTCTTCTGCAGGCCATCCAAATGAACGTTGAACACCAGACCCGGGTCCGGTGTGTACTTGTCCAGTTTCTTGTTCAGGAACATTCCGTTGGTGCACAGCTGAATGTAGCGGCCGCGCTTCAGGATCTCAGAGACTAACTGCGGAAGTTCGGGATACAGGAACGGTTCGCCGCCGCAGATGGAGATCATGGGCGCGCCGCACTCATCGACCGCAGTGAGGCATTGATCGAGAGTCAGGCGGCTGCTGATGGATGTTTCGTATTCACGGATGCGGCCGCAACCGGTGCAGGTAAGATTGCACGCGTGCAGCGGTTCCAGCATCATGACCAACGGGAAACGCTTGTTGATCATAGGGTGCGGCTTACGCGCGACGCCCGCAGCGGGGATCTGGGTGTGAACGATGCGGAACGGATTCTTCGCGTCTTCCATCGCCGCCAGATTCTGCTGCCACTCCGGTTTCGGCCGGATTTTATTCTTGGCGATGTATGTGGCCATGTTGGCCGCTTGCGTTAGCGGAAATCTCATTGCGCTGCTCCCTTTGCCTTCCGGTAGGTGGCCAATGCCAGCACCGGGAACGAATTTCGATAGAGGTGATACTGCAGGTAGAAGACCTGCGGGAAGCCTGTGCCGGTGGACAACTCTTCGTCCCACCCGCCGTCTTCGCGCTGTGTCGTCACTAAATACTCAATGCCTTTGTGCACGCTGCTCGACGTGGTGTCGCCGCCTGCGATCAATCCCAGCACCGCCCATGCTGTCTGCGACGGCGTAGACTGGTCGGGCGTGTACGTGTTGTTCGCGTAGCTCTCGCAGCTTTCGCCCCAGCCGCCATCGGCGTTCTGGATGGCCCGCAGCCACTCGCCCGCGCGCAGCACATGCGCTTCGCGATCATCTTCGCCCGACGCTTTCAGGCCGCGCAGAGCGAGATAGGTCCCGTAAATGTAGTCGACGCCCCAGCGTCCGTACCAGCTGCCGTCAGAACCTACAGTCTTACGCAGGAACTCCACGCCGCGCTGCACTGCCGCATGCGAATTCGGAACACCGCACGCCGCTAACGCTTCCAATACGCGCCCGGTAATGTCCGGACACGTCGGGTCGAGCATCGCGTTGTGGTCCGCAAAGGGAACGGTGCTGAGAAATTCCCAGTTATTATCGACATCGAACGCGGCCCAGCCGCCATCCGAGCCTTGCATCGCCAGCAGCCAGTTTACGGCGCGCTCGGTGCAAGCCTTCTGCGCGGCGGGATCGGTGGCCTTGGCGTGTGCCAAGCCGAGCAATACCTGCGCGGTGTCGTCGATATCCGGATAAAACTCGTTGGCGAATTCAAAATACCAGCCCGAGGGTTCGACATTGGGGCGCTTGATGCTCCAATCGCCCTTGCGCCGCACCTCTTTCGAGATCAGCCAATCCGCGGTTTGCCGCAGAGCTGCCTCGGAAGGAGTTCCAGCTTCGCCCAGCGCATGCGCCGCGATCGCCGTATCCCACACCGGTGAGAAGCACGGCATGAAGAAAAACTTCTTCTCGCCATCCTCGCAATCACGATCCGCCATCAGGCGCAGGAATTGATTCGTCGCTGCGACCACATCCGGATGATCTTTCGGATAGCCCAACACATCCAGAGCCATCACCACGTACATCATGGACGGATAAATTGCCGCCAGTCCATCGGAGTGCTTGGTGCGTTCCAGCATCCACTGCTCGGCCCTGCGAATGGCCTGGGTGCGCAGGCTGCTCGAACCGTATTTCTCCCAGAACTTGCCCAGCCTGTCGGCTTTGAGGAAGAAGTTGCGCCAGCTCCAGAAGCCTTCGTTATTGGGGAAGGCCATCGGCTTGCCGGGCACGAACAATTCCTGAATGCTGAAACCCGCGGGCACAGGGCGCTGTGGATTTGCAGCGTGCAAAATCGAAAGCGGAATCACGATGGCTCGCGACCACGACGACATCTCGTAAATCAGCTTGCCCAGCAGCATGATCTCCGGTGGAACCGACGGCGTGTGCTCGCGCGGATACAGCCCGAACAGGCTGAGGTTGATCTTGACGTAGCTATTCGCGGATTGAATGCCGCCCAGTTCGATAATCCGTTTCCGCAGGCGAACCAGATTAGGATCGTTGGCATCTACGCCCGCGAGCTTCAGCGCAACATACGCTTTGACACTGGCGCTGATTTCGCTGGGGCCTTTTTCGTAAATGCTAAAGCCGCCGTCTGCGAGCTGACGAACCAGAATGGAACGCGCCGCCTTGGCGATCAAGGCACGCGTCGGAGGATTCCACGGTCCCGACGTCGGCGGTGTGTGCCTCCACAATTCTGTCAGGATGAAGTCGGACTCCAGCGTGGTGTCCGCCGTGAGGTCGCCCCACCAGAACCCTTCCGCGGAACGCAGGCTCATCAGGTGGTCGGATGCACGGCCTAGCGCCTGCCCGGAGGCGCTCAGAAGTGCGTCGGCGACCTGGAGCCGTGGACTCATACGCGAGCGGCTTGTTGCGTTCCTGAGACGCGCACCAACTCGGCCGGCAAGTTGAAGCGCACGTCTTCTTCCTTAACTTCCATCTCTTCGAGCGCGGTAAAGCCGCGCTGCTGCAAGGATGCCACCAATTCTTCGACCAGATTTTCCGGCGCCGATGCGCCCGCAGTCACCGCGACCGTGTTGATGTTTTCCAGCCACTCGGACTTCACTTCGCTCAAGTCGTCCACCAGGTACGACGGAACCCCGAGTTGTTCGCAAACTTCGACAAGCCGTCGCGAATTGGAGCTGTTCTGCGAGCCGACAACCAGTAGCATTTCGCACAACGGCGCGACGGCCTTCACGGCCACCTGCCGATTTTCCGTGGCGTAGCAAATATCCTGCGCCGCGGGACCTTCGATCTTGGGGAACTTTTCCCGCAGCCGCGCCACGATGTCGCGCGTCTCGTCCAGGCTCAGCGTCGTCTGCGTGATAAACCCGACACGCGTTGCATCCTTCACTTCCAACTTGTCGACGTCTTCCACGGTTGAAACCAAGGCCGTCGCTTCAGGAGCTTCGCCCAGAGTACCGATCACTTCGTCATGGTCCTTATGCCCAATCAGGACGATGGTGTAGCCTTGCTTCGCGAACTTCTTCGCTTCGAGGTGGACCTTGGTGACCAGCGGGCAAGTCGCGTCGATGACGCGCAGTTTCCGCTCTTTCGCTTCTTCGCGGACCGAGGGAGCTACGCCATGGGCACTAAAGATGGCTCGTTCGCCGACCGGAACTTCGGTGAGTTCCTCGACGAAGATGGCACCTGCCGCGCGCAGTTCGTCCACCACGTGACGATTGTGGACAATTTCCTTGCGAACGTAAATCGGCGCTCCGTAAGCACTTAAGGCGATCTTTACGACGTCGATGGCGCGCACCACTCCGGCGCAGAAGCCCCGGGGACGCAGCAGAATGATCTTTTTGTCGGAGCCGACGGCGGTGGGCATAATACGCCCTTATTATAGCAGTCTAGTCAGGCCAGATTTCCGCTATGTTGATGCTTACACCGGGGAACCGGCTCGGTCCCAACAGGCCTCCAGAGAGGGTCGATTCCGAATTCATCCGCCCATTGGCCAAACGGCAGATCTCAATGCTCCGTTCGCCCGGAGCGCACACCCAAACCTCCGGCACGCCGATGGAGGCGTAGTCGTCCATCTTCTCCTGCTTGCGACGGCGGTTTTCCGACGGAGACAAAATTTCCACCACCAAACCGGGCGGGGAATAGTAGAGTCCGTCGCGAACTTCCATCTGGTCGCGCCAGAACAGGATCAAATCCGGCGATCGGCAGGTCAGCGGCTCGCGGCTGATCATCAATCCCAGGTTGGAGCCGAGCAAGCCCACACGCTTCCGATCAACCAGCGGCAGAAAGGCTTCGATCAAGCGCTGGATCACTTCAGCGTGCGGATAGTGAGTAGGCGGCATGAACCGAAGAACTCCGTTAACGACTTCGTCGGTGCCATCCTCGACCGTGGGCATCTGCAGCCATTCTTCGTAAGTCAGAAGGTGCGGAGCAGAGGCCATAGTCGATTTCCGACCCCAGTTTAGCATCTCAATGTGAAGTCAAATCCCGTTGAATCGCGAACTTGACCAAGCCCGCAACGTCGTGAATATCCAGCTTGCGCATGAGACTCGCCCGATACGTGTCGACCGTTTTGGGACTCAGTTCCAACCGCGCCGCGATCTCTTTGGCTCGGACGCCTTCGACCAGGAAGGAAAACACCTGATACTCGCGCGCGCTCAGCGCGTCGATCGGATCGTCGGGCGAGTTCTTGGGATTGGACGTAAAGATCTTGCTCAGTTCGAGCTGCGGGGAAACGTAGACGCTGCCGTCCAGCACCTGCTCAAACGCCTCGATCATCTGCGAAGACGGTGCCGATTTCAACAGAAATCCGCTCACCCCGCAACGCAACGCTTCGACCACAGTTTTCCGGTCGCGCCGCGTGGAGAGCACCAGAATCTTGGTTTTCAAACCGGCGGCCCGCACACGCTTGACGATTTCGAGCGTGAACAAGTCCACCAGGTTCAAATCGAGCACGGCCAGATCGGGTTGCGTACTCTCAATCGCGCGGAGGGCGGCAACGCCCTCGGAAAACTGACCGACCACTTTGTAATTCAGCGTCGCGCTGCACAAGGCGGCCAATCCTTCTCTGACCAGCGTCAGATCGTCGGCAAGTAAGACTGAGTAAGTTTTAGGCTCTCGGATGGGGACCATAGTGGGTTACCGGAAGAGGCTGGGTACCAGTTTTCGCTTAGGGCCAAAACCTTAACTCCATCCTCATCCCACTGTAGAGTGAGCCTAAGGGGCGGGAAATCTCTGTAAATGATTGGGCGGATCTACTTAGATCCGCCCGGAGGGTTTTCTTTAGGAAAAGCTACGAACGCCGTGGGCTTCGTCGTCAAAAACTTCGAAGACTGTGTATAGCTTGGTGATTTGCAAAAGGTCTTTGACGCGTTTGGTCAGGTTCAGCAATTTTACCTGGCCGCCCTGATTGGTGACCGTCGTGAAACCGGAAACCATTTCGCCGATGCCGGAGCTATCGATGTAGCTCACTTCAGCCAAATTCAGCAGCAGCTTTCTATTTCCGCCGTTGGCCAGATCCCGAATGGTGTCGCGGAACGTTGTCGCTCCGTCGCCTAAGGTGATCCGTCCCACCGCATCCACAACCGTAACGTCGCCCACCTGGCGGGTGGTCAGTTTAACACTCACAGTAGCCTCCTTCAGTCCGCTCTAACTTTGTACTTCACCATCTTTACTTCGGTGCCCGACGGACTCCGTTGGTACACCTCAAACTCGTCCATGAACGCCTTCATCATTAAGACGCCGCGTCCGGATTGCCGCAAGAGATTCTCTTCCGCTAACGGGTCGGGGAGTTTTCCGGAGTCGAACCCTTCGCCTTCGTCACCGATGACGATCTCCAGGCGATCCGGCGTATGCGACACGCAAAAATGCACCTTTTTGCGCGTGTTGTAGCGATTCCCATGCACCACTGCATTGACCATGCACTCCCGCAAGGAGATGCCGATCTCATGCTGTTGGTCCTCGTCGAAACCCATTTCCCGAGCCGCGCGCATGACGAGTTCTTCGGCATGGTCCACGCTCTCAAGAGTGGATTCGAGTTGTTCCTTCACCTCCGCTGGGCTATGTTTATCTGCCACCACATGCTCCACGCGGTCGCTCTCTATCCTGGCGAGCGCACAATCTCCGCGAGTTTAGCCGAATCGTTACGGTAAACTAGCGAAGCGCGGCTTGTCAAGCGAGCGCCACTCCGCGTTCCCACGTTAACATGAGGATTGGCTGAACCAAAGTCTAACAGGACGCGGGTCGCCGTCCTGGTCCTGACTTACCTGGCCTCCATCGCCAGCTTGGTGTGGACCCTTCGCGACGCGCAACTCGGTAGGCTCCTTACCGATATCGGAGCGTTGCACCCTGCCTGGATTGGCTTGGGCATCGCCTCCATGCTCAGCGTCTACTTTGTCCAGGGGGTGCGCTGGAAGTCGATCCTGGCGCCCGTGGCAAAAGTCGGCGTACTGCCGGCGACCCGCGCGGTGTTCGTCGGGCTGTTCGCCAGTGAAATTTTCCCGATCCGGGCCGGCGAAGTGATTCGCTGCTATCTGGTGAGCCGATGGACCAAGCTCCCTTTCTCCGTCTCTCTAGCCAGCGTCCTGATTGAGCGGCTCTTCGACGGAGTCCTGATGTGGGTAGGGATCCAGTACGCTCTCAGAGCCGTGCATGTCCCGCGTCGCATCGAACTAGCCGCGGACGGGTTGGGAATTTTTGTCCTGGCCGGTGTGGTCGTACTGGGCATGGCCTTGTTTCGTCCGAAGCTAAAGCATGAGCGCATGCCGGAAAGCGGATGGCGCAAGCGCTGGTTCGTCCTGCAGGAAGATCTCGCGCTCATCGGCCACTCCTGGTATCTCTGGGCGGCCCTGCTTGCGACCGTTCCTTACTTGCTGCTGCAAGTGGTGCCGGTCTACATATTATTCGGCGAGTACAACTTCGATCTTTCCTTCGGAACCGCACTGGCCTTGATGATGCTGATCCGCCTGGCCGCAGCCTTGCCGCAAGCTCCCGCGACTTTGGGCCTATTTCAGTTGCTAACGCGCGAGTTCCTCGAACTAGGTTTCGGAATCCTGCCCGATGAGGCCGCACGTTTCTCGTTGGTGTTGTGGGCCGTGATCAAGATCCCCATCCTGATTGCCGGCTCCATCGCAGTAGCCGTGACCGGCACAAAAATCAGCGAGTTGACCAAAGCCGCCCAAGAAGCCGGAAAGTAGCGCACGCACTCCTGCGTGCCGCGTCGAGACTTCTCTCGACGCCTGCCGCCGGAATGAGCTGCACCAAGTGTCGAGACGAGTCTCGACACAGCACGCACGAGTGCGCGCGCCACATCCTTAGCGCCTCAGCCCGTCGTAAACCTCCCACGTCTCCCGCACCGCCCGATCCCAAGTGAACTGCGCGACATGCACCCGCCCGCGCTCCACCAGCGTCGCGCGCAATTCATCCTCGACCGCGAGCCGCATCAAAGCATCCGCAATGTCTTCCTTATCCTGTGGGTCCACCAGTAACGCCGCATCCCCCGCCACCTCCGGCATCGCCGAACAATTCGACGTCACCACCGCGACTCCCCGAGCCATCGCTTCCAGCACCGGCATCCCGAACCCTTCATCGAGCGACGGAAACGCAAAGATCGCCGCGCGCGCATAGAGGATTTCCAATTCCTCACGCGTCACGTAGCCCGCGACTTGAATATCGTCCCGCCGAGAACTTGCGCTAACCGCCTCGAGCTCAGCTGCGGCCCCATATCCGTCCGCAGCTCCCGCGAGAATCAATGTCCACCCGCGAGGCATGCTCTCAAACGCCTGCACCAGGCGCGCCACGTTCTTCCGCTTCTGAATCGCGCCGACGAACAGCACCACCTTCTCGCGCCGTTGCCGTGAAGGCGGAGGTGTGTCAACGCCATGCGGGACAACATCAATCCTGCTCGGTTCGACACCCAATAGCGTCTCGACCTGCCCAGCCGTGAATTGCGACACAGCGATAATCCGATCACTCCGCTCAGCCGCCTCGCGAGCCTGTGCGGTGAAGCGCTCACGAAACTCCGGGCTGGAATACTCCCCTGTCATCACGAACAGATCGTGGAAAGTGGTGACGGTGCGCGGGCCCTTGTAATCCACGCGTTGGTTCAACGCATGAAAGATGTCCGCTCGGGGAGCGCTATGCAGCAACCGCCGATGCGCGTTCGCCGGCAAATGATCACGCAGCGAACGTAGGAACTTGTTGGGCCGGTAGTGGAAGTAGAAAGACTCTTCTGGATGCGCTTGCGCCAGCCCAAAGAGAAGTTTGCGCGAGTATACACCGACTCCCGAAAGGTTTCGGCCAATGCTGTAAGTTGCGTCGAGTGCGACAGACACGCGAGTGACTATCGTCGCACGACTGACTAACTGGCTGCTTTTACGGGCTTCAGATCCCCTGCCGCCAGTTCCAGCAATCGATCCAACGCCACCGGCCGTTCGGGATCAAATACCGCCACGCCCAGCGAGATCCCACTCTTCGCCGCCTCGCCGTGCAGACGCGCCCAAATCTCTTCCGCCGACTCCTGCTCGGAATCGAGGACCGATAACGCAAGATGCATCAGCCCCACTCGCGCAACTAAGTCGGTTGCCCCCGCCATGTTCCGAAGCTGCTCCGCTGCATCCACTACACCTAGATCGCGGCCCTGATTGTCATGCACGGCGAATTTCTTCTTCGGCTCCGCCAGGATCAGCAGTTGCCGGCGATGCAACGTCTCTGCCAGATGCCGGTCCCGATCGGCGAGCAGCAGAAACGCATCGCGGCTCAGCAGGCCCGTAAGCGAATCCACCATGGATGCGGCCTGCGTTGCCGCCAGTAAGCGATGTCGGTCAATCGCATTGCGCATGGCCTTCGCCAGCGGCGCGCAGTCCACCTGGCTAAGGAGGAGGAAATCCTGTGCTCCTTCGCGCAAGAGGTTCTCTGCCAGTGTCTGTCCCTCGACTCCCTGCACCAGCAAGACCGCGGGAACATGCGAAGCCAGCGACTTGTATCGCAGGAAAGTGTCTTTCCCCTGCGTGTCGCTCAAATTCAGATTGAGCACGATGACGTCATAGCGAGCCGTGGCCAGCATCGCCGCCGCCTCTTTCCAGGAATCCGCGTAGGCCGATTCCACCTGGGTCCATTGGCTCCACTCGCGGCCGCCGTCGAGTTCATTCAAAACGTCTCGCAGGAAGAGCATCTCTTCCGCTTCGGATTCCACAACTAATACACGTAGGGTCATGCTTGCATCAGTAGTGCGCGAAGACTGCACGGATTCTCAGCATTAGCTCGCAATTTCGTACTCTTTTAACTTGCGGTACAGCGTGGTGCGGCCGATTCCCAACAGGTGCGCCGCGATCGCCCGATCGCCCTTGGTGTAATCCAACGCGTGCAGGATCGCTCGGCGTTCCAATTCCATCAACGGGATGATGCTGCCAGGGTTCGGCATCGCCGTCATGGGAATTCCAGAATGCGTTGCCGACTGCGGAGGCTTCGGCAGCGGAGGCGAATCCATCATGTACACCGGCTCTGCCGACGCCACGGCCGCCATCGTCATGTACTGCGACTTCTGCTGGGCCACGAAATTCAGCAGCGCCGAAGGCAGGTCCGCCGCATGCAGCAGGGGCCCGGAGTTTACAGCCATCATGTGCTGAACGCAGTTCTCTAACTCTCGAATGTTCCCCGGCCAGTCGTAAGCGAGGATGACTTCCAGCGTTTCTGACGTAAGGCTGTAGTTTCCATCCGCCCGCGAGAGGAAGTGGTTGACCAGCGAAGGAATATCTTCCTTCCGTTCCCGCAACGGCGACAGCCGCATGTTGATCACGTTGAGGCGGAAGTACAAGTCGCGCCGGAACGTGCCCTTCTCCACTTCCTTGGCCAGATCGCGATTGGTCGCCGCGATAATGCGGAAGTCCGAACGCCGCGTGGTCAGCGAACCCACCGGGCGATATTCCTTTTCCTGCAACACGCGCAGCAGCTTCGCTTGCAAGTCGAGCGGCAGTTCGCCGATCTCGTCGAAGAACGCCGTGCCGCCATTCGCCGCTTCGATCAGCCCGATCTTTGCCGACGCCGCGCCCGTGAACGCGCCTTTGACGTGTCCGAACAGTTCGCTTTCCATCAGCGGACCCACCATCGAAGAGCAATCGATGGTGACAAACGGTTCGCGAGCGTTCGTCGCGCGAGCCTGGGCTTGTGTCTGTGCATGAATCGCACGGGCGACCACTTCCTTACCAGTGCCGGTTTCGCCCAGCAGCAGCGCCGGCCACCGGCACTTGCCCATCCTGTCGATCATGCGCCGCATATGGCGGGTTCGGGAGGAATGTCCCACCAATACGTGGCGGTTTTCGTCGGGTTGGGGAGGGCTGTACTTAACAGGGATCATTGTCAGTTAACTTGTGTAGTGGGCTGGCCGAACACAAATTCTAAGGTGAATTTCGATTTCACTCTAGACCCCCTCACATAGGTAATCGGTAGGTATAAGGAGGGTTAGTAGGCCCGCAAATGGGGGTAGTGGCGGGAGGACTAGCGTCCGCGGACTACAACTGATTGACCTGTAAGGGCTTTTACTTCTTCGGCGAGCTTCTGGGCTAGGTCCAAGGTCAGATTTTCCCCAACCCAAACGCGCCATAGGGGGGGCGTTGCCTCGCTCGCCACCACCCGAGCCTCACCCACTATTAATAAGGAAGAGGCCAAGGCCTCGGCTCGGTCCCGGCTGGCGAAGGCTCCGGCCTGGACCACGAACTCACCCGAGGGGGTTGGCCTGGGCTCGGATGGAGAAGAACTCAGGTCGGATGGTGACGTGGGAAGGGTGAACGGTTCGTTGTTCCTCGAAATCATCTTGGGAGCTTCGATGACTTTCAATTCCACTTTCGCGATTCCGGTTCTTAACAGGTCGATCTCTCTCGCCGCGCCTCGCGACAAATCGATGATGCGTCCATCCACGAACGGACCTCGATCAGTGATGCGCACGTCCACTTGTTTTCCATTGTCGAGGTTCGTGACTTCCACCCAAGTTTGAAAAGGAAGAGTTCGATGCGCGGCGGTGAGTTGCTCCATGTCGAAAATTTCTCCCGACGCGGCGCGACGTCCGTTGTAGGGTTCGCCATACCAACTCGCTTCACCCTTTTCTTTGTCGCCGATGCGCGCGGGCTCCACTGGTGCTTGAAAGCCGCGCTTCGGTGATGGCACGGAAACACGAGCCTGCTTATGTTTCGCGCAACCCGTGAGCGTGATGAAGATCGCGCACAGCAACAAGAGCGTGCGGTGTGTGAAAGTTGCGATCATAGCGTTCGCGATCACTAGAACAATTCTACTCGAGTACGTTTTTGTGATTTGCAGCATCGTTGCGTGCTCTTCATGCGACGCACGCGCGCTCACTTCGTTGCATTTTTTTCTTGACAATAAATTGAAAGCATCTTATAAAGGGGACACAAGCGCGTGCTGTAGTACTGGTGCGCGTCACTAGATGTAAAGGGAGAATCATTCAATGAAGAACGCAACCAAGAAGAAAGCAGCCGCAAAGAAAAAGGCGCCTGCCAAGAAGAAAGCCGCCGCAAAGAAGAAGAAGTAGTTGCGGCTGACTCGATAAAACGAGTCATCAGAATGTGGCCCCGAGAAATCGGGGCCTTTTCTTTTGCAAGGAAGATGCCGCCCCGAGAAATCGGGGCCTTTTCTTTTTTGTGCGTGTTTCCTAACGTTTTTGCTTGTTTTTGCACTACAGCTTGCGCGTCTTTAGAAACGCGCGGAACCCCGGACCCAGGTCTTCACGCTTCAACGCGAAGTCCACGGTAGCTTGCAGGAAGCCTTGCTTGTCTCCCGCATCGTAACGCGTTCCTTCGAACACGTAGCCATACACCGGACGACTCTTCAGCAACAGCTTGATCGCATCGGTGAGTTGCAACTCTCCACCTGAACCCGGCGTGATCGTCTCGATCGCGTGAAAAATATCCGGAGTAAGAATGTAGCGTCCAATGATTGCGAGGTTCGATGGCGCATCTTCTGCTTTCGGCTTCTCCACCATGTCGCTGATCTTGAACAACCGTCCCGCGCCAGAGTAACCAGTGACTTCTTCACCGGCAACCACACCGTAAGCCGAGATTCGATCCTTCGGTACTTCCATCAGCGCGACCACGGGAGATTGATACTTCTCGAAGACCGCCAGCATCTGCTTCAACGCCGGAACTTCCGCGTCGATGATGTCGTCGGAGAGCACGACCGCGAACGGCTCGTCGCCCACCATCTCGCGCGAGCGCAAGACCGCGTGACCCAAACCGAGCGCCTGCTTCTGCCGAACATAATTCACGTCGGCCATGTTCGACGCATGCCGGGAAATTGCCAGCAGTTCCTTCTTGCCGCGTGATTCGAGCGTATGCTCCAGCTCAAAGCTATGGTCGAAGTGATCTTCCATCGATGCCTTGCCACGTCCGGTCACGATGATGATCTTGTGGATGTCCGACTGGATGGCTTCTTCGACGCCGTATTGAATCAACGGCTTATCGACCAGCGGCAGCATCTCCTTCGGCATCGCTTTGGTTGCCGGAAGGAATCGTGTGCCTAAACCAGCGGCAGGGAATACGGCTTTGCGAACTTTGGCTGTCTTTTTGTCGCTCATGATCCCTATGGTATTCGGCGGACGGGAGCAACGTCATTAGGAAGTTACTTCCCGGTGTCGACTTTGGTCGGTTCGCCCTTCATCCCTTGCTCATTCAGCACGATGATGTCGACCCGTCGATTGCGCCCGCGACCCTCTTCTGTATCGTTCGAAGCCAGCGGTGCCGTCTCCGCGTAACCCGCGACGGAAAGTTTGCCTGTGGGAACGCTAAAGCGCTCTGAGAGAATCTTCAACAGCGCAATCGCGCGCGCCGAAGACAGGTCCCAGTTGCTATGAAACCGAGGCGTGTTGATCGGGCGAGCATCCGTGTGACCCTCAAGCCGCACCGGATTCGGCAAGCGCGTGATCGCCGCCGCTACCTTTCCGATACTTGCGTAAGCGTCGGCGGAAATGAAATCTTCGCCCGACGGGAACAGCGCTGCCTGCGCGAAGCTCACCACCAGCCCGCGATCCGTCATCTTGATCTGGATCTTCCCCGCCTTAACCTCTTCACTCAGCTCGCTGGAGAGCACCTGCAGCGAAGGCATCAGTTCGGCAAGCTGCTGTTCCCGCCGATCCTGCTCGGTCCGAGGCTGCGCGACATCCGGTACGTTGACCTTGTCTTTGCCCGGCCTCTCTTTCGTGGGACCGTTGATCACCGCCGCGACCATCGCGGAGATATTGTCCCCCTCCAGAGCCTTCTTCACCCCGTCGGACACTTGCTGTGCTTTCCCCTTATCCCCTTGCGAGGACGCGAACATCACCACGAAGAACGCGAACAGCAGCGTGATGAAGTCGGCGTAGGAGACCAGCCACCGCTCGTGGTTCTCATGGTCGGGATGTTTCTTCTGCCGCGCCACTCTACGCCTCTTCCGTCGCGGGCATCCGGGAACCTCCGCCCTCAGTGGCGGCGGCGCGGACCCCTGTGAACGGCTCCAGCTTGGCGCGTAGCAACTTCGGATTCAGCCCTTCCACGATCCCAGCGATCGCCTCGGTGATCAGTACCCTCCGCTTCGCCTCCGCATGCGCCCGAGCCTTGATCTTCTGCGCCATCGGCAGGAACAACAGGTTCGACAGCCCCACACCGTATACCGTCGCGACGAACGCCACCGCAATCCCATGGCCTACCTCTTCAATGTCGGCGAGATTCTTCATCACCTGAATCAGCCCCATCACAGCACCGATGATGCCGATCGTTGGCGCATAACCGCCCGCACCCTCAAACACTTTGGCCTCAGCCTCCGCCCGCTCCTCTTCGATATCGATCTCCAGTTCCAGCATCGAGCGGATTTCCTGCAGGTCGCTGCCGTCCACGGCCAGCATCAATCCCTTGCGTAGAAACGGGTCGCTGATGTCCGCAGCGACGTTCTCCAGGGAGATCAGCCCGTTTTTTCGCGCCAACGTAGAGTACTCGACCACTTCCTCCAATATGTCGCCGATCGGTGGCACCGGATCTTTGATCACTCCCATGATCCGCTTCAGCGCGCCCTTCAATACCTTCACCGGCGTTGCGACCATCACCGCACCCAAGGTCCCGCCCAGCACGATCATCGCTGCCGTCACCTGGGCGACGTCCGCAATCTTGCCGCCCTCCAGCACCAACCCGCCCAAGATCGCGCCCAACGCCACCACGATCCCGGCGAAGGTCGCGAAGTCGATGCCGCCGCCTGTTTTCTTCGCTCCGCCCGCCATCAGTTGACCTTAATTTCCGAATACAGGCGCCGCCGGAACTCCACTACCTTCTCAACTACGTCTTCCGCCGGCTCTGTCACGACGTACTTCTGCCCATTGGTCAAACTGATCACAGTATCCGGCGTCGATTCGATATGCTCGATCAAATCCGAATTGAGAATGAGCGGAGTATGGTTAATGCGGGTAACGCGGATCATTGGGGTTCCAGGATTTCTCCTGAGAACCTTATCGACCAGGTTTGGTGGGATGAGAGCCTAGCGTAATAACTTCAAAATGTCCGCAAGTTCTTTGCGCACCGTATCCAACGCAGAACTCGGGACATCGAACAATCCGGCCTGTACCTTGGACGGCTTCTTTGCCGCCGCCTTGGCTCGTTTGCCTGCGGCAGTCGTCGCCGGTTCCGCCTTGGCCCGTGCTTCCAGATGTTTACGAGCACCCTCGATCGTAAACCGCTTCTCGTACAGCAGCGTCTTGATCTCGAAAACCAACTGCACGTCCTTGCGACGATACAGCCGATGTCCGGTTCCCGACTTCTTCGGACCCAGCGACGGAAACTCCGTTTCCCAAAAGCGCAGCACGTACGGCTTGATTCCCGCCAGGCGAGCCACGTCGCCGATGCGGAAATAGAGTTTATCCGGAATTTCTTCCGCAGTCAGCAAGGCCCCTTGCGGGAGCGGTTCGGCTGCGGCAGTGACTTCCTCCGGCGAGAGACTGGTCGCCGTGGGTGTCTCAGGTGTGTACATGAGGGTACCCTTATTCTAATGTCCTTGCTCGTAGGAATCCATCCCGTCCGCGAAGCGCTTCGCGCCGGCCGCCCTCTCGATCGCGTATTAATCGTCAAAGCAGCCGGTGGGCCGCGCCTGCAGGAGATCATCGACCTGTGCCGGGAACGCAAAGTCGCCGTCCGTTTTGAATCCCGGGAAGCCCTCGATCGCGCCTCGCAAAAAGCGTCCCATCAGGGAGTGGTGGCCTTCGGAGCAGCCGAGCGCTATGCCACCCTCGAACAAACAATTGCCACTGGCGGCCTCCACGTCGTCCTTGACGGCGTGGAAGATCCCCACAACCTGGGAGCCATCATTCGCACTGCGCACGCCGCAGGTGCCGTCGCCGTGGTGATCCCGGAGCGCCGCGCCGCGGGACTCACCGAAACTGTTTCCCGATCCGCAGCCGGAGCCCTAGCCTACGTGCCCGTCGTGAAAGTTGCCAACATCAACCGCGCGCTCGAAGAACTGAAAAAGGCCGGCTACTGGATCTACGGCCTCGACGAACGCGGACCCGAGCCGCATGACAAGGTCGATTACGCATCACCCTCGGCCATCGTCCTCGGCGGCGAAGGCAAAGGACTCCATCAGACCACGGCCAAGCATTGCGACTTCCTGGTCCGCATCCCGATGGTCCCGGACGGCGTCGCGTCCCTGAACGTCAGTGTCGCGGCGGGCGTGGTGTTATTCGAATGGCGCCGCCGCCAGGCAGCCGATGCCCCACGTAGTTAGCGTCATATAGGCGCGCATCCATCTTCGATACCTGCTTCAGCACCTGCGGAGTCATCAGTGGCGTGTGCGCGATCTCGCACAAGTAATACGGAATGTCCCACACATCGCCCTCGACCGTCGCCCAGTGGATCTTATCGAACCGCGCTAAATTCACGGGACGCGTCGAGTGCGTCCGCAGCGTCTTCTCCCCAGCCGCGTTGAAGTAGTGCTCGAAGTAACTCATCGCCAGCTCACGAATGCTGCGATACACCGGCTCGCGTCCGCGCAACCCTGCGTAGTTCGATTTCGCCAGCGAACCCCAGCACCCGTTGCGCCGATACACCGCCAGCACGTGATCCGAATCGCGCACAGCCTCCAGATCGACCAGCAACGCCGGATACCCGATCTCCCGCAGCGCAGCCGCCGCGAGCAGCGCCCCTTCCATGCAGTGCGCCACCTTGTGCCGCAGGACCATGCGCGGCGAATAACACGTCGCTCCCTTCGGCTCCATGTTGTATTGAATATCGTTATCCAGGAACCGCTGGATCGCGGTGGGCGTTTTCAGCTTGCGCAAGACCGCCTTTTCCGAGCTAGACCATTCTGTCGGCATTCCCAATTGTTATATACTCATCGCTATCAGGATGTCACTGCGATTAGGCGACGAGCTCGACGATTACTGCATCAAGTGCAAGCGCTTGACCAACCACGTCATTGTGTCTTTGATGGATGGCGCCGCGGCGAAAGTGCGCTGCCGGTCGTGCTACGGCGACCATGACTACCGCCACGAAGTAGTCCCGCCGACGAAAAAAGAACTGAAGCAGGCCGCCGATGCGCTCGCCGCATTGGAGGCTCCCCCCGAATCCTAATCTTCGTCCCTTACCTGCGGAGTCTCGCCCGGCTCATCCTTACGCAACTCCGCTTCCATCTCTTTCAGAATCTTTTCCCGATCGTCGCTATCCAGATCCTGAGACAACCGCTGCAGTGCGACACCGATCACATCGCGATGATGCAGCCGTGAACCCAGCAGATCCGGCGAACTCAATCGAAGCCAGATATTGTGCGCCAAGGAAACATCTTCCGGCCACAGCCGCGGCGGGTGCGGACCCAGATCCACAAAGCTCGACCGACGATCCGGACTCACAATCTCCAGCGAGAACGGATGCTTCGGATCCGGCATCCTTTCCCACGCCGCGCCGATCCGCGTGGCCAGCTCTTCCGACTGCATGCGCGCGCTGACGCCCGTGACTAAGCGCGAAGCCTTCAGGCTGCCCGCCGTCTGCACCATCGCATCGAACGGATTGATACCCGGGACCACCAGCAGCTCCACGTGCTTGCCTTCTTTCTCGGCAAGCTCCACGACGTGGCTGAATAGTTCCTTTTCGTATCCGCTGAAAACCTGATTCTCAGAGAGCTCGAATTCACCCGCGCCTGTCGAAACCGGACGCACCGTCATCACCACGATGTCATGGCGACGCAGATTCGTCTTCGAGAGTACGCGCCGCAAATGTTCCATACGGTGATAGTCACGAACGGAAACCAGAACGCAGCCCGGCCGCGCTTCCAAATGCGTCGCTTCCACCTGCGACTGGTGCTCCAGATTGAACTGCTCCAGCCCCTGCTTTTCGTCCTTAGCCCGCGCCCGATTGATTTTTTCGGAAATCGTGAACGTCACGAACAGCACCAGCGTAAACGCCATGCCCCACTGCGTAGCGATTTGTTTCGTGAGAATGATCCCCACGGCCACCAACCCCAGGACCGACGTCGTGAACATCAACCCCAACGGGATTTCGCGACCAGCGATGCGCAGGTTGCCCGGCATCTTGTATTCCTGATCGTGCCGCTGGAACCGCAGCGCCGTTACGCCCAGAGCCTTGAAGAAGAAGCTGAGCACCACGCCGAATGCGTAGGCTTCCGCCAGGATCGTGACGTCGCCCCGGCTGGCCACAATCGTGACCAACTGCAGGATCACGATGGAGTTGATCAGGTGATGCGTCGTACCGAACTGCTTCTGCGGCTGTCGGAACCACGGCACCAGCACGCCGTCTTCCGCCACCCGATTCAACACGCCATTGGCGCCGATGATCGAAGTGTTCACTGCTCCAGAAAGGATCAGCCAGCCGACAATCACGACGAAAATATGGAAGGTGAGTGTCAACGCCACCGGACCCGCGAGATGATCCGCCAAGCCTGCGATCAGGTTGGTTTCGTACAGAGGCCGCTCGGCGTCGGAAATGATCATGGCCGCGAACAGCGTAATCAGGCCAGTGCAAACCACCGCGTACACGCATACGATGTTCGCTGCGATCTTGAGGTTCTTCAACTTCGGCGAGGCGATTTCGCGATAGACCTGCGCCAGCGTTTCAAAACCGCTCATCGACAACAACGAGTGCCCAAAAGCCACAATGATCGCGACCACAGGAAGCTGCAGCCAGCCTGTCCCTCGCAGCCAGCCCTGCGCGTCTTCGGAAAAATTCAGATTCGAAGGAACAGGCGCGGGCGGCAGATTCCCCCACTCCCCGCGCAGGAACAAGGTGATCGGGGCCCAAATCAAAATGATCCCGACCATCACCGAGGTAACCTGCATGATCCGCAGCGCCTTGCCGCTCGATTCATGCACGCCCTTCAGGTTTTCGTACCAGAAGTACAAAGTGATCAGGATCGCCAAGCCTGCAGCGAACAAATCTACGTCGATGTGCCACGTCTGACCCATCTTCGCCGAAAGATCGTTGAGCAGCGATCCAACATACTGCCCCGCGCTAACGCCGCTGATCGGGCCCGTCAGAATGTAGTCAAAAACCAGCGCCGATACGGATAGCTTGGCCATCACCGGCCCCATGCTCTCGCGCACCACCACGTACACGCCGCCGCGAACGTACATGCTGCAGCTTTCCAGATAAATGCTGCGCACCGCGAAGCTGAACAGCATGACCGCGAGAACGAACCAGGGAGCCGACTGTCCGATCGCGTGCTCCGCGGCACCACCCGCGTAGAACGCAGAAGACGCCAGATCGCTGAGGACGATGGAGGCTCCCCGCCAGAAACTGATGAAGGAAAGAGCGACTGTGGTGGCGACGACTACTTTGGGCGTCCCGGAAGGCCGAGAGCCATCTTGAGGTGACATGCTCTGACCATTCTACGGGATTCGGAGTACCTACATCCCGTCGTAGAGGCGTTTGGCGAGCACTTCCGGCAGCCCCGCTGCTCGGATTTTTGCCGCCGCGCCGTCGATGTCGTACGCCACGCGCCGGTATTCGACGGTTTGATCCTCAATCGAGTAAATGACATACGCCGCCCGAGGATCCCCGTCCCGAGGCTGGCCCACCGAACCCGGATTGATCAGGTAGTTGTAGCCCTGTTCCATTTTCAAAGGCTGCGTCGGCCGAATCCGCGCCACTCCAGCCGGTGCCAGCCGGAATCCGCCTTGCAAATGCGTGTGTCCAAAGAAGGTCGCCGGCAGTTCCAAATGCCCCTCCATCAGGGCCGCATCGTCCATGCTCGACAGGTATTGATCCTCATCCACCGGCGATCCGTGTACCAGCAGGAATGTACCCAGCGGCTCCTCAATCCGCAGTGGACCCTGAGGAAGCTGGTTTAAGTAAGCTTTGTTCTCGGCAGAGAGTGCCCGCCGACTCCAGATCGCCGAGCTCCGCGCCGCTGGATTAAACAGTTCTAAGCTCTCCGTCCCCGCGCACGCCCGGTCATGATTGCCCCGCACCACCGCCGAAGCCTCTTCCCGAGCCCATTCGCTGACCGCGTTCGGATCCGCTCCGTACCCTACGACATCGCCCAAACACAAGACGCAGTCATACAAGCCCTCCGCGTCGGCCAGCACGGCCTCCAACGCTTCCCGGTTCCCGTGAATGTCTGTGAGTATAAGATACGCCACTGAAATGAGGACGAAACCCTGTCCTTATCTAATCCTATCGGCAGTGCCTTAAGACTGCACTACAATATAGCAATGTCTCTAATCGTCATTGGATCGGTCGCCTACGATGGCGTCGAAACCCCGCACGGCACCGTCGACCGGATGCTCGGTGGCGCGGCTACCTACATCGCTCTCTCCTCCAGCTATTTCACCAAGGTCGGTATCGTCGGCGTCGTGGGCGATGACTTCGCGCAGGAAGACCATGATCTGTTGGTCAACAAAGGCATCGACACCGAAGGCCTGGAGCGTGTTCCCGGCAAGACCTTCTTCTGGAAGGGCAAGTACACGCCCGACATGAATGACCGCGAGACGCTGGTGACGGACCTCAACGTTTTCGCCTCGTTCGAGCCGAAGCTCCCCGCTAACTATTTGAAATCAGAGTACTTGATGCTCGGCAACATCCAGCCGCGCCTGCAGTCGATGGTGCGCCAGCAGATGAAGAACGTGAAACTCGCCGGCGGCGACACCATGAACTTCTGGATCTCCGATTTCCGCGAAGAACTCCTCTCGACCATTCGCGATTGGGATTTCCTGCTTATCAACGACGGCGAAGCACGCATGCTCTCCGGCGAGAGCAATCTGCGGAAAGCCGCCGACAAGATCCTCGCGATGGGACCGCACACCGTGGTCATCAAGCGCGGTGAATACGGAGCGATGCTGTTCCGCAAAGATTCCTACTTCGTCGTCCCCGGCTACCTGCTCGAAACTGTCTTCGATCCCACCGGCGCAGGCGATTGCTTCGCCGGCGGCTTCATCGGCTACCTTGCGCAACAAGGTTTCGATATCGAGGGAAAAATCGACCGTCACGAACTCAGCCGCGCCGTAATCTACGGTTCGGTCATGGGCAGCTTCTGTTGCGAACGCTTTGGCGTCGAGCGCTTCCGTACCCTGAAACGCTCAGAAATCGATGCCCGCTTTGAAGAATTCCGCCAATTCACCAGTTTCTGAGCCGCGACCGAGGGGGCGGTCTAGCGCGCAATCCGCCGTGATTGCCTTCGTCTTACTCGCCCTCTACGGAGCCATCGCCGCGTGGTACCTGTGGTCGCACGGCTATTCGTATTACTACGGCGATGCCGAAGCGCATCTCAACATCGCGCGCCGCATCTTCGATTCCCGAACCCCCGGTCCCGAGCAAATCGGGACCGTGTGGCTCCCCTTACCGCACATCCTGTTCGGCCTCTTCGCCTTCGACGATTCTTTATGGATCTCCGGTCTCGCAGGGGTGATCCCGTCCGTCCTGTGCTTTGCCCTCGCCGGAGCATTTCTCTACGCCGCGACCCAGCGCGCCCTCGGATCATCGCACGCCGCACTGGCCGCCACGCTGCTCTTCGCCAGCAATCCCACCATGCTGTACCTGCAATCGACGCCCATGACCGAACCCATCATGGCCGCGACCATCGCAGCATTGCTCCTGGTCACACTCTGGTATCGCGACACGCAATCCATCTATGCGCTGCTGCTGGTCGCCGTCGCCTCGAATGCGGCATCGCTCACCCGCTACGAAGGTTGGTTCCTGATTCCGATCCTAACTCTCTATATCTGGATCATCGCGCGTAACAAGCAACACGCCTACCTCTTCGCATTGCTGGCTGCGCTGGCACCCATCTCGTGGTTCGCCCACAATCTCTACTACTTCGGCGACGCGCTGGCCTTCTACAACGGACCCTACTCCGCCCACGCGATCACCGCCAAGCAAGTCGCCGACGGCATGGTCCAACCGGGGACGGAAAGTTGGACGCTGGCCGCGACCTACTATGGCCTAGCCGTTCGCCACGTCATCGGCCTCCCGCTACTGCTCGCCGCCGCTGCCGGCTTCTTTGCCGCCCTCTTCAAGCGAGCCTGGTGGCCCCTGTTTTTCCTTGGCATCCCCGCAGCGTTTTACGTCTGGAGCGTCCACTCCGCCGGTACCCCCGTATTCGTCCCGGAGCTGGAGCCATTCACTCGTTACAACACACGCTTCGCCGTAGTCCTGCTGCCGTTCGCAGCGTTCGCCGCCGCTGCTCTAGTCGCCATCCTGCCGAATCGAGCCCGCACTGCCGCTGCCTTTGTTCTCATGCTGGGCGCTGTCTTCGGCGAACTCCGCTTCCCCACTTCGATAACCTGGGAAGAGGCACGAATCGCATCCGAGGATCGTCGCGCGTGGACCGCCGAAGCCGCTGCCTATATGAAAGAGAACTACCGGCCGGGAGCAGGCATCGTATTTTGGTTCAGCGACGTGGTCCCCATCTTCCGCCAAGCCGGCATCCCGATCCGCGAAGGCTTGTTCCAGGACAATAGCGAAGCCTGGAAATCCGCAGTCGCCCAGCCCGAGGTGTTTCAAAAAGAAGAGTGGGCGCTAACCCGCGAAGGCGATCCGGTGGACCAGATGGTCCAAAAGCAAGGGCCAGCCTACCAAGTTGCCAAGCGCATCGCAGTGAAAGGCGCACCGGCGGTTCTCATCTATCGCCGTTCGCCCGTGAACATGCAACCCGTGAACATACAACAATGAAAATTCCATTCGTAAAGGCGCATGGCGCGCACAATGACTTTCTGCTCACCTGGTGCACCCAGTTGCCCGCAAACGCGGGGAACCCCGTCGACCTATCGCAAGCCATCTGCAATCGCTACACCGGAGTCGGCGCCGACGGCTGGATCATTTTGAGCGACGCCCCCGATGCCGACGCCGCGATTGAGTTGTGGAATTCTGACGGCAGCCGCAGCGAAATTTCCGGCAATGGGACCCGCTGCGCCGCCGCTCTGCTCGTGAAAGAGGGCCGCGCCCGTAACCCCGAGATCCGCATCGCCACCGGCGCCGGTCCGAAGACGCTTCGCGTACTCGAACGCCAGGACAACCTTTTCTCCTTTGAAATGAACATGGGACGAGCTCGCGTGGAGGATCTGCGCTCCACTCTGGTCCCCGGCCACGAATCTGTAATCCTGAATGTCGGCAACCCCCAAATCGCCGTCTTCTGCTCCGAGTTCGATTTCGACTGGCGAAACCTGGGCGCGCAACTCGAGCGCCACCCGCATTTTCCCAACCGAACGAACGTATCGTTTGTACGGGTTGTGGACGATCATACTCTTGACGTGCGATTCTTCGAGAGAGGTGCAGGCGAAACTATGAGTTCTGGTACTGGCTCCACCGGCGCAGCTGCTGCTGCCGCGGCGCGCGGCTTCGTCCAGAGCCCGATCCGCATCCTCACTCCCGCCGGACCCCTGGAAATCCGGCAGGTGAACGAAGAATTCCTGTTAGCTGGACCCGCCGAAATCACGGTGGGCGGCGAATTTTATTACGGCAAGAACTGATCCCTTACATCATGAGCAAACATTCGGAGACTTTAGCGCAGAAGATCAAGTCGCATCAGGCCCACGTGGGCGTGGTCGGCCTAGGCTATGTCGGGCTTCCCCTCGTCGTGGAATTCGCCGAAGCCGGCTTCACGGTTACAGGTATCGATCTCGATCAACGCAAGGTCGATATGATCAACCGTGGCGAATCTTACATTCAAGACATCCCGACGTCCGTTTTGAAACCGTTGTGGGAGAAGGGCCTCGTCAAGGCAACCACCGATTTCGCCGTGGTCAAGGATCTGGACACAATCAGCATCTGCGTTCCGACTCCGCTCGGTAAGAGCAAAGAGCCGGACATGAGCTTCATCGTGAAGTCCTGCGAGTCGATGACTCAGCACTTTGGACCCGGTAAGCTCGTGGTCCTGGAATCCACCACCTATCCCGGCACGACCGACGAATTGATGCTCCCCATGTTCGAAAAGGGTGGCCTCAAGGTCGGGGAAGACTTCTTCATGTGCTTCTCGCCGGAACGCGTTGATCCGGGTAATGCCAAGTTCCATACCAAGAACACTCCGAAAGTAGTCGGCGGCATCACAGCGAACTGTACCGAACTCGGCGCGCTGTTCTATCAGCAGGCGATCGACACCGTGGTTCCGGTCGGCTCCACGCGCAGCGCCGAAATGGTCAAGCTGCTTGAGAACACCTTCCGCATGATCAACATCGGTATGGTGAACGAAATCGCGCGCATGTGCGACCGTATGAACATCAACGTCTGGGAAGTGATCGACGCTGCGGCCACCAAACCGTTCGGCTTCATGCCGTTCTATCCCGGCCCCGGTCTCGGCGGACACTGCATTCCGATCGACCCGTTTTATCTCTCGTGGAAGTCCAAGCAGTCCGGCTTCGAAGCCCGCTTCATCGAACTCGCCGGAACGATCAACGGCGACATGCCGAACTTCGTCGTCTCGAAGATCCAGGGCGCGCTGAACGACAAATCGAAAGCCGTGAAAGGCTCCAAGATCCACATTATGGGCGTCGCCTACAAACGCGACATCGACGACGTTCGCGAGTCCCCGGCACTGGATGTGATCCACCTGCTGCACGAACTCGGTGCCGATGTCACCTATAGCGATCCGTGGATTCCCAAAATCAACCATGAGCCGGTCGTGATGTCCGCCACCGACGAAGCCAAAGGCGTAAAAGAAGCCGACTGCGTGGTCATCATCACCGACCACAAGAAGTTCGACTACGTTGCGCTAGTCCGCGATTCCAAGATCATCGTCGACACCCGCAATGCCCTCAAAGGCATCAAGTCCGACAACATCGTCCGCCTGTAAGAGGGCTCCTATCTCCGTCCTGAAATCCCTGCACTGAGCCGCGCGCGTCAGCAAGCGGAAAGATGCCTCATGCATACTGGATAGATGCCCCCCGCAGCCCTCCGGGTGAGCGATCTCAAAAAGTCCTACAAGGACGTCCAAGCCGTCAACGGCCTCGATCTCGAAGTGTTCCCCGGCGAATGCTTCGGCCTCCTAGGCCCCAACGGCGCCGGCAAAACCACCACCATCGAAATCTGCGAAGGCCTGACGGAACCCGACTCCGGCGTAGTCGAAGTTCTCGGCCTAAGCTGGAAAACCAACGCCCCCGAACTCCGCCAGCGCCTCGGCATCCAACTTCAGGAAACCCAACTCTCCGACAAGTTGACCGTCCGCGAAACTGTCGAACTCTTCCGCAGCTTCTTCCGCGAAGGCCCCACCGCCGAAGACGCCATCGCCCTCGTCCAGCTTCAGGAAAAGCGCGACGCCCGCGTCGGCAATCTCAGTGGCGGCCAAAAGCAGCGACTTGCATTGTCCTGCGCGTTAGTCGGCAACCCTGACCTGCTCTTCCTCGACGAACCCACCACCGGCCTCGACCCCCAAGCCCGCCGCCAGCTCTGGGACCTCATCATCCAGTTCAAGAAAGACGGCCGAACCATCGTCCTCACCACGCATTACATGGACGAAGCCCAACAACTTTGCGAGCGCGTGGCCATCGTCGATCACGGCAAAGCCATCGCCCGAGGCACTCCCCGAGAATTAATTGCCTCCATCGGCGTCCAGCACGTCGTAGAGTTCTCCGTCGGCGACCAAGCAGTCGACCTTTCGCATCTCGAGCGAGCCCCCGGAGTCCGCTCCGTCACCACCGTCGATCGCACCGTCCAGTTACAAGTGACTGAACTGCACTCCGCCGTCCCCGCCGTCCTCGCCGAGCTAAACCGCCAAGGCCTCCCGCTCACGCAACTCAGCACCCACTCCGCGACCCTCGAAGACGTCTTCGTTTCGCTCACAGGAAGGCACCTCCGCGATGCGTAACGGCGCTCTCTTCCAACTTATCCTGCTGCGCTTCCGCGAATTCATTCGCGAGCCTGAAGCCGTCTTCTGGAATCTAGCCTTCCCCGTCCTGCTCGCCGGTGGCCTAGGCGTCGCTTTCCGCGATCAGCCCGCCGACGTCTTCCACGTCGCCGCTGTGACCCAACAACTCACGCAGTCTCTAAAGCAAGACAAAGAGCTTGCTGTGGATGAACTCAGTCCCGAAGCCGCCATCACCGCGCTGCGCACCGGCAAAGTAGTCCTGATCGCCGAGCCGAGTACGAACGGAGCCGTAACCTTCCGCTACGACGACACCAACCCCGTAGCCCGCAACGCCCGCCTGATTGTCGATCGCGCCCTGCAAGTCGCCGCCGGCCGCACCGATCCCGTAACTGTCTCGAACACAATATTGCGCGAGCCCGGCTCCCGCTACATCGACTTCCTGGTCCCCGGCATGGTCGGCCTCGGCCTGCTCAACAGTGGAATGTGGGGCCTGGTCTTCTCGATCGTCGACACGCGCCGTCGAAAACTATTGAAGCGCCTAGTCGCGACCCCGATGCCGCGACACTACTACCTGCTCTCATTCCTGTGGTGGCGCTTGATCCTGCTGCCCCTGGAAGTCGGCATCCCCATCGGCTTCGGCGTCCTGCTCTTCGGAGTCCCCCTGCGCGGATCCATCATAGAACTGCTCCTGCTGTGCCTCTTAGGAGCGTTCACTTTCGGATCCATGGGCCTGCTGATCGCCTCGCGCGCGCAAACCATCGAAGGCGCATCCGGCATCATGAACATCGTTCAACTGCCCATGTGGATCGTCTCCGGCGTGTTCTTCTCCGCCGACCGCTTCCCCGCATTCGTGCAGCCGATCGTCAAGGCTTTGCCCTTGACCGCGATCAACGATGCCCTACGAGCCAACATGCTCCAAGGCGCAAGCCTCTCACAGCTAGTCCCGCAATTAACCGCCCTAAGCGTGTGCCTGCTAGTCTGCTTCACCCTAGCGTTAAAACTCTTCCGCTGGCGCTAATCCCTCATTCTTCTTTGAGAAGATGTGGGACCCTGTAGGGCAGCCACCCTGGCTGCGGCGACCTCCCAGGTCGCCTACTGCAACGCCGCAGGAGCCGGAGCCGCCGCCTTCCCAAAATACCCTTCGTCGTAAACAACCGTAGTCTTCGCCTTCAGCGCCTCAACCGCCTTCGCGCCCAGCTCCGGCTTCAATGCCGCTTCGATATCCGGCTTCACATCCTCAAACTTCTTCGCGCCGCGCGACTCAATCAGGATCAAGTGATACCCAAACGCCGACTTCACCGGCTCGCTGATCTGTCCCACTGGAATCTCAAACGCGACCTTGTCAAACTCCTCGACCATCGCTCCCTGCTGGAACGTGCCCAAGTCGCCGCCATTCTCGCCCGACCCCTGATCGTCCGATTCCGTCTTGGCCAGCTCCGCGAAATTCGCAACAGTCAACTTCGCCTTTAAAGCATTCGCCGCCGCCAGAGCCTTGTCTTCCGGCAACTCCGGATGCCCGTCGCGAGCCGGAACACGCGAACCCTCAAAGCGGATCAGAATGTGGCGTCCCTTAGCTTCGGTCCATTCCTTCTCATGCGCCTTGTAGTACGCCTGCATATCCGCATCCGACGGCGGATTCTTGATCATCTCAGCATAGGCCGCCTGCGCCAGCACCGTCTCCGCCTGCAACACGATCTTCGCCTGCAGAGCGGCCGTTTGATCCAAGCGCCGCACGCGAGCTTCCTGCGCCATCATCTTCAATTCCGCGATCTGCTCCGCCAAGCCGCGCTTGGCTTCCGGCGTCGCCACCGCAGCCTGCTGCTGCTCACTCAAGCTCCCGATGATCGCGTCGAACGTCGATTTCGTGATCTTTTCGTTGCCGATTGTCAGCACCACAGGGTCCGCAGCCGGAGCCTGCGCCCATGCGGCAACCGCCGCCATCGTCAGAAGGAGGATCGTTTTCATACTTATCTTCAGCATACACTAGAGGAGATTGACTACTCCCCGCAGCCTCGAATACGGCGGTTCCTTCCTCCTCGGAACCCCCCACAGCATTTTCACCCCAGAGGATTTCACCGAAGAGCACCGCGCCATCGCGAAAGCGACCGAGGAGTTCTTCCGCCTGGAAGTCGAGCCCAACCTCGATGCCATTCTCCATCAGGACTTCGCCGTTCTACGCCGCGTTCTGGTGAAATCGGCGGAGCTGGGCCTCGTCGCCACCATGGTCCCCGAAGCCTACGGCGGCATGGAAATGGACCTCGCGTCTGCCATGATCGTCACCGAAAGCATCGCCCGCGACGCGTCTTATGCCTCCTGCCACGGTGCCCAAGCCGGCATCGGTGTCCTCCCCGTCCTGCTCTATGGCACCGAAGATCAGAAGCAGCGCTACATGCCGAAGCTCGTCACTGCGGAATGGGTCGGCGCCTACTGCCTCACCGAGGCCCAAGCCGGTTCCGACGCCCTGAACACCCGCACCCGAGCCGAACTCACCCCCGACGGCAAGCACTACATCTTGAACGGCCAGAAGATGTGGATCACCAACGGTGGCTTCGCGGACCTGCTCACCGTCTTCGCGAAGGTCGACGGCGAGAAATTTACGGCATTCCTGGTAGAGCGCGGCTCACCCGGCCTCTCCTCCGGCGCTGAAGAGAAAAAGATGGGACTCAAAGGAGCCTCCACCACCGCCGTCTACTTCGACAACGTCCGCGTCCCGGTTGAGAACGTCCTGGGCGAAGTCGGTCGCGGCCACATCATCGCCTTCAACATCCTCAACCTCGGCCGCCTGAAACTCGCTATGTTCGCGCACGGCGAATCCAAGGAAGCTCTTTCGCATTCCCTTCGCTACGCCCGCGAGAGAAAAGCCTTCGGAAAATCCATCGGCGAGTTCGGCCTGATCCAGCAAAAGATCGCAGAGATGGCCTCGCGCATGTTCGCGAATGAGTCGATGGCATACCGGGTCGTCGGCAACATTCAGGATTTGATGCCCGATCGCCCTCTGCTCAGCGCCGTCGAAGAATTCGCTGTCGAATGCTCGCTGACGAAAATCTTCGGCTCGGAAACACTTGGCTACGTCACCGACGAAGCCGTCCAGATCCACGGCGGCTACGGCTACCATCAGGACTACGCAGTGGAGCGCCTCTACCGCGACGCCCGCATCTATCGCATCTTCGAAGGCACCAACGAAATTAACCGCGTCCTCGCGACCACCATGCTCCTCAAGCGCTCTCGTACCGGGCGCATCAAGTTGCCCGATGAGTCTCTGCTCAATCTCGTCGACGAGAATCAGCAGGAAGTCGTCGCCGCGACCACCGATGTCCTGATGTACACGTTCGCTCTGTCCTCCGCCGAACTGCGCGCCGAACAAGCGAAAAGCGAGCACATGAACGACATGGTCGAAGTCTTCCGCGAATTCGCCACCACCCAGATCGAGTCCGCATGGCGCTTGATCCTCGCCGCCACCGGACAAAAGCAGCCCAAGTTCCCGCGCCCCTTCATCGACCTGGTCCCCGTGCGCCGCCGCATCGCCGCCCACTTGCTCGACTCCGGCAAGTACACTGTGTAAAGCATGATCCGCATCGCGAACGGTCAAGGTTTTTGGGGTGATTCGCTCGAGGCCCCCGTTGAGCAGGTGCGCCGCGGACCCATCGACTACCTCACGCTCGACTACCTCGCCGAAGTCACCATGTCGATCCTGGAGAAGCAACGCTCCCGCGATCCCAAGGCCGGCTACGCGCGCGACTTCGTGGACCTGATCGCCAAGATCCTGCCCGACCTGCGCGACCGCCACGTGCGCGTCATCGCCAACGCCGGCGGCGTCAATCCGATGGGTTGCCACGACGCTCTGCTCGAAGTCGCACGCCAGCAAAAGATTCCTCTCACGGTCGCCACAGTCACCGGCGACGACATCACCGACCAACTTGACAAGATCCTCTCGCGCGGCATGGAACTGCGCAACATGGACACCGGTGCTCCGTTAGAATCCATCCGCGACAAGGTCCAGCGCGCGAACGCATATCTCGGTGCCTTCCCCGTAGCCCAAGCGCTGAAGCTCGGCGCAAACGTCGTAGTGAGCGGACGCGTAGCCGATGCCGCGCTCGTCCTCGCCCCGATGATCCACGAATTCGGCTGGCGCGAAACCGATTGGGACAAGCTCTCCTCCGGCATCATCGCCGGCCACGTGGCCGAATGCGGCGCGCAAGGCTCTGGCGGCAATTGCCAGGTCGACTGGGAAACAATTCCGCATCTCGCCGACGTAGGCTACCCCATCATCGAAGCCGAACACGACGCGACGTTCGCAGTCACGAAACACGCGGGCACCGGCGGCCGCGTCACCGTCGCCAGCGTGAAGGAGCAGCTGCTCTACGAGATCGGCGACCCGAAAGCGTACATCACCCCCGACGTAGTCGCGGACTTCACCACCATCCAACTCCAGCAGGACGGCGAATCCCGCGTCCGCTTCAAGGGCATCCAAGGCCACCCCGCGACCAATTTCTACAAAGTCTCGATCAGCTACAGCGCCGGCTACAAAGCCCTCGGACAAATGGCGTACTGCTGGCCCGACGCATTGAAAAAAGCTCGCGCCGCAGACCGCATCCTGCGCGAGCGTCTGGACCGCCTCGGCCTGAAATTCGACGCCATGCGCACAGAGTTCCTGGGCGCAGGCGCGTGCAACGGAATCGACGCAGCCATCCCCTCCGCCGACATCGAGCCGCACTTGCCCGAAGTCGTCCTACGCTTCGGTGTCCGCTCCCACGACAGAAAAATGATTGAGCGCTTCACCCGCGAGATCCCGCCACTCGCTCTAAGCGGCCCCCCTGTAGCAACCGGCCTCGGCCTAGGACGCCCACAGGTAGACGAGATCGTCGCCTTCTGGCCCGCCCTGATTCCGAAATCCGAAGTCCACGCGGAGGTCGCAGTATGGCGAAGCGACAGCTAGTCGAACTCGCGCACGCCCGCTCCGGCGACAAAGGCGATCGCGTCAACATCGGCCTCATCGCCAACCGTCCCGAAGACTACCCTCTGCTAGTCCGCGAAGTCACAGCCGAGCGCGTCAAGGAACATTTCGCCAGAGTTTGTTTGGGCAAGGTCGAACGCTTCGAACTTCCCAACCTCGGCGCGATGAACTTCCTGCTCCACGAAGCTCTCGACGGCGGCGGCACCTTTGCCCTCAAAGCCGACCCGCAAGGCAAGACTTACAGCGCCGCGCTTCTGCGCATGGAGATCGACGTTGATTAAAACCACCGTTGCCGACGGCGTCGCGCGCATCACATTGAACCGTCCGGAAAAGCGCAACGCGCTCAACCCCGAGATGGTCGCCGACCTCCGCTCCGCACTAGACCGCGCCGCCTCAGATGCTGCCGTGCGAGTCATTCTCTTGAGAGGTGAAGGCAAAGACTTCTGCGCCGGCCTCGACCTGAAGGCACTCCACCAATCCGACGAAGTCCTCGACCACATGGCGTCTGCCCGCGCCCTAGCCGAGCTTTATCTCGCCATGCGCCGCAACCCCAAGCCCATTGTCTCCGCCGTCCACGGCCGAGCCATCGGCGGCGGCTGCGGCCTCGCCACCGCGAGCGATCTCATCCTCGCCACTGATACCTCCGAGTTCCGCTACCCCGAAGTAAACCTAGGCTTCATCGCCGCCATCGTAATGTCGCTGTTACGTCGCTTAGTCGGCGAAAAACAAGCCTTCGAAATCATCGCCCTCGGCGACTCCATCCCCGTCGCGAAAGCTCTGCAACTCGGCATCGTAAACCACGTCTACCCCGAAGCCGAATTCGAAGCCAGCGTCGATGCCTACGTGGCGAACATTGCAAGCAAATCCGCGTCCGCCCTCTCGCTAACGAAGGACCTTTTCTACCACATCGATGGCATGACCTTCGAAGCCGCCATCCACGCCGGCCTCTACGGCAACGCCCTAGCCCGCATGACCCCCGACGCCCGCAAAGGCTTCGAGCAGTTCGTCGCCAAGCCGTAGCCCGGATTTCTCACCAGCGTGAAGGCGAATTGTGGCGCACGCACTCGTGCGTGCCGCGTCGAGACTTTTCTCGACGCCTGCCGCGGAATGAGACAGTCTGTGCTTCGGCAGGTATCGACCCTAGTGTCCATGCAGTCCGCACGAGTGCGTGCGCTACGTCGTTACTCGGCAGGCCCCACCTCTGTTCGCGAGCCACAGATCTGTAGTGGTGGGGCAGGCGCTTTCGCCTGCCTTCTGCTAGGTTACTTCCTCACCATATCCTCAATCGAGATCGCCACCAACGCCATCGTGAGCCCGATCATCACCGTCACCGCGACCCAACTCACAACATTCTGCGGCAGCGAATTGACCCACTCATGCATCAGCTTCGGCTTGTTCACCAGCAGCACCATGAAGATCAAAATCAGCGGCAGCAGTAACCCATTGATCACCTGCGAAAGCAGGATCATCTTCACCAGCGGAAAGTCCGGAATCAAAACCGCCCCCGCGCCCAACACAATGAGCGAAGTGAAGAGCCAATAGAAAATCGGCGCCTCGCTGAACTTCTTGTTGATCCCCGATTCAAATCCCAGCCCCTCGCACACCGAATACGACGTCGACAACGGCAAAATACAAGCCGCGAACAGCGACGCATTAAACAGCCCTGCCGCGAACAGTGGAGCCGCATACTGCCCAAACGGCCGCAACCCCTCCGCCGCATCACTCGCATCGACAATGTCCTGCGGATGCGCTGCGTAAGCCCCCGCGCAAGCCACGATGATAAAGAACGCAATCACCGACATCGCGATGCACCCCACCACCACCTCAATCCGCGACTGCTTGTATTCCTTCGCCGTGACGCCCTTCTCCACCACCGCCGCCTGCAAATAGAACTGCATCCACGGCGCGACCGACGTACCCACCATGCCGATCAGCATCCCGATATACCCGCCGCTAAAAATCAACGTAGGTGTAACGCTGTTGATCGCCGCGAGCTTCCAATCCGGCTTCACCAAAATCCCCGACGCGATGTACGCGACGTATACGATACAAGCGAACAGAAAAATCTTCTCCACCGAATCGTACGTGCCCTTCACCACCAGCAGCCACACGATCAGCGCCCCGATCGGCACGGCGATATATCTCGAGATCCCGAAAATCTCCAGCGACGTCGCGATCCCCGCAAAATTCGCGATCACGTTGGTAAAATTCGCCAGCACCAGCAGCGCCATCACCACGAACGTAGTCCGCAGCCCGAACTCCTCCCGAATCAGATCTGAGAGCCCCTTCTCCGTCACCGCCCCCATGCGCGAACACATCTCCTGCGTCACGATCAGCAGGATCGTAATCGGCAGCAGCGTCCACAGCGGCAGGTACCCATACTTCGCCCCCGCCTGCGAATACGTGAGGATTCCACCGGCGTCATTATCGACCATCGCCGTGATGAACCCCGGCCCAATGACCGAAAAGAAAATCGCCAGTTGATAGCGAAAACGTTTGAGTAGCTGCGTCACTGGTGCCTCAACACAGTGACGACGTCGTCCACATGAATCACCCCAGCGAGCTTGCCGTCCTCGCCGACCACGGGCAGATCGCGCAGGTTGTACTTGTCGAAAATCTCCAGCACCCGATCCTGCGTCTCATTCACCGACACAGCCCGCTTCTTCTCAGACACCAGGTCCATCAACGGCGTCGTGCCCTCATGCAGGAAAAGCCGCGCGACCGATACCGAAGCTTGAAGCTGTTCCTCGCCGTCAATCAAAAAAATCGTGCTGAGGTTCTCGGGAAGATCCTCAAGTGCCCGCAGCGCAGTAATTGCCTCGGCCACCGTCGCCGAATTCGACAGCGCAACGTATTCGGTCACCATCATGCCGCCAGCCGAATCGTCTTCAAACTCGAGCAACTCACGAACCTCTTCCTGGTCGTCGTGCTCCATTTCATCCAGAATGTCTTCGCTAGCTTTCTCATCCAGATCCGCCAGCACATCCGCCGCGCGATCCGCAGACATCTCCTCGACGATCTCCGCCGCCATCTCCGCTTCCATCGATTCCAGGATGCTCGCCTGCATGTCAGGATCGACCTCCGCCAACGCGTCCGCGGCGACCTCGCGATCCATATTTTCGAACAGCGACTGGCGATCGTCCGGACCCAGCTCTTCCACAATGTCCGCCAAATCGGCCGGATGCATGTTCTCCAGCAGCTTGTTGGAAATGTTCAGCCGCAAGCGCCGCTGCGGATCGTGCTCCAGAATGTTGCACACTTCCCAGCGAATAGAATTCGGACGAATGGGCTGCTGCAACTTACGAATCCACTTTGGCGGCATGACGCCCTGGACCAGCCGCCGGAAGATACTTCGCAGTCCGATGTCGACATCTTCAATCAGCAGAATCTGCCCACCATTTTCTTCCCGGACGAGGAACGTCAGATCGGTGACGCGCACCACCTTACGTCCCTCCGCGTCAATAATCTGTTGGTCGAGAAGGTCGCGCGAAAGCCGCAACATATACTCGTCGGAATGGTAGGGCGTGAGAACTTCGTCACGCAGGTAGATGCCCTTCAAGGAGATCGAGCGAACCTGATCGTAGCGAATCGATAACCACGACGCAGCACCGCCAATCAGGAAACGATCGATGCGGACCGGATGGATTAACGGGACCAGCGCGGCGTCTTTGACCACACCAAGGCGGCGGCCGCGAAGGTCAAAGACCCGCAGTCCCACAAGTTCGGTGAGGAACAAAAATTCGTCCGGCATCGCTGGCCTAAGCCCATAAAGGAAGTGGTTGCGCGCACGTTTGCGCGCCCAGTCTAAATATGACCCATGCGGCTCGCATGCCGCAACTATTTTTGACTACGGTTTGGTTGCACGCTTTTCGTCGGAACCCGCGTGCGCGTAGGCAGGTTCCTCGATGCGCTCCGAGATCAATACCCGCGACGGGTAGTATCCTTGCAGCAGGTAGTGATCCTTGACGATTTCCAGTCCTGATTGCCGCATCATCTCCGGCACTTCGGACTCCACCAGGCGGCCCCAGAACGCGCGCGCGATCGCTCCACCGATCCGATACAGAAATCGGAAAACGGGTTTGTTCTGCCCGATCACCACCAACGAAAATCGACCCCCCGGACGCAGCACGCGTTGCGCTTCGGTCAGTGTCTTGTAAATATCCTCGTGACCCAAAAGCTCCACAAGATAGCAACACACGATGGCATCGAAACTGCCATCGGCGAAAGGGAGGTTGCGCACATCCACCGCTCCACAGTGCGCCGCCGCGTTCGGCCACTCTCGCCGAATCCGCTTTTGCGAATACGCCGCCATGTTCGGAGCTAAATCCAGCCCGATCGTCGTACCCGCAGGATTGATCTCCACCAGCTTGCGAAACATCTCGCCGCTGCCCATCGCGATTTCCAGCACCCTGTCTCCATTCCGAATGCCGGAATGCTCCAGCGTGTACGCGTGCGCCTTGCGATGAAAGAAGTACGTGCTTAGTGGATAAACCCGAGCGATGGCGTCGTAAACGCGTCGCGTTTGTTCGGTGATGCTCTGCGGTAGCGGATCATTTTCTAGTGGCCGCCGTTGCTTGCGCGGAAGGGAAAGTGAGAAGTTCAGGTCGCTCAATCGCGGCTCCGCATGCTTGCTACCTCTTGTTGGTCGCTAATTCGACTTCCACTACGTTACCACTGACTTGCTGCGGAATTTCAACTCCCGTGCTGGTTCCTTCACTCGGTCGGCTGTCGATCCACATCTTATAGTTTTCCCCGTAAAGAACCTTTAATCGCTCGTTCACGTTGTTGACACCAATGCCGTTTTCAAACAGCCGCGCAAGCTTCGCCTCGGGGATGCCCACGCCGTCATCCTCCACCAAAATCTGCAATTTCCCATTGGCCTGCAAGCCCCGAACGCGAATCGTCCCGCCCGCCACCTTGCTGGCCAACCCATGACGAATACTGTTCTCCACCAGCGGCTGCAGCAACATGCTGGGCACCAGCATATCCAGGCAATCCGGCGCGATCTCCTTCACGAAATGCAGCTTCTCTCCGAACCGCACCATCTCGATCGCCAGGTAGTCGTCAATAAAACTCAGCTCCTCGCGCAGGCTCACCATGTTGTCCTGCTTGCGCAGCAAACGGCGCAGGATCTTCGACAACTTATAGACCACCTGCCGAGCCTGATCCGGATCCTGCCGAATCAACGATGCGACCGAGTTCAGTGTATTAAAAAGAAAGTGTGGGTTGATCTGGCTCGAAAGCGCCGCCAGCCGAGCTTCGTTTAACCGCAGTTGCTGCTGCTCCAGCAGCTTCTCGTAACGGCTCGAATGCCAGATCTTGATCGGCAGAATCACCGCGAACACCGTCGTCGCGTATTGCGCCACCACCATCCACGCGTTGGTCTCTTTCCAATCCTTGGTCAGTGCGAAAACGCTGTGCGTTTGAATATTGTTTGCGATGGTGGACCGCAACAGCTCCGCCAGCAGAATCACCAACAGGCACGTAATGCCGAAAACCGGCAGCCGCAAATCAGGTCGCCGCAATAGCCGATACAAACTCAGGTCAGGGAAGGGCGTGATCTTCCAGATGTATTCCTTGTCCGGAGCCAGATCCCGCAGCAGCCCGCCCATCACCCCTGCGGCCGCGAACAGTGGCATCGACATGAATTCACCATCGATCATCGCGGGCAAACACGTCAGGATACCCGAGAGCATCCCCGTCACGTAGCCTCCCAGCATCCCCATCACCAGGCTCGCTTCCAGCCCCAGATCGAGCGCCTCATACGCGTCCGGCGAAGGGAAATTGCCGGTCAGCACGCGGGTCAACACGCCAGCGCCATAAATTCCGGCACAGACCAACGCCATCTTGATGCGCTGACCCAGCGTTCGCTCTTCGCGTAAGAGCATCCGCTGAAACGTGGCTGAGCGCGTGAGAATGCTCGCCAGCGCCGCGGCTACAGCCAGCTTAAAAAACAAAAGTACAAGGTGCTGTGCGTACACTCTTTGGGTCCAATTATAATGGATGTTGACCCCGACAACCCATTTACGCAAGGTAGCCGATGCCGATTTCCCCAGTCGCTACGGGCATTTCCGCATCTTGGGCTTCGAATGGCGCGCGGGCGAAATCGTCGAAGAAGCCGTCGCCCTGACCATGGGCGATCTCTCGCAAGCCCCCCCGCCGTTGGTCCGAATCCACTCCCAATGCCTGACCGGCGACGTCTTCCATAGTGCTCGTTGCGACTGCGGCGCGCAACTCGAACTGGCCCTCGAAACCATCTCCGCCGAAGGCCGCGGCGTCCTCATCTACGAACAAAAAGAAGGCCGCGGCATCGGCCTGATGAACAAGCTCCGAGCCTACGAATTGCAGGATCAAGGCGCGGACACCGTCGAAGCCAATGAGCAGCTAGGCTTCGCCGCGGACCTAAGAGGCTACGAACTCCCCGGCGAGATCTTGCGCTTCCTGGGCCTCAAATCCGTCCGCCTGATGTCCAACAATCCGCAAAAGATCCAAGCCTTGGAAAAAGTCGGCGTCACCGTCGCCGAGCGCGTCCCGTCCATCGTCGAACCGGTCCTAACAGCCGCCGAGTATCTAAAAACGAAACGCGAAAAAATGGGCCACCTGTTCTAGGCCGTCAACATCTCTTTCCACGCAGCCTCATCCTGCCCGATGCTGATTTTGTTGCCCCCGCGCACCAACGGCATCTTCAACAACTTCGGTTCCTTCTCAATTCGCCGCAACAAATCCGGATCAGGCATCCGCAGGTACTTCACCCCCGCATCCTCGTAAGCTTTGCCCTCAGTATCCAGCAGCCCGGCAACTTTGAAGCGATCCACAAACCGCTTGATCTCCCCCGGCGACATCGGCTTCTGCGTTAGATCGACAAAATGAATCTGCACCCGCCGCTCCTTAAAGAATCGCTCCGCCGCCCGCGTCGCCTGCGACCCCTTGATCCCAAAAATTTGAACGCTCTGTAGCACGCTATATCCTGTTCCCCGCCAGCCCTCCGGACTGAACCGCGACCGTAAGGGAGCGGATCCTACGGCAACTGCGCCGGCGCGTTCACGTGAATCAAGTCGATGTTGTTCTCCTGGCAAACATACTCCATCAACTCTTCCCCCGGCATCAACCTCGCCCGACCCTGCGTCGTAAACGGCTTCGTGTACGCCCCCGGATCGTCAATCGTCACTTCAATGTTCAGCGTGTTCATGTCCGTCCGCGTGTACCGCTCAATCGTGTGCATCTTCTCCGTGTGCGGATGCCCCAAATAATCCAGCCAGAACTTATCGTTGTACCCGACTGTATCCACCACCAGCGTGTTGCCTTCCCACTTGCCAATCGAATGCCCCCACCACAGCGGATCAGGATCTTCAGGATGTTTGCCGCCCATAAAAATCTGCCGGAAGCTATGAATGTTCCCTTCGTAGAGCACGAAGATGTGGTCGCCTTCACGCACAAAGCGCCACGGATACGGATTGCCGCGCGGTACGCCGCTCGGCAGGCAGTTCGCCTGCGGATCGTCCTGCGACTTCAGCGTCTTCATCTTCTCCGCCGCCCACGGCAGCATCGAAACTTCCTCGCCCGCCTTCAACCCCTTCGTGATGTCGCCCGCGTTGCTGCCGAACCCGGTCCACACGCCCGAAAGATCCGGCGTCCCATCCGCCAGCTTCGGTGCCGGAGCAGCCTTGCCCTTGCCTTTCCCCGTACCGCCCGTCGGCCCCTGTGCCCACAGCGACGCCACCACCAGCAGCAAAGAAACAATCCACCGCTTCATTGCTTGCCCTGCTGTACGCCGGTCATCGTCAACATCTTTCCATCCGGCAGCCGGATCGTGCTCGTCGCCCCCGTCGTGCTCCCGTCCTTCGCGCGCGACCCCGTAACGTGAATCTTCAGCCCTTCCTGCAGCGTCTTACGAGTCCACCCATTGCGATTCAACATATTGGGACTCGCCAATTCCATGTTCCAGTTCGCGACCTTGCCGTCCGGCCCCGTAACGTCCACATAGTAGTGCGCGTGCGGGTTGGTCCATTCAACCTTGGTGACGACGCCGTCGAACTCGACCTTCGCATTCGCGTCATACTCCGCCGCAAACGAATGATGCGCCGCCATCGGCACCGCCGCCAACAAAACGCAAATCGCCGCCAAATGGAACTTCATACACACGCGCCTCCAGATTCCCTCTATGATAGCCCCGGCATCCACGAGTGTTCCCCCAGGGAGTGCGCTAAATGTTGGTTGACGGTATCAAGAGAAAAGTTAGGTGGTCTATTCGGCCATCAGTTTTTCAAAGATTGTAAGCATCTCAATGTGCTGGGATGTCTGCAACCCGGAAACCGAAAATTACGATTCACGCGGCTCACGAACGCCTTCAGCAAGAAGTGGGAGAACCACTGGGCTGCGGCGGCGCTGTTCTATTGCTGGTACAACTTCGGGCGCATCCACAAGTCTCTGCGCGTGGCCCCGGCTATGGCTGCGGGGATCGCGGACCACCAGTGGAGCGGGCGCGATCTATTGGAGGCTGCATGAGACGGCCCTATCGCATTCGCCACCAGAAGGGCCCGGAAGCAATCCGGGCCTTGCTTTTGTAAGAATCTAAATCTATGCCCAACAACCATGACCCCAACTGGATTAATAAACTCTTCAGCGCAAAAACGGTGCAGAGACGTGGGATAGTCAGGCGGCGTGCCGAAAACGTCAATAAGATACCTAAAGGCGAGTCCATCCTAAAGAACGCTGTTAAACGTAGGAAGTATCACCTCCTTAGAATCGGCGACAAGGAGGATGTGCAGTATGTCGTAATCTGCAACCCTGGCAAGATGAAGGTGCTTTGCTAGCCGTCAACCAACATTTAGCGCACTACCTTCCCCCACGAGGCTGGATGCCGGAAATCACACATGCTAGACTCGTTTCGAATTGTTTCGCTCGAATATCTTTGGAGGTTGTCGATGAAAACTAGGTTAGCGATCTTTGCCGTGGCTGCGGGTTTACTCGCCGCGGTCGTGCCCATGGCGGCACATCATTCGTTTGCAGCCGAATACGATGCAAACAAGCCCGTCACCCTGAAAGGTACGGTCACCAAAGTCGAGTGGACCAATCCCCACGCTCGCTTCTATGTCGACGTGAAGGATGCTAATGGCAAGGTCACCAATTGGAACTTGGAACTTGCCAGCCCCAACGTGTTGAAGCGCGCCGGCTGGACGCGCACCGCTCTCAAAGAGGGTGACAGCGTCACCGTCGAAGGTGCCGCCGCGAAGGACGGAGCCAACATGGCCAACGCCCGCGCCGTGACCCTGGCCAGCGGCAAGCGCGTGTTCGCTGGTTCCTCGGGCGGAGACGGTAAATAAGCATGAACAAGCGATTCCTGAACCTGATCGCGCCCGCGGGTGCGCTGCTAGCAGCCCTGCTCCTCATTCAGATGCCGGCCGATTCCCAGGCCCCTGCCGGAAAAGCCAAAGGCGATCCCACCGCCCCGGCCGGCGGTAGCCAGAACGCAGACACCCTGAAGGCCAAAGCGAAAGCCAAAGGTGGCCCTCCCGGTCCGATTCCCAAAACCGTCGACGGCAAGACCGATTTTTCCGGCATCTGGCAAGGCGGCGGCCCCGTCGGCGATATCGCCCAGGGCTTGGCTCCTGGCCAAACGCTCCCCTTGCTGCCCGCCGCCAAAGCCATGATGGACAAGCGCCAGTCCCAGGACGATCCGGAAGCCAACTGCCTGCCCACCGGCGTGCCGCGCATCGCGCCCTATCCGTGGCGCATCGTCCAAACTCCCACCCATGTCTTCTTCCTCTTTGAAGGCAACATCCATACCTACCGCCAGATCTTCATGGATGGCCGCAAGTTCCCCAAGGAAGAGGATCTCGATCCCACCTGGTTCGGCTACTCCATCGGAAAAATCGAGGGCAACGTCATGACCGTTGAGACCAAGGGTTATAACGATAAGTTCTGGTTCGACTTCCGCGGAACCCCGCACACCGAATTGATGACCACCGTCGAAAAGTACACCCGTACCGACTACGGCAACCTCACCATCGAGACGACCATCACCGATCCCGGTGCCTACTCCAAACCCTTCACCATCAAGTTCCAAGCCACCCTGCGTCCGGGCGAAGAACTCATGGAGTACATCTGCCAGGAGAACAATCAGGACGTGAATCATATTAAAGGTCCCGCGTCACTCGAATAATCGGATCAATCCTGCCTCAAGCCTACCGGCCACACGCCGATAAGTGGGACGAGGCAGGGTATGAGCATTAGTCCGTTAACAGTGACTGGAGTCAGCCAGTTTTCGTCCGATCTCCAGTCGATCATGGATCGCGCGGTAAAGATCGCGCAGTTGCCCATCCAGGCATTGCAAAATCGCGATGGCGATGCGTTGCAGCAAAAGTCTTTGCTCAGCGGGCTGTCGGCGGCGGTCAGCGGATTGGCCGACAGTCTGGAGTCGCTGGGCCAGACGGCGCAGAACCGGGCTTTGTCCGCGTCCAGTTCCGACTCCTCGGTGGTGACCGCGAGCAGCTCCGGGGCAACTTCGGCGGGTGTCTACACGATCAACTCCGTGACGTCGATCGCCTCGGCGGCTTCCGAACGCAGCTCGATCAGCTACGCCGATTCGGCCTCGACGCCGGTTGGCACCACAGGAGCGTTCCGGCTCGTCGTAGGCGGTGACAATTTCGATTTCACGCTGGCCAACAATTCGCTGGTCGGATTGCGCGACAAGATCAATGCTCTGGGCGCCGGCGTTACGGCATCCATCTTGACCACCGGCGATGGCAACTACATTTCGATTTCCGCCAACGCAACGGGCCAAAAAGCGCTGGAGTTACGCGATGACCCAACCGGGGCCAACACGAATCTGCTCACCGCGACCAATCAGGGTTCCAATCTGGTGTTTCACCTCAACGGGATTCAGGTGACCCAGTCGCGGAATCTGGTCAACAGCGTGGTCCCCGGTCTGACGTTCACGGTGCAGGCCACATCGAATACCGCGGTGAAACTGACGCTAGCCAGCGATTCGAACGCCTTGTCCTCGGCGTTGTCCAATTTTGCCCAGGGCTTCAATGCGCTGCGAGGGCAGCTCAACGCGCAGACCGGCTCGGCTGCTGGTCTGCTCAGCGGCAATCCATTGGTCACCCAGCTCAGCGGTCAGTTGCGGCAACTTGCGTCGCACCGTGCCAGCAGCGGTTCGATCAAGAGCCTGGCCGAACTCGGCATTACCTTCGATAGTAAGGGCACAATGTCGTTCGACCCCAAGGCGCTCAACGGGTTCACCAGCGAGCAACTCTCCGACGGGTTCGCGTTCCTGGATAACTCCAGCACGGGCCTCGGGGCTTTTGCCTCCGGGCTGCGCCAGTTCAGCAACCCGATCGGTGGCTTGATCAAGTTGGAGCAGGACGGTCTGGACCGGGTGGACTCGGCGATTCAGAAACAGCTCCGCATTCTCACCGATCGCGTCACGGTCATGCAAAGGGGCTTGGCGCTAAAACTCCAGCAGGCCGATTCGTTGCTCGCGGCCCTCGAGAGCCAACAGAGCGTGGTCAAGGCCAGCTTGCAGGGTCTCAGCGTTGTGCTCTACGGCAAGCAGCAGGGCTAACCTCACCTCCATGACACTTGAAGAAGCGAGCGCCGCCGCGCTGGAGGCCACCCGAATCGGGGATCTCGATGCGTTGGCCAAGGCGCTTGCCGCCCGATCATCGGCGCTCGCCTCCGGCGAATCCCCCACGCCCGGCGTCCATGCGGCGGGCGAACTGACGATGGAACTGCTGCGGCAATTGATCCGCGACACGGGACTCGAAGTCGCCCGCCTCAAGCAGTTGCAAATGGCCACTTTCCCGAGTGGTGAGCCTCCGTCCTATGTGGACCTGGCTGGCTAAACGTCTCCCAAAAACACTACGGGCCACGCGAACGACCCATTGGATCGCCCGCGTGGCCCGAGTTCCTTCAACGGGACCTTATCCTCTCAACAGGGACAGCACCTGCTGCGGAGCGGAGTTGGCCTGGGCCAGAGCCGCGATACCGGCCTGGAGCAGAATCTGCGACTTGGTCAGGTTGGCCGATTCGGCGGCCAGATCCGCGTCGCGGATACGGGATTCGGCGGCAGCCAGATTGGTGAGCTGGGATTGCGCCAGGTTGATGGCGAACGCGAACTGGTTCTGACCGCGGCCGACGACGGCTTGGGCCTTACCCAGCAAGCTGACCGCATCGGCGAGAGCCGCCACAGCCGATTGCGCGCTGGCGACGTCGCCGATGTCGGCGTTGGCACCCGTGCCCACGGTGGTCGCGGTGCTCTGATTGCCGGTCGGCGGCGTGATGCCGGTGCCGTTGGGATCCGAGCCCACCGTTACCTGGAAGCCGCGAACGGTGCTTAGGAAGCGGATCGACTGCACGCCGCCCGATTCCTCCTTCACCGCGACAACACGGTTCAGAGTCGAGTCGTTGGATTGCTGCAAAGCGCTGTTAATGCTGTGCAGCGCCTGATAGATGGATTGGCTCCGCGCCGTCGTGTCGTTCTGCAAATTGACGGACAAGGCGTGCTTTACCCCGTTGGCATCGTTGGCCGAGATCGAGATGGTCTGGTCGTCGCTACCGTAGAGGCGATCGCTGTAGGCCAGAGTTGTGCTGGCGTCGGCACCCTGCGAATCGAAATAGTGCGAGGTCGCCGGAGCCGCACCCTGCGTATTACCGGCGAAGGTTGCGCCTGAGTGTGTGAAGCCCGCATCGCCCGCGCCAGAGGCGTTCAGCCGGAAATAGGTGCCGTTGCTGGAGGAGAGAACAATCTTGCCTCCGTCATCGGTCGCCTTCAGACCCGCTTTGACCAACTCCGCATCCGCCGCGATCGAATCGTTGAGCTGCTGAATGACGTTGGCCTCGGTGGCGTTGGTGCCGTTCGAAACCAGACCACCGGCGCCCAGGCCCAAAGCCGTCAAGGTTTCGGCGTCGGAACCACCGGCGACGTTGACCACTTCGACGCTGCTGTTGGAACCCTTCGTATTCGAGGTCAGCACCAGGTTCCCGGAACCGTTCAAGCTGGCGATGTTGCCATAGCCCGCCGTCGTGGAAGCCGAGTTGATCGCGCCCAGGATACCCGCGATGGAGGTTGTGGCGCTGGCGCCCAAAGCCACAGTGATGTTGGACCCGCCGTTGACGCGCAGCACCAGGTTGGCGCCGCCCGTGAGGTCGACTACGCCGGAGGTGTACACCACCGTGCTGGTGCGCGTCGCCGCCGCCGCGTCGCCGCCAGATAGATTCGCCGAGAACGTATTCGAGCTCGACGCCTCGCCGTTCAACGAGACTTCAAACGACGCAGTACCCCCTGCGCCGCTTGTCGAATACGCGCTTCCCGCGGTGATCGTGGTGTAGTCCACCGCGCTGTTGGCACCCGAAAGGAAGCTGCCCAACCCGAGGACGTTTTCGCTATCCCCGGTCGCCGTTACCTGGAATTGCTCGCCCTTGCTCGAGGTGAAGACCAGATTGTTGCCCACCGACGAGGTGGTCAACGTGATGCCAGCCCCGTTAAGATCGCTCGAATTGGAGATCTTCGTTTGCAGATCCGCCAGGACATCGGCCGTTGTTGTGGTGCCCGCTGTCAGCGTGTTCAACGAGATATCCACCGGGCTGGTGAGGCCGCTGCCGGAGAAGCGCAACGTGATGGTATCGGAGGCAATCGCCTTGTGGCTGGTGGAACTGGTGTCGGCCGTGATGCCGAGCGCCGTGTAGGCGTCATTGGCGATCGTGTCCAGCGACAGGGTCTGGCCTTGCTTGGTGGCCTCGAAGACCACTTGGTTGTCCTTCAGCTTGGCCGTCACCAAACCTGTGACGCCGCTGGCGGCGATCTGCGTGTTGATGTCGGAAACAAGCTGGCCCTTGGTCAGCGTGGTCCCCTGGGTCAGTGTCAGGGTCGCGGCTGTGCCGTTCACTGTCACCTTGACCTTGTTGGTGGTGCTGGTGACGCTGCGCGTCGCGTTGGTGTCCGTGCCGATGATGTTGGCGCGCGCGTTGAGCGTGCCGACGCCCTGGTTCTGTACGTTGAGTGCCGCACCGGTCGAGGCCGAGGCCGCCGAGGTGGTGCCTGCCGTCAACCCCACTGCGGTGCCGAGCGCCGTCGACACAACTTCCACCGACGAGGTCGCGCTGTTGCCCTTGCTCTTGATGACGATCTGATTGCCATTCAGCGAAGCAGTCGCGGCGGCGCCGAAGGTCGCATCCGCATTGAGGTCCTTGACGATCTGGCCCTTGGAGGTGCCGACCGAAGAGGTGATCGTGCTGACGCTGATCGTGGAACCACCGTCGATCTTGAAGGACAACGTGTTGTTGACGCTGGTGTCCGCATAGGCGGCGGTGTCACTGGCGGTGACTGACGCATTGCGCTCGAAGTTGCCCAGGAGAGCGTTGGCCAAACGGTCGCCCGCCTGGACCTGGAACGCGGTGGTGGAACTCTTGAAGACCAACTGCTGCTTGCCGTTGGAATCCGTGTTGATCGAGGCCAGGACGTTGGCGTTCTTCAGCGCCGTGGCTTCCTGCGTGCCGCCGTTCGCCGCCGCGGAAATGGCCGCGTTGACCTTGGCCGCCAGATCGCTCGTCCCGCCCAGGTTCGCGGTATTGACGCTCAGCGTGACGCCGTTACCGTCAAAGCCCGGTCCCTTCACGACGAATGTGGTGAAGCCAGGGGTGGCTGCCGACGCCGTGTTGGTGCTGTTCGCGAGCAACGCCGACAAGCTGGTGGATGGTGAGCCGGAACCGATGTCGGTACCCGCAACGCCGGTCGCCTGCACGCCCTTCAAGCCCAAGCTGGCCGAATCGACCGTCGACCGGCTCAAGTCGAGAGACACGGAACCGTTGGTCGTCGCGCTGATGCCGTTCGAGGACTGGCCGCCACCGATGAACACGCTAAGCGCCTTCGCAAACTGACCGCCGGTGTTCAGGCCAACCGCCTGGGCTTGCCGGTCGATTTCTGTGACGACGCTCTGGAATTCCGAGTTCAACACGCTGCGGTCGCCAGTGAAAGCGCCGGACGCCGACTGCGTCGCCAGGGTGCGAGCTCGATCGAGCAGCTGCGAAATGTTGTTGATGCCGCCATCCGCCGTTTGCAACTGGCTGAGGCCGTCATTGGCATTGCGGACGCCCTGCGCCAGAACGGCGCCGTCCGAACGGTAGGTGTTGGCGATCGCCAAGCCCGCCGCGTCATCGCCTGAAGCTACGATGCGCAAGCCCGATGTCACCCGGTTAATCGTCTTCGACTGCAGGTCGCCTGTGACGCGCAAGCTATTCTGAGCTTGCAACGAGGCGACGTTGGTATTGATTGCAAATGCCACTGTTTTCTCTCCTTAGATGTGTTGGCCGGGAATCCTTTCCCGTGTTTCTTACACGGGCCTTATCGGTTTGGGGCGGGGGTTCTTGAATTGTTTTACGAGTTGGGCTGCGGCTTGATTCTGTTCGCCCACCGTACGAATCTCTTTGCGTACTACTCCAATGGCCCGCGGTGCGCGGATTCCCAGCTTCACTTGCGAGCCGCCGGATTCCAGCACTTCTACTTCAATGTCGGCTCCGATCACTAAGGTCTCGCCCACTCGGCGGCGGATTACGAGCATAGCGGCTCCTTATGCGAGTAGCGCGAATCGAAGCGTACGGCCTGCACGCCGCGCTGCTTTGCCAAGTGGATGACGACGGGCGCCAAAAGATTGGCGCTGAGGCTGCCGTCTTGCGCCGCCGAAAGCAACGCTAAGTCGACTGTGGGTTGATCGGCATCCGCGAGCCCGAGCGCCTCGCGGTCTTCTTCACTCAGTATCGTTTCGTAATCCGGATCCACGCTTCGAACGGGGAGCGCGAGAAAGCATAAGTTGCCTGTTTCCAGACTCTGCAAGTGAACTACGGGAGCGAAGTCGGGATTGTCTAGAAGTACGAAGCGGCGGCTCTGTTCAAAGCCGGGCAAGCCGCGCGGGAAGAGTAGAGCGGAGGCTTCGTCGTAGTGGAGTTCGCCGAATTGTTCGGTGTGTATCGATGGCATCTGCGCGAAAGAGTGCAATCGGAAGTCCAAAAATGTCAGACTGGAAACGTGCCCGATTCCCGTACCGAAAAGCTGCGTTTGTTGATTCAGGAAGTCTCCGGAAAGCCTGCGCCGCAGGATTTGGATGAGTCCTTATTTGAAAGTGGTCTGCTCGATTCGTTCGCCTTGCCGGATTTGGTGAGCGCGATTGAGAAGGCGTTCTCGATCAAGGTGCCGGACGCGGATTTAAACCCGCGCAAGTTCGATTCCATCGCTCGCATCGAAACCTACCTCGAAGGCCGATGAGCGCCTACCTCCACGGCTTTGGGCGGTATCTGCCGGAACGGATCGTGGGCAATGCGGAGTTGGCTGCGCGGCTGGGGAAGACCGAGGAGTGGATCGAAACTGCCTCCGGAATTCGCGAGCGGCGGTATGCGGCGGACGGGGAAAGCGTGGCCGACATGGCGGTGCTCGCGGCGCAGGATTGCTTGCGACGGACGCCGGCTACGATTGGGCTGCTGATTGTTTCGAGTGGGAGTGGTGCGGTCGGTTTTCCGGGGCCTGCGGCGGAAGTTGCGCACCGGCTGGGGCTGGAGAGCACGCCCGCGATCGATGTCCCGGTGGCGAGCGCGGGGAGCGTGTTCGCTTTGGCGCTCGCAATGCGGCTGACGGAAGCGCACGGGGACATTCTGGTGGTCGCGAGCGAGAAGATGTCGGGGCTGATCGGGGATGATCCGAACACCGCGATCCTCTTCGGCGATGGCGCGGGGGCTGCGCTGATTTCGACGAGGCCGGGTCCGTGGAAATTGGTCGACGCGGTGTTGCATAGCGATGGGCAGTATCGCGGAGATCTTGTGTTCGATGGCACGCTGCGGATGAACGGGCTTAACGTGATTCTGCATGCGTCGCGCAAGATGCCTGCAGTGATGCAGGAGTTGCTAGAGCGCAATCAGCTTGCGGCTTCGCAGGTCGGCGCGTTCCTGGTGCATCAGGCCAATTTGAATTTGCTGACGCGCGTTGCGAAGACGCTGGAAGTGGATCGGGAGAAGTTCTTCAGTAACATCGCTCGCTACGGTAATACGTCCTCCGCGTCGATGTTGATTGCTGCGTCGGAGTGGGCGGAAGGAACGCCTGCTTCAGGTCCGATTGTGTTCTGCGGGTTTGGCGCGGGATTCCATTGGGGCGCGGTGCTGGCCACGGGAGCTTGATATACTTCCGTCGATGCGTTTCTCGACCTTCTTCGCTCTCCTTCTTCTAGCTGCCAGCGCCTTCGGGCAATCCCGACTCGACAAACTTGCAGTCGGTGTGGAGCGCGCGGAGTCTATTCGAGCCGTGAAGCGCCTGCAGATTAGTTATCACGGCTATCTCGATAACGGGCTGTGGAGCGACATCGCGGATCTGCTTTCGGCCAATGTTACTGCGGATTTCGCTGGCACGAAGGTCAGCGGGAAAGCGGCGATCGTGCAACACCTGATGCAGAAGGCTGGTCGCTCGGAGCCGGGGCTGGCGAAGGGGCAGCTGAATACGCATCTGCTGATGCAGCCGATCATCAACCTGGGTTCCGATGGCAAGACCGCGTTGGGGACTTGGCATGAGCTCGCGATGCTGGGGCAGAACGCGGGGCAGCCGAACGCGACGGCGACGTGGGCTGGGGGGATTTACGAAAACAAATACGCGCTCGAAAATGGCGTGTGGAAGATCGCGAGCATCGGGTTTCACGAACAGTATCGCGGGGCGTTCAGCGAGCCGGGGCAGAAGGCTCCGCCGAAGTGGGATATTCCGTATCACTTTGAAGCGGCGCATGTCGGGTTGACGATTCCTCCTTCCGCGCTGGTTCCGAGCGCTGCGACGAAGCAGAGCCTGGCGCAGTTGATGTCTCACGTGAAACACTTGGAAGACGAAGCGGCGGTGCAGAATCTGCAGCACATGTACGGCTACTACATGGACCGCAAACATTTTGACGACGTCGCCGATCTTTTCGTGAAGGGCGGCACGTGGAACGGCAAGGCCGATGTGCGGGCGAGCCTCGAAGCGCTGTATGGAGCGCCTGCGATTCGTTATGGAGAACTGTTCGACCACATTATGCTTGGCACAGTCGCCTCGGTGGCACCGGATGGAAAGACGGCGATGGCTCGCAGCACGGAGCTGGCGCAGATCGGGCTGATCAACGAATTCGCGCGCTGGGAGCTGGGCACGTATGAGAACCGCTTCGTGAAAGAGGGCGGCGTGTGGAAGCTGCAAGCGGTGAACTACTATAGGCGGCTGGTCACTCCGTTCGATCAAGGCTGGGCGAAACAAGGGCTGGCAGACTTCTCCTTTCCTGCGTTCCACTATCCCAACCCCGTGACCCTCAAGGCACCTCGCTATCCGAAGGAAAGGCTTCTAATCTCTGGACTTTTCGTCGGCCCAATGAAGGTGATCCCGGTTGCGGATGCTGACGCGTCGCTGGATGCGGCGGAGCGTGGGCTTGCGCGCTCCATCGGTGTCGACGCATCGGAGAATCTCAATAGCGCGTACGGCTATTACCTCGACGAATCCGCGTGGGACGCGGTCGCCGACAGCATGGCGACGAAGGGCGTCTTCGATCTATCGAGCGTTGGCATTTACCTGGGGCGCGAGCGCGCTCGCACGGCGCTGCATCTTCGCTATCCGAACAGCGGCCGCGGAGCGACGTTCTACACGATTCATCAACTGGTGCAGCCGGTGACGCACATCTCCGAAGATGGCCGCGTGGCTCGGTCGCGCCTGCGCTTGTTCCAGATGGGCGGCTCGGCGAACGGATCGTCGGGTTCGTGGATCGGCGGCACGTATGAGAACCGAGCGGTGCTCGAAGACGGCGAATGGAAGTTCTACGAAAAAGATTTGCAGCACGCCTTCAGCGCGACGGCGAAGGACGGGTGGGCGAAGGTAGCTCCGCCGCGCGCGGCTCCGGTGGCGACCCCGGCCGCGAATGCGAAGGCGAAGCAGCCGACGGTGGCCGAGCGATTTCCGCCCGACTTGCCGGAGCGCACCGAGCAATACGCGTTCCCGCAGGTGGCGGAGCCGTCGTATCACTACGTGAATCCAGTGAGTGGGAGGAAGCCGCCGATTTTGTTGGAGGCTCCGGCGATTCCGTAACGATGTCTCGCTGCAGGGCCGGACGCTAAATCTCCATGTCTAAATCCCCATCTTTCGGCGATAGCATAGAGGAGGATGACGAGTTCTTGAAGGCGGTCGGATTGATCGCTGTAAGGGCGTCGGCGATGGAGAGCACGCTTTGCCTCTTTGCGAGCGACTTGCTCGGTCGCGGGGACAAGGAGATTGGGAAGGCGAAAATAGTAGGCAAGAGGTTCTCTGAAATCGCTGACCTCTTTGAGAAGGAACTCGATACCAGTCTCGCCGCAGAACCAAATTGGACCACAGTTTGGCAGCCATCGATGAAAAAAACTGTCAAAACGATGAAGGCGGCGTACGAGCTAAGGAATGGTGTGCTGCACGCCAGTTTCACGCCACAAGTGAAACTTAACGAAGTTGAGGGGGAAAGATTTGGCTCGCGTTGGCGCATCGTATCTGTTAGTTCGGAGCGAGTGGAGGGATGGTCTGGCGCGCGGCATCGTCGAGAGTTGGGTTTCTGGAGCGAAAGATTTACGCTCGCTGATCTGCGCGCGATTTCGGACGAGATTCGAAAAAGCGACATCGCGTTCTTCGAACTTATTCGCGCGCTCACGGTAGCTTTTGAGGGGACCTTCCCGAATTTGGCCAGAGCGATGTTTTCGCGAGAATGGGACTGAGGTGAGAAGAACATCAAGATCGTCCCCAGAGGGGAATCCCGCTCTCGGTATCCGCGTGCTCGATGCAGCGCACAAATACTAGGTCGTGATCGAAATGGGACCCATGAGCCAGACACTCACACTCGGGAACACTCAGCTGGAAGGGGCGGTGCTTGCCGAAGTGTGTCGCCGCTACGGTGTCAAGGAGCTCAGTCTTTTTGGTTCGGCGGCTCGCGGCGAGATGAAGCCTGAAAGCGATATCGACATTTTCGTCGAATTTGAGCCTGGAGCACGGATTGGTGTTGTCAGGTTTGAGTTGCTTGTCGAAGAATTGGAAGCTCTGATCGGGCATAAGGTCGATTTGGTCACCAAGCGTGGGCTGAAGCCGTGGGTACTACCGCAGGTTCTCAAAGACGCCAAGCTCCTCTATGCGGCATGAGCCTTGGTTCTTAAAGGACATCCTTTCGGAGGTTGCGGAAAAAGGGGCCTTGGTGGGCTCGCAGCCGACAGGCTGAAGCCTGTCCCA